>NZ_JAGJEI010000013.1 GCF_018100985.1 Pseudoalteromonas sp. MMG007 | reverse complement strand
AAACTGTGGGAAGTCCAGTCATCCAACAAGTTGTTAAGCGAGAGCCAAAAACAAGTAAAGAGCGCTGGCTTAAAGCGTTAATAGAACGACGAGGAAAAAAGTGTGCAGCAGTCGCATTAGCCAATAAAACGGTTAGAACCGCTTTTTCTTTAATCAATAATAAAACAGAATATAAAGCTGTTTTATTATAAAAAAATCAAACATCAGCTTTAGCTAAATTAACAACATGTTAGACGACACAGTATAGTCACAAGAGCGAAAAGCTCGTTAACAAGAAGAGTGCTCTAACACGCGAAATTATCTTGGAGTCGAGGTAGCGCCTCATTTAGAACTCGTACATAAGAAGGCGAATTTATTTAGTTAAAATAGTTGTTGATAAATGGGAGTCCACATAAGTGATTATGGTTACTATCGTCCGCAATTGGCACTCTCCAGCCATTCAACAACATAAAATGTTGATAATAATTGGCAAGGTATTTTATTGTGTCGGATGGCGCTTCGCTTATCCGGCCTACTCATTAATGAGTTAACTACTAATTTTAATAACCGCTAACATATCGTCGTCATCCTCATCGAGGCCAGCCTCTTCAAACCCAAAGCTTGAATAAAAGTCTTTAGCAACAGGATTTTGCGGGTTATAACAAATCTCGATTTGTTCAAGCTTAGAAGTTGTTTTAATCTCTTCAATTGCCATAGCTAGTGCTTTGCGCCCAATGCCTTTACTTTGATGTGCTTGATCAACCATAAAGCGCCAAATAGAAACCTTTGTTGGGGTTTCTTTTACCCACATAAAAAAACCGACCGGCACAGCATTTAAGTAAATAACCTGAACTCTGGTTAAGAGGTTTACTAACGTATTGAGTCAAAAGTGATATTTATGCTTATTCTCTCTAGCCAGAGATTTCCAGTGAAAACAAGGCGAAATTACGCGTCAATAGCTAGCCTATTGCAAGTAAATTCAACGCAGTTAGCGCTGAAAATAGCTGCTTGAGATAGATTTATTATCCAGAGTTCAGGTTAATTCGCTTTACAGGTATACCCGCTATTGTAGTGCGCTTCTACTAACGACCACATATTACACGCCACGTATTCTTCTTGTGTTTTAGCAACCTCTAAATCGCATATGGCTTCGTAATTATTGGCGGTGATGTCTTCCAATGACAGTGTCATGCTTTTCCTTAAAAATAAATTATTTATATAGCTAAAACTTACCAGTATCTGTACCTATAAACAATAAATAGCTTTACCAACCCATTAGTAAAACGCTCTTAATTATTATCTTTTTAGGACACTATTAATATGTTATATTATAACAATTGATGTATTTAGCTCTATTTAAGTAAGGGTTAGTTTATGAAAGTGGTTACTCAAGGGCTCAGTGTTGCCCTGCTGTTAGGGTTAGGTTTTAGTGCTTATGCGCAAAAGCATGTGCATGGGGAAGGTGAGTTACTTATTGCTCAAGAGGGCAATGTGCTGCAAATGCAGTTTATTATTCCGGCTGCCGATGCCCTAGGGTTTGAACATCAAGCTGCTAACTCATCTGATAAAAATGCCATTAACGTACTCGCTCAGCAATTAAAAAATAGTAGCCACGCTATTGATATTAAAGGGCAGTGTATTTTACAAAGTACCGAAAACTCACTTGCTCACAGCCACGATGAGCACGATGAGCACGATGAGCACGATGAGCACGATCATCATAATGTTGAAGCCACCTACAATTTTAACTGCAAAACACCGGTTGTGGGCTTTTCGGTCACGCTGTTTAACTTAATGCCTTCGCTGAATGCGCTTAACGTGCAATGGATTAGTAATACGGGGCAAGGCTCAACAGAAGTAACGCGCAGTAACCCTGTAATAAGCTGGCAAAGCTAATATTTAGCCGCTAACTCATACCCATTAAACATAAATTGCTGACTAAATAAGAGCTGTAAGCATGAAAAGCCAACTAATAAAAAATGCCCAATTGGTTAACGAAGGTAAAACGCAACGTGCTGATGTACGCATTACCAACCAATTTATTGAATGCATTGCCCCTAATATCACCCCGAGCGAAAACGATGATGTAATTGACGCGCAAGGTGCCTACTTACTGCCAGGCATGATAGATGACCAAGTGCATTTTAGAGAGCCAGGCCTTACTCATAAAGGCTCTATATTAACTGAATCGCGTGCGGCAGTGGCCGGCGGTATTACAAGTTATATGGAAATGCCTAACGTTAACCCTTCAACCACAAACAAAACCGCACTTGAGGAAAAGTACGCCATAGCCGAGCAGCATTCTTATGCTAATTACTCTTTTTACCTTGGCGCAACCGAGCACAATTTAGATGATATTAAAGCGCTCGATCCTAAAAAAGTATGTGGCGTAAAGGTGTTTATGGGCGCCTCTACCGGTAATTTATTAGTAGAGAACCCACAAGCACTTGAGGGGATATTTCGCGAATGCCCTGTGCTTATAGTTACCCACTGCGAAGATGGTAAAGTAATTAGCAAAAACAATCAGCGCTATGAGCAACAAGGCATTGTGCCTAGTATTACCGACCATCCAAAAATTCGTGATGCAGAGGCGTGTTATGCCTCATCGTCGTATGCGGTGTCGCTTGCTAAAAAATACAATGCGCAATTGCATGTATTACACATAACCACCGAAAAAGAGCTGAGTTTATTTACTAAAGGCGATACAGCCAATAAGAGCATTACCGCAGAAGCCTGTGTACACCATTTATATTTTAGCGAGCAAGATTACCCAGCCTTAGGCAACTTAATAAAATGTAACCCTGCCATAAAAGCTAAAACCGATCGTGATGCGCTTATAAACGCGGTTAAAAATAATCAAATAGATATTATTGCCACCGATCATGCTCCGCATACATGGCAAGAAAAACAAACCGATTATGTTAACGCGCCAGCAGGTTTACCCTTAGTAGAGCACGCACTTTTAAGCTTACTAGAACACGTTAAACACAACCGCTTAAGCATAGAGCAGGTGGTAGAAAAAACCGCACATAACCCTGCGCTGCGTTTTAAAGTAGATAAACGCGGCTTTATAAAAGAGGGCTACTACGCCGACCTAGTGCTGGTAAGTACACAGCAAACTACAAAGGTGAGCCACGACTCTTGCCGCTACCTTTGCGGTTGGACGCCTTTTAATGGCATTGAGTTTTCATCAAAAATAGTAAGTACGTGGGTTAATGGCGAGCGCCTTTACGATGGCAAAACGGTCTCTAAACCTAGCAAACCTGCCATGCCTCTTGTTTTTAATCGTTAATTGGAATAGTTAAATTTATGAATGCTAAAAGCCATTTGCCAGATATTACTTCGCAGAATAACTCTTTGAATGCACAACCTTTACAATGGGTAGGGATGGAAGGAATTTCGCTGCCTTTGCATGTTTTACCACACGATTGCGAACCTATCCATACGCACGCCAAAGCCGACATATTTGTAAGTTTAAATAAAGCCGAAGCCAAAGGCATACATATGTCGCGTTTGTATTTGCATCTTAAAGAGCGGCTTGTAAACAAGCCTTTAACGGGCGAAAGTTTAACCGCGTTATTAAATACTATGCTGCACTCTCAACAAGGCCTAAGCCTAAGCGCTAAAGTAAATTTAGCCTTTGAGCTAACACTTAATAAGCCTGCGCTTTTATCAAGTCAGTCGGGGTATCAGGCGTATCCGGTGAATGTATGTAAAACCATTGAAGACGGTGAAATTAATACCGAGCTTAGCCTTACTATTGCTTATTCAAGCACGTGCCCGTGCTCAGCCGCGCTTTCACGAAAAGCATTAAGCGATGCCGTAGCAGAGCAATTTACAGAGCAGCACGTTGATAAAAACGCATTGCTAGAGTGGCTATCATCAGAGCAAGGCAGTATTGCTACACCACACAGCCAGCGCTCATACGCGTACATAACAATGCGTATTAAAGGTGAAGAGCTTCCTGACTTACCTGCACTTATTACACAACTAGAAAGTGCGATTGGTACGCCTGTTCAAACCGCAGTAAAACGCGAAGACGAACAAGCATTTGCCAAGCTCAATGCCGAAAACTTACTTTTTTGCGAAGATGCCGCCCGCAGAATCAAACTGGCCTTAGAGCTAAAAACCAACATTTGCGACTACCACTTTAAAGTTGAACACCAAGAAAGCTTACACGCTCACAACGCTGTAGTGTACGACCAAAAGTTTTCGCAGCAGCGTGTTATTTAAAACCTTAATTTGCATATTTAGTAGGATAAAAAATGTTAAGAAAAAACCCAAACGGCCACATGCCAAGTGTCGCACAAAGCGCATTTATAGACCCAACAGCCATTGTGTGTGGCAAAGTAATCATTGAAGACAATGTATTTATTGGCCCTTATGCGGTTATTCGCGCCGATGAAGTAGACGACACTGGCGATATGCAGCCAATTATTATTAAAAAAAATTCAAACATACAAGATGGCGTGGTTATACATTCTAAATCGGGGGCGGCGGTATCTATTGGTGAGCGCACGTCTATAGCGCATCGCTCTATTATTCATGGCCCGTGCAGCGTAGGGGATGATGTATTTATTGGCTTTAATTCGGTAGTATTTAGATCGCATGTGGGAAATGGGTGTGTAGTTAGGCATAACTGCGTTGTTGATGGATTAGATTTACCTAAAAACTTCCATGTACCGCCAATGACCAATATAGAACCCGGCTTCGATTTAAACAGCATAAGCAAAGTGCCGCCAGAATATTCAACATTTTCTGAATCGGTGGTGTCTGCAAATCACGATTTGGTAAAAGGTTACAAGAAATTGGCTAATGAACTCTAATAAGCAAACGCTAAAAGCAATACCCACTAATATTATTAGTGGTTTTTTAGGTGCAGGCAAAACCAGCGCTATTGTATCGCTACTTAAAACCAAACCACGCACTGAGCGCTGGGCGGTATTAGTAAACGAATTTGGCGAAGTAGGTATTGATGGCGCGCTACTTAATGGGCAACAAAGCCCAAACAGCGGTGTATTTATTCGCGAAGTACCCGGTGGCTGTATGTGCTGTACAGCCGGCGTGCCAATGCAAGTTGCACTTAATCAGCTGCTTAAACAAGCAAAACCAGACAGGCTTTTAATTGAACCCACAGGGCTTGGCCACCCAAAGGAAGTATTACAAACACTTTCATCATCGCATTATAAAAATGTACTGAGCTTACAAAAAACAATTACTTTAGTTGATGCCAGAAAGCTCAACGACTCGCGTTATACAAGCCATGCTACTTTTAATCAGCAAATTGATATTGCAGATATTATTGTAGGTAACAAGCACGATTTATACGCTCAAGATGACGCTGAAACATTAACTGATTACGTAATAAACCGCGCAAACCAAACACAGCAAATTGTATTTACTACACAAGGTGAAATAGCGCCTGAGTTGTTACAAGGTGAGTGCGGCTATAATCAATCGGGGCCTTACACTTCGCATACTCATACAAATTCAGGCATTAATACCCGCGAAGCGCCGTTACCCACAAATGGCATACTGTGCATTGAAAATAGCGCTCAAGGCTATCAAAGTATTGGCTGGCGTATTAGTGCAGCACACATATTTAGTAAAACCGCGCTGCACGCTTTGTTTAGCAATTTAAAAGTAGAGCGAATTAAAGCTGTTATAAAAACAGACGAAGGGAGCGTAGGCTTTAACCTAGCTGAGCAAACCTTAACCGTTACCCCTTTAAACGATTGCCAAGAAAGCCGCATAGAAATAATAGCGATACAAATTAACTCTATGTGGGCGCAACAACTCATGAACTGCTTAATTAATAATAAAACCAACTTAGAGAAAACTAACCATGAACACATTTAATACATTAACCATTGCTTTAGTCAGTGCGCTTAGTGTTGGCTGTACATCTAACCTAGCCAAAAATACTAATGAAAGTTTTTCAGCTCAGCCGGCCTCGCAGCTACAAGCCCAAACTCTACCCGCTTTAAAAATAGCGACTTGGAATGTTGAGCACCTTGCATACCCAATAGATACAGGTTGTAGAGCCAGAACGCCAAGCGAAATAGCAGCAATGAAAGCGTATGCAAAAAACTTAGACGCCGATATTATTGCATTACAAGAAGTGGGATCTAAAGAGGCGCTAGAGCAAATATTCTCTGAAGACGACTGGCAACTAATTATGTCTAGCCGAGCAGACAGCAAAGCCTATACGTGCCGACAAACGGGAGCTTTATCAACCCAGCAAAAAGTAGCCTTTGCAGTAAAAAAAGCAATACCTGTACTCAATACAGCTCCTATAGACCAATTAGGATTAGCAAGAGCAGGGCTGCGCTACGGATTACAAATAACAGTTAATACACAGCAAGGGCCAACCGATATACTGAACGTACACATGAAAAGCGGCTGTTTTGTAGACGACTACTTAAAAAGCGACTCACCTGCGTGTAAAACCTATGCACAACAAGCACCAGTGCTTAATGGCTGGGTTGAAAAACACGAAACAGCAGGCACGCCTTACATAATATTAGGTGATTTTAACCACCGTATATCAGCGCCTTACAATAGGCTAACCCGCACCTTATTAAGTGATGAGCGCTCAACTCGTATTACGACCAGCCAATTATTAGGGTGCCAAGCACGCTACCCTGCGCCTATCGATCACATTATTGTTGGCGGTATGAATGCACAAAATATTGAAGCGTCGGCTCAGGTGCATAAATTCAAAAATATGGATAACAAAGCCATGCTAAGCGACCACTGCGCTGTATCGGTTTCGCTTGCTGCTAATGCGCACTCACTGTCGTCGGCAGTGTTATGGCAAACAACCAGTAAAGAGTACAAAGCACTAGCAACTACAACCTATGAACAAGCAAAAGCAGCAGTAATGCAATTGCCAAACACAGGAAGTAACTGGGTAGCCGTGATGGATGTTGATGAAACCGTGCTTGATAATTCAGCTTATCAAAAACAAACCGAGCTTAACGGCAAAGGATATACACCACAATCATGGCAGGCATGGGTTGCAAGCAAAAAAGCCACACTGGTACCTGGTGCTAAATCGTTTATAGAAACAGTGTATAAACACGGCGGAAAAATAGCGCTTGTTACTAACCGTAATAAGCAAAACGATTTACACACGTGGAATAACCTTAAAGCCGTTGGCTTGCCTATAACGGTTGAAAACACCTGTTTAATTGGCCGTTCAGAGGCTGACAAAAACGCCGTTAATAACAACGAATTTATTAACGATAAAGACTTACGCCGCCAACAAATAAAACAAGGCACAGCCGATTGTTTTTCACCAAGTGGGCAAAATAATAACTGGCAGCAACCACAAGTTATTAAATTTCAGGTGGGAGATAACATAGAAGATTTTAGCGGCGTAACACAAGAAAGCGCCAATATAAAAACGCTACAACCCAAGCTTGGTAAATCATTATTTTTACTACCAAACCCTATGTATGGTTCGTGGTAAATACTATTAAAAAGGAAGAGTAATATGACCGATAAATCACCAGCCCCAACAGGCTCAGGCTGCACTAACACAAGCTGCTGCCCGCCACCGCAAAGCCCTGTAACACGTGACGCGCCAAAGGTAGGGCGAAACGATCCGTGTGTATGTGGTAACGGCCGTAAATATAAAAAGTGTTGTGGTAAAAACGCATAAATTGCAGCAAAGCTGCTTTTAATTTAGGTATAAAAAAAGGGCTAGCGTTGCGTTAGCCCTTTTTGTATTTAACCTAAATGTAAGTTATATCAACTGGCTACCACGCTTATTTTTTGTTCAAGCGTGAAGGGCTTTGCATTTAAAATGCCGTTAATTTGAATAACAATTTCACTATTGCCTGCCTTATTTGCCACATATTTTAAACGATGAATACCCCGGGTACTGGCAAGTTGTACAGAAGCAGCCCCTGTTAATTTTATATTTTTAGGTGCAAAAAATTTTACACTTACCGCGCTGTAACGTTTTGGTACTAAGTAACTAAAGCTTGCCGTGCTGGGGTTACCCACTTTTACCTGTGCTTGTTTAGCGTGTTCAAACGAGAAGTTTTGTAAAATAGGGGGCTGAAAGTGTTGCCGAGCAAAAGGATGAAACTGATTTAACCCCACGCCCGCATGAAACTCACACGCACCAGCGCCTAAAGAACTCAAAAAAGCTAAACCGCACAATCCTCGTTTTATATTTATGTATTTCACTTTAATCCTCGTACGGTAATACATTGTCTAACTTAAGCTGGTAAGCCGATGTGCCTAATTCGTTTTCAACGGTGTTTATCGTCAGTGTGCCTTCAAACCAAAATGCGTCATACAGGCTTTTAAGATCAACACCTTGATCAAACTTAACGTAGATTATTTGATTAGGTGGCGGCGGAGGCATATGCAGGCACGCGCCAAAATAAGGCACAATAAAAAACTCGCTAATGCGTTTACCTTCTTCTGACTCAAGCGGCACTATAAAGCCAGGTATACGCAGCTTTTTATTGTTGTAACTTTCAATCACTCGTACTGAGCTTAATGCTTGCTGGTAGCGTTTATCTTGCTCGTTTTCAAACGCTTTAGCGTCTAGGCTATTTAATGTGTCTTGCTCTGAGCCATCTTCAATTTCATATAAATACTCTGGCGGATTAAGCAATGCGTCTAAATCATCTTTAGGCATTAACTGAATCCACTCAATTTCTTCGTAACTTGTACTTTGAGCCGCTGACTCACAAGTAAATACTAAACTGGCCAAGGCTATAACACACCAAGCAACCATGTTAGTTACATATTTTGACATATTTTTATCTCAATTAGTTTATTGCTCAGCTAAAAACGTTATAACATATCAACACTTATCAAACCATAGGAGTCTCATCGTGCCTAATACAATTTCTTCGGCCTCTACTCCCTTAGCAATACATATTGACCAACTTAGCTATAAGTACCACAAAGCTGATAAGACCTCGTTTTATATTCCTAACTGGCAAGTAACGCAGGGGGAGCAGGTATTTTTACATGGCGAATCTGGCTCAGGTAAAACCACGTTACTTAATTTATTAGCAGGTGTGCTAACACCACAAAGTGGCGATATAGCCTTACTTGAGCAAGCATTTTCAACGCTTTCGTCAAAAAAGCGCGATAAATTTAGAGCGCAAAACATTGGCGTGGTGTTTCAGCAATTTAATTTAATACCGTATTTAAGTGTTTTAAAAAACATTCAACTTGCTAGCTACTTTGCTAAAACGGGCAATACGCAAATAGAGCAATACGCTAAAGCACTACTTTTAGCACTTAAATTACCAACGACTATTTTGCAAAAAGCAGCAAATACATTAAGTGTTGGCCAGCAGCAGCGTGTGGCCATTGCCCGCGCTTTAATAAATAAACCGAAACTGCTATTAGTTGACGAACCCACCTCAGCATTAGACGCCGCATCGCGAGATGCATTTATGACCCTGCTAATTGATTTATGTAAGCAACACGGCATAACGCTTGTATTTGTAAGTCACGATATGCACTTACAACAATTTTTTGAGCGCAGCGTAAATGTAACTTCGCTTTTAAAAGAGGAGGGCAGCAAATGCTAGTATCGTTAGCGTGGAGCAGCCTAGCCAGTAGGCGTAAATCGGTCATACTTACTTTTTTATCATTACTAATAAGTATAAGCGTGCTGTTAAGTGTGGAGCATATTCGCCAGCAAGCCAAAGAAAGCTTTAACAGAACCATCTCTGATGTAGATATGATTGTGGGCGCACCTAGCGGGCAGTTAAACCTTTTACTTTATTCGGTATTTAGAATGGGCAGCCCCACCAGTAATATTAATTATAAAAGCTATGAAACCCTAAAAGGCAGTTCATTAGTCAAATGGGCAATCCCTATTTCGCTTGGCGACTCGCATCGTGGTTTTAGAGTGATGGGCACCAATAATAGCTACTTTGAACACTTTAAATACGGCACTAAGCAACCACTTACTTTTAGTAGCGGCCAGCCATTTAACGCATTATTTGAAGCGGTGATAGGGGCCGATGTAGCCAAAAAGCTCAATTATAAAGTTGGCCAAAGCGTAGTGATTGCTCATGGTATTGGTAACACAAGCTTTACCCATCACGACAACACCCCCTTTATAATTAAGGGTATACTTAGCCCAACAGGCACACCGGTTGATAAAACAATACATGTAAGCTTAAACGCCATTGAGGCCATACATTTATCACCGGCAAAACAAGCTAAATTACTTAACAATGTAGACTCAGTAAACACCACACCCGAGAGCATTACCGCAGTAATGCTGGGTTTAAAGTCTAAGTTTTCAACCTTTAAATTACAGCGCGATATAAACAATTATAAAGCCGACAGGTTAATGGCCGTGTTACCCGGTGTTGCCATGACCGAGCTTTGGCAAATGATGGCAACGGTTGAAAACCTATTACGCATTATTGGTATTTTGGTGTTGGTATCGTCGTTATTTGGCTTATCAACCATGTTACTTGCCTCTATGGCACAACGTAAAAACGAAATTGCCGTGCTACGTGTATTGGGCGCAGGGCCAAGCGTTATTTTTAGCTTAGTGCTAGTAGAAGCTTTAATTTTAGTAATACTAGCAAGCGCAGCTGCAACGGCTTTACTTAGCTTAACCTTATGGCTTTTAGGTGATTGGCTAGGCGCTACTTATGGCTTATTTTTAAATGCAAACATGCTTAATGTAGAGACTTTAAAAGTAATCGCCGTTATTACTGTTGCGGCTATTATTACCTCAGCTATACCCGCGTATGAGGCCTATAAAAATGCCCTACACAGTTCGCTTGGAGCTAAAAATTAGCACCTTTAAAAATTTAATCATGTAATAAACAAAAAGGCCGCAGTAATAAATACTGCGGCCTTTGTTTTAGCTAAACTTTTTTAAATTAGCTACATTTAGTAAGCGCCTGCGCTGTAAATAAGCTCGTAGCTGTGGCTGTAAACCTCAAGGATGTTACCAAACGGGTCTTCCATGTAGATCATGCGGTATGGCTTTTCGCCTGGGTAGTAGTAACGAGGCTCTGACATACGTTTTTTACCACCTGCAGCAACAATACGCTCCGCTAAGCCTTCCACATCTGGGTCTTGTACACAAAAATGGAAGATACCGGTTTTCCAGTATTCAAAATTGTCTTTAGGGTTTTCTTGGTCTTTAAATTCAAAAATTTCTACACCAATACGGTCGCCTGTTGAAAGGTGCGCTATTTTAAATTTTTCCCATTTTTCACCAAATACTTCGGTACACATTTCGCCAATGGGGCTGTTATCTTCAGTGATCACGGTAGGCTCCATTATGGTGTACCAGCCCATCACCTTAGTGTAAAACTCTACGGCTTTTTCAACATCCGGTACTGAAATACCAATGTGCGAAAAACTACGTGGATATGTATGACTCATAATATGTCCTCTTTAACGTGTGACTTATCTTAGTTGATGGAGTTAGTTTACGAATCAGCCTTTATTAAGTAAAATTATCATTAATCATCATTTTGAGTACGTTTTGTAATGATAAATCCTACATGGTTAAACACGTTTTGCACCTTGGTTGAGGTAAATCATTTTACCCAAACCGCCGAACGCCTTTTTATGACCCAATCAGGCGTAAGTCAGCACATTAAAAAGCTAGAGAAGCAAGTAAACTGCGCGCTATTAGAGCGCCACGGCAAACAATTTACCCTTACCGTACATGGGCAAAATTTGTATCAACAAGGCAGTTTATTATTAAAAGAATGGCAATTTTTAGAACAACAATTAAAAGATGATTCGCCTTACAGTGGCCTAGTAAAAATACAATCGCCAGGTAGTTGTGGGCTACAATTTTATAGCCAGTTGTTAGCGCTGCAGGCAAAGCATACCGAGCTTAATATTGATTATCGCTTTGCACCCAATACAAGCGTAGAGCAAGCCGTAGCAAACCACAGTGCCGACATAGGATTTTTAACTCAAGCTCCCACGCTTAGCGAGGTTACTAGCCACAAAATTGGTAAAGAAGCGCTATTACTTGTTACCCCTGCACATATTAAGAACCCAACGTGGGAGGTTTTATGTGAGCTTGGCTTTATTGGCCATCCCGATGCAAAACACCACGCGCAGCTATTACTAAGCGAAAACTACAGTGAGTTTGAACATGTTGATCAAATTAAGCGCACGGGGTTTTCTAACCAAATAAGTTTAATACTGGAGCCGGTAAGTTTAGGGCTCGGTTTTACGGTGTTACCTGCGCATGCTGTTAGCGCATTTAATAAACCTGCGCTTATTAAAACGCACCATTTAGCTAATCCAATCAGCGAAAATATTTATGTATGCCATCATCGCAATAGGCCAATGGCAAAGCGCATGAATACCGTAATTGAAGCAATAAAAGCAGGCTAGGGCGCCTGTAACTGCGCCCGTAAAGCCCCTTTACAGTTTATGCTGCACGTTTAGGTTTTTGCTTAAAACCAAGTAGGATTAGCTTAATTTGCAAATACATTTTATGTACTGCAAAAGTGAGTAAACTCATAAGCGCCATTAGGCACAACGTTGGCACAAGCGACTGTGTATGATAACCAAACACTCCCATAAACCAGCAAATAAGCACCCACTGAATAACATACAAAGCGGTAACATGTTTGCTCGCATATAAAAGGGCCCGAGTAATAGGGCCATTAAATTTATTTGCAATGGCGTACTCTATAAAAGCTAAAGCACATAAATTTAAGCCAATTAAATAAATAATACCGCCGCCATTTAAGTGAAAAAAGTTACCAAACTGGCCGTTAAAATCAATAAATAACCATGCTGAACCAATGATTAGTAACGCAGCCCCTAACTTTGCGCACACGCTAAATAAGTACGCAGCATTATGCTGACTATTTATGTATAAACGCCCAAGCACGTAGCCGGTTAATATAGCGCTTATCCACGGAAATACCGGAAAATAAACTTGGTAGTTATTAGCAAAAAACAAATCGCTAATATAAGGCGAAAGCGCAAACTGCTGCCCCCTTACAAACTGGCTTACAAGTGCTATAGCCACGGCTAAACATGCAATCCATGTGGTTTTCCAGCGGGCAATATTAAGCGCACCAAACAGCAATAAGCTAACCCCGGCAAGTTGTAAAATATCACCCGTTAGCACCATAAATTGTAACTGCCCAGCACTCAATGGGCTTTGCCAGCCATACGCATTTATAAACGCCTCTGGCATGGTGTTAAATACCTCAATAGGTAGCCAAAACTTTGCTGCATTCATTAAATAGGCAAGTAGTAAAAGCTGTATGCCGCGCTTAATTAACAGCAGGGGTGTTTGCCTACGCGAAAGCGCCATAGACAGCCCCATTGCCACTAAAAACGAGGCGGTACCTTTACCAAGTATATGGATTACAGCACCAAATAGGCTTTCACTTTGAAGCGCTGTGCTTGAGTACATCCATAACGTGTGGACTAAAATCATAATAAAAACGCTCGCACCTCGGGCAAGGTCAATCGTTTTAAGACGTGTGTTCATTGGTTTTAATATCCTTTTTTGGGCAGGTTTGGCATTTTTTGTAACCTGCTAAATAATAACGACAGCACGTTAAGCGCTCGGCCGTTAAGTTAAATGGGGGGTTTAAATTAAAGTGATTACTGATCAAGGCATGTAGCTGTTTATGGCAATAGGTAATGTGCTCAGCGCTTGCTAAAGTTAAGCTATGAGCGCGCGTAAATGCGCTGTTTAGGGTGTCGAGTAATAAGCGCCCTTGCTCTTTTTTACTCAGCGCATAATCGCTATTTATCCACTTACCTACACAACTTATAAACTCAATGAGTGCATTATTTTGCTCAGTTTTACTTAATAGAGGCGCGCCTGTGAGGTTAAACCCTCGACTATAAGCGCCATTAATTTTGAGCTGTAACTGCATGGGGTTATGCGCGTTGTGTTTACACGTATACCAATAACAATAGGCATACAGAGTTTGCCAACAAAGCTGCAAATATAAATGCCGGCTAATAAATTGCGTAGGCGCATGAGGGTAATGCGCCTTGCAATGAATCGCTAATTTGCGCACTAAATCTAAGCTTGGATGAGCCGCAGCAGCCGGCTCATTTGGGCAAAATAAAAAGTGCGCAAGGGTTATGGGCTTAGCCATACAGCTTTGCCGATACCGGGTTATCTAAACTTCCGGCAAACTGTAAGCTGCCTGCTGGGTCGGTTAAATCAACCATTTGTTTATTATTGCCAAGCTGTAAGCGGTTTAAGCAAGAGTGTGCAAATTCATCACTAAAAAAGTCATACTCTTTAAAGCGCTCGTTTAAGGCAGGGTTGGCTTGTTGATACGCGTTTACACTTTGCGCAACGCCTTGCCAAAAATCGTGCTCGGTAATGCGCGCTTCTCTTACTAAAATAGCCACTAGGTATCTAAAAAAGCAGTCAAATACATCGGTAAATATACTCAATAGCTCAAGCTCTTTAGGCATAGTAATGTGAATACGCGACACTTCTTCAGGCAAAGACTCAGTGCTGTTAAGCAGCGCTACTTCTTCGCCAATGTCTTTCATGTAAGCGCCTACAGGTACTGAGTTTTTAAGCTTTAAAATGAGGTTTTCGCCGTGGGGCATAAACACTAATTTATGAGCATAAAAACAATGCACTAACGGAATAAGGTAGGCATTAAAGTAGCTTTGTAGCCAAGCGTTTGCAGTTAAGCCGCTTTGATCTATTAATGCACCTGCCATACTTTTACCGCTGTTATCTAGGTGCAGCAATGCGGCCATGGTGGTGAGCTGCTCATTATTTTGTAAATTATGGTTTGGGTTTTCGCGCCATAAACACGCAAACATTTTACGATACGGCGTATCACCGAGTGCACTTTGCTCAAAGGTGTGATGCGCATACCCTAACGTGGCGTACTCTCTAAGTGCTGTAAAGTTACACGCGCTAAGTGTTGGGTCGTGGTTTACTTTATTAAACACCCAATCATTTATGGCCGGAGTGACCGCCATATAAGCACGCGAAAGCCCGCGCATAAAGCCCATATTTAAAATAGACAGCGCCACTTTTAAATAAGGTTTATGCGGGTGCGAGCAGTTATATAATGTACGAATAGATTGTTGCGCTTGATATAAATCGTCACCTTCACCTAAATACACTAAGCGGTTATTGGCAAACTCGTTGGCAAACACCACACTTAATTTATGCTGGTACTGCCACGGATGGGCCGGCATAAATAGGTAGTCGTCGGGGTTTAGGTTTTGCGCTTTTAGCGCTTTGTTAAACGCATCACGAGTGGTTAAATCAAGCTCGCCACTAATATGGCTTGGGTAGTCACTAAAGTATTCACTATAAGCAAAATCACATACTGTTTTGTGCGCCGCTAACCACAGCACTTTAAACGGTTTACCCACTTCTGGCGCATAGCGTAAAAAGTCGCTTTTGCTAAAACCAATTCGGCCATTATTAGCCACAAATGCAGGGTGGCCTTCGCTCATTGCAGCCTCTATTTGTTGCAGCCCTAATTTCGCAAGTTCGGCTGCGCTAAGCGTGTTGTTTTCGCGTTTATAACAGGCACTGGCAAGTGTGGCGTTAAGCTCTTCAAGGTAGGTGGCTAAACGCTCGCCAGTTAAACCCAGCGCAGGGCCTTGCACACTAAAAAAGTGCAGTACATCAAGCGCTACTTGCTCATTGTTAAGGTTATAAAAACATAAGCTTGGCTCGTCTATATCTATGTGGTTAAGCGCCATAGCACGGCCATTAAATAAAAAGTAACCCCCTTCAATATTAACTTTAAAACCATGTGGGGTTTGCTCTGCAACCAATAATCGCTCGTGTACAAGCTCGCTAATGGCTTTACTTTGTAAGTGCCTATTTGCCCACTGCCAGTGGTCAAACTTTACATAGTCGTTGTTTATTGGCGTTTGCGATTTGTAATGTAAATCAACATGCGTTTCAAATGCGGCTTTATTACAAAATCCAAGGTATGCTTTTTTATCACCAAGCATTATTTGCTTAGTATGCACAAAACCTAAACGCTTATTTAAGGTATGAATTTTACTATTGGCAATATCGGGCTCTACCACTACGCGCGCATTATCGTTATGGGCAAAAATACTGTGCAATACGCACTGCATTATTTCAAAACTAAAATGGCGTTTAGGCTTTGTATTTGGCGCGAGTAAAATATGCATGCCGGTATCGTTTGGTAATACCTCATAGGCGGCTGCGAGTAACTTGTCGTGCTCAGGGTTGTAAAGCTCAACAAGGGCTAGTAGCTCATTACTTTGCTCAATAACATACGCATTATGGTGCGGGTTATTAATTATATCTTGGTAGGCGCTGCACATTTGCTCAGGGGTTTGTTTATTCATACCCCAAAAATGCGCGTAAGGCAGAGCAAGCCACTGACAAATAATAGGCATGTCGCTTTGCTGTAGTAACCGCATAGTTACATTACCGGTGTGCTGTAACGTAGTTACAAAAGATGAAAAATACATAAAAACTCCTAAATTTTTATAATTATTAAGTGGCTGTGTGTGCAGCACGGCCAACAAATTTAACGCGCCATAGCAAAATAGCGCCAAGGCTTACAAAGCCAATGGCAGCAAAGTAAAAAGGCACGGTTGTATTAAAATATTCCACACTCATGCCCACCAATAACGACGCTAAAATAACGCCAATATTTTGCGCAACATGCACTTTGGCAAAATCACTGCCGTAGTGAGCTGGCTCGCTTTTAGCAAATAGCATAACCTCTAATAAAACCATGACCTGAAACAGCGCTATACCGTATAAAATGCGCGAGCTGACAACTAACCACACCGACTCTTGCGCCTGTAAATAAAGCCCAATAGCGCCAAAAATAAGTGCGCACGAAAACGTACTGGTTCGGCTAAGTTTAGGGAGAGGTAAGTGCTGCCTAAAGTGGTTAAACAGCAGCATAAGTAGCGCTGCAAAAGCAGGAATGGCGTACACAAGCGCACTTTGAAACGCACTGCTTTGCGCGCTCATTCCTTGCCAATGGGTCGTAAAAAACGGCCTAATTAAGAACGCGCTAAAGTAAACAACCACGCTTATAAAACAAAATTGCCATATAAAATAGGGTGTGCGAGTGCGCGGTTTTTCGCTTTCAATCGCTTGCTGATAAATACCTAGCTTTAAGCTCAGCATTAAATAGGCGCACAGCAGCACTTGTATTACATCGCCCGCAGCACTTAATAACAATGCATAACGCGGTTCGTTTAAGCTAAAAAAGTACCCGCCCACTAATGCGCCACCAATAGCGCCAAAGTGCATAAGTACTGAAAACAAGCCTATAATAGAAAGGTGCTTACTTTGCTGCTCTAAACGCAGTGCAAACGGGTAAATAAGCAGATAACTGGCCTTAAGTACCAACATAACTTGGTAGTAAAACCAAAATTCCCACACGTTAGTTGCAAAATAACAAAGCAAACCGAAGCAGGCGGCAATCACTTGCGTTACAAGCCAAAGAGCCAGCTCATGGTATTTTTTGGCAACCTTTGCCCATAGTGGCAGCGCGAGCATAACGGTAATACAACAGTTAGCTACAAACACACCAATAAGCGTGGGGTTACTTACAGAAAATTCGCTGGCAAAAAACTGCGGATAAAACGGCAGTAATAAGGTATCGCACACCACCGAAATAACCGTAAGCAAAATAAGTGCTATACGTAAACTCATGCGGCGTTACTCTTTTGCTGTGAACGGGTTTCTACATCGCTTAAATCAAAACACTGAAAAGCAATTTTTTGCTCTACCTGATACGGTGCATAACCGAGTATTTCGCGCAAAATTATACTATTTCGATAACACGCCATGCCTAAATCGGGGGTTACAAAACCATGGGTGTGCTGCTCTGCATTTTGCACAAATATACGCTTTTGGTCGGTATCTATTGCGTATTCACGGCTTACTATATAACGGCCTTGATCGTCTTCTGGTAGCTGCTGTGCAATGGGGTTTAAAAAAGCAGGGCGCTTGTATTTAAAGCCCGTGGCACAAATTAAGTAATCGGTTTTTATTTCAAAGGCTTCATTTAGCTCTTGATGGTAAAACTCAGTGACTAAGCGACCAGCACTTTTACGTGTATTAGTAAGCTTGCTGTTAGTTTTAAATGTGGTAGAAATAGGCCCATCTAAGCTTTGCGCGTAAAGGGTGTCAAAAATGTCATTAATTAAATCGCCATTAATACCTTTAAATAAGTTTTTTTGATTTTGATTAAGCCAATCTCGTTGCTCGGTCTTTAAATTATAAAAGTAATCTACATACTCAGGTGAAGTCATCTCAAGAGTCAGTTTGGTGTACTCCAGCGGAAAATAGCGCGGCGATCGCGCAATCCAATCTAGTTGCAAACCGTTTGGCACGGCTTGTTGTAATAAGGTGTGATAAATTTCAGCAGCACTTTGCCCAGCACCTACAACCGTAACGCGTTTAGCAGCTTTTAGCTCATCAAGGCGGTGGCAAAAATCGCTACTGTGCAGTACGTTATTTGAATTACTTTGCACTGCGCAATCAGGAATATATGGGGCAGGGCCGGTGCCAAGCACTAAGTGGCGCGTAACATAGTGTTGCTCCCCATTTGGGGTGTTACAGGTAACGGTATAGCACTCACTTTGCTGGCAAAATTCAACCTGAGTTACACTTTGCTCAAAGCTTACGTTGCTAAGCTGCGAGCACACCCACTGGCAATAGAGATTGTACTCTTTACGCAGTAAAAAAAAGCTCTCGCGAATATAAAATGGGTATAAGCGGTTATTAAGCTTGGCATAATTTAAAAAGCTGTACTTGCTGGTAGGGTCTGCAAGAGTCACCAAGTCAGACATAAACGGCGTTTGCAAAGTAACACCTTCTAGCATCATGCCGGGGTGCCAATCAAATTGGCTACGCTGCTCTAAAAATAAACTTTTAACGCCCTCTAGTGGTTCGCTTAAACACGCTAACGATAAATTAAACGGGCCAAGACCAATGGCTATAAAATCATAAGGTTGGTTGCTCATTATTTTTGCTCCTTATACGTTTGCCACGCAATAGTGCTAATTTGTTCAAGCACAGCGCGCACATCGCTCAATTGGCACTGGGCATTAAGTAGCGTAAATTTAAGGTAGTGACGGCCGTTAATTTTGGTGCGTGCAATCATGGCTTCACCAGTATTTAAGAATGTTTGGCGTACGTGCAGGTTTAGGGTGTCGAGTAAATCAGGGTTATGTTTTAGCTCCTCTGGTGCAAAGCGAAATACCAGTGCGCTGAGCTCTGGGTAATTTACAACTTCAAAATCAGGGTGGTCGTTAAGCACAATGTGGGTTTGACGAGCAAGGCCAATTACTTTATCAAACGCTCTTCCAAGCGGCGCTTCACCTATAGTGCGCAGTGTTAACCAAAGCTTTAGGGCATCAAAACGGCGTGTGGTTTGTAAGCTTTTATCAACTAAATTTGGCGTACCATTGCCGGCCTCAGCTAATGGGTTTAGGTAGTCGGCGTAAAGGGTAATATGGCTAAAGTGGCGTTTGTCACTTAATAAAAACGCACTGCAGCTAACCGGTTGCATAAACGATTTATGGTAATCTATGGTAATTGAATCTACTTGTTCTATACCGTTTAGGGCACTACGGTGATGCTCGCTTACCAGTAACCCGCCGCCGTATGCGCCATCAACATGACACCAAAGCTGCTCTTTTTTAGCAAGTTTTGCTATGTCTTCAATTGGGTCAATTGAGCCAAAATCGGTTGTACCGGCGGTAACAACCACGGCGATAGGTAAATCGCCCTTAGCTTTAGAATCTGCAATTGCTTGGTTAAGCGCATCCATATCCATTTGCATTTTATTGTTTGTAGCCACAGGTACTACCGCGTTATAACCTAAGCCCAATAATGCTGCTGCCTTTTGAATACTAAAATGCGCCACCTCTGAGCAATAAATACGAAAACGTGAGGCAACGTTTGGCAAACCTTGTAGTTTTACTTGATGATCGGGGGCATAACGGCTCACAGCAACTTCGCGTGCAACAAGCATCGCCATTAAGTTCGATTGCGTACCACCACTTGTAAAAACGCCATCGGCAGTGCTCGGTAATTTTGCTTTTTCACAGCTCCAATCTATTAATTTTTGTTCAATAAGGGTCGCGCCAGCGCTTTGATCCCACGTATCTACCGAGGTATTAATTGCGCCAATGATGTGCTCAGCCACAACCGCAGGGTACGTAACAGGGCAATTTAAATGCGCCATGTAACGCGGATGATGAAAATACACCGCGTGATCTAAATACACGCTTTTAAGCTCGTTTAATACCGCCGGGAAATCAGCGAGAGGTTTAGCTAAATCTACATCGTTAACAGTGGCGGCAAGTGTATTAACCGCCACGCCAGAAAACGGCTTTTGTGCTTTTGCCATAGCTTGTTGCACAGCCGAAAGCCCCTGCAACGACGCTATTTGATAGTTAATAAACTGATCGAGATTAAATTGCGGCGGAAGGCCATTTTGCTCAAATAATGCTTGGTTTTCGACTGAGCTGAGCTGCGCCGATTGTAGTTGTGACATATTTCGGTCCTTGGTACTTATTTGGGTTCAAGGATCTTAATGGTAACAATTTTCATTATCAATAATGATTAAGGACTAAATATAAGGTTATTATCGCAATCAAGGCAAAGTAATTAGTTATAAGGAATTACTTTTAAAACTAACGGTGTATATAAAGTGAACTGTGTAAATATTTAATTCGCAGGTCAAATAGGACGTGTTTGTTAATTTGAAAATTGAGGAGAGGGTAATAAAGCTTAGGTATTTTGGACGGGTCAAAAAGTAAGGGCTACCCCCTCTTTACAACTTAAGCGGTAAAGAGGAGTATAAAAGTAAAAATGCAGCTTAATTAATCTCTTCAAGCTTGTTTTTCAAATCCACCAAATCAGTGGCAACCGTATTAGGCTGAATTTCCCACGGATCAAAAATAGAATCTTCTGAGCGTTTTATCCACGCACCGCGCATACCATGCGAAATAGCGCCGGTTATATCAAACGGGTTACTCGAAATAAGCCACGTGTTTGCACCCATTGAATTGGTTTCGCGTAAAAAATGGCTATAAACACCTGGGTTTGGTTTAAATGTTTTCATATCGTCGGCGCTTATAACGCCTTCAAAAAGCTCACTAATACCTGCGGTTTCGAGCAATTTATTTACCGCATCAGCAGCGCCGTTTGAAAATGCAAACAATCGGTAATTTTGCGCTTTAAGTTGCTCAAGGCCTTTTTTAACATCGTCAAAGGCGGGTAAAATTTTATATTGCTCAAGCAATTGCTGCTTTTGATCGTCACTCAGCTGCGTTTTATGCGCTAAACACGCGTAATCGAGGGCATGTTTAGTACATAACGAAAACGGTATATAGTTTTGCATCAACCCGCGCCTAAAGGAGTACTCCAACTGTTTTTCACGCCATGTATTTGAAAATTTTTGCGCGTTATCGCCAATCATATCTTCAAGTAATGACAATACGCCGTGAGTGTTTATAAGCGTGCCGTATACGTCAAATGCAAGTGTGGTTGCCATGTTTACTCCCAATAAATTTAAATTACTTGTAGATTAGTCGCTCTGAGCTTAACTTACTTTGAACACTTGCTCAAATTAATGTAGTTTACCTAAGTAGTAATGTAATAAACGCATAAAAATGTGGCTCCGTAGCTTAAATAAAAAAATTTGCTCAGTTATATGAAAGCCCTGTTAGGCAAATTATTTAAAAGCTATAAAAATTAAAGGACTAAGGAACATAGTATGAAAATATATTTTTTAATTTATGACAAAGTTGAAGAGCTGGATTTAGTTGGTTCATGGTAACTAATAGGCTTGCTGGCAGAAAAGGGGTTATGTGACAAACCCAAATTAATATCGCTAAACTCTATGACTTCCTTAGGAGAGCACGGGTTGCGTGTTAGTGCCGATTATCACTTTACTGAATCATTACAGCCCGATGTATTAATTGTACCCGGCGACATTTGTGCCCGTATAGTAATAGAAGACCCTACGTTATTAACTACCTTAAAAAGCTGCTGAAAACTGCCACTGATATTAGCCACACAAGCTAAGCAATCGCCTGATACCTGTTTAGATACCATCGCTATTTTAGCGCAAGAGTGCGTTAACTGGGCGTATGCAGGTAATAAATAATCAGCACATTCAATGTCGAATGTAGCTTAAAAGGGTGTGCTTAATTAAAAGCACACCTCTGAGTTAGTAATTATACAGGTGCATTTTGCTCGATGAGGTTTTTAGCTTTTAACTCACTCCAAAACGCATCTGGAATGGTTACCTTCATTGACGCAACATTTGCATTAATTTGATCGGCAGTACGCGCACCTGGCACTATTGAGGCCACAGTGGATGGCGCTTCTGCAAATTGCAGCGCAGCTGTTTTAATGTCGATGCCATGTTTAGTAGCAACTTCACTAATTGCATTATACTTTTGCTGCATAGGCGCAGGAATTTTAGGTGAGTAATTAAAGCGGTTTCGCCCAGTTAAAAAACCACCATTGAGTGGCGCACCAATAACGGCAGAGATCCCTCGTTTATCAAGCATAGGGAAGGTTTTATTAAGTGCTTCTTTGTGATCTAAAATAGAGTACTGCAGCGCTAATAAACAAATATCGGGATCTGACATATCAAGCGCTTTGTAAACGGCATGCGGTGTATTAACACCAAAGCCCCAACCTTTAATTATTCCCTCGTCGCGCATTTTTGTAAGCTCAGGAATTGCGCCTTTTGCTGCTTGATCAAAGTATTTAAGCCAATCGTCGCCCATATCACTATTTTGAGGCGATAAATCGTGAATATAAACAATATCAAGCGACGCCACGCCAATTCTTTGTAGAGTATCCTCAATTGAACGACGTGTGCCCGAGGCTGAATAATCATACTTATAATGAAACGGTGAATGATCGGCCCAGTGCCAGCTATTTTCTAAAGGCTCAGCGGAAGGTGTAAGTAAGCGGCCTACCTTGGAGGATAATACAAAGTCTTCGCGTTTTTTATTGCGTAATAAATCCCCAAAGCGTCTTTCACTCAAGCTTAAACCATAAAACGGGGAAGTATCGTAATGCCGTATACCTGCGTCCCACGCAGCATTTAACATTGTTAGAATTTCTGCATCGCTAGATATGGTGTTAAAGCCATTACCAGCGGCTAGACCGCCTAACCCCATTCTAGCTTCAGGGCGATAGTGTTTAGCGTTTGTAACATCATTGGTGGGCAAGGCTGCACTTTTATCGATTGGCCCTTTAGTTGGCATAAGCTGCCCTTGAGACATTTTTACCTTTAGTTGCTCAGCGAGTGCTGAAGCACTAAAAATAGATCCTATACCTAAAGCTGCACCTGCTTTAATAAAGCTTCTGCGAGATACCATGTAACCTTTCTCCTTGAGTAACGTTAAATATCTACTTTACACGCTAGTATAATTTTCAAACTTATTCAACAATACGCAAGTTATAAAACACAATAATATCAACAAGATGAGTTAAGTTAACTGATGCTGAACATATAAGTTAATTAACAAAAGAGTTCGATTGTTTATCTCGCTAGTATAGTTTTATAAAGGGTACACAGTGGTGCGTGCTAATTGTTTGAATAAGCGTGACACTTCCATAGTGGTGCAAATGTTAATACTGCTTTTGACAACAAAAGAGTTGTTACATTTAATACAACGTATAAATTACTGGACAAAGTGACCTTGTGTGATTTTATCAAAATTAAAATCTAAACATCTTTGTTTATGTGGTGTAGGCGGCTGTAAATAATTAGAGCAGAATGAAAACTCGTCAATATGAAGCTTTTTATTGAAAATTTGATGAGCTGATGAAAAACATCAGCACTATTAGTTTTAATTTATTAATAAATTACATAGCTAAAAATATGGGGTGAGACTATGTTAATTCAGGTGCAATATTCTCAATATTTGCGATAAACGATTAATAAAATTATTTATTAAAGTCTGACTTTAACAAACCAAAACACTTTAAATCGTGAAAACGATTTTTCCAAAAGCCGCTTTGGCGTCTTAAACCTTCCTCAAAAAAGCCCAGCTTTAATAACAAAGCTTCCGAAGATTTATTTCCGAGCACCGTATCAGCCTGTATTCGATTTAAAGCACCGCACCTTAGCAGTCCATCAAAGGCAGCTTTTATAATCATATGAATAGCCTCAAAAGCATAGCCTTTGCCCCAATACAGGCTTTTTAGGTCGTAACCAATGAATGCATGCTTCATTGGTACTGACCAACTATTAAAACCACAAGTACCTATTAACTCATCAGTACTTTTTAAACGAATTGCCCAGCGGATCCCTTCACCATTTTTATACCGGGTATTGAATAAAGCGATTAACTTATCAGCTTGGGAAATTTGGGTTAAGGGCTCTAGATCATAGTATTGAGTAACTTGTTGGTCTGAAAAAAGAGCAAAAATAGCGTCTCTATCCTCATAATTAATAGGGGTTAACGTTAACCTTTGTGAACTCAGTAACGGGAAAATCATTAACCCTCCTTTAATTTATAAATAAAAAGCTACTGTATACTAAGCCTAATCAAGCTCTAACTGGGCTTTTTCTACGCTTTCGTTTGGTAACTCTTTTTGGACCGATACACCTAGCTCTTTAAATTCAGAAGCTTGTTTAATTAAGTTACCTTTACCACGGTATAACTGAGAGAACGCTTTGTCGTAGCTTTCTTTTGCGCGATCGAGCTGTTTACCAACACCTTCCATACTTGTTAAAAAGCCATTGAGCTTGTTGTAAAAGCGCTCTGCACGATTCGCCAGCTCTTTAGAGTATTTAGTTTGCTCTTCAAAGCGCCACAGCTGTTTAACAATATTTAAGCTGGTAAGTAAAGTTGTTGGTGTAGCAACTAAAATATTTTTTTCGATAGCTTGCTGGTAAATATCACTTTGGTATTTAAGCGCCTCTACAAATGCAGACTCTATAGGCACAAACATAATAACCACTTCAGGCGAGTTTATACCAGGGAGGCGATCGTACGATTTACTTGCAAGCTCATTAATGCGCGCTGTAACGGCATTTACATGCTCTTTAATTGCTTGACTAGCCTCTAGTTCGTTTTCGGCGTTTACGTAACGGGTATAAGCATTTAGCGATGTTTTAGCATCAATCACCAAGTGGCGGCCCTGTGGTAAGTACACAACTACATCAGGGCGCAGTCGGCCATCTTCTGTGTTAAACGATACTTCGCGTTTGTAGTCACTGCCTGCACGCAGGCCTGCGCTGTCGAGTACGTTTTCGAGCATCAGTTCGCCCCAATTACCTTGAGTCTTTTTTTGCCCCTGTAGTGCATTACTGAGCTTATCGGCTTGTTCTGTAATAGCTTGGCTTTTAGCTTGTAAATGCAGTAGCTCTGTTTTAAGAGCAGCACGTTGTTTTAAATCTTCAACGTGAATAGATTCCATTTTATCTCTAAAGCCTTTTAGCTCGCCTTGTACTGGTTTTAATAGTTGCTCAATGCTTTCTTGGTTTAAGGTTTTAAAACTTTGCGATTTTTCTTCTAAGATTTTGTTAGCTAGATTTTCAAACTCTTTTTTAAGCACATTTTTACTTTGCTCTATTTGTGCAAGTTGTTCGGTAAAGTTTTGCTGCTTTTGTTCAAGCGTAGTGCGCATATTATTAAGCTCAATATCGCGCTGGTTAAATTGCTCTCGCAAAGCGGTTAGCTCGCCTTCGGCTTTACGCCAAAAATGGTTGTATTGAACGCTTTGTTTTTCTTGCTCGCTAAAGCGGGTTTTAAAATGCTGCGCTTCGTCGCGTTGCTCCTGATGGGTGTGCTCTAGTAATTCATGATCTTCTAATAAGGTATTGTATTGCAGCTCTTTATTATCAAACTGATTTTGTAACAATGAAAGTTGCTGTTGCTGCTCGCTAATTTGTTGATTTAATTTTTTACGAAGCTGGGCAGCTACAACACTATAAAGTACTGCGCCTGCGGTAACGCCAGCGCCCAGACTTAACCAGTCGATATGAGTGAGTAATTGGGTAAACATAAAATAAACTTATAAAATTTAGTGACATGCCATCATAACGAATAACATTGGTGCGGGGTAGGGGAAGTAACTAAAGCTTTAATTTAAATAAAAATGAGCCAACTAGAAGTAAGCTGGCTCGACATTACATAATAAAGTAATCAAAGGGAAAATAATCTACTGCTGTTGTTCAGCAGGTATAACAGTAGACCGTGTAAACCAAAAAACTATTCAAAATATTTATTTTAGGCATAAAAAAAGCCAGCTCAAAATGGGCTGGCTCAATCATTACTAAATTTAGTAACCAATCAGGGTAATCAACATGATGCTTGAGTTAACTGCAATTAACCAACAAGCATAATAGTAGACGTGCAACGTTAGATTAAGTTCAAAGTAGTAGTTAAAAAATTTAAATATAATAATTAAGGCAAATTTTAGATATAAAAAAGCCAGCTAAAAGACGCTGGCTCAGTGGTTACTAAAATTAGTAACTAAATAGGGGGGAATCAACATGAAAACTTGTATTAACTGCAATTAATCAACAAGCATAATAGTAGACGCCCAACATTTAATTAAGTTCAAAATAATCATTAAAAAATTTAAATATAATAATTAAGGCAAATTTTAGATATAAAAAAGCCAGCTAAAAGGCGCTGGCTCAGTGGTTACTAAAATTAGTAACTAAATAGGGGGAATCAACATGAAAACTTGTATTAACTGCAATTAATCAACAAGCATAATAGTAGACGCCCAATGTTAGATTAAGTTCAAAATAATCATTAAAAAATTTAAATATAATAATTAAGGCAAATTTTAGGCATAAAAAAGCCAGCTAAAAGGCGCTGGCTTAGTGGTTACTAAAATTAGTAACTAAATAGGGGGAAATCAACATGAAAACTTGTATTAACTGCAATTAATCAACAATTGCATAATAGTAGACGCCTAACTTTTAATTAAGTTCAGAAAATACTGAAAAATATTTAAAATAAAAATTAATACCAATTTACTCAACTAAAAAGTCTGTTTTAAAGCTGGAAAAACGTATTGATAGGCTAAGCAAAAATTCGATATTTAGTTGTTCTCGGCAGCTCTACCTTCTAATTCATTCTTAAATGAGAATTTTTGGTGCAGGGAGCGACACGTTTAGCAACGTAAATGATTAAGAATTTTTTGGGTTGGTATAAATTACAGGCATAAAAAAGCCAGCTAAAAAGTGCTGGCTCAGTGGTTACTAAAGTTAGTAACTAAATAGGGGGAATCAACATAATGCCTGTATTAACTGCAATTAATCAACAAGCATAATAGTAGACGCCTATTTTTTAATTTAGTTCATTAAAATTTAATTTTTAATGAGTGATAACATTTGTTGCTCATCAAATTGTGTAAAATTCATCGATTTTTCGGTAAATAAAGCATCTACGAGCGCTTGCTTGTCTTGCTGCATTTTAAATACTTTTTGCTCAATTGAATTGCTCATTATTAATTTATACACAAATACCGGATTAGTTTGGCCTATGCGATATGCCCTGTCGGTGGCTTGCTTTTCTACAGCGGGGTTCCACCACGGATCAAAGTGAATAACAGTATCGGCTTGCGTTAAATTTAAGCCCGTGCCACCGGCTTTTAAACTAATTAAAAAAACTGATGTGTTGCCACTTGTAAACTCATCTATTACTTTATCGCGATGACGAGTTTGCCCTGTTAGCATACTAAAATTAATGTGTATTTCTTCAAGGCGTTTGGCTATTAAATCAAGTGCCGATGTAAACTGGCTAAAAATAATTATTTTACGACCAAGGCTTAACATAAGCGGTAAATGTGTTGCGAGCCACTCAAGCTTTGCTGATCCTGCTTGGGTTTCTGAGTCTATTAATTTTGGGTGGCAACAAATTTGCCTTAGCTTTAATAACGCTTCTAAAAAAGCCAACTTACTTTTTTGTACGCCTTGCTCTGCAAACAAGTCTATAAGCTTTTCTTCCAATGAGCGTGTAATGCCTTGATACATTTCTTTTTGCTTAGGTTCAAATTCAAACTCTTTCGTTAGCTCTGTTTTTTCTGGTAGTTCTTGAGCAACTTGCGCTTTAGTACGGCGCATTATAAAGGGCATAATTAGCGCTTTTAACTGCTCGGCACGTTCCATATCGGCTTCACGCTCAATAGGCGTTTGGAAATGTTGTTTAAAATGAGCCTGCGAGCCAAGTAGTGACGGCATAGCAAAGTCAAGTAATGACTTAAGTTCAAGTAAGTTATTTTCAATTGGAGTACCGCTTAAACATAATTTAAAGTCGGCATTTAGGCGTTTAACTAAACGCGAAACCTGCGCGGTATCGTTTTTAATGTACTGGGCTTCATCGAGGATGATATTTTCAAAATAAAGCGGTGAATAATACGCTATATCGCGCTTTAAAAGCGGATAAGTTGTAAGAATACATTGCGCTTGAGCTAAGTGCTGTAATGGCTCATTTCGCTGAGCACCAAAAATAGTCGTTACTTTTAAACTTTTAGCGAATTTAGTAATTTCGTTTTGCCAATTACTGACTAAGCTTGTAGGGCACACTATAAGTGTAGGCCCAGCTTGCGGGCGATTAAAAGTGCTCGCTAAAAAAGCAATTACCTGAAGTGTTTTTCCAAGACCCATATCGTCGGCTAAGATCCCACCTAACTGGTGGCGCTTTAAAAAACTAAGCCAATCAACGCCTTGTTGCTGATACTCCCTAAGAGTAACGGAGTCGTTTAATCCATGTAGTGCAACCGTAGGCATAGCATGGTCGGTGCTATTTAGCTCTAGTAGGTATCGCTCTAAAGAATCGTCGTGTAACTCTACATTTATAGCTGTTTGTTTCACCAGCTCAGGTAAGTACGATAGTGGTATATTAAATTCATCTCGCGTTTTTACAAATTCAAAACGTTCTTTAAATTCGTTAATTAAGTTAATTGCTGATTTATTTATAACCCCAAACTGTCGACCTACTGGGTAGTAATAAAATAATTCACTTTGTCGATTTAATGATTGATATAGCGGATCAGCATTGCTGAAAAGAGGCGCTGCTTTCGCTTCACCTAGCAAAACTTTACAGTGCATTTGGTGCCCTGCTGCACGATGAACATGCAAGCTAACTTCCGATTGAGGATTAGGACTGCTAACTTTACTTACACTTACTTGCCAGCCTCGCTCTTTAAAACTAGGAAACACTTCAAATATAAGCCAGTGCAAATGTATATGAGATTGTTTTGTAAATACAAATTCACTTTGTAAACCCCCTTTACAAAATTCAAAACCGAGATTAGTTAGCTCATTAGTAACTGTATTTTCAAAAGCACTATTTATTGTATTAGCAGGGGCAGCGCCTGCTAAATAGTTTTTATTTTTATACTTAAATAATAATGAAAGCGATAAACCGCGCTCACTCATTGTTATTTTTAACACTGCATTACTAGAAAGTTTAGGTAAGCTAGGCTGTAAATTAGTTGGGTGTGGAATAACACCTATACCAAAATTATCAGCTAGTTGCTTATAAATACGATCAAAATTAGCATCGTGCAGGGCTGGCATAGTTTGTAAATGTGCAATTTCGTCACCACTTAATGGAGTACGAATGCGCCCAGCTTTTAAATGGTCTAAGTCTATATATGTAGGAGGCGTGGTTTTTAACAATACCCAATTTTGGCTTTGCTCAAGCTTAATAACTAATTGCGAAAGGTCTTTACTTTGTTCCCAATTAAAACTCAATGTTTGACCAGTTTGAGCCTTTATAGGCACACGAGAACGTTGAAAAAACAAACGTTCTGTTGCTATTAACTGCTGTAAAGCACTAAAGCCCCATTGGCCCTTAAGCTCAATATTTCCGACTGCATTTTGCGAGCGGATCCAACTAAATAATCTAAAGTCGCTTTCGAGTAAATCGTTTGGAGTAACAAAACTATTGAGCTGTTGCTCGGTAAGGTTTCTTCCAAGGGTGTAATTTTTTTTGTTTTCATAATTTGCTATTTTAGGTGTTAAAAATACTTTGTTATTTTCAATATCTAAAACAAATAAAAGTACATGTGATGGCGTTTTATTATTGTTGCTTTTAAGTGCTGTTAGCTCACTAAACCAATCGTTTATGAAGTAGTCTTCTCCGTATTCACCAGAATGTTCTATTTTTAATTTAAATAAAATAGCAGCTAAATGGCGACACTTGGTTTTTGCGTTACACGTACAATGAGTGTCAACAGAATAACCAGTTGGTACTTTACTGATCTCAATACGTTGATTAAATGATGATCCGTTATCGCCTTGTACCGTGGAATCTACAACAGAAAAATCTGGTGTATGTTCAAGCCAGCTAATTTGACCATTTTTATAATACTCTTTGCCTTTATCTAGAACACTTTCGCGAAAAAGCTTTTTAATAAAGCGTTCAGACAGAGGAAACTGAGTTGCCTGCTCATTTTTAATTTCTTCAAAAATAGCCATTAAATCATTTTTTGATAAGTTAGCAGACATGTCACTCTAAGCATTAAATTTTAAAAATAATTCTGCCAGTATATGCCTTATGTGCATTGAGCTAAAGCAATATTAACGCAATATAAACTGGTTGGAGCTGATAGGTTAGTAAAAAATCGGTTTATAGCTAAATACAGGTAAAAGTTTTTACTAACTAAAATTTAAAATACAGCAAGCTCACAACTTGTATACAAGTTAATAACAAAAAAGGGGCATTACAGATCATAATTTTACTAACGCAGAGATTTAACCGTGTTTGATGCTATAAAATAACAATTAAGTTAGTAAAAAATTGATCTACGGAGATATGTAGGGATTTTTGAGACTATAGATTGGCAAGAAGATCAGAGTTTTACCAACTTAATTATCTGCCAGATCGCTATTTAACTAACTAAATAACGCTGGCAGATCATAATTATACTAACTAATTAAAAGCACCTAAAAGCTTTGTAAGCTGCTCTAAACGCTTATCAGTCATAACTTTGTTGTCTATTTTAATAGAAACGTCACCGCTTTTAAGATTACGCTGTACTGATATAAATTTGTTTTCAAGGACTGCTTCACGTTTTGCAGCAACTTCTGGCTCTACAGTTAAACGCTTAGTTATAGCCATAGCACGCTTGTCGTCGCTTGTAATAGCATTAAGTTCTTCATCGTTAGCAAGTGCATTAACAAGCTGGTTAAACGCAGCTTCGTCTCTCTCCTTTGCAATCACCAGCTTTTTAGCTACTTCACGACCTACATGATTGGCCGTAGGATAAAGTGAGATAACATCAGCAGGAATTTGCTCATATGCTTTTACCGCATCAGCAATAGCTGTGTGTGAAACACCTTCAATGGTGGCTATTTCACGGTACGAGCCTTTTTTACCTTGCTCAATTAATTCATTTTTAGTTTGCTGATAAGCTTGGCCAAGTTCCCATAAACTAGGCGCAATATATTGATCGGATGATACTGCTAAAATTTTAGCATCTTGATCTGTAAAATCAGTAGAGCTAAGCACTAAGTAATCGGCGTTACCTAAAATACAAGCCTTACGTCTACGTGAGCCAGCAAGTACTAAGCTTGTATCATTTTGCTCCCATAAGAGCGCTGGGTGCTGGTTACGACCATCTTCGCGAATAGCAGGTAATATATCAGATACCGACTTTTCGTTAAGCAGCGCTTGAACACGACGGTTTTTCCCATAAACCTGAGTACTTGATTCAATATCGCTGTGTGGGATTACTTTACAAACTAGGGTAATGTCGCGCGTAGGATCACTTGGAGCAGGCATTCTAATTACATCGCCAGCGCTGGCTTGCTCTAAAAGTGCATCAAGACTGCTGTTACCTACAGCTGTTGCAAATGGATCTAAGCGGGTGTCGTTTTTACGTTTTTTAGCCATTTTTGTTTAACATCCTTACTTAGGGCTATTGAGTGATGATTGAGTAGACTGCCAATTTGATCGAATTAACATTTCAAGTTCATCTACTACGTCTTTGATATTTTCTTGTGCACGCATTAGTGACTCTCTGCTTGCTAAGCTATCAGAGGCTTTTTGATCAAAAATTGTATTAAAAGACGATGAACTAGCGGTAATTGCAGAGCTATGATTAATTGGATAACTCATTACTTGGCGGCCAAAAGCGCTACGAACATCTTTGACTATATCGCGTTGAGAATGGTTACCTTTTACATAATTGGTCACTAAAAACTGCATAAAGTCCCAACCATCATGCCCAAGGGCTGCAACAGTATGATAAATCTCGCCTAATCGTTTTAAATATTTATTATTAGCATCAAAATCAACAGCTTCTGGATGAACCGGTATAAGCATAGCTGTAGATGCCATTAAAGCGTTATAAAACATAAAGTTAAGGGTTGGGGCTGTATCAATTAATATAATGTCAAACTCATCTTTAACCGGGTCAATTACTTTTTCAAGCAACTTATGATAATGCCGAGTTTGCTCATAATTAGAGGTGTCTTTGAGTAAAGTAGCAGTTTCATGTTCAAAATAAAAATCGTCCATACCTGATGGTAAAACACGAATATTAGGAATATGGGTTGGTAAAAATGAATTAGAAACAAACTCTGGCCAAGTTTCACCTTCGTCTAAATCAATACAATCACGCATTAAATCGCCAACAGTAATTGGATCGTGCTCGCTTGAAGGAAAGAAGCTTGAAGATGAACCTTGTGGATCTAGATCAATTATACCAATACGGTAACGTTTAATATTTGTAGTTGCTAAAGCAGCTGCAATATTAACCATGCTCGTTGTTTTACCACAACCACCTTTAAGCGAGTTAATTACTATAACTTGTAATTTATCGTCATCAGTACGGTGATCGGGCTTAATATCCATAATATCAGCCATAGCAAAAATATTTACTAACGTGTAAGCATAATGCCCATTAGCACCGCGTTTTATATTAAGATCGTCAAAATCACCGTTATCATGTCGTCTTTTTAGAGTACGATTATTGCAACCAAGTAAATCAGCTGCTGCTTTTTGAGTGTAAGTTCTTAATTCTTTTTCTTCTGATTTAAGATGAGCGCGGTAATGTTGAATACGTCCTTCTAGAGATTTTTCAGCAACTTCAGCGGTTGCTTTTAAAAGCCGGTAGGTACTTAGCGCGTTGTTATTGATTGACATACTTTCTTCCTCAAAGTTAGGCTTTAAGTATAATGTCCATTCAAATAGCTGTAAACAACTATTTAAGACGACATGCATTTTAATAACAAGACATTCAAAAATATTTTTACACCTTTAATATCGCTTAGTATAAATAAAGAAGTTTAAAGGTGGTTAAATATATAAGGTAATAAAGGTTAAGGGTGTATAATCAATACATAACTATATGATTTTTAATAATAATACTAAAAAAAGCAGATCAGCTTTATACTTGGTTAAGATCAGATCTTTATCTACCCTTGGATCACCTTTTTACTAAGCTATATTTTAAATATAGAGTTATACACAAGTTACTCCATTAGTTATGAACAAAAACAGCTTGGCAGATCAACTTTTAACTAAGTAAATTATGAAGTTATGCACTAGGCTGTGCTTTAAAACGTGGCTTTAATTGGTATAGATCTGATCTGTAGTAAGTACAGATCAGATCTATGCTAACTCAATAAGCCTTTATCCACAGGGATGAAAAATTTAAGGTTAGTTTGTCGTGCTAAATTTACAAAAAGAACAAATCTGATGGACAAAATAACACCTGAGTTAGTAAAAATTAGATTTGTTAGCGTAAGGTTAGTAGAATAGTGATCTGAAATCATGATAAATACATTAACCTTAGTAAAATATTGATCTGAACGTTTTATTTAAACTTAGATCACTTTTATACTAACTTAAACATTTAACTTTTGTCGTTTTATGTGTTGTTATTAGCTGTCACAATAAAAATGGAAATTAGAACAATGAGCCGAAAGGTCAACATCTCGGTAGATAACTTGCCCGATACACTAAGGGGCCAAATCCACGGGGTGGAAAGTGCAATCGATAATGAAAGTTTAGCACTGTTTACAGATAATAAAGATGTGCGAATTTCAATCGAAAATGCAGCTCATGGATTACGTGCTTACTCTAACACATTTAATCATTATGATTTGTGGGGTCGCTTTGTACGTTCTGGCCATAAAAAATTGCCACTAGAAGAAGCTCCTAAAAAAACGATAATAACGCGTAAAATATCTGAAAAAGTAGATGGTATTTTATATGATGGCGAAATAAAAATAACTCCCGCTGTTGTTAGTACACGCAAAGATGGCGAAGACGTTGAATACTTAGTTTGGCCATCAGATAGAGAAGAAAAAGTAGAGCGTGCACTTATTCGTTTAGCCTCTAAAGGCAAAATAGTAAAAATTAATTTTAAGTCCGGTATTCAATATGCGGTCGTTTTTTCTATGAACGAATTGGCACAGGAGCTTAAAGCGGTAGGGCAGTCAATGCCTTATCCAGCAATCAAAGAATCATTAGAAGCACTTCAAGGTTCTAAACTTTCATTTAAATATTCCGCGACCGACACTAAAAATTCAGACATTGACGACTCTTTTTATGAGTCAAATATGAACTTTTTATCGTCGCTACACTTTAGTGGTAAAAAAGGTCAAGGTGGTAATGTTAAATGCGTTGCATGTTTAAATGCATTTGTTCATAACATGATTGATAACCTTGAATACAAAGGATATTACTTTAATAGTGCGCAAGAATTAAAACGCGGATTATCACGTTGGATGATGTTGCGTTTGTATCATCTTTGGCGGTATGCGGCGCCAGGTAAAACGTATCATTTTAGATTACTTTCTATTATGGAAAAGTATGGCTCTATTTATTCTACCGACGACATTACTGAGAATAAATTAAAAGCATTACGTCGCGACATGACTACAACAATGAAAGATTTGATCGAGAAAGGGGCTATATCTGAATACAGCATAACAAATGTAAAAGATGACAAAACCGGAAATATTATCGACTACACATATGAAATGCATCCATCAGATCAGTTTTGCGATGAGATACTTACATTAAACAAACATAATAAACGCATAGAAATTCAAGGCGGTAAACGTATCGTTGAGAATGCAGTTTTAATTGATGAAGATAAAATTGAAGAAATAGTAGAAAAATAAAAAGCTTTATTTTAAACAATTAAACACCAAACCAAAAAGGCCACATAAAGTGGCCTTTTTAACATAATCATTATTTGTCTACTTGCTCTAAATATAACCTATCGACTAAAAAATCATACTCTCGCTTACGTGGGTGAGCATCTGGCTTTTGATAATCAGGTAAAATACCAAGCTTTACATCTGATTCCGGGTTTATCAAAATAAAGGGTAATGCAGCACTAACATGGTAACGATTTTGAGCTGTGTATCTAACATTTACTTGAGGGCTTACACGGGTAGGGCGTCTAATCCTTAATTTTTCTTTTTCACCTAAACTGGCTACACGCATTTGTTCTTGTGCAACTAATGATTGCCATTTTTGTTGATCAATCATTCTTGGGTTTCTGTAACCGGCCGATTTATCAAGCATCTCTAAAGCCATTTTTTTTGTGAGCGTTTTTGTTGCGTGCTTATGCATCCACGTAAAACGTACTGAAAAAGGCGAATCACTCTCAGAATGTATTTTTCTGTAGGCAGCTAAAGTAATTAAATTAGGCATTGCATTGTGTACTGCTTCAAAACGAGCATCGTTATTATCTATCGCGACAATACAAGCTTTGAAATCAGCCTTAGCCTTATTCACCTGAGCCATTCGATTATTAAGCGCTTCTTTATCTGCATTTTTAATTACAAGTAAACCAGGGTGGCGCTTTAAAACACGACTACTTAAACCATCTTTTTTATAAATATCAGTGAATGAATTAAGGATAGATTTATGTGCTAAATCACCCGAAATCCTATTAGTGATAATAGACTCCGGAACAATGTTTTCATCAGCGCTACTAATATCAGGCAACTGATAATATTCAGCCTTTGAGTATTCACAAGCTTTTAGCTCTTCTACTAACATTAATGTTAGCTCATTCATTAAATCAAACTGACTTCTTATTTGTATTTTACTAACCATATGCAACCAAGAACACATCTTACATTTTTATAATTATCACATATAACCTTTTGCTTGTTGATTAATTTCTTTAAATTTTTCTACCACGCTGAGATTAATATAATTTCAATATAAGTATGATGTGTTCTTTATTTATTAGCTGTATATATGATCACTTCATACACTCTAATTAAATATAATTTGCTAATGTAATAGCCTGTAGGTTAGCTGTGATATCATTAAATCTAACTCACAAATCTACTATGGTGATAAGTAATAAACTGCAAATCATGAGTGTGAGCTGTTTTAATTATTTATACTCTGGATGATTGAGGCTTTGGACTCAGAGGACAAAATGAACGATATCAATGTTATGGAACTTAACTAAACAGAGGTTTTTACTTTGCTGGAATCATTACAAGTTAGATGAACGCAAGTGCACTAAGGGTTGTAAATTGAGTGCATAGTGGACTAAGTGGATAAGCTAGCTTCAAATAAACTAAAAACTCATAAACACTATTAGTAATTTTATTACCAATTCATTAGAGTTACCAGACCAAGCCCATAGCACAATTTTATCTGCATTCATACCGGTTATCTTTTTTTAATTATTTAACCCGTAAAGCTAAGATTACAAATCACGCCATTTTAGTATGATGTGTTCTCTTGTTGTTTGTATACATATAATGCATGTCTTTAATTTAATATAAGATACTTAAAATATAATCAATTTACTTTTATCTTATTGTTATTAAATGAATAAATATTATAAAAAAAACAAAAAAATGGCATGTAGAATAGCTTATTTAAGTTATGAAATTTATATATACCTAGCTCATAACTAAATAATTGGTAATTAGTGAATTTAGTCCTTGAACTTAGGTGCCTGCATACGTTAATTTCTTCTTATCAGGTAATGTAGGAATGAGGAAAGAACATGCAATCGTGGAACCCAAATAGTTGGAGAGAGCTGCCAATACTGCAGCAACCACAATACCCAGATCAAGAAGAGTTAAAGTCAGTAGAGGGCCAATTAAAAAGCGCTCCGCCATTAGTATTTGCTGAAGAAACAAGAAGCTTATTTAAACAGCTTGAAGATGTGTGCGAAGGTCGTGCATTTTTACTTCAAGGTGGTGATTGTGCTGAGTCGTTTAGTGACTTTAACGCAGCTAATATACGCGATACATTTAAAACCATTCTGCAAATGGCGGTTGTATTAACTTACGGCGGTAAATGCCCGGTAGTTAAAATTGCACGTATGGCTGGCCAATATGCAAAACCACGCTCTGCAGATTTAGAAACAATTGATGGAGTTTCATTACCATCTTATCGTGGTGATATTGTAAATAGCTTTGAATTTACAGAAGAAGCACGCATACCGGACCCTCAACGTTTAATGAAGGCTTACCACAACAGTGCAGCTACATTAAACTTACTACGTGCATTTGCACAAGGTGGCTTAGCTGACTTACACCAGGTAAACCGCTGGAATATGGGGTTTGTTGCCGCTAATCCGCAAAAAGAGCGATTCCAACAACTTGCAGACAAAATTCAAGATGCACTTGAATTTATGGAAGTGTGTGGCATTAATTCTACAATTGCACCTAGCCTTAAAGAAACAGATTTATATACTTCTCACGAAGCCTTATTACTAGGTTACGAAGAGGCGCTAACACGCCGTGACCACCTTTCAGGTGATTGGTACGACTGTTCAGCACACTTTGTTTGGATTGGTGAGCGCACACGCCAGCTAGATCATGCCCACATTGAGTTTTTCAAAGGTATTAAAAACCCAATAGGTGTTAAAGTTGGCCCTGGCATGGACCCAGACGACCTAATTCGTTTAATTGATGCAGTAAACCCAGATAACATCCCCGGTCGCTTAACGTTAATTACACGTATGGGTGCAGATGTACTTCCAGAGAAATTACCAGCATTAGTTCGCCGCGTTCAACAAGAAGGCCGTAAAGTAATTTGGAGCTCAGATCCAATGCACGGCAATACTGAAAAAGCGACATCTGGTTACAAAACACGTAGCTTTGATAATATTATGCGTGAGATCAGCCAATTCTTTGCAGTACACAAATCTGAAGGTTCATACGCAGGTGGTGTTCACTTAGAAATGACAGGTCAGCACGTAACAGAGTGTACAGGTGGTGCTTACGGTTTATCAGACGATGACCTAGCTCAACGTTACAAAACACAATGTGACCCTCGCTTAAATGCTGACCAAGTATTAGAAGTTGGTTTCTTAGTAGCTGATTTATTAAAAGACGCTCGTAAGTAATAAATAAAAAATTAAAGCCGCATATTGCGGCTTTTTTTAGCAAAAAAGTAAATTAGTTTGTTAGTACTTACGTCGCTCAAGGTTACTGTCAATTAAGATTTTAGCAGATATTTCTTCTACCGAGTGATGGGTAGAATTAAAGAACGAAATTTTATGGCGCTTATATAACATTTCTACTTCACGTACTTCTATTCGGCATTGCCTAATAGAGGCGTATTTAGAATTTGCCATACGCCTATGTCTAATTGCAGCTAAACGTTCAGGGTCAATAGTCAGGCCAAACAGCTTATGTTTGTAAGGGAGTAAACACTTAGGTAATCCCTCACTCTCTAAATCGTCTTCTGTTATTGGGTAATTAGCGGCTTTAATACCGTATTGTAAAGCCAAATATAAACTGGTTGGTGTTTTACCACTACGACTCACGCCAACTAAAATAATATCGGCTTCAGAAAAGTTTTTAATATTGCCACCGTCATCATTCATTAGTGCGTAGTTGACGGCGTCAATTCTAAAATCATAGCTTTTTTCGTGAATAGAATGCGTGCGGTGCATTTTTGGTACTGGTGCTACATCAAGCTCTTTTTGTATTTTTTCGCTATAAGTAGAAAGAAAATCGTAAGCAACAGCATCGGCCGATTTAATAATTTCACTTAAGTTATGATTAACGAAGGTAAAGAACACAAATGGCTTCTCACCTTCTTTTGCAGCAGTTGCGTTAATTAACGCTTTAATTTCATTTGCTTTTTCTTCTGTTTCAACAAAAGGAATAGTTTTATGATTAAAATCAACCGGGAATAACGACAAAGTCGCGTGCCCAAACACCTCTGAGGTGATTGCAGTACCGTCTGATATATAAAAAGCTGTTCTCATAGTTAACCTTTTTATTACGTTTAATCCCTAAAATGGGTTACTCACGGTTTACGTGAGGACTAATGCCAGTGTAGAATGAAGGTGACCTTTATAAAAGGTTTTCTTTCTTAACTCTCACAGTTTCAACTACAATTTGTTTTTTGGAGAAAGACCCGTGCAAGAATACGTTCTCTGGTATCAAGAGCTTGGTATGCAAGATGTTCCTCGTGTTGGTGGTAAAAATGCCTCACTCGGTGAAATGATTTCAAACCTAGCAAACGCAGGTGTACAGGTTCCGGGTGGTTTTGCCACTACAGCCGACGCTTTTAACGAGTTTTTAGATCAATCAGGACTCACCGCAAAAATTCACGACATTTTAGATACACTCGATGTTGATGATGTAAATACACTTGCCAAAGTAGGTGCCGATATCCGCCAATGGATAATCGATACACCATTCCAACCTAACCTAGATAAAGCAATCCGCGACGCTTATAGTCAACTCCACGGTGACACAACAGCAGATGTTTCTTTTGCAGTACGTTCATCAGCTACCGCTGAAGACATGCCAGATGCATCATTCGCAGGCCAACAAGAAACTTTTCTTAACGTAGTAGGTATCGACTCAGTAATGGTCGCTATTAAACACGTGTTTGCTTCTTTATTTAACGACCGTGCAATATCGTACCGCGTTCACCAAGGTTACGATCATCGTGGTGTAGCGTTGTCTGCTGGTATTCAGCGCATGGTACGCTCAGATAAATCAGCATCAGGCGTCATGTTTAGTATTGATACAGAGTCTGGTTTTGAAGACGTTGTATTTGTTACATCAAGCTATGGCTTGGGTGAAATGGTTGTACAGGGCGCAGTAAACCCTGATGAATTTTATGTTCATAAACCAACATTACTAAAAAACAAACCTTCGGTAGTACGTCGTAACATTGGTTCTAAAGCCATTCAAATGATTTACTCAGAAGATAAAGCGCACGGTAAGCAAGTAGACATCGTTGATGTAGACCCAGCGCTTTCAAACAAATTTTCGATTACAGATGAAGAAGTGCAAGATCTTGCCAAACAAGCTGTAATCATCGAAAAACATTACGGTCGTCCTATGGACATCGAATGGGCAAAAGACGGTAACGACGGCAAACTATATATAGTTCAAGCGCGTCCAGAAACCGTGCGCTCAAACGAAGACGCAAACGTAATGGAACGTTTTCAATTAAACGGTACTAGCAACGTAATTGTTGAAGGCCGTGCAATTGGTCACAAAATTGGTAGCGGTGTTGTACGCGTACTCGATTCAATTAAAGAAATGGATCAAGTACAAGAAGGTGACATTTTAGTGACCGACATGACCGACCCAGATTGGGAACCAATCATGAAGCGTGCTGCAGCCATTGTTACAAATCGTGGCGGTCGTACGTGTCATGCTGCAATTATTGCACGTGAATTAGGTATTCCGGCAGTGGTTGGTTGTGGTAATGCAACCGATTTAATCAAAGCGGGTCAAGAAGTAACCGTATCATGTGCCGAAGGCGATACAGGTTACATCTACGAAGGTATTTTAGACTTTGAAATACTAACATCGCGCGTTGATAGCATGCCAGAACTACCAATGAAAGTTATGATGAACGTGGGTAACCCTGATCGCGCATTCGACTTTGCACGTTTACCGCATGCAGGTGTTGGCCTTGCCCGTGTTGAATTTGTTATTAACCGCATGATTGGTGTGCATCCTAAAGCGCTTTTAAACTTTGATGCGCAAACACCTGCTCTACAAGCAGAAATTAATGACATTATTGCCGGCTACGAATCACCTGTAGAATTTTATATTACTAAGTTAGTAGAGGGTATTTCTACACTTGGTTGTGCCTTTGCACCAGAGCGCGTAATTGTGCGTATGTCTGATTTTAAATCAAACGAATACGCAAACTTAATCGGTGGTGAGCAGTACGAACCAGAAGAAGAAAACCCGATGATTGGTTTTCGTGGTGCTGCACGTTATATCTCTGAAGACTTCCGTGATTGTTTTGCCCTTGAGTGTGAAGCAATAAAACGCGTAAGAAACACTATGGATATGACCAACATTGAAATCATGATCCCATTCGTACGTACCCTTGAAGAAGGTAAACGCGTAATCGAATTACTAGAAGAGCATGGCCTTAAACGTGGCGAAAATGGTCTTAAAGTAATCATGATGTGTGAGCTTCCTTCAAATGCATTACTTGCAGATGAATTTTTAGATATGTTCGATGGATTTTCTATCGGCTCTAACGATTTAACTCAGCTAACACTTGGTTTAGACCGTGACTCAGGTTTAATCGCACATTTATTTGATGAGCGTAACCCTGCTATTAAAAAGCTACTTTCAATGGCTATTAAAACAGCTAAAGAAAAAGGTAAATACGTAGGTATTTGTGGCCAAGGACCTTCAGATCATGAAGACTTTGCAGCATGGTTAGTAGAGCAGGGCATTGATTCTGTTTCACTAAACCCAGATACAGTACTAGAAACTTGGTTATACCTAGCAGACAAACTTGCTAAATAATCGCGTTATTAGTAACTAATAAAAATGCCAGCTTAATAGCTGGCATTTTTGTATGTGACATAATTTAGCGTGCTAATTTTTTATCTAAATAAATACACGATTTAGTTAAGGCTTTTTGGCATAGTTTTAAATAATGCCTCGCTTTTGGGTAGTAAAAAGAAAAGCACAGTAATCCCGCCATAAAAAATATTAGCGACGGGCCTGGCACGATTGCAAAAAACAACCCGAGCAAAATAAACAAAACACCTATGATCTGTAATAGTAATTTTTTCATATAAACCTCTACACATTGGTTTAACTTGATTATAAATACAGAACCTCAAAATACGACAAAAAGAGTGTTACAAACTGTAAAATCTTCAATTTCTATTAGCCAGCACCATGATATAATTACACAAATGCCTTAAATTATCGCCGTCATGATAGCAACAATTACACAGCAAGATGCAGCGACCGAACTTGTCGCTAATTACTTAAGTACTATTAAAAATCAAGGTTTTAGCGGAGACACCGATGCAAGCTATGCAACGCGTTTAACTGCCTCTACCGATAACAGTATTTATCAGCAAATTCCGCAGGGTGTTATTTTTCCTAAAACCGAAAAAGACATACAACTCGCTTTGCAAACCGCATCTCGCGACCCATTTTTGTCGCTTACTTTTGGCCCTCGCGGAGGTGGTACGGGTACTAACGGGCAGTCACTAACGCCCGGTATAGTTGTTGATTTATCACGTTATATGCGAGAAATTCTCGAAATTAACGTAGAAGAAGGTTGGGTAAAAGTACAAACAGGTGTCATAAAAGATCAATTAAACGACTTTTTAAAACCCTATGGTTTTTTCTTTTCACCTGACTTATCTACTAGTAATCGTGCAACTATTGGCGGAATGATCAGCACCGATGCATCAGGCCAAGGGTCACTAGTTTATGGTAAAACCAGTAATCATGTTTTAGGCTTAACCACCTATTTAGTTGATGGCACACCTATGGTTACCTCGCCAATCGACATACAAAAAGCAAAAGTTATAGCCGAGCAAGACTCACTTATCGGCAGTTTGTACAAAACAGTATTAGATATTTCGATCACGCAGCGCGATGCTATTTTAGAGAAATTCCCGCGTTTAAATCGCTTTTTAACCGGCTACGACCTAGAGCATGTGCTAAGTGATGACTTACAAACTTTTGATATGAGCAGGCTAATTACCGGATCAGAAGGCTCATTAGGTATAGTTACTGAAGCTAAATTAAACCTAACGCCCATAGCCGAGTTTAAAACACTCATAAATATTAAGTACGATAGTTTTGATTCTGCACTTCGTCATTCACCTTTTTTGGTAGATGCACGTGCAACCTCTGTTGAAACAGTCGACAGCAAAGTATTAAATTTAGCCCGCGAAGATATAATTTGGCATTCAGTATCGGACTTAATAACCGACGTACCAAATAAAGATATGCAAGGACTCAACATGGTTGAGTTTAATGCAGTATCACCCGACGACATAAAAGACAAAGTAAACACACTTTGTACATTATTAGATCAGTGCGTAGCAAATCAAACCAACGGTGTAATTGGCTATCAGTTAACCAACGATAAAAGCGATATTTTAAAAATTTACGCAATGCGTAAAAAGTCAGTTGGTTTGCTTGGTAATGTTAAAGGCAGCCAAAAACCATTGGCCTTTGCCGAAGACACCGCAGTACCGCCAGAAAACCTAGCCGATTATATTGTAGAATTTAGAGCATTACTCGATAGCCATAATTTACAATATGGTATGTTTGGCCATGTTGATGCTGGCGTTTTACACGTACGCCCAGCACTTGATATGTGCGACCCAGATCAAGAAAAACTACTGCGTACAATTTCTGATGACGTTGTAAAACTCACTGCAAAATATGGCGGGTTAATGTGGGGCGAGCACGGTAAAGGTTATCGCAGCGAATATGGCCCAGAATTTTTTGGCGAACATTTATTTAATCAACTGCGCAAAATTAAAACGGCATTCGATCCTAATAACAGAATCAACCCAGGTAAAATATGTACACCTATTGAAAGTGAAGACTCACTTGTAAGTGTAGATAGTCAAAAACGTTCGCACTTTGATAAGCAAATATCTATCGATGTAAAAACCAGTTTTAATAACGCCATGACCTGTAATGGTAATGGAATATGCTTTAACTACGACGAAAATTCACCTATGTGTCCGTCGTATAAAGTAACCGGCGATCGTAGGCATTCACCAAAAGGGCGCGCAACATTAATGCGCGAATGGTTACGACTTCAAGAGTCTAAAAATGTAGATTTACTGGAAGTAGAAAAAGAACTTAATAAAGGTGAAGTGATTACCTGGTGGGAACGCTTTGTTCATAGCCGAGAAAAAAACAAAGGCGTTTACGACTTTTCTCACGAAGTAAAAGAATCAATGGATGAATGTTTAGCATGTAAAGCGTGTACAACTTCATGCCCAATAAAAGTAGATGTGCCAACATTTAGAGCGCGCTTTTTAAATTATTACCATAGTTATTACGCGCGTCCACTTAAAGATTATTTAGTTGGGAACATAGAAACCTCGGCTCCGCTTATGTCAAAATTTGCACGAATAATTAACCCCATTGTAAAAACCAATTTAGTAAGTGGGTTAATTAAAAAAACGGTTGGCTATGTCGATACACCACAATTAAGTATTCCATCACTTGATAAACGTGTAGCCAAAGCGCATAAGTTTAATTTTGAATTATTAAATTCACTTTCAAGTGAAGAGCAAAATAATTATGTGCTAATTGTGCAAGACCCGTTTACCAGTTTTTACGAAGCTGAATTAGTACAAAGTTTTATAACGCTTATAACTGCACTGGGTAAAAAGCCAATGCTATTACCCTTTAAACCAAATGGTAAAGCACAGCACGTTAAAGGTTTTTTACACGAGTTTAAAGTAACAGCAAAAAATGCCGCCGAGTTTTTAAATAAACTCAGTGATATAAATGCGCCACTGGTTGGTTTAGATGCATCGTTGGTTATGTGTTATCGCGATGAGTACAATACAATTTTAGAAAATAACCGCGGTGATTTTCATGTACAACTTGCACATGAATGGCTACAAACTCAATCTTTCAAATCGTTAAGCGCAAAGCAAAAACAAGATACAGAATTTACACTACTTAGCCACTGTACAGAAACAACGGCTTTACCAAAAGCGGCAAGTGTTTGGAAAACTATTTTTACCGACATTGGTTTAACACTAAACACAACAAATACTGGGTGTTGTGGAATGGCAGGTACATACGGCCACGAAGCACAAAACCAAGAAAACTCACGAGCACTTTACGAAATGAGTTGGAAACCAATTGTAGACAAAAATAAGCCAGAGCAACTTTTATCAACCGGGTTTTCGTGCCGAAGCCAAGTAAAACGCTTTGAACAATTTAAACCTAAGCACCCAATAGAGTTACTCGCACAGGTACTTGGCTAATAAAAGTAAAAAATAAAAAAGGCGTAACTTAAAAATAAGTTACGCCTTTATTTATTAATACCCATTCGCTTAATAAAATGGTCGTTTTTGAGGCTGAAAAAACGCCTCGATACTTCGGCAAATAATTCACTAATTTTTATAAAAGTTATTTAGATTGTTTAGCAAAACTATCTGCAATTGGTTTTGTACTTATACCGTGAATAAACACACTAAATAAAATAGTTGTCATAGCGATAGTTGCAATGTCATATTTATTTTCTATTTGTGTATCTATAATCATTAAAGTAAAAACAATCGATGCTAAACCGCGAGGTCCAAACCAAGCAAAAGTAAAACGCTCTTTTAGTGTGAGTGCAGTAAATTGCAATGAAACCATTACAGGTAAAATTCTAATTATTGTTGTACTTAATAATGCATATATTACAATTTCACTGCTTAATTTAGGAATGACTAAGTAAGCGCAAACAAACCCAAACAGACACCAAATCATTAACGATGTAAAATCGGCAATGTGTTCTGAGTCTTCAATTAGCTCTTTTTTAATCTCAACTTTTGAAAATTGATCAAACAATAATCCTGAAACAAAAACAGCAATAAACCCGCTAGCATGAAAATATTGTGCAATCGAAAATACCGCCATTGCAAAGCCTAATAATAAAAATGGACTCGTGTTCTGCGCAAAATAATGTCGCTTCATAGCAAAATTTAACAGCGGTATGAAAATACCAGTGGCAGCAATAGCAATTAAAATAGCTAAACCTAACTCTCTACTAAAAACACCTAACGTTTGAGAAGCAGTTATTGCCGACTCAGGATTTTTTGCAAGCAACATAAAAATTAAAAAAACAGGAACACATAACCCATCATTTAAACCACTCTCTGTATTTATGCCTTCTCTGATTTTTTCGGGCACTTTGGTACTTGCTAGCAAACCTTTACTCAATGCAGCATCTGTAGGTGTTAAAATAATAGCGACTAACGAAGCTTGAATTAAAGATAAATCAGAGAATAAAAATAAAGCGCAACCTATACCAAATAATAATGTTAAGGGTAGGGCAACAAATAATAATAAACTAGGATATTGAAAACTGTGTTTTAAAACACCTAACTTTGATTTAGCCGCATCCGAAAATAAAAATATACTTAAAGTAAGTTCAATTAAAGGCAGTAAAAAATCAATTCCTGCTTTTAATTCCTGTCCTTCATTAGGCAGTAACCACGCAAGCAAGCCGCCACCAAGTACAAAAAACATAGGGCCTGTAATTTCTGTTCGCTCTAATTGCCTAATTGAAATTGAATAAATTAAAAATAATAAACCAATAAATGCTATTACTAAATACTCCATTAAATTTTCCTTTTAACGCCAGATTTTGCTCGCTCTTTAATATTTGTTTGAATGTAAATTTGATCAGTCGTTGCAATTTTAGAGTGTCCTAAATCTTCCGATAAATGTTTTAGTGGTCGTGTTTGTGCATCGTGCGTGGCTCCCGTGTGGCGTAACCAATGTGCAGTTGCTGCTTCAAGTTGTTCTGCATCATCTTTAAAACCATCATCAAGTAAAGATTGTTGGGCCAAATCAAAACTTTGCTGCACTAAGCGTCTTATTTGCCTAACAGTCATTCCACCTTGGCCACGAATTTTATGAACTAATGGTTCTGATTCGTCAACGCGAGGTAGGGCGGGTAACCCTCTGTATAATCGGTAACGTTTTAAATATTCAACAAAATCATCACTTAATGTAACATCTCGCAGTTTATTACCTTTACCCATTATTCTTAAAAACCAAAAGCCGTCGTTATCTTGCCAAAAATGCGACATAACTGGTGACCACTGCGGGCGCTCTGACAATTCAGAAATCCGTAAATATAACCCTTTTAAACAAGCTAAGGTAAATAAGTTACGCTCAAGATCTGGTTTTTGTTCGCATAAATCGCGTGTTACACCAAATACATACTCCCATTGTATGTCACTTAATGTGTCTGGGATCTGAATTTGTGACTGAACCACCAAGTAGGGGCTATTTTTTTTTACTACAGGTACAAAGTTCGCGAAGGTACGTTCTTCTAAAATCGCAAATTTAAAAAACACATTTAATGCTGTAAACATAGCCGATAAAGTTTGTTGGCTTGCTATAGATTCTTTTTGCATGAAAGGGCGCCAATTTTGATTCAACCGGCGGATACCTTGCACATCTTTATAGCGCCATTGCACAGAAGTTGATGCCCATTTTTTATCTGGCTCGACCATAAAATCCACATAGGCTTCGATATCTTCACGTTTTAGATCGAACACTGATTTTTCTGCAATTAGCCAAGACCATAAATAAAAGCGTTCTAGCTCATTTCGAAAACGACTATATGTTGCTTCTGATTTTCGCCCGTAGACATATAAAAATTGGTATAAAAATTTAAGATCGGCCTTTGATTCAGTTACAGTCAAGCCAACTTGCTGTATAAAGGATGCAAGTTTTGGGTATTCTGATTTAAGAGTATCGTCATCAAGATGAGCAATTTGGTATCTTAATTGTTTTAACGTATCAACTAAAGCAACAAGCATAATGTGTAAATATTCAATAAAATAATAGACTTACAGCTTAACTTTAAAGTCCGATACTGTCTAGTATTGGACATAGCGAAAGTTTAAATATTATTGCTGGTTGGTATTAATCTTATTAAGGAAAGTTTTATGAAGAAATTTATAGTGTTGGGCCTACTTTCAATAAGTGTATTACTCACAGGTTGCGCTACAACAGGTAGTGCTTCACCAAGCGAAAAGCGCTCTTTAGTGCAAAGCATGAAATCCAATACACTAGACAAATTATATGCACAAAAACCCGATGTTAAAACACAAATAGCCAACTCGGCTGGTTACGCTGTATTTGATAACGCAAACGTCAATGTTGTTTTAGCCAGTTTTGGTGGTGGTTATGGTGTAGTAAAAAATAACCTTACGGGTAAATCAACTTACATGAACATGGGTGAAGCTGGTTTAGGGCTAGGTTTAGGTGTTAAAGACTTTAATGTGGTTATGGTTTTTCATAACCAAGCAGCACTAAATAGATTTATTGAACACGGTTGGGCATTTGGCGGAAACGCAGATGCAGCAGCAAAATACGAAGATAAAGGCGGAGCTTTGGTTGCCGAAGCGATTGCAGATCAAGTTACCGTATATTCTTTAACCGAAAATGGCCTTGCACTACAAGCTGTACTAAAAGGCACTAAATTTTGGGTAGATTCTGAGCTAAATTAACCCCTAATTACTCTCCTAAAAGCGGGCTGGTTTGTATAATCACGCTCGCTTTATTATAAAGAGTGCAATTTAACATAACGTAATTTATAGGTTATTTCATAAGTATTACACGTGTCAATTGTATTTTAAAAAAATAAAATGTTATTTTATATTTTCGATAATTCGATTTACAAATATTCCATGGCTACTGCTTAGGTCGTTCAAGTGATCTGTAATATCTTTGACCTCGAAATGAGATAAACCTACATCGATTTTTGTTATTTTATCAATAATATCTAGGCATTTAGTTATTAGCCAATCATTGTTATTATTAGCATTTAACTTATTATCCTCATTGCATAATTTAGAGAGCTTAATCGCCTGTGCTATAGTATTACGTTTAACGTCTAAGATTTCGCTAATTTTAAGATTGATAAATTCGATATCTATTTTTGCGGACCGAATTTTATTATTAGTATACTCTTCAAGTTTGTTACTTTCAGTTTTGATACTTTCATTATTAACTAATATCTTTTTATTCAATTCTTCATACTTAGCTTTGGTTGAGTCATCTACCTCCAATAGCCTTTCAGTAATTAACTTATTAAATTCATTATTCTTATTTTCTATCTCATGTATTTCATTTTTAATTATTCCAATATTTTGCAAATGATGTTCTTCAATTATTTTATTTATTGTTAAAACCTCGTTTTCTATTTTATTGTTTAACATTGTTTCAAAGTTCTTCTTTTCATCATCAAATCTTCTATTTGCAGAATAAAGATTTATCCCTAGGAAAACTAATAAAAATGTTGCTGAAAACCCTAAAGCCCAGTAGTAAGAATTCCTAAGGTCACTGGAAGAACTTTTTAGTATTTTGTTTTGTTCTTCTAATTTGATTATTTTTACTTTTAAATCACTACTTATATTGTCACTAACTTTTTCATCAATATCTCTACTATGAAGACTATGAACACTAGGAGCTTTATATTCTTTCTCTCTCTGTTCAGCTGCTATAGCTGTTAAAGATAAAAAAATACAAATAATAATAGTCAATCGTTTCATTTGTTTTCCTTTTTATAAATAATTCTTCGTTTAAGTATTTACTTTAAACAGTTGTCAAACGCTTCAGCCAATTTTTCAGTTTCACTAAAAACGGTATTCCAATATTTAATGCGTGTGTCTGCATCGAGATCGGTAAAGTCGTTTCTGTCTGGAATCTTTCCGTAAGGTAAACCGGCTATAAATTCTTTTGATGGTGAGATCATCACCACGTTATCGTAATTTTGTGCTGCTACTTTACGTTTTAAATTTTTATCGAACCACCCTGCTTTTGGCTCTGAATTAAAATGCGGATATAAAATTAAGCCGGGATTATTAATTTTTAAATCAAAGTGGTAGTCAATTATTCCGCCATCGCGATACATGCCTTGTGGCGAACCTGCAATATTTTTTATGCCTTGCATAACAAGTGGTATTGAACCCGATGCGAGTAAGGCATCTTTTAAATTAGTTTGGCTAAGTGGTATGTTTTGTGTTTTAAAATTATAACTGTCGGTTATTGATAAATTGCTGTTTGGCGCGCCAAAAATAAATCGCTCGTACTGCGCGCCTAATAATTTTCGGTTTACGCGGTTGAGCATATAACTTTTTGATAAACCCAGTAGCTGTATTAATTTATTTTCGCTGGCAATAAAGCCATTCGATTTTGCGACAATAAAGTGCGCTTTAAATGCGGGGTTATTTATAATTTCGGTTACGCCATTATCGCCAAAAACATCTTCAAGTAATGCGCGCGCTTTTATTGTTATTTCATTTGGTGTTGGTTTATTACTTGAGTACCTAGTTTGCGAATACGATTTTGCTAAGCGCTCAATGGCAGCAACGGGATCGTTTTGTGCAAAACACGCCGAGCGAAAAGCGCCGGCAGATGAGCCAATTAAATTAAGTGGTTGAGTACGGTTTTTAAAAAATTCACCAAAAATATATTTATCTAAGCCGAATAATGTAAACCACTTAGGCCCACCACTTGCGCCTAAAAAAGAGGTGAAAAGTTCAGGTTTAAAGCCTTGTTCGTTTATTATTTTTGCTGCGGTTTTACCTGCGTGGATCTCGATCATCTAAAAAGTTGTGCCTTTATTATTGGTTATTTTAGTTGTTTATTTAAAACTGAAAGTGAATATCTATTCAAAATAAAAAACGGCTTTATGTTGCCATAAAACCGCTTTTTATCATTAAAGTTGCTTAAAATACGGGAATCAATCCCAAATGCCGTCTTCGCATTTGCCCTGTACTTTTACATCTTTTACTTTAAATTCGGGCTCTATGCCTTTTTCTATTTGTGTGTTGTAGTCGCGATTAACAGACAAAATAGTTGGTGTAAGCAATATAATAGCGATTACGTTAACCACTGTCATTAACCCTAATGCTATATCGGCTAAGTCCCACACTTCTTTTAATGAAGCGGATGCGCCCCAAAGCATCATTGATAAATAAAGTAATGTATAAATTGTGCGCCCTACTTTGTTATCGAGCTTAAATAAATGCAGATTACTTTCAGCATAAGCATAATTTGCTACTACCGAGGTAAATGCAAATATGGTAATTGCAGCTGCAACAAAGTAAACACCGCCTTGTGCTAAATGGGCGGTCATAGCGCTTTGTGTTAAACGTATGCCTTCCATTTCGCCGCTTATATCTACATCGGCTAATAAAATTACTACGGCGGTACAACTACAAAGTACAATGGTGTCGAAAAACACGCCAAGCATTTGTATGTAGCCTTGTGTTACTGGGTGGTTAGGAATGGGGCTTGCGCTTGCTGCAGCATGCGGCACACTACCTGCACCGGCTTCGTTAGAATATAAACCGCGTTGAATACCATTTTTAATGGCTGCACCCATTGCACCTGCGCCAGCCTCTTGTAAACCAAAAGCCGACAAAAACACATCTTTAAGCATGGCAGGTACTTGCGGTAAGTTCATAATTGTAATAATGACGGCAGCTGCTACAAATAATATGCCCATAAATGGCACTACACGCTCTGCAAAGCGGGCTATGGCTTTAAAGCCGCCAAGTATAATTGAGCCTGCTAATACCGTAATTACTAAGCCTGAATAAAAGGTGGATACTTCAAACGCATAGTTTAGGGCATCAGTTATGGTATTGGTTTGCATTGCACTAAAGGTAAATCCGTAACCTAAAAATAAACACGCGGCAAATACAATAGCAAAGGCACGGCTGCCTAAACCTTGTTGAATATAATAAGCGGGGCCACCTCTAAATTCTCCGCTACTATCGCGTACTTTATATACCTGGCCTAATACGCTTTCGGCAAAACCTGTGGCCATGCCGAGTATGGCAATTACCCACATCCAAAAAATGGCACCACTGCCACCGAGCGATATAGCAACGGCTACACCCGCTAAATTACCCGTACCTACGCGAGCACATAAACCTGTACATAATGCTTGAAACGATGATATGTCGTCTTTTTTACACTTACTGCTGCCTTTTAACAGGCTAAACATGTGTTTAAATTTAAGTATTTGTATTGCCTTTAAACGTACCGAAAACCAAATACCAGCAAACAGTAGTATGTAAATGAGTACTTGCCCTTCCCCCCATAAAAGGCCATTTACACTTTTAACTATGGTATCGAACATGGGCTAATCCTTTTATATTTATTATATTTTTACTCAATAGTTAGTTGAATAAGCGGCATTTGATTATGCGTATTAGCCATAGATAAAGGCAGCTTTACTGCCTTATAATGTGGGCTTAGCGATAGGTTATTTACTTTGCAAGTGAATGCCTGCTATCATGCATCTAACCGAACCACCCGCCGACTCTATGGTTGGTATAGGTAACGGAACAAGTTTAGCTGTTTTTTGTATTGCTGCTTTTTGCTCGGTTGTAAATGCATTAAACGCCGTTTGTGAGAGTGCTAAAATACGGCCATTTTCACCTTGTAGCTCTATTGCGTTACCGCAAAAGCTACTTATTTGCGCATTAGATAAGTTTATTACTTCTAAATGGCTTTGTATAAAATGGCTAGTTAATTGTTTGTGCTGACTATTTGGCACCATACATAAGCTGATCATGGCAAACTCTGTGGCTACACACATCAATACATTAGTATGATAAACCGCAGTACCTTGCTCATCGTAGGCGTTAAATACAACAGGTTTTAGCTTTAATTGCTCGCACACGGTATTAACCACTGTTTTAGTAGTGCGCTTAGACTCTACTGCATAAGCAAGCTTATGTTGGTGGTCAATAACAAGTGATCCGGTGCCTTCTAAAAATGCATTTTCTTTCGCTAAAAATGAATAATCAGTCACAGACAACACTTTATAGTGATTAGTCAAAAAATCAATAATATCTTTACGATATTCTAGCCTTCTGTTTTCTGCGTACATTGGGTACATAACTAGTTCGCCACTGTTGTGAGTAGAAAACCAGTTATTAGGAAACACTGAGTCGGGCGTATGTGTGTGCTCGTCTTCAAAAAGGTGAACCGTTACGCCTTCGTTTTGCAGTAATTTAACTGCATTAGTTACTTCATCAAAGGCGAGCTGGCTTTGATTTTGTGAATGACAGGTACTTTGAAATGTGTTGTCTAACATGGTTTGCGGGTTAGACGTAAAATGATGCGGACGCACCATAACCACAGCTGTTGGAGCTTGACTAATTATGCTCATGCTACTTGCTCTTGGCCTACTGATTTATTACTTTGCTCTGTATTAAGCACCGAAAACAAGTTACGCGGGTCGGCTTGTTGTGTTATTAAATCGAGTAATTCAAATTCCCCTGAGGCAACTAACTCGTCTTTTATAAAAACAAGGGCAGTAAAGTCTTCGCTTGCAAAGCCTACGCCATCAAATATAGTTAACTCATCTAGGCTGGTACGCCCAAGCGATTGTTTATTAATTACTTTATGAAACTCTGTAACCGCAAAGCTTTCGCTCATTTGTTGTATTTCGCCCTCTACTCTGGTTTGCGGTTCGTACTCTACAAACACGTTAGCACGCTCTAGTAATGTTGCGTCAAGCTCTGTTTTTCCTGGGCAATCGCCACCTATTGCATTTAAATGCACACCCAGCGGGATCATATCACTGGTTAAAATAGTGGCATTTTTTTTATCGGCTGTGCAGGTGGTAATAATGTGCGCGCCTTGTACGGCCTCTTTTGCGCTATTACAAATAGTCACGTTTAGGCCACAGTTACTTAAATTGTTAAATGCTTTTTTCGACGCGTTTTTGTCAATATCGTATAAACGAATATGAGTAATGCCTAATACCGCTTTAAAAGCTAACGCTTGAAACTCAGACTGAGCACCATTACCAATTAATGTAAGTGTTGTTGAGTTTTTAGGTGCTAAATACTGTGCAACCAGTGCCGAGGTTGCTGCTGTGCGTAATGCTGTTAATAGGCACATTTCGCTGATCATCACCGGATAGCCGCTATCAACATCCGACAAAATACCAAAAGCCGCTACCGTTTGAAGCTCTTTAAAGGTATTTTTTGGATGGCCATTTACGTATTTACAGCTAAACATTTTGCCATCGCTTACGGGCATAAGCTCTATTACGCCATCAGGAGAATGCGCTGCATAGCGCGGTGATTTGTCAAATTCGTGCCAGCGAGCAAAGTCGTGTTTTAACCTTTGCGTAAGTTTAAGTAAAACGTTTTCTATTCCTACTTTATTTATAAGCTTGGCCATTGTTTGTACGCTTACAAATGGAACGCCTTGTTTTGGCTGTGCTATAAAGTGACTCATGACTACCTCTGTAATAACAATATGAACTAATTGAAATAAGTTTATCGACTACAGATGTCAGTTAAAATGCTAATACTTTATACAAACAATAGTATTTTTTAGCAATTTGCTATGCAATAAATTACAAATTTAGTAATTTGTAATAAACACATAACCCAAGGCGTTTTATGACCCCTTATATTTACGACTCATTAGATAACGCGTTAATAGCCGAATTAAGAAAAGACGGCCGTGCTTCTATTTCGGCATTGGCAGATGTATTAAATGTATCGCGCGGAACAGTACAAAACCGTTTAGACCGATTAGTTTCATCGGGTGCTATATTAGGTTTTACTGTACGGGTGCACGAACACATAGAAACCGAAGCCGTAAGAGCGATTATGATGGTGGAAGTAGTAGGTAAATCGACCTCGCAAGTTATAAAAACCATGCGCGGCATACCCGAGCTTACTAAGTTACATACCACCAATGGCGCTTGGGATTTAGTAGCAGAAATACAAGCGGGAAACTTAAGTGACTTTGATGGCGTACTGAGGCAAGTGCGCGAAATAGATGGTATTTTAAATAGCGAAACCAGTATTTTACTGTCATCTACTTAGGTTTAATTTAGCTCATGTTTTACGTGAAGCACTTAAGCCTACGCGCTGTTTATGTATTTGGTAATGGAGTATGCAATTAATAAGCTTTCAATTCGGTATTATTCGCAAGATATAAAGCGCCACCAGCATAATTACCACCAACTGGTTTTACCCTTACATGGCGAAATACACATAACATTAAATGATGAGTTTAAAACAACGGTAAGTACCGGCAGTTGCATAGTGATAGAGCAAAACGTAGTTCATGCTTTTACGGCCGATGAAGCAGCCCGCTTTATTGTTGCAGATTTAGATGCGCTCCCTGATAACCTTATTAATCTTTTTTGCCCTAAAATCTCAATAGATAACCGCTTATTAAGTTATTTACAGTTTATAGAGCAGCAAATGCTAGTGGTGAGTGATGATGCGCTTACTCATTCAACCTTTGATTTATTTTACTTATTACTTTGTGAGCAAGTGAACCATAGCAATATTGATAAGCGAATAGATACTGTAATAACCACTGTTAAACAAAATTTAGCTTACCCGTACACGTTAAAAGAATTAGCCGATATAGCGTGTTTAAGCGTAACGCAGTTTAAAACTGTGTTTAAAAAAAGTACCACTATGAGTGCGTTGCAATATTTAACCATGTTACGAATGCAACATGCTCACGCCCTTTTAATCCATTCAGACTTGCCTATTGCTTTAGTTGGTGAACGAATTGGTTATAACGATGCCTCTGCTTTTAGCCGCCGGTTTAATTTATATTTTGGACAGCCACCTAAGGCGTTTGCAAAGCTGTAATATAGATTACCTGAACACTAAATAACCTGAGTTCTGGATAATAAATCTATCTCAAGCAGCTATTTTTAGCGCTAACTGCGTTGAATTTCCTTGCAATAGACCAGCTATTGCAAGGAAATTCGCCTTGTTTTCACCAAAAATTTCTAGCTAGAGAGAAACAGGCTTAAATATCGTTATTATTTATAGTGTTTTTAAATCTCTTAACCAGAATTCAGATTAAATAATAAATTTATCTCAAGCAGCGTTTAGATTAAATTGCGCCAGAGCAAACAATAACACCGTCTTTTTAGCACATTTTTATAGATTCATATTGATACACTCAGTAAATCGTATATACGGAGTGTAATTAATGGCAACAAACATAGGCTTTTTAGCAATATTTTCGTGGGGGCTTTTAGCATTACTAGGTAATTTAACCAAAGCGTTACCTGCTTTTCAGTTACTTTTTATATGCTTTGCAATCTCTTTTATTATTTTATTAGTTAAACGCTTAGCAACAAAACAGCCACTATTAACACCGCCAACGCTTTCTAGAAAACAGATTATAATAGGTGTTACAGGCTTATTTGGTTTTCATTTTTGTTATTTTATGGCTTTAAAATACGGCCCTTTAATAGAAGTAAGCTTAATTGTGTACCTTTGGCCATTATTATTAGGTGTATTTGTTGCAACGCCTGGGAGTAAATTTAAAGCTATATTGGGTGGCTTATTGGGGTTTTTAGGCACACTTAGTTTAATTACCGATGGCAGTGGGCTATCAATAAATAGTGAGTATTACTTAGGGTATTTTTTTGCAGGTTGCTGCGCAGTACTGTGGTCGAGTTATTCTTATTTAATGTCGCAATTTAACAGCCACATAGATGATATAGGCTGGCTTTCGTTTATTGTGGCCGTGCTTGCCCTTTGTGCACATTTTTATTTTGAAACAACCGTAATAAATTTATCTGTTTCACAATGGCTAGGCGCTATTTTATTAGGATTAGGCCCAGTAGGCGGTGCATTTTATTTATGGGATTACGGTTTAAAGTTTGGTAACCGTTCGGTGCTTGCCTCGTTAAGTTTTTTAACGCCGGTACTTTCTACTTTTATTTTAATATTCGCCTCGCAAGCCCCATTTAGTTGGTCTGTATTTATCGCTTTGGCGCTTATTTTATTAGGGGCAGCCATTAGCAATAAAAAGCCATCGATAAGTTTAAAAAAAACGTAGCTTTAGTTTTGCGGAAGCGTTATTACACAGCTACATTGCGTAGCTGTGTGCGTAATCTACGATACGTGCGTTTTGGCTTTTTAAATACTCTCTGCCCGCTTTTACACCTAGCTTATGATCAAAACGTAAATCGTTGTTTGAACTGCCTAATAATTTACTGTGCAGCTTTTCGTCTGCAAAAATTTGTATAATCTCTACATCACTTGGTGGGTTAGCAATAAAGTTAAGCTCATCTAAATACGCTTGCTCATGCTGAATTAAGTAGTCGAGTGTTTTAGGGCAGTAACCAGATGCACATGCAAATGTTCTTAATTTTTGCACCCACGCAGATTGCGCCTGAAAGTGTGCGTCTACCGTTCTTATAACCACAATCTTACGTGCGCCACGGTTATATGCTTCGCGTACAGGTAATGGTGCAGCTAAACCGCCGTCGAGGTAAAAGTCTTCTTCGCTTTGCTCTGCCGCTAAGTGTGCTTCGTTTGCCGCTTTTGTATCTAACCACGGTGTTAGTTTAACGCCTTGTTTGTATAAAAACGGTAATGCGCTTGATGCTTTTAACAGATCGCGCCATTGTTTGCCTTCACCGGTAGGTGATAAGTAATAGGCTTTTCTGTCGCGTGCGTTAGTCGCGGTTATTAAAAGCTCACGATCGCCTAAACTAGTTTTAGCTGTTTTAAAGTCGAGTACTCTGTTTACCTCAGTGGTTTTATCAAAGTACCAGTCTAAATCTACTATGTGTTTACCCATTAAGCCGCGACCTAGTTGAAAAAAACGTTTATTGCGCGAAAGCCCTCTAATTAAGCGCTTAGCGTAACCTTTTTGGCGAGCTAAGTAGCTAGTTAAATTTTGCGAGCCAGCGGAGGTGCCAATAAATAAGTCAAATGGGTCGTAGTTTTGCTCTAACCACGCATCAAGTACACCAGCTGTGAATATCCCTCGTTGTCCGCCACCTTCAGCAATCAGAGCAACTTTTGGCTGCGCTGGTTTAGTAACTGAATTAGCTGATGGGGTGTTTAGAGAATTCACGGTGTACCTGCCTTTAATTTAATGATGTTTTTGTTTATACGGTCATTATAAAAAATTAAAGTGATATCTTAAAATTGATTGTTTAAATCAGTTTGATTGAAAAAACAGAACGGTATTAAATGCAAAAGTTGCCGCTAAAAATTGGCACAACACTTCACACTAACTATTTAAATACCGAAAACAACTTAATAGAGACACCACTAAAAGTTAATAAAATAGGTATAAAACAACTAACTTTTGATGATGTCTGCATACTAACAAGCCTTGGGTGTACGCTTGCTTAACTAAATAACCAATTAATGTTTTATTTCCATTAAAATCTCTAGTGCGCGGTGGCGTTTTTCACTATCGTATACGTCGTTTGTAAATATAAACTCATCCACTTCAAGCTCTTTAGCTATCATTTCTAGCTTGTGTTTTATACTTACGTGCCCGCCTACCACGCTTAAGCTTAAAAAGTTTTCTACATGGGCGCGCTCTTGTTCGCTCCATAAACCTTCCATGGTATCTACCGGTGGCTTTAACCACAGCTCTTTACCACGTATTAGTTCAAGTACCCGTTGCTTTGAGGTGGTAGATAGGTATTGCGCTTCTTCGTCAGTTTCTGCTGCCACCAGCGGTAAAGCAAGCATTACATAGGGTTTATCGAGTACGTTTGAGGCTTTAAATTCACGTTTATACAGTGCTATTGCATCATGTACAAAACGCGGTGCAAAGTGCCCTGCAAATACATAAGGTAGTCCTTTTTGCGCGGCCAACTGGGCACTAAATAAACTTGAGCCTAATAGCCAAAGTGGTACGTTTGTACCCTCCCCCGGAATAGCACGTATTGGGTGAGTACCGTTGTATGGCCCTAATAATGTTTGTAGCTCTGTTACTTCACTAGGAAAGTTTTCAGCTCGGCTCATATCGTTATTAAGTGCACGGCTGGTAACTGGGTCACTACCGGGTGCGCGGCCAAGGCCTAAATCTATTCGCCCGGGGTATAAGCTTTCAAGTGTACCAAATTGCTCAGCCACAACTAATGGTGAATGGTTTGGTAGCATTATTCCGCCAGAGCCAACACGAATACACTGAGTTTTACCTGCAATATGCCCTACTAATATTGAAGTAGCAGCACAAATTATACCGGGCATATTATGGTGCTCGGCCAGCCAAAAGCGGTTAAAGCCTAACTGGTCGGCGCGCTGGGCGTATTTGGTAGTTTTATTGAGCGTATGAGAAACGCTTTCCCCTTTGATCATGGGGGCAAGCTCTAATAACGAAAAAGGAATGGAAGATAACAAAATAGCAGCTCCTAAAAATGCATACTAATAATGGGTTCATTATCAGCATAAAACACTTAAGTGGGACTGCTATTAAATCAATTCAAGTTAAGGGTAAGCATAAAAGCAAAATAAGTATATGTTATTTTGCTCTAAGGTATTCAAGCAAGTTCAGCATTTTGTTGGCGCTGCTTTTTATAACCTTCAGAATCAACGCCTTTTTTCCAATAACCTGATGACACTATATTACAGCGCGGTATGTTAAAGTGCTCACTAAACACGGCTTTAGCTTTACGTACTAAATCGGCCTCTAGCGCCATAAACACAATAGGTGGCTGCTCTGTTAGCTCAATAGCTTTAATTGCATTAAGCATTGTTTTATTGGCGTTATTGGTAATTATCCAATTAATGTTGCGTGTGGTGTCTAAATCAATAATGTCTTGCTCTGTTGGGGCATGTATAAACGCATCAACTTTTGAAAATACAGGGAGCGCTTTTACATAGCCTTTAATAGCATTTACCGATGTTAAATCGCCAAGTAATACATAATGTGAATGCTGGTAGTTATCGAGCTTTTTAGGGCCTGGGCCTGCTATACCTAGCTCATCTCCTACTTGTGCAGTTTTAGCCCAATCAGTTGCTGGGCCTTGATGCATATTAATTACAAAATCAAGCGTTAGTGCGCCGCTTTGCTCATTTACATGCTGTATTGTGTATGAGCGCATGCATGCCGTTTTTAAATTTAAATCGGCAACGCCATTTTGTGGAATAAGTACTTTTACATAATTACCAATGTACGCACAGGTTATATCTGCAAAATCGTCTGAGCCTACAACAATGCGCTGTAAGTGCGGTGTAATTTGCTCTGTGCTTAATACTTTGGCTTTGCGAACTTGTTTACCCATTTAAAATCACCTCTTGTAACAAAATAGTTAACTGCTTTTTACAGCAAGCATTGCACAACGCCCCATTGGTTGATAAAATCAACCATAGCAAACTAATTGACATTGTCAACCATATTGAGACCCCTATGAACACGCCTTTATCAAATACCTTGTTTGAGCTCATGCAAAATTACCGTGTAACAATCCGCGAGGCCATTAACGCAGGAGAGCTTGGTATTAACGCTATGCACGTACGCTGTATACATATAATTGCCGGTACAAGTAACTGCACAGCTAACGATATAGTGACTAAAACACAGCGCGATAAAGCACAAATAGCACGGTTAGTTAAAGATCTTATTGCGTTAAACCTTATTAATAAGCAAGCAAGCGAGCACGACAAACGTTGTTTTATTTTGTCGCTCACTGAGCAAGGCAATACATTGTTTGATAAGTTATTAGCGTCTGAGCAGCAAATAAATGATCAAATGTGCAAAAATTTAAACCCTCAGCAAATCAAAGACTTTTTAAATACGGCACAACAAATGATCAAAAACATGGATTGATCGTCTTTCATTTCTTGGCATAACTCATACAAAACGCATATACTGTACACTTATACAGTATATGCGTTTTAGGTTGTGTTATGTTTGTTATTCCCGTTTATATAGAAGCCGGTGTGTGTGGGTTTGAATCGCCCGCGGCGCAATATACCGAGCTAGGTGTTTCTCTTGATGAGCTATTAATAAAACACCCAGATGCCACATTTATTGGCATTGCATCGGGTAACTCTATGCAAGAGGTCGGTATTTTTGAAGGCGACCTACTTGTAGTAGACCGTGCAGAGCAAGCCGATAATGGCGATGTTATTGTTGCCAATTTAAATGGCCTGTTTGTTTGTAAGTTACTTGATAAAACCAATGCAAGGCTGCTGTCGGCATCGCCCTTACATAAGCCGGTACAACTCACCCCAGCCGATGAGTTTCAGTTAGAGGGCGTAGTAACACTTTCTGTACGCATGCATAGGCACACTCCAGAGCTTTTAAAATGTACGCCTTAGTGGATGCGGTTTCATTTTATGCAAGTGCCGAAAAAGTATTCGACCCTTCCATTCGATCCAAACCTGTTGTTGTACTTACTAATAACGATGGCTGTGTATGTGCTGTGTGCCCTATTGCTAGGCAGTTAAACATACCTAAATTTGGCCCTTACTTTAAAGTTAAGCATTTGCTTGAGCAAAACAACGTGGTTGTACGCTCAAGCAATTACGAGCTGTATGCCGATTTAAGCGCCAAAATGATGAACATAATTGGCCGCTTTTGCGACACACAATACATATACAGTATTGATGAGTCGTTTTTACACTTTAATGGCTACACGCCAGTGATTAAAAATTGGCACGAATACGGCCATGTAATAAGGCGCACCGTATGGCGAGAAGCAAAACTCCCCGTAGGCGTAGGTTTTGGCCCAACGCCTACCCTTGCCAAAGCGGCTAACCACGCAGCTAAAAAGCTAAGCGGGTTTGATGGTGTAGCCGTTATAGATAACGAGCAAAGCCGCCAAGCGATTTTACAAAGAATGAGCTGCGAAGATGTATGGGGTATAGGCAAGCGCCTAGCTAAAAAGCTTAAAATAATGAACATAAACACAGCGTGGGAGCTTGCACAGCAAAGCCCAAAAACAATGCGCCGTGCGTTTAGTGTGGTTGTAGAACGTACAGTAAGTGAGCTTAACGGTGTAGCGTGTTTAACCTGGGACGATGTACGCCAAGATAAACGAGAAATTTATTCTACTCGTAGTTTTGGTGAGCGAATATACGAGCCTAGCGCATTAAAAACCGCCCTTATGAACCATGTTACTACGGTTGCCAGTAAATTACGGGCGCAGCGCTCACTAACAAAACAACTTTATATATTTGCCGCAAGCGGTAAACACGAAGACCGCTATTGTAAAAAGTCGTTTATGTATAAGTTTGCAACCCCCACTAACGATACCTGTGTAATGGCAAATGCAGTCTCTGAGGTGTTTAATACTATTTATCAGCCAGGGGTTCGGTTTTATAAGTGTGGCGTAGGCGCTTTAGAGCTTACCTCGGTGCAGTATCAGCAAAGCGATTTATTTAACCAAAGTGCCGATAACCCAAAATTAATGCAGTGCCTAGATACAATAAATAACCGGTACGGAAAAGGCATGCTAAGCCTTGCTAGCAGTAAATTAAACAACCGCTGGCACATGAACCGCGATTATTTATCGCCCCAGTACACGACTCGCTGGCACGATATTCCTAAAATTTACTGTTATGAATAAGCGCACTATTGCCTTTGTAAATTAAACGCTGTGTTTAATCGGCTTGCTTTTCAAAAGTGCATTGTACTTGAGGATCGTCAAGGGTGTATTTAACGGTGGTATTGCCAACAAATTCTATACTTTGCCTAATGGTTTTTTCGTTAACAGGATCAACACAGCGACTCATTCTTAGGCTGTTATCTACACCATCACTTTTGTACTTAAACGAACTGGTTACAAAGCAAAAGTCAGGTTTTTTAGTTGTACGTGTGCCGTTATGCAGGCTTTCGAATGCTATTTGCGAACCTAATTTAAAACCCGCATCGGGATACACAGGGTTTATTAAACTCAATTGACTATCAACACAAAGCGAAGAGCTTGCTGAAACCACCTTATAATTGCCTAGCTTTGTTTTTAATAAAGGAATAAAACGGCTCTTATTACTTGGCGTAGCAAAAACAGAGGCGCTAATAAAAGTAAGAGAAACTAAAGCAAGTAGTAAGGTTTTCATTGAGTGAGTGTATCCTCGTGATAATAAATAGCGTATAGAACAACCAAATAGCAAGTTTTGCCTAGCTATCAACACGTTTTTCCAGCTTAAAAATACATCATTTAATTAAGCTAATGGTATAACTTTTATAACTATAACAGAGATTTAATCTAAAAGAAGATAAGTAGCGCTATATAGTATTGCAACGTAGTACGCTTATGTTTTACGAGGAATAAAACAAATCGGTTTATCTAAGCACTAAATAAACCGATTTTAGTAAAACAGTAAAGTGGAGTTTACTGCCAATATTTTTGAAATAACTGTGGGTAGCTTTGCTTTAAAAATTTTGATTTGTCTTTAAAGCGCTTACCCGCTGGTTGCTCACCTGATGGAACAAACGGCAGCTCATCGTCGTTACGCTCTTCGTAGAGTAAACCCGCAATTAAATCGTATTCATCAATATAAGGATAAGGTTGCTCGTTTAAATAATATACCGGTGAACACTGTGCTAATGAGTCGGCATTAGTTAAAGCATTGTTAAATACTGTTTGTCCGCGAGAGATAAGCCAGCATCTAAATTCACTAAAGCCATATTCGTCGTTACAGCCCGCCATTACAAATGCCGCGCCAAATAAATCCCAGGTAAAACATTTGCGCATGTTAATACCAAAAAATTTGTCAAAGGCAATAAGCTGCTCGTCAGTTAAATCACTTAGTTTAGCTTTTAAATTCTCGCTTACACTTTGTGGGTCAAGCCCTAAGTCAGGTGCGGTTACTAAATCCCAAAAGGCCTGCTCTGTTAATGCTGCCATTATAAAATCTCTTTTACTCGGCCAACTTGACCGTCTTCTAGGCGTACTTTTATGCCATGAGGGTGATTGGGTGATTTAGTTAATAACCGCTCAACCACACCCTCGGTTAAAGTGTTACTACGTTGATCTTCTTTTAATACAATATTTACTGTTGTGCCTGGTGTAATTTGCGAACGCGTAGGAACAGCCATCGTTTACATCCTAAAAATAGTTTTAGCAATTATAGCGCCCATAGTAAGGCAAACCAATGTTAATCAACTAAAAACACTATTTGCTTAGCCGCTATAGGTAAGTTTATTTTGCCAAGCGCTGCTGTAATGATATCAATGATCTGAGTAAAGTGAGTTTCGCTCTCGTGGTATGCCATGTCATCTTCAAAATAACACTTCACTTTTAATGACTTTGTTTCGTTTTTAAAATCAATTGTATGGGTTAAGTAAGCAAAGCCTGGGTATGAGTGTTTAATGTTTTCGCATGCGGTGGTAAGTGCTTGCCTAATTTGTTTATCGCGGAGTTTTTGTGTTTTGGTCATGGTTTACTTAGTTTGCTCGCTTTGTTGCTTTTTATATTCTTCAAAGTTTTTATCTTGGTTTTCAAGGCATTCATAATACTCTTTATCGGCTTTGTAATTACATTCATCAAGGCGTGCCGATTGTATTTCGTGAAAACGCGCATCAGAGCTACAGCCGCCAAGGAGTGATAGCCCTAAAACTATTAATGCACTTTTAGTAAACGTGCTAATTAGCATTGAAATTCCTTACACTGTTATTGTTTAAAGTATTTTATGTATCAAGAAATAAGACCTTCGATTATCAAATTTGTTCTATTTAAAGCAAGTTATAATATAAATAACGAATAGCGTGATTAAATAGCAAACATCTAATGTAAATTTAATAACGAAAGATAAACACACCAACAATAATATTGTATATTAGCGCCATAAAACCTTACTTTGCATAGGATTCATAATTATGATGTCGCAGTTACAAAAGTTGTTTCAGCGTATAGACAAAAGCAAGATATTTCAATCGTTTGTTATTGCTGTTATTGTTGTTTCTGCCCTTACCGTCGGTGCTCACACTTACTCACTTCACCCAACTGTAGAATTTGCCCTTAACTGGATGGATGTAGGGATCACCGCATTCTTTTTAGTTGAGTTAATTATTCGCTTTATAGCAAGTAAAGGAATAAAAGACTTTTTCTCGAAGGGGTGGAATATATTCGACACCATAATTGTACTAGGTAGCTTGTACCCTGCAGCTGGTTCGGCTGTATTGCTTGCAAGGTTACTGCGTATATTTAGGGTGCTGCGTTTAGTCTCTATGATCCCCGAGCTGCGTTTATTAGTTAATTCCTTGCTAAAAGCTATTCCGCAAATGGGCTATATAGCCCTGCTAATGTTTGTAATATTTTATATTTACGCAGCCATGGGCAGCATGATGTTTGCCGATATTAACCCCGTGCTTTGGAAAGATGTGTCAATTTCAATGCTTACGCTATTTAGAATAGCAACCTTTGAAGATTGGACCGACATAATGTACGAGACCATGGCAGTTTACGAGCTGAGCTGGATTTTTTACCTTACGTTTATATTTTTAACTGCGTTTGTGTTTTTAAATATGATGGTGGGCGCTATTTTAGAGGTTATGGGGGAAGAGCATCGCAATGCGCGAGAAGAGCTTGCAGATAATAATTCACTACCTGCAACTCAAGGGCAAGTAAATGCACTACAAACGCAAATTGCTGAACTAAAAACCCTGATAGAAAAAAATAACAAATAAGTTAAAAGGCGCTTTTATGTTAGGGTAAAAGCGCCAAACAATAGCAACATGTTTAATAATAGTTTTGCAGTAAACCCTATCAGTAACAAGCATAAACTCTGACTGTACTTAACTTGCTACTCTTGTTTTGCATCTTCAAACGTAATGACATTATCTACTTGCATGTTAAACGCATCAAAAAAAGCATTTTTTAAAACAGATACAACGGCCTGGAAAGTAGAAATATCTGTATTATCCAATTCGCCTTCTATAGGCACTCTTACAGCAACTAGCTTAGAATCATCGTTTTCAAGAATTGAGCTGAGTAAATCAATACTGCCTTCAAAAATTGCGGTAAATAAACCATCGTCGTCTTTTTCAATGTCTTCCCGCCATGAAAATACACTAAGGTTCTGAACCCCCGCTTTAACATAACCCTCAAGTTTATTATTGCTAGCTGCTAACTCCATAGCGCCATCTATGCCACCTGCTTCTATATCAAATGGGGTATAAACCTGGAATACGGTTTCAAGGTTTTTAACTGAAAAACGCTGAACCTCAGCATTAAAATCAAAATTCGCTTTTTTACTAAAAGGGTCAAGCTTTCCATTGAGTGAAAGCGCAGCCTCTCCCATTAATTTACCTCTTACATTTAAGCTAGTAACAAGCGTTTTAGAAAGATTTTGTGCATTTGTTATATTTCTAATGTAAGCATTAATATCAGATATATACGTAGGCTTAGTGCCGCTTTGTGTTGAATTAACTAACGTAACTTTGCCATTTTCGATACTTAATGTGTCAATTGAAAAAAGAACTAAGTTATTAGCCAAACCTACCCATGTTGTTTCATCTTTTATCTGCTGGTTTTGCTCTTGAGTGCTTGGCTCTTTGTCATAAATAACTATTTCAGGACTTTTAAAAGCCATATTCGTCACAAGGTTACCTTTGAATAAAGCTGACCACGCAAGTGAAAAATCAAGTGTCTGTATTGCTAATAAAGGCTTAGGTGCAGAGGTTGCATTGGTGGCGTAAATTTCTACATTATCAATTGCGTAAGCGCCGCGATATAAATGTAGATCAACATCCCCTACGTGCCCTGTTATTCCTTCAGTGTTTTTAATTTGCTCGTTAACATAATATTGCACAACATAAGGCGCAGCTATTCGCGCGGTAATAAGTATCAGTAGAGTGACAATTGCCGTTGAAAACCATTTATTACGCGAGTGTTTAAAAGTGAAAGACATGTAATATCCTTATATAAGTAAAATATTACTAATATGCGTGTAATAACTACCTACAGTTAGCCGTTAATGAGTAAAAATATAAGTTAAAGCTAACAGAGCAAAAGCTATACCACTTAAATAACAGCTTATCAGGGAATAAGAATAGGTCAGACGAAGTGCAATAATTAATAAAATGACGAATACAATAACAATGTGTTCTAGATATGATGTTATGCACGCCATTAAAAAAGCCAGCAAAGGTGCTGGCTTTAAATAAGAGTATTAATTTAGGCGTTATTCACCGTCTACAATAATGCGAAGCATACGGCGAAGTGGTTCAGCAGCGCCCCATAACAGCTGATCGCCCACAGTAAATGCGCTAATGTATTTAGGGCCCATAGCGAGTTTACGAATACGACCAATAGGAATACTTAGCGTACCTGTTACTTTAACTGGGGTTAAGTCAGTAGCACTGATATCGCGCTCATTTGGAATCACCTTAACCCATTCGTTATGTGAGGCTAGTATTTCTTCAATTTTTTCTACGCTAATGTCTTCACGTAATTTAATGGTCATCGCTTGGCTGTGACAGCGCATAGCACCAATGCGTACGCATAAACCATCAATGGGTACCGGTTGTTTAGAAGATCCTAAAATTTTGTTCGCTTCAACCTGGGCTTTCCACTCTTCTTTAGACTGGCCACTTGGCATAGGTACGTCAATCCACGGAATTAAGCTGCCAGCAAGCGGCACGCCAAATTGGTCTTGTGGTAAATCGCTTGAAGCCATTTTTTCGCTCACTATTTTATCAATTTCTAAAATAGCTGAACTTGGGTTATCTAGTTGCTCGGCAACGCTTGAGTGAATAGCGCCCATTTGTGCAATAAGCTCTTTCATATTACGTGCGCCCGCACCCGAGGCTGCTTGGTAAGTCATTGGGCTTACCCATTCAATTAGGTCTTGCTCAAACAAGCCACCTAAAGCAAGTAACATTAACGATACGGTACAGTTACCGCCTACAAAGGTTTTAACGCCTTGCGCTAAACCTTGTTCAATGACATCTTTGTTTACAGGGTCAAGAACAATAATGCTGTCATCAACCATACGCAGTGCAGATGCCGCATCAATCCAATAACCATCCCAACCTGACTCACGTAATTTTGGGTAAACCGCTTTGGTGTAATCACCACCTTGACAGGTAACAATAATATCCATTTTAGCAAGTTCATTAACATCACTTGCATCTAATAACGGTTTTGCGTCGCCCGCAATATCAGGGCCGAGTTGCCCTGCTTGTGAGGTAGTGAAAAAGGTGGTGTCGATGTTTGCAAAATCACTTTGCTGCTGCATACGTTCTAATAACACAGAGCCTACCATGCCACGCCAACCGACTAATCCTACTTTTTTCATTGCTTTATCCACTGTTTTGTTCATAAAAGATGCCTTAATACATTAAAAATTAAATTCATTGCGTGAGATTCAATTTTCAAGTTAACAAACTAACACTGCTAGACGGCTAAAACTAGTGAATAAAACAGAACTTAAAAATTTTTCATACTGTAAGGGCATGTAACAAAAAGTAGATAAATTAAACATTAATAAAAGCGTCACCCTGTTGAAACCTAAACTGACCAAGCTTAGTAGGAACATTAAATACAGACATTTATTAAATTTTATATTAACCAAAGGAAAAATAATGAAAACATTCACTTTCGCTCTACTTGCTTTAAGTTCAATATCGATTAATGTATTTGCAAACACAACAATTTCAGCAAACGAAATGACACTAAATAAAGATGAACAGGTAACCTTTGCCCGTGCTGAAGTTGGTATAGAAGAACGACAAGGCGTCTTAGTTAATACTGCCACAACCTATTACAGCCCAAAAGTGTGGATAAATGGTAACTTAAAGCCATTTTTCGTAGGCTCTACAAATGGAAATCAATTTTGTGAAGAACGTGGTCATAACCAAGAAATCTCTGGAAGTACAATTACTTGTGGGGAAGATGAAAGCGCTTATGGTAACTTCGATTGGTATAACCAATTATGGACAATGAAAAGCACCGGTAGTAAAAACCAATGCTATCAACTTTATGCAACTATAAAGTGTCAGTAGTATATTCAATTGTAGCCCTATACTAATATGGGGCTACAAATATGGGGCTACAAACAATTTAGACCATTAGATGCGATGAACTGATCCTATATAGTCAGTAATGCTATCACTACAACTGCGCGCATCATCACCATTAAACTCCTCAAGTATATAAATTTTTACAGGCGTTTCTAAACCTTTTGCTTCAACAAGCTTTTCTAAGATCTGGCCAAATTGAGTGTCTTGGTAAGCTAAAGTTAACTTGTCATTAGCCATGTGAGTAATACTATTAGTTGTCTTTACAATTACCTGAGGATGATTTAGTTGAATATCATCAACAATAACAGAACATGATCTTGCAGCTAGAACATCATTTGCAAAACCAAAAGAACCAATTATAACAACTGAGCTAATAACCTTTCTTATTAAATCCATGGATATTCTTCCTTTTAAAATAAAATTATAAAACTTAATTACAGCCTGTTAAATGTAAACAACCATTATGTTTTATTTATTAAAGAAACATTAAGGTTAAATGATTTAGAGAGTATGCGTATGAGGTGAATGATGATTAAGTTAAGGTAAATATAAAAACTACATCTACGTTTAAAACTGAGGTAGTAAAAAGCCCTGCATATGGCAGGGCTAAGGCTGTAATGGCTTATTTTAGTCGTTCGAGGCTTTAGAACTCGTAGCTAAAGCTGACGCTCAATTCTCTAGGCGTTTCTTGAGAACGAATTAACACATCATTTTGTTCTACTTCAAAGTTTTGTCCCAACATATTTTTCACTTTAAGTGTTAATGTGGTATTAAACGTTGGGTAGTAACTATAAACCATGTCTAACGAGTTCAAAGGCTGTTCGTAAGCGTCATCAAAATTGTTAACACCCGCAGCTAAAATACGGTCACCAAATACGTTATAAATAACTGAAGCTTGATGCATGCCATCATGCGAATCGTAATTCAATTGTAAGTTGGCAACATACTTTGAGTGGCCAGTCATACGGCGCTTTAGATTAGTAAGGTCGGCGCGCTGCTCTTGTGCAATTTCCACTTCTGAATCACTAACCGTTAAATTACCAGAAGTAAAAAAAGCCCCCCCTAATAAATCACTATGCAACTCAGTTAACCATTCAGCTTCTATACCGTAAACATAGGCTGTATCTGCATTGTCAAACTGCAGAGTGAAACGGCCGTCACTCTCGGTTAATAATGCTTCGATTGGGTTATCTATATCTTTATAAAATGCGCCAACTGAGTAGTTATCACCATTGTCCATATAAAACTCGATACGTGCATCGAAGTTATCTAGGTAACTAGATTCTAAGAATGGATTACCAAGCGTTCGATAACCAGTCAACGGATCTTGGAATTGAACAGGGCTTAGCTCACGTAAATCAGGACGCACAACCGTGCTACCATAGCCAAAACGCACTTGGTACGACTGCTGACTATATGTCATTGATAATGAAGTAAAATAATCATCTTCCATCACACTTGCTTGTTTTATCGCATCTGCACTTAATTTATCTGCCAATAAAGCAGGGTCGAATGCTGAGCGAGAAAAAGCAAGGGCAACTTGGCGGAAGTCCTCGTAACGCACACCACCACTTAAACGCCAATCTTGAGCAAAAGTGATATCAAAAGAGCCGTAATAAGCATCAATCATTTGCGCTGCTAAGTAATCATCGGCTGTAGGTTCTTGAAACAATAACTCTACATCCGTTGAATCAATAACAGCATCATTTGCAAAGAAACTACCAATTGACAGCGCCTCTTCTTCACTTTGTGCTAAATCTAAAGACTGTGTTTGGCTAAAGCGATAGTTAAAAAAGTCTGTGCGGTAATCACGCGTTTTTTCAACAAAATAACTGCCACCCGCGATTTCAACTTCAGCGTTATCAAAGTAAAAAACTTTGTTAACATTAACGCCCCAGTTTTCTACATCGTCTTCTAGCTCAACAAATCGATACAAATAAGGATTGCCGCCTAAGCTGCCATTATAAAAGGTACGCTGATATTCGCCATCAACGTACTCATCACGCACCGTTACTTCAAGCTCGCCAGGTATACTTGTTGTCGCTGTTGAATCAGTGTACTGCCAATCTACACCAACACCTTCAAGAAAACTCCACTCTAAATTGTGCATTCCACGAAGTTGAAGTATTTCAAGTTCCCGTTCCTCAAAAGAGGTTAGGTGGCTTCGCTGTAATTGCCCAGCATCAATGCTTAATGACTTTGAAGGCTCTTGGTAAAGTGCAACAGAAGCTTCATCTTCAGTATCTCGTAGCATCATATAAGTGGCTGTTAAATCATGGCCGCCAATTTTATAACCTAAATTTAGAGAGCTATTTAATTTTATATTATGCTTTGTTGATACTTCTTTCTCTGTGGCAGAGTAACAAGTAAAGTCATCTGTTGAACATTCAGATTCAGATGCGTCAACAGATGAAAGTACTGCGCTAAACTTCTCTGCATTAGACCATTCATTTTCATAAGCAACTGATGCTAAAAAGCCAAAAGAGCCATCCAAACCAAATAAGTTATCAAATCGGTCGCCATAAACAGCTTTAATGCCTGCATCAGGGTTTAAGCTTTCTTTTTCTAAGCCAAAATCTCTTGGTAGCGCTTTTGATAAACTTTTATTTAAGTCTATTGCAGCTGCTTGACCAATATCAGCTCCCTGAAGCCTTGACTCAGCATCTCTTATATTTCTGTATGAGATATCAGACAAGCCATTGATATAGCTATTTAGCGCCGTTTTAACGGCTCCTGGTAATGCGCGTGTACCATCGTCTTTACCTAACCAGTCATCACTGCCGCCACTGTATGTATAACCTTCATCGTTTGTATCTTTATAACTAGCACCAACCTCAACTTTAAATAAAGTATCACTTGGAATGCTTTTCGTCCTGATATTAACGTCACCACCACCAAAAGCCGCAGGCATATTAGGCGAGTAGGCTTTTTGAACAGCTAGAGATTCAATAATACTTGATGGGAAAATATCAAGTGGAATTACATTTCGAGTCAGATCTGGGCTTGGAACAACCGCGCCATTTAAACGCACGCTTGAGTAACGCTCACCTAAACCGCGTACATAAATAAACTTATCGTTAACTAACGATAAGCCTGTAACACGGCGAAGTGCAGAAGCGGCATCGCTATCACCCGTTCTAGATATTTGCTCTGAACCCATTATATCAGCAACAAATGCCTGATTTTTACGTTCATCAATTACGGCACTCGCACTGCCTTTGAGGCGTGTACCTGTTGCAACAACTTCTTCTATCGCGTCTTCATTGGTTATTTCTTGTGCCTGTTCAGCGAAAGAATTAAATGAAGAAAAAAGGGAGAGCAGAGATAACGTTATTAGATTAGTTTTAAACTGCTTTTGATGTTTCATATTTATATCCTCTAAACCTAAAATTCCCTTAAAAAAGGCGCCAAAGCGCCTTATAATTAGAGCCGGTCTAGATTAATTACTAGCGCGTTGTAAAGATGCGGCTACAAAATCAGCCCATTCACTTGATTCACCTTCTTTAAGTGCACCAATATAACCTGCGTTAGTAAAGAAAGAGTCAACTTCACTCATGTCTTTCGCTGTTGTCGCTACCGTAGTACCTTGTGAGTCTGTAATGGTTGCTGCTGTTGATACACCATCAGCACCAAGTACATTTTCAAAATCAGCAAAACCAATCAGCTGGTTATTTTCGCCACCAGTAAACCAGGTATTTATATCAAAACTTGCTAACGCACCGGTTAAAGGAGTGTTTACGTCTTCAAAATTCTTACCACACGCAAATATTGAACTCATAAATGCGATATCGCCGTTGTTTGCATTGGCATGCACACCAGCATCTCCTGATTTATCTTTTTCATTATATAAATCAAAACAGCCAGCACCATCTACAGATGATGAGTTTACAAACAACATATTAGCTAATTGCGCTTTGCCCCATTCTTTCATTTCCATACCGGCACCAGTACGACGCCCTTCAGCACCTTGATCACCAGTAGTAACAACGGTTGCATTAGCAATAGTTGGGTTAGAAACAGTCGTTACTAAATCTTGTGCGTCTGCAGATAATGGATCAACTTTTGCGCCATCTGTTTCAAAGCCATGATTTCCATATTCATTCGAACGGACAAGAATGTACTGTCCGTAGCCTTTCCAACCCTCATCCCAGTCAATACCGTCATCACCAGTATCAGTAACAACAATGTGTTTAAGATTCACGCTTCCACCAAAAAGCTCTATCCCATCATCAAAGCCATTATGTACATGAACATAATCAATTGTTGTACCTGAACCAACAGCATTTAGTGTCAAACCATTTAGCTCATCACCTTCAACACCAAAACCTGCATACTTAATAACAATATGCTTTAGAATACCGCTACTATCTTGCGGATCATTACCACCGTAATAAGATACAATGCCTTCGGCTGAGTGGTTACACATGTCTTGTGCCGCTGCTGTCGCTGTACAACGAATTGAATGGCCACGTCCATTTACCTGAACACCACCCCAATCCCCAATTTGAGCGGTTGTTGAATCATCACCATCAACTTCTTTGATACTTGTGAAAATAATTGGCTTATCTACTTCACCAATTGCTTCAATATTTGCACCGCGTGCAATACGAATAAAACTCTCTGGCTTGGTAAACGCAATGGTAGCGCCTGCTTCAATAGACAACGTTGGGCCATTAACATCAATAGTAGCACCAGTAGATGTGTCTACATCGTCACCAATAAATAAAGCACCTTCAAAAACATGGGCACCGCCATCGTCTAGCGCGGGGATAACAAAAGAGCTGGTAATTTCTTTTGCATTACTTGCAAATGCTTGGCTGTATAAACAGTTAATGCCCTCTGCTTCACCTGTAAATGTAGCTCCATCTAATGTGTATGTGGCACAACTTAATGTATCGCCGCCATTATCGTCATCTGGATTAGTCACTGAATTGTCTACACTGTTATCAACAGTCGTAGGTGTAACGTTAATATCACCACCACAACCAGCCAATGTTATTGCTGTAGCCACTAAGCTGATTTTGAATAAGTCAGATAATTTCATTGTTCACTCCGTTAAAGTATTTAATTATTTTTTAGGTGCTTAAATAAACTCAAGTCACCTTAAAACACTTAAACAATGCTTTAAGGTCACTTGAGTTTAGCTGCGGTAACAATACGGGAGACTTATGACAAAGCAGTTACAGTTTGATAACCATAAGATGACAATGGTAACTTATTAAAAATCAGACAATTGGGTACTTAAAGAGACGAAAAAAACCGCCCTAAGGCGGTTTTGGTGTTGCGATTATGAAATGGTTTTACACGCGTTACTTTTTAATGAGTAAAGCGCTTTAAAATTTACAATAAAGCTGTTTTGAGCGTTTCTGCATGCACTTTTTCACGCTTTACATATTTGATCCACTGCTGCGCTAAACGCTGAGATTTTTTATGTTTTTCTGCCTGCTCAAACGCTAAAATTGACGCATCAAAATTTTGCATGTTGTACTGAGCCATACCCAGGGCAACAAATGCATTTGATTCAAAATCAAGGCCGCCTTTATCAAGTGCTTTACGCGCAGCATCAGCGGCTTCTTCATATTGTTCTGTGTTAACAAACACTTCTGCTAGACGTTGTTCGTATTTACCGTGCTCTGATAAATCAGCCGCTTTTGCAAAGTAAGTAATAGATTTTTCATCTTCTTTAGCTTGGATCATAGCTTCGGCTACAAAGGCGTAGTTTTTTGCTGTTTTTTCAGCAATACCCTTATCAATAGCTTCACTCATAACAACTGCTGCTTTAAACGCTAAGCCATTGTATAAATAAACTTGAGCAAGCTGTCGTAAATCAGACTTAGAAGTTAAAAAACCTTGTTGGTAAGCTGATTCAATCACCGCTAACTGCTGTTTTTCTTTGCCCGTTTCGCCATACATTCCAGCTAGCTGAACCCAATACTCAGGCTTATTGTATAGCTTTACCATACGTTCAAGTACACCAACCACCTTATCTGTTTGATTAAGTGAGTAATACATTGCACGTTGTAACACCAGCCAGTTTTCTTTTGGGGTTTTACCTTCATTGTCACTTAGTGAAATAACTTGAGTAATATACTCCAGCCCTTTTAGGTAATCTTTTAGCTGATAATACGTTTGTGCTCTTAATAAATAGTAACCTTCTGTTTTAGTTTTAGTTTTAGTTTTAGTTTTAGTTTTAGTATTTATTGCATCCCACTTATCTAAAAACGTAATTACCTTTTTATAATCACTATTGGCCATAGCCAATTGCGCCAAGCTAAATGTAGTACTTAAACGAAGTGACTCAGGAATAGCTTCTTCTGCAACTACTTTTTCAAACGAGGCAATCGCTTTAGGTAAGTCGTTTTCGTTGTAATAAATAAAGCCGTAAAAGTTATGCATCATTGCAATTTCGTACGAGTTCATACTTGAAGCTCGCTCTTCAATGCTATTAAGCGCTTCAAGGCCTGCTTTAACATCGCCATCATCAGCGAGTTTTTGCGCTCGAGCAAGCTGGCTATAAACCTTTTCACGCAGCGCGGGTACACGCTTTGTTTTTTGCTCTGCATGTGCAGTGGCTACGTTTAGCCCAGGCACTAGGCTTAGTGTACTTGGCACAACAATACTTGCACTCACTGCGGCAGTGCAAAATAACGTTATGTTTAAAAGTTTAACTGTAGGGTGTAATTTCATAATCGCCTCGCATTTCTGTCCGTTTACTCATGGTTAATTACTAAATTAACCACTAATTTGGAAAGATATTTTGTTCTGAACACCGGCCACTTCAACGGCTTCACCGTTTACTACGCGCGGTTTATATTTAAATTTAAGGGCTGCATCCATTGCTGCTCTATCAAATAGTGACTCAGGAACGGCTTTTACAACCTGAGGCTCGCGCACCGTACCTTGCTTAGTCACTGTAAATTCAACAATTACATAGCCTTCAATACCACGAGATAGCGCACGACGCGGATACACAGGCGCTACTTTAACAATGGGTAAGTATTCACCGTCGCTTGTTTCCAGCGCCAAGCCGCCTGACAAATTCACATCGGCATCTACATTAGCGCCAAAGTCGAAATTATTTGCGTTTGCCGCTGCATCACTGCTTTGCATTTGTGGTGATTCCATTGGCGGCGGTGGGTCTTTTGGTGTGGGTGGCTTTTGCGGTTTACGTTCTTTTTTTTGTACTGTTTCTTCTTTTTTCAAACGTACAAAATCTAAAACGTTACCTTTTACTGGCTCCGACATAGCACCTTCACCACCGGTAATAAGTGCTTGCATGCCTAAAAACAGCATAAAGGTCACTACACCGGCTACAACTAATGCAACTAAATATCGCAACATAACTAACCCTTACGACGCATCTTGAGCAGCAATAGATACATCAAACGCACCTGCAGCGCGCGACGCATCCATTACTTTAATTAACATATCAGTGGTGGCTTTTTTATCGGCTTGAATAACCACGCTCCCTTGTGGGTTTTCAGCTTTTAAGCGTTCAATATTCGCTTGCACTGCACGTACATCAATTTGGCGTTTATTAATCCAAATTTCACCTTTGTCTGAAATCGCAACTAAGATGTTTGCTCGCTCTTTTTTAACTGCTGTGGCTGCTTCTGGTCGATTTACATCAATACCGGCCTCTTTAACAAATGAGGCGGTAACGATGAAAAAAATAAGCATGATAAATACAACGTCTAACATTGGGGTCATATTAATTTCTTCTGCTTCATCTTCTTGTAATAGGTTTCCTAACGGGGCTCTCATTTTTATTCTCCTAATATAAGCGGCGCTATAGTTAGCCGCTTAACTATATATATTTAGTGATCTAAAACCATGCTGTCTTCAAGTAGTTCAACTTCGCGCTTAGCCCTGCGTTGTAAAAACGTAGAGGCAAATACACCCGAAAGTGCACCCACCATGCCTGCCATTGTTGGGATAGTAGCTTTAGAAACACCTGATGCCATTGAACGCGCACTACCAGTGCCTGTAATTGCCATTACATCAAACACTTCAATCATGCCAGTTACTGTGCCTAGTAAACCAAGGAGCGGACAAAGCGCTACCATTACGTTAATTAACGCAAGGTTTGTGTTTAAGCGCATACCCGCACGGGATATCATCGCCTGGCGTATTTGCTCTGCATTCCAGCTATTGCGCTCTGCTCGATTAGTCCAATCGTCCTTTACGCCGTGTTTATAACTACGAAAACCATTAAAAAAATAAATAAATCGCTCGAGTATCAATAACCACATCGCGAAGATTAACACCCCGATGACCAAGAGAACTTGGCCACCAGTGTCGAGAAAATCACGGATAGCATTGATTGAGTCAATCAATAGCACCATGGTTTATGCTCCTTTCTCACTACGCTTGGCAATAATGCCTGCACTTTGCTCTTGAATAGTAAGCAATATATTTTTAGCGCGAGTATTAAGTAAGGTGTATAAAAATACCGTAGGAATAGCTACAACCAAGCCAAGTACCGTTGTTACCAATGCTTGCGAAATACCACCAGCCATTAATTTAGGGTCACCGGTACCAAACAGCGTGATAGCTTGGAAAGTGTTGATCATACCGGTTACTGTACCGAGTAAACCAAGTAGCGGCGCAACAACAGAGATGATTTTAATCAGTGTTAAATTACGCGTTACTTTTGGCATTTCACGTAAAATAGCTTCGCTTAGTTTAAGTTCTAGCGTGTCGTAGGCAACATCTGGAAATTGATCTTTTACTTTCATTACGCGGCCAAGCGGGTTGTCATCGCGTGCTACGTCATCTTTTAGTTGGCGACGAATTTTTCCACCCATAATCAATAATGAGAAAAAGCGCTCAAGAGATATAAGGAGTGCAATTACACCCACACCTAAAATAACGTAACCGACTGTACCACCTTGATGTACACGCTCTTGCGTATCGGGTGCTTGTACTAACAAACCTAAAATTGAGCCACCTGTTGGGTCAAGTGCAAACTGCACAACACCATTTTTAGTGTTTTGTAACTCATCTGCCGTGGCTGTAAAACGTGATACAGGTTGGCGTGTTAACTCACTCAATGTGTTAGTCGCTGGATTAAACTCTAGGTACTTACCGTTTGATACGAGGTTAAATGCACCAACACGCACCACTTCTTGCTGTGCTTTAGTGCCGCCCTCAACTATAACGCTTGCATCAAAACGACTTACTTTACCTTGCTCGGTCATTTCACGTTGTAGTTCAAACCACACTTTTTCAATATCTTCGATAGAGGCAAGCTTTGAGGTTGAACCCATTTTTTGAGCCAGCTCATCCATAAATGTACTACGTCCAGCAATCTCGGCTGATACCACGGAAGTTGCAAACTTATTGCTTGAATCCCCTGCTACTTGTTGTAGTACACCAAATAACTCTTTAAGTGATCCCATACGTTTAGATAATGTATCGGTTAAATTAGCTAGCTTTACTTCATTTTCTTCAAACTGAGTTTCTAAACGTTCAGATTCAACAAGCATTTGATTACGCTTTGCTTGTGTATTTTTAAGCATTTGTACTTGCTCATTTTGACGAGCTGCGAACTCTTGCTCACGTTGTTTATTTTGTACGCTTTGGGCTGACTTACCCTCTTCAAGGGTTTTAAGTAGCGAATCTAAATTCATCGGCTCTGCCGCTACACATGTACCCGCAATGCTAATACTTGCAACAACAAGGGCCATTTTTGTCATTTGAGTAAACAGTTTCATTTTTAACCTCTTATTCTGCTGCGTGTACTGGCAGAGTTAACATATCTGGGGCAAGTTGCTTACGCGCAATGCGTAAACCTTTATTGATTTGGCTTATCGTAGAATCTGGCAAAGCAACAAACGACTTAGTGTCTGTATTCCAGCTACCTGCTTTTTTACCATCGCGAGTTAAGTAAATAAGCTCTAAGCGGCCAATGCGTAAAAAATCTACCTCCCGCTCTTTACCGTCTATATCTAATAAAGAGGTGTAGGCTTCGATAGTGCGACCGTAATCAACTTCAACTTGGTAAGCTTCAAGTACACGGCGAAATTTTTCGCTTGAGTTGATGTCTGCACGGTTCATCATTTCACTTAAAGAGGTAATTCTTTTTGTGCGCTCGTCAGTTAAAAATGGCACATCAAAGGCTACAAATTGCTCAAGGCCTTCAATCATACGAAGCATAAGCGGGGTAATTTGACGTTCAATAATAGAGACTTGATCCATTGATAGGTTAAGTGATTCCATTTCTTCAATTTGGTTGTTTAACTGCTTAGTTAATTGCGCGTTATAAACCGCTAACCCGTCAATTTCTTTGTTAAGCGTTTTAAATTGCTGAAGACGTCCTTGCATTGAGTCTGCAATCTTGTCTATTTTTGTTTGTGATTGCGCAGCTGACTTATTTATTTCGCTGCTTTTATCGATAACCTTATATAAATCATTCGCCTGTACAGCAGCACTTGCAGCCACAATACCAGCTAAAATTAATGGTTTAACGCCTTTCATCGCATACACCTTTACTCGTTAATTAGCGGATTTGCTAGTAGGTTTTTTAGCTTTAATTGTTCAATGCAAACAATTTAAAGACTAAAGATTTTCAATGAGCGAAATTGTATAGATGAAAAATGACAGGCATGTTGCGCAAAAAAGTCGGTTTTATGACAACGGTAATAATGGCGACTTAATGAAGCAAAAGTGTAATGAGCAGTATAAAAAGGGCACGAGTGTTTTGAGACAAAACACTCATTTATAAAACGTTACTTTAAAAACGCACTAATTTGATTAAAAGACTGCTGCCAATCGGTGTAATTAATATCAATAGGAAAAGCGTTGTTATTATTAATAAGCACTAATGATGGAAAGCCTTGAATGGGTAAGCTATGAGCATAGGCAAGCTCTTTATTGAGCTCATCATTAATTTGATGTGATTGCAGTGAACTTTCAAAATCGGCTTTATCTAAACCAATGTGCTGTGCAAGTTCAATTAGCGTGTTTTCATCAGATGGGTTTTGAGCATTGAGATAATAAGCATGTTGAATAGCAGCGACCATGTCGGCCTCTTTATTGGCTTTACGTGCAATAAGCGCAGCCCTACATGCTGGATAGGTTGAACGCCTAGGCTGGCATTCTTGCCAAAAGGCATAATTAAATTGTGTACCTAACTGTGCAGCGATTTTACGCCATGTGTTTTGTAGCATATCTTGCATATTTTGTGTCATAGGCGCTTGGCTGTCCGGTGCTAAGCCCCCCACTTTGTACTCTATGGTTAGTATATCTTTAAAGTTATTTTCTAGTTCGCTTTTTAGCTTTAACCAGGTAGGTACGAAACCCCAACACCAACTACACATTGGGTCATGAACATATATGAGTTTACTTTGTGTCATAATTAACCTTTATTATGTGCTGATCTAACTTTATTGCGACCTTGCTCTTTCGCTAAATATAAAAATTCATCAGCTTTTTTTAATTCTTTTTCGTACTCAGCCACATTATTTACTTGTGCTACGCCTATACTACACGTTAATACGACCCTGGATTTAGTACTATTTAAAATAACATATTCACTCACATATTCTCTAAAGTCATCAGCTAATTTAGTGGCATGTTGACTGCGCTCGTTTGGCAAAATCACTACAAATTCCTCACCACCATAACGCGCTTTAACCGCAGAGCTTGGAAACTGCGACTCTAGCAATTTTGTAAACTCAATTAAAACAGTATCACCAAAGTCATGGCCGTACGTGTCGTTCAACGCTTTAAAGTTATCTAAATCGAGTAACAAAATTGAAAAAGGCAAGTATTCGTGTGGATTTTCATCAACCAATTTTAAAAAATGTGAGGTTATAAAGCGCCTATTAGCACCACCGGTAAGCTGATCAGTATAAGCGTCTTGTGTTTGTTCAAGAGTAATACCCGCGATATTCATATGGCTTCTGTGCCTAAAATATTCACCAATAAATGAAAAAACAAACACTAAAGTAAAACCGGCTAAAAAACGTGACTTTTCAACATCACCATAACTAACTTGCCCAATATCGGGCCCATACAATATAAATGTACAGCAAAGCAATAAACATGATCCAAGCCATGTAGCATACTTAACACCTAAAGAAGCAAAACTAACAACGGGGTAAAACATAAGCCAATAAAGGGCTGTATTTTCATTTCCCCCTGTATAAGTAAGCGCCACGCACATAATAAAAACTATAAGCATGCTAATTAAAGCGACAACCTCTAGCTTACCCGTTTTTACAAAATAGACTGTGCTACAAATAATTGTAATATTAACTACAATTAACGAAACCGTTAGGATTGGCGAATATATCTTATAATTTAAAGCCACCAGTATCGTTAATACAACAATCGCAATAGCAATCATTGTAAATAACGAAAAAGCTTGCCGTTGCTTGTCAGAGCTATAAACGTTGTCGATGTTGATAAGGTTACGCCAACTTTGTGTACTAACACTTTTTTTAGGCATCAGTTGCACCGAAACGATTTACACTTAATTCTAAAAACCTTGTTCTGCTAGCCATATTTAATAGTTCTGAATAATCAAGCTGATAAAATTTAGCTGTGTAATTAACCATAACAAATTTAGTTATTAAAAAGCACGCAAAACAATAAAAAGCAGAGACTAACTTTTGCTGAAATACAGTAAGCAACACAATATTTACCTTGAAACATCGCTTTAAAGAGTTAAACACATGAGCCCTTTATATTATTCTTCATTATTAACTTCATACTTTTAGCAAAAAAACAGCTAAATGTCTTACTAAACAAGACTTAAAAACAGATTACTAATAAGAAACAATAATAAAGTAGTGAATTTCTATCCTATAACAAGGCAAGTACTTATTTGACGAGAGGTAGCAAGGAAACACTAAAATTGGAACGTTCTTATATTAAAAATAATTTAAGTGGTTGAATACGTATTCAACCACTTAAAATAAGTAGGTTATTTCCACTTATTTGCTAAACGAGTAACATTTAAGCCATACCACGCTATAAATACGTAACATATCATCGGTACAAAAAAACTTTGCTGTATGTTTACTGTATCGGCTATAAAACCTTGCAACAAAGGAACCAACGCACCGCCTACAATAGCTAAACATAACCAACCCGATCCTTTACTTGTCAGCGAGCCTAACTTTTCAATTGCTACAGAAAATATTGTCGGAAACATAATAGAATTAAATAAACCTATCGCAAGCACTGAATAGAGTGCAATATCGCCTTGTGTAAATATGGTAATAAGCAGTAATGCAATAACACTGAATGCGTTAAAGGCAATAGCTTTTGATGGGGCAATTTTTTGTAAAAGTGCCGACCCAATAAAGCGCCCTACCATCGCACCGCCCCAATAATAACTGATTAGTGCAGCAGCTGCATGCTCTTCAAGACCTGCTATATGCGCTTCACCAAAATAATTAACTAAAAAGCTTCCTATAGCAACCTCTCCACCCACATAACAAAATATAGCAAGCACACCCATAGTTAGGTGTGGTGCTTGCGTAAGCGAGCGAGATTCAATGGCGGCATTGTTCTTTTCTTTATGCGCGTCTATTTCAGGTAGTTTAATAAATGCAAAAATAATAGCGATTAACAGCAAGGCAGCTGCAAGCATTAAGTAAGGTACTTTTACAGACTCAGCACTAGCTGCAGAAGCCGCGAGTGTGCCAGCAGTGCCAAAAAATAATATACCACCTACATATGGCCCAACTGTTGTGCCCAAAGCATTAAGTGCTTGTGCTAAGTTTAAACGAGATGAAGCTGTTTTCTCAGGGCCAAGAGCTGCCACGTAAGGATTGGCTGACACCTGTAATACCGTTACACCTGCAGCAAGTACAAATAAAGCACCTAAAAACAGCCAATATTCATGCACTACTACAGCGGGATAAAACAGCATACAACCAACAGAGGCAACAATTAAGCCTGTTAATATGCCCTTTTTATAGCCAAGCTGCTTTACTAAAATGCCAGCAGGTATAGAAACTATAAAATAAGCACCGAAGAAACAGAGCTGTACTAACATTGCCTCAAAATAACTGAGGTCAAATACCCCCTTCAAGCGCGGTATTAGTACATCATTTAAAACGGTTATAAAACCCCACAAAAAAAACAGGGTCGTCATGGCGGTCAACGGAAACAGATAATTTTTATTAGATTGCTCATTGACACCATATGATTGATTTATATTTATTTCACTCACGTTGTTTTCACTCCATTAACAAATTAAGGCAAGTTTACCTGTTTATTTGTTAATTGGGTGAAACTCAAATAGGAACGTTCCTACTCAGTTGCATCCTTTGGCAAGACTTTTAATTATTCGATCAGTCTCTCCACTGTTATGAAACTGATATAGACCTTCATTAATATCTTCTAAAACATTAAGCCATGAGGGTGTAAGTTTACTTATAGCAAAATAAAGTGGGTTATATTGCAAAGGAGTGGTTTCTTGTTCAATAGAACTTAACAGATTCTGCTTTTTGGTATCGCTAAGCGTTGAATACACCACAGAAAATTTAAGTACTTGAGGATCGCCAATTATTAAATCTACACGCTTAGCTGCAAGAAGTTGTACAAGCTGTAAATCATCAACTGCACTAATCGTTTCAAATTCACCATTATCCATCATAGCGTCAAATTCAGGTGTGTTTTGATACCCTCGTACGACCCCTATTTTATGACCTTTTAGAGATTTTAAATTACCTGTAAAACGATCTGTTTCACCTTTGCGTTTTAAAAAAGCAATTTTCCCCCCTACAAATGAATTTGATAATCCTAGTAGTTCACGGCGCGTTTTATTGGTAACGTAATCAGAAGGAGCTGTATCTTCAATAAAGTATTCAGGAAGTAATATATCCGCTTTACCTAGCTCTACGTTTCTTACCGCACGGGCCCATGGTAAAAATTCAATATAAACGCTGTAACCTTTACTATTCAACAACGCCACTGAAAATTGATATACCCATCCTTTTTTACATAAATTATTACCAATATACGGAGGCCAGTCTAGCGTAGCTAAATGAAGAGTTTGCTTTGAATTTTCAGTCTCAAACAGTATTCCTGATTTATGGTTATAACCGTCTATAACATGATGACTACCATTTAAGTAATATTCTACTGTTGAATCAGAATAACTAGGGTTGCTCGCTAACAATAAAACTAATAAAAATAACCAACGCATTGCAATATCTTAAAATGTTTAATTTATTCAAGCTTAGTAAAAAATTAATTATTTGCATGATTTAATTGGGTAAGATTTTGTAAAGGCAGGTGTGTTTAGTGAACTCAACCTAGCTTGTAAGTTACATTTAGGTACATACAAACTAGGTTCTGTAGTAAAAGCAGAAATATACGATTAATCTGTTTTTTTCCATCTCATTTTATTGTTTGTATCGCGAGAGCTAATAATAGTGTCGTCACTACTCTCTACCCCGCCAATCTTCGCTAAGCGATCGTATAACACAACATTACATGTTGCTGCTAAGTTCATACACCCAATAGTAGGAATGTAAACCACTTCATCACACCATTTTAAAACGTCTTTTGGTACAGACCCATCTTCAGGACCAAAAACATAAAACGCATTTTCTGGGTGTTGAAAATCAGGTAACGGTGTAGCACCTTCTATCAGCTCGATAACAACGACAGTTGCACCTTCAGGCTTTACCAACTCAAGGTTGTTAGTTTCGGTAAGGGGGATTCTTTCAACTACATTTTTTGTATCGGTATGAAATTTTTTAGCGTTTAAGTATCGGTTACCAGTAAAAAATACTTGCTTAGCATCGTAGCAACCTGCAGCGCGCAAAACGCCACCTACATTAGTAGGACTCTTAGGATTAATTAAACCAATACTTGCTTTTAGCTCACTCATTAATCAGCGTCCTTTGTTGGCCACTCGGCAATGTATAAATCAAAATCATCAAGCTTTACGTCACAATCTTTAACGGTTTTATCTTTTACAGAAATACCTAACTCATGCATTTTTGTTTTATTCCCGTTATTTAATAACGGATGCCATGATGCTAAACCACGACCTTCATGCAAGCGGCGGTAGCTGCAACTTTGCGGCATAAAAAAGATATCTTTAAGATTCGCTTTAGTAAGCTTTACACAAGATGGGACTAGCGTTTGGCGGTTTTCGTATTCGCTACAACCACAGGTATTGTTATCAAGATATTGGCAAACGATATTTGTGAAAATCAGTTCTTCGCCTTCACGAAGTTGATCGGTGGCGGTGAATTCGTCTTCATCTTCGCTATCAATAAAGGTGTTTAAACAACACTTTCCACATCCGTCACAAATGGCTTCCCATTCATTTTGGTTCATGTCGCTTAGATTTTTTTTAAGCCAAAACTGTGTATCTGCTAATTCTTGATCAAACATAATTTACTCGCGCCCCTAAAGAGCGCGCATTCTAACGTATTGCAGCTATGCGCGCAAAGCCCGCACCTTTATTAGTACGGGCTTTCGCGTAATTGATTACTTTTGCGTTGCAACCCACCGTTTAATTTTTTCTTCTAAAATTGGCATCGGTAGTGCGCCATCTATCAATATTTGTGTGTGGAACGCTTTAATATCAAACTTATCGCCTAATTCTTTTTTAGCGTAATCACGTAACTGCTGAATTTTAAACTGCCCTAATTTGTATGAGAGCGCTTGCCCAGGCCATGCAATATAACGCTCAACCTCGGCTATAACATCGCTTTTGGCCATTGATGAGTTAGCAAGCATGTAATCAATACCTTGCTGACGTGTCCAGCCTTTTGCGTGAAAACCGGTATCAAGCACTAAACGCATAGCTCTAAGTTGTTCATCGGCTAAACGCCCGTACCACATATAAGGGTCGGTAAATAAGCCAAGCTCTTTGCCTAAACTTTCAGCGTACAACGCCCAACCTTCAGCAAATACGGTATAGCCACCAAATTTTCTAAAGTCAGGTAGTCCTTCTATCTCTTGCTGTAAAGCAATTTGAAAGTGGTGCCCTGGTGCAGCTTCATGAATAGAGAGTGTTTCGAGTAAAAACTTAGGCTGCGCTTTTAGGTTATAAGTATTAATGTAAAAAATACCTGGACGTGATCCGTCCGGTGCAGGCGCAGCATATGATGCCCCAGCCGCAGATTGCGCTCTGTACGCTTCAACTGCTTTTACAACATAAGGTGCTTTAGGAGCAATATCAAAAAGTAGCGGAACGCGCGAATCTATTTTTTGTTTAATATTTTCGTATGCGGCGATCAACTCTTCAGGCGTATCGTAATAAAATTCGTCTGAATCACGTAAATGCTCAAAAAACGCTGAGAGTGAGCCTTCAAAACCCACATCGCGTTTTACCTTTTTCATTTCATCTAAAATACGTGACACCTCACTTAAACCAATAACGTGAATTTCATCAGCTGATAAATTAAGTGTCGTGTTCTTTTTAATTTGGTATTCATACCACGCTTTGCCATTGGGTAAGTCGCTATACCCTACTGTTTCTCGGCTATTTGGAATATATTGATTAGCTAAAAAATCACTCATGCTTTTATAGGCTGGCACCAAATCATTCATGATGAGCGTTTCGTATTGTGTTGTTAGTTGCTGTTTTTGCTTTGCCGAAAATGTTTTAGGTAAGTTGGCTACAGGCCCCCAGAATAATGAGCCCTCGGCTTTTTTTACAACGTGAGCTGCAAATTGTGGCTGAAGTTTTTGAGCCAAAGGTTTAGGTAAGGTAATACCGGCTTTAATACCTTGCGCCATTGCATGCTGTACGCTATTAAGCCATGTAATAAACCCTTTGCTGCGCTTTAAAAAATTAGTGTAGTCTTGAAAAGTATTAAATGGCTGAGCACTTTGCCCAGAACCAAAGCCTGCAAAAGTATTATGCGCCCCAGACATTTGGTTAATTGCAAGCATATAGCTTGGAAACTGCATTCCTTCTAAATTGAGTGCCAAATCTCTAGCTAAAATTTCATAGCTTAAAAGCGCTTGCCCCGTTAATTGTGAATTATCTATATAGGTTAGACGTTGTTGGTATTTTTTATAAAAAGCCGCCTTTTTAGCACGATTTTTTTCTGAAATTTCTGGTGTGAATTGGTCGTTAAATTCACTACGGCCAGTGTAAGTTGCATTAATTGGCTTAAATGTAAGTGATTCATCGTAATATTGAGCTACAAGTACATCGAGCTGCTGCTCTGCTGATAATTCTGAAATTACAGATGCTTGTGCGTTTGAACTGTTTAACTGTACATTGGTATTAGTACGCTCACTAACATCAGTACTTGTACAGCCACTTAAAGCAAACATAACGCTACTGGCAACTAAAGCAAATTTAATAGGTTTCATGGTATTCCTTTTTTGTGTCGACTTTTAATTATGCTTATAAACCACTACTTAATAAAGAAATTACGATAAATTGAGCTTCAGAATCTCTATTTACACTTTTGTATTAGGTTGTTACATTAAATTTAATTAAAACCACTACTACAGAAGAATAACAATGAAAAAACAAATGCTCAGTGCTGCAATAGCATTGTTAACTTTTTCAAGCATTAACGCTCAAGCAACGACTTATTTATCTGCAAAAGCGATGATTGATGTACAAACCGGTAAACTCATTCAATCGCCTTTAATTACTATTGATGACGGCATCATCACAAATATTGAACAAAATAAAGATCCCAAATTATTAAAAGGGGATAAATATATTCAACTACCCGAGCAAACAATAATGCCTGGTCTTATGGATATGCACGTTCATTTAACAAGTGATCCTACCGTGCCACGAAGCGAACGTTTAGGCCAATCAGTACCACGTATGGCTATTAAAGCAGCCTATTTTGCTAAAAAAACATTAGAAGCTGGCTTTACCACACTTAGAAATGTGGGTGCACAAGGCTATAGCGTTATTGCAGTGCGTGACGGTATTAACGCAGGTGATATTGTAGGGCCACGCATTTGGGCCGCAGGTCCTTCTTTAGGGATTACTGGTGGGCATTGCGATAATAATCGTTTACCTCCTGAGCTAAAATTCACTTCAAACGGTGTAGCTGATGGTCCGTGGGCTGCGCGCGTAAAAGTGCGTGAAAACATTAAATACGGTGCTAATGCAATAAAGTTTTGCGCAACAGGTGGTGTTTTTTCAAAAGGCACAAAAGTAGGTGTACAGCAGTATTCATTTGAAGAAATGAAAGCCATTGTAGATGAAGCGCACATGCGTGATTTACCCGTCGCTGCGCACGCTCATGGAACAAGCGGTATTAAAACCGCAATTAAAGCAGGCGTTGATAGTATAGAGCATGCCAGCTTTTTAGATGATGAAGCGATTGCCCTAGCTAAAAAACATGGTACATGGCTATCTATGGATATTTACAACACCGAGTATACGCTTAGCTATGGCGAGCAAAATGGTGTAGCACAAGAAAATCTAAATAAAGAACGCCAAGTGTCAAAAAAACAGCGAGACAGTTTTAGTCGAGCAGTAAAAGCAGGTGTTAACATGGTATTTGGTACAGACGCCGCTATTTACCCTCACGGAGATAACGCAAAACAGTTTTCCCGTATGGTTGAATTTGGTATGTCTGAACTGCAAGCAATTCAAGCTGCAACAATTAATAGTGCAAAACTATTAAAAATGAACACTAAGCTTGGTCAGCTAAAAGCAGGGTTTGCGGCAGATATAATTGCATTAAAAGGCAACCCACTTGAAAATATTACTGAACTAGAGCATATCCCTTTTGTTATGAAAGCAGGTAAAGTGTATAAAAATGATTTGTAGCATTAATTTTATAATTTTTAGATAGTAGAATTTACCTGTTCTTAGGGGTTTAAGGTAACACACCTTATTCCCCATAAAAGTTAAGTTAATTACTTATACTTTACGCCTTAAGCTGATATTTAGCTGTTAATAATCAACCTTTACAAACAATAATGACTTTATTGAAGTTAAATTATTTATTTCGTTATTGCTAATTTTATAGTCTTGCTGTTAATTAATAAAACGTAAACAATGTTGCATTAATAACCTAAAAACACCCTCAACTGTATATTTTTAAATCAAAAAACACTATTTAATAAATTTATTTGAACTTTTTATTCACTTTAAAAACAATAACCATTATCATTCGCGCAAAGTTACTAAATGCGAATACTTATCACCCCATGAAAAAATTTAAATACTCATTAGTTACCCTAGCATGTTTAAATGCACATATTGCAGTTGCCCAATCAGCTGAAGAAGATATTGAACGTATTAGCGTTTATCAAAAACAAAACCAAGTAGTAATGAGCTCAGGTCTTGCTACTAAATCTGATATGTCACTAATGGAAACGCCTGCTCCGGTTGTTGTTATTGACCGTGAACTAATAGAGTCACAAGGTGTAGATAGCTTACAAGAGTTAACGCGTAACGTAAGTGGTTTAACACAAGCTGGTAATAACTATGGCATTGGTGACAATCTTGTGATTCGTGGCTTAGACGCTAACTATACTTATGATGGTATGTATGGCGGTGCAGGCCTTGGCAATACATTTAATCCAACACGGTCTTTAACAAATGTAGAGTCGGTTGAGGTATTAAAAGGCCCAGCAACAGGTTTATACGGTATTGGTAGTGCTGGTGGCGTAATTAACTTAATTGAAAAAAAGCCAGAGTTTGAAGAAAAACATAAAATATCTGCTGAGCTTGGACAATGGGATAGCTACTCACTTGCATTTGATAGCACCAACGCAATCACTGATAATTTAGCCTATCGTGTTATGGCAAAAACAGCCTCTAGCGATGGTTACCGTGACCTAAAAGAAGACAGAGATGAGCTTTACGCATCACTTAAATATGTATTAAGTGATAAACAAGACATTATGCTCTCTGGCGCATATATTAAGGACTCGATTGCAGTTGACTCAATAGGTCACCCTATTCGTATTTATAGTGCAGAAACTGCAAATGGCCTAAGCGCTGGTGAAGTAACAGGCGCTGATTTAGTCAATGATCCTACAGGCAGCGGCGTACAATTAACATCAGATCAGCAACAACAGCTAGCTGATTCATTGTCATCGACTGATGGTTTAACCCCTTACGACTTCGGAACCAACGGTATTATTTCACCAATGGCAGATGATAATGAAGGTGAAGAATTACGCTTCAAACTAACGCACAATTACTTTATTACAGATGATTTATTTTTAAATCAGCAACTGCAATACCGTAACTACACATCAAGCTTTGCACGCCAAACCGGTGCGTTTAACTACGTTTATTCAACACGTGACGGGATTATTAACAATGACCCTCGCGCACCACTTGTTGAAGACGGTGTACTTTATCCATTTGCAGCACGTCGACAAGAGTACCGCCAAGTAGAAGCCGACGAAAAATCGTGGCAATACTTTTTAGACCTGCGCTATGACTTTATGCTTGGTGACGTAGATAACGAACTTTTAGTTAATGCTAACTATGAAGACAGAGATATACGCTTTAAACAGTACTCAATATACGATGCAGACAAAGAAATCTACGACAGTGAAGGTAACTTATTATACCAAGGTAGCTTGCCATATATTTATGATATGAGAGCACCAAATTGGCCAACAGGTAGCTTTGACGATTATGATCCACTTAAAACAAGTGACTATAATAAAAAAGTACAAGCATGGGGCTTAGGTATTCAGCATGTAGGTTACATTACAGACGAAGTAACAACACGTGTAGGTGTTGCTTACAACCGTATTAAGCAATCTTACGAGCACTTTGGTGTTGATGAGCGTTATAGTTCAAGTCGTGCTCAACCAACGCCTGAAGCAAATACTTCTGACAGTGGTTTAACGTATAACTTAGGCGCGACTTATCAACCAACTGAAGATTTTTCTGTGTTTATAAACCACGCGAAAGGACGTACTGCATACAGTGTATTAGGTTCAGTCGCAGGAAATGAAGCTGATAGAGAAGATTCAGAGTCAATCAGCAATGATTTAGGCTTTAGGTTTAAAGCGTTTGATGATCAGCTTTTAGCATCACTTGTTATATTTGAAAGCGCACGAACTAATTTAGAATACGCTAACCCTCTATATGAGGCGGGGGTATCTAGCTCAGATGTAGTTGAAAGCTATTACGATGGTGAAGAACAAACTAAGGGTGTTGAGCTTGACTTGAATGCGCACTTAAATGAGCAGTGGAAAATTAATATAAATGGGGTTTATCAAGACGCACGCGATAAATCTAACCCAACAAGCAGTAGCTACGATACGCGCCAAAAAGGTGTACCTTATGTAACTGCAAGTACCTGGGTTACTTATTACGCTGAAATGTTTAATTTACCAGAGGCTGTTAATATTAGCGGTGGTATTACGTTTGTTGATAACAGAAGTACTAATTCAAGCTCATTTAGTATCCCTGATGGTTACGTACCTAGCTACACAGTTTATGATGCAGCGGTTTCGTACACTACAGATAAATGGCACATGCAGCTGAACTTAAACAATCTGTTTAACAAAAAGTATTACTCTAAAGCAATGTTCTTAGGCGGTATGCCAGGTGAAGAACGTAACGCTAAATTAAGCTTTAGTTACACGCTTTAGTTACACGCTATAATCATGCAAATGATTAGTTGAGGCTTATAATGATGGCATGCCTGCTTGGCATGCCTTTTTATCTAATGGTTAACTCAAAGTGTAACCACTATTCGACCATTGATATCACCTTTGATCATATCATCAAATATTTCGTTGATATCTTCTAGGCGCTTTTCTTCTATAATAGCTTTAACCTTTCCTTGAGCCGCAAATTCCAAGCACTCTTGTAAATCTTTACGCGTGCCAACAATCGACCCGACTACCGATACACCATTGAGCACAGTATCAAATATAGGTAATGGCATATCCTCTGGCGGTAACCCCACTAACACACACTTACCACCCCGACGCACACTTTTATAAGCTTGCTCAAAACCCGCTTTAGATACCGCAGTACACACAACACCATGCGCACCACCAACTTGTTCAAATATTGCTTCACTTGGTACAACTTCTTTAAAATCGAGAGTAATATCTGCGCCTAACTCTTTAGCAAGCTCAAGTTTTTCTTTGCCTGTATCAACAGCTATTACATTAAAGCCCATTGCTTTGGCATATTGCACAGCTAAATGCCCGAGCCCACCCACACCAACAATAGCAACCCAGTCACCTGGTTTTGCACCCGATACTTTTAATGCTTTATAGGTAGTAACACCTGCACAAAATAAAGGCGCAGCCTCTGAAAAACCTAAACCATCTGGAATTTTAATTACGTAATCGCCATGAGCTAAGCAATATTCTGCATAACCACCATCGATTGAGTAACCCGTGTTCTGCTGTGATAAACACAGGGTTTCTTTACCCTCTAAACAAAATTCACAATGCCCACAAGCACTATAAAGCCAAGGCACACCTACTCTATCTCCAACCGCTAAATGCTGTATGTTGCTGCCTACTTCTTCAATTATGCCTACGCCTTCGTGTCCCGGCACAAGTGGCATTTTGGGTTTTACCGGCCAATCACCATGACAGGCATGTAAATCGGTATGACATACTCCACAGGCCACTATTTTAACCAAAACATCATTAATGCCTACTTGTGGCTTTGGTAAGTCTGTAATTTGTAATTTACCTTTGTACTGAGTGTTTATTGCAGCTTTCATAGTCATTCCATCATATGTGAGTAACCAAGTTAAATCTAACTAGGCTAACGGTTTAAGAAGAGTATTAGCTATAAACATAACCTAATTTTGATGAAGAAAAATTAATCTAAATCAACCTTTAGATGTGTAAGTTTAATTTTACTTAATCTAAAATCTTGCTATCCAAAATCAGCATGCTAGCATTACTTTCTGAATTTACTGAAAGTTAAAAAGCTATGAGTTTATCCGAAAAAAATTTAGCCTTTGTTATGCATTGTGGTGAAATGGGCAGCCGCTGGGGTTTCAATAGAACCATAGGGCAAATGTGTGGCTTATTGATCATTACTAAAGAACCCATGACTGCAAACGAAATAGCGGATTCGCTGAGTATTTCACGTGGTAACGTAAGCATGGGCATAAAAGAATTACAATCATGGCAACTAATAAAAGTACATCATAAGCCTGGAGATAGAAAAGAGTATTATGCACCTGCTGGTGAAATTTGGGACATGGCCAATCGTGTTTTTGAAGAACGAAAAAAACGTGAAATTGATCCAACCTTAAGTCTGCTGCGTGACAACTTGCTTGATGAAGCCAGTAATGACGATGAGCTATACGCTCAAAAACAAATGGGTGAAATTCATAACCTATTAGAAACGGTTACAAAGTGGTCATCAGAACTACAACGTTTAAGCCCTGAGCAGTTAAATAAGCTCATGAAGCTTGGATCAGGCATTGGCAAGGTAATCGACTTAAAAGATAAAATATTTAAAAAAGAACAATAAACCCTAAGCTCTTATCTAAATACAAAAAGCCGCATACAGCGGCTTTTTTAATATAGATAATCGGTAATTAAATTTTAGGATAACCGATTCTATCTGATAGGTAGCCCACGCTTGTGGCAAAGTAATACGAGCGATTCCAATGCATAAATACTTTATAGTTATCGTATGCTAGGTACATACGCCCATTAATATCATCGGGCATAACTAAAGCTGCACGAACATCAACATTTGGTAAATCAGAGCCATCTGCTTTGCGCACACCTAACGCTTGCCATTGAGCCAACGAGCGCTCAGAATCATTCCAGTACTCAAGCCATTGTTTACGTGTTTTAGTGCCACGTACTAATACATATTTACTGTCAAAATTTTCTGGCAACTGCACCTGGCGGCCCCAAGTAAGAGAGTCATCCCACCCTTCTTGTTTTAAGTAATTAGCAATAGAGGCAAACGCATCCTCTTTGGTAGTCCAAATGTCTTTTCGACCATCATTATTATAATCGACCGCATAAGCATTAAAAGAGGTAGGCATAAACTGTGTTTGCCCCATCGCTCCAGCCCAAGAACCTTTAAACTTATCGAGCGTAATATGGCCCGACTTTAATATATCTAGTGCAGCCCATAGTTGGCGTTTATAAAGAGCTTCACGACGTCCATCAAAAGCAAGTGTTACCAAAGATGAAATAACATTATGGCCGCCTTGAATTGTTCCAAAATTACTCTCAAGACCCCAAAGGGCAACAATAAAGCGTGCCTGTACGCCAAATTCTTTTGCTACTTGTTCCAATACATCTTTATTTTCTGCATAAAGCTTACGTGCGCGGTCAATTTTCCATTGCGGTACACGTTTAGGTAAATATGTTTCAAGTGTTTCTTTTACTTCTGGTTGATTTTTATCAGCAGATACAACTTTTTCTTTATACGTAGCAGTAGCAAAAGCATCATCGATTAATTTGCTGTCGTAACCTTTTGCTATCGCTTCATGCTTTAAATCTGTTAAATACGTTTGAAATTCAGCTTGAGTTTTGGCTATTACAGAGCCACTTAAGCAAACCCCACATAATAAAACGGTCAGTTTTCTAATCACTATCGGCTCCATTTTCTTTTCGTAATTGACTTAACAAGTTTTCTTTTGGCGGTGGTATTTGTAAATAAAAGCCTTTATCAGGATCAGATAAAGCGGCTTTAACTGTTTCTAAATCTGCACCACCTAAATGTTCACGCTTTGCTAAATTAATGATCATAACGTATTGAGGTTGACCAAACATGGTCATTAAAGGTTCCGGAACTTTACTAAAATCATCTCTTTTTTCAACAAATAGGAAGGTATCCGCTTTTTTCTTACTTTTATATACCGCAGTGAGCATTATGAGCCTATAAATTCTTGCTTAACAATGCCGCACACTATAACATGAGAGTAATAATAAGTTAGAAAAATTAGATTAGAAATTTCAATAAAGGCCTTATTCAGCCTGTGTTTATCTTAAATAATTTCTTATCGAACAATTCAATTGAGCGTGTATGTCGGACCAAATTTTTGAGTTAAAAGGGAATCTTTTTACGTTATCAGTTTTACATCTTTACAGTACTGATATAACCCTTTTAGCAGAACAGTTATATGTAAAAATAGCCCAAGCCCCTAAGTTTTTTGAAGGGGCTCCTATAGTTGTTAATTTAATAGAAATTAGAAACAGCTCTTTAGATTTTGTTCATTTAAAATCACTTATTGAGCGTATGAGTTTTAACGCAGTAGGTGTATGTAACGGCTCTGATGAGCAACATGTACAAGCTAAAGCTGCAGGCCTATCTGTATTAAATTATTCACAAGACGTTAAGAACGAACCTGTTAAACAAGAGGCAAATACCTCGATTGTAGAAAAAACGGTTTATTTACCTGCACAAATTATTAATGGTACGGTACGTTCTGGACAACAGGTTTATGCAAAAGATAGAGATTTAATAGTACTTGGCGCAGTAAGCCACGGTGCAGAAGTTATTGCCGATGGTAATGTACATATATATGGCACATTACGCGGGCGCGCCATTGCAGGCGCAAAAGGTTTCAAAAAAGCACACATTTTCTGCCAAAAGCTTGAGGCTGAGTTGGTTTCAATAGATGGCAATTACTGGATAAGTGATTCCCTTCAGGGCGAACATTGGGGAAATGCAGTGCAAATACAACAAAAAGACGAATCATTAGAAATTTCAGCTTTGGTTAAAGGATAAATCTCATGGCAAAAGTAATTGTCGTTACCTCAGGTAAAGGCGGTGTTGGTAAAACAACATCAAGCGCTGCAATTGGCACCGGATTAGCATTAAAAGGCTACAAAACAGTAATTATCGATTTCGACATTGGTTTACGTAACCTTGATTTAATCATGGGTTGTGAACGTCGCGTTGTATACGATTTTGTAAACGTAATTAATGGTGAAGCAAACCTTAATCAGGCGCTAATAAAAGACAAGCGCGTAGAAAAACTATTTTTACTTCCTGCTTCGCAAACTCGAGATAAAGACGCACTTACCCGTGAAGGTGTTGAGCGTGTACTTAACGAATTGAAAAAAGATTTTGACTACATCGTATGTGACTCTCCAGCAGGTATTGAAGCTGGCGCGATGATGGCAATGTATTTTGCTGATGAAGCAATAGTAACAACAAACCCAGAAGTGTCTTCAGTTCGCGATTCAGACAGAATTTTAGGCATTTTACACAGCAAATCTAAACGTGCTGAAGAAGGCCTAGAAAATATTAAAGAGCACTTATTATTAACGCGTTACAATCCTGAGCGTGTTGAGAAAGGTGAAATGTTATCGGTAGAAGACGTACAAGATATTCTATCTATTCCTCTTTTAGGTGTTATCCCTGAGTCGCAAGCCGTATTGAGCGCATCTAACTCAGGCCAACCTGTAATTTTAGATGGCGATTCTGATGCTGGCCAAGCCTATGCAGATGCAATTAATCGCTTATTAGGTGAAACAGTCGATTTTCGCTTCTTAGACGTTGAGAAAAAAGGCTTATTTAAACGGATTTTTGGAGGTTAATGTGTCTTTACTTGACTACTTCCGCTCAGAAAAGAAAAACAGCGCGTCATTAGCAAAAGAGCGATTGCAGATTATTGTCGCGCACGAACGTTCTCAACGTGGAACGCCGGATTACTTACCACAATTAAAACAAGATATTTTAGATGTGATCCGAAAGTATGTGAACGTAAATACTGACGCAGTTCAGGTACAATTTGATCAAAACGAAGACGATTTAGCGGTACTTGAACTAAACGTGACACTACCTGACGAAGAAAAGAAGTAATATTAAAAACGGCACTTTGAGTGCCGTTTTTGTTTAGTACTCATTTGCGTAATTAAAATAGTATTTAAAATTATTGCAGATTAATAGCAACACCCATCGTATGTATATGGGTGTTTTTTGTGTTTAGTTGAGTAAGCATTAAAGCCCGTTTCAACCTTATTTATCCCACTCTTTTAGTGTTTCTTTTATATAACTATAGCGCCACGAACTTAGTAAATCTGGCTTAATATGCTTTTGTTTTTGCTCATTAGTGAGCTTCCAATTCCAGCTTATAAGTTGATTAACTTGTTTTTTAGAAGCCATTACGTCTTCTGGTATATTGTGCTCTTTAGCCACTTTAGTTACTTTTTGTTTTATATCTTTAGCTACTTTTTTATAAGAGGGAAAATCTATTAAACGTTTAAGCACAGGAGGATGAAGCTCTTCAGGCATTGCTTTAGCAGTTTCAATACATTTTAGTATTTCTACACCTGAGCGATTAACTTCCATCGATTCAACACCCGGAATTTGTCTAAGCGAGTTTAAGCTCGAAGGCCCTCGTTTAGCAATTTCAGTCATATTGTGTTCTTTAAGCACAAAGTTAAGCGCTAAATTTTTTCGTATTGCTTTGTTACGTCTCCATACAGCTAGCTCTTTTAGTACTGCCAGCTCATGCGGTTTTAACTGCCATGCATTTTTTATGTCTTTATATAAAAGATCATCGGGTGTTTGAAACGCACGTTTATTTGCAATTAACTCGCTCTCATTTATTACAATATCAAACAAATCGGCCTCATTAATACGCTCTATAATCAGCTCAAAACAAGGTAATAGATGAAAAGTATCGGCAGCTGCATAATCTAATTGTTTTTTAGTTAAAGGACGCTGAAGCCAATTGGTACGCGATTCACTTTTGTCTATTTCTATTCCTAACAACTCTTTTACCATTAAAGCAAAGCCCATACAGTTGCCCTCACCAAGTAACTGCAGTGCAAATTGAGTGTCAAATAATGGAGCAGGAACAAAGCCTGCGTATTTTTGAAAAACTTCGATATCTTCTGAGGGTGAATGCAGTACTTTTAAAACAGCGGGATCTTTTAAAATCTCCCAAAAATCAAATAATGAAAGTTCAGCAAGTGGATCTATTAATGCTAAATGTTCACCATCAAAAACTTGGATCAGTGCAACCTCTGGATACAAAGTGCGACGGCGCATAAATTCGGTATCAATTGCTAAGATAGGTTTGCTTTTAATTTGCTCAACAAAAGTATTAAGCTGATTTTGTGTTTCGATCAATTGGTATTGCACTTAATCTCCTACAATAAAAAAGCCGGCTAATGCCGGCTTTTTTATAGGTTGCTAATCTTTCAAGGCTCTTCTGAGTATTTTACCTACGTTTGTCTTAGGTAACTCATCTCTAAACTCTACCAGTTTAGGGACCTTGTAATTAGTTAAATTATCACGACAGTGATTTATTATATCTTTTTCAGTTAAAGAAGGGTCTTTTTTCACAACAAAAACTTTAACTTGTTCGCCACTTACATCGTGGGGTATACCAATAGCTGCTACTTCAAGCACACCATCATGCATCGCAACGACTTCTTCTATTTCATTAGGGAAAACATTAAAGCCAGAAACAATAATCATGTCTTTTTTACGATCTACTATGTAAAAGAAACCTTCATCATCGTATGTTGCTATATCACCTGTTGCAAACCAGCCATCTTTTAAGCATTCAGCTGTTGCATCTGGGCGATTATAGTAACCAAGCATTACCTGTGGGCCTTTAACCCATAACTCACCTGGTTCACCTTTGGCTGCTTCTTCGCCATTATCAAGCATAAGCTTAATTTCTGTGTTTGGCGCAGGTAAACCAATTGAACCATTATAAGCTTCTAAATCGTATGGGCTTACGGTTACAAGTGGTGCACACTCGGTTAAACCATACCCTTCCATTAGTTTAGAGCTTGTTACTTTTTGCCATCTCTCAGCTACAGGGCGCTGAACGGCCATTCCACCACCAAGCGACATTTTTAAATGACTAAAATCAAGTTCCGCAAAACCCGGTGTATTCAATAAACCATTAAATAATGTGTTTACTCCGGTTATTGCAGTAAAGTTGTGCTGGCTAAGCTCTTTTACAAATGCTGGCATATCGCGTGGATTTGTAATTAATACGTTTAAACCACCGTATTTCATAAACGTTAAGCAGTTCGCTGTTAAAGCAAAGATATGATAAAGCGGTAAAGCGGTAACAACTACTTCTGTGCCTCTATCTAATACTTTGTCTAAACAGCCTGATACTTGCTCAAGATTTCCAACCATATTACCGTGGCTAAGCATTGCACCTTTAGACACACCGGTGGTACCACCTGTGTACTGTAAGAAAGCCAAGTCAGATAATTGCATTTCTGGGCGGGTATATTTAGCGGCATCGGCGTTAAGTACATCAGAGAATTTAATTACATTAGGTAAACTGTAGTTTGGCACCATTTTCTTTACGTACTTGACTACAAAATTAACTATATGCTTTTTAACACCACCAACTAAGTCACCCACTTGCGTAACAACAATGTGTTTTACATCTGTTTTAGCTAGTGCTTTTTCAAGCGTATCTGCAAAGTTTGCCAAGATAAAAATAGCGGTAGTATCAGAATCTTTAAGCTGATGCTCAAGCTCACGCACTGTGTATAGCGGGTTAACATTAACCACAACACAACCTGCGCGAAGTACACCTAAAATAGTAATAGGGGTTTGTAACAAGTTAGGCATCATAACAGCGACTTTGTCGCCTTTTTTCAAACCTAAATCATTTTGAATATATGACGCTACTCTTTTTGTAGCATTATCTATTTCATCATAAGTTAAAGTTTTACCCATGTTAGTAAATGCAGGTAAATCTTTGTAATCAGAAAAACTTTTTTCGAACACTTCGAGTAACGAGTTATAATGCTCAGGATCGATTGTTTCAGGCATACCCTCTGGGTAGCGCTTAAGCCAGATTTTTTCCACTCTTAGCCCCTGTTTATAATTATATTTTTATTAACCTTAATCTAAGTAAGGCACTTTCACAATTGAGCAAATACTCTAATGCAGGAATAATCCCACATTTTACGTAAACTTACAATTAACATGCACCATTTTGCTGCATAAAGTCTTGAATATGCTCAAAACATAACTCACTACTTTGCATATGGCAATGATGCCCACCAGACACATTAATTACCTTTAAGTCATTGTAATAACTAATATACTTTTCTAAATTTTGTTTTACAAACGAATACCCTTCGTTCCCTAAAATTAATTGACATGGTGCAGTTAATTCTTTTATTGCACCAATACATTGCGCTTCATCAAACCTAAAACCTGAATGATTTTTGAGCTTAGGATCAGTGGTTAAAACAAAACCTTCTGCAACCTCTTGTATATTGCGCTGCATTAACAACGCTATTTGCTTACTATTTAAGTCAGTTGTTTGAGCACGCGCATCATAAATTTGTTGTTTAGACTTATAAAAACGCGGTTTTTTATTTTTTAATCTAGCCCTGTTTAAAACTGCACTTTTAAGCTGCTCACATACTTCATCGCTTGGTGTCGTTATACACCCAATGCCTTCTATAAAGGTCACGCTTTTAACCTTTTCACTAAAACAGCTAGCATAAAGCCCTGCTACCATAGCCCCCATAGAATGCCCAACTAGGTGTATTTTTTTAAAATTAAGTGCAGTTATAAACTCATGTAAATCATTAATATAATCTACAAAATAATAATGTGCATCATCGCTTCGCCAACTTGATAAGCCATGCCCTACTAAATCAATACAATACCATGTTTCATCAGGCTTTGAATTATTCAACATAGGCAAAAAACTATTACAATTATCTAACCAACCATGCAACGCTATAACTATCTCGGTGCCAGAACCAACTTTTAAGCCATGAATATGTAAGTTGTTTGTTTTAATATCAAATGGCTGCACATAAAACTCCTTACTTATTTAAGCGCGTCGGTATTTATATCATACATGTTGTCAGACCTCTAACCCCTCAAATGGTGCCAAAATTCAGCATGTAATACATATTTGATTTATAAAAAAACGCCAATGCTTTTAAAGTATCTATATTTCATAGACTTAATGAAGCTGTTTAGATACGGATATATTTTAAACATGTGTTATCGCCCCATGATAGATTAAAATACCCTCTAATTTGCTTTATATATAAAGTGTATAACTAGTATAAATATAATAAATACCCCTAATGTTAGCTCTTATTTAATATTCTTAAAGCGCAATTATTACAAAAACGCTAGATATTCATTTATTTATAAGGCTATCGGTATACAATATCAGCGGCTATTAAATAAGGTACACTCATAAGGTACAACAATGAAAAAACAATTAAGCTTATTAGCACTGTTATGTGCTTCTTCTGGCGTACAAGCAGAGTCTGCGCCTAAAAATGTCATATATATGATTGGTGACGGTATGGGTCCTGCGTATACAACTGCTTATCGCTATTTTAAAGACGACCCAGCCACCAAAGACGTTGAAAAAACAGTATTTGATTCAATTTTAACAGGCATGGCTACTACTTACCCTGATGATCATACTTATGTAACCGACAGTGCTGCAGGTGCTACTGCACTTAGCAGCGGTCATAAAAGTTATAACGGCGCTATTGCAGTAGATACCAAAAAAGCACCTGTAAAAACAATGTTAGAAGTAGCCCGAGAACAAGGGATGACCACCGCACTTGTTGCGACATCACAAATAAACCATGCTACGCCAGCAAGCTTTGCAGCACATAATGAATCACGCAATAATTACGATGATATTGCCAATGACTATATCGATAACAAAATTGCAGGTAAATTACCGGTCGATTTAATGTTAGGCGGTGGTACTCAGTATTTTATTCGCGAAGACCGTAACTTAGTAGATGAGTTTAAAGCTGCAGGTTATCAATATGGCGACGATATTAAAAACCTAAATCAAATAACACAAGTGCCTGCAATTGGATTATATGCTCCTAAAGGTCTACCTTTTGCACTTGATGAAAACCCAACGCGTTTAACTCAGCTTACCTCCAAAGCACTTGATTTACTTGATGGCCAAAATAAAGAAGGCTTTTTTGTAATGATTGAAGGCAGTCAAATTGATTGGTGTGGTCATGCTAATGATATTGCGTGTGCCATGGCTGAAATGGATGACTTTGCTAAATCAATCGAAAAAGCAAAAGCTTATGTCGATAAAAATAAAGATACCATATTAGTAATTACAGCCGATCACTCTACTGGTGGTTTAACCCTTGGCGCACACGGTCAATATAAATGGGAAACAGATGTAGTGAAGGGTGTTAAAGCAACAGCAGGTAAATTAACTCAGCAGTTACTTGAATCAGACGACCTAAAATCAGTGTGGAATGCTAACACTAATATTGAATTTACGGCTGAAAATAAAATAAAGCTTGAGCAAGCTAAGCAAATGGGCGATAAAGCGCTTAATTTAGCGGTTAAAAGTATTATTAGTGATACGAGCTTTACTGGTTGGACTACAGGCGGGCATACCGCAGTAGACGTACAAGTATTTGCTTATGGTAAAGGGAGTGAGCAATTTATTGGTTCACAAAACAATACCGATATTGCAGATAAACTAATTGGCTTTATTGAAAAATAGTATTTAGCACTAAACGCAAAAGCCCGAACTCCTGTTCGGGCTTTTTTTTAAAAGGCTTTAAGCGTATATATCTACGCCTATTAAATCTTGTACTTCTGCTCTGCGTTCTAAATTAGCAAACTCTGTATAAGTAGAAATTGCTTTGCTTACTTGTGCAGTTGGTTGGTCGTAAATTGTTTGGCTGAACTGCGTAGTATTCGCGCTGGCTTTAAAGAACTCATTTGCGCGCTCTACCCCCTCTTTACTGCTTTTTACATACTCAGTGTTTGTTTTTTGCGTTGTATTTTGATCAGCAACACTTTGAGGTTTATTTGTGACAACACTTTTTGAGCTTACTCTACCAGGAATATCCCCGGCAAAAAAACCAGAACCAATGGGCAATGTCATAAACAAACTCCAAACTTAAACATGGCTAAAATTATGATTTAAAATTAAACAATTTGCAAACTTAAGCCTATTCGCGACCAGGTAGCTTTTTCCATGTGACCGTATCTCGTACATATTTTGGTTGAGCATCGCTTGCTTTAACACCATTACCAGCTAAAAATTCTGCATCTACAAGGGCGAGCATATAACGTGCATCTGGCAGTGTAATATCACTATTAATAGAAACGTTATCAAAACTGTCCAGTGAATCTGAGTAAGTTTTGAAGCCTGTACCAACAGCTGTATAGCTTTGCTCGTTATCTGAAATATAATCGGCGTTTAAAAGTTCAGGCTTTAATACACATTCTTGATTAACAAGCTGCATTAAATTGTTATTAGCTTGATACTGAGCAAAGTAAATTTCGCCCATTCGCGCATCAATAGCTGGATATACATGAGTACTGCCGTTTTGTTCAAAAGCTTGCTGCGCCATAATCGCAAGTGTAGACACCCCAACTAATGGTAAGTTAGTTGAATAAGCTAACCCTTGTGCAATTGCAACACTTATACGCACACCAGTAAAACTACCTGGTCCTTGGCCAAAACCAATGACATCTAAGTCTTTTAATTTACAGTTGGCTTTACTTAGTAGCTCATCTATCAGCGGAAGAATTTTTTGGCTATGCTGCTGTGGGCATTCTTCAAAATGATGAAATGTTTGTCCCTTTACATGTAAAACAATTGAAAGCGCTTCTGTTGAAGCATCAAGGGCAAGAATATTACTTTTGATCATTTTAGTACTCTAATTAATTTGTTTTAAAAATGTATTGGCATCTTCTAAGCTTCGCGTGCGGCGCATAGGCGGTAAGCTTTTTAAAAATACTTGGCCATATTGGCGTGTTACTAAGCGATTATCGCATATTACTAATACGCCTTTGTCTTTATTATCGCGTATTAAACGCCCTACACCTTGCTTTAGTGCAATAACAGCTTGTGGAAGCTGAATATGCGCAAATGGGTCTTTACCTTGCATTTGGCAATCTTGCATTTTAGCTTGCAATAAAGGGTCATCTGGTGCGGCAAACGGTAACTTATCAATAATAACACAGCTTAAAGTGCTACCGCGCACATCCACGCCTTCCCAAAAAGAAGCGGTGCCAAGCAGTACTGCGTTGCCATGGCGGGTAAACTTTTCAAGTATGATACGTTTAGACATTTGCCCTTGCATATACACTGGGTAATCTATTTGCGTGGTTAAGCCTTCGGCAACCAAGTGCATCATTCTATAACTGGTAAAGAGCACAAAGCAGCGCCCCTTTGCCGACTTAATCAGTTCAAGTGTTAGCCTAACAATCGCATGAGGCATATTGTCTGCATGTGACTCAGGTAAAAACCTGGGTAAACATAATAACGCTTGGTTTGGATAGTCAAATGGGCTATCTACCATCATACTTTGTTTGGGCTTTAGTCCTAAACTTGCATTAAAATGCTCAAGCTTATTATCTACAGATAGCGTAGCTGAGGTAAACACAAAGCCCGCGCCTGTATCTTCCATCATTTTAGCAAATTTAGCTGATACATTTAACGGTGTAATATTAACGGTTAAATAGCGCCTTGTTGTTTCGTACCAGTAACTAAACCCTGTTTGAGCTGTATCAAATACACGCTCTAGCTGACCTTTAAAGGCAAGTGTTCGCTCAAACGGGTGTTCTATTTTATCACTTCGCTCTAAGCATAACTTTAATACTTGATACACAAAGTCTAAATCGCTTATTACTCTGTGCAGTGCTGCACATATTAATTTATCACTAAGCTTTTCGCGCCAGTCACCACGGCTGCCATCAACACCAAACTGTAAACGTAAATCAGCTACACTCGTTTCAAGTTTATTTAAGCTTTTACCCAATTGCAGCATATCAGGGATTTCGGCTCGGTAAATTGCACGTAAATCGTTAATTAAATCAACCAGCTTTTTAGTACTTATACTTTCGCCAAAGTAATCACTTGCAATTTCACTTAACTGATGGGCTTCGTCAAATATGTAAGCATCTGCAGTGGGCATAAGCTCAGCAAAACCTGAGTCTTTTACTGCCATGTCTGCAAAAAATAAATGATGATTTATAACAACTACATCTGCTTCGGCTGCATTTAATCGCGCTTTACGTATATAACAACTCTGAAAGTCGGGACATTCTTTACCTAAACAGTTATCGGCGGTTGAGTTTACATAAGGCAACACTTTGGCGTCTTCTTCAATGCCAATACAATCGGCTAAATCACCCGACTGTGTTTCGCTTGCAAACTTTGCGACCATCGCCAGTTGATGCATTACATCCGAGTCATCTGTGGGTACGTGTGCAACATGTTGATTTAATCGATAGGTACATAAGTAATTGGCACGCCCTTTTAGTAAAGCCGTTTTTTTAGAGGCGCTTAGCGCTTTAACAAGTTGAGGTAAATCGCGGTGATAAAGCTGTTCTTGCAGGGCTTTTGACCCCGTTGAGATAATGGTTTTACCTTTTGATTTTAGTGCGGGTGCTAAATATGCAAATGTTTTACCCGTACCGGTCCCCGCTTCTACCACTAGCTGGGTGCTATTTTTTAATGCATCTGCAACAGCTACGGCCATATCAATTTGAGGCTGGCGAGGTGTATAACCCTCAAGCGATAATGCCAGTGGTCCGGTTTCACTAAACAGCTGTTTGATAATGCCAATCACTTTAAAATAAATAATAGCGGGATTTTACGTAAGCTATACATCAAGGGCAAGTATTTAAGTAAGCAGCGCAAGTACAATATAAGGGAGCATAGCTCCCATTAATTAATTCATCTCTACTTAGCAACATAATAGTTATATTGGTAAGCTATTTGAGGATGCGTTTCATTGCGCAGTAATATTTAATGAAATATCACTTGCAGCACTGTACCCTTTTAAATCTATATACCACTTACCACCTTGAGGATTAGAAATACTGCATTGTTCACTATTGCCATTTTTGTAAGGCCTACATACATAAACTTGCTCGGATGATTGACTATTAAAATTTACATACAAATCAGCATCACCTGAGCCACCAGCTATGCTTATATTTAAAGAAGAATACCCAGCTTGTAATTCTTGTGTAAACCTAACCCACTGGCCTGAGGAAACACTAATATTTTCTTCAATGCGGTTAACTGGCTCTAAGTTATCTTCTTCGGTATAACTAGCTATGAGCGATACATTAGCTATGTCGTTCCAAGCCTCTACCATCACGTAATAAACTCCCGCTTGAGTGTTTAAAATATCACAGCTTTCATTGCTAGATGAGGTTGCACTTTTACAGTCGTAACTAGCAAGCGACGGTGCAGAGTTATATTTCACATATAAATCAGCATCGCCACTGCCACCAGCGGTAGAAAAGTTTAAATTACTACTATTATTCGTTACTTGTAGCGTGTAAAAAAGTTGCTCTTTAGCATTAGCTGCTATATCTGTTACTGCGACCCCGTTTTGTAGCTCATTATTATTTACTGGGGGTATTTCTCCAGCATTTTTAGCCATTTCAGCTAAATAACTAACGGCTAACTTTGCAAATTTACTTGCGTGTTCAGCATCAAAAGCTGCATCATTTTCGCTATGTATTAACGGGTTGATATCAGCCATTTTTGACTCAAACGGTATCGATGCTGAAAAGCCTTGTTGATACCACGAAGCATGATCAGAACAACCATAACCACACTGATCAAATCCATAAGTAACCGCAGGTAAGTATGTATCAATTAACTGCCCTAAGTACTGATTTTGTGAATTAGTAGTGTAATCAGTCATCATAACAATATCTTCACTGCTACCATTGTTACCGGTCATATCAAATTGCACCATACCAATCACATTTTTACCTTGTGATTTATACGCTGTAGCAATCTCCTTTGAACCTCTAAGACCCACTTCCTCAGCAGCAAAAGCCATAATTTTAATCGTTCTTTGGGGTTTATAATTCTGCTCTACCACAGTACGAAGTGCTTCAGTTAAAACCGCAATGCCTGATGCATTATCATCAGCACCGGGTGAACGCCCATTGCTTGGGTTTGACTGATTAATAGAATCTAGATGACCACCAATAATTACAATTTCGTCTGCTTTTTCACTGCCGTTAATAGTTACAATAACCGATGACTGAGACCAACTATGTGTAAAATAATCAACTGAAATATCATTTCTAGCACTTGCAAGTTGCTGCCAATAACCTTTTAACCATTGGGCTGCATCTACACCAGTTTGAGATGAATAGTAACGGTTATAAAAATCACTTAATGTATTAACCGTATTTGTTAGATTAATCTCGCTTACACGATTTATTAGCGCTTGGACTGTTTGTGAATTATCTATGGTGTAGCTAGTTGAAATATTGGCAAGTTGATTTTGAACAGAAGCTAATTGCTGCGTATATTGCTGTGCTTCACTTAGTGAACTATGCGCAACAAATCCACCACAGCGGTTGTAATTGTGATGCATAAACTCACTCAATTGAATGATATTTTCTTGCTCAATTTTTATTAAGTTTACCGAATCCATATTTGTATTCTGTACGCTTAATAATTGTTCCTTTTGTATAAATGTTTTTTGGGCTTGTTGATAATGTTTTGCAGCAGCCGGATCAATACTAACCCAAATGCTTTCATTATTTTGAGCATATAATGTCGACGATGTTAAGAGAGTAGATGCGCATAATAGAGAAGTATAAATAGAACTTTTCATAAGTATTCCTTGTTATTAAATACAACTTTGAAAGAAAGGGAGCGAGAGCTCCCTCAAAGTAGGTTTAATTTGCTGAAATACTAAGCGTTACACCACTTGCAGAACTGTAACCGCGTAAGTCTATATACCAAGTACCTGCTTGTGGAGCATCAAAGGTACAACTTTCACTATTGCCATTTTTATACGGGCGACAAAGATATGTACCCGTACTTGATGCTGATCCATAATTTACGTACAAGTCAGCATCACCACTTCCACCAGATATAGAAACATCAAGTGACGTATAACCTTCATTTAATGTTTGTGTAAACCGTGTCCACGCACCCGCGCCAACACTCACATTAGTTTCTGTCACATTAATAGGGGTAACTTCGCCACTACTACTGCCATCAAAACTCCCCGTTAGAGAAACGCCAGAAATAGCATTCCATGCTTCAACCATTACATAGTAAGTTCCGCTTTGAACATTACTAATTGAACAGCTCTCAGTACTTGATGAAGTGGTACTTTTACAATCAAAGTTATTTAACGTTGGTTTTGCTCCAAATTGTACATAAAGATCAGCATCACCTGATCCACCATTGGTATTAAATACTAAATTACTTGCTCCAGCAGGCACCTCTAACGTAAAAAACAGTTGCTCTTTAGAAGAACCACTTATGCCAGTGCGAGTTACGCCATTAATTAATGCTTCATCGTTAGTTGGGGGAGGTGTTGAGCTACATGTGCTACCTGAACTTAAATTAGAGGTTACTCCCACAGCACTTAGCGCTGCCTGTACATCACTTGGGTCATAGTTTAAATCACATGCTGCATCCATTACGCCATTACCTGCTAAATCCCAATCTGTACTTGCGCTCCAATAAAGCTGATTTGCTCTTGTCATTACGATAAATGCTTTTTTTGTATCCCAACCGGGTGTTGTAGCTAAATTATAAAAAGCTTTATTAAATACACCTGAGCTATTGTGTACATCCATCCCAGAGTAATAGCTCGATTGATTATCTATTGAATTACCATCTTGCGTTGGGTTATTCATGTAGCGAAGCGCACCATTGCCTTTGAATATATCTTGGCCAACTAACCAATCGTTAGTGCCTTTCATATAAAACTCAGCCGCTTCACCCGCCATATCAGAAAAAGCTTCATTTAAACCACCCGATTTGCCACTGTAAATTAAGCCAGAGTTCTGTTCAGTAAAACCATGGCTGACCTCATGAGCCGACACGTCTAAACTAACAAGCGGATAAAACGTGTTTTGGCCATCACCGAAGGTCATGGCGCTGCCATCCCAAAATGCATTTTCATAGTTACTACTGTAGTGAACTCGCATTTTTAACTGAAAGGTAAGGGGTGGCGTACCGATCCAATCGTTATACATATTAAAAATTACATTTCCGAAATAATGCGCATCATTAAGTGGAGAATAAGCACCATTTATTTCTTTAAAAGTATTTTCAGGACACGTAAAAGAATAGGCAGACGTACCACTTGTACCACCGTTGAGATTTATGGTGCGTACATTTGAGTTATTCATCGTACAATTATTGCCTGACTGAGTAACATCTAAACTATCGAAGTCAGTGCCGTATATGTATTTCCCTGTTTTTAAATTTCCGCCAGGACCTGTAGCTTCTGCATGTTGAAGATTGTCAAAGCTTAGCAGTACTTCTCCAGAATTAGCATCAATGATCTGGTAGGGTCTAGAAGGCGTTTTTCCATAGGTGACATACGACACCTCATAAACCAAGTGCGCTTTACTTTGCTGATCGACCCAAATCGCCAATCTAGATTTTTCATTATGTTTTTTTAAACCAATTGTTTTTGCTGCAATACCCACACTTTGACTTTGGAGCATAGCCTGTGTAGCTGATAATTTAGCACCAACATCGCTTATATCACCTTCAATGTCATACACTGCTGCGCCGTGCGCTTTTTTTAGCATGCCGTTTCTAAATGTAAGGCTTACAGTATCCCCTATCACGGGCAATCCTTGATAAGTTTGTTGATACCGGCGAGTCACTTCCCCGTTATTGCTCGTAAACTCTTTTAGTACAACTAATTCGTTCCTTACACTCAACCCAATTAATTCTTGAGGACTTGTAGATAGTAGTGATACAGAATTAGATTGCACCATAGTATTTATAGCCGCTTGTTGATTTAAGTATTTCTTATTCGCAGCTACTGCATCTGTTGCTTGAACAAAAGTTAAAGCAGCAAAAGTTGCTAATGTGATTTTTGATAAATTCACGTTTACGCTCCGTTAAAATATTTAGTTTGTAGTGGAATTGTATTAACCGGAACTACCTGTACCCGATTAGGGATCAAGCATATGTTACAAATTTAAGTTTTAAAAATTAAACATTTAATTTACAAGTAAAGTATTAGTTTAAAATTTAACCTATTTAATTACAGTCAGTTAATGATTTAGTGAAAAACAATCAAAAACTCAATTTAACATTTTGTAAACATATATTTACTTAAAATTACATTGATTGATATTTTAAAGAAGGCGTAGAAAAAAATTGAAGAAGATAAAAACGGTTAATTAGAGCAATGTTTAATGTTGGTTTAGTCAACTACCTTCACCAAGTAACCCAGTATTAAAAAATGCATTACAACACGTAACAACAGAAATTATACATTAACTAAATGTCCTACAGGACATAATAAATATAGCTAATCAAACCATAAAGGCTGTGACACAGGTAAAGCACAGAGGTACCATACGCGGGTTTAAAATTTCCTTTTTTTCTATCGTAAATAAATAGTAAGGTTAGCCAATGAATGCTTGGTATCTCATTTGTTTTCTCTCTGCCATTGCAATTTTTATTGCTTTTGCAAACCAATATATCCTCAAAATGCAAACTACTATTGCCATTACAACTGGCTCAGTCGTTATTTCTTTATTATTGATTGTTGCCGTTAAATTATTAGGTGATCAAAATGCCTTAGCCATGACCCAAATCGTCTCTAGCATCAATTTTAATGAATTATTACTCAAAGGTATGCTCGGATTTTTACTTTATGCTGGCGCACTGGAAATTAACCTTATGGCGCTTCGTAAGCAGCGCTGGGAAATAACCGCATTAGTGCTATTTTCTACTATTGCTTCAACTTTTATAGTGGGTTATCTAAGTTTTTATCTGTTCGCATTATTTGGCTTTGAAGTACCATTTATATACTGTTTATTGTTTGGCGCACTTATTAGCCCAACCGACCCTATCGCTGTACTTGCTATTATTAAACAAATGCGCGCACCAGAGGGTATATCGGTGCAAGTTGAAGGCGAGTCTTTGTTTAATGATGGTATTGGTCTGGTAATATTTACAACTATTTTCTCGGTTGCTTTTTATGGCACGGATGCACAATTTGGCGATATAGCAGAGCTCTTTTTTATAGATGCTCTAGGCGGTATAGCCTTTGGTTTAGCTATTGCTTTAGTGGGTCACTTTTTAATTATTAACAGTCGCGATGTAAATATTCGTTTATTGATAACGTTAACTATTCCTACTGCAGGTTTTGCTGCTGCAAATATTTGGGAGATTTCGGGTGCACTTGCTATGGTAACAAGCGGCATATTGATGGGTAATATTACCCGCACTAAAGCAACAGAGCGCACAGGCCCAGAAGATACCCGTTACGTAAAAGATTTTTGGCATGCAACCGACAGCTTTCTAAACGCACTTTTATTTTTAATAATTGGCATGTTAATAGTTACAATGCCAATCACGCTTGGTGAAATTGGTTTAGGTTTATTAATGGTACCTGCTGTATTACTTGCTCGCTTTATAAGTGTGGGAACCCCATTTATATTTTTCAAACGATTTAGAACCTACGATAAACACAGCGTAAAAATATTGACGTGGGGCGGCCTTCGTGGAGGGTTAGCACTTGCAATGGCAGCAGCAATTCCTCGCGAACAAGTGTTTATTGGTGGCTCAGACTTACATAATCTACTTGTTATTGTTACCTACGTTGTCGTTATATTCTCTATTATTGTGCAAGGTTTAACTATTTCACCGCTTATTCAAAGTAGTATTAAATCGGCTGACCAAACTAAATAACACTAATTTTAAATAACAGCGAATAAAGCTTTTGTATCTTTATTCGCTGTTATTTAAGTGTTGCAAAAGCGCTTAAAACTTTTACTAATTGTTATACTTTTAACCAATAGCCTTGCTTTAGTTTAATCCGCTTGAAATGCAAATGAAAACGATTATAATTTTTGACTTTTCCTCTTCAGGGCTTTCCGATGTCCATAAATAATTCTCACGTATTTTTTAAATTAATGTCGTTAAGTAAAAGACAGTTTAATTTTATTCTCATGCTTTTAGTCATAACAGTTTTAAGCTTCAGTGCTTCGGCTTCAGAAAGTGAACAAACAAAAATTAAGCAAATTGCTCAACTTGCTGAATATGTAGGGGTAGATTACGTTGCCGCTGTAGGTAATGGAGAAATACTGGATTCTGATGAATACCAAGAAATGAGCGAGTTTTCACACGTTATTCTTGAGCAAGCAAATCAGCTTTCAAGTCAAACAACTAAATTTGATACCGTAAAAACTCACGCAAAGGCGCTGCATACAGCGATTTCTAACAAAGAGAGTGTAGAAAAAGTACGAAAAGAAAGTTCTGCACTTCGCGAATCACTACTTACTTTTATGCCTCAGTTATCTTTACCAACAACACTTCTGCCAATCGAGCAAACTAAAGCACTCTTTGCTGCTAATTGTTCTATGTGCCACGGCGCAAGTGGGCAAGGTAACGGGCCGCTTGCTAAAAACCTAACACCAGAGCCAACCAATTTTACTGACAAAGAGCGCGCAACCAATCGTTCGCTAATGGGCTTATATGATGCTGTTACAAATGGTATTAACGATACACCCATGGTTGCTTTTACGCAGTTTAATGCGCAGCAGCGTTGGTCACTCGCCTTTTATGTAGGGAGCTTGGCATTTAAAGATGTACAAAAACCCGAAGGGACTTTTGAAAGTGTTACCGCTTCGCAAATTGTAAACCTAAACCCAGCGCAGCTTTCTGCTGGGCAAAGTGATTTACAGGCGCATTATGTAAAATGGTTACGCGCTAATCCAGCGCAATTATTTACCACTAAAAAGAACCCAATAACTATAACCCGTACACAATTACTTGCAGCTCAGACAGCGCATGCTAAAGGCAATTACTCTCAGGCGAGTGATTTAGCAATTAGCGCCTACCTAGATGGCTTTGAGCTTGTTGAAAATAACTTAAATGCTTACGACGAAACTTTGCGTAAAAACATCGAAGTACAACTGATGAACCTGCGTCAAACCTTCAAAAATGAGAAAGATGCTGCCATCGTTGACGAAAAAGTAAGTGCAGCGCTAACTCAACTTGCTAAAGCAGATAGCTTGCTAAACGAGACCAAGTTAACTGATGGTGCACTCCTCTCAGCAAGTTTAGTTATATTGCTACGCGAAGGCTTAGAAGCATTATTAGTTGTTATTGCGCTCATGACTGTGCTTATAAAAACGCACCGCCAAGATGCGCTTAAATACGTTCATATTGGCTGGGTTATGGCACTCATTGCAGGCGGCTTAACATGGGCAGCAGCGCAAACATTAATACAAATAAGTGGTGCAAGCCGCGAAGTTATGGAAGGTGCAGGCGCCCTATTTGCAGCTATTATTTTGCTATACGTTGGCGTATGGATGCACAGTAAAACCAGTGCACAACAATGGAAAAAATACATAAAAGACAATATTGATAAGCGTCTTGAGTCGGGTACATTATGGGGATTAGCGGGGCTTTCTTTTATTGCTGTATACCGTGAAGTTTTCGAAACGGTATTATTTTATCAGTCGTTATTAACGCAAAGCTCACAAACGCAGTATTCATCGGTGGCTATTGGATTTGCACTAGGTGTGGCTTTATTAGCACTTATTGCATGGGTGTTAGTCAAATATTCGATTAAGTTACCTATTGCAAAGTTTTTTGCCTATACAACGTACTTATTATTTGCACTTGCCTTTGTATTAATGGGTAAAGCTGTCATTGCACTACAAGAGGCTGATATAGTTGCTATAAGTTCAATGCCGATAAACTTTGATATTGCACTACTTGGTTTAAAATCTACGTGGCAAGGCTTTATAGCGCAAATTGCTGTTGTAGCCATATTTAGTTTTTATATTTTTAAAGCAAAAAAGCACTAATAAGTAGATAAGGCGTAAAGAACAACACGCCCATAATAGTAAAAAGTCATTCGTGGCTTTTTACTATTATTCATTCAGATCATGCCCACGTATCTAAATGTTTATTCCCTTTATTATCTACGGTAATCGCTTTTTCATTATCGGTGTTTGCGCTTTTGTTGCCCTGAGCTGTTTCTAATCGTTTTTTATTTAGCGGTTGTTTTTTTTCATTTTCCAGCTTAATTTTTTGTGTTTGAGGCGTATTTTGTACACCTGCAATGTGAAAAGCGCCTTTTGGCTCGAGTTCGAGTCGTGATATTTTCCCTAAAAAAGGGAACATTATGTCCATACATTTCTCCCCAACGTTAATTTACTAAATTAGATAAAACGACCAACAAGGCCTGGTTTGTCTACATTTTAAACATTAAAACAGCAAAAAATGAGGTTTTGCTTTCAATATTATCGACTGTTATAAGATATGCTTTAATTAGGTAAAAAAAAACTTGCCTTAGCAAGGCAGTTTATGTTTTTATGAATGCGAAATTTATTGAAACAGATTAAAGCTTAATGCTCACTAAACAGCGTTAAGCAAAATAGGATATAAAAATGCGCTTAAACCTGACAACAGTACATCATCACCACCATTCACCGGAATAACCTGTCAGGTCTTTCGCTGAGAGGTTATTCCTAAAAGGAACCTCTGGCGATTCAAAACACATTGATTCATTTTCGCCCTGAGGTTCCCCTCGGGGTTTTTAGTTTTTAAATTAAAGGAAAATGAATAATGAGTAACACAAATCGTCTACGTATCGCCATCCAAAAAGGCGGTCGCCTGTCTAAAGATTGTCAAGATTTACTAAAGCAACTAGGTGTTAAATTAAACCTACGTGAGCAACGCTTAATTGCACACTCAACTAATATGCCAATTGACGTACTACGTGTGCGCGATGACGATATTCCGGGCTTAGTAATGGACGGTGTATGTGATTTAGGTATTGTTGGCGAAAACGTGCTTGTAGAAGTACAAGCAGAACGTGAACGCCAAGGTGTACCAAGCGAAGTTAGCAAACTTGCTAAACTAGACTTTGGTTACTGTCGCCTTGCACTTGCATGGCCACAAGAGCTTGGCCCTCGTGATAAGAGCTGGTTTGAAGGCAAACGTATTGCTACAACCTACCCAGAAATTTTAACGCAGTGGTTAAAGCGCGAAGGCATTAATGCAAGTACTGTAATGCTAACAGGGTCAGTAGAAGTTGCCCCTCGTGCAGGTCTTTCTGATGCAATTTGTGATTTAGTTTCAACCGGTGCAACACTTGAAGCGAACGGCTTAATTCAAGGTGATACAATTTTAGAATCAAACGCCTGTTTAATTCAAAATAAAGACCTTCAAGATGAAGACAAACTCGCGCTAATCAATAAGCTTATGCCGCGCCTTCGTGGTGTTAAACAAGCAAAAGAAAGCAAATACATTATGCTACACGCGCCAAAAACTAAACTTGATGAAATTTGCGAAATTTTACCAGGCTCAGGCCAACCTACTCTACTAGCTCTTGCTGGTAATGAAGAGTACGTAGCGCTTCACATGGTAAGCAGCGAAACATTATTTTGGGAAACAATGGAGCAGCTTAAAGCCCTAGGCGCTAACTCTATTTTAGTAATGCCAATTGAAAAAATGATGGAGTAAGTACCATGCTTCGTTGGAATGAGGAATCTTCACAAGTACAAGCAGCGGCGCTAATGCGCCCTGCGGTTTCTGCCAGCGCAAAGGTTGAAGCAATATGCCAAACAATTATGAGCGATGTTAAAGAGCAAGGCGATAAAGCCTTACTTGATATGGCTAAAAAGTTTGATAATAGAGCGAACCCTCGTTTACGTGTACCGCTTGATGAAATAAACGCATCAGAGCAGGCACTAAGCGCAGAGCTTAAATACGCAATTGACACCGCTTATGCAAACGTTAAACGTTTTCACGAAGCGCAATTGCCTAAAGATATTAAGTTATCAACCCAACCTGGCGTTGTATGTGAACTGAAATATCAGGCCATCGAAGCTGTGGGCATTTATGTACCCGGTGGCAGTGCTCCACTGCCATCATCGGTTATTATGCAAGGTGTACTTGCGCAATTAAGTGGTGCTAAAACCGTCGTACTTGCAACCCCTGTTCAAGGTAATGAACGTATTAACCCTGCCATTTTATATGCTGCAAAACTGTGTGGTATTACAACTTTAATTGAAAGTGGTGGCGCAGGCGCAATAGCCGCAATGGCCTATGGCACCGAATCAGTGCCTAAAGTGAACAAAATTTTTGGCCCTGGTAATAGCTTTGTAACGATGGCAAAACAGCTTGTTGCGCAAACAATTCCTGGTATGGCAATCGATATGCCAGCAGGCCCGTCTGAAGTACTAGTTATTGCAGATGAGCGTGCAAACCCAGAATTTATAGCAGCAGATTTACTCTCGCAAGCTGAGCACGGCGGCGACTCACAAGTTATTTTATTGTGTAACAGCGAAAGTATCATTGAGCAAACGCAGCAGGCGCTTACACGCCAACTTGCAAACTTAAGCCGCAAAGAGACAGCCGAGCAAGCACTGGCTAATTCATCACTTATTTTAGTGGACTCTGTTGAGCAAGCATTTGACGTATCAGCGCAATATGGCCCTGAGCACTTAATTTTACAATTAGGCGATGCAACACCTTTCCTAGATAAAGTAAAAAATGCAGGCTCGGTATTTGTTGGCGACTACACGCCAGAGTCCGCGGGCGATTATGCATCGGGTACTAACCACGTGTTACCAACATATGGTTACAGTGCAACTTACTCGAGTTTAAACTTGCTTGATTTTTTCCGCACTTACACTGTACAAACTATTAGTAAAAGTGGCTTAACGCAGCTTTCAAAAGCTATTTTACCACTGGCAGATGCAGAAGGCCTTGATGCACACGCAAATGCGGTTTCAATTCGTTTAGAGGCAATTAAAAATGAGCAATGAGAGCGCACAAGCGACAAGCTTATTACCACAAAATATTGCAGCCCTTGCTGCCTATAGCTCTGCTAAAAGTGAAAAGCTAACCGGTACAACGTGGTTAAACGCCAACGAAAGCCCTTATGCTAAAAACCTTGAACTGAGTATTGAAGATTTAAATCGCTACCCAGATCCACAGCCGCAACTGGTAATTGACCGCTACGCTGCTTATACAGAGCTTGAAAGCGAAAACGTATTAATGACGCGCGGCGCCGATGAAGGCATTGAGCTTTTAGTACGTACTTATTGCGAACCTGCAAAAGACAGCATTGCGTTATTTTTGCCAACATACGGTATGTACAAAGTAACGGCTGATACTCATAACGTTGCAATCAATGGCTTAACCCAAGCGCTATTACTTGATGGCAGTGTAGATGAAATAGTAAAGGCAGTGGGCAGCTCAAAATTGGTGTTTATTTGTAATCCAAATAACCCAACCGGTAGCCTAACACCGCTTAATAAAATAAAAGCAATTGCTACAGCGCTTGCGGGTAAAGCACTGGTAATTGTTGATGAAGCCTATATAGAATTTTGCCCAGAGCAAAGCGCCACAGCACTTATAAATGAATTTAGTAATGTAGTGGTACTGCGCACATTATCTAAAGCGTTTGCACTTGCAGGCCTAAGAACTGGTTTTACACTTGCACAAGAAAGTGTACTGGAGCCAATTCGCAAAGTAATTGCGCCGTATCCGGTATCGGGTGTGGTGGCAAGTATTGCAGCGCAAGCAATTGCACCTGATGCAATTACATCGATGCGCCGCCAAGTGACTATTTTAAATAGCTTAAAAGCTAAACTTGTACAGTGGTTAAACGCCTCTCCCGCTGCATTAAAAATTCTCACTGGTGAAGGTAACTTTGTTACCTTAAAATTAGCCAACAAAAATTACTTTAAAGTAGCACTTGAGCAAGGTTTAGTAATGCGCGCGTTTACCCTATACGGTGAAGACGATTGGCTACGAATTTCAATTGGTAGTGAACAAGAGCTCGAACAAGTAAAAATTTGGTTAGATGGCTTACAAACGCCAGCTACCACAGCACCATTAGCAGGAAACGAAGTATCATGAGTAACCCCTATTTATTTATTGACCGCGACGGCACCATAATTGAAGAGCCAGTTACCGACAAACAGGTAGATAGCCTAGAAAAACTTGCCTTTTTACCAGGTGTTATCCCGGCTTTATTACAATTACAAGCCGCCGGTTACCGTTTAGTGATGGTATCGAATCAAGATGGCTTAGGCACAGACAGTTTTCCGACTGCGGACTTTGATATAGCACAAGATAAAATGATGGACATAATGCAAAGCCAAGGCATTAGCTTTGACGAGGTATTAATTTGTCCACACTTTGACGAGCAAAACTGTGATTGCCGTAAACCTAAAACAGGTTTATTAACTGAGCTTATGCGCTCTGGCAAAGTTGATTTAGCACGTTCATATGTGATTGGCGATCGCCAAACAGATATTGGCCTTGCACAAAATTTATGTTGTGAAGGCATTTTGTACGATGGCAGCTGGCCTGCCATCGTTACCAAGCTAACCACAGCTAACCGTGAAGGTCGTGTTACGCGTAACACCAAAGAAACCCAAATTGATGTAGCCATAAATCTAGATCAAACTAAAAACGGTAGCATAGATACAGGCCTTGGCTTTTTTGACCACATGCTTGATCAAATTCGCACCCACGCCAACATTGGTTTAAACATTAAAGCGAAAGGCGATTTACACATAGACGAGCACCACCTTGTTGAAGACATTGGTATTGCCCTAGGTGTTGCACTTAAACAAGCGCTTGGTACTAAATCGCAAATTGCACGCTATGGTTTTGCACTGCCAATGGATGAATGTAAAGCAGAGGCACAAATTGATTTATCGGGTCGCGCTTCGTTTGTATTAAACGCTAACTTTAGCCGCGAAAAAGCAGGCGACTTAGACGTGCAAATGGTTGAGCACTTTTTTAAAAGCTTAAGCGACAATGCTGCTATTAGCCTTATTTTATCGGTAAGCGACGGTAACTGTCATCACCAAGTAGAAGGCTTATTTAAAGCGTTTTCACGCGCCCTTCGCATGGCAGTAGCACAAGACACGACCCAACAAACAGCCAGCTCTAAGGGATGTTTATGATTGCTATCATTAATACCGGTTGTGCCAATATAAATTCAGTACGCTTTGCGTTTGAACGCTTAGGGCAAACGCCAACAGTAATTACCTCGCCAGATCAGTTAAAAGGCTTTGAGCGCGCTATATTGCCAGGTGTTGGTCATGCATCGGTTGCCATGAAACGCCTAGTCGATAACGGCTGGCAACAAGCTATAAACGAATACCAGCGCCCGCTTATGGGTATTTGTTTAGGTATGCAGTTACTGTGCGAAAGCACCGAAGAAGGTAACGTACAGTGCTTAGGTAAAATCCCAGGCCAAGTAAAAGCCCTTGATGTTGGCAGTCTAACGTCACCACATATGGGTTGGAATAACTTAAGCGTAAATAAAGAGCATGCACTTACTAAAGGTTTATCACAAGACGAACAAGTGTACTTTGTACATAGCTTTGCTCACACCGTAAACGATGCAACACTTGTAAGCGGCGAATACGGCCAAACCTTTTCAGCCATTGTTGCTAAAGACAATTACGCTGGCATGCAATTTCACCCAGAGCGCAGTGCAAAAGTAGGCACACGTTTATTACAAAATTTTGTTGATTGGCAGCTATAAACTGCCCATTAACCAACAATGAAGAGATTATTTGTGATTATTCCAGCATTAGACGTATTACAAAATCAAATTGTTCGTTTATACCAAGGTAAATACGACACAGCTCAGTTTTACCCTTTTGAGCTTGGTGCCCGTTTAAAAGAATATGCCGACAGCGGCGCAGGTAAACTACACCTTGTAGATTTAGAAGGCGCACGCGATCCAAGTAAAAAACAATGGAAACATATTCAAGCTGCAACCAAAGCGCTTAACGTACCGTATCAAGTGGGCGGCGGTATTCGCTCAGAGCAAGATGTAAGCGATTGGCTAAAAGCCGGTGCAAACCAAGTTGTTATTGGTTCAATGGCAGTAGAAAAACGCGAACAAGTAAAAGCCTGGATTGAGCAATTTGGCGCAGAGCACTTTGTAATTGCCCTTGATGTAAATAAAACAGCCACTGGCTGGGCACCTGCTACGCACGGTTGGTTGAGCGAGTCTGAGTTTGGTTTACTTGAGCTTGTTGATTTTTATGTAAGCTTAGGTGTTATTGATTTTTTATGTACGGACATCAGTAAGGATGGCACCATGACAGGTCCATCATTTGAATTATATGAAGATTTAACTCGTCACAACAGCACCATTAAAGTGCAAGCCTCAGGTGGCGTAAGTTCACTTGATGATATTAAAAAACTTAAAGAGCTTGGCGTAGGCGGTGTTATTTTAGGTAAGTCACTACTTGATGACGCATTTAGCGTTGAGGAGGCGTTGGCATGTTATCAAAACGCATAATTCCGTGTTTAGATGTTAAAGACGGCCAAGTAGTAAAAGGCGTTAAGTTTAAAGGCCATGAAGTTGTTGGTGATATTTTAACAATGGCAAAAGCATACAGCGATGCTGGTGCCGATGAACTGGTTTTTTATGAGATCAGCGCAAGTGTTGAAAAACGCTTACTTGATGTAAACTGGGTAGAGAGCATTGCCCGCCATATTGATATTCCATTTTGTGTGGCAGGTGGTATTAAATCGGTAGCTGATGCAGCCCGTGTTTTAGAGCGCGGCGCCGATAAAATAAGTATTAACAGCCCTGCTATTGCACGCCCTGAACTTATAAAAGAGCTACACGATGAATTTGGTAAGCAATGTGTTGTTGTAGGTATTGATAGTTTTTACGATGAAGTAACCGGCGAATACTTAGTGTATCAATTAACCGGCGATCCTAACGCATCAAGCCGCACACGTTATAAAACCGAGGAATGGGTTAAACGCGTTCAAGACTTAGGCGCAGGCGAAATTGTTTTAAACTGTATGAACCAAGACGGTGTACGTAATGGTTACGACAACGAGCAGCTAAGTAAAATGCGCGCATTATGTAATATCCCTTTAATCGCATCAGGCGGTGCAGGCAGCATGCAAGACTTTGTAGACGTATTTAAACAAAGCGAAGTAGATGGCGCATTAGCAGCCAGTGTTTTTCATAAAAATGTGATAAACATTAGCGAACTAAAACAATTTTTAACAGATAACCAAGTGGCTGCAAGATTATGCAATTAACACAACAAAACCAAACCCAAGTTGATTTTGCTAAAAGCGAAATGATCCCTGCTATTGTTCAAGATGCCCGCTCTGGCGTTATTTTAATGCAAGGCTTTATGAACAGCGAAGCACTAAAGGTAACGCTTGAAAGTAACAAGGTGACCTTTTATTCGCGCTCTAAATCGCGCTTATGGACTAAAGGCGAATCATCAAAAAACTACTTAAACGTGGTATCGGTTCATACCGATTGTGACTACGACTCAATTTTAGTACTTGCTAACCCAGAAGGCCCAACGTGCCACTTAGGCACACAAAGCTGTTTTGGTGATGATGCAAAACCTAGCCTGAGCTTTTTAGCACAATTAGAAGATGTGATTGTTGAGCGTAAAAACGAAGACCCATCAAAAAGCTACACCGCTTCTTTGTTTGCTAAAGACTTAAGCCGTAGTTGTCAAAAAGTAGGTGAAGAAGGCGTAGAAGTGGCACTTGCCGCTATGAAACACGATAACGATGAGCTAACTAATGAGTCAGCTGATTTAATTTATCACCTTACAGTATTACTACAACGCCAAGGCTTAGGCTTAGAAGACGTAGTTAAATGCCTGCAAGGTCGCCATAAATAGCATTAGTTGCGACTAACAAAGAGGCTCATATTTATATGGGCCTTTTTATTTTTACAGTAAATCACGTGTGATATAGTGCGTGGCTAAATTAATCGGTTACTGTGAACTATGAAAAACTATAATATTCTTCTTATTGTGTTTATTTTAGCGGGCTGTACCAGCAAAACTAATCAGACTACAGCAATCATGACTACAACGAATCAGTCTGTAAAAACCTCAGTAATACCCGATGAATGCAGCACCATTAATAACCTAATAAATGGTTATGAGTCTGGTTTTAATTCAATAAAAACAGATAAAGTAAATAACCAGTTTACTAACCAATGGCGCACGAATACTCATATGATTGGAGCAAACTGCACAGTTACTTTAAATAAGTCAGAGCAAGTAAGCTACCAATGCCAAACACCTGTTAAAACACAAACGCAAACAATAAAGTCTCATCAAAAAATTGCTAAGCAATTACGCCAATGCTTAACCAAAACAGGTTGGCTTGAAAGCCAAAAAGAAACAGCAAGTTCAATTTACAGCACCTTTGTACTTGATACTAAAACCCCTGTTATTACACTTTCTACAATTCAAGAAGGCAACGGGTTTTCTACTCGCTTTGAAATTGCACCACCGTTAGGACTTTAACAATGCGCAAATCAAATCAAAACAAAAAACCATCTAAATTAAAAACCGACTGTTTAGGCATATGTGAACGCCGCAGTGGTTTTTGTACTGGTTGCGGACGTACTAACGAAGAAATTTTTGATTGGATAATATTATCTGAAGATGAAAAAAAAGCGATTTTAGAAATGCCAAGAGCTGATTTAAAATAACCATTAGTTAGAAGCTCGAAAATTCGAGCCCAAATATTGTGTATATTTATAGTAGCTTTAGTAACTGCGAGCTTGGTACATCGGTACGCGCTAATAATGCTGGCGTTACTGCAATTTTGCTTTTTAACTTATCCATTTTTCATACGTAATAGCAGCCATCCCAGAGGCCACGGCTAGCCCACCAATACCCCCTTCCATTGCAGCAATACGTTGTTCAAGTACGGCATTAGTTGGGTTCATTATGGGGTGTAAATATTTCCAGGTACTTTTATATCGAATAAATCAGCACCATGCTGCGTGTTATCAAATGTATAAGAAGAAGTATTGTAAATAGGCACGGCTGCCGATTTGGTCGTAGGCTCAGATTCGTAACCGTGGTGCAGTGCTAATGGCTCTAATATCATAATTATTCCCTTCAATTAATTTACCACTAAGCTAGCACTTCTTGGTTATAAAATTCACATGAAATATATTAAAGGATATCGAGGTGATTTGATTTAAGTTAAAGGCAGGTAAGAGCGATAACCAGTCATTGAGATTGGCTAAATATAGATGTTAATTGATTGGTAAACTGCTCTTTGCGCATATATTCATGAAAATGAGCGCTGCGCGCAAATTGGATTATTTAACTTTACCTAAAAACTTTAGAAAACTTAGCTATAGTAATACCTTAGGTAATTTGTTAAAACTATATAAAGTAGATAAATGAGCGTTAAGTCGGCAGAAATATGCGCGATGAGCGCACTATTAAATTGTTAGTTTCCTGTCGAGGTTTCGTGAAAAAATTTGCTCTTGCTATATCAATTTTGGCCTTAGTTGTTTTCTATTTTATTCCAAAAGAACATAGTGAAATTGAAAAGTTTAGAGATAAAAATGATAGTGAAAACGCTGTTTCTAAAGACTTAAAGCGCAAAGAAAAATCAACGATTGAAACTGATATAGGTGTTAGTGAACTTGCATCCGCAGAAGAATACTTATTTGAAGCAAAAGAAATACGTCGTTGCAGCGCAATACCCAAAACTCAAGATGAACTTGATAAATGGATGAGCAAAGTAAATGAGGTGGGTGAGCCCTACGAGTATATCGAAGAGGTTTTGTCTCGTTTTGAGCGCTGTTCACAATTTAATTTTATATCTGATGATTTTGTTGAATTACTTTTTAAAGCAATTGAATTAGGTTCCGATAATGCCGTAGCAGAGTTATGGGCTGTTTCGGATAGAGAATATTTTCAAAGTAAAGGCTTAGATGAATTAAGCAGAGAAGACACAATAAAGCAAAGAGTTAAATTTAATAAATTGAAATACCGCCTTTCCGAAAGTGTTGCTTTGACTGGTGGAGAGCAGTCAATATTAAGGCTGGTAAAAGAGTATCAAAATTACGATCCTGACACTGGAAACCCAAACTATTTAAAAGTCATAGCATATGCAGACTTTGGGTTAAAAATAGTAGAGGATAACGATATTTACTTGAAATTAGATTTTATCAAGCATCGTATTAATCAAAATATGGAATTTCAAGATATTGAACAGGCGCAAATGCTAACTGAAAAGTTGTTGAATAAGTTTGGTGAAAATGGAAACTAACAAATCACTTAAAAGGACAAATAGCAGTTGGCTGTTTGCTCCTTCGTCGCCTATTTTAGCCAACAATTATTTGCCTCTTAGTGAGGCGTTAGCAAGCTCGCAGTATCGGAGGTTTAATGAGTCTATATAAATATATTTCTGTAGATACACTTTTTAAAATCTTAGAAGGCAACATTAGACTTACACAGCCTAGTGCTTTTAACGATCCATTTGAGCTATTGTCTGAAATAAATATCCCTGAAGGTTTAGAGAAACAAGATTTGGATATGCGATTCGACTTAATGAGTCCCGCACGTGTTCCTCCTGTAGGAGAGCTACCTTATGATTTTAAATCTCCTACTTGTAACGATGATACTGCAAGAACTATTAGGAGTGATTTAGATAACTCAATTGGAATCTTATGTTTAACTAAAAATCCAAATTCGGTTCTTATGTGGTCACATTATGCAGAAGAATATGCAGGAGTCATGATTGAATTCGATAGAGATCATGAATTTTTCGAAGGTCTATTTGAAATTGATTACAGAAAAAATAGAGCAATAAAAGATTATTCTTTTTTTGCTGATTCTGAGGAGCCAATAAGGCTTTCAGAATTATGTATTAAACCGAAAGACTGGGAATATGAACAAGAAGTAAGAATAGCACGACCACTTGTTAATTGCGTTATGGTCAATGCAAAGCCTAAATATCCAATATATGTTATGGATCTTCCAAGTGAATGTATAAAATCAATTACATTCGGTGAAAGAACATCTATTGAAAACCAAATTAGTATTTTTAATAAAGTTAAAAATACTAATATTTCATTATCGCTTTCTGCTATATCCAACTGGGGGTTTAACTTTAGGCTTGAGCTAATAAAATATAATGTTCCAATATCAGAAATGAGCCCTGTTATAAGTCCCAGAACAGCACATATTTTTAAAGATCTTCCTGGTCAGTTTGGTGAAATTGCTAGGTGGCAAATCAAGAACAATAAATTTTCAAAATTAGTTAATAAAACGGTGTAGCTTGCTAACAAGCGCATTAAATCTGACGTCACACATTGTCCGATTTTTTGCTTAAAAGAAAAAGGCGCAAAAAAGCGTCCAACATGCTCCGTAGCTTATGCGGGCGTTAGTTGTTAAAGGCATATTATGAAATTGGTTCTTTTATTGAGTCTACTCAGTCTAAATGTACTCGCTAAAGAGTTACTTTATAAAAAGGCCGATTTAGATAATTTTATTGAGTTCGCCACGGGAGATGATGTTGGGTATCTAGGTGAAAAAATTGATAATCAGACATGGCGAGTAAAATATGTTGGAATGGACAACACTTCATTTGATGAACTAAATGCCCTCATTTTAAAACGAATAAGCGAATTATGTACCAATGGTTTTGCGGTTATGGATAGTATGGAGAATGCGTCAATTGTAGCTCACCGTAAACCAGTAAAAAAAGGTATATTGAGGTAAAAGTTAAGTGCAGTATTTGAGTACCACAACTAACAAATGCATGAAGACGGATTTGTCAGAAAAGCGCTGCCAAACCGCTTATGCAAGTTGTTATATAGCAAAGGAAAGCCTGTGCAAATTGAAACCCAAAGGCTCATTTTAAAGCCAATTTGTAAAGATGACAGGGAGCTTTTTGAGCAGCTTCATCAATCAAGCGATGTACTCAAGTATGTCAGTGATCCATTTACCGAATCTGATATAAATGAACGTTTTAATTGTCGCTTAGGCGAATGGAAAAAAACTTCTAATCATTGGTTAACTTTAACAATCATTGAAAAAGCAACTGGGATTAAAATAGGCGTAACTGGTTTTTATCCCGAATGGGAGCCATATCAACAAGCTGAACTTGGCTTTTTACTAAGTCCTGAGTTTCAGGGCAAAGGGTATGGTAAAGAGTCAACTATTGCCGTTATTGAATATGCCTTTAATCAATGTAATTTCCATAAAGTGATCGCAACTGTCACTGAAGGCAATTCCCCATCATTTAATTTACTAAAAGCGTTGGGTTTTACTCATGAAGGTACAATTCGAGATAACTTTAAATTAGGTGGTCGTTGGTGTAATGATTTAAAGTTAGGGTTACTTAATCATGAGTACAATGCTATATAACAAGCTGTTTAACAAGGACAAAATACAGTTGGCTTTTGCTCCTTCGTCGCTTATTCTAGCCAACTATTTTTTGCCTGTTAACAGGGC
>NZ_JAGJEI010000012.1 GCF_018100985.1 Pseudoalteromonas sp. MMG007 | reverse complement strand
GTGTTGTATTTCGACGCCGACTTATTCTACCTAAACTTACTTTACCACCAGAGCTGTGCTGAGTCGGTGTCAAACCTATACAAGCAGCGGCATCTTTGCCCGCTTTAAACCTGGCTAATTCACCCGACGACAAATTAATAAAAAGATGAATGGCATTCAAAATCCCAACCCCTTCTAGGCGCATTAGTTTTTTACAGCTTGGTGTTTCATCAACCCATTTAGCCAATGCTAAATCATAGGTCGCGATTGCTTCAGTTAACGTTAAATATAAATCCAATGATACTTTAAGCATTTTTCTAAATGCATCACAAAAACCATTTTCGGCATCTTCCAATGTATCTTGGATTGTACCTACAAACTGACTTATTGAGCGACCACTGCTTATATTAAATTCACGCAGTAAACCTGTGAGTTGATTTTTAAGCGCTACTTTTTGTTTAACACTGTGCTCTCTCAATTTGAGCATTGATTGCGCTTGCTGTTCATTAATTGATTTTGCAGTAATAAAGTGAACATCTGGTAACAGCGATGCTTGTAAAACAGCCAAAGCATCATTTTTATCTGTTTTTTGACTTTGACGAACAGACATAACTAATCGCGCAGATATTAGTAGAGAATTATGACCAAGTGAAGTTGCAAATTGATGCCAATAATTAGCACTCGCACAGGCCTCAAAAATAATCGTTGAAGGACTAAGCGATATCAAGTACTCACTAAATTGTTGCAGTGTCATCTCATTATTTGAGTGCACTTTATTATTTGTAGAACTACAAACTTGTATTAATTTATGAGCTAAATCGACACCAATTCTTAACTTATTCATAATTGAACTCCGAAAAATAATTTCTACTTAAGTGTAGAAGTTGGGAGTCCAATTATCTTGTTATGTGTTATTCGGAAATTGAGTTATCAATAATAAACTCAATTTTTTTAAATAAATTAACCCAGATTTGTTCTGTAAAATCAGAGTTATTTAATAGATCTAAATAGTCACTCAATTCCATTTTTAGAGCTTTTAAAAACTTAGTCGCATTAATAACCTTATCTGTTTTATTAACTAACTTACCATCTCTTCGCACTCTCCATCCATTAGTGCTTTCAGCTTGATGTAAAATTCCACAACGGATGTTTTTATAAAACTCGTAACCTAAGCCAGTAAATGAATTAAGGTGGTTAGAATTAGTAAAAAATTCCTCGAAAAGCTTTGAAGGATATATTTTCTTATTTTCATCGTCTCTCATGTCCGAAGTTTCATTCACTCCTTTCTGCATCGAGATCAAAGATTCAACCATTAGGCAAGATACAGCCATCATGGAAAATCCATGCTTGAGAGAGTTGTTTTCAAAAGGAGCTATAAACCTTTCCTCATATCTCTGTTTCAAAAATTCAATAATGCTATCTTTATCGTTCTCCGCTTTGAAAGTCGCTATATCACTTACGTATACAGCAGATGATAACTCTACACTCATTTGGGTACTCTACTTTAAGGCACATAACGCCCTGTTAATGGGCAAAATAAAGTTGGCTAAAATTAAGCGACGAAGGAGCAAAAGCCAACTGTATTTTGTCCTTGTTAAACAGTTTTTTAGGTGAATTATTCATCATCTTCATCTGGAGCTTCTGGGATTCCTAGAGCTTTGCTAATTGAATCGTCCATTGTTCGATAATTACCTAGCCCCCAGACACCTTCTAATTCGTTTTCTTCTATTTCATTACCAGCTTCATCCACATGACAACAGCTGGGAAATACTTTTAAGTAACAAGCACCATCATCGTTTTGATTCGGTTCAACAGCGATGTTTCCAATTACTGGCATATAGCCCCTAGAGAATCCGAGTTTATTTATAAATACAGGAGCAACTAACAATGGTTCTTGAATTAGATTTTTTGGAATTTCAATCTGTTCACTAATTACATTGTATATATGAATTTTGATGCAATCAGGAAAACCACCCACCTCAGAGTCTAATGTCATAATACGACCAAATATATATTTCTTTTCTGGGTACTCAAGTCGAAAAACGTCGCCAACCTTTAACCTTTTTTTGTAAGCAGTTTGACGGACTACATTAGTTTCGGGATATTCCATATTCACCTAACGCCCCATTAACGGGCAAAAAATTGTTGGCTAAAATAAGCGACGTAGGAGCAAAAGCCAACTGTTTTTTGTCCCTGTTTAATGGCTTGTTAAGTGTCGGTTGTGACATCATCCCATTCTTGCCCACAATACCCCATTAACCAATTAATAGCGTGATGTCTCTCCATAATCACACCTGAATCATATGTTTTATCTAGCGATTTACTATTTATTTGCGCATCTCGAATTTTCCAATGTGATTCGTAAATCAGTTCGTTAACATCATAGATTTCTGATTCAGAAATTAACGTTGCCGACTCAATAAATGGTATTGTACTTTCTAAATAAAAGTTACATATCGAATCTACCCGAGCTGAATCACACATAGTTGATAAATCACTGACATTTACTTCTTTACCTAAAGCCCATAGCAATATTTGCAAAGCCTCAATTCGCCAAGAAGCATTTATTATTTGGATCTCAGTTGGGGCTGTAGATAAGAAGAAAGATTTCTCTACATTACTTACAGTAGACCATAACTTTTCAGTTTGTAACCAAGTAACAACAGACTTTGCATCAGCACCATGTGCTACGGATTTTAGAGCATATAATACAATGCACCTTTTAGCGCATTCCGAAGCGCTTCGAAATTCATCTTCAATGTCATCGTCAATATCATCTTCGTCTAAAAGTGACTGAACGTGTATTAGGTCAAATTGGCAATGTTGGCAGTGCCTAATGTTTAAATCCGTTTCTTCTCCACAATTCGTGCAGAACATTAATACTCCTTGAGACACTTAACAGCTTTATCAGAGGACACTTTCCCTATTTTAGCGTGAAAACGTCCTTATTTTGTGAGCTTACATTAATAGCAAATAGTGTAAGTGATTGCCAGTTATAAATATTATGCTTTCTGTAACTCATATAAACATGTGAAAAAGGGGAAAGTATCCTCTTATTATGACTAAGCTAACGCTCATAACTGCCTATCAGTTGCACTCTACAATGCGTTATATGATCTTCATTGCTTATTTATTTTGTCCTGTTTTTGGCTGGCTTAATACGTATTATAAATATATGATATTGATAATTATTTGTATTAACGGGTTTTGAAAGGTTTGTATGAAAAAGTCTATGTTAACTCTGGCGTTAGTTATGGGTTTGGGTGGTTGTAGTACAACCACTGTGCCGCCTGTTAAAAGCTCATCGTTATATTACTCAGCACTTTATAATGCACAAGCAAAGTCTGTTAGCTCTTTATTATTAGAGCCCACGCTATTAAATGCCGATGTGGTTTTAGTAGGTGAATGGCATACACACCCGGGCGTGCATTTATTTCAGGCTGAGTTATTTGAGCAATTAAGTAGAGGCAATAAACGCACTGCCCTTTCGCTTGAGCAGTTTAGCCGTGCCGATCAGCCTATTTTAAATCAGTACGTTAAGGGTGAAATTGGCGAGCAATACTTAATTGATAACACCCAAGCGTGGCCCAATTACAAAAGCGATTATCGGGCGCTTATAGAGCTGGCTAAAGCGAGCAATAGCGATGTAATAGCTGCCAATGCGCCTAAAAATATTGTTACGTGTATTGGCAGGCAAGGGGTAAGTTATGTAAATAAGCTTGATGAAACACAGCAAAGCTACACTGCAGCCACTATTGATACATCCCCCAGTGATTATAAACAACGCTTTATGGCATCAATGCACCATGGTTCGCCCAGTCAAAATCAAAACTATTATGCAGCACAAGTTACATGGGATGAAACCATGGGGGAGTCTATTGTTAACTATTTAAATAATCATAAAGATGCGCAGGTAATGCATATAGCGGGCGATTTTCATGTAAAAAATGGCGAAGGTATAGCGCGTGTTATTAAGCGTTTAGCGCCAGAGTTAAATGTTGTTTGGATATCGCCGGTAACAAGTGTGCAAGCAAATCAAAATGGGTATCAGTTGCAGGTTAACCCTTTGCCACCTCGTTATGTGCAAAAAGAACATCAACAAGCGGCTTTTAAGGCTTTAGGCAAGCGAGGCGAGCAAACAGCTTGCTTATAAAATAACGACATAGTTGCTGAACCTCTTAACTAGGGCTCAGGTTAACTATGTCGTCATGTATTTAGTTTAGTTATTTCGGGCTTGATTGGTTAGCTCAACCAGCGCTTTACGTACCTCTAACGGGCTGTTGCACTGGGTTTTAAAGTTAATAAAGTAGTTACGCTTTTGGCTTTGTATATAAAAGCCAGTGGGTAATAGGCCGCTCATTATTGGGGTGTTATCAGCCACGTTGTAGTGCTGCATTAATATGAGCGACATAGCATCTTGATGATCGTCATTCATGTGGTTAATCATACTTTGCTGCTGGCCTTCGTCCCAGTTTTTTGCCTCGCCTTGCCATTCGTTTTGCTCAAGCCAAAATATTTTGCCAAAGCCGCCAATGTAGCGCACGCGTACTACGTCTAATTGCCATAATTGAAAGTCGTGCGCATTACGATAGCTAGCGGCTTCCGGGTATAGGGCAATATAGTTATTAAGTAAAGTGTGTGCTTGCTCACTTGGCACAATAGAGCCATCGCCTACAAGCGTTACTCGCCCGTGCTCGTTTTGATCGCCGTAGTCAGCGGCATCAAAAATAGTGAGGCTCATACGAGAGTCGTGTTTTAGATTTTTAGTATGCTGGGCTATATCGCTAATAAAAAAGTAAACACGGCCTTGTTCGTCGCACATATAAGGTGTTACTGAGCCAAACGGGTAGCCGCGTAAATTATTAGAAATAGTCGACATAACACCGGCATTGGTTTTGTAAACCAAGGTGCGTGCATCGTTTAATGCTTGCTCTCTCATAAAAACTCCTGACGTTGAGAAAAAACCATGGGTGCATCGTTATAAGGATGAGGATTTACGTGCAGTTTCATGGCGTACATTTGTTGTAAGTTTTGTTCAGTTAATACGGTGTTTATAGGCCCGCTTTGCAGCACTTTTTTGTTGTGCAGTAAAATAGCATTGGTTGCATAAAGGCTGGCCAAATTTAGATCGTGTATTGCAATAATGGCACTGTTACCTTGCTCTACAAAGGCTTTAACGCAGCTGAGCAAAGCATGTTGGTGGCGCATATCAAGTGCTGATGTAGGCTCGTCAAGCAGCATGAGTTTTGGCTCGCACGATTGTGTAAAGGCATTTAGCTGCGCTAAAGTACGCGCCATATGCACGCGTTGTTGCTCCCCGCCCGAAAGCGCACTTACGCGGCGAGTTAAATAATGGCTTAAATCCATAATTGCAGCGTATTTATGTACTTTTTCGCTTTGCATTTTTAATGACTCTACATACGGGTAGCGGCCCATTGCAATAAGCTCAAATACAGTAAAATCAAACCCTACGTGGTTTGCTTGCATCATTACTGCGCGCTGTGTGGCAAGGCGTTTTTTAGCGTGAGAGGCCAGCGGCTTGTTATTAAAAAGTACACTGCCTGTAAAGGAGTGCATACCTGCTAAGGTATGCAGCAAGGTAGATTTACCCGCGCCATTTTCACCAAGTAGTGCAACAAGTTGCCCTTGTTTAGCACTGCCATTAATGGTGTTTAAAACGGTATGGTTGCCAAAGCCAATAGTTAAGTTGTTAAACGCGATCATGATCACCCTCGCTTATTTTTAACAATTAAATAAATAAACAATGGCGCACCCAATAACGCAGTAATAATGCCAATAGGTAGCTCGGCTGGCATGATCACAATGCGTGCTAGCCAGTCAGAAAGTAGCAATACCACCACGCCAATTAACATACAAAGCGGCAGCATATTACGTAAATGTGGCCCCACCATTAAGCGAGCAATATGCGGGACTACTAAACCAACAAACCCTATTAAACCAGTAAGCGCTACAACTGCACCTACTCCTAATGCAACGAGTATAATTACATATAATTTAAGTTTATTAGTGTCTACTCCTAGGTACTGAGCTTGTGACTCGCCAATAAGAAGTAAGTTCATTGGTTCTTTTAATCGCCAAAGGCCAACAAGGCTAATAAGCAGTAAAGGCGCAGCTTGAATAATTGTGCCCCAGCTTGCTCCGCCTAATGAGCCCATGGTCCAGTAATTTATTAATCGTAATGCACTGTCGTCGGCAAAAAAGCTCAGTAGCCCAATAACCGCAAAGGCCAATGCGTTAATAGCCACCCCCACTAATATAAGTGTGGTGATATTAATTTGCCCTTGTTGCTTGGCAATAAAATATACCAGCGAGGTTACACCAAGCGCTCCTAAAAACGAGGCATAAGGTAAATACAGCTGAGCGTTAAAATTAAACTGAGCGCTAAGTGCTATAAACGCCACAGCAACCATAGCTGCACCTGCACTAATGCCAATAATAGATGGGTCGGCCAATGGGTTGCGGCACAGCGCTTGCGTTGACGTGCCTGTTTGGGCAAGCACCAACCCTACAAACACAGCAAGCATAAAACGTGGCAAACGTATTTGCATAACCACGTTAATTTGCAGCGCATCAAACTGATTAAAGTACTCGGGCGAAAGCCAAGCAATGGCTAAACGCCAATCCCATCCGGCAGGCCCGTACCCTATACTCAGTAGCGCCAAAGCAAAAATACAAACAGAGGCTAATAGCATCCATTTATGGGGTTGGCTAAGTGTTATGGGCACAAAGCGGCTTAACGTTAGGGTGTTCATAAGTGGGCTTTGTACTCGCTAAGCTCATTAATTGCTGTGGCAATACGTGGCGACATGCCAAGCGAAAGCAAGCTATCCATTACAAGTAAGTTACAGCTTTGCGCGGCTTTTAATAAGCGTAGGTTCGGTTGCTTACAAAAAGCCTGCTTACCGCCAAGGCTGTGTACAACGTGGGCTGGGGCGACTAAAAAGTCGGGCTGGTTTACAGCAAGCACCTCAGTGTTAATTGCTTTAAAGCCCGAATGCGTAGCACCTATATTGGTAATGCCTGCATAGCTAAATAGTAAATTAGGCACGGTTTCTTGCCCTGCAGCAACAAGCCCGCGCTCATTAGCGGAGAGTAAAAATAGCGCACTGTGCGTTTGCGTTTTTGCTTTTACAGGCAGTGAGTTTGTAATTTTAGTAATAAGTGTTTGTGCTTTTTGCTTGGCATTTAAATCGTCACCAAGGTGTTTTATTAGCGCAAGTAGCTCGTTAACAGAAGTAGGCTTTTTATAATGAATTACGTTAACCCCTGTTGCCTCAATTTGTTTAAGTGCTTGGCTTCGCCCTGTGCCTTCAAGTGCTAGCAAAGTAGTTGGGCGCATAGAAAGCACGCCTTCTGCCGCTAAATCGCGGTAATACCCCACTTGCGGTAATTGCGTAGCTTGCTGCGGGTACATGCTAGATTGATCAACCGCTACAAGGGTATTTTGTTTACCCAACGCGTAAATTATTTCAGTAAGGGTGCCGCCCGCGCTAATAACGCGCTCCTGTGCAAGTGCAGGTTGGGCGACTAAAGCAAACAATATAAATAGGTATTTCATTCCAAACTCCGGCTTTTATTTTTCGGCTATTATAACTAGTTAAATCTAAATGAAAATGATTATCATAATTAATTGATCTTAATTTGACTTAGTTGTAACATCCCCGTCATAAATAATAACTATTATCATTTGGAGTTAAAATGAATCCCTCTGCATTTAAATTTACTGCTATAGCAACCTTACTACTTGGCTCGGGCACTGCATTTGCCGAAAACATAATTGACGATCATATTGTTGTGAGCGGCTCACGCTTCGAGCAAAAGCTTGAAGATGTTACAGGCTCAGTGACGGTTATTACCGAGCAAGACATAGAGCGCCAGCTAGCTGTAGATTTACAAACTATGTTTAAATACGATTCAAGCATTGCAACCACTGGCAGTGGCGCAGGCGCGCAAACACTTACTGTACGTGGTGTTGGTGGTAACCGTGTTGTATTTATAAAAGATGGCCGACGCACTAACGATGGCTACGCAGGTGGAGGGGGTTATTTAGTTGGCCGCAATTATTTTGATGTAGCAGGTGTAAAACAAGTCGAAGTCGCCAAAGGTGCTGCATCGTCTTTATATGGCTCTGACGCACTCGGCGGCATTGTGGTTATAACCACAAAAGATCCTAGCGATTATTTAAAAGATAACGACAGCTTTGTAAAAATGGCACTGGGGTATCAAGGTCAAAACAACCAAATTGCTGCCGATATTACCGCTGCAAAAGACTTAGGCGATTTTGCAGTAAGCGCTGTGTATAGCCACCGCGACAGCGAAGAAGTACAAAATTATGACGAAAACTTACCCGGTTATGATGCGAAATCAGACGCTTTATTAGTTAAATTTGAGCAACAGCTTGATGAAAAGCGCACACTTAAATACACCCTCGATTACTTTAACCAAACAACTGAGCAAGTTATTACTCCTGCCGTTCAAGAAACCGAAGAAGACGACACTAACTGGTCGTTGGCGCTAGATTACCATTCAGAAGTAGCAACTGCTGCGTTTGATAAATGGCACGGGCAAGTGTCTTATAGCAGTTACGAGCAGCAAAGCGATCAAATTAGTGGTGCAAGCACCTACACCGATTATAACGACTATCGTTTTGAGCAAAATATTTTAGGTTTAAAAGCGGTATTTAATAAAGGACTTAAAGGAGAAACCACCGATCACGAAGTGGTATACGGGGTTGATATAGACTTATACGACACCACTCGCCCACGTTTTAAAACACGTATTTTAGCCGATGGCACAGTTGATTTTACCGATCAAGAACAAAAAGCATTCCCGGGGGCAGATACCTCTTTGATTGGTGCCTACGTACAAGATAGTATTTCGTTTAATAACAGTGCGTGGTCGGTTATTGCAGGTGTGCGATATGATTACTACACCCTAGAGGCTAAAAGTGATGAGCTATACGCCGATGCACAGCTTGATGATATTACCGAATCTGCCTTTTCGCCTAAGCTAGGTGTTATTTACCAAGTGGATGATAACTTATCGTGGTACGGGCAATACGTACGAGGTTTTAAAATACCGCCGCACGACCAAGCCTATCAAAGCCACGGTGTTGAACCGTTTTATCAAATATTACCAAACGCCGACTTAGACCCAGAAAGCAGCGACTCATTTGAGCTTGGGCTTAGATACGCAAGCAGCGATATTAGCGTAAATTTAAGTGCTTTTTATGCAGCCTACGATGACTTTATAGAAACGGCTGTAGTGGGTGTTGAGCCAACATTTATTCCTGGCGTAAACAAAACGCTGTATCAATATCAAAATATTAGCGAAACGCAAATAAGCGGTGTGGAAGCAGGAATTGCCATGTATGTCGCTGAAAATATACTACTAGAGGCAAATGTGGCCTACGTTGATGGTAAAAACAAGGAAACAGATCAACCACTTACCAGCATTAGCCCTTTAAACGGCTCTGTATTGTTAACCACAGAGCAGGGTAATATTAATTGGACTGCTGCATGGCGTTTAGCTAAATCGCAATCGGATGTGGTGCTTGATGCAAACGGCGATAAAACCACACAAGGGCATGGCTATGGCGTTGTTGATTTATACGCAAATTACGAGTGGCAAGCGTGGCAGCTAAATGTAGGGGTACTTAACTTGCTTGATAAAGAATATGTACCCTTTGAGCTAATTGCAGGGCAATCACAAGGCGCTGATTTTAGCCAATACACCCAACCTGGGCGTAACTTTTCAGCCAAAATAAGCTATGAGTTTTAATTAGCGTTTAACGCATTACATGCCAACAAGCGCTGTATGCTGCATGAAGCCGCAGCGTTTGTTGCTTAATTTTAAGATGACACCCATTTTAATTTTTCACGGTATTGATTGGGTTATCGGCATAATTTATAAACTTAACATGGCACTCATATTGATTTTAAGTAAAAGCGGGTTAGTAGATAAAGGTATATTTGTACTGGCAGCGCTTTAAGGCTCTTCAATAAAGTAAGGTTTAGATTATTTAAGATGACACCCAATTTAAATATTTATTTCAATTATAATGACACCCACCTCAATTTTTGAATCAATTGGCTTAATCAACTAGCCAATTTTAAAAACTCATAAACTAATGGCTTATTTAAAGGCATTTACGCCGGTTATTTTAAAAATGTGTTGTTATGTATGTGGTTTGCTAAATTAAGGGCATGCTTAAACCTGCAGCTAGGCAGTTTTAAAACTATTAAGGAGGTTTTTAGGCTAGTAGCTTCTTACAATTACTAAAATTTACTCGTCGTTTTTTATTTAAATGCTCGCAGTAACTTACATGTGATTGCGGTTTACCTACGGCGCCGTGAAATACGCGGGTAAAGTCAGTAGTGAGTTTTAACCAATTTTCTGGTGATATGTTTACTCTTTCTAATAAAGGGAGCTGAGTGTTTTCAATACAGCCTGGTTTATCATCGCGAATAATACGCCCTGTGAGCTCAACTAATTCAAGGTAATACTTAAGCTCAAACGGTAAACCTTTTGGCATAAATTTACGGGGGTTACCTGCAAATTTTAAAAGTTGTTTGGGCTGCTTTGCATTTTCTGCACTCTTAATTCGCTTCTGCACACTGGTAAAGTTAGAGTCTTCAGGGGTATCAGCTACTTTTGCTCTAATTGGGTTTAAATCAACGTAAGCCATACAAGCTGCAAGGGCTGCTTCATCAAGAATTGCTTGTGATTTAAACCGACCTTCCCAAAACCGGCCAGTGCATTTATCTTCTTTATTAGCTTTTCGAGCAACATGTTCGTTTAAAACGCGCATAAACCAGCTAATGCTAGATAACCTTTCTCTGTATTGAATAATAGTTTGGCTTAAAAAGTATCGTTCAGTATTGCTAAGCTCCTCACCTTGTAAAAATTTTTGTGTAAGTGGTGTGCCTTTACATAGCTTATGCCAGCGTAGCACTATGGCTTTGTCATTTAACCTATTTGCTTTTTTATCATCAACATAAAGTACAATATGCGTATGGTTGCTCATAACTGCGTAAGCACATATATCAATACAAAATATTTTAGCGAGACTAAATAGCTTTTGCTCTACCCAGCCTCTTCGGTGTTCGTAAGATTTGCCTGTTAATAAATCCTCGCCGCATAAGTAAGCATGGCGTACACAGCGCGAAATACAGTGATAGTATTTTGTATCGGCCAAACTTATTTGGCGTTTTCTTGCAATAGCCATGTAGCACCTGTTTGTTTATTGAGCTAAATAAATCTTAGTTGCTAAATAACTAAAGTACAAAAGTAACGGTGGGTGTCACTGTAAAATTTTAAATCTTCATCATCTTAAACTTACTAAAAAAGTTACACTTTATAAAACTGTAAAGTCTCGGGTTTCTAAATAACTCGGTGCATTTTTAAAACAAGCCTTTAGCTTACTCTTAAGTGCAGTATTTATCGCAGTATCACACTTTAACTCTCCGTTATATTTACCATTACTCAGAGGTATTAGGCTTAACGAGTCATAGCTTGGCTTGCTTTGTATTTTATGAATTACCAAGCCTTGCGTTGCTGAAACCTTTATTAAATCAAACTCTGCTTTTTTGGGTTTAGTTATAGCGAGCTTTTTTACATATAACGGATTTTTGAAAGTTAGTTTTGTTGAAAACAGTGCGTATCCTCCACGCTCAAAATGACCATTAAACACAGTCGTTTTTAATGTGGGTGTCATCTTATTTATTAATAAGCTCAAATCAAATTTAGTTGGTAAAATAGTGATCTGAGCTTGCTTTTTAACTGATTCATTTAGTGCATTTTTGATAATTTTAAGATGGGTGTCATCTGTTGTTACTTCATACACTATTTGGTAGTTGTGTGGTGGGGCGTATAAAGGCATGTGGCTAGCTAGTACTTTATCGCCAGCCAATATTAGTGCCATACCATGAAATCCCTCGTAGCTGTGGGTTCTGTCTGTGTTGTGCGTATTGTGTTGATGTGTATTTGCAAGTGCTGTGCTCGACAATAAAATAAAAAGTAGCAGTATGTGTTTCATGTTAATGCTCAAAAATAAATATAGCGCTACTATAAGCTGGTTTTTATGTATAAATAATCGATAATAAGTAACTTGTTGTTTCCTTTTAATCAATACGGCTTGGCGCATGCACATAGATGACATTGAAAAAGTAATACATATGGCGGGTTCGCAAAATCTGCATACAACCGCTAAGCATTTTAATATTACCCCAGGAGCGCTGTCTAAAACGCTAAAAAAGGTTGAGGCAAACTTAGCCACAGAGCTGTTTAACCGTGTGGGTAAAACCTTAGTACTTAATGATAAAGGCAAAGAATTTGTTAAGCACAGTAGCGATTTAGTTCATAATTACCAGCAGCTTACTAGCCGTTTTAAAAGTGATAATCATAAATTTAATGCGGTTATTGCAGGCCCTGCCATTTTACTTAAAAGTGGCCTTAAAAAGCTGCTTACACCTCTTAGCCAACTACCCTGCTCGGTGCGTATTAATAATGTGTTTGAAGGTGAAGCCATAAGCCAAGTTGCGTCTGGCTCGGCGCATATTGCGCTAGTAACTCGCGAGGCACTAAATAATAGCTCACATACTAATTTAGTGGCAGTTGATATATTTAGTACTGGGTTTAGTGTGGCAGCACATGCTTCGCATCAGCTAGTTCAAAAAGGTGCATTAACGCTTAATAAAAAACAATTACTGCAGGCGGCTTTTGCATGCCCTTTGTTTTCGCCGTTATGCGGCTTAGAGCAAGGTATAGGCTCCGACGGCTGGCAAGATGAAATAGCCCCGCGCAATATTGTATTTAGATGTAGCGACTACAGTGCATTAATAGAGGTTGTGCAAAGTGGCTTGGCGTTAGCATATTTACCTAACTTTGTGATTGACGATTTAGGGCTTACAAAATTAACTGTAAAGGGGGTTAACAGTCACTATAGTGAAAGCATTGTAATGATATACAAACCATCAAAGGCCGATGGTTGGCTTAATAAACTTATGCATTCTTTATAAAAAAGGACTAAAAAAAATAAAGCGCCTTAACCACTACACTAAGACGCTTTAGGATGAAAACTGGTTTATACCAATCCGTAATAATACTTAATCATTTTGCGGGGCTAAACGTGTCACTATCTGCGTTAAAAAATTCTCATTTAGAGCAACTAAATAGCGAATTTTTTGCCTAGCTGTTAACACGTTTTTCCAGCCTCAAAATAGATCACTTAATTAAGCGAATTGGTATTATTTTTATTAAAAATTATAAGCTAACGACATTTTAAATTGAGTTGGCGCACCTGGGTACACCCATAAAGCGTTGTAGCTACTTTCTGCGTAATCTTCATCAAAAATGTTATTAACACTGATATTAAGTTCGGTTTGCTCGGTTAAATTAACTTGTCCAAACACGCCTACTAATTGATAGCTAGGTAGCCTAAAACTTAAATCGGCGGCATCACCTAAACGGCTACTGGTGTATTGGTAACTAGCACCAAATTCAAGCTCTTTGCCCATTAACGCCGTTTGGTGGCTAAGCGTAAGGTTTAGGTTGTTTTTTGGTACATTTACCAGGGGACTGCCTTTTTCAATTGGTACGCCCCAATCGGCATTAATAATATCGTTTGCGGTGGTGGCATCTATATATGCGTACGATAAGTTAAACGCGGTTGCATCAGTAATATAGGTGTTTAAATCAAGCTCAAAACCTTTACTATCGGCTTTACCAATAGGCGCTGAAAAACCAATGTTTACAGGGTCTGCCACTAACATATTACTTTTAGACGCATCAAAAAATGCCACAGTACCGTTTACGCCTAAGTATTCAAACTTAGCGCCAACTTCAAACGAATCGCTGTATTCAAAACCAAATGGGTCGCCGCTTGCATCAGTACCGCTCAGTGGCAAAAAGCCTTCTGAGTAACTGCTGTAAAAGGTGAGTGCGTTATTTAGCTCGTACACTACACCAACACGAGGACTTACTTGGCTTTCAGAGCTTGTTGAAAACACGCCGCTGTTGGTTTCTAAAATGTCTTGATCAACACTGTCAAATCTTAGGCCAATTAATAGCTTAAATTTATCGGTAATATCCATTTGGTCTTGAACATAAATGCCGTATGCGTTTTGCTCTTCGTCGTTTTCGTAAAGCAGGCTTACTTCTGGGCGCTCAACATCGTAATTTGGCTCAAAAATATCAACAGTATAAGTACCATTACCGCCACGGTAGCGTGAAAGCGCTGTACGTAAATCGTATTTATATGCATCTGCGCCTATTAATAAGTGATGCGTAATGCCTGCTGTATCTAAACTTCCGCTAACTTCAAACTTAACGCTTGTGTCTTCTACTTCGTAGTCGCGATAGCGCTGCTGTCGGGTAAGCGTGCGACCATCGTCAAATAACGATTGGCGCGATGGCGGAAGCTCAGCATCCGACGAAAACCCCGTTAACGTGGAGCTACGATAGTTTGCACCTACAACTAACGACCATTCATCGGTAATATCATGATTTAACGTAATTTGATGACCGCGCGAATACACCTGCGTGTCGCCATCGTTTGGGTTACCTAAATAGCGTGAGCTTGGTACAGTGTCAAAATCGTTATCAAGTACTACAACACCACGGTCAAATAACTGAGCTAAATCTACGTATTCAAACTCATACGTTACACTGGTCGATGCGTTTATTTGATGATAAATAGACGGCGTAATTACCTTTTTATTGGTGTACACCTCATCGCGGTAGCTGTCGCTATCTTGCCACGCGCCATTTATTCTAAATGCCGTGGTGTCGTTAATGCCGTTTGTGTAATCGCCTTCAACACGGTTAAAGCTATCGCTGCCTAGGCTTAATTTTAGCTCACCTTGAGAATCAAACTGTGGTTTTTTGGTTACAATATTTACAGTACCACCGGGCTCCGAGCGCCCATAAAGTGCTGAGCCTGGGCCTTTTAATACTTCTATATATTCAATGTTTGATACATCGCGTGGGCCGCTAAAACCACGTCCACCGCTAAAGCCATTAATTAAATAGCCCGATGGCATGTTTTCGTTACCTGAAAGCCCACGAATCGAAAAGCTATCCCATAATGCGCCACTGTTATTTTTTCGCGAAATACTCGCCGAAAAATCAAGCGCGTCTTGTAATTCGGTAATGCCTTTTTGATCAAGCGCGGCGCTGCTAACACTTACAATAGACTGCGGCATTTGTTTTTGAGGAATGTCGCCACGGTATGCTTGTTTATAAGTAACCGATATTTTTTCAATTTCGTCGGTTTGCTCTTGTGCAAGTGTTTGCGCACTAATGCCTAAACAGGCTAAGTAAATTAAAGAGTACTTCATGATTGATAATAGAGAATAAACAAATGTGATATTATAACGATAAGTTTAGCATGTGTTACTTTATAACAAAAAGACTTTTTTGAATTTAAAAATTGCATTAGCAGCTTTGTATACATCACGTTAGTATGGTGTTCTATTTAGGTTACTTAACGAAAATTATATGAGCATAAAAACAAACGCATTAATTTACTTTTTAGCCTTCTGCAGTGGTTTTTGCATTATGGGTATTGAGCTTTTAGGTGGGCGTATTTTAGCGCCCTATTTTGGCAGTAGCGTACATATTTGGGGCAGTATAATTACCGTATTTATGCTTAGCCTTTCTTTTGGTTATTTGCTCGGCGGTAAGCTCAGTACAAAAAATGCATCGCTTACTAAATACGGCTTAATATTTTTAGTTGCGAGTATAATGGTGGTGCCTATCACACTGTTTTCACAGCCTATAATGGAGTTTATTTTTACCCATATTGAAGATAGTCGCTATGGCTCTTTGCTAGCCTCTACGGCTTTGTTTTTTATTCCCACCATAATTTTAGGCATGATCTCACCTTATTCTGTTCGTTTATTAGTAACCGACAACGAAAAAAGCGGCCAAGTTGCGGGTATTTTATATTTTGTAAGCACGCTTGGTAGTGCGCTTGGTACTATTATTACCTCGTTTTACTTTGTACTGGCGTTCGACGTAAACACCATAATTAGCGCATTTGCTTCTACGCTTGGGTTACTTGGCGTACTTGCAATTGTTATTAATAGCTTGGCAGGTAATAAGGAGTTGGCTCATGCTTAAATATTTACTTTTGGCTTTAAGTGTATTTTCGGCTGTAGCAACGGGCGAGGTCATTCATGAGGAGCGCTCTTTATATCGCAATATTATTGTTGATGAAACTCGTGACCTACGCTGCCTAAAATTTAACACCAAAAGCAGCCAAACAAGCCAAAGTTGTATGTATAAAAATGACCCTGACAAACTCGTTTTTAATTATACCAAGCTTACGTTTGCCAGCCTTTTAGTAACACAAAATCCTAAAAACGTACTGGTTATAGGCTTAGGTGGCGGCACGCTTTCTAATGTTATTCATGAGCTTTACCCTGCCGCTAAAATTCATAATGTTGAAATAGACCCAGCCGTTTTAAAAGTAGCCCGCGATTACTTTAACTTTATAGAAACCGACAACGTTACATCAAGCGTGCAAGATGGGCGTATATTTATAAAACGCGCGGCTATTAAAAAGCAAAAGTACGACTGGATCATTCTGGATGCATTCAACGGCGACTACATTCCTGAGCATTTGCTTACTAAAGAATTTTTTGAAGAAGTACAAAGCGTATTGGCCGATGGCGGTGTTATTGCAGCTAATACGTTTTCGAGCAGCAAGTTATACGAGCACGAGTCGGCAACATACCACAGCGTATTTGGTGACTTTATTAACGTAAGCCGCCCTAATCGCAGTAACCGTATTATTTTAGCGGGCATTAAAACTATGCCAACGCAGGCGCAACTTAACGAGCGTATTAGCGCTCTTGGACCACGTTTAAAAAAATACGATGTAGATATAAAAGCAATAAGCACCTATATGCAAAGCACCAAAAACAACCAAGACTGGCCAGCTAACACCAAAATACTGACCGACCAATACTCTCCAGCTAACCTCCTTAACTTTTAATGTTTATTAAGTCCCAATAAGGGGCTTTTTTGCGGCATACCTCTATATTTACTTAGCACGCTAACTAATGTTAAAATACTTAGCATGCTAAGTATTTTAATGTGGTTATGACTACTCAAACTCCTTTTCACGAAACACTCGATTTAACCATTATCGGCAATATGGGCCGTGTTCATCGGTTATGCCGTGAAGCTGTTACCCTAGCCGTTGAGCCTTTAGGACTTACGCAATCACGTTGGACAGCCTTAATGCACATAGATATGCGCGGCGAAGGGTTAACTCAACTTGAGCTTGCTAACAGCTTAGGTATAGAAATGCCTTCTCTCACTCGTACTTTAAAACAATTAGAAGATCAGCTTTTAATCACCCGCAAAATAGATGAGCACGATAAGCGCAGTAAAAAAATTTACTTTACTGAGCAAGGCGGCACTATTTTGCATTCTTTGTTGGAGACAGTTAGCGACATAAAAAAACAGTTATACAGCGATTTATCTACTGAGGAGCTAGATGCCATGGCATTGTGTTTACTCAAAATGGAACAAAATGCGCTCAAATGTATTGAAGTAAATAAGTAAGGTTAAAAATGACTCCCGATCAAAAATTTGCACGCTATGTGAGGTTTTCTCTCATAGGGTTTATTTTCGTATTTATCTATTATTTAGTGGCAGATATGGTTTTACCTGTTACGCCTCAAGCGCGTGTTTATCATCCTGTTGTGCAAATATCTCCACAAATTAGTGGCCGCGTTACTAGTGTAGAAGTGAGTAATAACCAAACGGTTAAAGCGGGCGATGTATTATTTAGCCTCGACCAAGATCCATATATTTTAGCGAAAGAACAAGCCCAGTTAGCACTGGACGATGCAAAGCTACAAAATAAGCGTTTAGACACCAATGTAAAAGCACTGGAGGCACAAATAAATGCAGCAAAAGCTAAACAACACGAACAAGCGTTGCTTAAAAGCCGTGGCGAAAAGCTGTTTAAGCAAAAGTCTATATCGGAGCAAGAGCTTGAAAGCATTCGTGCAAATTTTCAAGCGAGTAAGTCAAATGTTGCAGCGCTTGAAGCACAATTAGCTGAGGCTATGTTAGCTCGTGGTGAAAGTGGCTCACAAAACTTAGCCATGCGTCATGGCGCCAACCAATTAGCACAAGCTGAGCTTAATTTATCGTACACACAGGTGCGTGCTTTAAGTGATGGCACCGTTGCTAATTTGCAGCTGCTCGATGGTGCTTACGCTTTAGCTGGGCAACCTTTATTAGCTATTGTTGCTAAAAAAGCTGATTTAGTTGCCGACTTTAGAGAAAAGTCACTTTCAAATATGAAACCGGGTTCTAAGGCTCTGGTGGTATTTGATAGCCGCCCTGGTGAAGTTTACGAGGCAATACTTGATACGTTTGAAGCGGGTGTAAGTAGCGGGCAGCTAAGTGCCAATGGCTTATTAAGTACCACCGAAACCAGTAATCGCTGGGTACGTGATGCACAGCGTCAACGAATTCATTTGAAGCTTACAGATCATCAAGATTTAATCGCTAATATGCCCAGTGGTTCTCGTGCAACAGTGCAATTATTGCCGCAGTCGAGTATTGGGCAATGGTTTGGTTCAATACAAATAAGGCTTATTAGCTGGCTACATTATATTTATTAAGGAGGCCTTATGAGCAAAGTTGTTAGCCAAGGCCCACAATTAGACTCCAATGGCCTGCGCCAAGCATTGCGTATTGCTGGCGGGTGCACTATTGGTTTTACAATTAGTAAATTAATGAATTGGCCAAACGGTATATTTTTTACCGTTTACCCAATGTTGTTATTAGGCATGGTACCTACACTTAGCCGCGCTGTTATTACACAGTTTTTTGCCTCGGCTGCGTTTAGTGCATTTATAGTACTTATTATGCAAGGGTTGTTTTCTCACCTGCCTGTGGTGATGACCTTATTAGTGTTTGTGGTTTTTTGTATTTTGTTTTATCAAATGAGCTGTGGAAGCGCCTTTTTATTTGGTGCTTTAGGTGTGGTGAGCTTGTCTATTCAGCTGCACTTTTCAAGTTATGTTGATCAAGGTACTAGCATTTACCCGCTTATTTTAAGTAATGGTTTGGCTATTTTTTTAACCGTGATCATTGCTGCAATAATGCATGGCCTATTTCCTGACGTGACGGCTCGGCCTGGGCGAGCAATGCCTAGCAAAGCAAAAGAAAGTATTCGTCATGAAGTACTGCTTTGTGCAAGTGTGGCTACGCTTTCTTTTGTGGTTTTTCAGGTGCTTGATTTACAAGACTCTATATCGGCGCAAGCTGCGTCTGTACTCATTTTGTTTTCATTGTGCTGGAAAGCCGCAGGAATGGCTGCATGGCAACGTGCTATAGGTACGCTTATTGGCTGTAATGCTGCGCTTTTATCGCAATTGCTTTTGTATAGTCACTCAGACTTTTTACTTTTTCCAATCATCACTTTATGGATACTGTCGTTTATATTTGCGCGTTTTCATATTTTAGGCGGCGGTATACCAGGTATTGGTTTTGGCGTATTAACCACTTTTGGTATTTTGTTTGGTAACTACTTAGGCCCTGGGCAAGACCTAGTTTACAGCGCATTGTACAGATTTAGCTCGGTATCGGTGGCTATAATTTTAAGTTTGTGTGCAGTGTACATAATGCACCATATACTTAATCGCTTTAGCGTTACCCGCCATCATACTTTTGATTAGCACATTAATTAATAAACATAAAAAAGGCTGCAGTAGCAGCCTTTTAATTTAAGATATGCGCTTATTTTTAAGCTTTAATCCTGCAATTAATAACAGCGGACCCACAAACATGGCTAGACCATATACGCCTCCTGTTACTGCGTATTCGGGCTTATTTAAAAAGCTTATAGCAATTAAAATAGCCAGCGATGCGTTTTGAATCCCTACCTCAATACCCAATGTAAGCGAATCGGTAAGGTTAAGGCTTGAAAGTTTTGCTATAAGTAAGCCAATAACCATTGAGCCAATATTAAGTGCTATACACGCCCAAAATACATCGTTAAACGAGTTTACGAGTAGTGCGCGCTCTTTTATTACTAGCGCGGCTATCATTGCAAGCATAAAAAATAACGAAAAACGCCTAAAAAACGGCTCGCTTTTAATAGCAAACTCGCTTTTAAAATGGCGCAGGCCTATACCTATTGCTACCGGTACTAAGGTAATTACAAATAGCCCAAGAGATGTGGTTAATATAGAAAAACTGGCATCAATTTGCGGGGCAAATTGGTGCATGGCAAAGCCAATAATAAATGGTGTGGTAATAATACTAATAGCGGTTGAAGCTGCAGTTAAACTTACCGAAAGCGCTAAATTAGCCTTTGCGAGCTGGCTCACTACGTTTGACATAGTGCCACCTGGGCAAGCGGCTAAAATCATTAACCCTATTGCAATTGGCGTGGGTAAGTTAAGTAAATAACATAAACCTAAAGCCAGTAGCGGCATAGCAATAATTTGCCCTACCAAACCCAAAGCAATTGCTACGGGCTTTTTAAAAAGTCGCGAAAAGTCGCCAAGTGTAAGCCCAAGCCCCATTCCAAACATTATAAGTGCAAGGGCAAGTGGGAGTATGATTTCTGTTAAAAATGATGCATTCAAATTAGCCGGCCTTTGTTGTTTTTAATGCCAAAAATACTTAGTCGTTAAATGAGTATAGGATTAGCTGCGTAGTTGTTGCTACGCGTTTAACTTATCTTTATTTACTAAATTATGGCTTTTATGCTTAACTTTTATCAGTAAACGCATTTGTTTGCACGGCTTTATTGTTTTAGCTTACGTTATTAGGTGTGTATTACATAGCAGTGGTAAGGTTTATGTAATTGGCAATGGCTGTAAAGCCCCTTTACGTTTTAACAACGTTGTTATTTATTTAAGATGTTAGCCACACGCTCACTTAATTCTGGCAATACGGTTTGTTCAAACCACGGATTTTTTTTAAGCCAAATATTATTGCGTGGGCTTGGGTGCGGTAACACTAAATGTTGTGGCCAATACTCACGCCACGATTTTACCAACTCAGTTAAAGGCCTATTTTTAGTATGAGGTAAATGATACGCCTGCGCATATTTACCAAGCACTATAGTAAGCTCTAAATTAGGTAGAGCGTTAAGTAATTGCTCTCTCCATGCGGGAGCGCATTCTTTACGAGGTGGTAAATCGCCCGACTTTCCTTTACCTGGGTAGCAAAAGCCCATAGGTAAAATAGCTATTTTTTGCGGATCATAAAACTCATCAACACTTAGCCTCAGCCATTCTCGTAGGCGTTTGCCGCTAGCATCGTTAAAGGGCTTTCCAGTTTCGTGTACTTTTATGCCAGGTGCTTGGCCAGCAATTAAAATACGAGCATTAGGGTTAAATTGTATTACAGGGCGAGCGCCCAAAGGTAAATGAGGTTCGCAGATCACGCATTTACTAACTTGCTCTATTAATTGGCTGGTATTCATGTTTATTTGGCCTTAAATGCTTAATATTTATCCTAAATGGCCATTTTCACCCTGTGAGTTGGTAAAAAATCGGTTTATTTTAATTAAAACGGCCAGTAGTTGGTAAAATCGTGATCTCTATGCAAAACAGTGCTGCAGCCCTTATAATACTTACTGTTTCTCCGACCATACTGCAAATTCGTTACCGCTAGGCTCTGTAAAGTGAAACCGGCAACCGCCCGGAAAGTCAAAAATAGGCTTTATTATTTCACCACCAAACAGCACTACTTTTTTATAGGTTGCGTGAATATCGTTACTGTAAAACACCAGCAGAGCAGCCCCATTTTGAGTAAGCGATTTAAGCGGCGCATTAAAAAAGCCACCGTCAAGCCCTTGGCCGCTAAACGCTGTGTACTCTGGGCCGTAGTCGGTAAACTGCCAGTTAAATACGTTAGTAAAAAAGCTTTTTGTGGCTTTTAAATCGCATGCTGGCAGCTCTACATAATTTAGCTTTTCGTGGTTGCTCATTATTAGTTTGCTTTTAATACTTAGCTTTAATTGCCACTTTAAACCATTAGCTAATGGCTTATCAACAGCCTCTAAATAACCAAGATCAGTATTTTACTAAGTTATATAATTTTTTATCTAAATTAACTCAGTCATACAAATGAGAATAGCTATCTTTTGTATTTGAAGCCTATATAATAGCGCCTTCATTTATCCTCCATGTTTAAATAAAGGGTTTGTTAACTATGCAGGCACCGTTGCATCGTGCATCTTTTACTAATTTTAATCTTGAAGCATTTTTTAAAATTGCTAGTAGTTACAAGGTATTAGTATTTTTACGTTTTTTTATAGCCATTGTAGGAGGCTATGCTTTTACCTCTGCTGGTATTGCTTTATTAAGTGTTGTGCTACCAATAGCCAAGCAAGATGCTGTGTTGTTTAGCGTGTCGGTCAGTATTTTAATTTATGCTGTTGTGTTTATTTATGCGTTTTCGGTTAAGTCGTTAAAGACTGTATGGATCAGCATTTTACTAAGTACAGGACTGTTTATTGGCATACTTGCAGTGTTAAAGGGTTGGCTATGAAAGACAGTTTTTTTAGGTCGATGACGTGGCTACATACGTGGGTAGGCTTACTTACATGTTGGATCATTTACGTTATTTTTTTCGCAGGCACAATTAGCTTTTTTAGAGACGAAATAAACCTGTGGAACCAGCCTGCCATTCACAATGTACAAGCACAAACCGACAGAGTGGCCGCGCAGCGCATGCAAATTGTTAAAGGCTTTGATTATTTAAGCCACCATGGTGCAGGTTCAAACAGCTGGCGTATAACATTACCAGAGCAGCGTATTCCTTATTTAGTATACGGCTATGCAGAGCCAAAAGAGCCAGGACAGCGTCGCAGTAAATTTATAAATACCCAATTAAACCCAAATACAATGCAAGAACTAGCGCCTTTTGTGGATACTAAGGGGGGCAGTTTTTTTTATCGGCTTCATTACCAACTCTACTATTTAGATGCCATAACAGGACGCTGGGTGGTGTGTTTTGCCAGCTTTTTTATGTTGCTTGCGATTATATCGGGTGTGGTAATTCATAAACGTATTTTTAAAGATATGTTTAGTTTTAGGCGTAATAAAGGAGTGCGTAGCTGGTTAGATGCGCACAATTTAAGTTCGGTGCTTGCTTTGCCGTTTCATTTAATGATTACCTACACAGGTATTATTACGCTTATATTTATGTTGTTCCCCTACCCTGCGCTAACTACCTACGACAATGGCATGCGTGGCTTTTTTAACGATGTATCGCCTAGCAATAACGTGACTAATAAAGCGCAAGGTAGCGCGGCAATGTTGCCTATTAATAACATTTTGGATCAGGTTTATACTAAGTGGCCAGGTGCTGATATACGCAGTGTTAGAGTAAGCGAGCCTAATATGGCGGCCTCAACGGTTACTGTTTTGGTAGACCCTGGTAAGGAGTTGCGCGATCAAACGCCAAGGCTTTTATTTAGTGGTGCCACAGGCGAGCTTGTTGACCAATCGGCAGATGAGCTCACTAAAAGCAAAGCGCTTTACGAGTCACTTAACTCTATGCATACAGGGCGTTTTGCCACACCGTTATTGCGTTGGTTATATGTATTAGGCGGTATTGCAGGCTGTGTGATGATAGCTACTGGCTGCATAATGTGGGCTAAACGTATACGCGAGCGCAGTAAAGGTAAGGCATCGTTTGGCTTACAATTAGTAGAAGGCTTAAACCTTGCGACTATTATGGGCTTACCCCTTGCCTCTTGCGCGTTTTTTATTGCCAATAGGCTACTAAGCCCAACGCTTGCTGAGCGCGGCGATAAAGAAGTAACAGCGTTCTTTTTAGCTTGGTTAGTGGCGGGTGTTATTGCTCTAATTAAACGCGATAAGCTGCAATGGCGTGTAATGGCTGCTATTAATGCGCTTGCATGTTTAAGCGTTCCTGTAGTTAATGCGCTCACAACTAATGGCAATATTGTTAGTTATTTAATCCATAAACAGTGGGCGTTATTTACGTTCGATGCGTTATTTTTACTCTTTAGCATAATGTTTTTAGTACAAACCGAAAAATTACGTACTGCCAAAAACAATGTAAAAGCAGATAGTTTAAAACCAAGCACCCATCAAAAAGGAGAATAAGTATGATGGAATTACTTACTTTTAGCCTGTGTTTATTTGGTTTTAATGGTTTTGCGTTGGCAAAATTTAATCACTTTAAAGATGTTTTTAAAAAACGCCCTACTGAATTGCAACGTAAACAGCTTTTAATTGTTGCTTGGATCAGTATTTTACTAAGCTTAGTCATTTTTGTTGTAACACAAGGTAGTTATGGAGCTTTGCTATTTTGTGGGTTTATGAGTGTAAGTGTTTTAATTATAACAACTTTTTATAATTTGCTAACCGGCTATGTAAAATTGTTTAGTGTTTTAAATGCAGCATTAATCACAGTGAGTGGGCTATTTTTAGCATTAAAATAGCGTTAGTTGGTAAAAACGTGATCTGTGACTTTTAGTTTCAAATTTTTAGAAAAAAAATGGCAAGCTATTAAGCTTGCCAACAACAAGGGGGATATTCAGTATGTCCAACACTTGCATGTCTCGTTGCAAGTGCAGCTAATATAGCCTCAACATATTTAACTTACTTTACAGTAAGATGATCCTTTTATTACAGCTGTAAAGGGGCTTTACACAGCTATTGCTTAACCCAAATAATTTGCTCTGTTGCAAAACCAAGCTCTTTAGCTTTAGTTGTAAAATGTTGTTTAAGTTCATCACTAACTGTAGGTGTGCGCGATAAAAACCATAAATAATCACGGTTGTAGCTCGTTATAAATGCATACTGGTAGTCAGGCTGGTCAAGTTCAAAAATTACGTAAGCGCCATAAAATGGGCCAAAGAACGACACTTTGAAATGGCCTGTATCAGTCCCTTCTACAAATTTAGCTAAACCCTCTGCTTCATCCCACTTTTGCTCTTTGGTGATATAACCTTTGTTAAGTACCTTTACAGTACCGTCGTCGTTTACTGTGTAAGTAGCTGTTACCTGATCCATACCTTCTTCAAAAGAGTGATCTAGGCGGGCAATTTCGTACCACTTACCTTTGTATTGCTCAAGGTCAAAGTTTTTAACGGGGGTAATTCCTTCAGGTGCACTTGTGCAGGCAGTGAGTAAAAATAACCCTGTAATAAGTAAAATAGTCGTAATCGATTTCATGAAAGCTCCTTTTTAAAAGTGATGATGTTTGTACGACCGCAAGCAAATAAAGTTTGCTAGCCGATTAAAATAAATTGCTATAGGATCAGTTAAATACTAGAGCAATTAAAAGATTAAAGCATGAAAATATGGGTAGATGCCGACGCGTGCCCCGTGGTCATAAAAGAAATTCTTTTTAGAGCAGCAGAGCGCACGCAAACACCAACCATTTTAGTGGCTAACCATGCAATGCGCATTCCGCCTTCAAAATTTATTAGCCGCGTACAGGTTTCTAGTGGGTTTGATGTTGCCGATGACGAAATAGTAAAGCGTGTAGAAAAAGGCGACTTAGTCATTACGGGCGACATTCCACTTGCCAGCGAAGTTATAGATAACGGCGGCCAAGCACTTAACCCGCGTGGCGAGCTTTACACGCCAGAAAATATTCGCTCGTTGTTAAACGTGCGCGACTTTATGGATACTATGCGCTCAAGCGGCGTTGAAATGAGTGGCGGGCCACCACCGCTTAGCCAAACTGACCGCCAAAATTTTGCAAATAACCTTGACCGCATTTTAGCGCAAAATAAGGCAAAGTAAGTGACAGAGCAAGTTGTTGGTTTAGGTGAGTATGATTTTAACGTAGCCGTGTATGTCGCAAAAGCACCGCCTATGCCCTACTTTGAAACCCTGCAAAGTATTGAGCCTGTAATAAACGAGCAAATAAATACCATAAACCAGCACTGTGGAAATGGTTGGCGTAAGGTGTTTAACGTATACGCTAAAGTGTTGTTTGCATTACCGAGCGAACATTACAGCTTTGCAAAACAAGCCGATAGTTGGCAAGCGTATCGCGATAAATTTTTACTGCAAAACAACAGTAAAACAGCCCTTTTATTTAGTGCGCCCATTATTAACGGTACTAATAAAAACCAGCTGCATATAATTGCTGGGCGTACGCACGCTAAAAACTTACTTCAACAAGGTAAGCTTAATGCGCAATTTAATTGGCTAGACGACGAGTTTGCAATTGATACAACGAACCACATTATTGTTTGCCCGTATTTTGATTACAGACAGTTAAGTAATATAAAAATAGCCCGTTTAAGCGCACTAGTTGCACAGTTAAAAAACACTAAAAACAGATCGTAAGGAACTACTATGGCCGGAATTTTAGAGTTAAATGAATTATTAAAATCAATGCAGCCAGAACTAAAACAAGGTGAATACATATTTTGCTGTTTGGCAGGTAACCTTGCTGACTACGTTCATTTAAACCCGCTCGCCAGCTACGTTGAAGAAGAAGGGCTAACCCTTATTTTAAAAGCTGAAACTGCCGACAAAGCCGGTATTACTTACGAGGGTAAATATAATTTAATTACCCTTAATGTGCATTCAAGCTTAGAGGCTGTAGGGTTAACCGCTGCGGTATCGGCTAAATTAACTGAGCGTAATATTAGCGCCAATGTAGTGGCCGCGTTTTATCACGACCATATTTTTGTACAAACTGATAAAGCACAGGCGGCCATGAAGGCACTTGGTGAGATTAGTTAAGAGCTAATTTGATACAAAGCCGATATTGCAGTATCGGCTTTTGTTTTATTTATCGCTGCAAAAGTGCTGCGCTACAGGCTCCAGTTTTACTTTATCGCCTGCCGTTACGGCTACACATTGTGTGTTTTTATCGAGTTTTTGCTTTTGAATTACAGTAAATTCACCCTCGTTGGCAGCGTATAAATTATATTGATAGGCGTCATTACCGCCTTCAAATAGTGCCGTAAATAACCCTCCTATTAAGCCGCCAATGATGGCTCCGCCTACCATTTCTTCAGTGTTACCATCTAAGCTGTCTACAAAGCCAAACCCAGCGCCTGCTGCTATGCCTGTGCCTACTTCAGATGAAAGCGTTACTGGTTGCATTGATTCTACCGATGCGTAGTAGCGCTTAACTATTTGGTTTTGATTGTTTCTATCTACCCCTTGAGATGCGCAGCCTGAGAGTAGTAATACCGCGATAAGATACTTTTTCATGTTGAACCCCTATTAATATTTAATAGGAGGATTGTAAGCATGCAAGCATAAAAAATATGTGAGGAGTTTGTTTGTAGCTGTTAGAAGTTGTAAGCGTGTGTAGTGAACTACACACATTATTTTACTCAACCACCAACTTTGACACCACCCATTTATGCAGTGGGTTTTTATTGTAGCGTGGATGCCACGCGGCTATTACATCAAATGGGGCTGGTAGCTGCTGTAGTTCTATTTTTACCAAATCTGAACTGACTGCGCGTGAGGGTAAAAACGCGATGGAGTCGGTGGTTTCTAAGTACATAGGCACAATAGAAAAACACGGCGCCGATACAACAACATTGCGCGTTAAATCAAAGCTTTTAAACCAATCGTCAATAGAGCCTTTAAAATTTGGGCGCGAAGGAGAGGCAATAATACTTGGATAACTGGCTATTTGCGCTAAGGTCGGTTTTGTCCCTGCTATTGATGAGTTAGCGGAGGTAACGCAAATATGTTGCTCTTCAAATAACTTAATAATGGGGTAAGTACTTGGGATGTAGTCGGGGAAGGCAATGGCTAAATCAACTTTACCGTTTTCCATTAAATCGTGCAGGCTGTCGAGTTCAAAGTCTCTTATTATTAGTTTTAAGTTGGGCGCGTGATCTCTTAGCTCTTTTACAAGCGCTGGCAAAACAACTTGCTGTGCGTAGTCGGTAGCGGCTATTACAAAGGCACCATCAACCGTTTTTGGGTCAAATATTTTAGGTGCTATTAATGCCTGAAAGTCGTTTAATAGTTTGTCTATGTCTACCGATAACTCCTCTGCATAAGGCGTTGGCACAAAGCCGTTGGTTTTTCTTAAAAACAGCTGATCGTTAAATACATCACGTAGCTTTTTTAGCTGCTCACTCACTGCTTGCTGGGTTAAGCCCAATTTACCGGCCGCTTTTGATGCGTTTTTTTCGCGAATGAGCGCTTGAAAAATACGTAGCTGTTTTATATCTAGCCTGTCTAACTTACTCATACCAATGCCTTTGTTGTTTAAGCACGATTAACGTATCACATTACCACTTATTTTTGTATCAATTACATGAAAGGGTTGTTTCTAATTGTTGAGCTACCCCCTTACTATGCCCCTACAGACTAAATTGAATGATTGGAGCAAACAATGAAAACAGTAATTTTAATAGGCGCACTGGGTAAAATGGGTCAAGCGGCATTAACCGGTTTATCTAATCATAAAGTAATTACAGCGGGTCGCTCGGGCGAGGTAGATCATATTGTTGATATTACGAGTGAAGCGTCAATTACTGCTTTGTATGAAAAAGTAGGCCACTTTGATGCTCTAGTAAATACAGTGGGTTTATGTGAATACGACACCTTTGCTGATATGAGTGAAGCTCAGTGGATGACGACCGTTATGAGCAAAATGATGGGGCAAATTAACCTTGTACGTATTGGTCAAAAGTACATTGCCGATGGAGGCTCTTTTACGCTGATTAGCGGTATTTTAAACGTTAAACCTATCCCTTTTGCGATTGCCGATGCAACAACAAGCGGCGCAATAGATACGTTTGCAAAATGCGTATCACTAGAAATGCCGCGTGGCACGCGTATTAATGTGGTTAACCCTACTGTGCTTGAAGAAGCATGGGACGTATATGGCGAAATGATGCCAGGTTTTCAACCTGTACCAAGCAAGCTTGTAGGTAAAGCGTTTGAGCGTTCAGTTGATGGCTTTATTACTGGCGAAGTTATTTTTGTAGATGCATAACTACCCGCCAGATTGGTGAGAGAAACTAGCAAACTAACAAGCGCTTTGCATTAACAGTAACTGCAAAGCGCTTAAACACAGATTTTAACAGGTGATGAAATGAAAAAATTAATACCCGTATTTGCGATATTATTGGCCGCAGGCTGTGCCAATATAGCGCCAAGCTCGCAATATGTTAGCGAGCCAGGAGCCAATTCTAGTAAAGAATGTAAAACCATACCGCGCCATAAACATACGGTTAAATGGTGCAGGGCGCATCCTTCAAGATAAGTTAAACAACGTACCCGCTAAAACCAAGCGCTTTAAAATAAAGCTTAGGAACGCCGTATTTACACTCGTTAAGTAACTCGCTAAAGCGCATTCTATTAAGTGGGTAAAATTCACTTTCTAAGTTTTGAGCTGTGTAGGCTTGCCCTGCATCGCTTAAGCCTAAATCGGCACACACAGTGATTTGTGCTTCGCGCTCAAAGTCGGTTTCGGGTTTCATTAAATCGCTGATAAATAAGTGTGCGCCTTTATTTAAATTAGCTTTAATGTTTTTAAGTAGCTGCTTTTTACTACCGTCGTCTTCTAAAAAGTGCATTACGAGTAGGCATAGTGCGGCGTCGGCCTTTGCTGAAAGTTTATCTAGCTCGCCTTCAATAACGTTAACGCGCTCTGCTATGCCGTGCTCTTCAAACTCTTGTTTAGCAATGTTGAGCATATCACCAGAGATATCTTGCGCAGTAAATTGCCAAGTAGGGTTTAAAGCAGCCAGGGCGAGTACTTCTTTGCCTGTACCCGCGCCTACTACTAAAATATGCGCATTATCGTTAAGAGTTGCTTTAAGTTGTGCATTGGTAAGTTGGTGTAATAGCTCATAACCAGGCACTAAACGTGTTATGCGGCTATTGTATTGAGTTGCTTGCTCGTCTTTAAATGTTGGCATTTTTAATTCCTTTAATCAGCTTATAAAACTTCAACAGTGGAGTATCCACCACTTTGTTTACTTACATGTACTTGCGTGGCTACACGTTCGCTCATTTCGCTCACATGCGATATAACCCCTACTTTGCGGCCTTGTGCTTGTAATGAATCGAGCGCGTCCATAGCAACGCTGAGTGTTTCGCTATCTAACGTACCAAACCCTTCGTCAATAAACAAAGAGTTGATTTGTACTTTGTTTGACGAAAGCGATGCAAGCCCTAATGCCAATGCCAGTGATACTAAAAATGATTCCCCCCCAGAGAGCGTATTAACCGAGCGTTGTTCGTCGGCCATGTCGCGGTCAATAATGGCAATATCGAGTGACTGCGCAATGGCTGTGAGCTCGTAGCGCTTATTAAGGGTTTTTAAATGGCTGTTAGCATAATGCAGTAATATTTTTAGTGTTTGTGTTTGCGCTAAGTTACGCATGGTTTTACCGGTTGCATCGCCTAATACTTTATTTAATAAATGCCACTGCTCTACCTGTTTTTTAAGGGTAGCGAGCTGCGTTTGCTTACCCTCGAGTGCTTTGGCATTTTGGTTATGCTGCTCTATGGCGGTATTAGTGGCAAGTAAACTATTTTGCTGATCAGTTTGCTTTGTATTTAATGCCCCTAATTGCTCGGTTAGTTCAGTGTGGTTTTGTGATGGCTTGTTAGTATTATGGTGATCTGTATGCGCACTTTGTTGCTGCTTAAGCGCGGCATTTGCATCAGTAAGTGCTGCTGAAAGCTGTTCAAACTGGATTAAATGGGCTTTAATTTGCTCACTACTTAACGTTAGTAAAATTGTGATCTGCTCATGCGTTGCCTCACTGTACTGGGCTTTAAAGTCACTAAACCATTGCTTATAACGCGCATCAAGCGTTGCAAGCTCTGTGCTTTGCTCGGCTAAGCGAAGTTCAGCGTTTTTAAGCTCAATTGCATGCTCGTCTCGTTTTTTAACTGCACTATCGTAAGCTTGCTGGCTTTCGTTTAACTGTGTTTGGCATTGCTCAAGCTGGGCATTGATTTTTGCTTGATAGTCGTTTGCGCTTATTTGCTCGTTATTAAATAACGCAAGGCGCTCACTTTGTGTTGTATTTTGTAGCTGCTGAGCACTGTTTAAATCATCTTTTAGTGTTTTAAGTGCACTCTCGCTTTTGGTAATTAGCGGCGTAAGTTGCTGTGATTGTTGATTGGCAGTGTCTATTTGTTTTTGGCTTTGCTCAAGTTGCGCATGTGTTTGTTGATATTGTTCAACCTGCTGGCTTAAATCACTTAAGTTAAGCGAGCCTGCTTGCAGTTGCTGCCAAAAGTTGCTGTGTTCAAATTGTGCATTAAGCGCTGTAGTGAGCTCACTAATTTGCGACGTTAGCTCAGTGTGTTTTGTATTTACTTGGTTTAGTTTATTGGTTAATTCACTATTTAAATTATGTAATTGCTGCTGTGTTTGTTGCTCTGCTTTTAGTGAGTTTTGTTGTTGGTTTACTTTTTCTTGCAGGGCATTTTGCTGTTTTTGCGATTCAAAATACTGCGCTTTATGCCCATTAAGCTGTTTATAGGTTTCTTCTAGCTGCTCTGGTGTAAGGGCATTTAGATGAGTACGCGCAGCTTCCATGGTGGCTTTCATTTCGCTTCGTTTAGTATTGAGCGTTTGAATTGTTTGGCCGTGCTGAGCGTGTTCGTTAACGAGCACGGCATGCTGTGTTTGATGCGTGTGTAACTGCGTTTGGGCACTATCATACTGCTTTTTAGCATTGGTATAGCTGGCTTCAAAATCGGCTATTAAGTTGTTTAACTGCGGGTTTTGATCAGTAGCATAGGGGTGCTCGGTTGCACCGCACACTACGCAGGGCTCGTTAGGGTTAAGCTGTGCGCGCAAATGCTCTACGTTTTCGCTGGCACGCAGGCGAGCTTGGTTTAGCGCGTATTCGTTATGTTTTAGTGCCTGCTCGCACGTTGTTAGGTTTTGTAAAAGCGACTGCTGCTGTTGCTCACTTTGGCTAAGTTTAGCTGCAATGTTATTTTGCGCTTGCGTGCTTTGCTTAAGCTCTTGGGTAAATTGCGTGTAGCGTATTCGCTGCTCTTTTAAATAATCAATATTTTTAAGCTCGCTGTCGCATTGCTCAATATTAAATTGGCGTTGTTGCTCGTTCAGCTCGTTTAGGTTTTTTTGATCATGGCTTAGTTGCTGCTCTTGCTGCTCTACTTTTTTATTTTGCGTTGTTAAAAGCTCAGCCTGTTTGGTTTGCTCTGCTAGTAACTGCTGGTTTTGAGTTGCTGTTGCATTTAGCTGCTCATTAGCAGATAGATATTGATTAAAGCTATGTTGGTAGTAGTTCCAATCATTGGCTAGCGGTTTAAGCTGCGTATGCTCAGCAAGCCATTGCTGATGCTGCGTATTTAGTTTAGTTGCCTCATCAAGCGCAGTTTGGCTTTGCTTATGTTGAGTTTGTAAATCCGTTAATTGCTTTTGCTCTTTGTCGCTTTGCTGAGTAAGGCTAGTAATGCTTTGTGCGTGTATAGCAAGCTGGCTGTCGAGCTCGCGGGCTTTTGCAATAATTGGCTCAGCAGATTGCTTTTGCTCTTGCGCTGTTTTTAATTCGCTTTGCTTTATTTTAAGTGTTGCGGCCTGCTCTTCAATAAGCGCTGCGTGGTCAATACTTTTTAAGTTACTTATTTGTGTATTAAGGTCCTTATTTTGCGCCGTTAAATACTCATGTCGCTTTCGGTTATCTTTTATTTCAAGCGCGCTTTGTGCTTGTTTTGCTTGCTCACTTTGAAGAGCAATTGCTTCAAGCTCGCTATTAGCATGCTGCTGATTTTTTGTGGCTTCTTCAAGAGCTTGCTCAAGTGTACTGGCTTGCTTATACCAGTTTAAACTTTGCTCTGTGCTTATTAGTGCTTTTTTAGTGTGTTCTATTTGCTGTTTTAGCTCATTAAGCGTGGTGTGTTTTACTGATAATTCATCTTCACTTAATAAGGTATAGCTTGCGAGGCTTGCTTGAAGTAAATCAAATTTATCTTTTAATTCTTTGTTGCGCTCAAATATACGTTTTCCAATCAGGCTAAATTTATCTGTGCCTGTTAAGCATTCTAATAATTGCGCGCGTTCATCACCGGTGGCTTTTAAAAAGGCAGCAAACTCATGCTGCGCTAATAATACCGCACGGGAGAATTGCTCAAAGCTTAGCCCTATTTTGGTTTCTATTTCTTTTATGGTTTGGCTTTTGTCTGCTATGAGGGTTTCATCGGGCAAGGTAACTAACGTGTGCTCGGCGACTTTTAATTTACCCGTTACTTTTTTATGAGTGCGCTGAATTGAATAACGGGCGCGGTAACGTTGTTTGTCTTGCCCTATAAAATCGACCTCAGCGAAGCCTTCCCACTTTCCTCGGCGTAATAAGTTACGCGCATCGTTTAATTTTATGCTGTCGCCATTAAAATCAATTAGGTTGCCTTTATCGCCTTTTAGGCGAGCCGTTTTTGTGTAAAGTGCTAAACAAATGGCATCTAAAAAGGTACTTTTACCCGCGCCGGTGTCGCCGTTTATAGCAAACAAGCCCGCATCTTTTAGTGGGGCTTGGGTAAAGTCGATTTCGGCGTCAACTATAGATGCTAAGTTATGTATGCGTACTGCGGTAATTTTCATAGTTGTTCTTGCTCCGTCAGCTCACTTATTACATCGTTTAAAAGCGCTTTTAGTTCATCGGGTACACTTTGCCCAGCCATATCTTTATCATTTGCGAATGCTTGCTCTAATAAATTTTGTGGATTTAGCATTTCAACTTCACTTAAATCTTCAAATACAGATTCGTTGTCGTCTGTTGCTGATTTTTCACGTACTCGTTCAATACCGCAAAATTTTATATTTTTGCCTTCAAGTGCTTGTTCTATTTGTTCTCTGAATGTGGTGTCGGTATCGCTCGATTTAAGTTTTACGCGTAAATAGGGGGCTACTGTATTTTGCGCTGTATCGAGGGTTTTAATTTGTTCGCACAGTTCATTTAATGGTACACACTCCCCTTTAGGTAATACAATAACGTCGGCTGCTCGTGGAATGTAAAGGGGGTTTACAGTTGTGCTAATGTCATGTTTTTCATCGGTTTTAAATTCGATAACATTAACTTGGTGAGTGTAATTACGCTCTGAAAACGACATAGGAATAGGCGTGCCGCTGTAGCGAATAGCGTCATTTTTAGCAACTTGTTGCGCTTTGTGTAAATGGCCCAGAGCTACATAGTTGGCTTTTCTGCCAAATACATTGGCTGAAATAGACTCTTCCCCACCTATCACTAAGTTACGCTCTGAATCACTTGATATGTCGCCGCCTTTAGCATGTAAATGGCCCATTACTATTAACGGTGAATTTTGTTCATTAACCTTATAAGCATGATCTAAGGCAAGTTCATATGCTTTTGCAACGCCTTGTGCGTAGCTAGGGCCGTTTTTTGTTTGGCTTAGGGAACTAATATCACTTGAACGTAAAAACGGCATAGCAACGATTACAGCGCGTTTATTATTAGTGTTTATTTCTATAATAATATCGTTAGGCGTTGATACATCAAAACGCCCTACTACATGGGTATCAAATTGAGCCAGTAAAGGCTGAGCCGCTAATATACGATTAGCAGAGTCATGGTTGCCCGCAATAATTACCACATGTAATTGTGGGCACTGCTTTTTAACATCTTTTATAAACTGATAAAGTTGGTTTTCGGCGCTGGCGCTAGGTGTTGCCGTATGGTAAATGTCACCTGCAACTAATAATAAATCTATTTGTTGCTCAACAAGTGTGGCAAGTAACCAGGTAAAAAATGCTTGATGCTCTAAACGGCGGTCGTGTTCGTAGAATTGTTGGCCAAGGTGCCAATCTGAGGTGTGGAGAACTTTCATGTCGCGCTCTTAATAAAACCGTAAGAGCGCCAATATACCCAAGGCAGTTAAAGATGCAAGCCTCGGGTGTGCTTTAGCTTTAGGTTAAGTTATACCACGCTGCAAAAATAACCGGTAAAGCCAAAAGTGCCATTAATAATGGTAATTTTAGCGTTTTAGTTTGCTTTGCTTGTAATGCTTTAAGTGCGTTTGTTTCGTTACAGGCCGCTACTTTATCAATATAAAAATAACCTGAATCGAGATACTGCTTGCAGTTGTTCTCACTTGCTGGGATTGCAATTAGTTCTTGTTGTTTTTTTAGGATGTAAAAATCCATAAGCCCACCGCATTTCTTACTAGTAATCGATACAAATTTGAGGATAAACGTGACGAATTTATTTGCCTCAAATAAAAAGGTGGGCGATTTTAAATATAAACAGCAACAAAGATCAACCTAAAATTACACAATTTTTAATTTATCGTATAAATAGTTAAAATTAGCGAAAACACCGCAATATTTGCGCCAATTATTAACCATATTTTACTGTGTTTATGTTCAGTAGGTAGGCGTTTTAGCGCATCTTCTTTATCATACGCTGACACAACATCTACATAAGAATATTGGTCAGCTTCGTAGCGTTCAAGTAATGTTTTTTCAGCAGGAATTGCCTCGAGCTGATGATCTTTTTTTACGATGTAAAATTTCATACTGTGCTCCTTTAACTTTTTACTTAATTTAACTTTAAGCTATTTCTATGAATTAGACCTGAAGCACAGAAAATGTGCACAATTATGTGTTTTTGATTCCCTATATAACTGCCTTTTGTAAACCCCCTTTACACTTTAAAGTTCGTAGTATTTTGTTACAAAATCACTTTATTTTTTTATACAAAAAACTAAGCGAATATCACCCCAAAAATACGGCACTTGGTCGCTAATTTATTGAAGCGTGTAGGTATATTTGTCAAAGTACAATCACAAAATTATTTTAGGACTAACAATGAAAAAAATAAGTCTTACGCTTAGTGCTTTTGTATTGCCCCTAGCAATATCTAGCGCAGCTATGGCGTCATCTGTTGAGCAAACAAAAGGCTCTTACGTAGATAAGTTTCGTCAATTAGATGAAGCCCTTCCAACACCTAATGTTTACCGTAGTGCAGCGGGTGAACCGGGTGAGAATTACTGGCAGCAACGTGTTAATTACGACATTGATGTAAAGCTTGACGAAAAAAAGCGCCGTATTACGGGTAGCCAAAGCATTGAATATAAAAATAACTCGCCACATACGTTAAAATATTTATGGTTACAGTTAGATCAAAATATATTTAAAAGCGACTCTATTGCTGAAACAACTAAAACCTTTAAAAGCACACTTAATAGTTTACCGGCACAAAAACCAGCTAAGTTAAGTTTAGGTGAGCTTCGTCGTCAGCAGTTTATGAGCGACAACGAACTAGGCTATACAATTAGCGGCGTTAAAGATGATGATGGTAAAGAGTTACGTGTAACGGTTGTTGATACGTTAATGCGTATTGATTTAAACGAGCCATTAAAGCCAGGCAAAGAAGCTGAGTTTAGTATGAACTTTGCTTTTAACATTGTAGAAGAGGATGCTGTTGGGGCTCGTTCTGGTTACGAGCACTTTGAAGAAGATGGCAACGATATATTTTTACTTGCTCAGTGGTTTCCGCGTTTAGCTGCTTATACAGATTATGAAGCATGGACTAACAAGCCATTTTTAGGCTCTGGTGAGTTTACGCTTGAATTTGGTGACTACGATGTAGAAATTACCGTTCCTGCGGATCACATTGTATCGGCAACGGGTAAGCTTGATAACGCAAGTCAAGTACTTACACGTACTCAGCGTAACCGCTTAGAAAAAGCAGAAACGTCAAAACGCCCTGTGTTTATCGTTACTGAAGAAGAAGCGTTAGAGAACGAAAAAGAAGGTACCGACAAAACTAAAACGTGGCACTTCAAAGCCGAAAATGTACGTGACTTTGCTTGGGCGTCTTCTCGTAAGTTTATGTGGGATGCAAAAGGGTATCAGCAAGGTGGCGATGTTCAGCCGCTTGTAATGGCTATGTCGTTCTTCCCTAAAGAAGGTGGCGACTTATGGAAAAAATACTCAACTGAAGCTGTAGTGCACACGATGGAAGTGTACTCTAAGTACTCTTTTGATTACCCATACCCTGTAGCACAGTCTGTAAATGGCCCTGTAGGTGGTATGGAATACCCAATGATCACCTTTAATGGCCCTCGCACCAAGTTACAAGACGATGGTACGCGTACTTATTCTCAGGCTGAAAAACGCTTCCTACTTGGCGTAGTTATTCACGAAGTTGGTCATATTTACTTCCCAATGATTGTTAACTCAGATGAACGCCAATGGACGTGGATGGATGAAGGCTTAAATAGCTTTTTAGATGGCGTTGCTGGTCGTGAATGGGATCCTACGATTCCTTGGGGTGTTGAGCCTCGTGACATAGTAAGCTACATGAAATCTCAAAACCAAGTGCCAATAATGACTCAGTCTGACAGCGTGCTTCGTTTAGGGCCTAACGCTTATACTAAACCTGCTGCAGCGCTTAATATATTACGCGAAGTTATTTTAGGTCGTGATTTATTTGATTTTGCATTTAAAGAGTACGCTCAACGCTGGAAATACAAGCGCCCTACTCCTGCAGATTTTTTCCGTACAATGGAAGAAGCCTCTGGTGTTGATTTAGATTGGTTTTGGCGTGGTTGGTTTTACACCACAGACCATGTAGATATTTCGTTAGATAAAGTGTACAAACTGCGTTTAGACACTAAAAATCCTGATATTGATTACGGGCGTTTACGCGATATTGAAGCTGAGAAGCCTACATCGTTATTTGTTGAGCGTAACCGCGCAGAAGGCAAAAAAACGTGGGTAGAGAAAAACACTGACGTTACCGACTTCTACGATGAAAACGATCGCTTTACTGTTACCAATAAAGAGCGTAACTCGTACAACAAGTTCTTAAAAGGCTTAGAGCCGTGGGAGCGTAAAACGCTAGACCGCGCGCTTGAAGAAGATAAAAATTATTACGTTATGGAATTTTCAAACCTAGGTGGTTTGGTAATGCCTATTTTATTAGAGCTAACTTATGAAGATGGCACTACCGAAGAGCGTTATATTCCTGCTGAAATTTGGCGTCGTAATTACAAAAATGTTCAAAAGTTAATAGTTACAGATAAAAACAAACCACTTGTTTCGGTAACTGTTGATCCGCGCTGGGAAACTGCAGATGTGGATGTTGAGAACAATAACTACCCTCGCCGTATTATTCCTTCTCGTATAGAAGTGTACAAAAAGGAAAAGAGCAAAGCTAAGGTTAGCCGCGATATCATGCAAGATATTAAAACTGAGCTTAAAACGGACGATAAAAAAGACGAAAAGGATGACGGTGAGGAGCAACAGTAATGCGCTTTTTGCTTGTTATTGTTTGCCTTTTAGTTGCTGCGCCAAGTATGGCGCATCAACTTAAGTCATCGGTTACTACTGTGCTTTTTAATAAACGTACGAGTAATATTGAGCTTATGCATCGCTTTTACTTACATGACACCGAACACGCTGTAGGTAAACTATTTGAAGGCAAGGTCGATATTATTAGTAATAAAATTGATCAGCAGCGTTTTGCAAAATATGTTGAATCGCACGTAGCCTTAAAAACGCTTAGTGGTGAGACTTTAAAACTTAACTCTGTTGGAGCACAAGTAGATGGTAAGTTTTTTTGGGTATACCAAGAAGCTGCTATTCCTAAAGGGATTGAAGGTATAAAAATGAGTAATGGCGCACTACGTGACTTATGGCCATCTCAAGTAAATATGGTAAACGTTGAAGGTAAAGGTAAGATTAAAACTCTAAACTTTAGCCAAGACGATACCTGGCTCGAAGCTCGCTTTGAGCAAAACTAGTATCTAACTTCCCCAACCGACGCGCACAATAATTAATGTGCGCGTTTTCTTTATAAATTTAAACTACGTTCAGTTTTGATCTGCTATAAGTAAATTTACGTAAAATTTGGTAGTTCAGTTTGTATATTTACCTTTTATTGCGCATGCTACACTTAGAAATTATATTTACTGTGTTATCAATAGATTGATAGCTGTGTAAATAAATAATTTAAATATGGTTTCATTTATTCTTTTATTCAAAAGTATAAGCAGTAGAGATTTTTATGTTTAAATTTCATTTAGTATCGACTAAATTCAGGGAATGATATGACTACTCAGGTAGAGGCTATCCGTGGTGTAATTTTTGATTTAGATGGAACGCTAGTTTCGTCAGAATTAGATTTTTCGCTTATAAAAGCACAAATTGGCTGTCCTTGTGAGCAAGACTTACTTGATTACATTGCGCAGTTACCGTCTCCTTATATGCGTGAGGAGGCAATGAATATAGTCCATCAGCATGAGTTGATTGACGCTCAGAGCGCGAGTATTTTACCAGGCGTTGCTGATGCAGTTAATGCTTTGAAAGCCAAAGAAATTCCGATGGCTATTGTAACGCGCAATTTTGACAAAGCCGCTGCAATTAAGCTTCAAAATAATCCACTTCCTATTGAAACAGTATTAACCCGTAGTGACGCGCCAGCAAAGCCCGATCCGAGTGCATTAAATGCAATTTCTACTCTTTGGAATATAAGCCCTAGCAATTTATTGTATGTAGGGGATTTTCTTTACGATATTCAAGCAGCTCATAATGCTAATATGCGCGCGTGTTTATATGCTCCAGATACAACTCCAGCATACGCCGACCAAGCCGATTATGTTTTACATGATTTTATAGAATTAGTGACCTTAGTTGATAGTTACTCTCAAAAAGTAGAGTTATGTTAAATAGCGTGCGGTTTTAATTATTCAAGAATTAGAGCTGTATTATTAAAATTTGTTAACTAGCCCAATTCGGATGAAATTGGTAAAATATTGTAAAAGCTAACGTATTCATTAGAGGCATAAAATGGGCAGAGCATTTGTAGTTCGTCAAAGTTCTATGATCAAAACAGCCAACGCAAAAACAAAAATAAACTCAAAGTACGGTAAAGAGATTTACGTTGCAGCAAAAAATGGCGAACCCGATCCTGAAGTTAATCAAACACTACGTCGCTTAATTGAAAAAGCTAAAAAAGACCAAGTTCCAGCTCACGTTATTGAAAAAGCAATTGAAAAAGCTGCTGGCGGGGCAGGCGAAGATTACGCTGTTGCACGCTATGAGGGTTACGGACCAGGAAATTGCATGGTAATAGTTGATTGTTTGACTGATAACCCAAACCGTACAATAAAAGATGTACGCTTGCCGTTTACTAAAACCGACTCAAAAATTGGTACTCCTGGGTGTGTTGCACACATGTTTGATCATTATGCAGTACTTGGTTTTGCTGGTGATGACGATGAAGTTGTACTTGAAGCACTCATGATGGCTGATGTAGATGTAAGCGATGTTGAGTGCGAGAATGGTAAAGTATCGGTTTTTGCACCGCCGACAGAATACTTTAAAGCTAAAACAGCCCTTGAAGAGGCATTTGAAGGCATTAACTTTGAAGTTGATGAAATCACGTTTATTCCTCAAGTTAATATTGAAATCGAAGACGAAGAAGTGATTGCCAACTTTGATAAGTTTATAAATATGCTTGAAGATTGTGACGATGTACAAAATATTTATCACAATGCTATTGTAAAAAATTAGAGTAAATTCTTTAAAAAATACTAAAAAAGCGCGTTTTGTGTAAGCAAAACGCGCTTTTTTACGTTTGAATAAATGTTAGATATTCATGCTGGTTATTACTCCAATCTGCAATTGAACTAAACCAGTTTGAAGGATTGAATTTATCGCTAATTGCGTTAAAAACGGCATTAAATTCTTATATTTTGGCTCATACATGAAAAAACCAGCCCGAAAGCTGGTTTGACACGAAAAAATGACTCAATATAGCGTTAATTTAATTATTAACTCATTTGAGCCTTATATTTAATACGGTAGCTATGCAGTAATGGCTCAGTGTAACCACTTGGTTGTTTTGCTCCCTCTATAACTAAAGCTAAAGCCGCTTGATATGCAATGCTATTTTTAAGTGATAGCGCGTTGCTTGCCATAGGTTTATAAGCGCTGTCGTGCTCGTTTTGGCCATCAACTACTTTTGCCATTTTTGCCATTGTTGACTCTATTTGAGCTTGCGTACATACCCCATGGTGTAACCAATTAGCCATGTGTTGGCTTGAAATGCGAAGCGTAGCTCTGTCTTCCATTAAACCTATATGGTTTATATCGGGCACTTTGGAGCAGCCAATTCCTTGGTCTATCCAACGTACTACATAACCTAAAATGCCTTGTGCATTGTTTTCAAGTTCACTTTGAATATCTTCTTTTGAAAGCGCTGTAATATCGTCCATTAATGGTGGCGTAAGCAAATCATTTAGGCTTGCTTGTGCACGTGTCGCTATGTTTTGCTGCGCGTTAAATACGTTTACATCATGGTAATGCATTGCATGTAGGGTCGCTGCAGTAGGGGAGGGCACCCATGCGGTATTGGCACCAGATTGCGGATGCGCAAGTTTTTGCTCCATCATTAGTGCCATTTTATCTGGCATTGGCCACATGCCTTTACCTATTTGTGCCTTGTGACTTAAGCCACAAGCAAGGCCAATATCTACGTTACGGTCTTCGTATGCTTGGATCCATGGCTGCTTTTTAATCTCTGCTTTTGGTAATACAACTCCCGCATGCATTGAGGTATGAATTTCGTCTCCGGTTCTATCTAAAAAGCCGGTGTTAATAAATACAACACGCTCTTTAGCTCTATGTATACAAGCTTTTAAATTTGCAGAGGTGCGGCGCTCTTCATCCATAATGCCCATTTTAAGTGTATTTTTAGGTAAACCGAGTGCCTCTTCTACGTGGCTAAACAATGTGTTGGTAAAGGCAACTTCGTCGGGGCCATGCATTTTTGGCTTTACAATATTTATACTTTGAGCGCTTGAGTTTTTCATGCCTGTTTTTTTGTTTAAGTCGTGCAGGGCTGCTGTGGCTGTAAACATTGCATCCATAATGCCTTCAAATACAGGCTGGCCATAAATATCAGAAATAGCCGGATTAGTCATTAAATGGCCTACATTGCGGACAAACATCATGCTACGGCCTTTTAAGGTAACTGTGCCACCATCAAGAGCTGTGTATGTTTTATCGCTTTGTAAGGTACGCTCTACCGTTTTATCTCCTTTTTTAAATGACTCAGTTAAATTACCTTGCATAAGGCCTAACCAATTTTTATAAACTTGTACTTTATCCTCGGCATCAACGGCGGCTACAGAGTCTTCGCAATCCATTATGGTGGTAAGGGCGGCCTCGAGTACGACATCTTTTAAGCCGGCTTTATCGGCTTGGCCAATAGGGTGGTGATGGTCTATTTGTAGCTCTAAATGTAGGCCATTATTTTTTAATAATATAACACTTGGATTTTGCGCTTCACCCTTAAAACCAATAAGTTGTGAAGGGTTAGCAAGCGTTGTTTGCGAGCTGTCGCGAAGCGTTATAACTAGGCTACCATTAACTACTGAGTAATTAGTGCTTTCAATATGCGAGCCATTACTTAGCGGTAATGCTTTATCTAAAAACTGGCGCGCGTAAGCCATTACTTTAAAGCCGCGTACTGGGTTATATGTGCTGCCTTTTTCAGCTCCATCGTCTTCACTTAGCACGTCTGTGCCGTATAAAGCGTCGTATAACGAGCCCCAACGCGCATTTGCTGCGTTAAGCGCAAAGCGTGCATTACTAACAGGCACAACTAATTGTGGGCCAGCTGTAAGTGCGACCTCAGGCTCAACATTTTGAGTTTCAATACTAAAATTTTCAGGCTCTTTTACCAAGTAACCTATTTCTTGTAAAAAAGAGTGATATGCAGCGCTGTCCCACGATTTATTTTTCAAGTGGTAATCGTCTATTTGCTGCTGCAATTGCTCTCTTTTTTCAAGTAGTGCACGGTTTGTTGGCGTCAGTGTTTGCACTATATTTGCAAAGCTTTTCCAAAATTGCTGCTCTGATAAATGAGTACCTGGAAGTAGCTTTGTTTTAACAAAGTCAGCTAGCTGTGTATCTACGCTTAGCCCTGAGTGTGTGAGAGTGTGAGTCATAATTACCTTCCTTAAACGGTGCCGTGTGTTGTTTTTATATGTGTGTGTTAAACAAACAATACCGCATAAACACAGTGTTGAGTGCTTTTTGCTCATTCATAAAATATATAGCCGCAATAACAACTATAAATTTACTAAATCTAAAAAATGAGCCTAATGTTGAATTAAGCAAACGGAGCACACACTCCTAGCCACTCTCACAACATTAAAATAATTTATAGACCCGTTCGAAGGATTTTATTATGACAACGTACACACACGAAACAGACACTCTAGCGACCCTTTGCCAATCACAAGGTAATGCGTGGAAAGCAATTAACCCAGAGTATGCAAGCCGCATGCGTTTACAAAACCGCTTTCGTACTGGGATTGAAATTGCACAATACACAGCCGACGTAATGCGTGAAGATATGGCTGCATACGATAAAGACACAAGCCAATACACACAGTCTTTAGGGTGTTGGCATGGTTTTACTGCGCAGCAGATGATGATGGCTATTAAGCGTCATCAAAAAACAACTAAACGCAGTTACGTATACTTAAGTGGTTGGATGGTTGCAGCGCTTCGCTCTGCATTTGGCCCATTACCCGATCAAAGCATGCACGAAAAAACATCGGTACCTGCATTAATTGAAGAAATTTATACGTTTTTAAAGCAAGCTGATGCACGTGAACTAGACCATTTGTTTAACGATTTAGATGAAGCAAAAGCAAATGGTGGTGATGTACAAGCGGTGCTTGATAAAATCGATAACTTTGAAACCCATGTAGTGCCAATTATTGCCGATATTGACGCAGGCTTTGGTAACGAAGAAGCAACCTACTTACTCGCTAAAAAAATGATTGAAGCCGGCGCGTGTGCCATTCAGATTGAAAACCAAGTGTCTGACGCTAAACAATGTGGCCACCAAGCGGGTAAAGTAACCGTACCGCATGAAGACTTTTTAGCAAAAATTAATGCAGTACGTTACGCATTTTTAGAACTAGGGATTGATAACGGTATTATTGTGGCACGTACCGACTCGTTAGGTGCAAGCCTTACACAAAAAGTGCCGGTATCTCAAACGCCTGGTGATTTAGCTAGTCAATACAACGCCTTTTTAGAAACGACACCTATTAATGGGGTAGATGACTTAAATGAAGGTGATACCGCAATGAAAATCAACGGTGAACTTTGTAAACCAACTCGCCTTGAAAATGGCCTCTACCAGTTTCGCGAAGGCACTGAAAAAGACCGCGTAGTACTTGATTGTATTACCAGCTTACAGTCGGGCGCTGATTTACTGTGGATTGAAACAGAAAAACCACATGTTAAACAAATTGCAGAACTGGTAAACCGTGTTAAAGAGCAAGTACCTGATGCTAAGCTTGTATACAATAACTCGCCTTCATTTAACTGGACGCTTAAGTTCCGCGAGCAAGTTTACCAAGAATGGCAAGAAGCTGGCCGTGATTTAAGTGCTTACCCAAGCTTAGGTGACAACAAAGGCTTAATGGCGCCAGAAATGGATGACACTGAGCTTGCTCAAGCAGCTGATTTACTGGTACAAAACTTCCAGCGCGATGGCGCACGTGAAGCCGGTATTTTCCATCACTTAATCACACTACCTACCTATCATACTGCTGCACTAAGCACTGATATTTTATCTGAAGGTTACTTTGGTGACATGGGGATGCTTGCTTATGTACGTGATGTACAGCGCCAAGAAATTCGCCGAGAGCAGGCGTCAGTTAAGCATCAGGATCTTGCTGGTTCTAACATTGGCGATACGCACAAAGAGTACTTCTCGGGTGATAACGCACTTAAAGCAGGTGGTGAAGACAACACCATGAACCAATTTTAAATTCCTAACTAGATAGTGTTACTCAAGGGCCTGTAGGCCCTTTTTTATTATTTTAAATAAAGTTAGGTCATTGAAGGCATAGTTACAGATCATAGTTTAACTAACCAAATTATTTTGGATCACGATTTAACTACCTGAGTAAATTTACAGATCAGAGTTTAACTAACACGGTGTAAAACGCATTTTTTACGCTAATTTTTACCGTAAAGGGCCTTTCTTGGGCATTAAAAAGCCGATAAGTTACTGATTTTAGATTTATAGGAAGATTTGATGCGTTTTATAAACCGATTTTTTACTAACTTCTTTTAACTATAAAACAAAATTTTACTAACTGAGAGGTTATAAACAGTGGCTCAAACCGCTTTTTTACTAACTCAAACTAGTTAAAATAGTATAAACCGAAATTTTACTAACTGAAGTTTTGGCTAAGTCCGATATTTGTCTGCCATAAAACTGTAAAGGGGGTTTACAGTTTTAATGCTACAGCAGTAAATATAAAAGCCACTTATTTAAAGTGGCTTTTATTTGAGCTATAGATTTATTATTTTAAAATTAGGTTATTTAGTGTGCTTATCAAACCACCATTGAATATACGCAACTTTGGTCATTAAGTTAGATGGGCGTGTAGTAATTCCGTGAGATGCATTAGGAATACGCACCATTGCTGTATCAACACCCTGTAGTTTTAACGCTTGATAAAACTGCTCAGTTTCTGATATTGGTGTACGGTAGTCAGATTCTCCAGTAAGCAACATGGTTGGTGTGGTTACATTACCTACGTAGCTTATTGGTGAGCGCTTCATGTAGTGCTCAATATGTTCCCATGGCTTACCTGGAAACCAGTAATCAGCAAAAAATGGATAAAAGTCAGCAGTTAGTACAAAGCTGATCCAATTAATAACAGGTTTAGCAACCACTGCAGCTGCAAAGCGGTCAGTGTGGCCTACAATCCATGCTGTTAGTACACCACCGCCAGAGCCACCGGTTACAAATAATTTAGACTCATCAATAAAGCCTTTTGCTATTACTGCATCAACGCCAGTCATTAAATCATCAAAATCGTTGCTAGGGTAATTATGGTGTATGGTTTGAGCAAACTCTTTACCGTATGAGTCACTCCCGCGAGGGTTCATGTATAAAACTACATTTCCTTTTGCAGCAAATAACTGTATTTCAGCACTAAAATGAGGGCCATAATTAGCGACAGGGCCTCCATGTATCTCTAGTATTAGTGGGTATTCTTTATTACTATCAAACTCAGGCGGGTACGCAATCCAGCCCTGAATAGGCAGCTCATCGTGGCTAGATTTAACCCAGATTTCTTCAACTTTGGCTAATTGTTTGGTGTCGAGTGCATCCGCATTTAAGTTTGTTAAGCGCTCAGCTTTGCCGCGCTTAACTTTAGCTACATCTGCCGGGCGTTGGATGTCTGCAAGGGTAAAAGCAATATCACCATCTTCACTAATATCAAAATCCCCTCCTGAATAAGGACGACCAAACGCAACGCTGCCTATTTGCTCGGTGAGCACTTTACGTTTACCGCTACGAGGCTGATAGGCAAGGGCTGTTTGGCCTTCATCGGCGTAACTAAAGTAAACCCCTTTTGAGTTAGCACTCCATTTAATTTGGCTCACGCTTCTATCAAAATTAGGAGTTAAACTTTTTGTATCACCCGTTTTTAAATCACGAATATAAAGCTGAGTGTTTTCGTAATTTGTACGTTTATCATCATACCCTGTGTATGCTAAGTAACGACCATCAGGCGATACTTTAGGCTGCTGGTCGGGACCATTTCTATCAGTGATTGGCTCAATTGCTAAAGTGCTTAAATTAAGTTTATACACTTCGCTATTGGTTGGTTTAAGTAAGTTTTGCTCGTGTCTGTTTGCTGAAAAATAAAGAGATTTACCGTCTTTACTAAAACTAACATTGCCAGCGTTATCAAACTCATCATTTGTGAGTTGTTGTGCATTCCCACCGTTGGCATCTATGGCAAAAAGCTGGCTAAATCCTTTTTGCGTATAACCGCCACCATCTGCTCGATAGTAAACATCGTCAATAAACTTAGCAGGCTCTGCCCACGTTGCACCTTTTGGCTTTCCCGGTAAGCTTACTGGCGCCGAAGAGTTGCTTGGAACAAACATGCTAAAAACAAGCTGGCTTGAATCTGGGCTCCATGAAATAGCACGAGGGGAGCTTGTTAAGTTACTAATTTTTGCTATTGCACCGGTTTTTAGCCATTTCATATAAATTTGGCTACTGCCATCGCGGGTAGATATAAAAGCAAGGCGCTGACCATCTGGAGAAAGTACCGGCGAGTAATCCATATGCACGCCAGAAGTTAATGGCTGCATTTGCTTAGTTTTATAATCAACAGACCAAATATTACTTACTTTACGGTCGGTTTTTATATCCATGCGGTTACGCACAAAATAAACCGTTTTACCGTCTTCTGTAATATCTATTTGATTGGCATATTCTAAATTGAATACGTCTTGTAATTGCAGTGTGTTTTCTTCTGCGTAGGCTAAACTACTACATCCTAAAACGAGGCTACTACTAAGGCTAAGCGCTAAAAACTTTTTCATTTATGGTCCCTGTTGTGGTTTTTATCATTCTAAATGTATTTATATGATAGCTGCTTAGGGATTAAAAGGGGGATGCGGTGAAGCTCTTATAAAACTCTATGAGTTAAGCTGTAAAGGGGGTTTACAGCTTCAATTAAAGGTACTGTAAAGACTTAGTCAGCTGATTCGCACAGTGATTTAATATCTTTAATAAGCGCTATGCCGTCTGAGTTGTCGCCATGTACACATAAGCTATGTGCGTTGAGCGTTAGTTTTTTTCCTGAGCGAGTTGTTACGCTACCATCAGATAAAAGCTGAGTTACTTGCTTTAATAATGCCGCTTTATTGTGAACGCTACCTTCAAGCGTTCGTGATACTAAATGTCCGTCATCGGTGTACTGCCTATCGGCGAAGGCTTCGAGTATTAGTTCTACGTTTTGCTCTTTTGCTTTTTTAATATGCTCGTGAGCACTACTTGTGGCTAAAATCATTAATTTTAATTGGCTAGGGTAGTTGGCAATAGCATGTATAACCGCTTGTAATATTTGCTCATCAGCCATCATGTCGTTATAAAGTGCGCCATGGGGTTTAACGTAACTAAGCGTTAAACCATGCACTTTTGCCATCCCCTCAAGAGCCGCTATTTGATAATGCAGGCAATTAGTAAGTTCTACTTCGCTAAGGTTCATTGAGCGCCTACCAAAACCCTGTAAATCAGGGTAGCTAGGGTGAGCACCAATTTGTACCTTATGCTGCTTAGCAAGTTTAAGAGTTTTAGCTATTACATCAGCGTCACCTGCATGAAACCCACATGCAATGTTAGCCATATTAATATGCGGCATTACATCATCGTCTAGCCCCATGTTCCATGAACCAAAACTTTCGCCTAAATCGCAATTTAGTTTCATGTTAGTGCGCCTTTTGCGGTTTGATTGTGACAGGTAAAACGCCATTTGCTTGCTCTTTACCAAGTAATACTTTTGCTAACGCTGTAAAAGCGGGGCCAGAAACTCTCTCGTTTTTATCTATATCAATATTGTACGCGTATGATGCAAGCACTGCCTGAGCATATTCACCATATGTAGCAATATCGTACGGCGCCCTTAAACTAATAAACACGGTACTTTTATTACTTTGCTTAGCTATTTTTAATAATGACTCAAGCGCTTGAGGTTGTTGTGCAGTACTAAGAGCAAAATTAGGGTCATCTTTTAAATCGTCCATTCCGCCAATCTCTACTGCACTTTGATTAGGTGTGGCATTTGCAGCAATAATTACATCAGCCGAATTTATTTGCTTGCTAGCTTGTTCGGGATCAAACCCTTGTAAGCTACTACAGGTATAAGTTAATACTTTTTCGCTGATAGCTTCAAGTGCTTGCTGCATCGCCATACATTTACGTGTGTCGGGCATAATAATATGCACACGCTGCGTATTTTTTAGTTTTAGTGGCAAGGTGCTATCTGTATTTTTTACTAGTGTAATAGCCGCCACTGCAAGCTCTGTTTCTACTGTACGGTGAGCTTTGCTGCCAATAATCTGCTTTGCATTAATAAGCGCGGTAATAGGATCAAAATTAGTGCTTAGCTTAAATTTACTTTTTAAAGTGGTAATACGCTTCGCAGATTGTGCTATTTCGTGCTCATCGAGTTGTTTTGATTTTACAGCGGCTACCAGCTCTTTAATTAAAAAGTCTAGCTTGTTCAAATCATCGGGTGTTCTTATCTCTATAGGCATAAGTGCTATATCAACACCTGCCGCAAAGGTATTAATAACCGCTTGAGTTGGCGTAAAGAAGTGGCTAATACCCGCCATATCAAGCGCATCTGTAACCACGACCCCTTGATAGTTAAGCTCGTCTCGCAAAATATCAGTAATAATAGTGCGTGACATAGTGGCTGGTTTAATCATGGCTTTACCATCAATACTTATAAAGGTACTGCTATCGAGTTGCGGGTATTGAATATGTGCAGTCATTATCATACCAGGGTTTTGCTTGGCGATAATATGTTTAAACGGCGCAAGATCTTGCTCGTAAATAACCTCTTTTGAATGGTTTACTTGGGGTAGCCCTGTATGGCTATCGACACTTGTATCACCATGTCCAGGAAAATGCTTTAAAGAGGTAATAACGCCGTTACTTTCAAAGCCAGCAACTTGAGCTGCACCTAATTTGCCAACCAGTGTCGGGTTTTCACCAAAGGATCGAACATTTATTACAGGGTTGTCTGGATTCATATTTACATCAACAGTAGGCGCGTAATTAACATTAACTCCTAATGATGCAAGTTCTTTTGCTATGACTGTTGCCGTTTTAGTTGCGAATTCAATACCGTGCTTTTTGTAGGTTGCGCCAATCGACATATTACCTGTAAAGGAGGTCGCTACATCGCGAGGTAAACGTGCTACGCGTCCGCCCTCCTGATCTATTGAAATAAATAGCGGCAACTTACTGCTTGATTTGCTTGCTGCAGTTTGTAGCTGCGTATTAAGCGTAATCGTTTGCTCAATTGATTGTGTATTTTCAGAAAATAAAATAACACCACCAATATTGTGTTTTGTTACTACATTAGCAAGCTCGCTTGGCAAGCTGGTCATTGGGGTACGGCATTGTTTACTTGATCCTTGCTCACAGTAGTAGCGAAAGTCGAGTATTAACTTTTGGCCAAGTTGCTGTTCAAGAGAAAGTGCTGATTTAGCAAAAGAAGATTGTAATGGCATTAAGCACCCAGATAAAAAAACAAGAGACGATACAACATACTTATTTAGCAAAATATTCTCCAAAGCTAAATAAAATTAGATAAGTACACGCAGCTTATCTACTTTTACGCGCAACTGCAAAGCGCGTATTGATAACGATTTTTAGTAAAGTATAGATAGTATAATTAATGGCTTAATATTCAGCTAAGAGTTATAATTGACGGCTTTTTTACACTTTAAAGTGTTATTAATAACGAGTTGTGGAAGCGTTTTGATTAAAAAATTATTACCTGCTTTAAATTTAAGGTTTCTTATATTATTGCTCGCATTTTCTGCTGCAATGAGCACACTGGTGGGAAGTTTTTACTCTACTTATCAGGTTCAAAAAGAGCAGCTGACCAAATTTACGCTTAGAAGTAACCTAGCTTATGCACAAAAGCTAGCGTCCGCAACTGACAATTTTTTAGAGTCGGCTCTTCAGCAACTGGCTTATTCAGCTAACGTTATTGAACATCAAACAGATGACCTGCAGTTACTAAATAGCGAAGTAACCCGGTTAAACCTTCAAACAAAGAGTTTTAATTCTGTTGTGGTTAACGTTAATGGAATTCTTGCTGCTACTTCTCCACACTTTGCTACTATAATTGGCCAACCAATAAATACGCCAGGTGCAATTGAGGCCACTAATAAGAAACGTCCGTTAATTAGTAAGCCGTATATGTCGGCAGCTGGCAACTTAATTGTTTTTATATCGCATCCACTATTTGATTTAGAGGGCAATTATTTAGGCTATATTGGTGGCTCTCTTTATTTAAAAGAAAAAAATATTTTAAATGCCCTTTTAGAGCAGCATTATCACGAAGGGGGCTCTTATTTATATGTGGTCAGCTCAAATAAATATATTTTGTATCACCCGGATGCACACCGTATAGGTTCTTTAGTTACTGGTAATGCAGTTGTAGATGCTGCGTTAAGTGGCAAAAAAGGCGCGTCGCAAGTACTTAATAGTAAAAATAAAACCATGTTAGCAGGCTATGCACCTGTTGCGTCCTCTGGTTGGGGCATAGTGGCACAAAGACCTCTAAAACTAACGCTTTCATCACTAGATGTATTAACTATTGAAGTAGTTAAGCAAACGATCCCTATGGCGTTAATTACATTTATACTCATAGGCTTATTTGCGCACTTTATTGCAAGGCCATTAAAGCGCTTAGCCGACAATGCTGACACCCTTGACGATCCTCAAAGCTTAGACAAACTAAAAGCGGTTAAGTCTTGGTACTTTGAAAGTCATAGATTAAAAATGGCGATGCTAAAGGGGGTTAATATATTACAAATGCAAATAGGGCAGCTTCGCCATGATGCGCAAACAGATCCTCTAACTAACACTCATAATCGAAGAAGTCTAAATGGTTTATTAAACCAGCTTATGTTTAAACAAACACCCTTTGCTATTTTAGAAATAGATATCGATTTTTTTAAACGCGTAAACGATACCTTTGGCCATGATAAAGGTGATGAAGCGCTTGTTTACTTAACAGACATCATTAAAAAGCTCTCAAGAAAAGACGATATTGTAGCCCGTATTGGCGGTGAAGAATTTGTGCTAGTGCTACCTAACGAGGACAGTAAAAGTGCTTATACAATTGCGGAGCGCTTACGCACCACCGTCGAGTCTTCAAAAATAGATACTATTGGCTACATTACTATTTCGATAGGTATAGCAACTTGGCCAGATCACAGTAACGATATTGACCAAGTTTATAAGTGTGCCGATAAAGCACTTTATTATGCTAAAAACCATGGCCGCAATAGATGTGTAATAGCTGGTTCACTCTAGCTATTCCAACTTTTGAATGTAATTACAGATACTTACTTATTTTTGTGCATTAAAAGTTGATATTATCTCTGTTAGCTATTCACTCGTTATTTAATTAGTTATAAATGCTTGACAAAATATTCGAACTCTATATAGTGGGCCGCAGCTAGAAAGAAAGCATGTAATTTATAAATCTCCATTTCGTTGTTGTATAAGTAATACTTGTAGTACCGTCCTGAAGTTTTTAAGTACCATCTCATTTTTTGCTACACCCGCTCATATGAGCATATTTTTTTATTTTATATCAGGATATTACAATGTCTAACATCGTATCAGGTACAGTTAAGTGGTTCAACGAGTCTAAAGGTTTTGGTTTCATCGAGCAAGAAAATGGCCCAGACGTTTTCGCACATTTCTCAGCAATCAAAAGCGAAGGTTTCAAAACTTTAGCTGAAGGCCAACGTGTAGAGTTCACTCTTTCACAAGGTCAAAAAGGTCCTCAAGCTGATAACATCACAGCTGTATAATTTTACTTTTTAAGTAAAATGAAAAAAAGCGCTTAAGGCGCTTTTTTTGTGTCTGAAATTTGACTCAACCTAAGCTGCGCCTATTATTAATGTAAGTTCATCAGTAGGTATCGTTATCATTAAGTCCTTCCTCACACTCGTTTTTATATTTATCAGCCATTATGTACAGGCTGAAGATTTCAAGCTCACGATCTACACTGAGCACTTTTCACCATACAATTTTGAAAGCAAAGCGGGTCAGCTTGTTGGCATAAATCTCGATATTGTAAAAGATGTATGCATTGCGTCAGACATTATCTGTGAATTTAAAATACTTCCTTGGAAACGTGCTTACAGCCTAGTCCAAAAAGAAAAGCATTCAGGTATTATTTCTATCGCTAAAACGTCCCAAAGAACGCCTATTTTTAATTGGGTAGGGCCTTTGGCATCCAGTGAAACATTTTTTTATAAACTTAAAAAAAATACTCAGTTAAAAATGAACAGCTTAAATGAAGCTAAGCAGTTTTCACTTGCTATTGTAAGAGGGGATATTTACGAATCGATAGTCAAAAAAGTAGGGTTTGAAGCAGGTAAAAACCTTTTGTCTATAGGTGATGAAAAGCAATATATGCACTTGTTTTTAAATAGTAAAATAGACTTAATTTTAGGCTCAGAGTACACCATTGGTTATCAGCTTTCGCCTTTTGGGTATAGTGAGGACGATGTCGTTAGACTGCAGGAATTGCCAATACCTGAAATAGCAGGCAACTACATTGCGTTTAATAAATCAGTACCCAATTACATTGTAGCGCGTTTTAATAGTGAGTATGAAAAGCTTAAAAGGAAGGATAACTTTTCAGCTTATAAAAAGCGATATAAGCGCTGATGTTAGTGACTATAAGGGAGAGCTTTATTCTTTTTTACTTCTAAGAATGCTGCTTGAAGGGCTTCAATTAGTTGAATATCTGTTTTTTTGTTAGCCGCCAAGTAGGCATCAATCGTCAACTCATCAATTTTATAAACGAATTTTAAGTGCCCAGGTTCTAGCTTTAAATAGTCACTCATTTGCTGCATGTATAAAGGATCATCAACAATTAATTCTACTTTTTTTGCCAATAATAAAGAGTATGATTTTTGTATATCTGATGTAAGTACTACTTCAAAACCAAGTTTAGTTAAAGTTTGTGTAGAAAAGTCATTTCGTTGCATCGCAATTTTGTATTTTTTTGCCCCCTCTGTGCTGTTGATTTCAATATCATTACGTGACGATAAACTAATAAATCCTAGCTCAAAGCGTCCTACAGGCCCTATCCAATAAAATAAATCTTCGCGTTTCTCAGTGCGTGCTAAGCTGTAAATAAACGTGTTTTTAAGCTCTTTAGCGACTTTATATGCTCTTGCCCAAGGGTACATTTGTATATTAGGTTTTAGCTTGGCTTGGGCGAAAATATCCCTTATAAACTGCGTGCCTTCACCCACTACTTCACCATTAACTAGTTCTTGATTAGGTGGAGCAAGCTCTGTTACCACCAAGTAGTCATCTTGCGCTACGGCGGCTAGGCAATAGGTAAGGCATAAAAGGTAAATAAAGGGTTTCACAAGGTATATTCATTATTTGGTTTATAAGCATAAATTAAGTGTGGCTTAAAATATAAAAAATACAAAAGTAAAATTGGCATAAATTTCTTTAATAACAAAAATTAAGCTAAAAGTTAGGCATTTTATTGATGGTAATTTGCTTATGCCAATCTGCAATAATACTTAATCACTATGCGGGGCTAAGCGTGTTGCTACCTGCGTTAAAATATCTTCATTTACGACCGCATAAATGCAGAAAGTAGAGCAATGCAGGAGCAATTGCCAAGAACAATTAAATAGCGAATTTTTTGTCTAGTTATCAACACGTTTTTCCACCCTCAAAAATAGATAGTTCAATTAAGCGAGTGTGTATTAGGTAAGATAACCTAAGGTTTGAAGATATTCTCATGGCATGCAAAGCTGTGTACAGCGCTAAGAGTTTTAATAACCAGATCTCTGGTTAAATAGAATGAGTTACTATGTTTGTAATAATAGCGGCTTAAAGGGTATTTAAAGACTTGTGTAGAGTTTGCTTGTGGGAAGGTGAGTAAACAGAAGGAAGGTTAATTATTAAAGCCCTAAAACGATAAAAGGGCCTTGCGGCCCTTGGTGAAGTATCGTTCAAGTCAGATAGTACTTTAACCCCTTAAAGGACTATCTTCTTGTTTTGCAACACCTGAGTTCATCTCAATAAGTTTCTAAGCTAGCGAGAGGAAAAACCCAGCAATTGCTGCACTCATAAGGTTAGCCATAGATCCTGCTAACACTGCTCTGAGCCCTAAGCGTGCGATATCCTTCCGCCTGCTAGGCGCCATACCGCCTAACCCACCTAGTAAAATGGCTATCGATGATAAGTTAGCAAATCCACACAATGCAAAAGTAACAATTGCTTGCGTGTGAGCACTTAACGTATCGCGATAATTTATAAAGTCTAAGTAAGCAACAAACTCGTTTACTACTATCTTTTGACCAATAAAGCTGCCGGCTATAATTGCTTCATCCCACGGTACACCGAGTAACCATGCAACAGGAGCAAATAAATAGCCTAATATTTCTTGAAGCGTCAATGTTGGGTAATCGAACCACCCGCCAACGCCGCCTAATAAACCGTTTAGTAGAGCAATTAACGCCACGAAGGCAAGTAGCATTGCACCTACGTTAAGTGCTAGATGCATGCCGTTAGCTGCGCCTGATGCAGCTGCATCGATTACATTAACTGGTTTATCATGATCACTTAAATCTAAATCTGCTAAGTTATCTTTAGGAGTTTCTGTTTCTGGCACAATCATTTTTGCCATTAAAAAACCACCCGGCGCGGCCATAAAGCTTGCCGCAATAAGATACTTAAGGTCTACACCAATAATTACGTAACCGGCCATAACAGAGCCTGCTACAGTGGCTAAACCACCTACCATTACTGCAAACAATTCAGACTTAGTCATTGTTGCTATAAATGGCTTAACTATTAGCGGTGCTTCAGTTTGGCCCACAAAAATATTGGCCGTTGCTGAAAGCGATTCTGTACGCGAGGTTTTCAAAAGCTTTTGTAAACCACCGCCTAAAATTCTAATTATCCAATCCATAATGCCAAGGTGATATAAAACAGCGACAAGCGCTGAGAAAAACACAATAACCGGCAATACTTGAATTGCGAATATAAAACCTAACGTATCTTGTGACGCTAGCGGGCCAAATAAAAACCCAATACCGTCATTTGCATAACCAATAACCGATGAAACGGCTGCAGACATGCTTGTTAATACATTTTTTCCTGCTTCAAAAAACAGAACAAAACCGCCAATAACGACTTGCATAGCAAACGCTATGCCAACGGTTCTTAAACTAATTGCTTTGCGGTTAGTTGAAGCCGCAAAAGCAATACTTAGCAGCACAACCATGCCCACTAAGCTCATTAATGTTGTCATACCCATGTTTCCCGTTATTATTCTTGTAGTAAATACTTGATTTTACTTTTAATAATATCAATCGCAACACGGTTCATACCGCCTCGAGTCACAACTAAATCAGCGTTATGCTTAGAAGGCTCAATAAATTGATAAAACATCGGTCTAACAGTTGCTTGATATTGCTCAACAACAGATTGTAATGTTCTGCCTCTTTGCTCCATATCACGTTGCATACGTCGCATTAAGCAAATATCTAAAGGTGTATCAATAAACACCTTGATATCAAATTCTTTATTAAGCGCTTTATCGCTCAGTAATAAAATACCTTCTACTATTAAGATTTTAGCAGCCGGTACACGTCGCGTTTTATCGCTACGGGTATGCTGTGCATAATCATAAGTTGGTACTTCTACAGAGTTTCCACTACGAAGTTGTGTTAAATGCTCAAGCATTAGTTCATGTTCAAATGCATCAGGATGATCGTAGTTAGTTTGCGTACGATGAGCCATAGGCAAATGAGACTGATCCTTATAATAAGCATCTTCTTCGATAATGGCGATAGCACCAGGTTCAAGCTCGTTAACCAGTTCGTTGTATATAGTTTGGCTAAATAGAGATTTGCCAGACGCAGATGCGCCAGCTATGGCTATAATTGTAGTTCGTGTCACTAAAGTTCTCACCCACACAGAAGGATATATTGTTGGTAGATCACAATAGCAAAAAAGACACGATTAATCTCTTTTGCTTCGCTCAAGAACGCAAATTTATAATGTTTAGGTTTTATGAAACAGGACTTTTGTCCTGTACGAAAAATTCGATCAGCGGATAAAGTAACCACCTAGAAGCAAAGTGAGGTCAAAATGGCAAGAGCAATTATCTTAATGGCGGATAGCCTAGGAATCGGTGCAGCACCAGATGCAGACAAATTTGGTGATCTTGGCGCTAATACATTCGCTCACTTACTTAAAGCATATTATGACGAAACGGGCAGTGCACTATCGCTACCTAATTTATCTAAATTAGGTTTAGTAGATGCATGTGAAGCTGCCGGTGGGGAAACGTGTTTAGTATCAGATCGTCAAACACCGCAAGGTGCTTGGGGTTATGCTAAAGAACTTTCGAGCGGTAAAGATACACCATCAGGTCATTGGGAAATGGCGGGTGTACCTGTGTTATTTGATTGGGGTTATTTCCCTAAAACACAGCCGAGCTTCCCACAAGAATTTATAGACGAGTTTATTGCTCGCACTGGTATTCCTGGCATTTTAGGCAATTGCCATGCATCAGGAACCACCATATTAGAGCAGCTAGGTGAAGAGCACGTAAAAACAGGTAAGCCAATCTGTTACACCTCAGCTGATAGCGTGTTTCAAATAGCCGCGCATGAAGAGTCATTCGGCCTAGATAAGCTTTATCAAGTTTGCGAAATCGCACGGGCGCTACTTGATGAAATGAATATAGGACGAGTGATTGCGCGGCCATTTTTGGGTTCAAATAGTCAAGATTTTGCTCGTACAGGTAATCGCCGTGACTATTCGGTACTTCCGCCAGCGCCAACGTTGTTAGATGTATTAGCAAAAGATGGCGGCGAAGTAATTAGTATTGGTAAAATTTCAGATATTTACGCGCATCAGGGCATAACTCAAAAGCACAAAGCACCAGGGCTTATGAACTTGCTTGAAAAAACCAGTGAAGTTATTTCAAGCGCACCAGATCGCAGCTTAGTTTTTACTAACCTTGTAGATTTTGATGAAAAATTTGGTCATCGCCGTAACCCAGTAGGTTATGCAAAAGCATTAAAAGAATTTGATGACTATTTACCAACTATACTTAAACAGTTAAATGCAGATGATATATTAATGATCACTGCCGATCACGGATGTGACCCAACCTTTCCAGGTTCAGAGCACACTCGTGAATACGTACCTGTAATAGCTTATAAGCCAGGTATGAATAACACACCATTAGGTGAACGCAACAGCTTTGCAGATATAGGCCAAACCCTAGCACAGTGGTTTAACCTTTCTGAGCTTGAATACGGTGACAGCTTTTTAGATAAGCTAACTACACCAAATAAAAAGGAAAACAATTAATGAGTACTCCGCATATCAGTGCAAACGTTGGTGATTTCGCCGAAACAGTATTAATGCCTGGCGATCCGCTACGTGCGCAATATATTGCTGAAAACTTTTTAGATGATGCAGTACAGGTTACAGGTGTTCGTAACATGTACGGTTTTACTGGCACTTATAAAGGTAAACCAGTAAGCATTATGGGTTCTGGCATGGGCATTCCATCAATGTCTATTTATGCACGCGAACTAATTGTAAGCTTTGGCGTTAAAAACATTATACGTATTGGTACATGTGGCGGTATTGGTACCGACATTAAAATCCGCGACGTGATTTTTGCACAAGGTGCAAGCACAGATTCAAATGTAAATCGTGCACGTGTACGTGGTTACGATTTTTCTGCTATTGCTAATTTTGATCTACTTTTAAACGGCGTAAATGCTGCGAAAGAGTTAGGTATTAAAGCAAAAGTAGGTAACGTATTTACTACCGACACCTTCTATCAAGCAGACGACACATTCTACAAAGACCTAGATAAGTTGGGTATGTTAGCTGTAGATATGGAAACAGCCGGCTTATACGGCGTTGCTGCAGAGTATGGTGCAAACGCAATGGCACTATTTACCGTAAGTGACCACGTGATCACTGGCGAAGCAACACCAGCCGACGAACGTCAAAGCACGTTTAACGAAATGGTTAAAATTGCATTAGAGTCTATCTAATTAACTAAATAATCTGAACTTTGGTTAAGAGATTTATTATCCAGAGTTCAGGTTAAATATAACAGTTCCTTGGTAACGTATTCACTAAGTTTTGGAGACACGCCCAAAGTGAAGTGAGACTAAAACCTCCAAAGCCGCATTTTATGCGGCTTTTTTTATGCCTAAATAAAGAGTTAATCTTTATTAAAGTGCTAGGATTTGCGCATGTTTAGAGCAAAGCCTCTTCAAATTGACCCCTCTTTTTAAAGCTTTTAAATATAACGGTGCGTTATGTAAGTTTATCTCACTTAATGATAGTGTTTAAATTACAACCATTCTTTAGGTCGGCAGTGATATTGTTCAGCTTTGGAGTTAAATATGTCTAATTGGGTAGAAGCAACAGTAAAAGATATAAAATGGTGGAGCGAAACACTTTTTAGTTTAACGCTTAACGCAGATATAGCGCCATTTAAGGCGGGGCAATTTACCAAGCTTTCAATAATGGATGGCGAAAAACGTATTGCTCGCGCCTACTCATTTGTAAATGCCCCAGAAAACCCCAATCTAGAGTTTTATTTAATTAATGTTATTGATGGTTTGCTTTCGCCGCATTTAGCAAAATTGCAACCCGGCGAAACTGTACTTATAGAACAACGTGCTACAGGCTTTTTTACCCTTGACGAAATCCCGCAAAGCGATCAGCTTTGGATGCTCGGAACGGGCACTGCAATAGGGCCATTTTTATCTATATTGCAGCAACCCGATGTATGGCAAAAATACAAAAGCATTAATATAGTACATGGCGTACGTTTTAATAACGATTTAAGCTATCAAGCACTTATTAATGAGCTTTTAAGAGTGTACCCAGAGCAACTTAACTATATTCCTGTAGTGAGTAGAGAAGAGCCGTTACAAGGCCTTAGCGGTCGTATTACTAGCGCCATTGAAAACAATCGACTGTTTGATCATGCAAACTTACAGCCTACACCTAACAACGCTCAATTTATGATTTGCGGAAATCCACAAATGGTAAAAGATACAACAAACTTATTACTTGCAAAAAACTTTACCCGAAATCGCCGCAAAAATCCCGGTAACATCACTGTAGAGCAGTATTGGTAAGCTTCAGCTATGGTATTAGCTACCCGATAACGTTAAAATTTGCTATGTTGCAACCTTATACCAATTTTATCAAAAATATGAGCATTCTATTGCATTAAATAACTCACTAACTGCGTTAAAAATTATTCATATAAAACAGCTATATGTCACAATTTTCGCGTTGTTATTGTGCTATTTTCTTGACGCTATAACAGATCACTTATTTAATGCAATTGGTATTACACGTGTTTAGTGTTCATTTTAGGAAAGTTATGAAACCGTTATCAATCATTTTGGCCTCGTTAGCTACTACCGTTGCGCTTATTACTTATGCTGCCGATCAAACCGAGTCTGAGCAAAAAAAAGCACAACCAACTCAAGCAGAGCAAGTAAACACTGAAAGTAAAATAGTTGAAGAGCAGCAATCAGTGGCTGAAACTAAAACAGAAGATAAACTTAATACGCTTGAGTACAAAGAACCTGAGCTCAAAAAGCCAGTTATTGATAACACCAAACCGGATGATTCCAAAGTTTTAGGTAACGAGCAAAGTAAACCAGCTGTAAAACCTAAAAACAAAATAGAAAAAGCCGTAGCCGTAGCAGAAGCCGAAAAAGCAGTAACACAAGCTAAAGAAGCCCTAACAGTTAAACAGCAAACTAAAGCTAAGCAGTCACGCGAATCTCTAGCTGTAGTAGAGCAGTTAATAAAAGCATATAACGCACGCAACATTGAAGAGTTTTTACGTGTATATGATGAAGATGTAGAGTTTTATATTTTCCCAAATGAGCTACTATTTAAAGGAAAAGAAAAACTAATAGCACGCTACGGGCTAATGTTTAAAAAGCTAAAGTGTATTCACTCATCGCCAATCAAACGCATAGTGCACGGCGATATTGTAATAGATCACGAGCTATCAGAAACTTGCTCAACCGACGAAAATGTAATTGATAAACGCTCAGAGCTTATATCGAGCTACCAAATAAAAGATGGAAAAATAGTACGTGTGCTGTTTTTTAGATAAAGGGTAAGTATGCAAATAAATGACGAAAAAAAAATTCGCTTAATGTATCGCATTGAGCCAGGTTGCCTTGGGCCGCAAGGCGTTGAGCATATTGAAGATTTCTGTCGCTTTGCTAATAAGCATATTAAATCCCCTTTTTATGCACAGTTTGTATTTTTACCTCGTCACGACAAAACTATTGATGAGCGGCAATACAGTGTAAACAGCCGTAACCTATCTCTTGTGCAGGCTCGCGCATATTTAAAACACTTTGAAATTAATATGGAAGAGTTTGAAGAGCAACTCGACGAGCTGCTCACTAAAGCCATCGACCTATACTTTAAGCGATAAACGCACACCATTTAAGTCGCTGCACATTCACAGTTAACATATTTGTTTACTTAACTTTTAAAATCCAATTCGCATGTACTAAAAAAGGGCCTAAGCCCTTTTTTAAATACCAGCAACGTTAAGTACAAAGCTAACTTACTATGCTTGCTCACCCGCTACAATAATATTAAAGCTATCGTTGTCATGCAGGCTTGCAAATGCACTTTCATGCAATAGCTCATTTCGTAAATTAGGTGAATACTCAAGTGCCATTTTAATATCGGCTAAGGCGTCGGCATGTTTGTGTGTAAGGGCATAAGCACAGGCACGCTGCCAATATGCATAACCGTAATCACTATCTATATCAATGGCTTGGTTACAAAGTTCAATGGCTTGTGCTGTTTCGTTAATTTCAAGCAGTGCATCGGCTTTGTACGCAATCGCTTCAACGTCTTCTGGTTTACGATTAAGTATTTCGTCAAAAATTTCAATTTTGTTAGCAAAGTCACTTTCTAAATTGGCACGCATCCACAGTGAGTGCACTTCGTTTGTAACCGATATACGTTCTTGGTTACTAAGAATTTCTTCTGAACGTACGCGTAGCTTTTCTTCAAGAATTTTTAAGCGATCTTCGTACTCGTCAGTAATAACGCTAACACGTGTATTTACTATATCTTCTACTTTGTTTTTAACATCACGCAAAGAGTTCCAGCCCACCAATACCAAAATAGAAGCGGTAGCCGTAATTATAAAAAATACATTATTAATAGTGTCGGTAGTGTAGGTTAAAGCGCGATCGGCGGTATCTAATTGGGCGTGCGTTACTTGCTTAGTTACATCTTCGCGAAGCTTTTGCTGATCTTGTCGAACGGCTTTTAGTTCATCAAGAATGTAACGCTCCATTAGTGGTTTGTACATTGGCTCTTTAAGTTGCTCAAGAGCTTGCTGCTCTTGTTGTGCTGTAGGGGCTTGAGAAACTTGCTCTGCAGCATAAGCTGAAGAAATAAAGAGTGTAAAACACACACAAACAAAATAGAGGTAATAACGCATTGGTACGCCTAGTTAAATTAATTGAGTATTACAAATACTTTAACACGGGGGCACAATCTTACCCAATTAAAACAGGCAAAAAAAAGCCAGCTCAAGGAGAGCTGGCAAAAACTGCTTAAAACAACAATATGTCGTAAGGGTTCACAGGAGAACAACTACATGCTAACTGAATCTATCTGAACAATTACTTAACTTAATTCAATTAGTTAAAAATAAAAGAAAAGGTGCATTGGGCTTAGTAATACACCTTTTTCATAATAACTACAATTTCATGGTGAAGGGGGGTGTTCCAATGTGCGCTTTGGTAAACCAAGGCCACTTTCAAACCCTTCACATACCATTACGCCCGCTTTCGTAAATTAGATCAGTGAATGTTTAAAATTAATTTATAAGTTTTAAATGCGCTACAAACTAGGTTTTAAGCGTTGATAGTTGCCCTGTTTCACAAATAAAAATTGCCTTCCGAAAATTTAGCTCTTTGCAAAATAGTGCACTATTTTAAGTTTGCTCCTCAATTAAATGGTTTTATGCAAATCTGAGATAAATTCGTACGAACATCTGAATTATCAATAGTATCAATCGATTTAATTAAATGTTTATAGGTAGCTAATAACGGGGGGGATGCCTATATTACTAGTACAGATTATAAAAAGCGCACTAACCGTTAAATATCGATTTATAAAGAAATAGTAAATAAATAATTTAAATAAATAAGGATTCACAATGAGCAAGCCAACAGCGGGTCAATGCCCTGTTATGCACGGTAGTAATTCAGTTATTTCTAAAGTAAACACCGATTGGTGGCCAAACACACTCAATTTAGACATTCTTCATCAACACGACACTAAATCAAACCCATACGATACCAATTTTAACTACGCAGAGGCGTTTGAGTCGCTTGATTTAGACGAAGTAAAAGCTGATTTAAAAACCTTTATGACCGACAGCCAAGATTGGTGGCCTGCCGATTGGGGGCATTATGGCGGTTTAATGATTCGCATGGCGTGGCACTCTGCGGGCACGTATCGTTTATCTGACGGGCGCGGCGGTGCAAGTACAGGTAATCAACGCTTTGCACCGTTAAATTCATGGCCAGATAATGCCAGCTTAGATAAAGCTCGTAGGCTTTTATGGCCACTTAAGAAAAAATACGGTAATAAGTTATCGTGGGCCGATTTATTTATACTTGCTGGTAACATGGCATACGAATCAATGGGCTTAAAAATTTATGGTTTTGCCGGCGGCCGTGAAGATATTTGGCACCCAGAAAAAGATATTTACTGGGGCGCAGAAAAAGAATGGTTGGCACCAAGTGATGAGCGCTACAACAATGTAGAAAAACCAGACACTATGGAAAACCCATTAGCGGCAGTACAAATGGGCCTTATTTACGTAAACCCAGAAGGGGTTAACGGCATACCAGATCCACTTAAAACAGCAGCCCACGTACGTGAAACATTTGCGCGTATGGCAATGGACGACGAAGAAACAGCCGCGCTTACTGTAGGTGGCCACACTGTAGGTAAAACGCACGGTAATGGTAAAGCTGAGCATTTAGGCCCTGAGCCAGAAGCCGCCGATGTACATGAGCAAGGCTTAGGCTGGAATAGCACCAAAGAAGGTGGTATTGGCCGTCATACTGTAACCTCAGGCCTAGAAGGTGCATGGACCACACACCCAACTAAATGGGATAACGGTTACTGCCATTTATTACTAAATTACGAATGGGAGCTCACAAAAAGCCCAGCCGGCGCTCATCAGTGGGAGCCTGTAAATATTAAAGAAGAAGACAAGCCAGTAGACGTAGAAGATCCATCAATTCGTTTAAACCCAATGATGACCGATGCCGATATGGCCATGAAAGTGGACCCAGCGTATCGTAAAATTATTGAGCGCTTTAATAACGACTTTGAATACTTCTCTGATGTGTTTGCGCGCGCATGGTTTAAGCTAACTCACCGCGATTTAGGCCCTAAAGCCTGTTACTTAGGTAAAGACGTACCAAGCGAAGACCTAATTTGGCAAGATCCAATTCCAGCGGTTGATTACACATTGTCAGACGACGAAATCACAAGCTTAAAAGCGCAATTGCTTGATTGCGGTGTAAGCGTAACTGATTTAATAAATACTGCATGGGATAGCGCACGAACGTATCGTGGTTCTGATAAACGAGGCGGTGCAAATGGCGCGCGTATTCGTTTAGCACCACAAAAAGATTGGCAGGGTAATGAACCAGAGCGCTTAGCAAGCGTATTATCAGCGCTTGAAAAAGTACAAGCGGGTTTATCTAAGCCAGTAAGTATGGCTGATCTAATTGTACTAGGTGGCACAGCGGCTGTAGAGCAAGCTGCAAAACAAGCAGGTGTTAATGTAACAGTTCCGTTTGCACCAGGACGCGGCGATGCAACAGACGAAATGACCGATGCAGAGTCGTTTGATGTACTTGAGCCAATTCACGATGGTTTTAGAAACTACCTTAAAAAAGACTTTAGCGTATCGCCAGAAGAACTACTTTTAGAGCGTAGCCAGTTAATGGGCTTAACGGCACCAGAAATGACCGCGCTTATGGGCGGCATGCGAGTACTAGGTACAAACTACGCAGGTACAAAACATGGTGTACTTACTGATAACGTAGGTACATTATCAACCGACTTTTTTGTAAACCTAACCGACATGGCCAACAACTGGAAGCCACTAGAGCCAGGTATTTACAACATTGTAGAACGTAAAACAGGCACCATTAAATGGACAGCCACACGTGTAGATTTAGTGTTTGGTTCAAACTCTATTTTACGTGCCCTAAGCGAGTTTTATGCACAAGACGATAATAAAGAACGTTTTGTACACGACTTTATAAATGCTTGGGTAAAAGTAATGAACGCCGATAGATTCGATCTTAAATAATCTACGTGGTAAAACTAAAAAAGGTGGCCAATGCCACCTTTTTATTTAAGCGTTAAATCACATACCGCAGGCGCCGAGCTTGCTCACGCGAGAAGCAAAGCTTCTAATCACTTGCACTTAACAAACCACCTTTTTACATAAAGCGTTAAATCACCCACCGTAGGCGTCGAGCTTGCTCACGCGAGAAGCGAAGCTTCTAATCACTTACGCTCAACAAACCCACCTTTTTACACAAGCGTTAAATCACATACCGCAGGCGTTGAGCTTGCTCACGCGAGAAGCAAAGCTTCTAGTCACTTACGCCCAATAAAGCCCACCTATACTTAAATTTTTAGCTGCACTTATTCAAGCTTTTCCTATAGTTATAAAAAAGGTAACCAAACCCACCTTTTTACATCAAGCGTTAAATCATCCACCGTAGGCGTCGAGCTTGCTCACGCGAGAAGCAAAGCTTCTAATCACTTAAGCTCAACAAAATTTACTTACGCTTATTCAAACTATCAAAAACCAGGCATTAAAAAAGGTGGCTAAAGCCACCTTTTTACACAAGCATTAACTTATAAAATTATAATAATGCAAAAATCTTTTGAAGCTGTGGCATGTATTCACCAACTAGTTCTAGGTTACTTTCGCTTACTAGCGAATCAGTAGATTCTTCAGCAGCGCTTGATGATTTACCAAACGAACCCATTAACGAGCTAGCGTCACTACTTTTTGCGCTTTTAAGGCTTTGTAGGCCGCTCATTACTTTAGTTGCTGTTTCTTGGTTTTCTGCAGAAAGGCCCGACTTTAAGTTTTCGATGTAAGCCATAGACACTTCAGAACCCACAGAAACCAATTCTTCAGGAGAAAAACCATAGCTGTTTGTTACGCTTGCAAAGCTTTTGTATAGGTCTTGTTCTTTGATCATGTTAAGCGCAGTGTTAGCCATTGAGCTTTGCTCATCAACGCTTTGATCGGCAGAGCCACCCAACATGCTTGCTAAATCTAGGTCTTGTAAAGACTCTTGACTGCTTGCCCAGCTAGAAACCGCTGGAAGAGCTTTCATGTAGCTTTGTAATTGGCCTTCGCTAATGTCTTCTGCAAGGCTTGAAAAACTCATTGCTAATAAGCTGATAGATAAAAGTATTTTTTTCATTGGGCATTTCCTATTATGTAATTAACGCCATTAAAAACTAAATGTAAGCGCTTGCCAATAAAAAACTAAAGTATTAGTCATATTTAGGCAATAAAGCAGTATAAATCTAAGGCTTGTTGATTCAGCACAAATCTAGTTACAAATGATATAATGCATTTTTGTCGATACGAGCTGAACACAATGTTAACCATATCAAATACTGTCACGATAGATGAATGGGAACTAGAGCTAACCGCTATACGTTCGCAAGGTGCCGGTGGCCAAAACGTTAACAAGGTAGCCAGTGCTATTCATTTACGCTTTGATATTAATCGCTCAAAGTTACCCGACTTTTACAAAGAGCGCCTACTAAAGCTAAACGACTCACGCATTACTAAAGAAGGCGTTTTAATCATAAAAGCGCAAAGCCACCGCACACAAGAGCTCAACCGCGAAGACGCGCTAAGCCGCTTAAAAGATCTAATTCTTAGCGCTACAAAAGTAAATAAAGCCCGCCGAGCAACCAAGCCAAGCCGCAACTCACAGCGCAAACGCATGGATAAAAAAACTAAGCATGGGCAAACTAAAGCCCTACGCGGTAATATTAAGTTTTAACCGCACAAAAAAACGGCGCTAAATTTAGCGCCGTTTTTTGTAAGCTATTAAAGGTAAAACTTACGCTTTTTTCATTTCAATGCTTGATAGGTACTCGTCAAACGTACCTTGAAAGTCAATTACTTGCTTATCTTTAATATCAATAATACGCGTAGCAAGGGACGATACAAATTCACGGTCGTGGCTTACAAAAATAAGCGTACCTTCAAAGTCTTTAAGCGCATTGTTAAGCGCTTCAATGGCTTCCATATCCATGTGGTTAGTTGGCTCGTCCATTACAAGTACGTTAACGTCTTGCATCATTAACTTACCAAATAACAAACGGTTTTTTTCACCACCTGAACAGTTACGCGCTTTTTTGTTTGAATCGTCTGCGGTAAACAACAAACGGCCTAACATGCCACGAACCATTAAATCATTGTGCTTAGCTGTACGCCACTGCGACATCCAATCAAACAAGGTTAAGTCGTTATCAAAATCTTTTGTGCTGTCTTGTGGGCAGTAACCAAAGCTCGCATTTTCAGACCATTTAATTTCGCCTTCATTACTTTTAAGCTCGTTAACTAAACAGCGTAAAAAGGTTGTTTTACCCACACCGTTTTCGCCAATTACCGCAAGCTTAGCGCCTGCTTCTAGTAAAAAGTCGCCGCCGCTAAATAAGGTTTCGCCATCAAAACCGTGGCCAAGCTTGTTAACTTCAAGCGCTTGACGGTACATTTTTTTGCCTTCGTCAAAACTAAGTGATGGGCTCATACGGCTCGATGCTTTAACTTCATCAAGCTTAATTTTATCCATTTTTTTAGCGCGCGAACTTGCTTGTTTAGCTTTAGAGGCGTTAGCACCAAAACGGTTAACAAAGTCTTGTAACTCGTCAATCTCGGCGCTTTTTTTAGCGTTTTCAGCTAAAAGTTGCTCACGTTGTAGGCCTGCCGCTTCTAAAAACTTCTCGTAATTACCAGGGTAAATACGCAGCTCGCCGTAATCAATGTCGGCCATGTGTGTACATACCGAGTTTAAAAAGTGGCGGTCATGGGAAATAATAATCATCGTACATTTACGTTTGTTTAGCTCATTAGCTAGCCACGTAATGGTATGAATATCCAAGTTATTGGTAGGCTCATCGAGTAGCAAAATATCAGGGTTTGCAAACAGCGCTTGTGCTAAAAGCACACGTAATTTCCAACCTGGTGCAACGTTTGCCATTAAACCGTAATGAAATTCTTTTTCTATGCCGGCTTCTAGCAAAATTTCTTCTGCGCGGCTTTCGGCTGTGTATCCGTCCATTTCAGCAAAAACGCTTTCAAGATCGGCTACTTTCATGCCGTCTTCTTCGCTCATTTCTGGCAATGAGTAAATACGGTCACGTTCTTGTTTTACTTTCCAAAGCTCAACGTCGCCCATGATTACTGCGTCTACAACACTGTATTGTTCAAACGCAAACTGGTCTTGGCTTAGGTTACCTACTTTTAACCCTGGCGTAATAGATACATTACCCGCACTTGGAACAAGCGCACCGCTTAAAATTTTCATGAAAGTCGACTTGCCGCAGCCGTTAGCGCCAATTAAACCGTAACGGTTTCCGTTACCAAATTTAGCTGAAATGTTTTCAAATAACGGCTCTGCGCCAAACTGCATCGTAATATTTGCGGTGGAGATCAAAAAGTTAGTCCTAGAATGAGTACTGACAGGGACCAACTGCAGCAAAAACGCCACAAACAAGACCAAGCAATAGGGTAAATTAGCTGGCGAATTATACAGATCAGCCCACCCGAATGAAAGGTAAAAGGCGGCTAATTTTTACAAGTTAAATTTAAAGGAGAGAGGCATAAAAAGTAACTTAACCTAAATGTCAGCTTTAAAGTGGCTAAGTTATTAATATAAATGGTTAGATTAAAGCATTTTAATTAATGGTATAAATTTGCTCAATAACGGCTTTTTTGTCTTTAATAAGCGCATTGATTACAGCAACGTCATCAAGCGTCATCGACTCTTTACTCATCATAAAATGTACGCCATTAGTATTAATGGCAGGCGAGCTGTTTACCGGTAAAACCGTGTTGTATTGTTTAGCAAAGTATTGCGCGACTATTGAATCGTCAATGACGTAATCTACTCGTTTTTTATTTAGCATACCAAAGCGCGTATTTGCATCGCTAGTAGGCACTACTTGGTTGCTATATTGCTTTTTTATTTTTTCAAACTCAGCACCAAAAAAGCTCCCTCTATTAACCGCAACGCTATAACCTTTATTAAAAAGGGCCTCTAAGCTGGTTACTTCTTTTGCATCTTCATGCTTATAAAGCAGCATAATTTCATCGCGGTACGCAATAGTAAAATGAGAATACTCAGCACGCTTTTCAGTAAAGCTTGCAGCATAAGTAATATCTATATGACCTGTTTTAAGCTCTTGTTGCACACGCGCAAAGCTCGGAAAATAAACCCATTTAATGCAAAAAGGGGAACCCTCAAATACCGCGTTAACAGTATCAACCTCTGCGCCTATAAATTTATCGCCTTGCTTAATTAAGTACGGCGCCCAATTCGTCTCGTTGGTACCCATTATTAGCGTTTTAGTACATGCCATCGCATTAAATTGAGAAAATAAAAATATAAAGCTTATTACTAACGTTTTCATAAATAGCCTATTCAAAAAGCGCCTTAAGGGCGGCTTTATTTTGCAAAATATGCTGATTAATTACGTTAACGTCATCAACCGAGAGAGTTTTTTTACTTAACATTAAGTAAATGTCGTCTTTATTTACTGCCTTAAAGTTAGGCACTACCGCCACATTATTAGCGCGCTTACTAAAATAAGCGCCTACTAGCTTATCTTCAATGACAAAATCTATTCGTTGTTTGTTAAGCATTTCAAAGCGCTTACTTGTTGCGCTGGTGTACTCTATTTGGCTTTTGTGTGTTGTTTTATATTGCTCAAACTCAGCGCCATAATAACTCCCAAAATTAGCACCAATGGTTAAACCTTGGTCAAAAATATCAGCCAAGTTTTTAACTGTATGAGTGTTGTTTTTGTTTTGGTATACGCGCATTACCTCAGTGCGATAGCTATCGGTAAAGTGTACAAACTGTGCACGTTTATCGGTATAGCTTGCCGCCCACCCTAAATCTATACGGCCATGCCTAAGTTCTGTAAAAGCGCGTTTAGAATTTGGCAGCATTTTTACTTCAAAGCAAAAAGGGGAGTCTTTAAAAATAATGTTTAACGCATCTACTTCACTGCCTTGCAACTGCCCGTTCAAACCCACCACATAAGGCGGCCAAAAGGCATCGTGCGAGGCTACGGTAAGTGTTCTTTCGCAGGCAAAAACACTCAAAGAGGTACTAAATAGCAAACACAGTAATACGGTCGTTAATTTATTCATTGCGCCTCATGCAGTGTAATTTTTTGTTTATTATTAAAACAGTATAAACCAGCTTTTATATATTGGTGCAGGAATGAGCAAAGTTGTAAAAAAATGCATTAAAAAAACTAGCAATAAACTTCAATGCGAGAAGATTATTGCTAAATTCAATACAAACAGCGTATTAAGTTAAAAAAATCTACTTATAACTTCTTTAATTTATAGGCTTGTTCCTGTAGATTAGACAAATTATGAATGGAGTATTAACAGCGCCTTAGCTGTTAGATGATTAGCCAAGGAGCGGTGAGTCTCGTGTCAAACACCACACTTACTTATTACAACCAAAATGCGAAAGCCTTTAGCGACTCAACACTTAATGTTGATATGTCGGCGCTTTACGCTGAGTTTTTACCGCACGTTGCACAACACGGGAGTATTTTAGATGCCGGTTGTGGCAGTGCACGCGATGCCGCATTTTTTAAAGCGCAAGGTTTTACTGTAAGTGCATTTGATGCAAGCACAGAGCTTACTGAGTTGGCAAGCAGTTACTTACAACAACCTGTAGCGGTTAAAACATTCCAAGAGCTAAATTGTGTAAATAAATACGACGGGATTTGGTGCTGCGCTAGTTTATTACACGTGCCAAAAGCTGAGTTACCACAAGTGTTTTTAAACCTACAAAATGCGCTTAAACCGAATGGGGTTTTATATGTATCGTTTAAATATGGCGATACAGAGCGTGTGCATAATGGTCGTGAATTTACCGATTTAAACGAAAATGCTTTAACGCATTTACTTAGCCATACGCAGTTAAAAGCTATTAAACAATGGCAAAGTGTTGACAAGCGACCAGAACGCGAAAGTGAAGTGTGGTTAAATGCGCTTATAAAAGTAGTGCACGTTTTATGATTGGATCAATGCAGCAACAGCTCGACTTTATTGCTTATATTCAGCGCTTATTAGTTGAAGGTGATTTTAGTGCTACTTATAAGTTTGCACTTTTACATGCACTGGCTGATATTAGTATCGAAAAACATCACGCCGATCCGCAAGCACAGTTACAAATAAAATTTGATGAATTAGTCGATAAATTTATTACTTTATATTGGCACCAAGCGTCGCCATTTGGTGCAATTGGTAATAATAGAGAGCAACTACTTTTACAAAATACCAACTCTAATAAACAAGCCAAAATTATAACTACGCTTCATGATGCAAAATTAAATAATATTAATTCAATTAGCCAATTAAAAAAGAGCCACGGTTGGAATAATATACGCAGTTCAACACTAAAAACCATTAAAGATGGCCCGCTATGGCTATTACAAAAATTAAATGGCAAAGAAGAGTGTTTCTTGTATCCCCATATTAAAGGTCAATCATACATTACATTAAATGAAGGCATTGCAGGCTGCTTTAGGCGTTTTTACGACTTAGTTGTTTATTTAGCAAAAAATGCATGGCTGCAAAAAATTCAAAGTATTAAGCATAATCAAGCCTTAATTGGCCCACAAAGCCAATTACACGAATTTTTATTTGGTTTTGATCGCAATGCACTGAGTAAGGCAAAGCCTGTGTTGATAGAGCTTCAGCACGGTAATTGTTTTTATTGCCAAAAGCCGTTGAATAGTAAAACCGAGGTTGATCACTTTATACCGTTTGCTCGCTACGCAAATGATTTAGGTCATAACTTTGTGGCAGCACACAGCACCTGTAATAACAGTAAAAGTGACTTTTTAGCTGCGCAGCTTCACCGCGAACGCTGGCAAGAACAAAATTTAGTGATTAATAGCCAGCATTTAACAAGTGAACTTAGTAATTACTTTAATTGCGATTCAGATAAGTCACTTGCAGTCAGTAATTGGGCATATCAGGTTGCACAGGCTAACAGTGCAAAGTTATGGGTAAAAAAAGGTTATTTTGAAGAAGCGGCTAGCTTTAAATATCAGCAGCCAAGTGCAAGGTTTGATTTAGTGGCGGAAGAAAAGCCAAGGTATGACGTGTAATGAATAATTTGTAGTTCGTGCTGTAGGTTTGGGTTTACCTCGCGCTTTTGGGTTGTAGGCGCAGAGCTTGCTCGCGCGAAAAGCGAAGCTTTTAAATTTCGGTGTAATTAATGTGTAGGTGCGATTTTATATCGCGCTGTGAATTGTAGACGCGCAGCTTGCTGGCGTGCAAAGCGAAGCTTTGAATGTGTTAATGTAATTATATAAATGATGTTTTGGTGTGAAGATTTAAGGGATTTTAAAACCTCTATTCGAGGTTGTATCGCGTTGGCGATGGCAACCAAAGGGCGGCTGCCGCCGACCGCCCTTTGGAATCCCACGGCGCACCCGAGGATCACACTTTATCTTCAACTTACGTGAATGATGTGAACGTAACCAGCGTAGATAGGCCATCCATGGCCAAGCTACGCTTTGTACAGCATCCATGCTGTAAATTACTCATCATTAACTAAGTCTCAGGTGTGATCACGGGGAATTGGCGTGTGCTGGTAGATTGGTGTTTATGAATGTAGACGCGATTTTATCTCGCGCTTTTGGGTTGTAGGCGCAGAGCTTGCTCGCGCGAAAAGCGCAGCTTTTAAACTTCGTGTAATTAATGTGCAGGTACGATTTTATATCGCGTTCATAAGTTGTTTTTTTCGTGGGATTCAAGGGATTCAAAACCTCTATTCGAGGTTTTATCGCGTTGGCGATGGCAACCAAAGGGTGGCATTTGAGAAATATTTTGGCATTGTACGAGGTAATTCGTCCATGAAGCAGGGTTCCTGTCAGCATCCATGCTTTCACTTCTTCGTGCTGCGAAGCTTCGCTTCGGTCACTCGTCACTCACGGCGCACCCGAGGATCACACTGTATCTTCAACTTACGTTAATGATGTGAACGTAACCAGCGTAGATAGGCCATCCATGGCCAAGCTACGCTTTGTAAAGCATTGCCTAAAGGGATTTAGGTACTTGGAATTTGTCGGGAACAAAATTCCGCCATGCTGTAAATTACTCATCATTAACTCAGTTTCAGGTGTGATCACGGGCAATTGGTGTGTTGGTAGATTGGAGTTTATCTTAAACTTTGATTAGTTTTAACATTTATAATAGCTATAGAATCCCAGTGAGATTGTTGATTACATAATTTATACAAAGCTTCAAAATACTCAAGGGCATTAATAGAAATTTTAGAATAAATAAGATAATAAACTTACAGTCTTTGAGGCTGATTTGTGTGACTTTTGAATAGTTGGAAAGTATGAAATTATTGAATAAAGTAAAAGGTTTTTTGGCTGTATTCGGCACTCAAATATTAATTATTTTTCTTTTTATAGAAGTAAACTTGAAAAAAAAGATATCAACTCTGGGGATGCTACTGATCTTTGGTTCATCAAATATGCTATAGATTTTTTTCGCAGTAGAGAATAAACCACTTTTTTCAGCTGCTATACGACATGCTCAAAATCTAGATAGTGATGCCGTTAAAGAGAAGATTCTTGCGTATGTTTTCATATGTATATTCCTATCAATCATTTATGGAGTGACTTTTTTATATACTTCATTTACAAGGAAGATGCTCATTCGACATAAGATCATTAATACGCTGGGCTATGAAGCATGGAAAAAAGTTGATGAAGCGAGCGTATATTTGATGCTAAAGAAAGAGTTGAAAAATAATAAGAAGACGAATTTATCAATACTTGCCATGACTCTAGTCGTAATTACTTTATTGCTGATCTGTTTTTCGAAGAGTACTAAACTAGAAAAAGCTATAAGTTGCATTGAGGATAAGGAGAGTACTTCAGCATTAAGCAACTTTAACGCTGACCTTAGTGGCGTAAATAGAGCGATAAATGAGTCTTCTGAATTAGGCGACTGTTTAGTCGATAAGCTAACTCTAATAAAAAATGGAACTGATATTGACAAGGCGCAAAGCGTTCTCGATTTTGTAAGTAAAAGTATAAGTTATAAAGTTGATGTTTCAGGAACGCGTTTACCATCTAAAACTATTGTTGATGGTGAAGGGGACTGCGAAGATATGACCGCATTGTCTGGCACATTATTAAAATCTTTGGGAGTTGACTTTTATCTGATAGAAAGGAAAGCTCTAGGGCAAGATAAGCTTGGGCATATATACACTGCTATTGAATCTGATAAATATACAGGTGTAACTTGCGGAGATGTTAATTTGAGTGTGATTGATGCAACTGATGATGAAGCCACTGTAGGAATTCAAAATAACAATGGCTTAAAGTTTAAGTTTAAATGTCGATTAATAGCTAGCGAGAGATCAAGCTTTTGAATACGTAGGTGCGATTTTACATCGCGATCATAAATTGCTGTTTCATCGTGCGGATTTAATGGGTTTAAAACCTCTATTCGAGGTTATATCGCGTTGGCGATGGCAACCAAAGGGCGGCTGCCGCCGACCGCCCTTTGGCATCCCACGGCGCACCCGAGGATCACACTGTATCTTCAACTTACATTAATGATGTGAACGTAACCAGCGTAGATAGGCCATCCATGGCCAAACTACGCTTTGTATAGCATCCATGCTGTAAATTACTCATCATTAACTAAGTTTCAGGTGTGATCACTGGGAATTGGCGTGTGCTGTTAGATTGGTGGTTATGGTGGTAGGCGGGAGTTTACTCCGCGCCTTAATTTTTAGTATTAGAAAAGATCCAAAATGCAGATTGCAACTAATGTGGTTTACTTACAATAAGGCACAACGTAATATCAACTTTAATAGTTCTAATAGTTAAGGGAATAATTATTCAAGTGAGATTTTTAATATTATCTGACTTACACGCCACTTTCGAATCCAGCGAAGTAAAAAACTCTAGACTAGTTTTTGAAAATACAGAAAGTGAGTTTGGTACAAGATTTATACAGTACTGTAAATCTTTAAATTTTCATTTTGACTTCCTTGTTTGTCCTGGCGATATATCAAATCAAGGTTGTGGCGAATCTTTCAAAAGTGGCTGGAAGTTTTTAAACGAAGTTAGTCATAAGCTAAATATTAAAGAAATTTTATGTGTTCCCGGCAATCATGATCTTCAATCACGTCCCGAATCAAATTTCTCTCCGTTACATACTGTAAAATTTTGTGAACCAAATTTTCCATCAACTTGCTATGAGACTAACACTCATTTTTGGGGGTGGAATTGGGGGCATATTGAAACTGAAAATTTTAATTGTATATTATTAAATTCAAGTGCTTACCATGGTTTTTCTTCTGAATATAAACATGGAAGAGTTGCCCCTGAAACGACGAAGCAACTTTCTGAATTTATAACAAGTGATAAGTTTAAACAAAGAACATTTAATGTTTTACTTTGCCATCATCATCCAGTTAAGCGAGAAGATATTGATTTTGACTCTGATCATGATGTTATGGATGGTGGTCAAGCGCTTTTGAATGAGCTTGAAAAAGTAACTTCAGAACCGTGGCTGATAATCCATGGTCATAAACACTTCGCAAGTATCTTCAGGGCTCAGTCAGCAGGTTTTAATGCCCCCCTAATCTTTTCAGCTGGGAGTTTTAGTGCAAAGTTGTATCCTAAAATAGAGTCTAGAACTTCAAATCAATTTTATATTTTGGATATAGATTTAAAAGAAACGTTAGAAAAAGATTGTTTAGTTGGAACGTTCGAAGCTCATTCTTGGAACATAGAGAATAACTGGCACCCATCTTCCTCTGATAATCTCCCATACAAAGGTGGATTTGGCACAGATATAAAACCACGAGACATCATTACAAAGCTTAAAGAGCTTTTAGCTGAAGACCCATATTTAGATGAAAGTAGCTTACAGCCAATTTATGAGATGTTGACTCATTACACTCCGACAGAGTTCAAAGAACTATTACAGAAACTTACAAAACTAAACTTCGAGTACGATATTTCTGATAATAAATTAATACAGGTGGCATTAAAAAAATGATTGATCAAATTCAGCACTTTAATAAATCTTTTAATGCCAAATCTACTTCAAAGCAAAATTTAGCAGAAAGTTTTATTCCTAATGGACACTTTGACAGATTAACATCTCCTAATCACACTATTATGATCGGCCCTAGGGGAAGTGGAAAAACCACATTACTGAGAATGTGTGAGTTAGAAGCCTTAGATATTTGGGACGGGACAAAGTCAGATAATTATAGAAGTAAAATAGACTTTACAGGTGTATTTATCCCAACTGATAGGTTCTGGAAAGCACAATTTGATCTATATAGTGAGAAATTTAAATCAGATAAACTACTCAAAAAGCTATTACTTTCTTCATTTACTTACCATGTATTAGAATGTTTTTCTAATACTCTTATCTATAGAGTTTTAACGTCAAAGAAAAAAAAGAGTTACTTTAGAAATATTGAAATTTCTAAACAAAATGAAGTTCAACTTGTAGAGTACTTGAGTGAATTGTGGCATGTTGAAACAAAAATACCTTCATTAAGAGGACTAACCATAGCATTAACTCTAAAAAAACATGAGATATCTTCCTATTTATCTTCTTCAGATGGTTCAAGACAGTCAAGTAAAATCCCAAATTTTGCTGATTCAAATATTATTTCACTGTTAGATACGAGTATTCAAATTGTAAATCAGTTTTTTGATGACTCTGACGGTAAATGGGCTTTTTTGTTTGATGAATTGGAGCTTGCACCAGATAGTTTTGTTCAGCCACTAATTGATAATATGCGGGGAGGTCCTCAAAATTTGATTTTGAAATTAGCCCTGTCGCCATACCACAAAGATGTGTCAATTACTAATAACTCATATAGTAGTATGCATAAACAAGATTTATCATTTATTAATTTAAGTGGGGTTAGAGAGGATGGTTTAGAGTTTGCTAAAACTCTTACGAATAATATTTTTAAGAAGGAAAAGTTAACAAATCCAATCGAGAGTTACTTTGAAACTATTGATATTAATAGAGACAAAGAGTTTTCAGAGTTGACTAAGAATGATAAAAGTTTTTTTGATTATTGTTCAAGGCAATCTATTTTAGGAAAAAGCTATAGTGAGCTTTCAAATAATCAACAAGCGGCTTTTAGAAGAATTCAATTTAATGTTCATTTAAGAAACTATTATCAAACCACAAGAAAAAGAGCTTCACATTACTATACTGGTTTCGATAATATTTGTAGGTTATTAGATTATAATCCTAGGATGCTTGTTGGAGTTATGAGTATTTTTTCTTCAATAGCAAAATCAGAGGGGCATATAAAAGTTCATCGTCAATTAAAATGTATTGATGATTACTATCAATCATTTAAAGCTTTACTTAACACTATAGCAGTAGAATCCAATGAAAGTAGTTTGAATTCTCTTTATGACGTCATTACTAAAATTGCGAGTTATTTTGAACAACAAATACACGGTGAAATATTCTCACCTGATCCAAAAGGTACAATAACTTTTAGAGATGACTATAATAGAAATTATTTAGAGGCAGTCGGCTTAGCTTTAAATGCTGGTGCTCTTGTGATTGAAAAGAATGACACTGACTCTTTCCATGATACCGATGGGTTGTATAGTTCTAGATGCAGATTGTCGTATATCTTTTCTCCTAAGTTTAAGCTGTTGACTAATGTGCAGCCATCAATCGACCTTGTGGAAATTTTAAATCAGCGGAAGATTAAAATTCTAGATATGTTTGGTGGACAAGGAGAATTTAAGTTATGAAATTAGATAATCAAGCATATACAAGTAGTTTTGATTTATCAATTTTTGGTTTAGGGTATGAAAGTCGAGCCACAACAGCATATGTAAAATATAAAAACTTATCTAAAAGAAATATTGTTTTTGGGTATAACTCAAATAAAACAGTATTGAATTATTCTAAAAATAAGAAAGTATTCCAAGGTGCTGAAATTTTAGAAATGGAATGTGCACAAATATCAGATTATTTAGTTACCGTAGTGGATAAATTAAATAATGATCTGGAAGAACCTAAAATTCTAATTGATATTACAGCAATGACAAGACATAGACTCGCTGTGGTATTGTTTTGTTTTATGAGTAACTTAAAGAAAAAATCAAAAGTTACTATTTGTTACAATAGCTCAAAATATGTTGCTCCCCCAAGTGATCTTCAACCTGTAAGAAAAGTAGGAGCGCTTATTCCTCAGCTGAGTGGTAATCTTGGAGATTTGTCGAGTACTACAGCTGTAATTTTCGGTTTAGGTTATGAAAAGTTAAAGGCTCTAGGTGTTTATAATTACTTAGATCCGGATCTTCCTTATGCATTTATTCCTAAAAGTGAAAACCCTAAGTTTGAATTTGATGTCAGGGAAAATAATAACTCTTTGCTCAATAGCCTCCCAAGTAAAAATGTATATACATACAATGTATATAGCCCTTTAGATCTTTATATTGATTTAAAGTCATTAACTCTCTCTTTAAGAGAAAGTTCTAGGGTAGTTATTGTTCCACTAGGGCCTAAAATTATCTCGGCAATAGCTGTCATTATTAGTATGGAAATGAATTTAGAAATTCCTATTTGGAGAGTTTCTTCTTTGCACTGTGAAGAGCCAATAGATCGTGTTGCTGATAGAGAGATACTACAGTCAATATCATTATGATAAGCGGCTATTCAAATAACAACCATTTCTATGTTGGTTCTAAACACTTTATCCCTTTTTAGAAGGTTTAAGTGCAGATAAAACAATCACCCAACCGCTAATTTCCCCGCCTCATGCCACATTTCACTTGGCATTTGGTTGGTTAACTTCCACGTTATATTCATTGGCTGACTGCCGATGTGGCTTTGGTATTTAACCTCGCCATAGTTTACAAAACCCATGGTTCGGCCGTTTTCGTCTTTGCCTTGTTCGCGCACAAATAACAGGATGGTTTTGCCTGTTTGTTGGTGCTGAATGTAACTTAGGCCGCGGCCGTGTTCTGGTCGGGCGCTGTTTTGTGTTTGCCAATGGAACAGGGTGGGGCTGATTGCGTAGTCGTGATATAGCGTTGTAGGCGAGTAGCTTTTTTCGCACTTATTAAGTGTTACAAATAACAGCTCTAAGTTTTGGTTTTTAAATTCTAAAACGCCTTCGCGGGCGGTCGATTTTTTATCAAACGAGTGCGCGCCAAACGCGGCGAGTATTTGTTGGCGTGTGTAGCGGCTGTGTAATTTTATTGCGTGATTAGGTAGGCATGCTAAATCGCTTTCTTGCTGGTGTATGCGGTTTATTAATAGCGTAATTACTTGAGCAAGTTCGTGCTGTAGCTCTTTGTGTTTAAGTGCTTGTAAGCTTTGTTCAAGCGTTTTAAACCCTAAACTTGTGCCAGTGCAATCCCAAAAGTTGTAATGCGCCATAACTGCGTACTGTTGGTTTTGTGGTGTTGGTGTAAAGCTAAAGTCGTTGTTACATAAATCACGTAAAAAACATAAGTAACTGAGCGAGTCGCATCCGAGTAACTGGGTATTGATTGCGCGGTAATACGCGGCGTAAATATCGGCTTGTTTTGCGGGTATTTCATCGCCTTTAAGCCAGTGCCAGCCGCCGAGTCTACCGGCTTTAGGTTTGTAAATATCTTCAAGCGTGACTTGTGGGTTTATGCGTAAAAAATTACTGAGCGTTAGCGCGTCATTGGTATGTTGCGGATAGCTATTGATCAGCTGTTGTAAACGGCGTTTGCTGTTTATGGCTTGCTGAATATTTTTTAATATTGTTTGTTGTGTGCGTTTTTGTAGCTCAATACGGCAGCCCAGCGGTAAATACGGGAAGTTGTTTTCAATCTCGGTTTTTATTGGCTGGTTACTTTTACCAATAAGCGCGCGGAACTTACTGGAAAAATCGTATTCTGGGCGGGCGTTGCCTACAAAATCGAGTACCGTGCAGCACTGTTTTTGGCTGTTGTCGGGCAGGCGTAAACCACGGCCTAGTTGCTGCAAAAACAGCGTTAAGCTTTCGGTTGGGCGTAAAAATAGTAGGGTATCGACTTCTGGAATATCGACGCCTTCGTTAAAAATATCAACCACGCAAAGTATTTGTATTTCGCCTTGGCGTAGTGCTTGCTGTTTAGCCGCACGCTCATTGGTGTTTTTACTGGTGAGAACATCTGCGTTTATGCCTGCTAGGTTAAATTTTTTCGCCATAAATACAGCGTGATCTTGGCCTACACAAAACGCGAGTGCCTTTATTTTTTGAACATTGGTTACGATATCAGCAAGGCTCGATATAATTTTGTTAGCGCGGTTGTTTTCACCTGTATAAAGGTTACTTAGCTCGGTTATATCGTAACGGCCTCCTCGCCATTTTATTTGGCTTAGGTCGGTGTCGTCATCTAATCCAAAGTATTGAAACGGGCATAAATGGCGCTGGTTGATTGCCTCTGGCAAGCGAATTTCTGCGGCTATTACTCCGCAAAAATCATCGAGTATATTTGCGCCATCTTGTCGCTCTGGTGTAGCGGTTAAGCCAAGTAATATTGCGGGCGTAAAGTAACTTAAAATGGTGCGATAACTGGCAGCGCTTACGTGATGTACTTCGTCTATCACTATGTAGTCGTAGAAATCATGCGTTAAATTAAGTGATTCAATTTGGCTGTTTAATGTTTGGATTGATGCAAATAATTGGTTGTAACGTTGTGGTTTATAGTTACCCACCCACAACTCGCCAAAGTCGTTGTTTTTGAGTACGCCACGGTAAGCGCTTTGCGCTTGTTTTAGTATTTCTTCTCGGTGGGCTACAAACAAAAAGTGTGCGTTTGGGTTTTTATCGTAAACAGTTTTAAAGTCGAACGCCGATATGATGGTTTTACCCGTGCCGGTTGCGGCAACCACTAAATTTTTATAACGATTATGTACGCTACGTTCAACGCTTAGTTTTTCTAAAATAGCGAGCTGATGCGTTTTTGGTGTTATATCAAAATAAAACTGGCTGCTTGATTGCCCAACACCGCGTTGTTCGTTAAGTGAATTAATGAGCTTTTCTTTACACTCAACAGCGCCTGTAAATAGCTCGAAGTCTTTTGATTCCCAGTAGGTTTCAAAGGTACTTTTGGTTTTGGCTATTATGTGCGGAATTTCTTGTGCAGTAATTTTTAAGTTCCATTCAAGGCCGCTGGTAAGGGCCGAATGCGATAAGTTAGACGAGCCAATATACCCAGTATGAAAACCCGTATTGCGCATAAATAAATATGATTTCGCGTGAAGGCGTTCTTGCTGATTGTTATAACTTAGCTTTACTTCGGTATTTGGTAGGTTTGCTAAAAACTCAACGGCTTTAGCATCCGTTGCACCCATGTACGAGGTAGTAATTACTTTGAGTTTATTGCCGCTTTTGGTAAACGCTTCAAGCTCATTTTTAAAAATACGTAGCCCCGTCCATTTTATAAATGAGACAAGCCAGTAAATAGTGTCGGACGATTTTATCTCGCGCTTTAGCTCGGCTTCGAGCGATATACCAGCATTAGCACCGCTAAATAACTCGCTTTGTGTAAGCCCTGTGAGTGGGAATATATCGCTTGAGTAATCTTTAAGGTTGGCCGCAATAGGGTTTTGGGTATTAAACAGCGCGGTAAGTATTCGGCCTTGGCTGTCGATAAGGTTTTCGTTAATTAGCTCGTCATCGCGAATATGATCTTTAAGCCAAAGTACAAGGCTGTTTGCGAGGTTGATTTGCTCTTGCAAACGCTCGTTTGAGTTAGGGATTGCATTAATCGCATGTTCAACAAGCTTACCTAAAAAGCGTGAAAGCCATGTTGCGGCTTCGGCCGTTTCAAGCTGGCGCTCGCCCACATAAAATTGATCACGATTTAAGTTTTGCTCAATTACTTGAGTAATTAACTGCTCGTAAATACCAATTTGCTGCATTAAAACTACTCCCTGTTTGCGAATAGTTAGTTTACTTAAATGTGCATTGTAAACAAGCATTAACTCATTATTGAATTGAAGGCTGCAGTTAAGGTTGTTTTCATTATCCACTGCGTACAAATTTTCAAACATCGAAGAATAAAGAAATGTTAAATTATTGTTTTTGAACGTTAGACTATTATGTAGAATGTACCCAATTTAAACTCTAGGTTGGCACTAACTTGGCATTACTTCTCATATCTATCTCACTTTTATCTGTTATTTTTTTTATTGTTTCAGCGGGTAAGGCTGACTCCAGGTTGGCCTCTATAACACCATCATTGTGTGTAACTATCGGTATTTTCTTTACATTCTTTGGTATTGCACTTTCGTTGCAATCACTTGAACCTTTGAGTAATAGTCAAGAAGCATTTGAAGCGCTCTTAGTTGGTTTGAAAAGTGCATTTTGGTCTAGTGTTATTGGGCTCGGTGGCTCAATTTTTTGTAGGTTAAGATTAGCTAAAACAGGGAAAGATCCATTTGATGTGTACGCTATGCAAACTAATAATATTGTAAATGCAGTAATAAGAAATGGTGAAGGGATAGTGGATGCTATAAATGGCAGCAGTCAAGTTGTAGGGGAGCTACTTTCTAAACAATTGTTTAAAGACTCTCGAGATATCAGTAAGCAGTTTAATGATGATACAGAAAAAGTTTTAAGCCAATTTACTAATAGTATTAATAAATTAGTTATTCAGTCAGACAATTTACTTAGTGGTGTAAATGAATCTATTCAACATAGCCAAGCAACGTTAGATTCTATAGTTACTACTTCCAAAGATTTAAACGAGGTTAATCGAAAGGCAATGCGAGATAATACAGCACTGTTATACAAATGTGTTGATGGCTTTAATAATATCCTTAAAAAGTCAGATGAGTCATTACTAAAGCTTACTGACCAAAGTGGATTACTTCATAAAGAATTGAATGGAGTATCTAGCTCTATAGTTCGTGATTTTGAAAAGGTGCAATTACTTTATCAATCTTTAAATAAAGATATTAAAAGTATGGAGCCTTCAATGGATTTACTCTCAAAATTAGTAAAAGATTTAAAGCTAGTACAGGTATCTTTAGAGCATGACCACAAAGAAAATATGGCAGCTGCTGTGGTTGATTTTAAACTTCACTTTCAAAAGATAAGCAAAGAGTTTGATGAACTAAATCAATCTCAAATCAAACAAGCACGAAAGTTTTTTGAAAGCTTAGATCTTGCAGTTGAGGAAGGTTTAAAAGAAGTTGCAAATGTCTATGCATCGGGGTTAAAAACTATCTTGGCAGATCAAAATAAAAAAATGTTATGTCCCGAAGTTTCGGAAGCTGAATCTCATTTAGATGGTATGAATTAGTTATGTTAATTGGTTCACAGGATATGGAAGATAGTGGGTTAGCCATTTCAGATTTAATGACTGTGCTTATGACTATATTTTTATTAGGCACATTATTAGCTATTGAGAAGCGTGAGTTAATGAGTAAGTTTGCGGAGCAGTCAGGTAGTAAAGTTCAAACAGAGCAACTCCAGATCAATAAGAAGTTTTTTGAAGAGTTAGAAGCCTTATCTGAAAATGATCAAAGTTTGTACTGGGATGAAAAAAATAGTGTTTTAACTGCATGGTTTAAATTTAAAAGGAATGATTCAAGCCTTACCAAAAAAGTTCAAAATTCATTAGATGTTATTTGCCCCAAGATAATTAATGTAACGAAAAACCCCGATAGTAATATTGAAAAGGTCGTTTTTCGTGGCCATACAGATAAAAGTTGGAGCGGTGAAGGCAATAAATTTGTAGGGAATATGAGAGTTTCATTCGAGCGAGCAATGAATACAATGGATTATTGCTTACACTCATTACCTAGGAATAATACAGCGATTGCATCTAAATTTATGGCGCAAGGTTTTTCATTCATAGAGTCTGATAATAAATTGACCAGGGGGCAGTCAAATTTACAAAGACGTGTAGAAATCCTTTTCAAAGAGAGACAAAACTAGGAATACTATTTTGATTAAATTCAAAGGTTTTCGTTCTGCATGGCTTTCACTACTAAGTAATGTAGATGACGATTATGATTCTGAAATATTACATAAATTTAAGAGTACATCAGGTGGTTTTATAGTAAATGCTACGCCTGTATTCGCTTATCAAAATATTTTAGAGCAATCCGACTATGATAAGATTACACATAATAATGCAGTAGAAAAAACTAATAAAGTACACTTAACATACTGTAAAAAAATAAAAGATGCGCCCGGTAAGTACCACGTTACTAGCCGTGCAGATGGCTTCTTTAGTATTAATATTAGGAACAGCAAGAAAGTAATAGAGGTAGAAGAAATCTTACTCCCTATGGGAGTGTGTCAGTATTGTATTCGAGAATTATTCCCCAACTTTTTACCTCCACTAGGGAAAGATATAAAAAAATGTAACGAACTAGCAAATAATTTTAGTTTCGCTGACTTTGTTCATGAAAGCTTAGCTTTGAGTAATATTGCATTTGATGAAGGAGGTGTATTAAATAAGCTCATAGGAGAAAGGGATTGGTCTCAATTTAGCCGAGACCTTCGTGCTAAACATAATTGGAATTGTGAGGATTGTGGTGTAAATCTATTTAAATATAAACAGTACCTACATGTGCATCATTTAAATCATAGCCATTATTGGAATACACCAGCAAACTGTAAAGTATTATGCATTAGCTGCCATGCTGAACAAGAAAACCATAGCCATATGAAAAATCAAAAGCAGTATAAGTTGTACAAAGAATTGTTGAATAGTAAAAATATTATGAGTGACTCATAATATTTACTGACCTTTTCCTATTATTCCTGAACAACCCAATTGATAATTGACGCATGTTTGCGATGAAAGTCATATAACAGTTTTGGGTGTCCTTCACAAAGCGTAACTTTGCAGCTTGAGGAAATGGAAACATGGATGCTGACAGGAACCCAGCTTCACGGATGAATTATTTGCAGCAGAGCTTGTTTGAAGAAGATCGCCCTTTGGCTGTCATCGCCAACGTGATATTTGTAAATTATTTTAAAAGCTTCGCTTTTCGCGCGAGCAAGCTCAGCGCCTACAGGTGTTTAGGTGAGCTTTGTTTGTTGATTGAGGTAATGAGCTAGTTACTAAAGAGAAAGCGCGGTGTAAAATCGCACCTACGGTTTTGTGGAGTGTGGTGGTTTAATTTTTACTTTTGGGATTAGTAATATTGATGTGTTTTTTCACATTTATAGGTACACTATTTTAAAGCTTTAATTCAGGGAGTGAATAATGATTAAATGGATTTTACTGGTATTTATTAGCGTATTTACAACTTTTCCTCAAGCTGGTGAGGCTTACACCCAAGCTCAATGCGATAGCATTAAAAAGCAGCGCGAAGCTATTCGCTCTCAATTTAGAAGTGGTTACAGTAATAAAGAAGGTGAGCGTTTAACCGCACGCGATAAAGCGCTATTTACCTTACTTGCTAATCACTGCAGTAAGCCTAAAAAGAGTGGTAGCGCTTATCAGGCTACTTCTTCTACCCCAACTCGTACGCCTAATAGCAATTGGTTACTCAATCAAAAAGTATCAAACATGTCTTTGCACAGCGATAGCTATAAAGATGCCGCTAAGCTTGATGCTTGGTCAAAATTCTATAAATTGCCCAAACGTTGCCGTAAGAAAGGGATGAAGTCGGCCGACTTTGTATGGTGTAGCGAATATCGGGGTAAGCAAAAAGAGTTGTTTGAAGCACAGTGGCAAGGGCGCCCATAAATATGTTCAAAACAAAATTACGTGTGGTGTTTGTATTTTTTGTGCTGCTAATTGCATCAGCGCTCATTGCTAATCATTTTACTGGGCGGGTATTTAATTATCATGATCCTATAGGCGAGGTTAAACGAATTTATAGTAGTTTATCGTCGCAGGTAACTACTGAACCGTTAACAACTAAACAGCTTAAAAACGTAAGCTCGGCAACTTTACAAAATGTATCAGTACCTGCCGATAATCATTTATCGCAAGCTAACAATACACGCTGCGTGGATGTATCGTTGGGAAAGGTTAAATATAAACGTAATGGCGATATATTTACGTGGACGGACAGTGACGGTGTGCCGCACTTTAGTGATAAAAAACCGGATTTTGCGGTAGCAACTTACGATACTGGTTTTATTGAACCGCTAGATTACTTTGACCTCACTTTAAATACGCCTAATTTACCTTCGTCATTTAACCAAGAGCTACGCATAAAACTCAATACTGTATTTAAAGTATATGGACAAATTATTGGCGTGCATGCACTTAAAAAGGTAAAGCTTAATTTAACGGTACTGCCTACGCGCCGCGCTTATGAGGCCGCAATTAAGCAACGCAGAGGTGACCCTACAAACACTGCGGGTATGTATTTTCATGCGAGTAATTCTGCTTTTATTCATTATGATAATGCACACAGTGCAATGCGAACTGCGGTACATGAGGCAGTGCACGCCATTAATAAAGCTGTGTTAGGTTACACACCAAGATGGTTAAATGAAGGGTTTGCGGAGTACTTTGAGCTGACTAAAAATAATATGCAAACAGCTATTGTTGAGCCGAATAGTTCATGGACGAAAAATAACAATATTACTAAAAGTGTATTTTTAATTGATTCGTTAGTGGGTTTGGATGACTCGTGGAAAAAAGGTGATACCAGTAAGCTGTACGCAAGCAGTTGGGCTGCAATTTACTTTTTAATGGATACTCAAGCAGGGAGAGCGTTACTTAAGAATATAATGCTTGCTGAGCAAGAATTTCTCTGTAATAAGCTATCTGAAAAGCAATTACAAACGATGATATATAAGCAATTTCCTAATCTTAATCGTGAATACTTTCAGCGATTAAAAAAGCCTATAAAAGCGCATATATTTTAATAAGGTACACATTTAAAAGCTTTGCTTTTCGCGCGAGCAAGCTCAGCGCCTACGATACATTTAAAGGCTGCTGCTAAGGGAGCTTCTTACTGGTTACCATCGCCAACGCGATATATGTAAATTATTTTAAAAGCTTCGCTTTTCGCGCGAGTAAGCTCAGCGCCTACAATGCATTTAAAGGCTGCTAAGGGAGCTTCTTACTGGTTGCCATTGCCAACGCGATATTAGTTAATTATTTTAAAAGCTTCGCTTTTCGCGCGAGTAAGCTCAGCGCCTACGATGCATATAAAGGTTGCAGCTAAGGGGGCTTCTTACTGATTGCCATCGCCAATTCGGTATATGTAAATTATTTTAAAAAGCTTTGCTTTTCGCGCGAGCAAGCTCAGCGCCTACGATGCATTTAAAGGCTGCTGCAAAAGGCGTTTCCAATTGATTGCCATCGCCATCGCCAACGCTATATAGGTAAACATAATTTTAAAGCGGCAGTGCTTGCAAAACAATGAGGCAATTAAGTGTGTTATTTGCCTCATTGAATGAGGCAAATAAATCATATAGACTTAAGCTAACTAACTTAAGGGCTAAAGACTATGTGGATATGGCAACAACAAAACTGGCCAAACTTTACGTGGGATGATGCGGCGCTTGCTCCTTTACTCAGGGAGCTTTCATATAACCAAGGTTTATTAGTGGGCCGTATGGGCGTGCAAAGTGCTCATCAAAAGCAGCAAGCTCTTGATACCTTACTAGCGAATATTATTCACTCAAGTGCAATTGAGGGTGAAAAGCTGAATGCATTTTCGGTTCGCTCATCGCTTGCTAAAAAGCTCAATATTAATGAGCAGCCTTATCCAACAACTGTGCAAAGCGACAATCTTGCAGAAATTATGCTTGATGCAATAACGAACACAGATTCGCCGCTTGGTTTAGAACGGGTGCTTAACTGGCATCGTTTATTATTTGCCGATGAGCAAAGCTTGTTTACTAACATTGAGGGCGGGCAATTGCGTGGCGACGAGCCAATGCAGGTGGTGTCGGGGCGTTTAGATAAACCAGTATTACATTTTACAGCCCCCCCTAAAAAGGCAGTAAATAAAGAGCTGTCGCTATTTTTTAACTGGTTTAACGACACGCAAAACGATCCACAAATAGACCCTTTTATTCGTGCAGCTATCGCACATTTATGGTTTGTAACAATACATCCGCTTGAAGATGGTAACGGGCGAATAACACGGCTTATAACCGATCTGGCTTTAGCACAAAAGTATGCTGAGTCTATTCGGTTTTACGCTATGTCGGTGGCTATTTTAGACGATAGAAAAAGCTACTACGAGGTACTAGAAGCCACGCAGCGTGGTGGGCTTTGTATTACACAGTGGATTAAATGGTTTTTATGTACGCTTAATAATGCGATACACCATACGCTTAATAATATTGAGCAAACAGTTTTTAAAACCAATTACTGGGCAAGTAAAGAACAAGCAAAACTAAGTGAACAACAGGTAAAAGTAATTAATAAACTACTCGATGGCCAGTTTGGGCACGGAATTAGTGCCAGTCAGTATCAAAAGGTGGCTAAGGTTAGTCGCGCAACAGCAACGCGCCATTTAGCCGATTTACAAACACTTGGGTTTATAACTAAAACAGCTGCAGGTGGGCGCAGTACACGTTACAAAGTTACCCAGTGAGGCAATTAAATATATATTCGACTCATTAAGTGAGGCGAATAAGTGTTGTGAGTTGAACTAGGGTGTGTTGAATAATTTAATTAAAGGGCGAAGTAAACTTGCGCCTACCATTTAAAAGCTTCGCTTTTTGTACGTTCAAACTAATTTTTACGGTGTTTGTAGCAAGCTTAGTTATTTAAATACATCTCAAGCTTGCTCTTGTTAAATCCCACGGCAATATTTGTAATGATACTCAAACCGCTAAATACGCAATCAACCAAAGGGTAAATATTACTCTTTGGTTTGCATGTTTTTAGCGCGCTCTTCTGCGTCTATCAGTGCTTGTGATTTAGCTGCGCGTTTTTTCTCTTCAATTTTGGGTTTTTCGCTTGAGTTTGGATCCCAGCTTTCATCAAGTGATAGGTTTGCAAATGGATTACTGCTATCTGCCTTTTTAGGCTCTGGTGCTGGCTCTGGTTTTGAAGGAGCTTGCTCTGGCTCTGGTATTGGCTCATCAATTTGTGGCTCAATGTTTTCAGGCTCTGGCTCAACTTTAACTTTTTTAGGTGCTGGTTTTTTACCTGGAAGCGGGGCGTTTGGATCGAATGTGCGTACTTCTGGCTCTTTAAAGTCGTGGTCGGTGGCGAATGATGTAACCTCATCGCTTACTGTTTTATTTGGTGTATGTAAGTCGGCAACAGGCTCGCTAGGTGTTATTGGCTCAGGCGCTTTTTGTGGTTGTTCTAAAGCATTGTGCTCTGTTTCTGTGTGGGTAGGCTCTGTAACTTGAGCGCCGTGATTACGCTTTCTTTTTACTGGTTTTGCATCAGGATCAAACTCACGTACCTGTGGTTCGCTAAATTCATCGGCGTTTTTTATTCGCTCTAATGTGGTTTTGGCTGCGGCTTCAAACTCGGCGGTATTAGGCTCTGGTTTTTGTTTAGCATCGCTAAAAGTAGCGCTAGGTTCATCAGTTGGCTTTGCGATTTCAGACGCTGGGGCAATGGGTTGTTCGTTGGTATTAATGGCTTCATTATTGATTAGTTGCTCATCTGGCTGCCCCGCCATTTGCAGGGTTACTTCCTGAGTTTCGCTTTGTGTATTTGGTATATCAGCCTGCTCAGCTTTAATCTCTACTGGTGCTGGTTTATTTGGCTCTGTGCTTTGTGTTAAAGGCGCTTTATGTTGTTTTTTAATAGGCGCAGCAGCGGTGGCGCTTTGGGTATTTATTTGCTCTGGGGCAGGCTCTGGTTGTGGTGTGCTTTTAGCAGTGCTTTGCTTACTTTTAGCGTTTTTAACTAAAGCTTCAGCAGTGGCTGTGCCCATAGTAGGCTCTGTTTTTTGTTGTTTAGCGCGGCGTATACGCACCAATACCATTGCGCCAATTAGCACCACTATAACAATAATTAAGGTCGGTAATAACAGCGAGCTTGAGTTTGCAGGTGGTGTAATTACCGGTGCTGGTTTGCTCGGTGTTTTTATAGGTGCTGTGTTTTCAGGTGGTGTGTTTACAGGCTCTACTTTTGGCTGGGTAACTGGCGGTACGGCTAGGTTTTGGCTTTCATCAGTATTTTTGTTAATTGTATTTTGCGCAGCGCTTTGCTCAACTTCGGTTTGTGTTTGTGGCTTATCATTAGCTGTATTTACATCGTTTGTGTTTTGCTGCTCAGTTATTTGTTGTTTTTGCTCGCCTGTTAAATTAAGTGTTTCTTCGTTTATGTTATTAGCTGGAGCGGCAGTGGGCTCAACTACAGGTGCGGGCTCTACAATTACAGACTGTGGCTGAATAACAACAGGTGTTGGCACTGGCTCTATTATTTGCGGCTTAGGCTGAGTTTGAACTTGCTTTGGCTTATTACAGTTATTTTTGTAGTCGCGCGCGGCTTTTCGGTATTGTCGGCTGGCTTTATTATTGCTGTTTTGCTGCATTTCTTGTTTTATTAAAATGCACATAGCCTCGTTGTAAGCAGCGCTTTGTGCGCTATAAAAAAAGGCAAAACATAGAGTAAGTCTAACTAATTTCACGATCATAAAGTTACAGCGCTTAAATATTAATAGTTTGATTTTAAGCGCTAAATTAAAAATTATCTAGGATTTAGGAATATACTCGTTAATCTATAACCATCAGGCTACGATACTCGTCGTAGGCAAATTGGTCTGTCATGCCGCTTATATAATCTTGAATTAGCCTACAGCGATAATAAAACTCGTACGCTGCAAAGTGGTCGGGCTCTTCTTGCATGGCATCTATTGCATGTTGATAACTGTTTAGATGTTTTTTAGAGAGCTTTTTAACTAAACGCGACTCTATTAATAAGCGTGAGTCGCCATTAAGTGCGCGCCTAAAGTCGTCGCTGGTTAGCTGTAGTAGAGGTTTGTAACAATCAAGCAGGCCGTTAATTATTCTATAGCCTTGCAGCTCTAGCTTTTCGACCTCTTTATTAGAAAACACATGCTTGCTGGCCACTTGCTTAAGTGTTTTAGTTACCGCGTGTAAATGGCTGCTATCTTCAAGTAGTGCTTGGTTAAAATCGCCATGGTAAATGGGTTCTATGTTTTCAATAAAGCGCTTGGCTGCATGGTTTACCAGCGGGTGTAGCAGCGCTACTCGCAGATATATAAAAAATTCGCTGTTAAAGTTATACGGCTGAGCCTGTGCGCGATCGAGCGCGTAATCTACTGCTTTATCTACAAAAGATAGGTGCTCTGCGTCGTCTATGGTTAAATTTATTAATGCCTTTTTATATTCACTTTTAAGCGCCTGACATAATAGCTCGGTGCTTATTATGTCTTTTTCTACGGCGTCTTCTATGTCGGCTAGGCAATACGAAATATCGTCGGCGGCTTCCATAATATAACTTGCTGGGTGGCGGCAATACGGCTCTATGGTTAGCTCGTTTTGAAGCGCTTCTACAAAGGCTTTTTCACTGTAGTAGTACCCTACTTTTTTCATTAAGTAATTTTTGTTTTGCGGTATGTCTTTTATATCAAGCCCTGCTGGGCGGGTGTATTTTAAAATACCCGCGCTTTGGCTGTAGGTTAAATTAAGTGTTTGCAGCGAATGAATAATGCGTATGCCTTGTGCATTACCTTCAAAGTTACAAATATCGAGCGCTAGGTGTTTAAAAATAACGCCTATGCCGGTGTTTGGCTCTTTGCAGCGCTCTGGTGTAACACTTGCTAAATTATTATTAAACCAGTGATTTATTGCAGCTTCGCCAAAATGCCCAAACGGTGGATTGCCTATATCGTGCATTAGGCAGGCCATTTCTACTAGGCTTTCGAGGGGGCGTTCTAGCCCTTTTAAGCCAAGCTCGGTTTGTTGCTCAAAGCTTAAATTAGCAAAAATACGCTGCACTATAAAACGGCCCACTTGTTGTACTTCTAGTGAGTGCGTTAACCGCGAGCGCACCGCTGCATTTCGCTCTAGCGGAAAAACCTGAGTTTTTTGCTGCAAACGACGAATAGCAGCACTATTAATAATGCGACCACGATCGCTTTCCATCGCCATTTGTAAATTTGCGGTGGTGCGATACATACGCGCTGGGGTTATTTTTTTACTAAAGTCGATCATCGTTTCTCCGTATGCCAATTGCGCGCAGCGTCATTGATGTTTTATAAAGTTAATCTATCAGTTTGTATCATATAGTAACAACTTGCTTTAAAATAATTTTTTGGATAATTGTTGTGCATTTATAGGTATTTATAATGGAAACTGTATTTTCAAGGGCACTCTTATTGTGCTTATTAGTGTTAACGAGCCAAACGGCTTTTGCGGCTAAAGAGCAAACAGTGGTGCTGGTATCAATAGATGGCCTGCGTTGGGATTACATAGAAAAACACGGCGCACCTAATTTAAAAGCAATGGGCGAGCGTGGTGTACGGGCGCAAAAACTTATACCTGTTTACCCAACTAAAACGTTTCCTAATCATATTTCTATAATTACGGGTTTACTGCCTGTAAACCATGGCATTGTTGATAATAACTTTTGTGATAAAGCGCGTAAAAATGAGTGTTACAGCATGGGTAAAGGCATGCGCGATAGTACGTGGGTAAAAGGCATTCCACTTTGGAATTTAGCAAAAATGCAGGGGTTAAAATCAGCGACTTATTTTTGGCCTGAGTCGGATGCGCGCTTTAACGGCATGACGCCCGACTATTACTTTCATTACTCTAAGCACAGTGAATACCAAGGCCGTGTAGATCAAATTATACAGTGGTTGAGTTTACCTAAAGCGCAGCGCCCACGCTTTGTAGCGAGTTATTTTTCGCTTGTTGATAGCATGGGGCATGAGTTTGGACCCGACGCACCGCAAACTCGCGATGCAGTAAAACAATTAGACGAATTAATGGGCCAATTACACACCCGTTTAAGTAAACTAGAGCAAGACGTTAACTTAGTTATTGTGTCGGACCATGGTATGGCGCACGTAAACCCTGAGCAAAGTATTGATATTTCAACACTGCCACAAGACGAAAACTTTTTAGTTAAAAACACAGGCCCTCGCTTATTAATTTATACGCAGCCAGATGCTAAAAATGCAGATATTGAAGGCTACAAAGCACGTTTAAAAAAGGCAGCTAAAGGGCGTTATACAGTGCTAACTGACGAGCAGTTAGCAGGGTATCATTATAATAAAGGTACCCGGGTGGGCGATATTGTAGTGCAAACTACAGCACCGGCAGTATTTACCAATTCGGATAAAGCAATGTATTTAGGCACGCACGGCTATGCCTATACTGATGACATGGCGGCATCATTTGTTGCGGTTGGCCCAGCCTTTAAACAAGGTGTAAAACTTGAAAAAGTAAGTAACCTTGATATTTACCCAGTACTTGCAAAAGTAATGGGACTTAAGCTTTTAAATAAAGTAGATGGCGACGGTAAAACGTTAATGCCGGCTATTAAACAAAAAATAGTTGTGCATTAGGAGATTGAACACTCTACAGTAAATAAAATTAAGACGTTATTAGCAGTTTGAGTGTTTTAAAGCCTGTAAGTGCTTACTTACAGGCTTTTTTGTTTACATACATTTACTACTAATAATGCTGCTAAACCCGTGTTCATCGCTTTGAAGAGTTAGCGTAAAGTGGTGGCGCTCACATATAGCTTTTACAGTGGCAAGGCCTAGCCCAAAGCCGTCTTTTTGCCTTGCTAGGTCGCTTCGGTAAAAGCGCTTGGTTAGTTGCGTTAATTGCTGCTTATTTACACCTTTCCCATTATCGCTAATTTTTATACTGCTTTGAGAAAGCGTTATTGTAATTTTAGCGCCGTTACCTGCATATTTTATGGCGTTTTGTAGCAGGTTATAACACGCTTGAAACAATAAGTTTTTGTCGCCTTCAAAAATAAGATCGTGGTTTTTATGCAGTATTATATGCTGCTGATTTTGCTCTGCTGTGGGTTCAAGAATATCTATTATGTCGTTAATTAGAGTTAAGGCATTAACGGGCTCTAATTTTAGCGGAAATTGCCCATGCTCTAAACGTGTTAGTTTTAGCATGGCATCAAAGGTATGTAATACGCTTTCTAGTTGTTCTATTGCTATGCCTAGGCTTGGCTGTTTAATGGCTTCGCTTTCTAAATGTAAGCGTAAGCGGGTAAGCGGTGTTTTTAAATCGTGGGCAATGTTGTCGGTTATGCCTTGTACTAGGGCAAAGTTTTCTTCAATACTTTGTAGCATGGTATTAATGTGTTTAGCCAAAGTAACAAACTCATCGCCTTTTTGCTTATGTATTACTCGCGCAGATAAATCGCCTTTTTGAACTTGCTCTGCCACGTTATTAAAATAATTTACGCGGCGTAAATGTCGTCTAGCAAATATATAACCAAATACACATGTGAGTATTAAACTAAGTAAACACGCCCATGTAGCAATGGTTTTAAACTCTGTAATTAAGCGACTTAAATGCTCAGTGGCTGTAGCAATAACTACGTTACCGTGTTGTGTGTTTACTATGCCAGTGGTGAGTAAGCGTATTTGACCGCGCTGCGTATCGAGTACCGGAAACTCAACGGTTTTGGGCAGTTTAGGAATATCGTTTGGGAAGAAGCTCAACCCTTGGCTTTGGTTTTTATCGTTTTGCCAAAATATTAAAATATCGCCTTCGTTTCTAAAAACATTAAGTTGCTTAAAAAACGAAGCTTTATCAAATTTGTTTGCCAATCCTTCTATACGTACTTGCTCGGCGTTTAAACGCCTTTCTACTTGGCGTGTTTGCTCACCAAGTAATAACTGGTAAATAAGTACAATACACAGCACGAGTACCACCGAGGTAATAGTGGCAAAAGCAAGTGTTAAGCGCCAAACAGAGCTTACGCGAGGATTAAATTGCCACCATAAAGAGCGCTTACTATTCATTGGCACTCGCTTTTTGTAAGCGGTAGCCTACCCCGCGTATAGTGTGTATTTGTACGTTGGCGTTGTGCTGCATAAGTTTTTTACGCAGCCTTGCGATGTGTACGTCAATTACGTTGGTACCTGGGTTAAAGTGGTACTCCCAAACAGATTCAAACAATAAGGTGCGGGTAACTAATTTATTTTTATGCTCTAGCAAAAAGTGTAATAACTTAAATTCTTTTGGTTGTAAGTTTAGTGTTTTTCCGTTTATTTGTGCTTTGTAGTGGCGAAAATCTAGGCTTACGTTTTCAAATTCTACGGTGGTTGTTTTTTGCGTGGATTGCGAAGGGCGTTTTACGAGGTTTTCTACTCTTATTGCAAGCTCAGAAAACGCAAAAGGTTTAGTAAGGTAATCATCTCCACCGGCTTTTAAACCTGCTACTCTTTCATCTACTTTATCAAGTGCTGAGAGTATAAGTACGGGAGTGCTTTTACCGGTTGCTCTAAGTGCGGCGAGCACTTGTAAGCCATCAAGCTTAGGTAACATACGGTCGAGTATTATTATGTCGTGTTCTTCGCAGGTAGCCATAAGCAATGCTTGTTGGCCGTCTGCTGCGGTATCTACTGTGTAGCCTTGTTCACTAAATGCTTTATATAAAAATTCACGATTTTGTTTATCGTCTTCGACTAAAAGTAGTTTCATTAATTACCCCAGCGTAGCAATGGTAAGTTTTTACCAGTGGCTAAGTCTATGGCTTGTTTATGCCTGCCTTTTTCTGTAATGAAGGTAGCTACTAGGTAAGTGATGCCAATATCTTGCTCTAATTGCGACTCTAATAAGTAAAAAGGCGGTTTGGGGCTTATTGATTTTACAAGTTGATGCATGCGGTAGTTTTTTTGCTTCATTAGCTTAGCTGCAGCTACTTCGTCTTCTTCGTCGAGTTCTGGTTGTTCGTATTCTTGCTCAGTGACTTGGCCTTGTGCATTAACAATTAGCTCAATAAACCGTTTTTTCTGTTGATCATATAAGGTTACTTCGTAAAGTGTAATGCCTTTTTCAAACTCAAGTTCAAACTCTACAATTACACCTTGATTAGCATATTGGGTTTCTATTTTAGCTAAAATGCTTTGAGCCGAGGGGTCTTTAGTGGTGTTGAGCTTATTAAATATGGCAGGGTTATTTGCTTGGCAAAATGCGCTAACAAGCAGGGCCGCGCTTAATAAAATATATTTCATAAATAGGCTCTTGTGGTTTGAACGTTGTTTTTAATGCAAATTAGTTTATCAAATAAACTTAAGAATATGTTTAACTTTAGTAGGGCTTGTTACCGAAAAAGGTAAACAGGCCCTTTGCAAAGTTAAACGTAACCATTGTAATTAATCGTCTAGTACGCAGGCTCTTACTTGGTTAGAGCTTACCCACTGGCACTCAAGCTCTACGTATTGGTCTGTAAATTGCGATAGGGTGTTATCTTCACTTACATAACCCCACAGTGTAGCTTGGCTGTTTTCATTTAGCGCCACATTACCTTTTAAATCAAGGGTGTTGGTGTTGTCTTCAATTTCAACTTCGCTAACAAGTATTTGGTCGTTATTGTAAGTGCCTTCAAGCTCTAGCCATTGATTGTTTAAGGTGTTGGCAGTTAAGCCATCTTCGTAGCGGGTTTGGTTAGTTAGCGTAAAGTTATTGCCATTTATAGTGGCAATATTATTGTTGTACGTTACTAGCCCAGAAACCGAAAACGTATAATTTGTAACTGTTGGCTCGGTGTTATTACTCTCAAACTCAATATTTGTGGCAATAAGTTGGTTATTGCTTTGCTGCCAATTTGCATCTATCTCAATGCGCTGCCCGGCAATTAGGTCATTAATAGTGCCGTCTTCAAATTGGGTTTGCTCATTAACCGTAATCTGCCATTTAGAATTTAAGGTTATAAGGGTTTGGCTGCTATTTACAAAGGTGATGATGCCTTCAACTTCAGCTTGTGTATCGTTGTTAAAGTCTACACTTTGCTCGGCATCTACTTCTGTAGCAATAACACGCCCGTCATTTAAAGTGCCTTCTACTTCTACTAGCTGACCATTACTTAGTGCGCCGTCTACTTCGGCTTGTTGGTAGTTAATAACTAAATTGCCTAAATTAAACGTGCCTGATTGAGTATTTAAATTACTTATATTGCCCAGTAACTCTAGTTCTTCTTGTGGGTTATTAATAGCAGCTTGATAAGTAACAGTAATGCTATTAATGGAGTTACTGTACCCGCTTACTTCAAGTAATTCACCTTGGGTAATATTTGCGTTTTGTACGTTATTTAAGGTGGTGCCTGCAATGCTTAGCGTATCGCCATCAATAAACACAGGGCCTTTTAATAGTGGATCGTATTCTATTTCAGTTGCTTGTGAGCCGTTGGTCTCGACTTCAACATACATACCTACTCTTATATCGGATAGGCTTGCGTTATTGCCGGCTAGTTCTACCTCGGCAGAGCCTGCAGGTACTGTATGGCTATTTATAGTAATTGCATTACTTGTTACTTCAGATACTTGGCCAATAATAACGCTTGGAAAGTTACTAACCTCAGAAATGGCATCGTTTTCATTATTTGATGAGTTGCTGCCGCATGCGCACAGAGCGAGAGAAATTGCAGATAAAGAAATGAGCTTAACAGTATTTTTAAATGGGTGATTATTCATAATTTACTCCGAGTTATTAATATGGAGTAAGTTTACCGAGTACTAAATATTGTAAAGGTGGACGTAACATTAAATTTTGTTAATGTTTTAAAGTAAAAAAAGAGCGCCGAAGCGCCCCAAAGGGAATAACAAACTAAGCAGGCTATATACAGCCTGCTTTAATTCACTTATTTAAAGTTAGCAATGCTTGTTTTGGTGTCGGTAACAGTACGAATCGCATAGGCTTGGTTAGTAATACCAAACGCTAAACCGTTAACGGTCCAGCTAGGATTTGAAAAGTAATCGTATTGTGTTGCACTACCGTAAACATGCGGGTAGGCCATAATACTTGCAAATTCGTCTTGTACACCGTGACCCATACCATCAACATACACACCACCCGATGTGTCGCCTTGCTTACGCGAATGGGCTAGGCCTTGGTTATGGCCAAGTTCGTGTACAAACGTTGTTGCGCCACAATCAATAGCCGTAATTGAGTACATGCGATCGCTCATTGAGCTATATAAGTTACCATTTGTGCCTTGGCCAACCCACGCTAAGCCACAAGAGATTAAACCGTTACCAGCACTTTGGCCTGTACCTAGTACAGCAATCATGTCGGCTTTCCAATCTGTGCGTAAACCATCAACGTAGCTACTGTCGGTTACAGCATCTAGCCATTCTTCAGATGGAGTGATAGCGTAATCGCCTAGGTTTTGAGTACCAGCTAAGCGCAGTGTTATGTCTACACCATTTTGGCTATATACTTGATTGCTAAAAGCAATTAGCTGGTTAATTTTAGTTGTAATGTCACTTGTTGCAGCCGCTGATTGATCTGTATATAAAATACCAATATCAATTGTTTCGGCTTGAGCAACACTTGCTACACATAATGTTGCTGCAATTGCAGTGGCTGAGATTACTTTTTTCATTGTTGTATTTCCTTACTTTTGTAGTGGTTTTTAATTCGTTAAATTTTCATCTTTTTTAGGTGCAAATACGTCAATTCCTTTTTGTGTATTTGGCGAAAGTGAGCTGGTGTCGTGCTCAATGTGGCTTTTGTATAAATCGCGCTTAGCGGCTATCCAGCCATATTTACCTTTACTTTCAAAAACGTAATTACCATTAGCGGTCGTAAATTGACCGTAAACTGCGTTGTTTCCTACTGTTAAAACGGTATTGTGCATACGCCCATCTAAACCGGTTACTTGGCCAAAAATGCTTTTATCGCCATTACTTGCTTCACTTATATTTGTGATCTCTGCAGTGTAAGTTTCTGCTGTTTGCGGAATCGCTAAATCAAAGTTATCACCCATTTTTAGAGCTTTTAACGTTGGCAAATCAAACTCAATGTAGGCTTCGTTGTTTAAATCGGTTGGTAAAACTTTGGCGTGCTTAAGTATTGTTTTTGCGTCATCCGAGAGCTTATTAATGGCATCGAAATGCTCGGGAGCTAGGTTTTGTTCAGGCTCAATATTTTTAGTTATTATTGGCGCTTTGCTCATATCAATTGGTTGAGGTGCTTTTTGATTAGTCGCAAACTTAGAATTAACAGGCACTACATCAATGGCTATGGGGGTGATAGGTTCTGCTGCTTTTTTGGGAATATTCAAAAACGAATAAATAGCATATGCCGATAAAGGAATAGCAATAATTAAGGCAACATAACGTTTCATTTGTTTCTCTTATAGGGTTTTAAGTTAATTGGGTGTTACGTTTTATAGTATAAAGTGGTTTAGATCAAGTTTATAAATGTAATTATAAAGTAGTAATGGAGGGTTTTATAACTGCTTGTTAAATTTAAGATTGCATTTTTTAGGGGGCACTAATTCTAGTTTTTTGTATTGGTTTTTCCAGTGTTAATGCGCTCTGCAGGAGTGTTTTAAGGGAGTTTGTTTATTTAGTTAAATACAATTCTCTGGGGCTGTTTTATAAAAGCCTAAATAAAAAATAAAAATGAAATAATTTTATTCTTTTTAGCGTAATGGCTAATTGCTAATCAATTATATGCGACGTATGTTGATGAATCATAAATAGTGCGAGAGGGATTTATAAATGTATTTGATCAGCTGCTTAACAGAATTACAGCAGGGCTTGTGGCTGTAATTATTGTTTTTTCGAGTTCAATTGCGTTGATTTATCAGGTGGTTATTACATTAGGTGGAACGCCAGAGTTAGTTGTGAGTTTATCTCAAGCACTTAATGGCAACGAATACACTGAAGCCGCTATAATTACGTTTTTGGTTACTGCATCTGATTTGACCATACTGTCGGTTGGCTCCGCATTTTGTGGAGTTCTTGCATACCTTGTATAGATATTATGAAAAATTACGAGCTGCGCTCGTCACGCCAGCAAGCTGCGCGTCTACGTTGCATTTAAGTTCGGCTTGTTTTGTAGGCGTAGAGCTTGCTCACGCTAGAAGCGAAGCTTCTAATTACTTTTTTGAGCGTCTTTGTTCGGCGTAATATCTTGTATACATATTATGAAAAATTACGAGCTGGGCTCGTCACGCCAGCAAGCTTCGCGTCTACGGTGAATTTAAGCTCGATTTGTTTGGTAGGCGAAGAGTTGCTCACGCGAGAAGCGAAGCTTCTAATTATTTTATGGGCGTATTTATTATGTGAAATACCTTGTATAGATATTATGAAAAATTACGAGCTGCGCTCGTCACGCCAGCAAGCTGCGCGTCTACGGTAAATTTAAGCTCGGTTTTTAGGTAGGCGTAGAGCTTGCTCTCGCGAGAAGCGAAGCTTCTGATTACTTTCGGGTGTATTTATTCAGCGTAATATCTTGTATGCATATTATGAAAAATTACGAGCTGGGCCGTCACGCCAGCAAGCTGCGCGTCTACGGTAAATTTAAGCTCGGCTTGTTTGGTAGGCGAAGAGCTTGCTCACGGGAGAAGCGAAGCTTCTAATTACTATAAATAAAAGCTTATCTTTAAAATTAAAAAAGCGGTGTTAAATTTAACACCGCTTTTTTGCAAACTATGTATTACTCATGCTTTTAAAGCATAGGTTTTATCACATCGAATATGGCATCAATATGATCGTCTCTGTCGTTTAAAGCGGCTATGTAGCGGTATTTTTCGCCGCCGGCATTTTCGAATATTTCACGGTTTTCTTCTTCTAGCTCTTCAAGCGTTTCTAGGCAGTCGGCACTAAAAGCTGGGCTTATAATAGCTACATCGGTGATATTTTCGTCTGGTAAGGCGGCAAGTGTTGCATCTGTGTAAGGTTTTAACCACTCAGCTTTACCAAATCGGCTTTGAAAAGTACTAACTACTTTGTCTTTATCTAAGCCTAGTTTTTCAACCACTAAACGCGTGGTTTGTAAACATAGGCAGTGATAAGGGTCTCCTCTATCTAAAAACAGTTTTGGCATACCGTGGTATGAAAAAACTAGCTTTTGTGGCATGCCGTTTGTTTCTAAATCTTCACTTATGCTATTGGCAAGCGACTCTATGTAGCGGGTATTTTTGTGATAACCATTTACAAAGTGCAGCTCTGGCACCCAGCGCCATTTGCGCAATACGTTTGATACCGCGTCAAAGGTTGAACCCGTTGTTGGGCTTGAATACTGAGGATACATTGGCAAAATAATAATACGCGTTAAGCCTTTATCACGCAGCTCTTCAAGGCCTGCCTCTATAGAAGGGTTGCCGTAACGCATAGCCATGACCACTTCGGTATTGGTATAACCTTGCTCTTTTAATAAGGTGTTTAATTTAAGGCTTTGCTGGCGAGTAATATGGGTAAGCGGTGAGCCGTTTTCAGTCCAAATACTTTCGTATAGTTTTGCAGAGCGTTTAGGGCGTATGCGTAAAATAATGCCATGTAAAATAACCATCCACACTAAACGAGGAATTTCTACAATACGCGGATCAGATAAAAATTCACGTAAATATGTACGCAGTGCTGCAGGTGTTGGCGCGTCAGGGCTGCCTAGGTTCGTAAGTAATATCCCCGTTTTTTGATTAAAACGTCCGTCGTGGGGATTGTCAGTAACGGCAGAAAATCGCGACACGGTGTGCTCCTTCAAGCAATGTTAGTTAAATAAGCAAATTTTAAGTTATGCAAAATATATTAAGGCACATTGTAACGAAAAAAACTGCGGTTTAGATCAATCATTTAGCGCTTTTAACCATTATTCTAAAGGGGGTTGGTTTTTTAGCCTCGAGTTGTTGAAGTTTTTCGATTGATTTTGAGCTAAACACATGTCCTTTAGGCAGCAACATTATGCCGGTATGGTTGTGTAGTGCGTGGCCTAATACCATGTGTTCTTTAAGTTCGCTTGCATTGCAAATTTGTACTGTACCTGCGCTGCTTACTGTTTCGTTTAATTTTGCATGGCTTGCTTCAAGCGCACGAACAATTTTTGGATGATAATACGAACCACTGTATAGCTTTACGCTTTCAAGCGCGTGTTCGTGGCGTTGTTTATCGTCATTAATATTACATTGCTCAAACGCGTCCCAATAATCGCGAGCAATTCCTAGCACCATAGCGCCTATTGGAATATCGTTACCGGCGAGCCCTTTAGGTAACCCATTGCCATTATAGCGTTCAAATTGGTGATAAATAGCATCGGACACATCGTGTAAATGCATTGCAGGCATGAGCATTAATTGTGCGGTGCTTGGGTGAGTGTAAAAGGTTTTACGTTGTTGCTCTGTTAATGCATTTACTGGCTTTTTGTAAAGCTCTGGGTCCATAGCGAGTAGGCCTATTTGTGCCAAATAGCCGGCCATTGGCGCAAGGTCGATACTTTTTTGCGATAAGTTTAAATATAGTGCTATTTGTGTACACGTATTGGCAATATTTTGTGCTTTATTACCATCCAGGTACGGGTTTGCATTAATAAAATTATAAAGTAGCTCTACGGTTGCTTTATGCTCGTGTTTTTCTCGCTCGTTGGCCGCCTCTAGTTGTTTTAGCACTTTTTTAATTTGTAGCGTTCGCTTTTCTACGCTTTGCTCTAATGTGTTATTTAGCTCTAGTAATTCTTGGTTTTGTGCTTTAACTTGCTGTTCTAGCTTTTTATTTTGCTTTTTTAGAGTAAACTTTTCAAGGCTGTCTTTAATGCTTCGAAGTAGTAAATCGTTTTGCCATGGCTTTTGAATATACCCATTTATTTGCCCTTGGTTTACTGCTGCAAGCGTGGTTTCTATGTCGGCATACCCAGTTAAAAGTATGCGCTGGGTGTCGGGTGCTAGGGCGCGCGCTTTTTCTAAAAATTGGGCGCCATTCATCTCTGGCATACGCATATCACTAATTATTAAACCAAACTCATACTTTTTAAAAAGCGAGAGCGCGGTTTGTGGATTGTCACACACTACAACCGATAAATCATTTACTTCAAGTAAGCGTGTTAATGAACGCAGAACAATTTCGTTATCATCAATGCAAAGCACATCAACGTGGTTAATAGAGGTATTGGATGTTGTTTGTGTCATGGTTCACCTTGCAATTACGACTGGTTAAATAATAGCTTAAAAATAGTGTTAGAGCTTATTTATCTTTTAAGGGAGATTGTTGTTTTTAATATACTCATATCTATATCTTATTATCTGCAAATAGTTGATTACCCGTATAATCTAGTTGCAAATTTGCAAACCGACGACTAAATGTTAGGTATAAACGTTATATTAAATGGACAAGATGAATGAAAGGATCAGGTCGCGATTTTAAGCTCGCCTTCTTAAATGAGCAGAAACTCCACTTAGCAGCAGAACAACTCCTTAAAGATAAAAGCGATTTACTCGTTGCCATAAATAATGAGCTACAGAAAAAAGTAGCTGATTTAGAGCGTCAACAAGCATTGTTTGTACAAACAGAAAAAATGGCTACATTAGGCACCCTGAGTGCTGGCATTGCTCATGAAATAAATAATCCACTTGCCTATGCAACAAGCAATATGGAAAGTATTCAGGATGCAGTTCCTTTTTTGGTTACTCTTTTAAAGCTTAACGAGCAATACCTTAATAATGAAATTAAAGAAACACACTTTAAACACGAGCTCGATATACTTAATTTGCAATACCCGTATGCACGGCTTCATAGCAATTTACCCGGGCAGGTAAATGATAGCGTAGAGGGTCTTAAGCGTATTAAACAAATTGTGCAAAATTTATTAGACTTTGCCCACCCAACCTCCCAACAAGATAAGCAATTAACAGACATAACTGTGGCTGCAAATAACGCGCTAAAATTGCTTAGTAATAGACTTAAGTTATGTGAAATAAAAACGCGTTTTGAGTCTTTACCACTCCTTTGGTGTAATTTGTCGTCAATTAATCAAATTTTTGTCAACTTACTAATGAATGCTTGGCAAGCTTGTGAATACAATTTAGAAAAAGGTTGCATAATTGAGGTGAATTTATACGAGGCCAATTTTAATATTTGCATTGAAATAAAAGATAACGGCTGTGGTATGAGTGAGCACACAATAGAGCATATTTTTGATCCTTTTTACACCACCAAAGAAGTGGGGAAAGGGACGGGCATGGGAATGACACTTATGTACGCTATGATGCGCGATCACAGTGGAAAAATAGAAATTAACAGTGAATTAGAGACAGGTACGACCATTCGATGCTTATTTCCCTTAAAAACATCATTTGATTAATAAAAATACAGCGTGAGTAATGCCTTAATCACAATGCTTTTTGAAAAGTAATGCCCTATTAGTGTGTATATTGACCTATTTAACGTGGTTTTATTCGCTTTTTATAATTATTTGCATACTTACACCAGTAAATTAGTTTTTTTCATTTCTTTTTGTTTGCATATGTTGCTAGGATGTTTGCACTAAGCGACGGATAACACCGCTTTAACAAATTCAACAGGACACACAAAACAGGGTCGTCACCATGACAACATACCGTTTAAATACATTGGCTGCTGCCGTTGCGTTTGCAGTTAGCGCACCAAGCATTGTAAGTGCACAATAAGCGCCTATTCAGGCACAGCAAAACATAGAACAAATTTCTGTATTGGGGTCGCGCGTTTCTAACCGTACCTCAACCGAATCGTCATCACCTATAGATTTAATAGACGCAGATGATTTAAATAAAGGTGGATTTACAGAACTAGGGCAAAGCCTGCAAGCAACCGCCCCGTCGTTTAACTTTTCGCGTACGCAAGTATCCGATGGCTCTGATTTATTTAGACCAGCAACGCTTCGTGGCTTACAGCCAGATCAAACGTTAGTGTTGGTAAATGGTAAACGTCGTCATAATCAATCTATTTTTGGCCTTAACGGCACTGTAGGTGCGGGTGCAGCCGGTACCGACATGAACGCGATTCCGCTTACTGCACTTAAAGGTGTAGAAGTATTACGTGATGGCGCAGCAGCGCAGTACGGCTCTGATGCAATAGCGGGCGTAATTAACTTATCACTTAATAATTCAACAGGTGTTACAACGGGCTATGTTCAGTACGGCGGCACCAGTGAGGGTGACGGCGATACGCTTTCAGCAGGTTTAAATCGTGGTTTTGATTTAGGCGACGAAGGCGGCTTTATTAACTTATCACTTGAATACCGTGATGCAGATGGTACAAACAGAGCCGAGCGCGATACGGGTGGCTCGTTAAATGTTGAACCAGGCACGCTAAGCGAAGACGTACGTTGGAGCCAAGGTAATTCAGAAAGTGAATTTACTTCGCTGTTTTATAACATGGCACTGCCTATGGGTGATGGCGAGCTTTACTCGTTTGGTGGCTATTCTGAGCGTACAGCGCTAGGTAATGGTTTTTACCGTAACTTTAACGAAGCGTCTAAAAACGTAACGCAAGTTTACAGTGATGGTTTTTTACCTCGTATTTATAACGAAGCACAAGATATATCTGTAGCTGTGGGCTTTAAAGGCGATATTAACCCAGATTGGAATTACGATGTGTCGGCTGTGTATGGTGAAAACGAGTACGATTTTACTTCTCGTAACACTATTAATGCTTCTTATGCCGCTGAATACGTATTTAACAACCCAAGTGCAAGCGATGCCGATATAGCTGCAAATGCAGGCCCTACAGGTGGTTACTCGGGTGGCTTTAGATTTGACCAAACGACGGTTAATTTAGATGTAAATGGTATTGTAGATATTGGCAGAAGCGAGCCTTTGTATGTCACTGTTGGTGCTGAATACCGTAAAGAAAACTACGAAATAGTACCAGGTGATGAAGCGTCGTACGCATGTGGCCTTGTAAATACTGATACCTCGTACCCATCAGTAAACGATGCTGATCAATTTGCAGAATGTGGTTTTCAGGCTTATAACGGCCTGCGCCCAGAGGCAACCAATGACAGCGATCGTAACAGCTACGCGTTTTATGTAGACGTAGAAACAATGATCACCGATGCGTGGAACGTAAGTGGTGCGCTGCGCTACGAAGACTTTTCAGATGCGGGTGATGATTTAATTGGTAAATTAGCAACACGTTATGAATTAAATGATGACTTTGCAGTGCGCGGGGCGGTATCTACTGGCTTTAGAGCACCTTCGCTTCAACAAAGTGGTTATACAGCGTTTACAACTAACCTAGGTTCTGATGGAACACTTACCCAGTCGTTCACTGCAAATACGGGTACTGCTTTTCCAAGTGCATTAGGGGTTGATAACCTAGAGCTTGAAACATCAACTAACTACAGTGCTGGTTTTGTTTACGATGTAACAAGCGAGCTTTCGTTAACGGTTGATTTTTACCGCGTAGAAATAAAAGACCGTATTACGCTTGGTAGTTTACTGTCTGCGGATGATGTTGCCTTTAGTGATGAAGCCGTAGCTGCTTTACAAGCAACAGGTGCAGTGCAAGCCAACTACTTTTCAAACTCAGTAGACTCAACTACACAAGGTGTTGATATTATTGCATCTTACCGTACAGAAGTAGATGGCGGTAACTTTGGTGTTACCTTTGCTGGTAACCTAAACGACACTAAAATTGATCACGTAAATGCACAAGAGGGTATTCCTGAGTCGGTTGCGTTTGATGATTTACAACGTAGCTTTTTTACTGATGGACAACCAAGTGAACGTGCCACATTAACGTTTGATTACGAGCGTGATGCTTACACATCAACACTTCGTTTTAACTACTTTGGTGAAACAGACGTTAAGTACTTTGGTAACGACCATATCTCTTTACCAGGTGAGCTTTCGCCGACTGGGTCGTTTAAACCAACAAGCACTGTTGAATCGGCAGTATTAGTTGATTTAAATGTTAGCTACCAAATTAACGAGATATTTAATTTATCAGTGGGCGCCGACAATGTATTTGATGAAACTCCGGATGAATTAGGTGACGACGAAGTACTTAACTTTATCACCAATGGTGCGTTTAAATACCCTGTTCGTGCATTGCCTTATGGCTTTGATGGGCGAACTTACTATGCAAAAGTAAGCTTTGAATTTTAATTAAAACTAAAAACTATTTAACCTGAGCTCTGGTTAAGAGATTGATTATCCAGCGTTCAGGTTATTTACTAAGCGTGGTTATTTACTGCGCTTTTTTTGTGCATATTTATTATGAAAAATAGCGTTGTGCAATGATAAAAATACTTGCAAGGTTGAAAATTAGGCATACAATCGCCATTTCTTCAAGTACTTGCCGCTGTTGGTGAGTACTAAATTAAAAGGAAATAAAATGGCTAAAAAATCGAAAAACAAATCGGTAAATAAAAGCGCGGTAGACACCGGCCGAGGGGTTATTAATCATAATGCGCTGGCGGCTTTAGTTACTTCTAAAGTGTTTAAACCACAAGTAGTAAAAGCTAAAAAAGGGAAAGGTTCCTTTAAACGCAGCAACAAACATGTAGGACGAGAGTCTTATTTAATCGCGGCTTAAATAGCACCGATCAAATAAGACTTTTAAATTACTTTTTGCCCAGCATGCGGGTAAGCGTATTGTCTTTATCAATAATATGGTGCTTTAAGGCACCTACAATGTGCAAGCCAAGTGCGATTAATAGCGCATCGGCTGTTATGCCGTGAACAGTTTTACCTAACTCTGAAAAGTCTTGATTAAACGCAAGGTTTTTTTGTGGGTTTTCTGGGCTGGGGTTATGCGGTATTAGCTCTAAGCCAAACATCTCTACACCGTGACCACCAAAGCCCGACATAACCAACCCAGAAATAGGCATAAGCAGCATACTTATTATAAGTACATAATGCACGATTTTAGCTAACGCTTGTTCATAGTTTGGGTGCTTAGCGTCGTGTTTTGGCCAACCATTCACAATGCGCCATGTTACTCTTAGTAATGCAAAGGCAAGCAGCATCACACCAAACGATTTGTGCCAACTCATTAGGAAAAACGCTTTAAAGTTTTCCATGTATAGTCCTGAGCCCAATAACCCAATAATAAGTATTGCTACAATCCAATGTAGGCTTATTGTGGTTTTGCTCAGCGTGAACGGTGTATCTTTTATAAGTTTCATACAGTTTATTCCTAACATTAATACTTAAAAAGTTTTGAATATGTAGTTGTACAATTGAATAAACTACATTAATGCAGTTAGCTTAAATCATAGAAGGTTAAAGCTGGGTTAACGAAATTGGCATATATGAGGTAATTTACCTCAGTGCTAATTTTGTCGGTAGGCGTAGATCTTGCTCACGCGAGATGCATAGCATCTAATTACTTAATTATATAACTCAAAAGTAGCACTATCACTTATTCTAAACGGGTTACTTTTACTTTTATTTTACCTGCATTAGCGCCATAAAAGCGGCTTAAGTCGTTGGCAAAAGGGCAAAACTCACCCGACTTAGCTATTTTTATATCATTGCCACCAGCAATTTCAAATAGGTGTTCATCGTCTTGATTTATTGCGCCCACTAAAGAAAACCATTGTGCGATCGGAAGTCGTTTAAATGGTTCAAGTAACGTCATGGGGATTTCTTTTACACCCAACTGCACATTATCGCGATGCCAACCTACAGAGGTGCACTTTATGCCATCATCGTACCAAAACTGGTCTGGGTAGGGGCTAAATCGATACGTAGCTCCTTGTTCGAGCATTAATCCTGTAGTGTTGTATTGCTCTGAGGCAAATACCATTACATCTTGGCTTTGGTTAATACTAAGCACGCTCATATTTTGGTTTGCGAGTGCAATATGTGGGCTTAGCCCTACAAAGCTTAATGTTGTGCCGTCGTTATAACTAATTTTGTAATGGCGTTTTTTAAGGGATTCAGGGCGATAGCTGGTGAGCTTATTTATACGCGTAGCCACACTCTGGTGAACTAATGGCTCAAGGTTGCTCGCTTCATTATCAATAAGTACATAACACTCTCTATCAACTAATTTAAAAAAGGGGTTAAACCAAAAGTAATTTTGTTGGTGGCTCAGTGCAAGTGGGTCGGGTATTACTGTCACATCGTCTTGGTCGACTAAATTACTTTCTGGCAGTAAGGCGTTGTAGTCAATGTCGTGGCTCGTTAATAACGATATATTCAGTGGCTGCTCAATTAACCACTCTAGTGCGTAACGCAAGCAAATATCAGCAAGACCATCACGATAATAGCCACCACCAATATCGGAATGCGCACCTGCAAACCAAAGTTCGGTAATATTATTTTGATGGTTCATTAAGGTGGGTTCAAACGCACGGCGTTTTTCATCAAGGGCAACGCAGTGCAGCGCCTGCGAAATATTATTAGCAATAGTATGGTTTTCAAAAATAACGTGTTCAGCGCCACGAGTTGCTTTACTTACTTTTGATAAGCCAATAGAGGCCACGGTATCAAACACACATATATAAACGTTATTACTAATTAAAGGCTCTAGAATTTTTGCAAAACGCCTGGCAAGTGCGCCGCCTCGGCTAAAACCGGTAAGTAAAAGTGTATCGCCTAGTTGGTAATGCGCTTTAAAATCATTCATAGCCTGATTTAATATACTGGCAACATCGTCACCGCGTGGGGCCAGGGCTTGATTTAAAATACGCCTTAAACGGCTACCTTTAGTGCCAATACCTTGATAATAAAAACTAAGCTGATTTGCAAACGGGGTGGTGGGAGAGTTATCGAGCTTACCGCCTAATAACAAGTGCAGCTTGAGAATATTAGAAATACTGCTGTCTTCTTTGCAGTGATCTGAACTAAATTGCTCTGCATCGCGGGGCTCGCCCCCGGTACCATCAAAATTAAAAATCAGCGTTTTACCCGTCATAGCCCTAATCCTTTAATTGTTTTAAATACTCTACACAGGCAATGTTAAATATTAAAGACATTAATTTTGTAAATAGCACGCTAAGCGGCGTTAGCGTGCTATTTAGTGATTATCAAACATATAATGATTTAGTTCTCTGCCCTGGTCAGGCTTAAGCTCTGCGTTTAGCTGCATCAATTGCTGATAAACCTCAGGGTAAAACATTTTTAATCGTGCTACGCGGGCTAAGTGGTTTGGCTCAAATTTTTCAACAAGCTGCAAAGCTAAAGGAATCATTGGGGTCAACTCTCCTTTTGTATAACTTTGCTCTAATGCTAAGTCGAGTATATCTACGCCAAGTTTACTGGGAACAGTTGGTATTTTATTATCAATTAAAAACTGTACTGCCTCAACAGAAGACGATGCAGCTTGTGTGTAAACGTCGCGGCCATGTATATCAGTAATCGAAAAATCAAAACCCGCTTCTGCAAGTGCTTGCCATTGCTCAAGCGACAACCAGCTTAGTCTGAGCAAATTTGTTGGAGGGGTGGGTAGCGTTCGGTTATCCCAGATAGGCACTAAGTCATATGGATTTTCAAGTAACTTAAAAAATAGCACGTTTGTCTCTGTTTGATTTAGTGGGGTTATTTGGCTGTATTCAAGTGCTTTTTGAAATTCTTTTTTAGTTAAATAATCACGAAATACACTATCGCTTCTATCTGCAGAGGTGCGGCGGTCAATAGTGTTCCACCAATAATTAACTAACACAGGATCGATATCTTGTAGTTTGTTTTCAAAGTTACTGCCATATTCTTTTTCAATTTCGCGTACTTTTGCGTATGCGTCGCTGTTTTGCGCAAGCTTTTGGGCTGCAAATAGCTTTTTAAATAATTGACTGCAATTGCTTGGGTTTGGGGTGGAATCGAGTTCTTCTTTTTTATGTTGTGTTTCTAGTAATAATTGAGATATTTCAGAATTATCAGGCTCAGTTATTTGGGGTAACGCGTTATTGTTAATTTTACCAATAGAGCTAAAATAAGCGTATTGTGTTGGGTTGTCCTGCTTATTAATATTGGCCCCTTGCTGATAAATAAAGTCATTTACAAAAAATACCCCATTGCCGTTTAGGTCGTCATTCGCATTGCCGCTATGTGCTTTGTAACCACGCATTTTAAGATAATCTAAAAGCTGGGTGTGTTTAGTATCTAATGGGGCTAGGGTTAAGTTGCCGCTTTTCGGCAGGTTTACAATAGCTACGTCTAACCCTGTAAATAAACCAGACTCGTTGGTTGGCGTAATCCCTTTTGTTTGCAGTGCTTTTACAAGAGGTAAATTAAATTTACTGACCGCAATATCGGCTAAATTATATAAAACAGTGTTTTTTTCGTATAACGGCATTGCATCTAGCGCGGGAACTTGCTGTAAAAGCGCATAAATATATTCATTAGGTATATCGTTTTTTATAGCGGTAGCCACTTCATTCACTGTAAATTGGTTAGATGAAATAGCTTGCTCAAACTCTTTAAGTGAGAGTTTATCTGCGTTAAGCACAAATAATGTCGCCGGGGAAATTACCTCACTGCCCTCAATGCTTATAAACGACTGCACATAAGTTGTAAATGTATCGGTGTTGCTTAATAAAGCGTAAAGCGTTTCTTTTTGTACATTCTCATCAATAGGCAAGTTAATAGTAAGCCCCGGTGGAGCCGTTCTACTGTTGCCTAAATCTTCGAGTAGTTTTTTTACTTTGTCATTGGTGATATGTTTAATTGCCTCAATACCTTGCCAATTAGCTAACTCGTCTAAAGAGCTAGTAATGTTAAGTTGCTGCTTTTGCTCTGCAACAATGGCATCTTTTAAAAGGGCAATGTATGTACGCTGATTGAGCTTTGATAAATTTGAGTACTTTAAAAGCGTGGATACAGATGTCCCTTTTTTAAGTTCACTTACAAAAAAAGAAACAAGCGACTGATTTAATGTTTGTACTTTAGTGCTTTGTTGTTGTGACTGTTCTCTACACAGGCTAATTTGTTTTTTTAGTTCATTGACTAGCTGTAGTGGTGAGTCCTCACTTGGCTGTTTTTTATTAACTGCACTAGGCTCAGTGGTGTTTGGTTTCACTTGTTCTGCTTGCTCTGCAGAGTGTGGTTGCGTTTGGAAAAAATAAACGGTCAAAGCAGTGATTGTTACAATCCCAAAAAGTACTTTTTTCATCAGCGTCAATCCCTTGAATTACAATTACATCTAACTGCATGGTACTATTTTAGATACGCATAATGCAAAAAAGCTTTAAGAAATAATATTACCTCTTAAAGCTTTTGATTACTTAGCCGTTGTGTTTATAAATTAGTGCAATTTCATTTTAGGGCGCACAACGCGTAGTACCTTTTCGCTTATCCATAACGCAAACGTTTTTGCGCTGCCGTGTATGGCGCGTTGATGCATGCGATACAGCGATATATACATAAAGCGAGCAATTTTACCTTCTATAAAAAAGGTGTTGCTGGTTAAGTTACCCATTAAATTACCTACTGTGCTGTAGCGCGATAAGTTAACGAGTGAGCCATGGTCGCTATATTTAAAGCCGCATAGTGGCTGTTGTTTTAAAGTGGCAATGAGGTTTTTTTCTACGCATAGCGCCATTTGATGAGCCGATTGTGCACGTGGCGGTACAAGTTTTCCGTCTTCTTGTGTAAAGGCGCAGCAATCGCCAAGTACAAAAATGCTCTCATCTACGGTGCTTTGTAAAAACTCGTTAACCTTAATTTGGTTGCTGCGGGTAAGCTCAAAAATACCTAAGTCTTTAATAAAATCTGGTGCTTTTACGCCTGCTGCCCATACCATAATATCGGCGTCTATGTGTTCTTCGTCTTTTGTGATAAACCCTTGCTCGGTGGCTTCTTTTACTTGTGTTTGCTCTCGCACGTTTACGCCCAATTTTAACAGCTCACGTTTAGCACTTACGGCAATACGCTCGGGTAGGGCGGGCAAAATACGTGGGCCCGCTTCAATTAGGTGTATATGTAAACGCTTAGACGACATATTTGTAAGGCCGTAAAGCTTTAGTAATTCAGATACATGGTACAGCTCAGCTGAAAGCTCAACGCCGGTTGCGCCGCCTCCCACTATGGCAATGTTTAGTGATTGCTGCTGATTATCGTCTTGGTGCAGGCGGGTAAAGCTGTCGAGCAGTGAATGCTGAAAACGCTCTGCTTGCTGGTTTGAGTCTAAAAAGTAGCAATGATCTTTTATGCCTGGCGTATTAAAGTCGTTACTTACACTGCCTATAGCAATAACAAGGTGATCGTAGCGTACGGTGCGTTTAGGCAAAATAGTGTGGCCTAGCTCATCAAGGTGAGGCGCAAGGGTGATGGTTTTATTGCTTTGGTCTATGTCGCAAAACGTACCAAGTTGAAAATTATAATGGTGTTTTGCAGCGTGGGCAGAATACACAACGCCATCTAAATCGGGGTCAATAGAGCCTGTCGCTACTTCGTGAAGTAACGGCTTCCATATGTGGGTACGGTTTTTGTCTATTAGTAGAATTTCTGCTTGTTTCTTCTTTCCTAGTTTATGCCCTAATTGTGTTGCTAGCTCTAATCCACCAGCGCCACCGCCAATAACGACGATTTTAGGTTTAGTAATACTCATAACGTTGCCCTCAAAAATAATATACCCAAATAATCTGTATTATTTTTAGTATTTTGAGGTCACTTGGGTATAGAAAAAGTTATTTTTGGCAAACGCGACTATTTATTTTTACGCTATTAGTTTGCGCTTAAATAAAGGATATGTCAGCTAAAAATGCTGAATAAAGGCATATAAGTTATACTCATTTCCTTATCGTTTAGCTGTGCAGTTAAATTGCTGTTAAAAACACCAAAAAGGATTATTTATGACTTCGCCATTAATACAGTCGCTTGAGCAACATTTTGGTTTTAGCCAATTTAGAACAGGGCAACAGCAAACTATTGAGCAGCTTTTAAATGGGCAATCATCACTGGCTATATTTCCTACAGGGTCGGGTAAGTCGTTGTGTTATCAGTTAACGGCTATGCATTTACCCAACTTAACCTTGGTGGTATCGCCTTTACTTGCATTGATGAAAGATCAAATTAGCTTTTTAAATAGTAAAGGTATTTACGCGGCAAGCCTTGATTCGAGCCAAGATCAAATGCAAAGCAGCACCGTAATGAACGATGTGCGAAATGGTAAAATAAAAGTGTTAATGGTGTCGGTTGAGCGTTTTAAAAACGAGCGTTTTAGAGAGTTTATAAGCCAAGTTGCGCTTTCTATGCTGGTGGTAGATGAGGCGCACTGTATATCTGAATGGGGCCATAATTTTAGACCCGATTACTTAAAACTACCGCGATACCGCGAAGAGCTAAATATTCCACTGGTACTGTTACTTACCGCTACAGCCACTAAAAAAGTAAAACGCGATATGAGCGAGCGTTTTAATATTGCGCCAGAGTGTATTGTACAAACAGGCTTTTACCGCGCAAACCTCGATTTAAGCGTACTAAGTGTAAAAACGGCTGATAAAAACACCGAGCTTACTAACATAGTGCGTGCGCAAAGCGGCCCAGGCATTGTGTATGTAACGCTTCAGCAAAGTGCTGAGCAAGTGGCCAATACGTTAACTGCGCAAGGTATACAGGCGGTTGCGTACCATGCAGGGCTTGAAGATACACTTAGGTGGCAAATTCAAGATGATTTTATGGCGGGTAAAATTAACGCAGTAGTAGCAACAATAGCGTTTGGTATGGGCGTTGATAAATCAGATATTCGCTTTGTTATACATTACGATTTACCAAAATCGATTGAAAACTACAGCCAAGAAATTGGCCGCGCAGGGCGCGATGGTAACCCATCAAACTGCTTTACCCTTGCTAATTTAGATGGCCTAAATACGGTAGAAAACTTTGTGTACGGCGACACCCCTGAGCTTAGCGGCATTGAATACGTAATTAACGATATTAAAGCCCAGCCGCAGCAATGGGAAATGCAAGAATACAGCTTATCGAGCGAAAGTAATATTCGCCAATTAGCGCTTAAAACCTTGCTGGTACAACTAGAAATGCAAGGCGCAATAACGCCGCAGTACGCCTATTACGCCGATTTTAAATATAAGTTTTTGGTTGATAAAAACGAGCTACTTAGCCAGTTTGACGAGCAGCGCCAAACCTTTTTAACACAAATATTTAGCCATACCGATTTTAAAAAAATATGGGGTACGCTTAATTTTGACACCCTCACACAAGCCGCGCAGGTTGACCGTAAACGCGTAGTGGCTGCACTAGACTACCTAGCCGAAAAAAACCTAATAACCCTTGAAACCAAACGTATTACCCAAGTTTACAAAGTGCATAGTGAGATTATAAATAACCCTGAGCTTGCAAAACAATTACACAGCTACTTTAGCGATAAAGAACAAGCCGAGATTAAACGTATAGCTGCACTGGTACGCTTTTTTGAGCTACAAAGTTGTTTAAGCTATAACTTAGCGCGTTATTTTGATGATCAAAATGCGCCGCAGCAATGCGGGCATTGTAGTGTATGCCGTGGTAATGCTGTTAAGCTTGAGTATTCAATAGAGCCTGCTCACATTGCCGATGACGTTGTTTATCAAAAAGTGGATGAGTTTTTAGCGCACATGGCAACAAAAGGTATTCATAATGTAGGCATTGAAACCCAGTGCCGCTTTTTAGCGGGCATGAGCGTGCCATTATTTGCACGTAATAAAGTACGCCAACTTAGCGGCTTTGCGCTTTGTGAACAGCAGCGCTACAGCGATATAAAAGCAAAATTACTAGCGCGTTAAATTAGTTACTGTATCCTAGTGGCTTACTATTTTTTATTAAGTCACTATGCCTAACACTGTTATTCCAAGTAAAACTATTTCCTCTGCACCTGAGCCCGCAACCTGCGCTAATTGCCAGGCATGTTGCTGCCAATTAGAAGTACGCATAGTGACCGACACCGGCGTGCCTTTTCAGTACATTGATTACGACAAATGGGGCAGCGAAGTAATGAAACGAGGTGACGACGGTTGGTGCCAAGCACTCGACCGTAATACGCTAATGTGTACTATTTACGAAAACCGCCCACTTACGTGCCGCGAGTTCGAAATGGCCTCAAACGAGTGTATTACAGAGCGCGAAATAGCGGGTATTTAATAAAACATAAGCATCAAAAAAGGGGCTAAAAGCCCCTTTATTATTTAAAGTTAATTCACTTTAAAATAGCTTATGTATTGTTTTAGCGTTGTTGAAAGGTCGGCTAATGCAACGGCTTTTTGCGCGTTGTTATTAAGCGACTGGCTGGTTTCTTGCGACATACTGGCAATTTCTTCAACACCTGAACTAATTTGTGCAACAGTTGCTACTTGGCTTGATGTAGCCTCTACAATTTCAAGCACATTGCTTAATGAGTCGTTAGCTTGTTGTTGTATTTGGTTAAGTAACTGGTTGGCCTCGTGAGTAAGGGTTAAACCGTTTTCTACCTGTGGTACGGTGGTTTCCATAGCGGTAACCGACGCTTGCGTGTTTTCTTGCACTTGTAAAATCATTTTTTCAATGTCGCCGGTCGCATCGCCAGTGCGTTGGGCAAGCTGCCTTACTTCATCAGCTACAACCGCGAAGCCTCGGCCAGACTCACCTGCACGTGCTGCTTCTATTGCTGCATTAAGCGCTAATAAATTAGTTTGCTCAGAAATACTGCGGATCACACTTAATATATCGCCAATGTGTTTTACATGTTCTTGCAGCACATTCACTTGATTTACAGTGGCTTTAACCGTTATTGAAATTTGCTCAATTTCGGCTGCCACTTTTTGCACTGCAATACTACCTTGCTGCGATAATTGCGCGGTTACTTTTGAGTTATCTTCTGTTTGTTTAACAGAGCCTGCAACTGCATTTATACTACGGCTCATTTCTTCTAAGCTACTTACCGCTGAATTAGTATAAGTAACTTGTGCATCGGCTGCGCTAAGTGCTTGCTGCGAACCAGATGCAACACTTGCAGAATGGGTAGACAGCTCATCTGACGAATTAATAATGCTATCTACAATGGTTTTTAATTTACTTTGCATAACGGCTACTGAGGCCATCATGCTATTTGGGCAGCACGAATCTACATTTGCAGTTAAATCGCCTTGTGAGATTAACGCTATTACTTTAGCGGCTTCTTGTGGCTCACCACCTACCGAATCTCTTATACGCAAACTAATTACGTACGCTACGCTTGTACCTATTAAAATAGCGAGCGCAGTTAATGTAATCATCCATATTTTAAACGAGCTGGCCACTTCGCGAGTATCAACAGTTGTAGCTTGATTGGCTTGCTCTTGAAAATTAATAAACTGATTTATAACACTTAGCCATTGTGTAAAAGCAGGGCGGGCATTGGTTAATAAAACCCGAGAAGCCTCATTGACATTTCCTGCATTTTTAGCGCTTATAACTTGTTGAATATAAGGTTGAGTTTGTTGTTCTATTTGATTTATTTTATTAATTAAAGCGCGTTCTTCGCTATTCATTTCACTCATTAAAGCACGCATAGCGCGGCTTGAGGTTTGATAAAATGCATCTAACTCTTTTATATCATTTAACACTGTATTTAAAGTGCTTTGCTCGGTTATTAATACTACATCTCTAAGTGCTATAGCACGGTCGTGTACGCTACCTCTAAAGTTAATCGCATAACGCTGTTTAACCGAGTTTACGTCGGTCATGTGAGTTATGTTGCTATTGATGAGGCTTACGCGCGATATACCTATAATAGTTAAAATAAGCATCATCGCTAAAATAATGCCAAAGCCTGTTACTAAACGCATGTTAATGGTCATAGTCACTTCCAATTTAAAACACTAAACCATATGCGGATTAATGAGATATCTAAAATAATGTTTTATTATGCACCAAAAAAAGCGCATTGAAGCAATAATAGACCGGTAATTGTTAATTTATTTTACAAACTTTATTAGAAGGAGCGTATTGAGGGGGGAATTATTAAAACATATGTATTAAAAAAAGGGCTTAAAAAGCCCCTTTGGTTTATCTGTGTTTTTTACTTAAGCTGGTTAATCGTATTTAGCTTCTAGCTCGTTAGCAGTATGAAACTTCTCATGGCTTTGTAATTGCTCGTCGTACTTTACAAGGTGTTTAAAGTGCGCAAGCTGGCCCGAGTTTTTAACTATTTCAACAATAAACGACATCATAATGTCGGCACCGGTAAGGGTGTCGCCTACTAAATAGCGTTTGCCTTGTAGTCGGTCATTAAAATAGCTAATTACTTTAACGGTTTCTGCGTCGGCATAATTTTCTAAAAACTCTGTTTTAGCGCCGTCTTTTAAAACAAACATTTTAAGTAGTAATGGCAAAATAGCTGAGCTTTCCGCAAAGTGTAACCATTGCTGATAATCTACATATTCAGCGGTGCCTGCTTTTGGCGCAAATTTTCCGTTACCGTATTTAGTAATTAGGTAGTCGGTAATCGCGCCAGATTCGGTAACGATTAGGCCATCGTCTTCAATAACAGGCGATTTACCTAATTGATGAACTTTTTTAAGTTCGTCAGGCGCTAAAAAAGTCTCGGTATTGCGCTGGTATGCCACAATTTCGTAATCAACATCTAGCTCTTCTAAAAGCCAAATAATACGTTTAGAGCGTGATTTATTTAAGTGATGAAGCTTTATCATGTCAGTCCTTGTTGGCGTTACAACATAGGCTGTAACGCCTCAATATTCATTAAAGTGGTTCGTTAATTTTAACCACGGTTTTACCAAAGTTTTTGCCGCAAATCATATCGTTAAATGCGCTTACAGTGTTTTCAATACCTTCAACCATATGCTCGCGGTATTGTACTTTGCCTTCTTTAAGCCATTTTTGCATGTCTTGTGCAAATTCATCGTAGCGGTGGCCGTAATCGTCAAAAATAATAAAGCCCTGCATTTTGATACGCTTAGTAAGTAATTGGCCCATTAGCATGCCCATACGATCAGGGCCTTCAGGCAAGCTTGTAGAATTATACTGCGATACTAAACCACACAGTGGGACGCGAGCTGCGGTATTAAGTAGGGGTAATACGGCATCAAACACTTTACCGCCCACATTTTCGTAATATACATCTATGCCGTTATCACAGGCTTTTTCCAGCTGGTCTTCAAAGTCATCGGCTTTGTGATCAATACAAGCATCAAAGCCTAGCTTTTCAACTGCGTGGCTACATTTTTCACTGCCACCAGCAACACCCACTACTTTACAGCCTTTAAGTTTAGCTATTTGGCCAACCGTTGCGCCAACAGGGCCTGTTGCCGCAGCAACCACTACAGTTTCACCTTCTTGTGGGTCGCCAATATCTAGTAACCCCATGTAAGCGGTAAAGCCTGGCATACCTAAAATACCCAGTGCATACGAAGGGTTCTCTGGCTCTTTACCTAATTGCATTAAGCCTTCGCCATTACTAATGGCGTAACTTTGCCAACCAGTGTAGGCAAGCACCCACTCGCCTTCGCTAAATTTATCGTTTTTAGACTCTTCTACTTGGCATACAGTAGCACCTACCATTACATCGCCTACATTTACCGGATCGGCATACGACTTAGCATCGCTCATGCGGCCACGCATATAAGGGTCAAGTGAAAGGTATATGGTGCGTAGTAATACTTCGCCATCTTTAAGTGCTGGTAAATCTACTGTTTTAAGGTCAAAGTTTTCATCGGTAGGGGCGCCATGAGGGCGTGATGCTAAAGTAAGTTGACGACTAGTTGCAGACATAAAAATCTCCTCTTAAAGTGAATTTACTTAGCGAATGTTTTTGCGTTAAATCTCTATTTAACCTAAACAATAATGCGCGCTAAGTAGTGTGAATATATATTTTTACCTTAATACATGAGCTTTGGGCGAGGTGATGGTAATTCAAGCTTTGCAGAGTATTTATTCTAAATGGTTTATTTTAGCTTGCTAAAAATATGGCTATCGTAAAATACACCATTTTTATAAATGGCTTGTTTGAGAACAGCTTCAGCTTCAAAGCCGCATTTAGTCAATGCCTTTATAGAGCCGCTATTACCAGCAAATACAGCGCCAAAAATACGGTTTAGATTTGAGTTTTTAAAGGCCTCATTGCAAATTTTTGTAATAGCGTGTGTCATTATACCTTGCCCCCAAAAGTGGCTATTAAGCCAATAGCCTATTTCGCCACTGCGGCTATATTCAAACTCTCCGGGCGTTATACCTATACACCCTGCAAATTGCTCATTTACAACAATGGCCTTAATAATCCCATTTTTAGATCCTTGGTTTATCCACCAATCCGCATCGGCCTGCGTATACGGAAACGGAATTTTAGACGATAGAAAACGCGTAACCTGTTCATCGTTTAAGGTTTTAATAATGTGTGGCGCGTCGTGCGGTTGAAAATCTCTAAGCGTGATCATAGTGGTAGTAATTTATGAGTTGAATACAGGGTAACTTAGCAATCATTTAAACCGTGTACAATCATTAAAATTAGCCACTTTAGCGCTATAACTTTGTTTTAAAGTACTCTAATATAAGCAAAATATGATACCTGTTTAAGATGCCATTATGCACCCACACATAGCCGCCCTTTATAATAGTGCCCAAAAACCAAGCCGTTTAATTATAGGTTTAATGAGCGGTACCTCGTTAGATGGGCTCGATGTAGCACTGTGTAAAGTAACGGGGGCGGGTATAAATACGCAAATTGAGGTTTTAAATTTTACCACCGTTGACTATAACAACGAGTATAAAACTAAAATAAAGCAGGTATTTGCCAAACGTGAGTGCGATTTAGAACTTGTAACCTTATTACACCCTTGGGTAGGTAAACTCCATGGCGATATGGTTAACCAGTGCTTAGCAGAGTGGAATATAAACCGAGTAAATATTGATGTGATAGCGAGTCACGGGCAAACAATTTACCACTGCCCGCAGTCGCAACATAATCATAAAAGTTTTACTAATGGCACATTACAAATTGGCGACAGCGACCAAATAGCCGTTACCACCGGTATAACAACTATTGGCGATTTTAGGCAAAAACATATAGCAGCAGGGGGCGAAGGCGCACCGCTTGCGGTATATGGCGATTACTTATTTTTTGCAAACCCCAATGAAAACCGCATTTTATTAAACATGGGAGGCATTGCTAATTTAACGTTTTTACCTAAAAGTGGTGATGCAAATAGCGTATTTAGTAGCGACATAGGCCCAGGTAATACCATTATGGATGCATACGTGCAGCAGCATTTTAAAGGCATGCACTTTGATGATGGTGCAAAAATAGCAAAAGCAGGTAAGGTAAATACACCCTTATTAAATGCATTGTGTGGCAACGACTTTTTTAAACTTAAGCTGCCTAAAACAACGGGGCCTGAGGTATTTAATTTAGCGTATTTATATGCCGCACAACAGCAAACAAATACGCAGCATTTAAGTCATGAAGATGTAATGGCAACTTTAAATATGTTTAGCGCGAGGGTAATTGCAAACGCGTTAAATGAATGCGCGCAAAATGCTAAAGAGTGCGTTGTATACGCAAGTGGTGGCGGTATTCATAACCCATTATTAATGGTGCAGCTTAATACGCTATGCCCGAATATAAAAGCGTTTAAAAATACCGACGATTTAGGCATAAACCCTGATGCAAAAGAGGCTGTGTTATTTGCTATTTTAGCAAACGAATGCTTAGCCGGTGAGCAGCAACACCTAAATAACTCTGCGCAGGGTATTGCTGGGGTGACTATGGGTAAAGTAAGTTTTGCTGATTAATAACTTATAAGTCGGCAAAGTACAGCCAACACTAAAATAGCGATAAAAACGTAGAACTCATACTCGCAAAGTAGCTACGAACGCCCTGTGACTTGGTAGGCTCAGTTTTTATTTGCGCAGGAATATAGCCTTGCTCAAATGCTTTAATGTACACATCGAGTTGCTGGCTTTCTTTTAAGGTCGTGTTTTTTCCGTGCAGCATCATTTGAACTACAAAACACTGGCTTTGTGTAATGTTACTTAAAGTAAGATTTACAGTACCAGATTCAAGGTCTGCATTGCTCAGCGTTTTTTCAGTAAAATACTGCGCCCCACGCGCACTGGGCTGCGTTGCACTTAGTGAAATAACATCGCTCTCATTTGCGCCGTCAGGCAACACACACTGCAGCGTAATGTTATGCGCAGCATTGGCTTTTAGCGATAGCTTTTCATATTCCATAGCGTGGTCCATCGCCGCAGACATAGAATCATCAAATGATTGCTGTGCAAATGTTAATTGCACCAAGGGTGTACTCATCTTACTTAGTCTTCTTGGGTTTATTCATTTATCGGATAGAGATTATCGCGGATCAACGTTACAGATTTATGACTAATTGCATTGATTAGTACAATTATTGAGTAGTTTGATCAAAGAGGATCTTTGTTCTCTCATAGATTTCTTTTCATAGGGGACAGAGTTTTGTTGTTAGGCATAAACTTATTAAACAGAGATTCCCAACTAAAATTCCATACTTTATCTTTTTTGGCTTATTGTCTGAACTCGTATTAAAAGAACGGTATTAGCAGCCAAGATAATTGTCGCGACGTAAATGTTCTGAGGCGGTTGTGAGCGGAGTATAGTCATTCAGGTGAGTCGCCATTAACTAAGTAATATTAAGAAGGATCTTTCCTCTTTTCAACATATTCAAAAAACCTAATATTTATAGCTGGCAATAATTTACACTATTTGATAACAATAGTAGCTCACGAAATAAGGACGTTTCTCGTAAAAATATGGGAAGTGTACCCTGATTTAGTTGCTATACGCTTGGTCTAGTTTGGTTGTGATTCACTATTAGGAGTAAACTTTGAATAAAGGGATTTTGTTATTTCTACTCACTGTACTTGGCAACATTAATTCTGCGAACTCCGCAGAGACAATCTGGAAAAGCCAAGGTTATGGTTACGTTTTTCATACTGTGGATGATAAAACAACAGTCTTTGATTTAACAACAAAGCATTGTCTGGAAAACCACTTTATCACCGATGAGTTTGAACAAGTCTCGTTTATTGAAGAAACACAAAAAGTGCATAAAGATACTCGTTTGCTTAACTTTGGTGGTTTGTTTCCTTTAAAGCTAACGAAACTAGACAGCTTACCTTATCAATGCCAATCCAAAAAAATTGTTAGTATAAAAGACAAAAACTATGAATTTAATGCCAGTATTGTTCTTGATGTTCTAATGAATAATTTTGAAGAGCACTATGCATTTTCAAAAGATAAAAATATTAATTGGGTGGAGCAGAGAAAACTTTGGCAAAAAAGAATAACCTCAAAAACTACGCAAGATGAGCTATTTAGTATCATAGATGACTTTCTTAAAGAATTACGCGACGGTCATGCCATATTACTCAATCAAGAACTTGATAGGCTTTCACATTACTCACCAAGAAAGTGGTCATTTTGGGATGAATTAAAAGCGCACTCAGTAAATTACCCTCAATACTCAACTTACTGGGAATTACATACCGCATTAATTAAAAAGTCTCAGGAAAACATTAATAATTACATTGATAAAAAATACTCCACTCTTCAATATCACGATAATTTTACCTTAGCAAAAACGCCTCAAAATATTGCCTATTTAAAAATAAGTAACTTTGATGATTTCTCAAATAATGACGTAAAAGCAACAAAAGAGGTTATGAAGATATTTACGCCTATCATCAAACAAAGCAATGGCTTAATTATTGACTTACGTTTTAGTATGGGTGGAAGTGACTTAGTCGCATTTTCTATTTTATCTTACTTAATAGATTCAGAATTGGCCTTGGGGGGGAAGCAGTTTAAAACATCGACAGGCTACAGTGAACTTCAAAAAATTGTTGTCGCCCCATCAAAAATTAATAATTACACAGGAAGTATTGTTGTTCTAACTAGTCAAAAAACACCTAGTGCGGCTGAAGTATTTCTTTTAGGTTTACAAGCAAGAGGCAACGTTACTTTTATTGGTGAAAGAAGTTACGGAGCTTTTAGCGATGCGTTAACAAAAGCTTTGCCTAATGGTTGGGGGATCACATTATCAAATGAAAGGTATCTCAATTCTCATGGGGAAAATTATGAAAACATTGGATTGCCTGTAGATCATGAATCTGTATTTCTTAATGTGAACAATATTGAAAGCGGAAAAGATGTGCAGCTCAATGAGGCAATTAAAGCTTTTAGATAAGTGTATCCGGTGTATAACGAGGCGTCACTAATTTCCGCAATTGACACTTTTAAGAAGTTCGGCTGAGAGTGATAATCAGTCATTGAGACTGGCTAAATAGCGTTGTTAATAAATTGGTTAAACTGCTCTTTGCGCATATATTTATGAAAATGAGCGACGCGCGCATATTGTTCTATTTAACTTTTCTTTAAAGTTTTAGAAAACTTAGTGATAGTAATACCTTAGGTTATTTGTTAAAACTATATAATGTAGAAAAATGAGCGTAGCGTCGGCAGAAATATACGCGATGAGCGCACTATTAAATTGTTAGCAGTATCTGAGGTTACGGATGAACGAATTAGATTTGCAGTCTTTTAATATTAAAATCATCGGCCCAGGCCAAGAATACTTTCAACCAATTAAATCTGAAGAGGCTAATAACTTTTCTGAGAAAGGTTTGTATTTAAGTATTTCTGAAGGTTTCTCTGCACCAGAAGTAACTCAAGTCCTTATATCTATTGGCAGTAATGTTATTGCGGGTTTAAGTGTTTATTATATATCTAAGCTATTTGATAAAATATTTTCAGCTAAGTCTAAAGCCAAAAGTGAAGGTCGTGAAATTCAAATTAGTGTTTCTATTCAAGAAAAAATTCATATTAAAAATGTAGAAAGCTCAATTGAAATAGAGAAAGCTATAGATATAGTTTTAACAAAAAAACGGTAAAAGTAAAATACTGCTAACAAGCGCATCAAGTCTGACGTCACACATTGTCCGATTTTTTGCTTAAAAGAAAGAGCGCAAAAAAGCGTCCAACATGCTCCGCAGCTTATGCGGGCGTTGAGGCTGTATAATTACTCTTTTTAGGAACATATCTTACTATTTTTAATTGATTGCTTTTTAATCTTGAATTCATTCGCTGAAGCGAATGGGGTCAAATCTTGACTTCATACATCAAAGTTTACCAGTGACCACTATACATGGCACATTAGCGAAGTTTGTAAGAGTACACCGAGCAAATTAATTATATCTCTAAATGTTTAATGTACTTGAGTGTTTAGCAAAGTACGGGAAGTCCAGTTGGATAAAAAATAGTTGTTTAAAACATAAAAGGAATTAGAAATGAAAAACGTAAATCCATGGATTATATCTGCTCTTATTTTAACTTTATTAACTAATATTTTTAGGATCTGGTTTGGCAACACTATGATCGGTTTTTTTATTGCACTAATACTTTCTTTAGCATGTATACCTTTAATAAAAGCAGTGCAGGGGAAAGGCAATATAAAAGGCGACTAAATAGATTTGTTATTGCATAGTTAAACTTTCTAAAAGCCGAACTAAAACATTTAAGTTGTTAGCATTTTAATACAGAGGCTTTATAGTTTTAGCTAGCTAAATTTTTGCACTTTTTAAAAGTTCCGGACTTTCTATAATTTTCTCAGGTTATTAAATTGTAAGGTAATAAAGTGCCAGCTTGCTGGCACTACATGGAAGATGAGTTGTTTATCTAGAACAAAAGCCGCTGCCGTCGCCAGCTGAAGGTAATGAGCCATCAAGCTGCGCGGCCATATTTGCTACGCGGTACTGCATAAACGACGTTAAGCCATAAAACTGCCCTGTAGTTGATGTGAGGTTTTGCTCAAAGTAATCTGAGCCATAAAAACTGGTAGGGTCGTTTTGTACGTGCTCACGAATTAGGTTGGCTATTTCATTTACGCGGGCACTAAAGGTGTCGCTTGAAAGTGAACCATTAATAAGCTGTGTTAAGTAGCTGTGGTATGTATCAAGGTTACTTTGATCAGCAAATACATTAGCAAGCATTGGGCGTTCGCTTAATGCGCCACTTACGGGCTCATCTATATAAAGCTCTCTTATATCTACGCTGTTACAGTCCATATTAAAGGTGCCGAATGATTCGTTAAAATCCCATGGCAAAATGCTAAATACGCCGTCTTGGTCATAAATATAATAGTTATGAGCAAGTGTACCGTGGTAACTATCAAGGTTAGATAAAGAAGTGCTTACCGACATATAACGCAGTAATGTATCTTCATCTATGGCGTTGGTTTCGCCGGCATCGAGCGATTCTACAAAGTTAATAAATGCGCCGTTATCGGTGCTCTCTTCGTTGGTTTGTAGGTTTATATCCGTATAACTTTGTATGTCGTCGCCTAGCCATAGCAAATCACTGCCTGTGCCATCTGGTTTGTATAAATCGCCATTACTGTTGGCAAAGTGTTTTTCTAAAAACTCACCATCAATGGCCTCTACCATTAAATACAAACCAAATAGCTCCCCGTTTACATAAAAATTAACGTAAGCATGCTCAGGGGTAGGTACACCCATTTCGTCCATTAGGTCGTAGGCGATTACTTCACGCATGTACGATGGGTCGTTAAACGAGTTTTGTAATGTAAATTTTTTCAGCCCAAAAAAGGTTTGCCCCGACACATATTCATTAATATCAACCTTAAAGCTGTAGCGGTCACTGCTTGAGTTAGCTACGGTGCTTAAACTAGAGCCGCCTTTAGTACGAATTGCCACGCTGTCTAGCGTTACTCCGTTAAAGGTAATACTGGTTTCGTGGTATTCCTCGTCCAGTGGGTTGTCTAGGATGTCTTGCCAGTTTTCGTCGGTAATTGTAATAGAAAGCGTATTAACAGCCGTGGGTGTAAATGCGCTTGCAACTGTATTTTCACTACTTGGGGTCGGTTTTAAAAACGCATGAGTAAAATCGGTACTGTTACTTAGGCCATAACTAAAGCCCGTGGCTACATCGCTCTCGTCCCAATCAATGTAGTCAATTACTTCGTCGTTGAGCATTAAGCTTAGCTCGTCTTCTTTGCCTAGCTTAAAGGGTACGTAGTAAGTACCTGGATCTTCGTCGGTGGCATAAATAGTAATGTATTGGCCTGCGTATAAATCTATGTCGGGAAGGGTTACTGGGTCTATATCGTCGCTTTCATCAATAACTTGGTAGTTGGCTAAGTTAATTGTATTGTCGCTGTTATTGTATAGCTCAAACCAATCGTTACCATCGTCTGCGGCGCTTGCCACCACTTCGTTAATAACGAGTGGCCCGTGAGTTGCTTTGCTGTTTTGGCTAAGCTCTGTTGGAGTTAATACCGCAGTTGCATCGCTGCCATCAGGGTAGCGGCCATAACTGTAACCACTTAGTGCTTGGCCTTTTTTCCAAGCGAGTTGTTCTATAATTACGTTGTTACTGTATAGGCTTACGGTATCACTTGAGCCCAACTTAAACGCTACGCTTGGCAGGTCATCTAAATCGTCGGTACTTGCGTAAATACGGTAAAATTCACCGGGCGATAACGTAATATCAGGCAATGGAAACTGCTCGTTACTGTCATCACTCAGGGTGTAGTTTGCTAGGTAAACATCAGTGTTACCCGTTGCATAAAGTTCTATCCAGTCCTCACCGCCGCTACTATCTTTTGCTACTACTTCGTTTATGCGCAGTGGCGCATCTTCAGCAATTAGGGTTGTAACAAGTGTAGAGGTGTCGGCTGTTTGGTTAGCTGCGCCTTCTGTTGGCGTTAATGTTTGCGCTGTGCCGGTACCATCGGTGTATAAGCCGTAACTAAAGCCTTCAGCGGCTTCACCTTCTTCCCAATCAAGTACAGAAACGGCAGTGTCGTCCTCGTATAACGTGACTGCATCGTCGCTACCTAATTTAAAGGTTACGTAATAGCCGTTGTCGGGCGGTGTGTCGGTTTCATCAATGGCTTGAATAACAATAAACTCACCTTGCGAAAGCGATACGGCAGGTAAAGCTTGGGGCTCTCTGTCGGCGCTATCATCAACAAGGGAAAATACTGATAAGTCGGCTATGTCGGCAGTGGCGTAGAGTTCTATCCAGTCGTAGTTGGTATCACTTGGGCTTGCAACAATTTCGTTTATAACGAGTGTGCCGGTGCTGGTGGTTGTTTCTGTTTGATCAGTGCTTTGCTCTGAGCTGGTGTCGCTACTTTGTTCACTACCACCACAACCATACAAAAAGGCAGTAGAGGCAATAACTGAATAAAATAGCATGGGTTTTATGTTCATTGATGCGATCTTTTTTATTTTATTAACGTCGCAAAACTATAAAAATAGAAGGTGCAAACAATGTGTAAACATTCAGTAAGTTACATTTTTGTGATGGTTTTATGAAGGGTTTTAATAAACAGTGTTGAGGGGCTTATACTGTGCATTAACCTCACAGCTAGGCTGTGAGGTTAATGCACAGTATATTTATAAAAAAGCAGATACTGCTGCAAGTATCTGGTCTATAAGGGGGTGGGTTATAATTAAGCGTGTGGTTTAACTAAGAATTTTTCGCCAGTAGCTTGTTTAGAATAAGCGGCAATTGACTCTAGTTTTAATACCTCAGCGAGGGTAACCTCATGTGTATAATTGCTTGCAAAGGTGGTTGTTATTTCATCTGCTACACGTTTACGCATTTTCATTACAGTTTCAGTGCCTAATTTACCTAAGGCATTAAATAGTAAAAAGCCACTTACAGCCCATGCAAAACCAAAATTACGATTAAGTGTAATAGGCCCGCGATCTAACGCACCATATATATATGCTTGTTTAAACGTGTCTGAGCCATATAGGCTGTGTTCTTTCATATCGCGTGCGGCCGCTACTTCCATACAGTTTAGTATATCGCTTGTTAATTGGCCGCCACCAATTGGGTCAAACGAAATAGTCGCGCCAGTTTCAATAATGGCCGCTGTTAAATCGTCAATAAACGTATCACTGCTTGAATTTACAACGTATTTAGCGCCCATATTACGCAGTAGAGTTTCTTGCTCTGGCTTGCGTACAATATTAATTAAATCAACGCCATCGGCAATACAAATGCGGTTTAACATTTGCCCTAAATTAGAAGCCGCTGCTGCATGAATAATGGCTTTATGGCCCTCGGCGCGCATGGTTTCTACCATGGCTAGTGCAGTAAGCGGATTTACAAAAGACGACGCTCCCTCTTTAGCGGTAGTGCCTTCTTTTAATTCTAAACAGCTTTGTACATTGGCACATATAAATTGACGATACGTACCGCCGCCAATTACTGCAACGGTTTTACCCATTAATGCTTGTGCGGCTGGTGATGAGCCTGCTGCTACTACGGTGCCTGCACCTTCATTACCTACTTGTGTTGCTTTACCAACACGTGTTTTAAGTGATGGCATAAATTGAGCTGGAACATCAGCAGTAATTACTGGGTTTTCATCAGTACCCGATTGCTTTGCAGTAGACATATCAGCTGCGCTGAATAAAACGCCTAAGTCTGATGGGTTTAATGGTGCAGCTTCAATACGAATAACCACTTCATCGACATTTGGCTTTGGCATCTCGATGTTTTTTAAGGCAAGTGTGAGTTTATTGTCTTCGCTGATAGTTGAAGTAAGTTGGATATTTTTATCTGTCATAATACTGTTCCTATAAATTGAGAATGGGTAGCGTATAGCGTAATTACTTGCTTTGAGCTGCCTGTATTTGTGCTGTTACCTTTTGCATAAACTCAGGCATATTTGCTTGGCGATCTGCCTCTATTTGCTGAGCAATGGTCGATTGGCTCATTTTTGCTTGCCACTCTTTCATACCAGGTATTTCGGCCAGTACATCCCAGTTAAGCTCTTTTGGCGTGAATGCGTTAACCACTGTATTTACGTAGTAAACATAAATATCTGCCATGCTAAATTGTTCGCCTGCTATCCACGGCGAAAAATGCGTTAATTCACAAAGGGCGTTTACACCGCGCGTTAAAAGCTTGCGAATGTCGTCTTTTACGTGTTCAGGGGCAGGGGAGCCTGTAAATACATACGGGATTAAGCGCCTGCTTGGCAATTCGAAGTAAAGCTCACTTATTTTCATTATTTGGCGAACAAAAGCACGCTCGGCTGAATCTTCAGGGTATAGCGTGTTGTTTGGGTAGGTTTCTTCAAGGTAGTCGCAAATAACGCTCGACTCTGCAATATTTAGCCCATCAGCGGTGGTAATAGCCGGCACTTTCCCCATAGGGTTTATAGCTAAAAACTGCTCGTCGTTGTTGTATATAAGGTGCTCATTAAATGGCAGCTTTTTGTGTAAAAGTACATGCTTAACCAAGTTGTAATAGTTACTAGCTGCGAAGCCGTGCAAAGTAATCATAATGTAGCCTTTGGTTTTAAGCTTTAACTATTGGCGTTAAATAAATTAAAGCGTGTAGATAAGTTAAGGTTATTATTACTTGTTTTAATTTGCTTATATATAAGGGAAAATGCGAATCACTTTTGCCTTTAAGGCAATAATAAAGCTTACTTAACGCAGAGGCAGCATGGATCAACTAAAAGCCATACGGTATTTTATAAAAGTAGTCGAAACAGGCAGTTTTACTAAAGCTGCAAAAGCGTTTGGTGTACCGCCTTCGTCGTTGTCGCGCCGAGTAGCCGATTTAGAAAAAAGCTTAGGCGCTACGCTTTTAAAACGCTCAACCCGCATTGTTAAGCTTACCGAAGTTGGGCATATTTACTACAACGATATGCAGCAAATTTTGGGGCAACTGGCGCAGAGCCAAGAAACAGTGCGCAGCTACCAAACTACACCCATGGGGCGATTATCAATTAGTTGTATGGTTGGCTTTGGCGACAAAATTTTAATGCCGCTACTTGATGAATTTAGTGTTTTGTATCCCGAAATTATACTGGATGTAAGCCTAAGCGATGAGCTTTCTACCCTTGGGCGTGACGACGTTGATATAGCCATTCGTGGAGGGTATGCACCTAACGAGCGCGTGTTAGCAATTAAGCTTATGGATAATAGCTTTATACCTGTTGCATCGCCTGGGTATTTGCAAAAATACGGGACGCCTAAAAGTGCTATGGAATTACTGCAGCACCGTGGCCTATATTTTAAAACACCCTTGGGGCCTACGCCGTGGTTATGTAAAATAGATGAACAATGGCACGACGTATCAGCGCCTGCCGTCGCTATATCAAATAATGGGAATTGGCTGGCTAAAAAAGCCAGCAACGGAGAAGGGATTTTAATGTCGACTCGGTGGGCACTTAAATCCTACCTTGAAACGGGTGAGTTACAAGAGCTTAAGTTTGAGCATGAGTTAGCGATAACGCAAAACACCAATATGGCCGTTTATCTGTTGTACCAAAAACAACGTTATTTGGTACCAAAGGTAAAAGCGGCGGTCGACTTTTTAGTGCAAAGGATAAAAGAAACAGATGAAAGTAATACGCGAGCAGAATAGCGCTTAAAAGTTGAGTGGGTTGTAAATAAACCGAGTGGTGAATGGTCGGATGGCGCTTCGCTTATCCGACCTACGTTTATACGGTTTTGATTGATGTCATTTATGCTTATTAAATTTATTAATGGGTTGTTTGTATAATTAATAGGTAAAAAACCTCTCCTTAAACTAAAGATTTTTATGCTGTGTCCGATAGATTACTTAATAGGGTTTAGCGATTAAGGATAATCATGGTCAACAGTACTCTTGGCAACCACGCCAATTTAAGCGCTTTACTGGCTCAATCAGTTAATAATACTAACCAAAGCTCTGTGAGTCCTTCGCTACATACCAGTAGCGACCTTCAAGCTATTAATGCTTTACACACTAATGCGCCTAAAATAACCGACGAACTGCTTAGCCAGTTAAATAACGAAACTATTGACGAAGCACTAGCCAGTAATCAAAAAGTTGAGGATGTTTTACAGCAGCAATTAACCTCACTATTTACAATATCGAGTACACCAAGCCTTAATAACTATAAACCCTCCAATGAAGAACTCGCCCTGCGCACCGTAATTACCTCTCAGCATGAGGGGTTATTAAAAAACGAAAGCAGCGATAAATTAATTGAGCGATTAAATACATCCGTTAAAAATATTCAGGGTGCTTATGCTAATACTAGTGATATTTTATCGAGTTTAGGGCAACTTGGGCATGAGCAAAAAACGTTTTTAGCCTCGAGCCAGCAACGTGTTGAGCGCACGCTTAATCCGTACATGGAAAGCCTTAATCGCTCAAAATACGGGGATGACGATAACAACTTGTTTGAACTCTCGGTAAAAACTAAAGAAGGTGATGTTATAAACATTACCTTTAACTCATCGCAAGGTTACGACGAAGAAACCGGTGAAGCGATAGATGGCTTTGGCATAAGTTACGAAGTTAATGGCAATTTATCTGAGGCTGAACATGCGGCTTTAACGCAGGTTATGTCGGGTGTTGGTGAAATGGCCGATGAGTTTTTTAAAGTGAGCGAAAACTCATTTAATCCTATTATAGTGCCAAACCAAACAGACATGAGTTTAAACTTTTTAGCAGACTTTAATAGTGAGCAGCTAGCGGGTTTTAATGTGTCGTTTTCAACAACGCAAAATGATGCGCTTGATTATGGTGAGAACACACTTGATTTAAGTTACTCCATTGATGAAGCATCAAACCAGCAAGCACTTGTGTTTAAAGCCGAGAGTGGGAAAAACGACATTGATTTTGCACTCGATATGTCAACCATTGGCGTTAAAGACACGCAACAAATGCAGCAGTATTTAGCGTCGCTTGATCAAAGCTTAGAAGATAGTCGAGTAAATAGCACCGAGGATAGTAAAGACTCGGCATTTGGTCGTAAGGGCGACGAGACAATGCAACAAGGTTTTGCATTGTTTAAAGGCGCTTTTACGAGTATGTCGTCGGCGGCTGAACGTTATAGCAATTTAGAGTCGCTTGCAGAACAGCAATTTAATGACGGGCGCGCCATGATTGCTGATTTGGTTGATAACATGATTACAAACGATGCCCGTTATCAAGGGCTCGGTAATAAAGCACCCAATACTTTAGGGGCGGGTATTTCTAAGCTCGCTGATTTTGATGCCACGTTTTCTTATGTACTGGATAATGGCGACTATCAACCTAAAAGTACCATTGAGCTAAGCCAAGCGACTGCGCAAACCCAATTAGGGGATCTTAGCGGTGTAACGCAAAGTAAAAATGTAAGTAGCCATTTTGATTATCAATACAGTCGCCCTGATTACTACAACAAAGAAGAGAGTTATAACGTAAACACCGCCGTTAAAAATAAAGAACTTGTGGGGCTCGATCAGTCTCACGAAGTTGATGTTGATACAAAAATGTTTGAGTTTAACCCGCAAACTAATCAATACGAGCTGCAAATGGCGATGCAAGAACAAACCATTAGCAAAAGTGATATTCGCTTAATTGACGATATATGGCTCGAAGAAAACGAAAACAGCTACTCTATGCATAAAAAAGAGCGCGATGAGAGTGATGACAAGCAAGACGATTTTATAGAAACGAACCGCCACTCACATACTAAGCTTGTAACCTTAATTGGTGATTTAGATAAGCTAGCTGAGAATAAAGACGTAAGGCGAGAATATTTAACTAACTTATCGCAAGTAAACTTTTTTATGGATAAAAAGTAACGCCTGAGAGCGGTTCACTCCACACTCAATATTGGGTATAGTCGTTTGATACCTAAATTAAGAGCAACCTTATGTTTAAACAATTAATTTTACTGTGCGCTTTAAGCATGCCGCTTGTAAGCTGCGCTGCTACAGCGCCATTTTCGGGCGAGATAAGTACGCAAGCACTGCTAAGCGACTACGATAAATTTAACGAGCAATACAAAGCGTTTACACCAACCGAGCAAGATATAGCCCTAATGCAAAAGCTAGAAGGCAAGGAGCTAATTGTATTATTTGGCACGTGGTGCCACGACAGTGAGCGCGAAGTACCAAAGCTTATTAAATTACTTGATGCATCGAAAGTTACACTTGTAAGCATTGACTATGTGGCCGTAGGTTACGATAAACGCGATGATGCAGGCATTGCACAGGCTCATGACTTACAATACACACCTACGTTTGTTGTTAAACAAAATGGCAAAGAGTTAGTTCGCCTAGTTGAAAAGGCAACGGGTACGTTAGCGCAAGATTTAACGCAGGGTTTGTGAGTAGAGCTTAGAGATATAAGAGCTTACTGATTTAGCTAATAGACTTATAAGTTAGCTGGTGGTCTGCCGTGAATAGCCTCTTAATATTTTAATGTGTGAAGTCGAGGTTTAACTCCTTTGGCTGAGCAAAAATAGGAATTCAGCTATGGCTCGCATATCAATTAAAACAAATAAAAAACGAATTAATCTACAAGCTCATTGTGGCATTTCTTAATATGACTAAGGATCTACGTAAAAATTTGATTGCTGCGATTCTTAGTCCTTTAATTGCATTACCAGTCCTTGGTTTTTGTTATTTTTATGCGGGTATCGAAAAATTTACTTCTGTTAGTTCATTAATTTCAGGTGTTGGTTTTGGTGTATCAATAGGGATGGGAAGCTTATTTTATTTTTATCCTTTAATGTTCATTTACGGATTACCTATTAGCTTATTACTCCAAAAGTTAAATTTATTTAAATTACCGGTAGTTTTAATCTTAAGCATACTTCCTGTTTTTTTACTCAGTCTATTTAGTGAATTTAATCGTGAAACATTGGTTCTTCATTTATTAGTACTTTCAATGGGTTTAACTAGCTGGCTTATATATAATAAATTAAGGTAACACCACTACAAGCGATTAATGTCACACAACCTTTCTCTTACGTGACTTACAGCTCAATTCTAATTTTACTCACATAATCACTATTCACTAAACAGGCTTTTTTCGAACGCTTGCGCTGCATGCGAAGAGGGTCTGTCTTTATAGTGTAACTGGTATAATGGCCTTGATAACTCGATGTTATTTGGCTGTTTTAGCCGTATTAATTTACCTAACTGCACTAAATCTTCTGTGACTACATTTGGCAATAAAGCGACCCCCATACCTTGAGTAACAGCCCTTGCTATTGCCTCGTTGCTGCCTAATTGCATACTTTGCTCTGCTTGTATACCGTGCTCTGCTAATAACTTTACCGACATTTCTAACGTGCCAGAGCCAGGCTCGCGTAATAACCAAAATTGATTGTTTAACCATGCTTTTAAGTTTTTCGTGGGCTTAAAGTTGCTCGGTATAACCACACTCATTAAATCATTTTGCCAGTGCTTACTTATTATATGCTGCTCGGTAGGTGTGCCTTCAACCAGTGCTAAATCGATAGTGCATTCAAGTAGGGCGTGCTCAATTTGCGCGGTATTAGCAACTTGTACTTCTACTTTTATATGGGGGTATTGTGCGCAAAAATTGGCTAAATAGGGAGGTAGCCAATAGCTGGCAATGGTTGTACTAGTGCCTATAACGAGTGTGCCGCGCTTAAGCCCTGTGCGTGATTTAATATCTTCAATGGCGGCTTTTTCAATGGCAAAAATGCTACGTGCATGATCATACAAGGCTTGGCCGCCCTCGCTTAAGGTAAGTTTTTTGCCTTTAGATGCACGCTCTATAAGTTGAATATTTAATTGGTGCTCAAGCTCTTTTAGCGCTTTAGATACAGCCGGTTGGCTTATAAAAAGTGCTTCAGCTGCGCCTGAAAAACTACCAAGCTTTGCTACCGTATAAAACACCCGAAGTGCATGTAAGTTCATCGAGCCCCTCAAATTACATAACTTTAAGTTATCGAATCATGATTTTAATGTATTGGAGTTATATTTTGCGCTTTCTTAAAATGAAGTCAACAGTTTAACGTTGTTCAATTGAGAGAATATTATGCTTAGCGCTATTAAAAATTTGGGTATTAATACTAAGCAATACGGCGATACGCGCTGGTGGTTAGGTATGCTGCTGGTGGTTGTTTTGGCGGGAGCATCTGTTGCATTAAGTAAGTTACAAATAATGCAAACTGCGCAATTTAGCTCACTCACTATTGGTATTGTGCTTGGCATTATTGTGGGTAACAGTGTGTTTTCGCGCATAGCTACGCGTACCGATGTGGGGGTTGATTATGCTAAAAGTATATTGCTTAAAGCGGGCGTTGTGTTGTTTGGTTTTAGAATAACTTTTACGCAAGTAGCGGGCGTGGGCTGGAGTGGCTTACTAACCGACGTTGTTATGCTTGTTGGAACGTTTATATTAGCAGTGCAGCTAGGTAAGCGCGTATTTAAGCTCGATGAGCGAACAACCATACTAATAGGCGCGGGTAGTTCTATTTGTGGCGCCGCAGCGGTAATGGCAACCGAGCCTGTTATAAAAGCACAGGCGCATAAAGTATCAGTAGCGGTAGCAACGGTAGTGGTGTTTGGCACGTTAAGTATGTTTGCTTACCCAATAATGTTTGAGTTTATGGGGTTGAGTGAGCACGCTTACGGTATTTTTGTTGGCTCAACTATACATGAAGTAGCGCAAGTGGTTGCAGCGGGCACAGCGGTAAGCGCCAATGCGGCCGACACAGCCGTGATAGAAAAAATGCTACGCGTAATGATGCTTGCACCATTTTTAGTGGGTTTATCGTTTTGGCAAAGTAAAAAGCATGCAAACATAAACCCACATGGCAGCGAGCATAAATCGGGAATTACGATTCCTTGGTTTGCGGTATTATTTATAGTGGCAAGTGGCGTGCATTCGTTATCGATTATTCCTCAAGGTGCTACAAATGCCATTGTATGGTTTGACAATATATTGCTCACCATTGCCATGGTCGCACTAGGGCTGCGTACACATGTTGGCGCTATTCGCCAAGCAGGTATAAAACCGCTTTTATTAGCAGGCTGTTTATTTTTGTTTTTAACCTTAGGTGGCTTTGCCGTTAATGTAGGCATTGTGCAGCTGTTTTAAATATAACCTGATGGAGGTTGATTGGCTTATATAGGCCAATCAACTTCGTTTAAGCTATCCAACTGCGCGCTGGTATTTTTATTACCTTGCAATTTATTAGTGTAAGTGACATTTGGATCAAACTGCGCCGTTTGCTTTTGTATATTAAAGTGACGACCGCCACGAGGGTCAACCCCTACACCT
>NZ_JAGJEI010000011.1 GCF_018100985.1 Pseudoalteromonas sp. MMG007 | reverse complement strand
CTGGGGTTTAGTAAATAACCAAGAGGTCATGCCAAAATGATTCGTAGGCTCCTTTGCTTATCCTTATCTCCACTACACTTTTATCCCTAACCAGATTTCACATGGTGAAAAGCATAATAATACTTTAAATGATCTGATAATCACTTAGTCTCTTTTTTATTATCAATTTTTTTTATAAAGTCTTTTAACTCTGTTGCTAATTATCAAATGCTCTTTAAGCAATTAAACTAGCTTCATCTTGTATTTAAATACTTACATCACGACGGAGTAGAGCATGTCTCATCAAATCATTAAAGACTTACATAATCGTTACACGGCTAAGAAATATGATTCTGCTAAGCGTATTTCAGCAGATGATTTGGAAGTAATAAAAGAAGCTATTCGTTTGTCTGCTTCTTCAATCAATTCTCAACCTTGGAAATTTATCTTAGTAGAAAGTGAAGAGGGTAAGCAACGTTTACACGATACATTCGTAAATAAGCACCAGTTTAATCAACACCACGCTAAAGAGGCATCTCATACGCTTTTACTTGCCTACGATCCTAAGTTTACTAAAGAGAAGTTTTCAAAGCGTGTTGATGTAGAAGTAAGTTCAGGCCACCTACCAGCAGATATGCGTGATACCTTTATGGGGGCATATGCATTTGCTGAAATGAACACCGATGAAAATGGTTACAACGGTAGCTGGACTAAAGCGCAGGTTTATTTAGCACTGGGTAACATTATGCATACTCTAGCGCGTTTAAATATTGCCTCTACGCCTATGGAAGGTGTCGACCCAGATTTAATCGGTGAGAAGTTTAGTGAAGAGCTTGATGGCCACATTTGTGAAGTTGCACTTGCTATGGGTTACCCTCTTGTAGAGGAAGATTGGAATCACGGCTTACCTAAGGCTCGTTTAGCTGTAGAAGATATTATTACCACGGTATAACTTACTGTTATAAATAATTAGCCGAGAATATTCTCGGCTTCTTTGTTTTTAAAATAAGCCATATGCTTCACTTTCTTGAACGTCTTCTTGTGCTGCGCATACAGGGCTAAAAATGGCACTTGGATCAATTAAAACACTGTGCTTTTCGGCTAGCTTTATTAAACCGCGCATCATATTTTTAGTTTGTGGGTCTATATCAAAGCCAACCTCTGTTAGCTTATCTAAAGGCTTAATATCTTCTTTTTTGTAATCTACGTTATCCTCTACTTTATCTACTAACAGCCCTACATGTGGAGTTGAGCCATCTTTAGTGGTAAAGACTATGATAGGTTTATAGTCGAGTGTAATTTGCTCTTTTGCAGCCTCAAATAATCGATTTAGTTGCATTAAGCTATTTTGCTTAATATCGATTATATATTTACTTATTTGTTTTTTATTGTCATCGGCACTCGCTTTAATAGCTTTATCCATGGTTTGTAGCAGTGACTTGAATGGCTGGTCAAACTTTTCCATTATGGCTTGTAAGTCTTCATTATCTGTTTGGAACTCTTGATAAAACACTTCAAAGTTATGTAACTCAGTACTGGTTGTTGTGATGGTTGTATTGTTGCCTGTTAGGTTGTTTTCAAGACGCGTAAACCAAACCTCTAGTGACTCTTGCCATTTACGTAGTTGCTCTAAGGCGTGCTTATTACTTTGCTCTGTAGAATTACCGTTTAGAATAATTCCTAAATCAAATACCGGGGTCGGCGTTTCCATATAGTCTTTAACGCCAATAAAGCTTTTATTATTATTCGGCAAAGTAGTGAGGTCGTTGTTAAAACGCTCTGTGAGTAATATATCGAGAATTTTAAGTGAAATTGTTTTGCAGCCAACTTTAAAGTTTATTAATTCCATGCCTTTAACTTTATTTACCTATTAATGCTTAAAGGATAGAACAAAATAAATAAATAGCTTATAGAGTTACAATTTTTAAAAGTAGGATTACTTAAATTGTGCAATCAGTGATTTAAAAGCACTAGAGAGGCTATTATCTAACTGTTTTTTACCCGTTAAAGAAAACTGTTTTAATAACTGCTCATCGCTGCAATTTTGCAGCACACTTTGAATAATAAGTTGTTTATGAGGGGTGTTTAACTCTCTCATATTTGAAGGTGCTTTATTTATGGCATGCCAAAGTACGGCTGATATTGAAAACCTATTTAGGTTTTTATCTTTAAGTTGCCTTAGTTGAAAAAGCGCATGTGGTGTAAGTGGCTCATCAGAAAAACTATTGAGTAATATACTGACAAGTTGCCAGTGAATGGTTTTAAAGTGAGTTAATAGCCCGTACATAAATTCATTTTGAAATTGTTTGCTTAGATCGCCTAATTTATTACAGTCATCATGTAACGATTTGATCACTAACACTGAATGCTCAGCAGTGCTTTTATCCTGTCTAAAACCTAGCTTTACAGGTACAAACCCTTGGCTTTGCCAAAAATTGAGTAAGGGAGCCGTAGCTCCAAAGCTTGCGCCAAAAAATTTGCACTGTGGTTTAAGCTTTAATTCGCAATAGCCAATTAGTGCTTTTCCGAGCCCTAAATTGTGAGCGCTAGGGTCAACGGCTATTCGCACTACGCGAGCATTTAACTGCGTTAAAAAGTCAGCGCTGAAGCTAAGCTGTGCAAGCGTTTGCGCCATTAAATGACCTTGTGGTCGACGCTCTCCTGAAATAACTAGCTCTGCTAGCTCAGTATCGATATCACCTTCAATAGCTATTAAGCAAACGGCTGCTAAGCGATTGTTCTCTTCACTAATAAATATTCGTTGTGCAGGCGCATCAAGCAGGTGTCGTAAATCGTTAACGCTACTTTGATAGTGTGCTTGGGCAAGTAATGCAATAACCTGCCTAAGTAGCAGCTCATCATTAATTAATGATTGCTGGCTAATTTCACGGTGTGTTAAAGCAGATATATCAGCACAATTGGTTTCGCTAAATTGAGCGTCTAATGCCAATAGTGTGCGTATATGCTGCTCAAGAGGATCGTTTTTGGCAAATCGTAGTGGCTCGTCAAGCGTAGCTACTTTTGCTGCTTTATAATGTGCTTTAACGTACTTGCTAAAGCGAATTGTATAACCTCGTCCATTGCCCTCATAGCCTACAAGTGTGCTTGCAAATACAACTCTTGGGTAATGCGTTAATATTTTTAATAATAGAGGCACTGGTATTGCGGCAGCTTCGTCAACAAGTAATAAATCACATTCGGGTAAACTATTGAGCAAGGCATCTGGCGGCATATAAGACAAGTTAGCCAATTGCTTTTGTGTGGGGTCGTAATTTACATTTAGTGCATTTGCTAACTGTTTAAAACTTGAATGTGTTGCACTGAATTGAGTGGCACAAAGAATTATTTTTTTATCGCTAAGTTGTGCTGCACTAAGCCCAAGCGCTGCTGATTTACCTCGCCCGCGGTCTGCATTTATCAATAGAGGCCTATTTGCTCTTCCATTCGCTACTTTTACTATCTGCTCAATACAGCTCTGCTGTGGCTGATAATTAATAGTATTGCTAGGTGAAGGATTAGTATTATTGTTACTAACTCCGTTTAGCTCGCTAAAATGTAAAGCGGGCAGAGAATGAATAATAGAGCTAAAACGTTTGTTAAATAAGCTTTGTGAAGTGTTATGCCCGAAAGACTCAATGCTACTTAAAGCAGGGTCGGGCCAAGTATTGAGTGAATTAAGCTCTGGCAGTATTAAAAATAAAATTCCGCCAGCTTTAACAGTACCTGCAAGCGCGGCTAATTTATCTGGATGTAGGCCACTAAAACCATCGTAAACAGCATCGTTAAACTCTTTACCCAATATTTGATGATTATGAGAGGGCCAAATGGCGTTTTTTAAAGCTTCTGATTTAGATAACGCAGCTGTATTGTCGTTAGTTATAAAAGAATTAACTAAGCGATAGCACCAAGCAGAATTGCCTGTAATAAGCACTAGCTGGCGATGGTTTGCGCCAACTAGTTGCTGAGTTAGTTTTGTAACTAACGCGTTATACAGCTTGAAGTCGTGCATATGCGGTTACTAACCATTTGCTACCAAGGTCATCAAAGTTTACTTGCACACGCGATTGCGCGCCGCTACCTTCGTAATTAAGCACAGTCCCTATACCAAACTTAGCGTGTAGTACGCGCTGACCTAAGTTAAACCCGCTTTCTTCAAATACAGCATGGCTTACTGAGGCACTAAAACGCCCCGCAGCTGGCGGGCGCGACACTTGTGTTTTAATACGAATTTCTTCTACGCAGTCTTCTGGTATTTCACGTAAAAAGCGTGAAGGACTGTGGTATTTTTCTTGCCCGTATAAACGGCGACTTTCGGCGTGGCTTATGTATAGTTTTTCCATTGCACGCGTCATACCAACATAACAAAGACGTCGCTCTTCTTCTAAGCGACCTGTTTCTTCATTACTTTGCTGTGAAGGGAACATGCCTTCTTCAACGCCCACCATAAACACAAGCGGAAACTCTAAACCTTTAGCCGAGTGAAGGGTCATCATTTGTACTGCGTCTTCGTGCTCATCAGCTTGGCCTTCACCAGATTCAAGCGACGTATAAGCCAAAAAACCTTGTAGTGGCGAACTAAACTCTTCTTCTTCAGGGAGTTCGTACTGGTCGCAGGCACTTATAAGTTCTTCTAAGTTCTCTACGCGAGCACGGCCTTTTTCGCCTTTTTCAGCTTGGTACATAGCCATAAGGCCAGAGGTTTGAATCGCGTATTTAGCTTGTTCGTGCAGAGTAAGGTCACTAATTTTGTCTTCTATGTGCTCTACCAGCTCTACAAATTTAGATACTGCACCTGCCGCGCGGCCAGATAAGTGCTGTTGTTCAACAATAGCTTTAGCTGCGTACCAAAGCGGGAGTGATTCAGCCCGTGCACAATCACGTATATGACTTAATGTTTTATCACCAATACCGCGCGCAGGGGTATTGATAACGCGTTCAAATGCAGCGTCGTCTTGGCGATTACCTACTAAGCGTAAGTACGATAGCGCATCTTTAATTTCTTGACGCTCGAAGAATCGCATTCCACCGTAAATACGGTACTTTAAGCCTTCTTGTAGCATGGCTTCCTCGAGTACACGAGATTGCGCGTTGCTACGGTATAAAATAGCGGCGTCTTGCAATGCATTACCTGCATTTAACCAGCTACGTAATTTGCTGCTTACAAAGCGGGCTTCATCTAATTCGTTAAACGCTGCATAAATCGATATAGGCTCGCCTTCGTTACCATCGGTCCATAAGCTTTTACCCATACGTTCTGAGTTATTTTTTATAAGCGCATTAGATGCTTTTAGAATGGTTGCGGTTGAGCGGTAGTTTTGCTCAAGGCGAATAGTCTCGGCGTCAAAGTCAGTTAAAAAACGTTTTATATTTTCTATTTTAGCGCCGCGCCAGCCATAAATACTTTGGTCGTCATCGCCCACAATCATAATGCTTTGTGTATCGCCTGCGAGTAGCTTTAACCATGCGTACTGAATGGTATTGGTATCTTGGAACTCGTCTACCAGCATGTGCGCAAAGCGCTGTTGGTAATGGCGAAGTAGTGTAGGGTTATTTTTAAGCACTTCATAGCTACGTAGCAGTATTTCAGCAAAATCGACTAAACCAGCGCGGTCACACGCTTCTTGATACGCGGCATATACACGCAGCATCATTTGCTCATTTATATCGTAAGCTTGAATATCTTTAGGGCGAAGTGCTTCGTCTTTTTTAGCGCTTATGTACCAGCCAAATTGTTTTGCTGGCCATTTTTTATCATCAATATTCATTGATTTTAATAAGCGCTTGATCATTCTTAGCTGATCGTCAGAGTCTAATATTTGAAAGGCTTCTGGTAGGTTTGCTTCTCGGTGGTGAGCGCGCAAAATACGGTGCGATAAGCCATGAAAAGTACCAATCCACATACCACCGACAGGTGCTTTTAAGGTTTCTTCTACTCGAGAACGCATTTCTTTAGCGGCTTTATTGGTAAAAGTAACTGCAAAAATACTATAAGCAGAGGCTTGCTCAACCTGCATTAACCACGCAATACGATGAACCAGCACTCGTGTTTTACCAGACCCAGCACCTGCTAATACCAGCATGTTTTGTAGTGGGGCTGCAACGGCATCGCGTTGTTTGTCATTTAAGCCATCGAGTAATTCAGAAACGTCCATCGTTACGCCTTTTCAATCAATAATGAAGGCAGTATAACAGGTGTTTTTGTTAGGCTAAATAAAATACTGTTTTTATGAACAGCTATTATAAAAATAGTGTCTAAAACCAATTAGCTGGCTAGTTTTCTAGCGTGTATAAATGACAAAATTTAATAATAAAAATAATCAAATTGACCTATATTTAGTAAAAAATACTAAAGCATTTATTTAATGATAATTTAACTAATTGATTTTTAAGCTTTAATAAATTGGCATAAAGTGTGATAGTAAGTAAATAACTAAAATTTAAAATTAATTAACTACAGAGGTGAGTATGGCTGATCAAGGTTCTGGCGGTAATGTAATTGCAGCATTGTGTAATATATTTTTTCCTGGTTTAGGGCAACTTGTGCAAGGGCGTATTTTAGCCGCTATATTTTTTGCGCTCGCAATTATAATTAGTTACGCGCTTATATATGTATTAGTAGGCTTTGTACTTGTGCCAATTATTTACTTATGGTCGATTATAGACGCAGCACGATACCGCTCACGAAGTTAGGTATTTAACGTTTTATAAAAATAGCGCTTACGAATGGCGCTATTTTGCTTTTTAGGGTCGGCGTTTTGCGCTGTTTACGGGTATAATCGCGTTATTAGCGTTTAATAAGTAAAGTTATGGAATATCAATTTATACGTGACCCTATTAGTGGCCTACGCATCAAAATAAGCAGCGAACACGCAATAATTGGCCGTTGGCTAAATGAAGAGATTGGCAAAGAAAAAGTGGCTATGGTGCAAGCACTTATTACTTCGGTAAAAACAAGCTACGAGCCAGTTACTTTAAAAGGCCAAGAGATCGATTTAATACTCTCTAAAGACGAAGCCTTATTTGAAGCCCATGCCCTGCATCAAGATAGTGAAGATCTAGTTGCCTACCAAGATGATGATTTAATGCTTGAAGAAAACGGCTTAAGCAGTGGCTGTGGCTTTGAAGATTTTGTTGATTTAATTGAGTCGTGGGCTGAATTTAGCGGCTCAAAGTAAAACTAAATTTATTAAAATAGTGCAGATGCATTACGCTTTTTTTATCTGTACTATTACACTAATCAAAAACGTCAGGAATGAATATGTCTGCCAATTTAAACAAGCTAGTAGTCATGCTAGAAATGCAAAATGCCATGAATACTAAAGTTCATGAACAATGGTTTAGCCAAGGGTTTGAATGGTATAGAGCCATTTGGGTCGAGTGTGCAGAAATGTTAGATCATTACGGTTGGAAATGGTGGAAAAAGCAAACACCAGATACCGAACAGGTAATTTTAGAATTGGTTGATATTTTTCACTTTGGTTTGTCGCTACGTATTGACGGAAAAACAAGCTATCAAGACTTAGCAAAGCAATTAGAAAGTGAGTTGAGCCAAGTACAGCAAGCTGATGACTTTAAACAAACACTTGAAATATTAGCAGCATCAGCGGTTGCTGATAAAACCTTTAACGCCGCTGCATTTGCAGGCTGTATGGCGCAAATTGGTATGAATATAGACGATTTATACCGTGGTTACGTCGGTAAAAATACCTTAAACTTTTTCCGCCAAGATCATGGTTATAAAGATGGTAGCTATATTAAAGTATGGAACGGCCAAGAAGATAACGAACACTTAGTTGAAGTAGTTAAAAGCCTTGATACCGAACATGCAGATTTTGCAAAGTTAGTATACCAAGGCCTAGAAGCTCGTTACCCAAAAAGCTAATTATATAATAGTGCGGTAGTCGGTTACGTTTAAGTAATCGGCTATTATATTATGTGGTTGCTTACTATCTGGGTTAGCAACCGCAAGTAAATGCTCAATGCCAAATTCTCTGGCGGCATTTAACACCGGTACACTGTCATCTACAAACAGGGTACGTTGTTTATTAAACCCTAAATCTTTTTGTACCTGATGCCATAAACTTTGCTGCTCTTTACTCACTCCGTATTGGTGAGTCGACACCACACCATCTAAATAATTATCTATGGCGGTATGCTCAAATTTAAGCATTACGTTTTCTGGGTGAGCGTTAGTTAACAGTATGAGCTCTTTACCTGCTTTTTTTAGCTCTGTTAAAAAGTGAGGTACATCTTCACGCACTTTGATTAAATGCTGAGTTTGACGCTTTAATTCCATTATTGGTAATTTTAGTTGCTCTTCCCAATAATCTAAGCAATACCACTGTATTTTTCCGCTTACTGCTTGATAACGTTTATGTATGTCAGCTTTTGCTTCATCAAGGGTTATATTGCGAGTAAGTGCAACTTGCTCAGGAACAACATTAAGCCAAAAATGACTATCGAAATGTAAATCGAGTAATGTTCCGTCCATATCGAGTAAAACGGTATCGATTTTTGACCAATTTAGCATGGGCTTTTCCTTGTGAAAAGTTTATGATTAAGCACAACTGCCATGATAGCAAAATAACGCCAATGACACAGAAAAAGCACCCAACTCCACCCCAAATTATCAGCAATGATGTCGTCGCTAAAAGCCGCCTATTCACTGTTGAATCTTTAGAGCTTAAATTTTCTAATAACGAAGAACGTCAGTACGAGCGTATTCGCGGCGGTGGCCGAGGTGCAGTCATGATTGTGCCTATTACTGCTGATGGCGAAATGCTGTTGGTGCGTGAGTATTGTGCTGGTACAAACGACTATCAGTTAGGGTTTCCTAAAGGGTTAATAGACCCGGGCGAAACACCTCAGCAGGCTGCAAACAGAGAGCTTAAAGAAGAAGTTGGCTTTGGCGCTGAGTTTTTTGAACCACTAAAAGTGGTGTCTATGGCGCCAAGTTATTTTAATGCCACTATGCATATTTTGTTTGCCAAGCAGCTATACCCGCAAACTTTGCCAGGTGACGAGCCAGAGCCATTGGTAGTTGTTAAGTGGCCATTAACAGATTGGCAGTCATTATTAGAGCAAGAAGATTTTACCGAAGCACGCAGCGTTGCAGCTTTGCTATTATTAAATAAGTATTTAGCGTCTGGAGCTGCCAATGAATAAATTATTAGAGCCATGTATTGAATTAGCTGAGTGTGCTGGTGATGCCATTATGTCTATTTATAAAAAAGACGATATTGGCAAGCAAGAAAAATCGGATAACACACCAGTAACCAAGGCAGATCTTGCTGCTAACGATGTACTTGTTGCTGGTTTAAAAGCCCTAGCGCCTGATATTCCTATTATGTCGGAAGAAACACCTATTCCTGCTTTAGCAGACAGACAGGATTGGCAGCGCTATTGGTTACTAGATCCTATGGATGGCACTGGTGAATTTATTTTAGAAAGTGGTGACTTTGCCGTAAATATTGCGCTTATTGAAAATAACCACCCTGTTTTAGGTGTGATTCATTGGCCAGCAAAAGGCATTACTTATTTTGCGTCAGCAAGTAATGGGGCATTTAAGCGTGAAAATGGCAACGACACTAAAATGTCGGTTGCAACGCCTGACAACCTAACGCTTGCCGTTAGTCGTAGGCAAAAAATTGAGGCAGTAAGTCAGTACTTAAATACCCAATTTGCTACTATCGCCGTTGGCTCGTGTTCGTTAAAGGCGTGCATTGTTGCAGAGGGGAAAGCCGATTGCTTTTTAAGAATCGGCCCAACTGGTGAGTGGGATACCGGTGCATCGCAGGTTATTGTAGAAGAAGCAGGTGGGTGTATTACCGATGCTGAGTTTAACCCTCTTACTTATAACCAACGCGAGAGCACAGAAAACCCAGATTTTATTGTTATGGGACACCCCGATTGGGAGTTTCAAAAAATGATAAGTCCGCATCAAAGGTAGACGCTAAAGCATGCTTTGATTGCTTTTTGTTCGGTTGAACGCAATTAAGTAGTTAAAGCCTTGCATTATAAGTTTATTCCTATATTATAGCGCTCTCTTCGAGACAGGCTCGTGATTAACACGAAACTATTTCAAAGAAATTACAGGCGCGGGATGGAGCAGCCTGGTAGCTCGTCGGGCTCATAACCCGAAGGTCGTCGGTTCAAATCCGGCTCCCGCAACCAATTTTTATATAAATTTGGTAACTGTAAAACTCTAACTTGAGAGATTAAATTAAGTAGTCGATAGACTCTAAATATACAGGCGCGGGATGGAGCAGCCTGGTAGCTCGTCGGGCTCATAACCCGAAGGTCGTCGGTTCAAATCCGGCTCCCGCAACCAATTTTTTATAAAGATTGGCAGCCACGTTGTAATGTAAGCAACGCTAAATAAGTATGCATATTTCAGGCGCGGGATGGAGCAGCCTGGTAGCTCGTCGGGCTCATAACCCGAAGGTCGTCGGTTCAAATCCGGCTCCCGCAACCACTGAAATAAAATGAAACGACACGCTTAAAGCGTGTTTTTTTATGTCTGAAATTCAGTGAAATGAATAGCTCGTTGGTCTCAGCTCTCAATTAGCCAGCAAAGGTCGTCTTCACTGCGTTAGGCATTCACCTTTCATAAGTTTTGGCTCCCGCAACCACTGAAATAAAATGAAACGACACGCTTAAAGCGTGTTTTTTTATGTTTGAAATTCAGTGAAAAGAATAGCTCGTTGGTTTCAGCTCTCAAGTAGCCAGCAAAGGTCGTCTTCACTGCGTTAGGCATTCACCTTTCATAAGCTCTGGCTCCCACAACCACTGAAATAAAATGTTAGAATGAATCGACACTCTATATGAGTGTTTTTTATGTCTGAAATTAACACCTGCCTTTGATTAAACCGTCAACATAAATTGATACCTTCCTAAGCAATAATTTATAAATGTTATAAACTACTCTAAAAAATCGTTATTACTTAAAACTTTATATTGTTTGTGTTAAAACAGCACAAATATTTTTAGGCTATTACACATGACTGAACTTTACCATTGGTTTGATTTAATAGGCATTGCTGTGTTTGCTATTACGGGCACTTTAGTTGCGCACGAAAAGAAAATGGATGGCTTTGGTGTTGTGGTATTGGCAACTGTCACAGCGATTGGTGGTGGTACAGTTCGCGATGTGATTTTGGATGTTCCCGTGTTTTGGCTTCATGACCAAAGTTACTTTTATGCCATTTTAGCCGCAGTCTTGATCACCACTCGACTTATCAACAAGCAAAAGTCGATTCCGCATTATACTTTACAAATTGCAGATGCATTTGGTTTGGCTTTTTTTGCTGTAATGGGCACTCAAAAAGCATTACTAGCCGGCATGCCACATATGACCGCTATTATTATGGGGGTTATCACGGGCTGTTTTGGCGGTATGATCCGCGATGTATTGGCACGCGAAATTCCTATGCTGCTAAAAGGTGAACTATACGCTATTACCTGTATAGCGGGCGGGATTGTTTATACACTTGGGGTTTACTTTGATTTGGTAACTGAACTTGCGATGGTTTTGGCGATGTTAACCACGTTATTGCTACGTATTGCCGCTATTAAATGGCAAATCACAGTACACGTTTTCAAATATCCTGACTAAACTGGTGTAATCACACCATTTACTAGGATAAGGAATGTCGTTAGCTCGCATATATTCTCGTGCTCAAGTAGGCATTAATGCCCCCGAAGTTATCGTAGAAGTTCACCTTGGGAATGGTTTACCTGCTTTTCATATTGTTGGCCTCCCAGAAGCATCCGTTAAAGAGTCTAAAGATAGGGTACGCAGTGCACTTGAGAACTCTCAATTTGGTTTTCCTGATCAGCGAATTACTGTAAATTTAGCGCCTGCCGATTTACCTAAAGATGGCGGCCGGTTTGATTTAGCTATTGCAGTAGGTATTTTAGTGGCCTCTGGTCAGATTGTTTGCCCTGACATTCATAAATATGAATTTTATGGTGAGCTTGCGCTTAACGGTGAAGTGCGTGGTGTTAATGCTATCTTGCCCTCTGTGCTTGCTGCAAAAGAGCAAGATCGTTGCTGCTTTTTACCTTTTGCCAACGATAGCCTCGCGAGTCTAGTTAATGGTGTAAAACGTAAAGCTGTTAGCTCTTTGCAAGAGGTGTGGGGGGATTTACTTAATCAGCAACCTTTACCACTAAATATAGAATATCCCGATTGCACACAAGCTCCCGACTTTTTACTCGATTTAAGTGATGTTAAAGGTCAGCCTGGTGCAAAGCGAGTATTAGAAATAGCCGCAGCAGGCGGGCATAATTTATTATTTTTAGGGCCCCCTGGTACTGGTAAATCGATGCTGGCCCAGCGAATGGCGACCATAATGCCAACCATGTCGGACGATGAAGCTATTTCGACTGCTGCGCTTTATTCTATTATTGGTCAATCTATCGATTTAAATAATTGGCGACAGCGGCCATTTCGTAACCCGCATCACACGTGTTCGGCAGTTGCTTTGGTTGGCGGCTCGTCAAACCCTAAACCGGGTGAAATTTCACTGGCGCATAATGGTGTGCTCTTTTTAGACGAGCTGCCTGAATTTGAGCGTAAGGTGCTTGATTCACTCCGTGAGCCTATGGAAACAGGCTCAGTGGTAATCTCGCGTGCAGCAAGGCAAATGGAGTTTCCTGCCCAATTTCAACTAATAGCTGCATTAAACCCAAGCCCTACAGGATGTCATAATGATAAACGTGCGACACCTGATCAAGTTATGCGTTATTTATCACGGGTATCAGGGCCGTTTATAGACCGCATAGACTTACAAATAGAACTACCTCGCCTAACAAGTGTTGAGCTACAAAGCACTCAGCCAGAAGAGATCAGCGCACAAGTTAGAGCGCGAGTAGAGGCGGCTTACAGTGTACAGCTAAAACGCCAAGGCAAAGTAAATGCGCGGCTTAATAATAAGGAAATGAATATACATTGCGCTCTTGCGCCAGCTGAATTGCAGTTTTTGGCAAGAGCGAGTGAGAAGTTGTCGTTATCGCCGCGCTCGTATCATAGGGTAATAAAAGTGGCGCGTACGATTAGTGATTTAAAAGGGGCTGAAAACATTAGTTTAGAAGAGCTAAAAGAAGCGCTAAATTATCGCGCTTTTGAACGATTACTAGCACAGTTAGCCAAATAGCCTGAGCTACTTTTAAGATAAATTTATTACCCAGAGTCAGGTTATATACTACATATTTTACAGGGAAAGCATGTAGCCTTTGCCACGTACGGTAACAATGCGTTTTTGATCTTTTTCATCGTTAAGCTTTTTGCGCAAACGACCAATTAAAACATCAACAGTACGATCGTTCGGGCTCCAGTCAGGCTGGCCAATTTCTTCAGAGATTTTTTCACGCGAGGTGGCTTTACCTGCATTGCTAATTAAGCAAATAAGCACTTTGTGTTCGGCTTCAGTTAATCGCGACTCCACACCTGCGGCAGTTATAAGCGTGCGGTTATCTGGATGTAATTTAAAGTCGGCGTATTCTATAAATTCTTCGCTTTCATCGTCTTCTTGCGTTACTGCAACGCGTTTATATAAAGCACGCATACGTAGCTCAAGCTCTAATAAATCGACGGGTTTGCATATGTAGTCATCGGCACCTTGGGCAAGCCCAGCAATACGATCAGCCTGCGAGTCTCTACTTGATAAAACAATAACGCCAATATCAGTGAGCGTATTTAGCTCTTTAGCAAGTTGAAGGCCGTCGCGCTTTGGTAAAACAATATCGATTATGGCTAACGAAAAAGCGCTGCGCAGGTTTACTCGTTGCCTTACAATGTTAAGTGCATCGGCACCGGTGGGATCAACCTCAATTGTAAACTCAGTTTCTGCGAAGTGATTTTGGATGCGTTTAACGAGCAACTCGTCATCTTCAACCAATAAAACGTTAATAGCCATAGTACTTTATTTTCAGTGTTTATAGCTCTGTATGGTAGCACCATTAACTAAATGCTGAGAAGGGTGTTTGTAAGTTTTAGGTAACTTAATACTTCAAAGACATAAAGAGTATTACGTAAAGGTTAAATTAGCACCTTTAAACTAATTAAAAGGTGCTAAATATTCAAAATAACCTATCAATTAGTCTTTTGAGTACATTGAATCCCACCACTGTGGTTCGTCTTTTAGCTTTTTGTCAAAATAGGCTAGCATAGTATTCCACCAGTCAAATCGCTTATCGCGAGCAAAAATTTGATGGTTAGCGCCTTTGTACTCAATAAGCTCTACATCCTTATTTAAAAGTTTTAAGGCAGTATACATAGTTAAGCTTTCGCCAACCGGTACGTTAGTGTCGCTGTCGCCATGAAGAAGTAACATAGGAGTGGTTACTTTATCTGCATGAAATACTGGGCTGTGATCGCTGTAAAGTTTAGCATTATTCCAAGGAAAGCTATTTTTAGAGGCCTCGCCTGAGTATAAGTATCCCCACCAACCTTCGCCCCAATATGAGGTTAAGTTTGAAATACCCGCATGAGCAATTGATGCGCTAAACATATCCGTTTTAGTTGCCAGCAGCATCGTCATAAAGCCACCGTAAGACGCGCCTAAATTACCCACTTTATTGCTATCTACATATTGGTATTTATTTAAAAATGCATGTGTGCCTTCAATAATATCGTTAGCTGTATAGTCACCCCATGCATTTACATGTTGGGCTGAAAACTTTTGTCCAAATCCAGTTGCGCCTGTAGGTTGTACTACATACACAACGTAACCATTTGCAGCCCACAAGTTAAATGGGTAGCGCCCCGTAAAACCACGAGTAACAGGTGATGTGCCGCCGTAATAATAAACGAGTGCAGGGTGTTTTTTTGTTTTATCTAAATTACTAGGTATATAAACACGGCCTGTTATTTCTACGCCATCTTTATTAGTAAAGTTAAACTCTTCAAGGCTCGGTATTTGTGTATTTGCATAGGCAAGTGGTTTTGAATCCCAAATAAGCTCTGCTTTATTTTTGCTTATATTTAAACGTTTAAGCTGTTGTGGTGATGAAGCCGTTGTGCCGCTTAAAAGTACTTCTGTATTTCTATCGTGTGAGTAGCTAAATTGTTCAACTATATCTAGCCCTGTATTTAGTTTTTTAAAACGCTGTTTACTTAAATCAAATAAATAAAGAGGCTGAGTGTCTTGCTCGGTGACTTTTATAAGTGCATCGCCGTTATCAAGTACATTTAGCTGACCAATGGCTGGGTTAAATTGTTTGCTGAGTGCTTTTACATTTTTACCATTATCGGTAAGTAAATAAAGTTGGCCATCGTAATTATTGGCAAGCATATTTTTAGGTAAGGCGCGGCCAGCGCCATTTTTAAAGTCTGGGCCTGCGACTACATATACATCTTTATTTGCGTATTTAGCTTGGTTAAATGTTTTAAACTTGCCAAGAGAGCTTAATTTGTTTGATTTTATATCAAGCTCAACAAGCTCTGTTTCTGGGAGTGTTGATGCTTGCATGGCCATAACGGGATGACTCATTAAAACTTTACCACGATTGCTATTTATATCTTCAAGGTTATACGAAATAGGCCCTTGGCTTAGTGCTTTAATTAAGCGGCTTTTAGTATCAAGCATATAAACATGGCTTTTTGTGCGTGCGTAGGACCAACGATCTTGCAGGCCTTTATAATGCTTGGTTAAGCTGTTGCTCTCGTCGGCAGATTTAGACCAGCTAAAAACAATGCTGTGAGTGTTATAAAAGGTAAAGCCACTGGCTTCTTCTAAATCCTCAGCAAGGGTTTTTATAGAGAAGTTGTTACGGTTTAATTGCTTAAGCTCACCATTTAACAAATACACTAAATATTGGTTATCTGGGCTCCAAATAATATTACTGGGCTGGCCTGATTCAAATCGATAAAGTGTTTCGTTATTGTCGTTTTTAAGCTCGGTAATTGTATTCGCTTGATTTGCGGTTTTATCACTGTAAGTGCGTGTTGCTGTAATATAGTGCTTAGCATTAGGCGCCATTGATAGGCTGCTAATCGTCGGCGCATCGAATAACTGTTTGGCAGATAAGCGCTTTTGCTGTGATGTACTAAGCGTAATTTTGTCGATATCAGTTTTTGGTATAAAGTCGAGGCTAACTTCGTTCCAGTTAGCAACTTGCTGCGCTACTAAAATGGCAGTATGAGAGCCGGTGGTGAGCGCAAGTTTATAGCTGTTTTTATCGCCTTTTTGACGTTCACCATCAATAAATAGCTGCCCTTGTTCTAGTCCTTTTAAGGTAAGCGTACCTTGGCTAAAACGGGTGGTTTCAATATTAAATTTAAGCGCTTGTAGGCCACCTAAAGTGAGTGCATTTATTTTATTAAATGGCTGCCAACTCTGCTTTTTACCAAATACCGACAAACTAGTTGAACTTGCTTGCAACTGCGGCAATAAGTTATTTACGATAGCGTCGCCGTGCGGCGTTTGAAAGGGTTTTAATTGCATGTCTTCAGCAAGCGGGCCAATAAATTGTATTTTAGACTTGTCGAGCGGGGCAGCCATGACCGTGAAACTCAAACTACTTAACGTAAAAATGCTAGCAGCTTGTTTTAATAATTTATTTTGTTTGTACCAATATGAGCTAAATTTCATGTTTGTGCCTATTATTATTTGGTAATTTGGCCAAATATAGCATGTATTGTTACCATGCTCACACGTTCAACACATCGGAGAAAAAGTGACCTTACTGATTATTTATATGATAGCTGCCATCGTTATTTCGTTTTTGTGCTCGGTTATGGAAGCTGTATTACTAAGTATTTCGCCAAGTTATGTTGCTTTACTTCGTAAAAATCAGCCCGCGCTTGCTAAGCAGCTTGAAAAGCTTAAAAGCAATATAGATCAGCCATTAGCGGCAATTTTAACGCTTAATACGGTAGCGCATACTGCTGGTGCTGCTGGTGTGGGCGCACAAGCGGCAGTTGTTTTCTCCGATGCGGCAGTCGGTATTGCCTCAGCCATAATGACTCTACTTGTGTTAGTGCTTTCTGAAATTATACCCAAAACATTGGGCGCTAATTATTGGCGAGCATTAACACCTAGCGTTACTTACTCTTTGCGCTTTTTAGTTATTTTACTAAAACCTTTTGTATGGTGTGCCCAAAAATTAACTAATTTAATGGGCTCTAAGCACGATGAAGCGTATTACATACGCCAAGAAATAGAAGCCATGGCAGACATTGGTACAGAGTCGGGGGCGCTTCACGAGGATGAATCTGAAATTATTCGTAATTTACTGCACTTCAGGCATGCAAAATTATGCGATTTAATGACGCCGCGAACCGTACTTTTTAAAATTCATAAAGACTTAACCGTAAACCAATATTTAAATGAGCATGGTTCATCGTCTTTTTCTCGTATATTAGTATTTGATAAAGACGCTGATGACATTATAGGGTTTGTGCACAAAAACGATATTATGCTCGCGCATCATCGGTTAGGTACCGACTGCAAAATAAGTAAATTAGTTAAACCTATTCATACCGTGCCTGAGGGGCATAATGTATCGTCTTTATTGCAAACGTTGCTTACACAGCGCACACATATTTGTTTAATTGTGGATGAGTATGGCGATGTGCAAGGCATTGTTACCCTTGAGGATATGATTGAAGCATTAATGGGGCTTGAGATTGTTGATGAGCGAGATCAGTCAACTAATATGCGCATGGTTGCTAAGCAGCGTTGGCGCCAACGCTTAGCAAACAGCGGCCATATAGTCAGCGATGAAGATAAAGACACCCGAGGCGATAACTAAACGCTCGGGTGTTTAATATTTTAAATTATGTGTGGGGCGTTTCAGTCCATTTCTTTGCCCACGATACAAACTCTTCTTTAGGTTTGGGGCAGCTGAACAAAAAGCCTTGAATGGCTAAGTTTCTTCGGTAGTGTTTTAAATATGCTAGCTCTTCAGGGCGCTCAACCCCTTCGGCTACTAAATCTAAGTGTTCACCGCTGGTTATATTAATCAAAGAGCTAACAACTACCTGCGAAAAAAGATCAGTCTCTATGTTACTAATAAATGAGCGATCTATTTTTATTTCTGTAAAGGGTAAGCTTCTTAACTGGTTCATATTGGTAAAACCTACACCAAAATCGTCAAGCGAAAGGCCAAAGCCATGCATGCGTAATCTGTTTAATGTTTCTAATTGTGGAAGGCTCGAGAGTGCATGCTGCTCTGTTATTTCAATAATTATATTGCTAGGGGTAAGCTGATTTAATTGTAAAATAAGTAGTAATTTGTTCGGGCAATTTAAGTCATCTAATTGGGTCGGAGATAAGTTAAATGCTAACTTTAAGCAATGCCCAAGCTGACTTTTAATATTTTCAAAATCGCTGGTGGCTTTTTCAAATAATGAGAATGTAATTTGATTTATTAAATTATGTTGTTCAGCAAGGCTAATAAATCGGTTAGGCATTATTACACTGCCGTCTTTTTTTGAAACAATACGAGCCAGTACTTCAACACTCTCTATAATGTTGGTTTCTGAGTTTACCTTTGGTTGGTAGTAAGGCGTAATCTCATCATTTTCTAGCGCTTTAATTAGCTCAATTTTTGAAATCGGGGGCTCTTTAGTCAAAGTTCGACTATTTAGATGAGCAGCCTTATGTAGCAAATTACCTACTTGGCTTATTTGCACAGGTTTAGATATATTCCCAATAAGGTGAGCATTATGCTGTTTAGCAAGGTTTGCCGCTAGGCTTATTACTTTGTGATCCATTTCTGAAACAATAATAATACCGCCTTGATAGTTTAGCTCCCCTAAGTGGCGTATTAATTCCATGCCGTCCATCTCTGGCATGTTTAAATCAGTAAAAATTGCATCATAATAGGTTGGATTAGTTTTTACTTTATCTAATGCATCTCTAGCACTTAAAGTAGTGGTGATCGTTTCAGACAGCCCTAACTCTTTAAGTATGGCTTCCATAACAATTAAAATAGCCATTGAATCATCAACTACTAAAATATTCGGCACTATTTTTTTCATTGTTATCCTTTCCAATAGTGAATTTAAAAATCTCGGTTACTGTAAAAATAGTACCGAGTGGTGTATTTGTCAGTATTTATAACCCTATTTTATTTAGGCTAATGAGATAACCTGCAGCTTAGCCCCCTCGTGTTTTTAAGCTGGATAGGTATACTAGCGACATTGTTTTAAACGGTCATAAAGATGATAAAAATAGACTTAATGCTAGCCGAACAGCCTTTTACAATAATGTTTTCGGGGCAACAAATTGTACAAATTTTTCATAATCAACAAGCAATCTCTTTTGACAACCCACGAGAGAATTATTATCAATTTACTTTAGATAACAAGCTTGTTGGAATAGACAGCACAGAGGTAAATAATCAATCAATATCGTTATTTGTTGATGATGTATTTGCTACTCAACTTGCTTTACCAAATCCTGTAAATAACACACCCAAAAAAGGTTTTTTAGGACTGGCGGCACTGGGCTTTAAGTTATTTAAAAGTGCAAAAGTAATTAAGGTAGCACTGGCGGGAGCATCGGTTGCTGGGTATGCGTGGCTATTTAGCATTGAATTTGCGCTGATGCTTATTGCGTGTTTAGTAGTGCATGAATATGGGCACGTAAAAGCCATGAAATACTTTGGTATAAAAACCAAAGGGATTTACCTTATTCCCTTTGTAGGCGGGCTTGCTGTAAGCGACGATAAAATAACAACGCGTTGGCAAGATGTGGTTATATCATTAATGGGCCCTGCATTTGGCTTATTCACCTCTGTACTAGGCGTGGTTTTGTATTACGCCACTGAAATGGACATATTTGCAGGTGTTGCGGTATTAAGCGCACTACTTAACTTATTTAACCTACTACCCATTTTACCGCTTGATGGCGGCCATGTATTAAAAAGTATCAGCTTTTCAATGCGCTCTTGGGTAGGTTTGAGTGTGTGCTTACTCGGTGTGTTATTTGGCTTATGGCTGAGCTATACATTTGGCTTAATGTTGCTGGTATTCTTTTTGTTTGTGGGCGCCCTTGAAATTGTATTTGAATGGCGCGGCCGACATTACTCGCATTTATTGCCGCTTGATAAATACGGCCAAGGCTTTTCAGCCGCTATGTACGCTATTGTTGTTGCAGGGCACGTGGCAGTAATGATGCACTTTGCAGACTCTGAAAACCCAATACTTAGCCTACCGATGACGATTCTATCGAGCTAATGATTTTGCGCGCAGTTAACTTTTAACTGCGCGCAAAGCTTCATTAATAAAAGCTCAATACCAGCGATATAAATACCCCCGTTACAAATAGCTGCACTACACAAAAACCCATAATATCTTTTGCTTTTAAGCCTGCTATTGCCAGTACCGGTAGTGCCCAAAAGGGTTGGATTAAATTGGTCCACGCATCGCCCCACGCAACAGCCATAGCAACGCGAGAGATATCGGCGCCCAGTTCTTGCGCTGCGGGTATAACAATCGGTGCTTGTACTGCCCATTGCCCGCCGCCAGAAGGTACAAACATATTAACGAGTCCTGCACTTATAAAACTAAAAAATGGCAAGCTATCGGCATCTGCTACGGCAATAAAACCACGCGATATTTGCTGCGCTAAGCCACTATCGACCATAACGGCCATAATGCCTGCATAAAACGGAAATTGAATAACAATGCCTGCGCCGCTAGGAATTGCTTGTTGTAAGCTATTGAGTAAGTTATGCGGTGTTTGGTGTAAGGTAATGGCTAAAAACAAGAACACCGCTATAACGCTATTAAGGTTTAAGCTACCGCCTGCAAATATAAAGTAATATGCCAAATAACACAGGCCGAGCAAGCCAATTGCTATGCCAAGCAGTTTACTGTGTTCTAAATGTTGTGCCGGTCGGGTTATGTTTTCATTATGAGCGGGGGATTCTTTTATTAGTGCTGGGTCTACATATACGCTGTTTTTATCACTAGGTAGCATATAGCGGTTAACCAGCGGCATAATAATAAATAAGCCAATTAATATTGCTATGTTAAAACCAGCAAACAGTGTTTGTTCAGTACTAATTATACCAATGCTGCTTTGTGAAAAGTGGCCCTCGGTAGCAATAGTGAGCGGAATAGAGCCCGCTAAACCGCCATGCCATACTACAAAGCCCGAGTAAGCACTGGCTACTAACAACCTGTAATCAACCTTTGTTTGCTTAGCAATGGCTTTTGCAAATAAAGCGCCAATCACTAAGCCAAACCCCCAATTTAACCAGCTTGCTAAGAGTGAAATAAGCGTGACTAAAATTATGGCTTTTGGCGCTGTATTGGCAAGTGTAGCTAATTTTTCTAGTAGTTTATTTATAGGTGGTGTATTAGCCAGCATATAGCCGGTAATAAGCACTAATAGCATTTGCATGGCAAAGCTCAGCAAGTTCCAAAAACCACTCCCCCATGCGTTAATAACTTCAATACTTGTGGCGGGTGTAAATAGGCTAGCGCCTAGTAAGGTAATAATGCTTAGTAATATTACAAATATAAAAGGGTCGGGTAAGTAGCGCTCTACTAATTTAGTAAATGGTGTGGCAATTTTATTTAGCATAGTGTGTCTGTGTGTTTTTTATTCTTAATATAATTAATCATGCTCTTAGCTGATTAGCAAACCCGCATTTAGTCTTATATTGGTCGTGGCAGTTTAGCTATAAAAGTTGAGCAAATTTTAATCCTAAAAGGTTGGTAGGTCATACTTAAAAGCTTAAACGTTGCTTAAAAGCATGGCTTACAGTACCGTACTGTTTATAGATAATTTACTAACAAAGATTTTGTATTATGCCGGCAATATTTAAAAGGCTAGCGCTACTTGTTCGTGCTCATATTGATCAGTTGAGTTGGCAGGCAGTAGCACTTGCAATATTAACTCACATGCTTATAACGTGGGGGCTATTGTATGTAGCTAATGAGCAAGTGCTTACATCATTTACTACCTTTTTTTACTACTACACAGTCACAACCTCAACGGTGGGTTATGGTGATTTTAGCCCAACTAGCGAGCTTGGCCGCTGGGTTGTAGCATTAATACAAATTCCGTTTGGTTTAGCTTTATTTGGCGTTCTGTTAGGAAAAACAGGGCAAACAGTAACTTACTTAATTAGGCGCGCTATGACTGGTGATAAAAACTTTGCTCACAGTAACAACCACATCATTATTTTTGGTTGGCACGATACTCGTACAAAAAAGATGATTGATTATATTCTTGCCGATACCAAGCGCACTGACCGCCGTATTTTATTGGCGGTTACTGAGCAAATGGATCACCCATTTTTAACCAACGAAAACGTCGACTTTGCACGTCTTACAAGCTTTACTGATTTAGAAGAGTTGGAGCGTGTTGCAATAAACCGCGCTGATAAAGTAATTATTGATGGCCAAGATGATAATCAAACATTTACAACGGCGCTGCGTATTAGCCGTTTAGTTAAAAAAGAGTGCCATATAAGCGCTCACTTTTTAGATGAAACCAAAGTAGATATGCTGCTTGAACATTGCCAAAATGTAGAGTGCAGCAGTGCTAAATCGGCAGAGATATTAGTGCGTTCAATGCAAGATCCTGGCTCAAGCCGAGTACAAGAAGAACTGCTTTCTACTTTGCATGGTGATACTCAATTTAGCTTAGCGATACCCGAGGGTTGTAGTGATATGGAGTTTGGCACTTTATTTCATCATTTTAAGCATGACTACGACGCAATTTTATTAGGTGTAGCGCATAATTTAAGTGCACAAAATATGGATTTAAACCCACCACTTGATTACAAAGTAAGTGAAGGCGATATATTGCACTACATTGCGCTGGAGCGCGTTTTAACTAGCGAAGTGGATTGGCAGAGCTTGGCAAAATAATGAATGAAGTTGTATTTTTAATTATTATTTTAAGCGCTTATATTTTACCTGTCGTTATAGTAGTAAATAGTAAGCGCACCCAAGGCCACGAAAAAAACGGCTGGCTAATAGGCGTTATTATATTTTCGTGGCTTGGGCTTGTAATGTATTTTACTATTGTGCCAAAGCATGGTCGCAAAAAAAGAAAGAAGAAAAAATCGTCATAATATTATTCTAATTGCTTAAGTTTATGCTCTATTAGCGGGTCGTCAGGCACAATTTGCTGTGCGACCTCCAATAACTGAATCGCATCATTGGGGTGATCATCTTGATGCTTAAGCGCTACATCAATTAATGGTTGAATATCAATTTTGGCCTGATGCTCCTGCACGTGCACTTCTTTTTCATCGGCTAAAATTTTATGTGCGGTACTTAACAATGTTAAGCGGTGAGGAGAGCTTGCATTAGCCTTATTTAGGCTCTGATAATACTCTTCTTTTAAACGCAGTGTTTTGGTTTGCAGGCGAAACTGCGCAATATCAATTTGCTGGTGGCGAATAAAATCAACGGCCACTTGTTTATAAAAACCAAATTTACTCAAATAAGTAGCATGAGTACCGTGCCCCATACCAAATACACGCAAATGAGTCAGCTGCGGGTAACGCTTAGCATGTAAGCGGTCTATTTTATTGGTAGGGTCATAAATTATATACCCTTTAGCGTGGCCTAAATCGAGGTCATTATACTCACTTTGCCAATCAAACTGTTGTGCAAGCGCAGTGCTTGAGCGGTTATCCCAAGGGACTATTACGGTATTTTTGGTACTGACAGGGTGAAAGAATAGCACCTGATCGAGCTTTAATAATTTAGCAAATGCACCCACAGCAAAACCACCGCGGCTTAAGCCATAACCTAAGCGACATTTAAATGGTTCAAGTAACGTTGCTAGCTGCTCTAAAAAGAAAATCAAATTACGGCTTCTAAACCAATTACTTGTACCTAAGTGCTGAAATGAAATTACATTAACGTTTTGTTTTTGTGCTAAATGAAAACCCCAAGGGGCAAAGTTATCGGTCAGATCTTGCTCTTGTACGTTGGTACCTGCGGGGGAGAATGTAAAAAGCAGGGGCTTATTTATATCAACAAAGTCATATTTTACGTACACATCACCGAGTAAGTCACCGCCGTTTATAGGCAGCTTAGTTTGTTGTTCATCACGACAAAGCGTTAACCATTCATCTAACCAATACAGTAATTTCATTAATCCCCCAATTATATCTTAGCGGGGATCGTATCAAACCCAGCTAAAAGAGGTCAAACATAGCCAGGTTGTAAGCTAGGTAAGTGTTTTTAATTGCTCATGGCAATTATTTCGTTCCAATCGTTTTTGGTAACTGGCATAACTGAAAGGCGACCAGCTTTTTTAAGCGCAAGCTCGGTTATAGCATTGTTAGCTTTTATATCTTTTAAGCTAGCTCGTTTATTTAAATGGCTCTTATATGTTACTTCAACAACAAACCAACGTGGTTTATCATTAGTGGCCTTTGCATCGTAATAATCGCTACTTAAATCAAATTGTGTTGGATCTGGATAGGCCTCACATGTCACTGTAGCTATACCTACAACCCCTACAAGTTTGCAGCTTGAATGGTAAATCATTACTTGGTCGCCCAGTTTTATATCATCACGCATAAAATTACGCGCTTGATAATTACGTACACCTTCCCAAAGTGTCGTTTGGTTTGGTGCGTTTTTTAAATCATCAATTGAAAATGCATCGGGTTCTGTTTTAAACAACCAATAAGACATAGTGTCATTCCTAACAAAGATTTACATAGTTGTAGTCTATAGTATCATTAACTTATCAGGGGATTGAGGAAGAAATGATGAGCCAAGTATTAGATGATTTATTGTCGTTGTTAACGCTTGAAGAAATTGAGCAAGGTTTATATCGCGGACAAAGCCAAGATTTAGGTTTTGGTGCTGTATTTGGCGGTCAGGTTATGGGGCAGGCGCTTTCTGCTGCAAAAGAAACATTACCTGAAGGGCGCATAGTTCACTCATTACATTCTTACTTTTTACGCCCAGGTGATGCAGCTAAGCCCATTGTCTACGATGTAGAAACCATACGTGATGGAAAAAGCTTTAGTACGCGCCGTGTAAAAGCGATTCAATACGGTAAGCCTATTTTTTACATGACAGCGTCTTTTCAAGGTGAAGAAGAGGGTTTATCGCATCAGGCAACTATGCCAAATGTGCCGCCACCAGAAGAGCTGCGTTCATCACTTGAATTTTACCAAGAAAATGCTGCACATATTCCAGAGGTAATTCGTAATAAGTTTATTCGCGAAATGCCAATTGAAATGCGTCCGGTGACTTTTCATAACCCATTTAAGCCTGAAGCAATAGAGCCTGTAAAACATATTTGGTTTAAAGCCAATGGTGAAATGCCGGACGATCAGCGCATTCATAATTACTTACTTGCTTATGCTTCAGATTTTGAGTTTTTGCCTACTGCGCTTCAGCCACACGGCGTATCGTTTATGCAACCAAATATGCAAGTCGCGACAATTGACCACGCTATGTGGTTTCATCGCTCGTTTAGATTAGATGATTGGATTTTATATACAATCGACAGCCCAAGCGCTAGCTCAGGCCGAGGATTAGTTAGAGGGCAGTTTTTTGACCGACAGGGCAACTTAGTTGCCTCAACAATACAAGAAGGGGTTATGCGCCAGCGCTAACCTTTACACAGCGATAAAGTGCTAGTTACACTGACCTTGCACTATATCGCTGATTGATTGCCAAATACGAGCTGGCAATAACGTTTTAAGGTGCATGTAAGTTTCACAAAGTTGCGTGCTACCCACTAAACCGTTTTCACCTTCTGTTATTAAAAACTCACCGCGTAAGTTATCAATAAAGCCAACTAACACTTTTTTGTCAAAAAACTCAGGTGTTTTAATACCATGAAGAGTCCCTAAGCGCTCTGCAAGTACTTGGCTTTCACGTTCTAGTTCAGCCTTTTCTATACCATTGCTGGTTTGGATAAAGCCAATAACAATAGCGTAGCGTTGCAGCGTAAAGCTAAGTGCTCTGCCTAGCATTTCTAGTTTGGCTAAACAGTCATTTGTGTTGGTGATGTGAATATTATCCCCATCAATTTCTATTAAGTTTTGATCTGCAAAGTTAGCTAAAATGCGCGTAATGTAGTTTTCATCCAGCTTTTGCAAGTACCACTCTTTAGCAAATAAAGGATAAAACGCTTTTACTAATTGCTCGCATTGTTGAATGGTTGTGGTGTGTTGCTTAAATAAATGCAGTGCAAGTAAGCTTGGTACGGCAAACAAGTGTAAAATGTTATTACGATAGTAGTTGAATAAGATTTTTTCTTTTTCACTAATCGCAATGATTTCACCAAATTCATCGCTAATCACTTCAAACTTATTAAGCTTTAAAGCATGCGTTAATAGCTGCTCAGGTGATTCATCCGGTGCGGTTACTTTTTCGCTATAGCTGGCATCGCGTTGTAGGCGTAAATAAAAATCTAGCTGAGCTAAAAGCTTTGGTTTACTCAGTGCGTGCTTATCGTTAACTAGTAATATCATTGCTAGCAAGTTAACGGCATTAAGTGCAGCTGCATTGTTTATTTTAACCATTACCTGATCGGCAAGGGCGGCTACTTGTGGGCCTAACCATTGTGGTTTTTGTACATCAGTTGGATGGATTGCATCGCGCCAATCTGGTTGGTTCTCATTTAAATATTGGTTTACAGAAATTGGATCGCCAAAGTTTAAATAACCACGCCCATAGTTTTTAAGATTTTTAATGGCTTTAAATATGCCAAAAATAGACTCACCTTTTTTGTCTTTACCGGCCAGCTCTTTAAGGTATGTATTTATTTCCATTACGTGCTCGTAGCCAATGTAAACAGGTACAATAGAAACAGGGCGGTCTATGCCACGTAACATAGCTTGTAGAGTCATAGCGAGCATGCCAGTTTTAGGCGGAAGTAGTCGCCCAGTTCGGCTGCGTCCACCCTCAGTGTAAAACTTAACTGAGTAGCCTTTAATAAATAGCTGACTTAAATATTCTTTAAATACGGCCGAATATAGTTTATTACCAGCAAACGAACGGCGAATAAAAAATGCTCCCGAGCGACGAAAAATCCCCCCGGCAGGGAAAAAGTTAAGATTAATACCCGCTGCAATGTGAGGTGGCACTAAACCTTGATGGTAAATCGCATAAGTAAGAAGCAGATAATCCATGTGGCTGCGGTGGCACGGCATATAAATAATTTCGTGGCCTTTATTAGTTAGCTCGTGGATTTGCTCTGTGTATTTTACGTCAATACCATTATATAGCTTGTTCCATAACCATGTTAAAAAGCGCTCTGCCACACGTATCATTGCTTCAGAGTAATTTGCGGCTATTTCATCAAGTAACTTAAGTGCATTTTGGCGCGCTTCTGTTTGGCTTATATTTTTAGATTTAGCTTCATCTTGAATGGCTTTTTTTATTGTTGGTGAAGCAAGAAGAGAGTTAAATAATTGCTCGCGAGAAGGCATTTTAGGGCCAGTTGCCGCCAGTTTCTGGCGCTTAAAATGTACGCGTGCAACACGCAGTAGTTTATGTGGCAGCTCACTTACGTCAGCTTTTTCATTAACTAATAATGATAAATCGAGTGGTTGGCTAAATTTAATAAAGTTATCTCGTCCAGAAAACAACACGACAAAAAACTTTCTAAACCAACTTGGTGTAAGTGAGTGTGTTATTAATGTACGCAGCCCTGGCTTTTCCTTACCTGGATCGCGCCCCCACAAAATAGTAACAGGCACTACTTGCACATTCTTTTGCCCACTATTTAATAAGTGCTCAACAATCTCTTTGCCTTGTGCAAGCGCATTGGTTGGTTTTGCTTCGTCACCAAATAATGGCGGTGGATTTTTAATGCCAATAAAACGATCGAGCTGTTTATTACCTAACACCTGCTCTTCGGTTGGACTAGGTAAACCATGTTTTTTACACACACGTGCAAGTGCCGCTAAATCAAAACGTGAATTTAGTCGCACTATATAAAATGTAGGATATTGAGGATTTAGCTCATACTGCTCAATCGGGTTCTCAGGAAGCACTTTGCTTTTAACTAGTAAGCGGCTTACTCCAGCAGAAAGAACATTTAAACAATAATTAAAAATACGCATCGCCTCACCATATTGAGAGTATTAAAAGCAAAATAAGCCCATAGGATACCATAATATCTGCTAAATCCGTTATTTTGCGTAATTGGTTATAAGCTAATAATTGACTGCATGCGGCAGTATAGGTTCAAGTATAGTTATTTATTATCTAGCACATAACGGGCTGTAGCTTATTTAATCGAATACTCGACTTTAATTCTTTTCTAATTAGTTGTTGCATTTATCACCAATATCACTATAATACGCAGGCTTTCAAAATTCCCCCGGGAACTTGGAAGGATAAATTAAGCTTGGATTTCAAGCTAATAAACAGGAGTTCCGATTTGGAACTCAACGTAGATATAGATTAACAACCGGCATCTTAATTATTAAGATTGTTTCGGTCGTTTTTTTATGCTCTTTAAATGCTCTTTATATTGAGGTTTAAGAATGTCAAATCAACGCATTCGTATTCGCCTAAAAGCTTTTGACCACCGTTTGATTGACCAATCAACGGCGGAAATCGTGGAAACTGCGAAACGCACTGGCGCACAAGTACGTGGTCCAATTCCACTACCTACACGCTTTGAACGTTTTACTGTACTTACATCACCGCACGTTAATAAAGACGCGCGTGATCAGTACGAGATCCGCACCCATAAACGTCTGATCGACATCGTAGAACCAACTGACAAGACTGTAGACGCTCTAATGCGTTTAGACCTTGCTGCTGGTGTTGATGTTCAAATCAGCCTGGGTTAATCGAAAGATTAGAGAGGTTATAGGAAAATGGCATTAGGTCTAGTCGGTCGTAAAGTGGGTATGACACGTATCTTCACTGAAGATGGTGTATCTATCCCTGTGACAGTTATTGAAGCGACTCCTAACCGCATTGCTCAGATCAAATCTGACGCAACAGACGGTTATAACGCGCTTCAAGTAACCGCAGGCACTAAAAAAGCAAGCCGTGTAAACAAAGCTTCAGCGGGTCATTTCGCTAAAGCTGGTGTTGAAGCGGGTCGCGGTCTGTGGGAATTCCGCCTAAATGGTGGTGAAGGCGATTTTGAAGTAGGCGCAGAGCTTACTGTTGAATTATTCAACGAAATCAACAAAGTTGACGTAACCGGTACTTCTAAAGGTAAAGGTTTCCAAGGTGGTGTTAAGCGCTGGAATTTCAGCATGCAAGACGCTACACATGGTAACTCTCTATCTCACCGTGCTCCTGGTTCAATCGGTCAAAACCAATCACCTGGTAAGGTGTTTAAAGGTAAGAAAATGGCCGGTCATATGGGTGCTGAGCGTGTAACGACTCAAAACTTAGAACTAGTTCGCGTTGACGCTGAGCGTAACTTGCTATTAGTTAAAGGTGCTGTACCTGGAGCTATCGGCGGTGACGTTATCGTTAAACCAGCTGTTAAAGCATAAGTCCTGGAGATTTAGTGATGGAATTAGCAATTAAAGACGCTTCTGGCGCTCTTGAAGTTTCTGAAGCTACTTTTGGACGTGAGTTTAACGAAGCATTAGTACATCAAGTAGTTGTTGCATACGCAGCAGGTGCTCGTCAAGGTACTCGTGCTCAGAAGACACGTTCTGAAGTAAGCGGTGGTGGTAAAAAACCATGGGCTCAAAAAGGTACTGGCCGTGCACGTGCTGGTACAATCCGTAGTCCAATTTGGCGTTCAGGTGGCGTTAGCTTCGCAGCTAAACCACAAGACCACAGCCAAAAAGTAAACCGTAAAATGTACCGCGGTGCGATCAAAAGCATCTTATCTGAATTAGTTCGTCAAGAGCGTTTAATCGTTGTTGAAAGCTTTGGTTTAGAAGCACCAAAGACAAAAGAATTAGTTTCTAAGCTTAAAGAACTTGAGCTTAAAGATGTTCTTATCGTGACTGAAGAAGTAGATGAAAATCTTTTCTTATCGGCACGTAACCTTTATAAGGTTGACACGCGTGATGTAGCTGGTATCGACCCTGTAAGCTTAATTGCTTTCGACAAGGTACTTATTACAGCCGCTGCTGTTAAGCAACTTGAGGAGGCGCTAGCATGATCCGTGAAGAACGTCTTTTAAAAGTGATCCTTGCTCCACATATCTCTGAAAAAAGCACAATTGCTGCTGAAGAAAACAACACGATTGTTTTTAAAGTAGTAAATGACGCAACTAAAGCTGAAGTTAAAGCAGCAGTTGAGAAGCTTTTTGAAGTAGAAGTAACGGGTGTTCGCACACTTAACGTTAAGGGTAAAACAAAACGTACTGGCGCACGTTTCGGTCGTCGTAGCGACTGGAAAAAAGCTTACGTTACTCTTAAAGAAGGCAGCGAGCTAGACTTTGTCGGCGGCGCCGAGTAATAAGGGGATAGAATTATGGCACTTCAAAAGTGTAAGCCTACTTCTGCGGGCCGTCGTCACCTAGTTAAAGTGGTTAACCCAGATCTACATAAGGGTAAGCCATACGCACCACTTTTAGAGAAAAACTCTAAATCAGGTGGTCGTAATAACAATGGTCGTATTACGGTTCGTCATATCGGTGGTGGTCATAAGCAGCATTACCGTTTAATCGATTTTAAACGTACTAAAGATGGCATTCCAGCCACTGTTGAGCGTTTAGAATATGATCCAAATCGTAGCGCAAACATCGCTCTTGTATTATATGCAGACGGTGAGCGTCGTTACATTATCGCACCTAAAGGCTTAAAAGCTGGTGATGCAATCCAGTCTGGTGTTGATGCACCAATCAAACCTGGTAATGCATTACCTATGCGCAATATGCCTGTAGGTTCGACTGTTCACAACGTAGAATTAAAACCAGGTAAAGGTGCTCAAATCGCACGTTCTGCTGGTGCATACGTTCAAATCCTTGCTCGTGATGGTCAATATGTAACATTACGTCTTCGTTCAGGCGAAGTTCGTAAAGTTGAATCTGATTGTCGTGCGACTCTAGGTGAAGTAGGCAATGCTGAGCATATGCTTCGTTCACTTGGTAAAGCAGGTGCAAATCGCTGGCGTGGTATTCGTCCGACAGTTCGTGGTGTTGCCATGAACCCGGTTGATCACCCACACGGTGGTGGTGAAGGTCGTACATCTGGTGGTCGTCATCCTGTGTCTCCATGGGGTAAACCGACTAAGGGTGCGAAGACGCGTAAGAACAAGCGTACGGATAAATTTATAGTACGTCGTCGTACTAAGTAATATTGAGGAATAGCCATGCCACGCTCTCTCAAGAAGGGTCCTTTTATAGACCTACACTTGCTGAAGAAGGTAGAGAAAGCTTTGGAAAGCGGTGAAAAGAAGCCAATTAAAACTTGGAGCCGTCGTTCAATGATCATACCTAACATGATCGGATTGACCATTGCTGTCCATAATGGTCGCCAGCACGTGCCAGTTTTCGTTTCTGACGAAATGATTGGTCACAAACTAGGTGAATTTGCACCAACTCGCACTTACCGTGGCCATGCTGCGGATAAGAAAGCGAAGAAACGATAAGAGGGGAAGATAAATGCAAGCATTAGCTAAACATAAATTCGCCTCTGGTTCGGCGCAAAAAGCTCGTCTAGTTGCAGACCAAATTCGCGGACTACCTGTAGACCGCGCATTAGAAATCCTGGCGTACAGCCCTAAAAAAGCGGCTGTATTAGTTAAGAAAGTACTTGAGTCTGCTATTGCTAACGCAGAGCATAACGAAGGTGCTGACATTGATGAGCTTCGTGTAACTACGATTTTTGTGGACGATGGTCCAACAATGAAACGTATTATGCCACGTGCTAAAGGACGCGCAGACCGCATCCTTAAGCGTACAAGCCACATCACTGTTGTGGTTTCAGATAGCTAGGAGTATAAGTAATGGGACAAAAAGTTCATCCTACTGGTATTCGCCTAGGTATATCTAAACCTTGGGTTTCTACCTGGTACGCGAGTTCAAAAGATTTCTCTGATCAGCTTTTTGGCGATCACAAAGTACGTACTTTCCTTACTAAGGAATTAAAAGCGGCTTCTGTGTCTAAAATCGTTATTGAGCGTCCAGCTAAATCTATCCGTGTAACAATTCATACGGCTCGTCCGGGTGTTGTTATCGGTAAAAAAGGCGAAGACGTAGAGAAATTACGTCAAGCGGTAACTAAGATTGCTGGTGTACCTGCTCAGATTAATATTTCTGAAGTACGTAAACCAGAACTTGATGCACAACTAGTAGCAGACGGCATTGCCTCTCAACTAGAGCGTCGTGTAATGTTCCGTCGCGCTATGAAGCGTTCGGTACAAAATGCAATGCGCATCGGTTCTAAAGGGATCAAAGTTGAAGTTAGCGGTCGTCTTGGCGGCGCAGAAATCGCACGTTCAGAATGGTATCGTGAAGGTCGTGTACCTCTACATACTCTTCGTGCTGATATCGACTACGCAACTTCTGAAGCCTTAACCACTTATGGTATCATTGGTGTTAAAGTTTGGATCTTCAAAGGCGAAGTTATTGGTGGTTTACCACTAGTACAAGAGCAAGAGAAGCCAGCTAAACGCGCACCAAAGAAAGCCAAGAAAAGTGCTAAGTAGAGGTAGCGAGTAATGTTACAGCCAAAACGTACAAAATTCCGTAAAATGCACAAAGGCCGCAACCGCGGTTTAGCGCAAAACGGTAACAAAGTAAGCTTCGGTACTTTCGGTTTGAAAGCTACTGGTCGTGGCCGCATGACTGCTCGTCAAATCGAAGCAGCTCGTCGTGCTATGACGCGTCACGTGAAACGTCAAGGTAAAATCTGGATCCGTGTCTTCCCTGACAAGCCGATCACAGAAAAACCTCTTGAAGTTCGTATGGGTAAAGGTAAAGGTTCTGTTGAATATTGGGTTGCTGAAATTCAGCCTGGTAAAGTACTTTACGAAATGGAAGGTGTTTCAGAAGAGCTTGCTCGTGAAGCGTTTGACCTTGCAGCTCGTAAACTGCCATTCAAAACAACTTTCGTAACTCGGACGGTAATGTGATGAAAGCAAGCGAACTAAAAGATAAAAGCGTAGAAGAGCTTAATGCTGAACTTCTAGGACTTCTTCGTGAGCAGTTTAACCTGCGCATGCAAGCAAGCACTGGTCAGTTAGCTCAGACACACACGCTAAGAACAGTACGTCGCGATATCGCGCGTGTAAAAACAATTATTAACCAGAAGGCAGGTCAATAATGAGCGATAAAATTCGTACTCTTCAAGGCCGTGTAGTTAGCGACAAGATGGAAAAATCTTTCACTATCGCAATCGCACGTTACGTGAAGCACCCAATCTATGGGAAATTCATTAAACGTACAACTAAGCTACACGTACATGACGAAAACAACACAGCAAAAGCGGGTGACGTAGTTACTATCCGTGAATGTGCACCAATTTCTAAGAATAAATCTTGGACTTTAGTAGACGTTGTTTCTAGTCCAAAACAAGCTTAATTTTTAATTAAGTTGGTTTTGTAAAAAAGCCCTGGCATTAGCCGGGGCTTTTTTTGTTTGGGGCTATAAGTTTTAAGTGGTAGGTTTTCAGCTATCAGCAACTCGCAGTGGGGCTGAACGCCGTAGCTTGGATTGAGTCTAGGACACCCGAAGAGAAAAGAACGCAAAGAATATACTGGCATTAAGTTTATACCACCATAAAAGAATGCTACCAACATATGCTAATGGGAGATTAATTTCCAAATTATTTCTTTAGAGGATTTGTGGGAGGGTGAGTTTTATTATGTTTGTGGTTTATTGGGCTATTGTTTAGTTTATGGTTCTGCTCAACTGTGTATTACCATACAGTAAGTTTTTTATAAGCCAATTTTCTGTAAAGAATTTATCAACTATAAACTATCTACCCATTTGATAGTTAGTAAGGTTTTGTTAACTCATAAGTCTCTAATCTATTATTATAAAAAGAATGTGCCGATTGAGATGAGAATAAGCCCTTGCAAGCGCAAAGGCTTCTCTTTTTTATGCTGACTTAGTTACCAAATCATTTCTACAAATTCAGGGTGGTCGATATATGGGTTACGATTCCCTTGAAACTCATAAGCGGCTTGGTTTCGGTCCAGCTCCATTTGGCTAACAGGGTCGGCGTTATGCCAGTTAAGTAGCATAGTTACAACCCAGCTCTCGAATACCTTATTACTTGTACCATTAAGCACTGCATTACTTGCAGTTGTGTTATTTTGCCACGAGCTTATAACGTTTTCGTAGCGCGTAGCCATATAAAAATAAGCACGAGCAAAGTCCCCTTTAAACTCATCAATTGGCTCAAATACAGTACCAGAGTAATTTAGTGAGCTTATGGCTGAACCTAATTTGCTGCCGTTAGTTGAAGTAAATGAAGCACTTGATACTTCACCAAACGGAAAATTACTACGCTTTGAGTTTACGTACCCATCTGTGGCATAAATATGATGAACATCGGAATTCATAGGTTCTTTAGTGCCGCCAAACCAGCTTTTAGGAAATGCATGTTCACGATTATAGCAATCTGCCTCACTATTGTATGAACCACACTGATCACTTACAGCACTATAGCTGTAACTGTCTGAACCATTTGGCTTTTCACTGTACATATCGACGATACTGTTATCGCGTTCAAAATATTTATCGCGAGACGAAGAGTCGTAAAAATTCCAAATAGCGCTGTAACCTTGTGAATTATGGTTGTTTATAATGTTATACAGTTCTGTTTTTAATGCATAGCCTGTAAGGCTTTGCGCTGTTACATAATAGCCTGTGGGGGTTGAGGCTGTTTGCTCATTACTATTTTTTTCTGAGTTGCTGTCGGTATTGGGTAAAAAGTTATCTACATAAACTGTTTCTTTACCATCAAACCCGCTTACATCATAAAAGCGCAAGCCTACTTTAATTGTTTTGCTGCTACTTGCTTTATAGCTGTGGCTTATCGTTTGCCACTGATTAGTTTTTGCTTGGTTTGAATAGCCTTGATAGCCATCTATATACAAGCGTGCTTTAACTTTTCCTTCGGTGTGGTAAACATCAACAGAAAATTCATATGTTTTACCTGCTTCAACACTTATTATTTGCAGCAGATCAGTGTTGCTTTGCGTAGCTGTCGTTACATTTATAGCAGCGGCGCTACTACCACTTTTAACTTTACTGGTTGTGCGTGTTAAGCTGATTCCGTTATCGATAGTGCTCCAAGAACTAGGTGTATTGCTTGTCCACTGTTCAAAGCTGCCGTTAGTTACATTTGCGATTGTCGGTAATGCGCTTAATAGTAATGCGGTACCAAGTAATGTATTTGTATATGTCCCGAGTGACATGATCGTTCCTATTTTTTTTGTGAGGCGGTAATATACCTTATATTAAGCGGGTTACAAAATTGTTAATGCATAGTTTCATAAAAAACAACAATTAGTCTTTAAGCTGTTTTTGAAGGTCTTTATATAAATTAATAACTAAATGGAATAACAAAGCAGATTCTATTCTTTTTTTATAAACACATAGCCCGTTATCCTTCATACTTAGAAAACCTCAACAGAGACGCTCTGCAAGAGGGAAACTCATTTTTAACAATGCTTATATTGCATTGTGTTTAATTTTTCAGGGTTATGGGGAATAGATTCATGTTGTTAGGTCAACTAAACGCTGCGGCAAGCCCGCTAACGCAAGAGCAAGTACAGAAGCTGCAAGGCTTAGTGGCTGAACTCAATCCAATTCAACAAGCGTGGGTAAGTGGTTACTTAGCCGCTAATGCTAACTCTGCTGCTTTGGGCGGCCCAGTGGCAAATGCACCTGCTGCTAGCGATGCTGCACCGTTAACAATTTTATATGGCTCACAAACAGGTAACGCAAAAGGCGTAGCAACTAAGCTAAAAGAACAAGCGGAGTCTCGCGGACTCGCTGTTAAGTTAGTAAGTATGTCGGATTACAAACCAACAGCCCTGAAAAAAGAAAAGTTTTTAACCATTGTGGTATCTACTTACGGTGAAGGCGAGCCACCAGAAGATGCCGAAACACTGTACGAATTTTTAACGACTAAAAAAGCGCCTAAATTAGATGGTGTAAAAGTAGCAGTACTTGGTTTAGGTGATTCTAGCTATGAATTTTTCTGCCAAACAGCAAAAGACTTTGAAGAGCGTTTAAATAAACTTGGCGCAGAAACCATTTTTCAGCGTGCTGACCTAGATGTTGACTACGATGATGAAGCTGCAATATGGATCACGGGTGCACTAAATGCATTTGAACCTGATATAAAAGCGCAGCAAGATGCTGCTGGCGGTCAAGTTGTATCAATGCCATTTGGCGCGCCAACGACTGCTGCCAGCCAATACACCAAACAGAATCCGTTTGAAGCAGAGCTTTTAACTGTTCAAAAAATTACTGGCCGCGACTCTACTAAAGACGTACGCCATGTTGAGATTTCGCTTGAAGGTTCAGACATTACTTATACTCCAGGTGATTCGTTAGGTGTGTACTTTTTAAATGACGACGTGTTAGTTGATGAAGTGCTTGAGCTTACTCAAATAGCGGCAACTAGTATTGTAAAAGTAGGTGATGAAGAGCTAAACGTACGCGATGCTCTAATTGAAAAGCTAGAGCTGACTCAGTCATACCCAGGTTTTGTAGAAAAATACGCTACAGCAACAGGTACGCCTGAATTATTAAAGCTTGTAGAAGATAAAGCTGCAATGCGCGCATACATCGAGCCTCGCCAAATATATGATGTCATTCGTCAAAACCCAGCAAAGCTTGATGCGCAAACGCTAGTAGATTGCTTACGTAAATTACAAGCGCGTTTATATTCAATTGCTTCTAGCCAAAGTGAGGTGGAAGACGAAGTACATTTAACACTTGGTTTAGTGCAGTTTGACTCATTTGATAGTGAGCACTTAGGTGGCTGTTCTGGTTATTTAACTCGCCGCGCAGAAGAAGGCTGTAAGGTTAAGGTATTTAGCGAACATAACGACAACTTCCGTTTACCTACTAATGATGAAACACCAATTATTATGGTTGGCCCAGGTACCGGTATTGCACCGTTCCGCGCATTTCTACAAGAACGTGACTCGCGTGAAGCACAAGGTAAAAACTGGCTGTTTTTCGGCAACCCACACTTTACCCAAGACTTTTTATATCAAGTAGAAATACAAGGTTATTTAAAGTCAGGTTTACTTAGTAAAGTAGATGTTGCATTTAGCCGTGACCAGGCTGAAAAAGTATATGTACAAGACAAATTACGCAGTAACAGCAAAGACGTATTTGCATGGTTAGAAGCAGGCGCGCACTTGTATATTTGTGGCGATGCAAACCGCATGGCAAAAGATGTACACAATGCCCTTGTTGATATCATTAAAGAAAACACAGGCAAGAGCAACGAAGACGCAGAGCAATACTTAAAAGACTTACGTAGCGCTAACCGCTATCAGAAAGACGTGTATTAATCACGTTTCTTATTTTATTAACAGCTAGCAGCCGTCACTGTAACAAATTTAGGATTTAAAATGAGCGAACAAGATAAAAACGTAAAACTTTCTGATAATGAGCGTTTGAAAAGAGAAAGTAACTTTTTACGTGGCACCATAGAGCAAGATTTAAAAGATGAAATTACCGGTGGTTTTACAGCCGATAATTTTCAGTTAATACGTTTTCACGGTATGTATCAACAAGATGACCGTGATATTCGTGGTGAGCGTGCAAAGCAAAAGCTAGAACCGCTTCATAACGTAATGTTACGTGCGCGTATGCCTGGCGGTATTATTAAGCCAGAGCAGTGGTTAGCAATCGATAAATTTGCTGATGACAAAACAAGCTACGGCAGCATTCGTTTGACTACACGTCAAACGTTTCAGTTTCATGGTGTATTAAAGCCTAATATTAAAGGTATGCACCAAATGCTTGATAGCGTAGGTATAGACTCTATTGCTACAGCGGGTGACGTCAACCGTAACGTACTGTGTACTACTAACCCTGTTGAATCTGAGCTACATCAAGAAGCTTACGACTGGGCTGCAAAAATTTCTGAGCATTTGCTACCAAAAACGAAAGCGTATGCTGAAATTTGGCTAAATGGCGAAAAAGCAGAAACGACAGAAGAGCCAATTTTAGGCTCTAACTACTTACCACGTAAGTTTAAAACAACGGTAACTATTCCGCCTAACAACGAAGTTGATGTGCATGCAAATGACTTAAATTTTGTAGCAATTGCTGAAAATGGCAAGCTTGTAGGTTTTAACGTCCTTGTTGGTGGTGGCCTTGCCATGACTCATGGCGATACTGCAACGTATCCGCGTAAGGCTGATGACTTTGGTTTTATTACCTTAGACGACACGCTAAAAATTGCAGAACATGTTGTATCTGTGCAGCGCGATTGGGGTAATCGTTCAAACCGTAAAAATGCAAAAACTAAATACACATTAGACCGTGTAGGTGTTGATGTATTTAAAGCAGAAGTAGAAAAACGCTCAGGCGTTACATTTGCACCAAGCCGTCCGTATGAGTTTACTCATCGCGGCGATCGTATTGGTTGGGTTGAAGGCATTGATGGTAAGCACCACTTAACGCTATTTATTCAAAGCGGCCGTATTTTAGACTACCCAGGTAAGCCGCTTAAAACAGGGTGTCGTAAAATTGCAGAAGTTCACCAAGGTGATATGCGTATGACGGCAAACCAAAACCTAATTATTGCGGGTGTACCTGCAGATCAAAAAGCAGTGATTGAAGAAATTGCCCGTAATCACGGCCTAATTGATGATAAAGATACCGAGCAACGTAAAAACTCTATGGCATGTGTAGCATTACCAACATGTCCGCTTGCTATGGCTGAGGCTGAGCGTTACTTGCCAAGCTTAATTGAAAAAACCGAAGCACTGCTAGCTAAACACGGTATTCCGGATGACAGCATTATTATGCGTGTTGTTGGTTGTCCTAATGGTTGTGGCCGCGCAATGCTTGCAGAAGCCGGTTTAGTAGGTAAAGGCCCAGGTAAATACAACGTTTACTTAGGCGGTAACCTTGAAGGTACGCGCATTCCTAAATTGTACCTAGAAAACGTAGGTGAAGATGTTTACCTAGAGGCGTTTGATAAGCTAATTGGCCAATGGGCAAGCGAGCGCAAAGACGGTGAATGTTTTGGTGACTTTGTTATTCGCAAAGGCATTGTTTCTGAAGTTAAAGTGTCAGTAACTGATTTTCACGCATAATTAAATACCAGCGCTTTAGCGCTGGTGAGGCTTGGAATTTTCCATGAGTGAATTTAAAAATATTTTACAGCTAGATAAACAAAGCCAAGCGGCTATGTTAGCTGATGCTAATGGTTTACTAGCGAATATGAGCGCTGAGGAGCGTGTTGCATGGGCGCTTGATAACTTGCCAGAAACGGCATTTTTATCATCTAGCTTTGGTATTCAAGCAGCGGTAATGCTGCATTTAATGACCTCACAACGCCCAGATATACCAGTTGTTTTAACCGATACGGGCTACTTGTTTCCTGAAACCTATCAGTTTATTGAGCAAATGAGCGAGCGACTATCACTTAACTTAAAAGTGTATAGAGCGCAGTTAAGCCCAGCATGGCAAGAAGCTAAATTTGGAAAGCTATGGGAGCAAGGTGAAGACGGTATTAAGCAATACAACCAACTTAATAAAGTTGAGCCGATGACTCGCGCACTTAAAGAAATTAAAGCAGGCACTTGGTTTAGCGGTTTACGACGCGATCAATCATCTACTCGTGCTGATAAACCGTTTGTAGAAATAAGTCGAGGTACAGTAAAAGTGTACCCGATTATTGAATGGTCAAACCGCGATGTGTATCAATATCTTACTAAGCACGACTTACCTTATCATCCGTTATGGGAGCAAGGTTATGTGTCGATGGGAGATGTGCATACAACACGTAAGTTAGAGCCAGGTATGAGCGAAGAAGAAACTCGCTTTTTTGGTTTAAACCGTGAATGTGGCTTGCACATGGATGGTGATGGTATTTAACCTTTAATACTAAAAAGTGTACATTTTTAAGCGCAGCTCAGGCTGCGTTTTTATTACAAAAAAATTGCCTGTTTAAGAATTTTTTATTAGACTCATTATGATAAAGGATTAATTAAAGCAGGAGCCTATGAAATACTTTACCTACCTAGCAATATCAGTCATGGTTATTGCTGTCATCTCTTTGTTTTATTTAAAAAAGCCCGATGGACAAACATGGCTTTCTACTTCTTCAATTAGCAACAAATCTCTACAAATTAAAGAGAAAATGGTTACGCTTTCTACCGATACGCTCGACCAAGCAGTGCAAGGTGTAAAGCAAGCTGGCGATAAAATAGCGAGCAGTATTTCAGACGAACCCATTCCTTCCACTATATCAAGTAGTAAAATTTATAAGTGGCAAGATGAAAGTGGCCAATGGCATTTTTCAGATACGCCAAATCCAGATGTAACAAGTATTGAGGTAAAGTTAGACCCTAAAGATATTACAGTTATTGCTGCTGAAGATACGTCTATTTTAAACGCTACCTCTAATACAAATAAAATGACAGCAACCCCTGAAACGCCCTCAATATTAAATCCAAATTCGGTAAAAAAGTTGTTTAATGATGCCGAAAACGTAAAAGAAAAACTCGAAAAACGTAATAAAGAAATAAACAACTTAAGTGCGCTTTAATTAGTATGAGCTAGGTAAATCGCTACAACTCAATACTGATCTAGTGCCACACACTATACCAATAGAAAGCCCAGCTTATTACTAAGCTGGGCTTTTAAATACATTAGTCAAGGCGCGTATTAATCAAGCATGTTACGCAGTACATATTGCAAAATACCGCCGTGTTTGTAGTAATCCCACTCTTTAGGGGTATCAATACGTACATCGGCACTAAAGCTTACCTTTTTACCTTCAGCATTAGTGGCGATTACACTTACTTCGTCAGTTTTATCGTAAAGGCCTTCAATATCAAATTGCTCTTGCCCTGTTAATCCTAACGACTCATAGCTTTCGCCATCTTTAAATTGCAGAGGTAAAACCCCCATGCCAATTAAGTTAGAGCGGTGTATACGCTCATAGCTTTGTGCGACAACTGCTTTTACACCAAGTAACAATGAACCTTTAGCTGCCCAGTCACGTGATGAGCCTGTACCGTACTCTTTACCGGCCAAAACAATGAGTGGTGTTTCATTTTTTTGATACTCCATAGCTGCATCATAAATACTTGCTAGCTCGTTTTCTGGCTGCATGCGTGTAACACCACCCTCGGTACCCGGTGCAAGCAAGTTTTTAAGCCTTACATTGGCAAATGTACCGCGCATCATCACTTCGTGATTACCACGGCGTGAGCCGTATGAGTTAAACTGCGCTTTTCCTACGTCTTTGTCTTGCAAGTACAAGCCAGCAGGGGCTTCTGCTTTTATCGCACCGGCGGGCGAAATATGATCGGTAGTTACCGAGTCGCCTAATTTAGCTAAACAGCGTGCACCTTCAATTGTTGGAACGCCTGGCGGTTCTACTTTCATGCCATCAAAGAATGGGGCTTTTTTGATATAAGTTGATTCATCATTCCAATCATAAAGTTTACCATTTGGAATTTGAATTTTTTGCCAGCGGCTATCGCCTTCATATACATTGGCATAGCTTTTTTCAAACATTTCTTTAGTTACCGTTTTTTGTACTAACTTATTTACTTCACTTACACTTGGCCAGATATTTTTAAGGTAAATATCGTTACCGTTTTTATCTTGCGCAAGGGGTTCGTTATATACATCTATGTCTGTTCGGCCAGCAATTGCATAGGCAACAACCAGGGGTGGTGATGCTAAAAAGTTCATTTTGACATCTTGGTGAATTCGCCCTTCAAAGTTACGGTTACCCGATAAAATTGAGCTTACAACCAGCTTATGCTTTTGGATCGCATCTGATATCTCTGTTGCTAGTGGACCTGAATTACCAATACAGGTTGTACAGCCATAACCGACTAAATTGAATCCTAGTGCTTCTAGATCATCCATTAAGTCAGCTTTTTCCAGGTAGTCTGTTACAACTTGAGAGCCCGGAGCAAGTGATGTTTTAACCCAAGGTTTTACATCAATGCCGAGTTGTTTAGCTTTTCTTGCTACTAAACCCGCTGCTAAAATTACACTTGGGTTTGAGGTATTTGTACAGCTTGTTATGGCAGCGATAACACAGGCGCCATCGTTAAGTTCAAACTCTTGTCCTTTGAACTTAACTTTTGCGGCCCCCATAAACTGCGCTTCTTCAACTGGCTCATCTGGGTTTGTGGCAGGGCCTTCGCTTTCAATGCGAGCTTGCTCTATATCACTTTTATCGCGGCGCTCCATGCGCTCATCTTGAAAGCCTTTTAAGTGCTGGCCAATAACATCGCCGGCTTTATCTAATGCTATTCTGTCTTGCGGACGTTTAGGCCCAGCAAGGCTTGGCACGACATCATCAAGTTTAAGTTCAAGGGTATCTGTATAATTAGCGTCGTCGCCATCGTTTCGCCATAAACCTTGGTGCTTGGCGTAATCTTCAATTACTTTGAGGTGTTTTTCATCACGGTTTGTTAAGCGTAAATAATTAATGGTTTCATCATCAATAGGGAAAATACCACATGTGGCGCCGTACTCGGGTGCCATATTAGCAATCGTTGCTCTATCTGCCAGAGGTAGGTCGGCTAGGCCGTCACCATAAAATTCTACAAACTTACCTACAACACCATGATTACGTAGCATCTCGGTCACTGTTAATACCAAATCGGTTGCTGTTGTTCCCTCAGGAAGGCGACCATTTAGCTTCATACCAACCACCTGTGGGATGAGTAAGCTAATGGGTTGGCCAAGCATTGCAGCTTCGGCTTCAATGCCGCCTACGCCCCAACCAAGAACACCTAAGCCATTAATCATAGTGGTGTGTGAGTCGGTGCCTACTAAGGTATCTGGGTAAGCGAACTTTTTACCTTTGCTGTCTTCATTAAACACAACACGTGCTAGGTATTCTAAATTTACTTGGTGAACAATCCCGGTTGCGGGTGGCACCACTTTTAAGTTATCGAATGCTGTTTGCCCCCAACGTAAAAACTCATAACGTTCTTTATTACGTTCGTATTCTAGCTTTGCATTTAAATCAAATGCGCCATCATCGCCATAGCCATCTACTTGCACAGAATGATCTATTACAAGTTCAGCAGGAGATAGTGGATTTATTTTTGCAGGATCGCCACCTAGTTTCTCCATAGCGTCACGCATAGCGGCTAAATCTACAATGGCTGGTACACCTGTAAAATCTTGCATAACAACGCGTGCTGGTGTGAAAGCGACCTCAGATGATGGTTTAGCTTTAGAATCCCAGTTCAAGAGGGCTTGAATGTCTTGTTCTTTTATATTTACGCCATCTTCGTTGCGTAGCAGGTTTTCGAGTAATACTTTGAGGGAAAAGGGCAGTCGCTTAGCTTTATCGCCTAATCCTTTAAGTGAGTGAATATGATATTGCTCGCCATTAATAGTTAGTTGATGTTCTGTTTCGAAACTATTCATTTTTTGCCCCTTTGGTAATTAGGTAAATTTCCTTGAAAAGATGACCTCTTTTATTTTCTTAATTGCAAAGTACATACCAGCATAATTAATGTGGTAAAAAGTGCGAAATTTGTACAGCAATAAGTATAGAGGTAATGGTGAAGAATAGTTTTTCAAGGGTGATAAAGGGCCAAATAATATTGGCCTTAATCTTAATTAGCCTAACCAGCTTTGTTGTTTGCCTTTGATACTTATATAAAGCAGGCCTATGGCAATAATAATAACTAAAATAGGCATAAATACAGCGCTTAAACCTAATAGCTCAATGCTATTTATAACAACAAAATTATAGTATTGCTGTAGCAAAATAGCGCTTAAAGACACTGCAAATATGGGTATGGCGAGCGCCTTTTTCATCAATAAAAGAATACACCCTAGTAAGCCTCCAAATACAGCTATAGCAAAAGCAATGGTAGACCAAAGAGGAATATTAGAATAGGCAGCTTGTTGATCTGTAGGCAGTTTACTTATCATTTCTGGGGTCATCATCACTTGCATCGCAAATGCGAACACACCTAATAAGTTCCAAATAAGCGCAGCCCAAGCAAGCGATTTTAACCAAGTGGGGGTAGACATGTTATTACCTTGTTTTTATTGTTATTTACGAGGTAATTAAAGAACATAAAAGCCAGCATTACAAGCTGGCTTTTATGTTTAGAGGCTGCGAATAACCTTGAAGGCTAGCCAAATGAAATTGGACGACGCCCTGTATTTTCATCTCTTTTAGGCTTTTTAGTGCGCTTACGCTTACTTTTTGCCGGTTGATTAGCAGTGCTTTGGGGGGTGGTTTTTGCCTCTGGTGTACTTTGCACTACTGCTCGCTCTGCAGGGATTGCATCTTCACTTAATGATAATTGAAAAAACTCACCATCAAATTCTAATACGTCGCCACTGTATAATTTTTTCCGTTTTATTGTACAAATTTCATGGTTAACACCCACGTAGCCTTCAGCGATTAGGTTTTTTGCTTGGCCGCCACCTTCAACTAAATCGAGTACTTTTAATAATTTACAAAGCTCTATGGGTTCTTCTTCTAATTCAATTTCTATGTATTCTTCGTTCATGTTAGTTCCAGTGGGGTAACGCATAGTCCCCTAGTATAAAGGCTTGTAGAGCATTTTGCACCAAAGCAAATACAAAACTGAGAAGGTAGTCGTTAATCAAGTTGAAACTTTTTAGCCTTTTCCTCTGTCTTTAAGAAAACTGAAGCAATTGCAGGTTAAGCTTTGCAATGACTGATTTTTATAGATGGCTCGCTAATTGCTAAAACTCTGGCGGATTAACTGATGTGTAATGTGTACATATAAACGGAGTAGAAAATGGGCGTAAGATTAGCAATGAAAAAAGAGCTGATGGGTTTAGATAATTCCGACATGTTAACTGCTGACGACGTAAGATCGCATCTAGCGAATTTAGTAAAGGAACAGGCACAACTTAGTGATAGCGGGTTTTCAGTTATTTCAAAATTTAATGATACGCACAGCCGTTTAATTAGTGGCGATCCGCTTAGAAAATCAAAGCTTGAATTTGAACGTCACCGTTTGTTTAATGAAGTTTTATACACTCGACAAAGTGTTGATGCATGGTTAGATAGCCAAACCAGTCATATCAATCAGTGACATTATTTAATTAAGTGCATTGCGATTAATAGTGCCTCCTAATAGACTACAGGTGTAAATATTGGAGTGTAACTACGAAAAATGGAATTTTAATATGTGCGTTGGCATTACTATTAGCTGCGTGCCAACAACCTACCGTGTATGTATTTAGGGAAAACTTGCAAGATGAGCAGCGTAATCAACTCGATGCTGCGCTCAGCGCACAAAACCTTCCTTATGAATACGTAGCGCTGGCAATTCCATCTAATTTTGGTGAAGCCACATTGCTCTTATCAAGCGATAAAATTTACCAAGAAGAGAGTGAGCAGTTAGCTATTATTATGCAAGAGCCAGGGCGTGTTGACCTTTGTGGATTGAAATTTGTTCAATCTAGGGGCGATTTAATTGCGGCGCGAGGTTTGTAACTTAGTGGGCTAAGTAAAAGCCGAGCAACAAAGAGTCAATCGTCCCTAGAAAGAACCCTTTGGGCAGCGCATGTTTGGTCTTTATGCTGCGTTATCGCCTATTTATGGGGAACAACCACACTACATAGGCTCTGCCTTGCTTAAATACCAAACAGTCTGCTGCAAATTCAACCACGAAAGGTCAACACGCCCTAGTTTATCAACCCGAAATTAACTACACCACACGATCAAATCACTTTTATGGTGATGGTAATATCGGTTTTTATTTAAAGAATGCTGATGGGGAAGACGCGTTCACTATGCCCCCTCGGTTACGAACAACCCATTGCAGCGACGATAGGTATAATGATTTATTGGTTAAATTTGCAAATGAAGATGTTGAATTTACATTACCAAGTGATGCAGTTGTGAGGCTCAGTTGGGAGTACTTGTATGGGTATGTTGTTATTTATTATAAAACCTATTCCCAGACATATAGCGATTCACAGCCACTTGTAAATACCCCCTTTGGTGCCAAGCCTTCAGATACTTACACGTATACTGCACACGTAAATAATCCCAGCTGGTTTGGCTGCTCATTACCAACTGTTTATATGGACTGAGCTAACCGTGAGTTTCTATGTGTTCACTAAGTTTAGCAATGCGCAGGCTCATACCTTCAATAATTCGGTCTTTAATTTTTTCGCGTATTACATTAGGCAAGCGAGTAAGTGCCTCTGGGGTAATGGCAAGTACTATGGTGTCGGTTTTAGCGCGAGCGCTGGTGCTACGCTCTCGGTTATTAATAAAAGCCCCTTCACCTATAAACTCACCCGGCTCAATAGTACCTAGCTCTAATAAGTGGTTATGCTTAAACACTAATAACGCACCACTTAATACAATATATAAACGTTTATCGTTATCGAACTGTTTAAACAAAAACTGATTTTGATTAACTAAATATAAAAGGCCAAACGATTCTAAAAGCACTTGGCGTTCACCAAGAGTGAAATCTTTAAAAAAGTGCAGCCTATTTATAATTTCCATTTGTTTAAACAAAGGAATATGTTCAATTAACTTCATTAATAACCAAAATTAACAAGGAGTGTTAGTTAATATTGCGCTCTTTTAATTTACGGGTCAACGTGTTGCGCCCCCAGCCTATTTTTATGGCTGCATCCTGTTTATGGCCAGAGCAATTAGCGAGGGCTGTTTTTATTAAGCGAGTTTCAAGTTGAGCTTGAATATCAGGCCATATGTTTTCTTTGCCTTGTTTAAGCTCTTGATTAAGCCATTGTTGAAATGCATCAAGCCAATCACCTTCTTGTTGAGTAGGTGAAGCATCAAGTATTTCAGGTGGTAAGTCTTGCTCACTTACAAGCTCTCCCGGTGCCATAACAGTAAGCCATCGGCATGTATTTTCTAATTGACGAACATTACCCGGCCAGTTAAATAAACGTAATTGTTCAGTGGCTTTTGGGCTTAAAATTTTGCTGTCTACTTGCAGGTCTTTAGCGCTTTTATGTAAAAAGTGCTGTGCAAGGCGCTCAATGTCTTCAGTACGTTCTCGAAGCGCAGGTAAGCGTAGGCGAACTACATTTAAGCGATGAAATAAATCATCCCTAAATTTACCTTGTTTTACTAAGTCTTCTAAATTTTGATGTGTTGCTGCAATAATACGTACATCTACTTTTATGCTTTGATGACCGCCAACACGATAAAACTCCCCATCGGCCAGTACGCGCAATAAACGTGTTTGTACATCAAGTGGCATATCACCAATTTCATCTAGAAACAGTGTGCCGCCGTTTGCTTGTTCAAAGCGGCCTTTACGAACGCTATCGGCACCGGTAAATGCGCCTTTTTCGTGGCCAAATAATTCAGACTCAACGAGCTCTTTTGGAATTGCGGCCATGTTAAGAGCAATAAATTGGTTTTCTTTACGCGGACTGTGATTATGCAATGCGCTGGCTACCAGCTCTTTACCAGTACCTGATTCACCATTAATAAGCACACTCATACTAGAGGCTGAAAGCTTACCTATGGCTCTAAACACTTCTTGCATAGCAGGTGCTTCACCAATAATGTGCGCGCTTTTAGGTGGAGCTTGCTTACGTTTTGTTTTTTTAGTGGAGTTTGCTCTGCATGCACTTTCTACCAAAGCTACGGCTTCGTTTAAATCAAATGGTTTTGCTAGGTATTCAAATGCACCTTTTTGAAACGCATTAACTGCTGAGTCTAAATCTGAATGGGCGGTCATTATAATAACCGGCAACCCAGGATTTTGCTCTGCAATAAGTTCAAGCAATGCCATACCATCCATGCCTGGCATTCTAACGTCAGATACTAAAACAGTTGGTTGGCTAAACTTTAATGCGCTCAATACATCTTGCGCATTAGCAAAGCTTTCCGTGGTAAACCCTGAGCGGGTAAGTGCTTTTTCGAGTACAAATCGAATTGATGCATCATCATCTACAAGCCAAACTGTTTTCATGAAAACTCCAAACATTAATCTGCAAAAGGCAGATAGATATTAAATTCAGTATGGCCAGGCCAGCTATCACATTCAATATAGCCATCATGCTGATCTATGAGTGTTTGCGCTATTGAGAGCCCTAAACCCGATCCACCTTCTTTGTTGGTGATCATAGGGTAGAAGAGCGTTTCACGTACACTAGGATCAATGCCTGGTCCGTTATCAGATATTTGGATCATCAAGGCTTTTTTAGGTGCTTTACCAGGGCGACGATGTTGATGATTAATGCGGGTTTTTATTTTTATTTCACCGCCATCTACAAGCGCCTGTTGAGCATTACGAACAATGTTTAATACAACTTGTTGTATTTTACCTTGATCAATGAATACATCAGGAATGCTCGGGTCGTAATCTTTAACCAAACTAATGTTAGAGCAATTGTCTAACGTACTGAGCTTAACAACCGACTCAAGCGATTGATGTATGTTGCCGTAAGATTTCTGCGGAAGTTGGTTTGGCCCTAAAAGCCTATCTACTAATTCGCGCAATCTATCTGCTTGCTCAATAATGAGCTCGGCACATTGATCTCTTTCTTGCTGATCAACCTCATACTGCAATAACTGCGCCGCTCCGCGAATTCCGCCTAAAGGATTTTTAATTTCGTGAGCCAGACCTCTAATTAAATTACGAGCAGCTTGATATTGATGCATTTGATTAGAGGCTTGGTCGTGTTTTATTTCGTCATCGGTTTGACGCCATTCAAATAAAATATATAAGGTATTGTTGAACTTGATTTGCCTTGTACTTACAGCAACCTTGGCATGACGAGAATCGCTGAAAACCACGTCAGCTCTATGTTGCTGGCAATCTAAACCCTCAATTAATGAATATTGTTCAATACGTTGTAAATCAATTGAATGGTAATTAAAAAGGCTATCAAAAGGTTGATCTAGTAAGCGTTTATTACCAAGCCCAAGTAGCTCGCTGGTACTTGTATTGGCATAAACAACCTTAAACTTTTTATCAAGAAGCATGATAGCTGTTGTTTGGTTTTGCCAAATAGCGTCGAGTAGCTCAGGGCTAAAATTTTTGTTATCAATCATGAATGCACCACTTTAGTGCGTTGGTATGTAAAAGCAAGTCATTTCACTCAAATACCTACAGCACCTATTAAGTAAAGCCACAGTTTACTTGCCAAGGTTTAACCCTTTTCGATGCATAAAAAATATACATGGCTGGCTAGTGGCAATAATTTGGTTTTTACTGTTAAACAGTTTTAGTTGAAGTGTGTGCTCGCCTCTTTCTACATTTCTGATTGCAAAGGTTGAGCTATCACTCGAGGGACCACTCGCTTTGCCATCAATAAAAAGTTGAATAGTAAAACCACTTTCAAAGCGTGGAGTTATTCGGCTAGTAACATAAACACTACCGGTATTTTCACGTATAGTTTGGTTATGCTCAGGCGAGGAAATGGCAATTTTAAACGCCGCTTGCTGAGGTTGGGTTGGCTCGTTAAAAACGTTATTACTAGGTGCAGGCATATTAAGATTTTGACTTGTGAGCTTTACCTCAGTAGCGCCTTTGTGGGGTGTGTCAGAGAACACTAATACGCCATTTTTATCTTTCCATGCGTATATTTTCTTTTCACCCGCATAACTATAATCACTTAATCCTAAAGAAATTAATAGTGATAAAATCTTGTTATTCACTCTGCAGCCCTGCATTTTTATCGGTAACTTAACTCTAGTGGAGTTTATAAATTTTACCATTAAAAAAGCCCGCAAAGCGGGCTTGAGAACACACATTTTTTAACAGCTAAATTAGCAGCTGTAGTACATTTCGAACTCAACTGGGTGAGTTGTCATGTTAAGCTTTTCAACTTCTTGAGACTTAAGACCAATGTAAGCGTCAATTAAGTCATCAGTGAATACACCACCTTGCGTTAAGAATTCACGGTCTGCGCTAAGTGCAGATAGTGCTTCGTCAAGTGACGCTGCAACAGTTGGGATCTCTGCCGCTTCTTCAGCTGGCAGGTCGTATAAATCTTTATCCATTGCATCGCCAGGGTGGATCTTGTTTTTGATACCGTCAAGGCCAGCCATAAGCATTGCTGAGAAAGCAAGGTATGGGTTAGCTGTTGGATCTGGGAAGCGTACTTCAATACGACGACCTTTTTCAGAAGGAACCACTGGAATACGGATTGAAGCAGAACGGTTACGTGCAGAGTATGCAAGCATTACTGGTGCTTCAAAGCCTGGTACTAAACGTTTGTACGAGTTAGTAGAGGCGTTTGCAAAAGCGTTAATTGCTTTAGCATGTTTAATAATACCGCCAATGTAGTAAAGCGCGTCTTCTGAAAGACCACCGTACTTGTCGCCAGCAAATAAGTTTACACCGTCTTTAGCTAAAGACTGGTGACAGTGCATACCAGAACCATTATCACCGACAACAGGTTTAGGCATAAATGTAGCTGTTTTTCCGTAAAGGTGAGCCATGTTATGAATAACATATTTCATCTCTTGGATTTCATCTGCTTTTAATACCATTGTATTAAAGCGAGTAGCGATTTCGTTTTGACCTGCTGTTGCTACTTCATGGTGATGTGCTTCTACCACTTGGCCTAATTCTTCAAGAACTAAACAGGTAGCTGAGCGCCAATCTTGTGAAGAATCAACTGGTGAACAAGGGAAGTAACCGCCTTTAACACCAGGACGGTGGCCAGTATTGCCGCCTTCGTAATCTTTATCTGAGTTCCATGCTGCTTCTACAGCATCAATTTTGTACATAGAACCTGACATGTCTGATTTGTATTTAACATCGTCAAATAAGAAAAACTCTGGCTCTGGGCCAAATAATACAGTATCTGCAATACCAGTAGAGCGCATGTAGTCTTCAGCGCGTTTTGCAACAGAACGTGGATCACGCTCATAACCTTGTAGTGTAGAAGGCTCTACAACATCACAACGAACGATTAGTGTTGTTTCTTCTGTGAATGGGTCTAATTTTACAGACTCAGGTACAGGCATTAGCACCATGTCTGATTCGTTAATGCCTTTCCAGCCTGCAATTGAAGAACCGTCGAACATTTTACCGTCTTCAAAAAAGTCTTCATCAACTTGGTGATGAGGAATAGATACATGTTGTTCTTTACCCTTAGTGTCAGTAAAGCGTAAATCAATGAACTTAACGTCATTTTCTTTAATAAAATCTAAAACCGATTGTGACATGTGTCCTCCAACTATTGGGTTTTATTATTGCTGCATAATTGCTTTGGTAATTAGTAAGCTGATTTTGTGCCATGATTGTAACTAGCTGTTTATGAATTGAAAAATTATAGTTGCATCAAAATGGAATATGCAAAAGCACCAAGTTGGTGCGTAAAAAATCCCTTTTGGTGCAAAATTTACAGGGTGTAATTTGCTGCTAATTTAATCGCTTGGAATTAGCATAACCTAAATGCAAAAGAGTGCCAAAAATATCTCTCAAATAGCAAAAAATGCTGTTTTTTAAAAAATAACTGAAATTTAATTCATATAATTGTCATATAAAAAACAGATACTTAGTAAAATTATTGAGAAAGTTTTCAAATTTATATTGGATAAACTTTCATCCATACCATTAATGAGGGATAATATGCGCCCTTTTAAATCCTATGCTGGGACATCTCGCGAAAGCGTGGATGAGTGCGTAGATCTTGCAGGATCAATGAGAATTTAATTTCTCTGAGTAAAAATATGAGCATCGAACAGTTAAGAAATATAGCGATTATCGCGCACGTTGACCACGGTAAAACAACATTGGTTGACAAACTACTTGAGCAATCAGGTACATTAGAAACACGCGGCGGTAACGAAGAGCGTGTGATGGACTCAAACGACATTGAGAAAGAACGTGGTATTACCATTTTAGCTAAAAACACAGCTATCTCTTGGAAAGACTACCATATCAATATCGTAGATACCCCGGGACACGCCGATTTCGGTGGTGAAGTTGAACGCGTACTTTCGATGGCTGACTCAGTATTATTACTTGTTGATGCTCAAGAAGGTCCAATGCCACAAACGCGTTTCGTTACGCAAAAGGCATTCGCGCAAGGCTTAAAGCCAATCGTCGTTATCAATAAAATTGATAAGCCAGGTGCACGCCCAGATTGGGTTATGGATCAAATCTTTGATTTATTCGACAATCTTGGTGCAACTGACGAACAGTTAGACTTTAAAGTAATCTACGCATCAGCTATTAATGGTTGGGCAACGCTAGATTTAGACGAGCCATCAGATAACATGGAACCTATGTTTAAGATGATCGTTGACGAAGTATCACCACCGGATGCAGATCCTGAAGGTGACTTCCAAATGCAAATCTCTCAGCTTGATTACAACTCGTATAAAGGTGTAATTGGTATTGGCCGTATTAAACGCGGTTCTGTTGAGACTAACCAACAAGTTACGGTTATCAGTGCTGATGGCACAACTCGTAACGGTAAAATTGGTTCAGTACAAAGCTACTTAGGCCTTGAGCGTATCGATACTGATAAAGCTTATGCTGGTAACATCGTTACTGTAACAGGTCTAGGCGAGCTTAAGATTTCAGATACGCTTTGTTGTCCTAACAACGTTGAAGCATTGCCACCACTAAGTGTTGATGAGCCGACAGTAACAATGACGTTCTCTGTAAACAACTCTCCTTTTTGTGGTAAAGAAGGTAAGTTTGTAACATCACGTAATATTCGTGAGCGTTTAGACAAAGAATTAGTGCACAACGTAGCACTTCGTGTTGCAGATACTGACAACCCAGATAGCTTCCGCGTATCAGGTCGTGGTGAATTACACCTAGGTATCTTAATCGAGAACATGCGTCGTGAAGGTTACGAGTTAGCTGTATCTCGTCCAGAAGTAATCTTACGTACTGTTGATGGCGTGTTAGAAGAACCATATGAAACACTAACTATTGACTGTGAAGAAGAGCACCAAGGTTCTATCATGGAGCAAATTGGTCTTCGTAAAGGTGAGCTTACTGACATGGCACCAGATGGTAAAGGCCGTATGCGTATGGACTTTATGATCCCAAGCCGTGGCTTAATCGGTTTCCAAACTGAGTTCATGACATTAACGTCTGGTTCTGGCTTACTTTACCACACGTTCGATCACTACGGTCCGCACAAAGGTGGTGAGCTAGGTGTTCGTAAGAACGGCGTAATGATTGCAAATGCAACAGGTAAAGCACTTACTAACGCATTATTTAACTTACAAGAGCGCGGCCGTTTATTCATCGGTCACGGTGTTGAAGTTTATGAAGGTATGGTTATCGGTATTCATAGCCGTGATAACGACCTTACAGTTAACGCACTTAAAGGTAAGCAACTTACTAACGTTCGTGCATCTGGTACAGATGAAGCACAAACACTTACACCGCATCTGAACTATTCACTTGAGCAAGCGCTTGAGTTTATTGCTGATGATGAGCTAGTAGAAGTTACACCTGAGAACATTCGTATTCGTAAACGTCATTTAACTGAGAATGAGCGTAAACGTGCGGGTCGTGCTCCTAAGTCATAATCTATTAATTTAGAAAAATGATTTTAAAAGCCGCTGTATTGCAAAATACAGCGGCTTTTTTGTGTTTGATAAAACATCTCGAAACTTTAAAGTCAAGGCTAGAGTCGCTTTTAGAAACAAAGTATTATTTCTAAGAATACGCTGCTAAATTGCTATGGGAGTTATTATGGAACTTGATGAAATAGTTTTAGGTGATAGAGCTATTGCAGGTTTTAAATCTGATTTTGAGATTGATGTAATTCAGATTTTGAAACATTTAAATACTTGTGAGACCGCTTTTAAAAATTTCATACTAACAAATGAGAACCCTAAATTTAAGTGGGTTCAAGAATATGTATTCTTGTCTTTAGAGACTTCTGTTACTTCATTGAGATTATTAGCCGAAGGACATATTAATGCCGCTGGGAATACGATGAGAATATCTTATGAATCTCTCTGTATGTCTATCTTGCTTTCATCCCCAGTAAGATTAAAAGTTGGTCGTGGTAAACAACAAAAAGAAATAGATTTTTATTCTGGCTATTTAAATAAAGATGCCTTCACTAAAGCACACTTATCAATTGATTTAGTAGTAAAAAATGCAAGCGTGTTAGGCGTTACATCGGGAAAAGGTTGGCTGAAACAAGCTAAAGATTTCTATAATGGTTATAGCCATGCTTCTGAAATTGTATTTTCTTCTTTAGTACTTAAGTCCGGTAAATCGATTATAGGTGGTGGTTATAATGAAGAGAAACGAGAAATAATTTCAGCTCATTTAAAGCAAATTCATAAATTAGCCACACAACTTCCAGAACTTATTAAGAAAATTTCTTTGCGTAACCAATTAAAATAATAAATAAAGTTATTCTTTGATAGGGTGTTTTTTCGTTGGGTTTCGCTGTGCTCAACCCAACCTACTTAATTATTTATTGGTGTGGGCTACTTACTTTTTGGCAGCAGGGTGATTTTGCCAAATACGTCGGCGTCTATAAATCCACGGTTTCTGTCGCCATTTACTGGCTGTACTTCGTGCGAACCCATAAAGTGCTCGCGCACGTCGCTACCATCGTTATCGCAATACGCTAGCATAAAGCCAATAACTTGTTTTTCTCTAAGCGTAAGTGGGGTGTTTACAGCGCCTTCTTTATAATCATTTGGGTAGAGCTTTATGGCTACTTCCCATGTGATGTTGTAAGGCGCGGTGGTATTGCGCTTCCAGTTACTGACTAGGTGGTCAGTATACAAGTGCGCTTTTTTATCAGGGCCATAATCGGCGGCTTGGTTATCAAGGCCGATATGGTACGCCAAAGCAGTGTGATTAAATTGATGGTTTCCACCGGATGCATCACTGTCTATAAATATTTCTAGCGCGTCGTCATCCCAGTATTTTACAGTTGGGTCTGGGTGCGTATCTATTAATACATCATCACTAATATCGGCTTGTAGATATAAATAGTTTTCATCCCATAATAAGCGATAGCGGCCTTTAAAGTCGGCGTCTGATGATGGCAGTGTACCATCCATTAAATATGGCATGTCATGCCAAGCTGCTTTATCCCAGGCGCTTTCTGATACACCATCTATAGTAATAGGGGTTGTAGTGTATTCAACATCAATAGCCATTACCGGAGCACTTAATAAACAGCTTATCGCTAATGCTTGTTTTTTCATGAATTTCTCAATTTATTATTTATATTGATATAACAATCATCCTAAAGCAGTTAAGCAAGGAGTTACAGTGAAATACTTTCGCCTTCGTTTAAAATATACAAGGGTGTTTTAGCATCCATTTTTTCTACCATATGTAATAGGCGTAGTAAGGCAGAGTGGCTAGTATGGTCGCCCATTTTCCAACTCGAGTTACCATATCCCCACGGTATCATTACTCTACAGTTAAGATCGTTTGCGGCGTTTAGTGCATCCTCTGGCGTTGTGTGCACGTATCGATACCAATCAGGGCTCTCTTCACTGTAATAAGACGCTATTGGCATTAAGCATATGTCCACATCACCATATTTTTGTTGAATGTCTTTAAAGTGCTTTGAGTAGCCGGTATCGCCGGCAAAAAATAAGGTTTTGTTATTTTGCTCAAGCAACCAGCCATTCCACAGATCTTTATCGTTGTCTTCGTAAATAAAGGGCACTATTACTCGGCTACTAAAGTGGTGAGCAGGTAAGGCATGAATAGTTAAATCGTTAATATTTGTTTTTGCATACCAAGCCATTTCGCTAATATTAAACCCGCCAGTAGGGAAGTTGTCGGCCATACCCAGTGGGGTTAAATAGCGGGGTTTATTACCGAGCTCCTCTATATCGGCTTTATTAAAATGATCGTAATGAATATGCGAGTACATCACAGCGTCTAAGTTTTCAAGTTCACTTTTTGTTAGCCAATCGCCGGGCTGCCTGTAAAACCCTGAAGCTAATCTAAAGGCTAAATCAACAGGTGAGTCATACTGCTCCTTAACCGGGTCAAATACTATTTGTTCCCCGTTAGGCGTGCGGATCATAAATCCGGCATGGCCAAGCCAGCGCACTGTGTATCCGGTATTTAATTGTGGCGCTACTTGCTCAGCGATATATTGGCAGTTTTCACTGCCTGTTTCGCACTGTAGTTTAGGACTCATTGGATAGCAGTCGGCTTCGCAGGTAGTCGGGTAAGTTTTTTTACCAGGATAAAGATTATGAAAGCGTCCTTTACGCTTGCCATCTTGATGCAGTGGAGTAATAGTATCTTCCCCTGCAATTACTTCAATTTGATTGGGTGTGTGGCACGCGCTCAGCAGCATACAGGTAGTGATGAGGCTAAAAGTGGTTAGTTTCATTGTCATAATTTAATTATTATTTTGTAAAAGTATAACAACAACAGCAGATTAACGAATAATTCAAAGGTAACAAAAAGTAACAACAAAAAAGCCTGCAATGGTGCAGGCTTAGTAAGCGGGTTTAAAGTAATTAGCCAGCGCTATTCATTTGCTCTATAAACTTGTTTGAATCGGCAATCGATTTGTTCATGTCATTCATGAGTACTTGAATATCACGTTTAAGGTTGGTGAACTCACCTTTTATTGCCGCTACTGCTTGAGCATTTAAGTTATGTTTTAAATATAAAACGTTGTCATGTAGCGACGTTAATACCGGCTCCATTTTGCTCTCTGCACTGCGCATTGAGCTAAGTAACTGGCCAAATTGACGCTGAGTAGCGGCTAGCTTTTTACTGCTTTCACGTTTAAGTGAGGCACTTTTATATTGCTCTAGCTCGTCGCTCCACTCGTCAAATAGTGCCTCAGCTACGTCTTCTACTTTATCAATGTTGTTTGATACGTCATTTGCCGCTGCTAAGCTCGACTCATAGTCGTCATTTAACTGGTTATAAGTGTCTTGCAGTTCGCCGCCATTAAAGTCAATAAGTGTCGTTAAGCGTTCAAGCGCAGATTTAAATTCTTCTTGCGACTCTTCTTGTGAGTCCTTAGTTTCTTCTACGCGGTCAATAAGGATGTCACGTTTGTGAACACCTACTTTTTCCATTGCAGAGTAGTAAGCTGATTGGCAGCCCGATAATGCCAACGTAAGTGCAAGCATAGACGCGCTGAGTAGTGTTTGTTTTTTCATTTGGATCCCTATTTACGTGTAAGTGCTGTAAATTGTGGTACTGATTGCTATTATAATCAAAACTCGATAAGCACAAGTCAATTGTATGAATGATAAGCTCTCCTATTACAAACAGCAAGTTAAGTCCTTTATGCGCCAGCAACCCGGCTGGTGGATGCAATATATAAATCGATGTATAGACGATCAAATAACGGTTAATGCAGGTTACCTTGCTTACGTAACGCTACTTTCTTTAATACCGCTAATTGCAGTAGGTGTCGCTATCTTTTCGGCGTTTCCTGGGTTTGAATCGACTCGCATGGAAATAGAGAGTTTTTTGTTTACTAACTTTGTGCCTACTTCGTCCGATGTCATTAAAGAGCATATTAGTTCTTTTGCGGGTAATGCTAATCAAATGACCGCAGTAGGTATTGGCTTTTTAGCGGCTATTGCATTGCTGCTTATCCGTAATGTTGATGCCACGCTAAACCGGATTTGGCGAATTAAGAAAAAGCGCCCAATGATGATCTCTTTTGCAGTGTATTGGATGGTATTAAGCCTAGGACCTGTACTACTTGGCGCAAGTATCGGTGTTACTTCGTATATTGTATCTTTAGTGTCGTTTGCTGATCAGGGAATACCTGGGTTTAGCGGCTTTTTGTTAAAGCTGGTGCCTTATGGTTTTTCGATGATTGGTTTTTTAATGCTATACACCTTAGTACCTAATACACCTGTTTCTATTAAAGCGGCTATACCCGGCGCTCTTTTTGCGGCTATATTATTTGAGTTAACTAAAAAAGGGTTTGCGCTTTATATAAGCCACTTTCCTTCTTATGAAGTAATTTACGGTGCAGTAGCAACTATTCCAATATTGTTTGTATGGGTTTATTTATCTTGGATTGTTGTGCTGTTAGGCGCCGAATTTACAGCGTGTATTAGCCCAAATGATATTGAAGATACTCCAGACATTGAACTGGAAGAAGAGCCACACTTAAAGGATACGCACTAAATGCAAGGGTTAATACAACGTGTAAAAAATGCCAAAGTAGAAGTTAATGACCAAGTTATAGGTGAAATTAGCCAAGGTATTTTATTGTTATTAGGTGTAGAAAAACCAGATGATGAGCAAGCAGCCGATAAACTATTGCATAAGGTTAGTAATTATCGAATTTTTACTGACGAAAACGACAAAATGAATTTGAGCCTAAAAGATATAGGTGGTGAGTTATTAGTGGTTTCGCAATTTACATTGGCAGCTAATACCAAAAAAGGCATGCGCCCTAGTTTTTCATCGGCGGCTACGCCAAGCCAAGCTAACGCGCTTTACGAGTACTTTGTAACTCAAGCTAAAGCACAGGGTATTAGCGTTGCAACCGGTGAGTTTGGCGCCGATATGCAAGTGAGTCTATGTAACGATGGACCTGTTACTTTTAACTTATCGGTTTAATTACCTCGTTTAGTCACAATAACGATATGATTAACAAAGCCTGCTATTTTATGCGGGCTTACTTTTACCCCAAACACATCCAATAGTAACTGCTGTAACTGGATTAATTGCGACTCATGTTGTGATAAAAAGTTAATAAATAGCATGCCATCACCGTTGAGCGCGTTATATATTTTTTGATAAAACGCATGTTCAAATAAGAATCGTGGTGCATCTATTTGGCTGAATAAATCAAGAATAATCCAGTCATTGTTATGCGCTTTGCTAAGCACATTTTGCGCGTCATCACACTGCACATCACTTTGGCTTTTAAGAGCAAAAAAATCTGTGTAGCAGGCAATTATATCAGCATTTTTTTCAACTGATGTTACCTGCGCTCGCGGGTAGGTGTGTTGTAGGTAATTACGTATGGCACCGCCGCCAAGGCCGAGTTCTAATACGCGTTTTGGCGGCGCTAAGGTTTGCCACTGCTTAGCCAAATAGGTTAAATGTGGAAATAGCAGCTGCTGTGGATTGTTTAGTTCTATCACCGATTGCAAAGTATCGTTAATCAGCAGCCAACGCAGCTGTTCATACTGGCGCACTTGTATGTGATCGCCTGCGTATTTATGCCAATAAACTAGTTGCCCAATATCTTGACTGTGGCTAATAAAGTGGCTACTAACTACACCCGTTGAAGGGTTTATAAAATCGCTCATAACGTTTAGCATAAACTAGCTGCCCCAAAGGGTAAAACAGTTATTTTTGTATTCGCTTACCAAAGTCGTATTGGCAGTGTTTAAAAGATGGAGTATGGTATTTGCCATAATAACCCCAATCAACTTAACCTTTAATTTTTGAATGTAAAAATATCCAGAACACACATTTAAGGGTTTTTCAGTTGGATTTCATGCCGTAGCCTTTATTTTTATTTACGGCTAACAACAGGAGTAAATATGTTTCAGGTAAGTACACCGCAAAGTAGTGAAGATTGGCAAGCGTATTATCAATTGCGTTGGGAAGTATTACGTGCGCCTTGGGGTGAACCTCGTGGTTCTGAACAAGACGATATGGAACAAGACTCTGAGCATCGCTTTATAAAAAATAACGAGGGTGATGTACTCGGTGTTGCGCGTTTACACTTTAATAACCACGAGCAAGCACAGGTACGTTACATGGCTGTTGCTGAGGGGAATCGTAATCAGCATATTGGTAGCCGCTTACTTCATGAACTAGAAAAAATAGCGTGGACACAAAACGCAGGCGAACTTGTTTTATTTGCACGTGAGCGTGCGCTGGAGTTTTATAAACGCCATGGGTATGAATTGCAAGAGAAAGCCCACCTAGCATATGGGGATGTGCAGCATTACAAAATGGTTAAACAAAAGCCCAGTGAGCCGGGCTGGTTTCGCCACCCAGATTGGACTCAAGTGCTACAAAATATTTGGCGTGAGTCAATTCCGATTAGTGATGCGATGGGGATTAAGGTAGAAAGTTATACAGATTGGCAGTTTACAACAAGTGCAGATTTAGATGCTAATTTAAACCTTCACAACACGATGTTTGCAGGCTCTATTTATAGTTTAGCTACATTAACGGGTTGGGGAGCAACTTATTTAGCACTTAAAGAGGCTGGAATTGAAGGTAATATTGTACTAGCTGATGCGAGCATTAAGTACTTAAAACCGCTTAATATCGACCCTAGAGGATGCGTAGATTTGCAGGCATGTAAAGGTAAACTTAGCGACTTAGAAAACGATGGTAAAACAAGTTACGTTGTGCCAGTTACTATTTTTGATGGCGACAACGTTGTTGCAGAGTTTGAAGGTGTGTTTGCCATTAAAAAGTAATAGCGAGCCTTTAATTACAAAAAAGCCAAGCACTTAAAAATTAAGGCTTGGCTTTTTTATAGGCTGATTTTATAACAAATCAGTTAATAATATACCTACACCTATTCGCTCAATATCAGCATTGTAATCAATTAAGCTCTCACCGTAGCCATTAAAGTATTGGGCATAACCACGTAAACGCCCCCACATTGGAAAAGACCAATCTAGCTGAATAGCCCCACGATTATCTGAATTTAAGTTATTACGAGTCATAAAGCTAAACTCATGATCGTGATAACGATACGCACCGCTAAATTCAAAGTAACCCATGTATTTGTAAATATCTGGGTTATCATCGCCATCGGCTTCTAATGGATCTTCTTTTTCATCTTCAGCTATTCGGTACCAAGGCTTAAAGCTAAATACAAAGCCGCGATTTTCCCAAACAAAGTTGGCGTAAATGCGGTTCCATGAACGAGAGTTAGGTTGGCTACGGCCATTTGATTGATGTGAAAGGCCAAGAGTAATAGCCATTTCATCACCCCAAAGTACATTTTCTTCGTCGAGGTAATTTACCCAAAAAATTTCTGGTTCGTAATTCGTTTCACGAAATGGAGAAGAAATTTCTGAGTTATATATTTGCCAATATGATTGTAAAGTAAAGCCAAAAAAGATGGATTGATCGTCGTCGGCAAAATCATCATAAAGCGGCACTTTAATAGAAAGCTGATATTTGGCTTCTAGATTATCAAGTGGTTCGCCATCTTGCTCATCGGTTAATTCGTCAAAGCCATCAAACGGGCGGTCGTTAGGGTGCGATACGTAAGACAGAGGTAAAATATAGTTACGTTTGTGTGGTGTAATTACATTGCGATTTTTTTTGCTAACTTCCTCGCGAGCTTGGCGTTTATCTAGTGCGGTAAGTTGTTTGTCTTCTTCAAGAGATGAGCATTTATTACGTAGTTGATCTAAGGTTTGTTCACCGTCGCCACCTATTACTTCGTTTAAAATACATTGTTTAACAAGCTCGATGTCGTCTGTTTGCTCATTTTCAGTTACTTCTTCTTGGGCAAAAGAGGGAGTGCTGAGTAAAGCCGTAAGTGTGATCCAGTAGCGCCAGCTCATTGTATTTCCTTTGTAAGTGTTGTGGATAGGTACGTTAATTTAAGTATAACGTCTTTTTACATATGTAACGGTGAACTTTTACTGAATTCATTACATAACAGGGTTTTTACGTTAGTTAATAATGGATCGATCAAAAGAAAAGCGGCCTAGGCCGCTTTTCTAATGTAAATTAATTTTAAAATTAATCTACTCTCACGCAATGAGAAGTGAAGAGCAATAACGTCTGCCGCTATAGCTCAAATGTGTTGGTGAAAAACTTATACAGTTCAGTTCCTTGGTTCACACTTGCCGAGGCAAAATGCAATATTGCAATAGCATCGCAATCTAAGCTTAATGTTTGCAGTGGCTGCTCGCTTAGGTAGCGCTCCATACGTAAAACATGTGCAATTGGCTCGCCTGCTTTAATATGCCCACCTAGTGGCGCTACATATTCAACCATGCCACCAATAGGCGCATAGTAGGCAAAATAGTCATCCAAATGACACGCATGACGGGTCATTTTCTCAGGTTGATGCGGTGCGTTAACCAATACATTTTTATGATTTAAGTAGCTTAAAATACTGTTTGCATCGTTGTGTGCTTCTTTTAAGTCTATTTTCTCTTGGCTACCTAGCTCTACTGTAAAGGCTTCCACCTGTACTTTAAAGTCTCTGCCTTTTGCTTCAAGTGCTTCACTTAGGTGCCACCATGGGCAAAAGCTTGCTTCATCCATTGCACCATCAAAGTCGCTTGGAATCAGCAGCACATGTTCAATATTAAAATAGCGGGCACTGTCGGTTGCATAGGTTGGGCAATATAAATGCTTGCTTGAAATTGGGCCCGTGTGTAAATCAAGTACTATATCGGCTTGGTGGGCTAGCTTTTGCAGGTTAAGCGCAATGCGTTTACCCGTATTGAGTAAATACGCGGGGCCGCTGAGTTTAGTATCTATTTCATCAAGTAAGGCTTGTTTAAAGTGATTTTTTAAAGCTGCGTCGTCGTACTGGCTATGATCTTTGGCAAACTGGGTCACTAAATCATTGTTGTAGTGATACATGCGGTTCCAGTTAGTGCCAGTAATTGGATCGAACCGTCCAAGGGTAAATTCCCCTGATTTTTGATTACAACCAATAGGGTTAGCGTAAGGTACTAAGGTAATATCACCTTTTAAATTTAGCTTCTTTAACTGCTCTAGCAACTGAAATATAACCGCGTTACCTTGTACTTCAGCGCCGTGCATATTGGCTTGAATATAAACGCTTGGCCCGCTGCCATCGCCTTTTAAGCGATACACAGGAATAGTAAGAGGTAAGCCGTTTGCTACTTCCCCGACTACAATGTTTTCTTGGCTGATGGGTGTTGTTATGCTCATATTTATTACCTTAGGTAGTGGCTGGCATCTTCAGCTTGGCGTACACACGTGAGCTCATCATTTTGTAAAATGTATTCTGCTGCCAGCTCATGGCATAAAAAATAAGGCATGCTTTCGGTAAAACCATAGGCGCCACATTGGCTAAACACCAGCCAGTCTTGCTCGTTTAAATCGCTTGGTAGGGTGTGCTCACCTAAGCAATCAAGGGCCGTACATAATGGGCCATATAGACTCATTGCCTGTTCTGGGGCAGTTGATTCGCGCAGTAACGCTGCAGGAAAGTCTTGGCTTGTAACTGCAGGGCGTAATAAGTGGTTAATACCACCGCTTAAAATAACTTGCTGCTGACCATAGTTTTGTTTGCTCTCAACGATGGGGTTAGCGTAATGACCGCATTCGCCCACAGCGTAACGACCAAGCTCCATCCAAAGCTCTTCAACACCTGCGTCTTTTTTAATTTTGGCAAGCGCGGTGATTAATCCATCCCATTCAAGAGTTGTCTCGTTTTGTGTATAAGGAATGCCTAAACCGCCGCCTAAATCGAGAATTTTAAGGTTTATATTTAAGTTATTAGCAAGAGTGGTAAGCGGTGCAATCATTTGCGACCACAGCGCGCTTAGCTTTTGCGTGCTAAGCATGTTGCCCCACTGAAATATATGTAGACCATCAAAATTGAGTGCTGGGTAATCGCCAGTATTTAATGCTTGCCATTCATCGCAGCCCAAACCAAATGGTGTAAGGCTGTCGCCGCCCAGTGGGTTTTTTTCACCTTCAGGCCAGCGTAATTGCACACGCAGTAAAACTTGCAGCTGCGTATTTTGCAGCTGCGCTTGTTGGTTTAACCAACGCACTTGGTTGAGACTTTCGGCAACAAAAATACGTACGCCGCGCTCAATAAAGTGTTTAATTTGTTTAGGGCTCTTTGCAGGCCCTGTGTTGAGCACGCGCTGCGAACTAATACCTTGTGCAAGGACTTGTTCAAGTTCACCTTTACTTGCTACGTCAAAGTTAAAGCCTGCGCTATCTAAGCTTTGAATAATCTTAGAAAGCGGGTTCGCTTTTACTGCATACCAAAGTTTTACATCGGTTTGCGCAACTAAACGCGCAAGATGTGCGTTTAGTTTATCTAAGTCGTAAACAAAAAAAGGTGTATCAAGTTGCTGTGTAAGCGTATTAACAGCGGTTTTGATTGGCGTGCTCAAAAAGCTCATTATCGTAAAACCTCTTCTAGCAATAATGATGCATCGCTTTGTTCGTCGCGGTATTTAACAATTAACGCACACGACATACTTAAGCCTTGCTCACGTGCCCACTCGTTAGACGCAGGGCGAGAGCCCGGTATTACAATTGCGTATTCTGGAATTGGCTCGCCTTTATCTAGCTGACGCTCGTTTACGCAGTCGTATACCGGAATGGTTGCAGATAAGCGCACGCCGGGTGCAAGTACAGCGCCTTTTTTAACGACTACGCCTTCAACAATGACACAACCTGCGCCAATAAACGCATCGTCCTCAACCACAACTGGGCTTGCACCAATTGGCTCAAGTACACCGCCAAGTTGAACGGCTGCGCTCAAATGTACGTTTTTACCTACTTGTGCACACGAGCCCACTAACGCGTGGCTATCAACCATAGTGCCTTCGTCGATGTATGCGCCAATGTTTACGTACGCTGGTGGCATAATAATAGTGCCTTTAGCTACGTAAGCACCACGGCGAACACTTGAGCCACCGGGTACCATACGCACGCCATCATCAGTGCTAAATTCTTGTGGTGCGAGATTGTGCTTATCTACAAAACCACCTGCAAACTCAGTATTTGAGCCATTTTTAAAGGCTTCTAAAATGCCTTGTTTTACTTCTACGTTAGCTTCCCATTGGCCGCTTTCGTTTTGTGATGCTGCGCGTACTGCGCCCGATTCTAAATTATTTAGTAGTTCTAACCAGCTCATTATAAAAACCTGTATTTAATGCCAAGATAAAATGGTGTCGTTTGCAGTGGTAATGCAATCGGTTTGCGTTAACTCAAGATGTGTTAAAGGTGGGCGCAGCAAAGGGCTACTTAAGCGGCCTTGTTGGTGCATTAACACTTTAACGGGAATGGGATTTGCAACAGCAAAAAGGCTATTAATAGCGCCAGTCCACTGAGCAAATAAATTAGGGTGTTGGCCACTTAGGCTGCGTTTTACAAACTCGTGCGTTTGCAAAGGCCATGCATTGGCCGCAACCGATACTAAGCCTTTTGCGCCAGCTTGTGCGAAATAGGGCATGAGTGCATCGTCGCCACTGTATAGCGCTAAATTAGGCGCGGCTTGTCGATATGCTTCAAATTGGGTGATGTTGCCACTGGCTTCTTTTAACGCCCACAGCTGTGGATGCGCTTGTAAATTTTCGATGGTTTGCACCGGAATACTTACACCGCTACGCCCAGGTACGTTGTATAACATACACGGGTGTGCGCTTTCGTTTAATAAGCTTTCGTACCAATGCGTTTGACCGATAGCCCCTGGTTTTGCATAAAGAGGCGAGCCCAGTAAGTAACTGTGAACAGGTAACTGATTACAATAGCTAACCCACTCTTTCTGTTGGGCTAAATTGCTACCGCCTACAGCCACCATAAGCGGTACGCTGGGCTTTAACTGGCACACGTGCTCAACAATGGCTTGTTGCTCTTTAAGTGTTAGCGCTAAGCCTTCACCTGTACTACCGAGTAGTAAAATACCGTTACGCGCGGCTTCTTGTTCGCGAACGAGAATTGTGAGCGTGTCGTAGTCAACATTACCTTGTTGATCAAACGGCGTAACAAGCGCTGTCCACAGTGCGTAGTTGTTTAAGTTGAAATTGTTGATCATCTCTTACGAACCTATAAGGTGTTCGAGATATTAAAGGGGCTTTATGATGTGAGCCGCATTAACGTCGTTCGAACAGTATTCGAAGAGCGAATGGGCTTAAAATAATAGGGCGCACGGCCTTATTATTTAAGACCAGAAGCTCTCCACCAAACTAATAAGCTGCTTAAAAAACAGCTCTTGGTGACAGTCGCTAGGATTCAACCTAGTCGCCCGAAGTAATTGCTTCGCAAAAGCGTTTACCTCTCGGCGGTATTCCCCTGGCGTATGCTCACTGGAGTTTGCGCTCCTAACATACGCTACCTGAATAACGCACCTCTTCTAGCCCTTTGTATTCGCTTAAAAGTAAAAACAAATACAATTTAAATAGGGTAATTGAGGCGATTAAAACATTTTAGCCATCTAGGTGTCAAGCTGCTAAATACAGATTAGTTCATCGATAATGGGGGTGGTTACGTATTGGCTGCTTTTCTCGTACACTAGACTCAAAGCAGAAGTAAGGCATTAATCAGATGGAAAAATTTAGCGATATTTATAAGCGAGCGGTAGAGCGAAAAGGCTCTGAAAAAATGCTTAAGTTATTACTCGCAAAACCTTTATCTAAAAAAGCGTTAAGCACGTTAAGTGATGACGACTGGCTTGAGGAATTTACTCGAAAAGTATTTCAAAGTGGCTTTTATTGGTCGGTGATAAACAGTAAATGGCCAGGCTTTAGAGAGGTTTTTTGGGAGTTTAGTGTTGATAAATTATTAATGATGCCGCCCGATATGCTAGAGCAAAAGGCAACGGATGATCGCATTATTCGTAATTATAAAAAAGTGAAAACGATTCCTGAAAATGCTTACATGATCCACGAAATAGCACAGGAACATGGCAGTTTTAGCAAGTTTATTGCTGACTGGCCAAGTAGCGATATTATTGGCTTGTGGGCGCATTTAAAAAAACAGGGCGCTCGATTGGGCGGCAATACAGGCCCGTATGCCTTAAGAGCGCTCGGTAAAGATACATTTTTACTTTCGCGCGATGTAGAAAGTTACCTAAGAGCGCATAAAATAATTGATGGTGGGCTGCAAACTAAAAAATCACTCACTGCTGCGCAGGCGTTTTTTAACGAAATGCAAAAGCAAAGTGGTTTAAGCCTGCAAGAACTTAGTTTAATTGTGGCCTATAGCGTTGGCGATAACCGAGTTGGCATACGGCAAAAGGCAGAGGATTAATAATGAAATTAGTGCCTAGATACACAGACATAGCAGATAACTTTGCGATAGAGGATAACCCATCGAGTGTTGCTGCTCCGCAGTTGCTATTGTGGAATGCATCGTTAGCTGAGCAGTTTAATATAGATATTGAGCCGCAGCTGCGTGCTAGCACTTTTGCAGGCAACGAGCCGCAATCTGTAAAGGCAGTGGCATTGGGTTATTCTGGGCATCAGTTTGGACACTTTTCACCACGTTTAGGTGATGGGCGAGCGCATTTGCTTGGTGCTATTAGCGACGATAAAAATCAGCTATGGGATATTCAACTAAAAGGCTCCGGCGCTACGCCTTACTCTAGAGGGGGCGATGGACGCTGTGCATTAGGCCCTGCAATTCGTGAATATATTATGAGTGAGGCCTTACATGCGTTAGGTATTAAAACCACGCGCTGCTTAGCTGTTGTAGGCACTGGGGAAGCGGTTTACCGTAATCCCCCTCAGCCAGGTGCAATAGTTACTCGTTTAGCAAGTAGTCACATTCGAGTTGGCTCGTTTCAATATTTAGCTACCCAGGGGGATACTGAAGGCCTTAAAAAGCTTGCTGATTTAGCTCTTGAACGCCATTACCCTGATATTAGCGCAACCGGTCCTGAGCGTTATTTAGCTTTTTTAGATGCAGTAATAAAAAATCAATTAGCGTTAATAATTAGTTGGATGAGGGTAGGGTTTATTCATGGTGTTATGAACACCGATAATACCTTAGTCAGCGGTGAAACTATCGATTATGGCCCGTGTGCGATGATGAACGTATTTGATTTTGATACTGTATTTAGCTCAATCGATAAGCAAGGGCGCTACGCCTTTGGTAATCAACCCAACATAGCCAGCTGGAACTGTGCACGGCTAGCTGAAAGCCTTATACCGCTCATTAATGAAGACGATGAGCAAGCCGTAAGCTTAATGACGCCAATAATCAGTCAGTTCTCAATGTTATTTAACGAGCAATACAACCAAATGTGGGCGCAAAAGTTAGGGTTAGTTGGCCACGATGATAATGACGTAGAGCTGGTAAGTAAGTTATTACTTGTACTTCAAGAGCATAAGCTTGATTACACTAATACTTTTGATGCCCTCACTGAGTCATTTAAAGATGAATCTGTAATACCTGAGCCATTAACGCAATGGGCACAGCTTTGGAAAAGCCGAACAAATAACGACTCTTATAAAATTATGCGAGCTGCTAATCCTCGAGTGATCCCACGTAATCATATTGTTGAAACAATCTTAGATGACTATGCAAACATGGGAGCTAGTGAATTACTAAAACCGTTCATGGAAGTGCTTAGCGATCCATACTTCACTAGCAAGAACATAGCACAGTATCAGGAAGCACCTAAAGAGGATAAAGGTTACCGTACATTTTGCGGTACTTAAGTGCGGGGTTAACCTATAAGTATATGATTATAAATGGCCATATTTGTTTATACAGTACTATTTTTGACGTTAAATAGTGTTCATTGATTGAGCAATGCATGTTCAAGTGCTAGTATTCGCGACCGTAAAGCCAAGTAAGTTTTTGTGTATATGCAGTGCATATAGTTTGAATTCTCTTGTATTAGCTTACAAGTGAGCGATTTTAAATAAAACCACTATATTTATTGTCTTCAGGCTAGGTAAAGCATTTAATCTCACCTACAATAAACGATTGGATGTCGTCATAGACCGTTGAAAAAATTTATAAACTTTATTTTTCGTTAAGTATCGATTAACAAAGGCTCAGGTAGTCTGTAAAACACTGGTTGAGCTAGAATTGATTAGCTACAATTTATTGGTTGTTAAAATGGGAAGAAAACAATGAAATTAAAATCACTTACAATTGCAATCGCGTTGGCTGCAACTAGCGCATCTACTTTCGCTGCTGATAAAGAAGAAGGTTTCTACCTTGGCGCGTTTGGCGATTACTACGACGCATCTTGGAAAAACATGCGTGCTCAAGCTGGTCTTGATGTAAACGAGTCAACTGGCTGGGGTGTAGAAGCAGGTTACCGTTTCAGCGATTACTGGAGCGCACGCCTTGAGTATGCAGACATGGACTTTAACGCGTTTGATAAAGTTGCTGGCAACCGTAATAATATTGACGGTGAGCGTTACGGTATTGATGCGCTTTACCACCTTGACGGCGGTCCTTTCTACGGTCTATTCGGTATTAAAGAAATGGACGTAGTAGATGACAACACATTCTTAAATGCAGGTGTTGGTTACCAACACTTCATTACAGACGGTTTATTCGTAAACGCTGAAACTTCTGTATATCAAGGTCTTGATAAAGGTTACACCGATGTTGGTGCTAAAATTGGTATCAACTACCTGTTCGGTCAAAATTCTGCACCTGTTGAGCCAGTGCAACCAGCTCCTGACGTTGTTGAAGTAGCTGTTGCGCCTGCTGATAGCGATAATGACAATATTTTAGATGCCGATGATAAGTGTCCAAATACACCGATGGAAGATGCGGTAGACGGCACTGGTTGTACTTTATACGAAGATCGTGAAGTAACAACAAGCTTATTAGTTACTTTCCCGCATGATTCTGCTGAAGTAGGTTCACAATACTTCACAGATATTGCATCAGTATCTGAGTTCTTAAAAGAACATACTGACACAACTGTACTGCTTGAAGGTCATGCTTCAGCTGTAGGTGATGCAAACTACAACAAAACGCTTTCTAAAAAGCGTGCTGATGATGTAGCTGCAGAACTTGTTAAAGACGGCATTGCTGAAGACCGTATTACTACTGTAGGTCTAGGTGAAGAGCGTCTTAAAAACACAGCTAACACTAAAGCTGCACACGCAGAAAACCGTCGTGTAGAAGCACATGTAAAATCTATTGAACGTGTAAAAGTTAAGCGTTAATAGAAATTTACTAAATCTTGAAACCCAGCCATGTGCTGGGTTTTTTTATGGATAGGATAAAGTAGACGCTTAATCAAATGGTAATGATTATTACTTAACAAGTATTCACGAAAATAGATTTTATCAAAGCCACTATTCATAATATTTATAGTCGGTATAATCAGTTGCTTAGTTGGATGGATTTTCATCTAATCATAAAAGCTTTATAATCACGCGTTAGAATACTATAAGTATTGGGTAACTTATTTGCGCATGAAGAGCTACCGAATACTTTCACGTCACCAAGAGGGCAATATTGTGCTACAAGAATATCGTAAACACGTAGAAGAGCGTGCCGCGTTAGGTATCGTACCAGCGCCACTAGATGCTCAGCAAACGGCTGATCTAATTGAACTAATCAAAACGCCACCGGCAGATGAAGAAGAGTTCATCCTAGATTTATTAATCAACCGTGTACCGCCAGGTGTTGATGATGCCGCGTATATTAAAGCAGGCTTTTTAGCGGCAGTTGCAAAAGGTGAAGCTCAGTCTCCACTAATCTCAAAAGAAAAAGCAGCTGAGTTATTAGGTACAATGTTAGGTGGCTACAATATCGCTCCTATGATTGAACTTCTTGATGACGAAGCACTTGCGCCAATCGTAGCAAAAGGTCTTTCAAACACATTATTAATGTTTGATGCTTTCTATGATGTAGAAGAAAAAGCAAAAGCAGGCAATGCATATGCTAAACAAATCATCGAGTCTTGGGCTGCAGCTGAGTGGTTTACTAATAAACCAGCAGTAGCTGAAAAAATCTCAGTTACTGTATTTAAAGTAACTGGCGAGACAAACACAGATGATTTATCTCCTGCACCAGATGCATGGTCACGTCCTGATATCCCACTACATGCTTTAGCAATGCTAAAAAATGAGCGTGATGGTATTGTTCCTGATAAAGCGGGTGAAGTAGGTCCAATCACTAAATTAGAAGAGTTAAAAACTCAAGGCTTACCACTTGCTTACGTAGGTGACGTTGTAGGTACTGGTTCTTCTCGTAAATCTGCGACTAACTCTGTACTTTGGTTTATGGGTGATGATATCCCATTTGTACCAAACAAGCGCGTTGGTGGTGTATGTTTAGGTAACAAAATAGCGCCTATCTTCTTCAATACAATGGAAGATTCTGGTGCATTACCAATCGAATTAAATGTTGATGAGTTCAACATGGGTGATCAAATTGATATTTACCCATACGAAGGTGTTGTTAAGCGTCACGGTACTGATGACGTTATCTCTACTTTTGAACTTAAATCAGACGTAATTTTAGATGAAGTACGTGCCGGCGGCCGTATTCCACTAATCATTGGTCGTGGTTTAACAGACAAAGCACGTACATCTCTAGGCTTAGGTGCAACTGACGTATTTAAAGTACCAGCGGTAACTGAAGCGTCTGATAAAGGCTTCACACTAGCGCAAAAAATGGTTGGTAAAGCATGTAACGTTGAAGGTATTCGCCCAGGCCAATACTGTGAGCCTAAAATGACCACTGTAGGTTCGCAAGATACTACAGGTCCTATGACACGTGATGAGCTTAAAGACTTAGCATGTTTAGGTTTCTCTGCAGATTTAACAATGCAGTCATTCTGTCATACTTCTGCTTACCCTAAACCAATTGACGTAAACACTCACCATACGCTTCCTGATTTCATCATGAACCGTGGCGGCGTTTCACTTCGCCCTGGTGACGGTGTAATTCACTCTTGGTTAAACCGTATGTTATTACCAGATACTGTAGGTACTGGTGGTGATTCACATACACGTTTCCCATTAGGTATTTCGTTCCCAGCGGGTTCAGGTGCAGTAGCGTTTGCAGCAGCAACAGGTGTTATGCCGCTTGATATGCCTGAGTCTATTTTGGTTCGCTTTAAAGGTGAAATGCAACCAGGTATAACTTTACGTGACCTAGTACATGCAATCCCTTACTACGGTATTAAGCAAGGCTTATTAACAGTAGAGAAAAAAGGTAAAATCAACGAGTTCTCTGGTCGCGTACTAGAAATTGAAGGTGTTGAGCACTTAACTGTTGAGCAAGCGTTTGAATTATCAGATGCATCAGCAGAGCGTTCAGCAGCAGGTTGTACTGTTAAGCTTTCTAAAGAGTCTATCAGTGAATACCTTGAGTCAAACATTGTTATGCTTAAGTGGATGATCTCTGAAGGTTACGGCGATGTACGTACTATTGAGCGTCGTATTACTGCAATGCAAGAATGGTTAGCTAACCCTGAACTTATGGAAGCTGACGCTGACGCAGAATACAAACACGTTGTAGAAATTGACCTTGCAGAGATTAAAGAGCCAATCCTTTGTGCTCCAAATGACCCTGATGACGCACGTTTACTTTCTGATGTTACTGGCGAGAAAATTGATGAAGTATTCATCGGCTCTTGTATGACTAACATTGGTCACTTCCGTGCTGCTGGTAAATTACTAGATGGCTTTACAGGTCGTATCCCAACACAGCTTTGGGTTGCTCCACCAACTAAGATGGATAAAGATCAGCTTACTGACGAAGGTTACTACGGTATCTTTGGTCGTGTTGGTGCACGTATCGAAACTCCAGGTTGTTCACTATGTATGGGTAACCAAGCACGTGTTGCAGATAAAGCAACGGTTGTTTCAACCTCTACACGTAACTTCCCTAACCGTTTAGGTACAGGCGCAAACGTATTCTTAGCATCAGCAGAGCTTGCAGCAATTGCTGCTATTTTAGGTAAACTACCTACACCAGCTGAGTACCAGGAATATGCTGCGAAAATCAATGCAACGGCTGCAGATACATACCGTTACTTGAATTTCCACCGTATGCCTCAGTACACTAAAAAAGCAGACAACATAATTATTCAGCAAGCTGTATAATTTAAACCTGTTTTAAAAAAACCCGCTTAGGCGGGTTTTTTATTAGGTTTATTTAATTTGAATAGTTCATGTTTTAATAAAGTTATATTGAATTAAATATAGCCACCAGTAACTTTTTAGATGAATAATAAAGCAAATATTCCTCCCCACATGCATTAAAATCTCTTTTAATATTCTCATTATTTTAAGCGAGATTTTATGACTGCATTAAACAACCAGAATTTACTGCAACTACGTTTTGTTAACCAAGCAAATATTGATTTGGTTAAGCCTTCTTTTGATAACCTGCCTGCTAACCCTTATGCAGATGGTGAATTTCGTAAACGTCGTTACTCAGTAATTAAGTTTCAAAATGGTGAGCTTAAACTACAAGCTGCCAAAGCATTTGTTCAAGACGATTCTATTAACACCTTTCAGGGTAATGTTGAGCGTACTTACGAAAACCTAGAGCAAAGCTTACTAGAGTCTCAAGGTATGCAAAGTATTGTAAGTGAGTTTTGTGAGCTTACCGGTATAGATGAAGACCGTGATATTGAAATACACCAATTTAGAATGCTAGCAATTGATAGCGACACGCCAGCCGCGCCTGAAGGTGTGCATCAAGATGGTTTTGACCATGTATGTATATGCGGTGTTTCGCACGAAAACCTGGAAGGTGGCGAGCTACTTGTATATGAAAACAAGCAAGCTGAACCATGTTTTAAAATGGAAATTAAAGACGGAATGTTTGCGCTTATAAACGACCGTCAAGTGTGGCATAACGCCACACCAATGAATAAAATTGATGCCAGCAAATCAGGTTACCTTGATTGCTTTGTACTTACTTCTTAAGGAATAAGCATGAACATAGCGCAATTACGTGAGCAGTTTCCGGCATTAATGCAAAGCGTTAATGGTAAATCGCCGATATTTTTAGATGGTCCAGGTGGCTCTCAAGTGCCGCAGTCAGTGCTTAATGCAATGTCTGCTTATTTAGGGCATTACAACTCAAACCTAGGTGGCGCATTTTTTTCAAGCGATAAAACGGTAGAGCTAATGGCAAATGCTCGCCAAGCCGCAGCAGATTTACTCAATGCACCAAGCGCACAAAATATTGTGTTTGGCCCTAACATGACAAGCCTTACCTTTAGCTTTAGCCGAGCTATTTCGCGCGATTGGCAGGTAGATGATGAGATCATTGTTACTAACGCGGATCACTTCTCAAACGTATCATCTTGGCAGCAAGCCGCAGAAGATAAAGGCGTTAAAGTTAATACGGCTTTAATTAACGAAGCTGATTGCAGCTTAGATATGGCTCAATTTGAAAGCTTGCTTAACAGTAATACTAAACTAGTGGCTGTTACTTACGCTTCAAATACCACAGGCTCTATAAACGATATAAAACGTATTATAGAGCTTGCTCACGCTGTAGGCGCTCTAGTTTATGTTGATGCCGTACATTACGCACCGCATGAGCTAGTTGATGTGCAAGCGCTTGATTGCGACTTTTTAGCCTGCTCGGCGTATAAGTTTTTTGGCCCACACTTAGGTATGGTTTACGGTAAAAAGGAGCACCTTGAAGGGTTTACTCCTTATAAAGTTGAACCTGCTAAAGATGTAGCGCCTGGTCGCTGGGAAACTGGAACGCAAAGCTTTGAAGCAATGGCTGGCTTTATTGCCGCTGTTGATTACATTGCTGCAATTAGTGAGCTTGATGACAGCCACACTCGCCGTGAAAAGCTAACCGTGGCTTTTGCTAAAACTAAGCAACACGAAATGGCGCTCAGCGAGCACTTTTTAACACGCTTGGTCAATTACCCGCGTATTAAATTGTTTGGTATTGACGATTTTGACCGCTTAAACGAGCGTACACCTACGTTTGCTTTAACCTTTGAGGGTTTAGAGCCTCGCCAAGTATCTGAGTTTTTAGGTAAGCAGCATATTTGTGCATGGGATGGTAATTTTTACGCGCAAGGCTTATGTAAGCAGCTTGATGTTCTAGATAAAGGCGGTGTGGTACGCATTGGATGTATGCATTACAACACAGTTGAAGAGCTTGATAAGCTGTTTGATATGTTTGACGAGCTACTTGGTTAAAGTACTCGCCTACTAAATATATAAAAAGCCATAAGTGTTACTTATGGCTTTTTTATTAGCTTAGCTTTTAGGTGTACCATATATTTGCTCTGCACGGTTAAACAATACCCAAGAAGTTAAAATATACTTATCGTTTGATATTGGCTTATTGCCTCTATGTGTATGCGTAAAGTAGCCAGGGGCTATCACCAGTGTGCCTTTTTTAGGGGCTATTTTTCGGTTTTGGTAGTAGAACTCCGTTTCACCACCTTCTTCTACATCGTTTAAGTAAAACATAAACAATAATACCCGGTGCAGCGCATCATTATGTTGTAGCTGTGGATATACCTCACTGTGCCAATAAGGATAACCTCCCTTATTTACCTCGTATTTTTGAGCCTGAATATTACCCAACCTAAAAATTTGCTGTACTAGAAGTGGCAGTTGCGGTTTACCCACTTCTTCGAAATTTTCTTGCGTTAAATCTACAATTTCTCCCGTTTTAGGATGATAAACCTTTAAGCCAAACGCACCAATCATCATAAAAATATGTTCTTCAATATAGTTAAAAACATGCTGTGCAGTCGTTTGTTGTATATGTTTTAATTGTTGTTCGTACTCAAGGTGGCTATTTAAATGTAGATCGTGGCTGTCTTTCTTTTTTAGATCGACACCGCCGGATGTTACCCCTTGTTTTATATGCGGGCTTTGCGCAAAAGTAGTAATAAAGCTATCGCAAAAGTCATCGCTTAATGCGTTGTTGTATACGCGAATAAAGTCCGTCATGGTTAACCTTTATATAATTATTATTGGATTGATATGTTTATTGAAAAAGTGATGCCGCGATTTAGCGAAACAGATGCACTCGGACACATTAACAATACCGTACTCCCCGTTTGGTTTGAAGCTGCTCGTGTCCCTATTTTTAAATTTTTTACACCAGATCTAAACCCACACGATTGGAAGCTAATTATTGCTAAAATAGAAGTATCGTTTGTAGGTGAGCTATTTTATGGCCACGAGATCACTATTAAAACGTCTGTAGAGCATATAGGCAATAGCTCTTTTGTACTTAAACAAGAGGTATTTCAGCACGGTAAGTGCTGCGCAATAGGGAAAGCTGTTATGGTCAGGTATGACTTTGCAGCTAAAACTAAGCAAGCACTAAATAAAGATGAAAAAGCATTATTGGTCCAGCATATAACTTCAGAGTAATAACTTAGCACAAGGCTAATTTTTAGTAATAATCGCCTGATTCGTCATATTTTTAGCATAATAGAATGATAGATTACCTCTTTTAAGGACAACGGCTAGTCTACGGTCGTTTTTTACTTCGATATGAAGAGGTTATGAAAGGCATTTTATGATCGTCGAATCTATTTTTGAAAAGTTATATACCGAGCACAAAATTGAACTAAATCGCAAAGTACGTAACTTTTTTGGCGAGAGTCTTAGTGATCACGAAGACTTAGTGCACGAAGCATTTAGTAATATACTATCGCATCAGGATATTGATAAAATAGAGTTTCCAAAAGCTTATCTGCTTCGTTCAGCGATTAACATTGGTTTGAATTATCGTTCCCGCTTTAAAAACACCCAAAACTTTTTAGACGATACCCGAGATAATATTGATGAACCACTGTGTACGCAAAGTAACCCTGAAGATCTATGTAGCATGCATTTACGAATAGAATATATTTCAGATGCGATGAATACGCTTACAGATAAGCAGCGAGACCTGGTAGTGCGTAATCGAATTCATGGTGAAACATACCAGCAAATACACATAGCTACAGGGTTCAGCCTTGGAGATATAAGTCGGCAAATGCAGCGTGCGACTGAGCAGTTACATCAGTATATAAATACAAAAAATGCTTAACTAGCATACGCTGGCGAGTATAGGTATTTGCTAATAGTTTTAAATTGCCCAGTAGGGTTAAATATTACTTTGTATCGCAAAGATGTAGCAACTAAATTCGACGTGCTTAGCGCTGAAATAGTTGCTTTTAATAGGTAGGTTACATGTCGTATAAGCTAATTAATAGGCAGAACCATTGAAGGTTGCCTGCCCTGGCCATTAATGACAAGCTGATTAGGTGAAAACTCAATGGTACTAAATGCTGTCGAGTCTGTATCAAGCATGGCATGAAAAGTCACAAAATGAACACCGTCTTTTTGCGCATAATTACCTACGTGATTATGGCCATTAAACCATGCTTTTACTGTCGAATACTGGCTGATAAGGGTAAGCACTTCTTGAGCATTCCAAAGATTGTGGTTGTTTTCAGGGTAAATCGGAAAATGGCTTAACAACACCACAGGCTGTTTTTGTGTTTGTGCGGTGTTTAGTTTTCTTTCTAACCACTTTAACTGCTTTGCTCCAATGGCGCCGTTCCAGTCTTCATGGCCTTTATATTTAGTGTTAAATAGGGCGATATTTCGCTTATGCCTTTTACTGGTTTTAGGCCACCCATATGTACTCACGTCGTTACCATCTAGTGCGATGAAGAGCCAATTGTTTATTTCAAAACTATAATAGCGCGCGGGCATGTGTAAAGTCTCAGGAACACGCATTTTCAAGCTATCATCAATGGAAAATTCATGGTTACCTAATACATGATAAAGCGGAGTGTTTAGATCGGAAGATATTGTATTTAATACGGTAAAATTTTGAAAGTCGCGGTCAATAAAATCACCTAAATGCAGCACACCCGATAAAGGTAGCGTATTAAACTGCTCAACAGCAGTGCTTAACTTATCAGGGCAAGATGTATAATAACGAGTGCCTTTATTGGCTTGTTCAGCGTATTGGCAATCGGCAATTACACCTAAAGTAAACGAGTCGTTTGCAGCTGCAGATGAATAATTAGCCAGAAGCAGTAAAAAATTAATGAGTAATAATACGGTATATTTTTGCATGGTATTTATCTTTTTATTTAAATAGTGAGGTAACTAAACTAGTCACCTCACGTTTAGGTTAGTTGCTAGAACGGCACTCACGTAAAGCGGATTTCCAATTAAAAAAAGATGAATAAGCATATTGTGCACCTAAGTACGCAATTAATTGCCCGTTTTCATTTACTCTAAACCCGCTCGCGCCATCAGCACCGGGATCGGTTGGCCCTGCTGCGCTACCTAGCGTAGTTTGTACTGCTGGTTCTAAAGTAGACACACTAAAAGCGGTATTGTCGTTAAAGCTTACTGGGTAAGCGCTAAGCTGATTATTTCCAATGTTTGCCCCACAAATATTACCTCCTGTATAAGAATGCACAACGTACCAATTATTTGCATTATCTTGAATTAGCTGAGCATTTTGACCAACACTATTACAAGGGGTATTTTGAGCTGTTTGATAGCTATTAACACGTTCAAAAGCATTTATATCAATATTGCCCTCTTGTGGTGTGTTGTATTGGAATAAGCGTTTGGAATCAGCTTTATAAGCGACCCCTTTTGCTTCACCCATATGGTGAAGTATGAGCCAGGTGGTGTCATCTACTTGAGCAAGCCATACATCAGTAATTTTATTTAACTCCGTTTGTATTAATTCAGCGCTTTGCCCTAAATCACTTGTTGAATTAAATCTTCTTACGCGAACTTTTATTTCGTTTTCTGAGGCAATGAATAAATAACCTTCGTCTTTATTATTGGGGGCTGGAAGCCATGCAATACCCGATGGATGTTGCTCAGAAATGCGTATTTTATCGCGCAGAGGCAGTGTAGTGTCACTTTTAATAACATCGTTATTATTAAAGACAGACTGTTTTGCATCAAAGGTTAATATTTGTCCTAAATCACCACTACTGGTTTCTGAGTGTGCAATGAAGGCGGTATGCGAACCATTACTCCATTTATGTGATAGTTCAAATGCTTGATGATGATCACTGATTTCGAATACATGATCGTTTTGTGTATCCGCTTTAAAATCCTGACAGTCATTAGCCAAGGAGTTAAAGGCTTGTGATATTGAGGAGTTTAATTTTGGCTGTACATAAAAGTCGTTAGCTGAACAGTACCCCGTATTGGTTAAGCCACATACAAATGATATCGCGAAGACTTTTCTATTCATGATTGTTCCTTTTACTGGTTAAGCACAGGCTGCTATAGCAGCCTGTATTGGTAGTTGAACTAGAATTTATACGACACACCTAGCGCAAAATTACGGCCACTTTGTGAGTAGGATTGGGTTCTGTGATCGAGGAATTGACGAATGACTTCGTCTGTTAAGTTCGTCGCTTCAAAAGTCACTTTTACTTGCTCTGTAATATTCATAAATGATTTGAAGTCAACAAATGTTGTTTCATCGTATCCGGCAACAATATTTTGCTCTGAGCCTTCGCCTGTAATGTATTCATCGCGGTAAGAGCTTGATAAGCGCATTCCCCAAAGAGGAGTTTCATAATAGAGGGTAAAATTATGAGACAGTTCAGATAAACCCGGCGGAGTTACGCTGATACGCTCGCCCTCGTTAAACAAAATGGTTTCGCCATCAGCAATGGTTACATTACCGAGCATACCTAAGTAATTAAAGGGTTCGGGTAAAAAGTCAAAGTCCATTTGAAACGCAACTTCTAAACCCGTTACATCGGCTGAATCGCCATTAATGGGTTGCGATACAGTAAATTCAGATTGGGCATTAATACGAGGATCAAAGTCTAAAAATTCTAAAGGGTAACCAGTTTGCTCATAAGGTAACGTTACCGATTGTTGAACAATAAATGACTCCATATCTTTATAAAACAAGGCAATAGCCAAGCTTGACGAGTCGCCATAAAATTCAAAGGATGTTTCAAATGAATCGGCAACAAAGCGTTCTAAATTGGGATTACCCGCACTAATAAACTGATCGGCCACACCGACTTGTCCGGCAGCCTTTAGTTGGTCTAAATTAGGGCGCGAAATATTACGATTAGCCCCAAACCTTACAAGCCATTGCTCAGAAATATCCATAACTACATTTAGACTTGGCAGGATATCGGAGTAAGTATTGTTAAATGTTATTTGCTCAAATCCAGAGCCGTTGTTCACTTCACCGCTGGAGGTTTGATCTGTTTCGTACCAGCGCACACCAATGTTACCTCTAATTGGTAAATCGTTTAGTTGTGTATTGAAAAGATATTGTGCATAAAGACCAAGGGTATCCTCTTCTATTTGATACACAGTACCTGGACGATTATGTGAAGCGTCAAGTTCTCGGCTTATCAAGCTTGTCGCTACAACACGGTCAAATGTTGCTTGGTTATCAGCAATTGCATAGTCGTGTAATACCGGTATATCGGTTATTTGAAATACAGCCTCTGGTGCATTGGGGTCATTTTCCCAATCGACTCGGTCTCTGCGCTCAAAGCCATCTGACTGGTAGTTTTTAGATTGCGCACCAAATTTAAAAGAGTGGATATCGTCTAATTCGTAATTAAAATCAATTTGATATGTAGTGTATTCGTTACTAATTTCATCTTCTCGAACATCAGTGCGCATAAGCGCCCATTCGTTTGTGTTTGTTATGTCAAAATCATATGTATTTTGACCGTAACTCGCATTGCGCCAGTCCACTGAAAAGGCATGATCTACTGCTTCACTAAATACTTTGTCGTGAATCGGCTGAGTAAAGTCAGATTTTGAAAAGCCAATCAATGCAGAAGCGGTTAATTTGTCGCTAAGCTCAAATTCACTGCCTAATGATATTTGGTAAAAATCGGTTTCTCCGTAGCTTACTTTTGATTCAGTTCGTAAATCGAGTCCCTCAAATGACGCATACACTAAGTCGTCACCGTCAATAGCGGCATCAACGAGTAATTGGTTAGCTGTTACGTCACCAGTAAACGCATTGGTACCGGCTGTTGAGAGTTGATTTTCAACGCGATCGTTAGAGAGTTTCCCGTATAAAATATCTAAATCAAACGAGAGTGCATCAGAAGGCTGCCATTGAAATGCCGTAGTAATACCAGTGCGTTTCCGGGTGTTTGCCCATGAAGCGATATTATTTGCTCGGGGCACAAATACGCGGTCGTTTCCTGTTGCATTGACTAAACGAGAAGCTATATCGCTATCAACGCTTGGCGCAACATTGTCAGCACCAAAGCTTGCTTGTCGCCAAGACCATACATGATAGCCTTCTTCAATCGTATCAACTTGCGAATATGCAACAGATACCAGCGCGCCAAAATCTCCCCACGTATTAGACAAAAGTGCTGCAAAGCGTGGGTCTGAATGCTGCGTTCTATCGTTATAAATTCCTTTTACGCTTACAGCACCTTGCAAACCCTCTTCTGAATTATCAAATGGTTTAGCCGTGTGTAAATCAACGGTACCTGCAATGCCGCCCTCATCCAATGACGCATCGTAAGATTTATACACATCAACGCGATTAAATAACTCTGATGCAAAGACACTAAAATCAAAATCTCGAGTACGCGAAGCGCCGCCACGTTGATCAACACCAGAATCACTTGTAAACAGTGCTTCCATGCCGTTTAACCTGGTACGAGTGAAGTTCGGGCCTAACCCACGTAACGATATTTGACGTCCCTCACCTGAGTCGCGAGAAATAGATACCCCAGGAACACGTTGTAATGACTCCGCTAAATTAGCATCTGGGAACTCACCAATGTCCTCTGCCAGTATGCTGTCTTGTGATCCCGTTGCATTTTTTTTCAGCTCCTTACTACGGGCTAAGTTTGTACGGTAGCCCGTTACCGTGATCGCTTCCATTTCTTGCTGCACTTCATCATTTTGAGCTGCCTGTATAGGATTACTTGTGAGTACAACCGTGCCAGTTACTGCGCTTATTAGGACGTTCAATTTAGTAAGTTTAAACGGGATCATAGTTCCTTTCTTCTCTCAGTTAGTGTTGTTGAATACAAAAGTGACATGCATACGGCAATGAAGCTCAGTTACGTAATACAGCCATCAACTAAACAAAGTAGACGAGAGAATTTTCCAAATTAAGTACAGGTTTAATAAAAACTTAATAAATGAGGGGCGCTTATTCGCTTTAATATAAAACACTTTAAAGTGAAGTGATTTATTGGGTTAAAGTGTATTAACAGGTGTTGTGAGGGGATAAATAAGTGTAGCGACTGCAACGCGGATTAGGCAGTGCTATTAGCAAAATTACTGATGATTTTAGATTAGTTGATGCGTTTAATGTGGAATAAGCAAATGCGCTGCAATGTGCGCTTGTGTAGAACCTAAAAGCTATCGGCACACATAATATATTTATGTGTCAAAAAACTAGTCTAAACGCACTAAGCAGTAAAAATATTGCCCTTTGTTGTCATAAAAAGCTCACACTTATGAGTGAGCTTTTTATTTATATAGCACTACTCTTGTTGCAAGCGCTCGTAGAGCCAATCTTTTAACTCAGAGCGGTCATGCTTGAGCTGGTGCATTTGTTCATCACTGATTGGCGCATCTTTAAGTTCTAATACTCTTATTTCTTTGTCTAGCTTATCGTACTTATCTGCTTTTTTTGCAAACTCGGTATCGCTTTCATTTAGCTCTGCAATGGTATTTAAATACTGTGGAAAGTCATTAGTAAGTGAATGGTCTTCGCCTAACATATTCGCTCCTTAGTAGGAAAAATGAGTTACTTAAGTGAATTACTGTCTTGTCATATATTACTCTGGGGTTTACTCAATCATAAATCAACCATAGGAAGCTTAAATTGATATAGCGCAACGATTGCTTTGGATTTTGTTTAATAGCTACTTTAAAAGTAGATTAAGAGGATGATTTTTACGCTTCATTATCAATATTATTTTGAAACAGATTGTGTATATTGACTTATTATCATTTATAAAATGTATAACTACAATAAAGCCTCATTACAAAATTACTCATCAACATGTATCAGAGGCAATACCCATGAAAGCAATGACAATTAATAATTTTGGTAGCACTGAAGAATTTGTAGCAGCCGAGGTTGCAAAACCACACGTAACAAAAGGTAACGTGTTAGTTCGTATTGCTGCAACGAGCGTAAATACAATTGATATGATGATTCGTCAAATGGGGGCTGACTTACCCTTCGCTCCAGCATTACCAGGTATTTTAGGGATGGACTTTGCGGGTACCATTGAAGCCGTTGGCGAAGGCGTAACAGAATTTGCAGTAGGCGATGAAGTATGTGGTTGTGCGGGCGGCCTAGGCAATTTACCCGGTGCACTTGCTGAGTTTATACTCGCTGATAAGCGTTTAATTGCGCGTAAACCTAAAAACCTTTCAATGAAAGAAGCGGCGGCTATTCCACTCGTTGGTATTACTGCACTTGAAGGCTTAACACGTGCAAGTGTAAGTGCAGGGCAAAAAGTATTAGTACACGGCGGGGCAGGTGGTGTAGGCCATTTAGCAGTACAACTAGCTAAGCATTTTGGCGCTGATGTTTACTCAACAGGCGGTAACGCAGAGCAACTAGCCCTAATAGAAAGCTTTGGTGCGACAGGCATTAACTTTAAAGATGAAACCGTAGAGCAATACGTTGAAAAGCACACTAATAATGTGGGCTTTGACATGGTGTTTGACACGGTAGGCGGCGGTAACCTGGCTAACTCGTTTGCAGCAGCAAAGCTAAATGCGCAGGTATCTACAACGCTTTCTTTATTAGAGCTTGATTTAAGCCCTGTACATTTTAAAGGGTTATCGTTAAACGTCATATTTATGCTTATTCCAATGATCCACGACTTTAACCGTCAAGATCATGGCGACAAACTAGCAAAGCTTGCACAAATTGTAGAAGCAGGTGGTATGCGCCCAGTCCTTGATGAGCAAGATTTTACACTAGAAGAGACGGCAAAAGCGCATGACCGTTTGGCTAGCGGCCAAGCGATGGGCAAGGTCGTTATAAGCGTACAGTAATGTATAAAGGCCGGCTTTTTAGCCGGCTTCTTCACTAATCCTCATATTCCTTTAAAGGTAGCCAATTAACTTACAAACCTCATTTATGTTGACGAAATAATAGTGATAGAATGCAGCGCGTAGCACCACTTGCACAAAGTAAATGGTCGATAATTTTATAAGGTTTGTTGTGTAATGCTGTTAATGATCGATAACTACGATTCGTTTACTTACAACTTAGTGCAATATTTTCAGCGATTAGATCAAGACGTATTAGTAAAGCGTAATGATGAGCTAAGCGTTGCTCAAATAAAGCAGTTAAACCCACAGCATATCGTATTATCGCCAGGCCCATGTACACCTAACGAGGCAGGTGTATCACTTAGCGTTGTTGAGCAGTTAAAAGGGCAGTTTCCTATTTTAGGCATATGCCTAGGGCACCAAACTATTGCACAAGCATTGGGCGGCGATGTAATTAGAGCCAAAAAAGTAATGCACGGAAAAACTTCGCCTATAGTGCACACTAATAAAGGTGTATTTAAAGATTTGGTAAACCCATTAACTGTTTGCCGTTATCATTCGCTGGTGGTTAAGCAGCAAAGCTTACCGAGTGAATTAGAGGTAACAGCGTGGAGCCAAACCGAGCAAGGTGAGTTTGATGAGATTATGGGCTTACTCCATACCGAGCTTGCAATAGAAGGTGTGCAGTTTCACCCTGAAGCAATTTTAACAGAGCATGGTTTGCAATTGCTTGATAACTTTTTAACTCGCTTCTAATGTTACAATACAAAACGCATTTTATATTAATTGAATGGATGCCATGACTGAACTTGTAGCCCAGCAGCGAATTGCCAAAGTGTTAGACCAGCGAGCACATGATTTATTGCTTGGGCACAGCTTTGCACATCAGCAAATAGGGTTTATTCATACTCTTGATATAGATTACGGCGAACCAATGAAGCAACGCACCTTGTTGCAAGTAGAAGTAGCAGCACAGCAAAAGCGTCAGCAAAGTAGTACAGCACATCATAAATACCGTGCTCAAGCGAGTGAGCAGCTACATAAAGTCATTGAAACCGTTATTTTTAAAAAGCTTGAAGATATGGATGCTGTCATCCACAGCACCATAGGTATTGAAGACGGTATTGCCAATATTCTCGACATACTTGCGGTTAAATCGGCATCAGTTGGACGCCTTGAGCCCTTAGTTAATGATTTAAGTTGGCTAGGGCGAGAGCTTATTACATTAGTTAATTTGCCTTATTATCGTAATCAGCGCAGCAAAAACACTTCAGTTAAAGTAGATAGCCCATCATTAGCTCTTCGTTATATTGGGCTCGATAACTTACAGTTAGTAATACCTACATTTGCAGTGCGCCATTGGATGCCACACAGTACTGAGCCATTTCCTCTTTTAAAACGCAGATTGCGCGACAGCGCGATGGCTAATGCTATTGCAGCGCAAAAAATTGCAGAGCTAAATAAGGTAAACCCCATACATGCTTTTACTTTGGGTATGTTATTAGATGTAGGGCGAATTGCATTAGTCCGTTTATATTTAAAAACGTTTGAGCAGGTATGGCAGCGTAAAGTGCAACTAGCACGACAAGAGCAACAAAAAGACTTACACACCGCTTTATTAGAGTTAAAACCCGATCCGCTATTTTTAACTACTTTATTGAGTAATAAATCTATTGCGGTAAGCGCTAAAGTTATTGAGCAAATGGCGTTTAAGTATTTACCGTTTAAAGGGGTAATACAGCAACTTGTGCATGGTGTAGATAAAAATGATGAAATGTTACCTTTAACCGATATTATGCTAAAAGCACGCTGTTATTCGCATTATCTCAATCTAAAAGAGCACCAGCTAATAGAGCCTGATGAAATACAGGCGTGGTTTTCGCACTTTAAGTTCACTAAAACGGAACTAAAAACCCTCCAAACGAGCAATTTTACTAATTTAGCTATTCAAATTGACTAAAAATCTGAATTTTTTGTTAATTTTTTTGCGACTAATCATTCATCCTACACGCTTTCTTATAGTAACTTATTAGCGCTTAAAGCTAGCCGCAGTTCAATGCGCAGCCGCAAAGAAGCTAAAATGCGGTGGTTATTCACTTTGCTAATAGTTATTCACTATCTATGAAATAATATCCCAAGCCCTTTATTTTCAAGGGGTAGATGAAAGTTTTTAACGAGACAGTATTCATTTATTCTGAAATAATGTGCGTCTGAAAATTGAACCACAAAGCAATTTTGCGCAATTATCAGAGTCTGATTTTGCCTATTAAGTTGGTTACAAATATTAACCAAACACCTATTTTGATGTTTTGTGTTGCTCACAATTAAGAGGAAATAAAATGACAGTCAATCGCGAATTATTTGATCAAGTAATGGTTCCTAACTACGCACCTTCAAGCGTAATTCCTGTTCGAGGCGAAGGCTCTCGCGTATGGGATCAACAAGGTCGAGAGTTTATCGATTTTGCTGGTGGTATTGCAGTTAACTGTCTAGGCCATTGCCACCCTGCATTAGTAGGCGCATTAAAAGAGCAAGGCGAAAAAATCTGGCATCTTTCAAATGTAATGACCAACGAGCCGGCACTTCGTCTAGCTAAAAAAATGGTTGATGCGACATTTGCTGAAAAAGTTTACTTTGCTAACTCTGGTGCTGAAGCAAACGAAGCCGCACTTAAATTAGCGCGTCGTTTTGCACTTGATAAATTTGGCGCAGAAAAATCACAAATCATTGCATTCAACAAAGGTTTCCACGGTCGTACATTCTTTACCGTAACTGTTGGCGGCCAAGCGGCATACTCAGATGGTTTTGGTCCTAAGCCAGGTGATATCGTTCATTGCGATTACAACGACCTAGCTGCTTTTGAAAAACTAATTAGCGACAAAACATGTGCCGTAATGATGGAGCCACTTCAAGGTGAGGGCGGTATTGTTTCGCCAACTGATGAGTTTGCTCAAGGTGTTCGCGATTTATGTACTAAGCATAACGCTCTACTTATTTTTGATGAAGTACAAACAGGTGTAGGCCGCACAGGCGAGCTATACGCATACCAAGGTTTAAATGTAGTACCTGACATTTTAACGTCGGCTAAAGCACTTGGCGGTGGTTTCCCTATTGGCGCTATGATCACAACGACTGAGATTGCACAGCACCTTAAAGTAGGTACTCATGGTTCTACATACGGTGGTAACCCACTTGCATGTGCTGTTGCAGAAGCTGCATTTGATACTGTAAACACACCAGAAGTACTTGCTGGCGTAAAAGAAAAAGCCGCATTATTTAATGAGCTACTTGCAGCCGTTAACGAAAAATACAATGTATTTAGCGAAATTCGTGGCCAAGGTTTATTAATTGGTGCAGTAGTAAACGAGCAGTACATAGGCCGTGCTAAAGAATTTTTAGTAGCGGGTACTGAGCAAGGCTTAATGTCATTAGTGGCAGGCGCTGACGTAGTTCGTTTTACTCCTTCACTAGTTATTACTGAAGCAGATATTCGCGAAGGTATGGCACGCTTTGAAAAAGCAGTAGCAAGTGTAGTAAGCGCATAAACTACTCTAGCCAAGTAATTAAGGGCAAACCGTGTTTGCCCTGTAAATCCTATTTACCGTTATTTATAAGGGAGCAAGCGGACTCATGATGATCCTTCGCCCAATCCAGCAAAATGATTACTCAGCATTACTGAAAATTGCCCACGAATCAGGGCATGGTTTTACGTCTTTGCCTTTAAATGAAGAGCTATTACAAAAAAAGATTGACCATTCAGTAAGCTCATTTGCTAAACAAACGTCACAACCCGGTGACGAAGGCTACTTGTTTGTTCTTGAAGATAGCGAAACCGGTGAAGTAGTTGGCACATCTGCAATAGAAGCAGCTGTAGGCCTTGATGATGCGTTTTATCATTATCACTTAAGTAAAGTGATTCATTCATCACGCACATTAGACGTATACAAAGCGGTTGATATTTTAACGCTGTGTAACGACTACACCGGTGCAACAGAATTATGTACGCTATTTTTAAAAGATGGCTATCGTAAAAACTGTAACGGTAAACTACTTTCAAAAGCGCGCTTTATGTTTATTAAGCAACATCAGGCACGTTTTGCACAAACCGTAATTGCAGAAATGCGCGGTGTGTCTGATGAAAGCGGCAGTAGCCCTTTTTGGCAGTGGTTAGAAGAGCACTTTTTCTCAATGGACTTTCCTACAGCCGACTACCTAACAGGTATTGGCCAAAAGGTATTTATTGCAGAGCTAATGCCAAAGTACCCAATTTACGTAAACTTGCTAAGCAAAGATGCGCAAGCGGTCATCGGTAAAGTGCACGACAACACACGCCCAGCTATTGAGCTTTTAAAAAGCGAAGGTTTTACGTTTAATGGCTATGTAGACATTTTTGACGCCGGCCCAACGGTTGAAGCAAAAGTAGATAACATTGCCACTATTCGTAACGCACATAACTTTAAAGTTGAAATAGGCGAAGCGTCAGGCGATACCATGGTGCTTTTAGCCAACGAAAAGCTTGAAGGTTTTAGAGCAACCGTAGCGCCTATGTCTTATGACGACAGAGCAGACAGCCTTGTTTTATCGCAAGAGTTAGCCGATGCACTGCAACTGCAAGCTGGCGATACAGTAAGCGCAACCCCAGTTTAATTTAGGAGAAAGTATAATGACTCATCCTGCACAATTTATTAATGGTCAATGGTCACAAGGCCAAGGCACAGAATTTAACTCAGTAAATCCTGCAAATAACGACGTTATTTGGCGCGCATCATCAGCTACTGCCGAGCAAGTTGATTCAGCGGTTGGCGCTGCGCGTGAAGCATTTTACGCATGGGCTGATAAGAGCTTTAGCGAACGTTTAGAAATAGTTAAAGCATTCGCAGCACAATTAAAAGAAAACAGCGAAGAGCTTGCCATCACTATTGCACAAGAAACTGGTAAGCCACTGTGGGAAACGCGCACTGAAGCGGGCGCTATGGTTGGTAAAATTGCCATTTCTGAAAAAGCATTTTTAGAGCGCACAGGCGACGTAGAAAATGCAATGCCACTAGGGCGTGCCATGATCCGTCATAAGCCACATGGCGTGGTCGCGGTATTTGGCCCGTATAACTTCCCAGGGCATTTGCCTAATGGCCACATTGTTCCTGCGCTTTTAGCGGGTAACACAGTTGTGTTTAAGCCATCAGAGCTAACTCCAAAAGTTGCCGAGCTTACGCTTAAACTTTGGGAAAAAGCCGGTTTACCAGCCGGTGTTATCAACCTTGTTCAAGGTGAAGTAGAAACGGGCAAAGCCCTTGCTGCTCACAAAGGTATTGATGGCTTGTTCTTTACGGGTTCTTCGCGCACTGGTCATATTTTACATGAGCAGTTTGCAGGTCAGCCGGGTAAAATTTTAGCGCTTGAAATGGGTGGCAATAACCCGCTTATTATTACCGACGTTGAAGACACTAAAGCAGTTGTACACGATATTATTCAATCAGCATTTATTTCAAGCGGCCAGCGTTGTACGTGTGCACGTAAATTGTTTTTACCTAAAGGTAGCAAAGGCGATGCAATTTTAGAGCGCCTTATCACTGCAACTAAAGCCATTAAAGTAGGCAACTACGACGATGCAGAACAGCCATTTATGGGCTCTATGATCTCATCAGCGGCAGCTGCAGGTATGGTTAAAGCACAAAGCGAGTTAGTTGAACTTGGCGCTCAAGTATTAGTAGAGCTTGAGCACACAGCAAATACAGGCTTTGTAACGCCAGGTATTATTGAGTGTACAGCTATTAGTGATTTCCCTGATGAAGAACATTTTGGCCCACTTTTAAAAGTATTCCGCTTTGATAGCTTTGACCAAGCAATTGATAAAGCAAACGACACAACGTTTGGTTTATCTGCAGGCTTACTTAGCGACAGCGAAGCCGACTACGACCACTTTTTACGTCGTATTCGCGCGGGTATTGTTAACTGGAACCGCCCCATTACGGGCGCATCAAGCGCAGCACCATTTGGTGGTATTGGCGCGTCGGGTAATCACAGAGCAAGCGCGTATTACGCAGCTGATTACTGTGCATACCCAGTTGCTTCAGTAGAGCTTGAAAAAGTAGCGATGCCAGCAACACTAAGCCCAGGCTTAAAAATAGATTAAGTACTACTTAATTGCTACAAAAGCAGCTTCGGCTGCTTTTTTTGTATTGCTAACGCGCAAAGCTAGTAATTATCGGCACTTTCTGATTAAATCAGGAAAATATACGTTTTAGAGGTGACAGTAATGGTTTTAGACAGGCAAGGGTACGATGACTTGATCATGTATCTAACTCAAAATTTAGCTTTATTTGAGAAGCCAGGCGAAATCAAACCCGGTGCCCCTACCGTTATGGAACTCATAGAAGACGTAATAGCTCAAAACGTTATGCTTATTTGTGAGCAACACACAAACCTTAATACCGAACAGCGTAGTCAAATTGTGCGCGAAGTTGACGGTATAGTGTACGATTTAGAAGAAGTCCTCAGTAGCATTACCTCACAGCCTGTTACGGTTGAACAGCATGCCTTTATAGACGAGTTTGCAAGCTTAATTAAAAACTTGTTTGATAGCGCAGTAACACAAGAGTCTTAATTTTTAGTGAGTGCCTTTTACTAACTGTGCGCCTGTTATATACCTATTAATGCAGATTGGTATACAATCAAGAAAATATTTTTTTGAGATAAACAGATGCAAGCAAATGTAAAATGGGTTGAAGGCGATACATTTATTGGTCGTTCTAATTCTAACCACAATGTTGTTTTTGATGGTGGCAGCGACAGCGCAGCACCAAGCCCAATGGAAATGGTTTTAATGTCAGTTGGGTGTTGTTCATCGGTTGATGTGGTGAGCATTTTGAAAAAATCAAAACAAGACTTTTCAGATGTTCAAGTGCAATTAAGTGCTGAGCGCGCAGAAACAGCCCCGCGCGTATTTACTAAAATCAACTTACACTTTGTTGTTAAAGGCAATAATGTGTCGGAAAAACACCTCGCTCGTGCGGTTTCGCTCTCTGCAGAAAAGTATTGTTCAGTGGCTTTAATGCTTGATAAAACAGTAGAAATTACCCATAGCCACGAAGTTGTGCAAGATCAGGTAAAATAACGCTTTTTCCATAAGGAAAATTCGTATAAAATCCGCGAACTTTTCATTCTGCAGGTGCAGATTTCACTAATTTATAGGTTGGTTTATTATGAACAAACCCTTCGATAAACTTAAACTTCATGGTTTTAATAATTTAACTAAAAGTTTGAGCTTTAGTATTTACGATATTTGCTACGCAAAGACCGAGCAACAACGTAAAGAATATATTGAATATATCGATGAGCAGTACAGTGCAGATAGACTAACCGACATTTTAGGTGAAGTTGTTGATATTATTGGTGCCAACATTTTAAATGTAGCGCGCCAAGATTATGAACCGCAAGGCGCAAGTGTCACTATTTTGGTTTCTGAAGAACCAGTAGAAGAGCAGCAAAATTATGATGCTGACGAAGCACCAGGCCCATTACCTGATTCAGTTGTTGCGCACCTAGATAAAAGCCACATTTGTGTACACACATACCCAGAAGCTCACCCTGATGATGGTATTTGTACATTCCGTGCTGATATTGAAGTATCTACGTGTGGCATTATTTCGCCACTTAAAGCGTTAAACTTCTTAATTCATAGCCTTGAGTCAGACGTAGTAACAATTGACTACCGTGTACGTGGTTTTACCCGCGACATTAACGGTGTTAAACACTACATAGACCACGCTATTAACTCTATTCAAAACTTCATGACAGAAGATACCAAAGAAGCGTACCAAATGATGGACGTAAACGTGTATCAAGAAAACCTGTTTCATACCAAAATGATGTTAAAAGAAACCGACTTAAATACGTATTTATTCGGCCTTTCTACTGATGAGTTATCGGATGAAGAAGAAGAAGAAATTCGCTCTAAACTGACTCGCGAAATGCAAGAAATATTCTATGGCCGTAACCTGCCAGACACAGAATAAGCATAACGATTTAAATTAAAAATGGCGCTCAGTGAGCGCCATTTTTTTATGTCTAAAAAAGCCCAGCTAATTAATTTAGCTAAGCGTTTAAAAGGTTACTTAAGCATACTGTAAATAAGTGCAAACACAGCAAGCGACCCAACCGCTAATATAAACAATGTACTTAAGCGGTTACGGTATTTATGAAGTGCAGGTACTTTGTAAACGGCTATCATAGGCATAATAAACAAAATCATCGCAATGATAGGACCAGATAGCTGATCCATCATGTCTAAAATACTTGGGTTTTTAACCGCACAAAACCAAATAGCAAAAAACATAATTACTACACCAATTTTGTCAGCTACTTTTGCGCTTAAGCTAGTTTGCTTAGTAACCAAACCAGTAAAGCTTTCGCGAGCACCTAAAAAGTGACCTAAAAACGACGAGGTAATAGCAATAAACGCAACAAGTGGCCCAAGGGTAGCAATAAACGAATTACTCGTAATGTTAGCAAGGTACGATAAAATTGATACGTTAGCGGCTTTAGCTGCCGCCATCTGCTCGCCTGTAAGCGACAGCACGCAAGAAAACACAAATAACAGTACAAAGGTAATAAGCAATAAGCTAGTACGCTTTAAAATAGCCTCAGCTTTGTTAGTCGCTTGATTGTCGTAATGACCACGCTGCACATTTACAAAGCTTGAAATAGCCGCCGCATGGCTAAACGAAAATACAATAATAGGAATTGATAACCACAGCGTTTTAGTAAAGTTGCCCGCTTCAGGCAAGCTCATATCAGGCATTTGCCAGCTAGGTATTAAATAAAGTGATAAAAAGAATAATATGCCTACAAGCGGATACACTAAAATTGCAAAAGCACGTAGCATTAATCGCTCACCGCCCATCATAAGGCTTATCATACCGGCAACTAATACGCCCGAAAGCAGCATGCGAGACGGCGACTCCATTCCCATTTGATTAACCATAAAGCTATCAACGGTATTGGTTAAGCCCACACCGTAAATAAGCAAAATTGGGAATATAGATAAAAAGTACAACAATGAAATTAATCGACCCGCAGTCACACCAAAGTGCTCTTCAACTACATCGGTAAAATCGGCATCTTTGTGTTTTGACGAAAGCACAAAACGCGATAACCCACGGTGGGCACAAAAGGTCATTGGGAATGCTAAACACGCCATAATAATTAATGGCCAAAAACCGCCAATACCAATATTAATAGGTAAAAATAAAATACCCGCACCAACGGCCGTGCCAAATAGACTTAGCGTCCATTGTGTATCGTGTTGGTTCCATTTTGAGGTAGAAGAGTGTGTGTTATTTATTGGTGCATTTGAAAGCGTTGCACCTTGAGGTGTTGTCATGTGTGTGCTCATCCATTATTTGTAATAATAATTGCGCCGAAGAATATAGTTTTTGACTAAATTTTTCATGTTTTGAGCTGGTTTTAGAATGAATTAGTTGTAGTGGTTTAGTGACTAACTGTCATGAATATGAAACAGCGATTTAAAAGTGAGCAATGTATAAAGTAATAATTATACAATATGTTGTTTATTTGAACGAAGTAACTGCTGTCAGGTTTTTTGTATGAAACAAAGTTTTTTATACGCTGCAGATATTACATAATTTATCGCGATAAGAGCTTTAGCTTATTAGAGCGTGTTGATCTTTGGTCGTTGAATTTTCAACAGCATGTTTGCATGTAAGCCAACAAGGTAACGCAGGAGCTGTTACCGAGCTGGCTATGTTATAAATCTCGCGCCGGGATTAAATTTCCCCTAGATAGAACAAACTTTAATCCTGAGAGGTCAACAAACCTCAACTAATAGCAAAAGATGATTTTTCATTTGAACTGCAAAGGTTACTTTTATTTACTTCTTTAGGTACTCGTTTTGAAGCCAGTTTTACGTAAAAAGCAGGCAATACAAAAAGAGTAAAAAGGGTTCCTATAAGCATTCCTGCTACTAATATAATGCCAATACTATTTCGGGCTTCAGCCCCTGCTCCAGATACCATTAATAATGGGAAGTGCCCAAGAACAGTGGCAGCAGTGGTCATTAAAATAGGCCTTAATCTGGTTGATGCAGATTCAATGACGGCTTCTATGCGGCTTTTACCTTGCTCTTGTAGGTGATTTGCAAATTCGACAATTAAGATACCGTTTTTTGCAATCAGACCAATGAGTGTGATTAAACCGATTTGAGAATAAATATTGATAGTCGTTAATTCAAAATACGATAGCATCAACGCGCCAGCCATTGCCAAAGGTACACTCCCAATTAACACAGCTAGAGGGTCTCGAAAGCTATTAAATTGGATACTAAGCAGTAAGTAAACAATGACCAGTGAAATGAGCATAACGCCTAATAAACTATTACCTTGTTGTCTTATTTGTCTAGACTCTCCGGCATAATCAACAGTGTATGAAGGGGGGAGTAATTCTTTTGCGGCATTTTCTAATGCTGAAAGTGCCTCTTCTTTTGTGGAGTTAGGTAATACGGCTCCAAATATGCGAAAGGCATTTTGCTGTCCAAAGCTATTTAATTGTCTAGGAACTGTTGCCCATTTAACTTCAGCTATTGCAGATAATGGCACGCTGGTTCCATTAATTGATTTAATGTTTAAGCTTAGTAGTTTTCCAGGATCTGACTTTACATTTCGGTCAATAACAGGGATTACCTGATAAGCTTTTCCTTGCGCATCAAATCGATTAACGTAGTTATTTGATAAAAGAACACTCAGTTGCTGATTGACATAAGCGAGATCCATTCCTAAATCGGCAATTTTATCGCGCTTTAATTGTAATTGTATTTGGGGTAAATCGATTTTTAAATCAGTGTCTGCGTATAAAAAGTGCCCACTAGCAAATGCTTTACCTATAAGTTGCCCTGCATAGCTTTGCATTATTTCAAAACTATCACTGGACTTAACGACCATTTCTACATCGAATTGGCCCGCAGTAGGAAGTGGCGCTGGAAGAATGGGCAACGGGTTGACTCCAGGGGTTTTAGCCAAGCGTCCATAAACCTCAGGAAGAATTGATTTAGTAGTGTAATCTCGTTCGCTAGCACTTATAAATTCAATACCGCCAAAAGCACTATTGGTAAAAATGTTCTGCCACATTTGAGTTGTGCCGGGTATTTCTAATAAGCTATCAACCATGCCACGAATGTTATCTTCATTATAAGTTAACGATGACTCAGGGGGGGATTGTACAAGTACAAATATGCTGCTTTGATCCTCAATTGGCGCAAGCTCTTTTTGTGCACCTTGGTAAAATGGTATTATCATAAGGCTTAACGCAATTGCAGCGACAATCACTTGATTTCGCCACGACAATAAAAGAGTAAGTAACAACGCATATTTATTTCTTAGCTGATCAAATACCCAGTTTACTTTTTTTGTTAATTTAGTTTCTTGCCCTTCAGCAGGGATAACATACGCGCTCATTATTGGTGAAAGTGTGAGGGCAACAATGCCTGATATAAGCACTGATATTGCTAGGGTAAAAGCAAATTCTTTAAATAATACGCCGGTAAGTCCAGACAGAAAGCCAATCGGTAAATACACCATTGTTAGTGTGAGAGTCATTGATACAATTGGTACAAACAGCTCTTTGGAGCTTGTGAGCGCAGCGTCAATTTTAGATTTTCCTGCACGAATATGACGTGAAACATTTTCTACAACAACAATCGCATCATCAACCACCAAGCCAACAGAGAGAACAATAGCGAGCACGGTTAGTAAGTTTAACGAAAAACCGACGACATACATTGCGGCAATAGCACCTAATATTGAAATAGGAATAGTCACTAAAGGTACCGCTGAGCTTCTAAATGATCCCATCATAAAAAGAACAACAACGCCTACTAGAATAACCGTCTCAATAAGTGTTTTAAAAATCTCATTTAATGCATCGCGCATATATAAAGTACCATCATAGGCATAACCAATGCTGATACCATCCGGTAAAGTCTTATTAATTTTATCGGTTAATGCGTAAAGTGCGTCACCAACTTCAATTTCATTTGCACCTGGCTGCGGCCAAACTGAAATATAAACAGTATCATGCTGATTTAAGCGAGCACTTACCGTTGGCTGCTCAGAGCCAAGTTCAATATGGGCTACATCTCTCAGATATATAACATCATTATCTATACGTTTTACAATTAACTGCTTAAATTCATCGATACTTTTCAATTGTGTATTAGCGACCAGATCAATTTTTTGTTTATTAGTTTCTATATAACCTAGCGTAGCTATTGTATTATTTGCAGCCAACGCGGAGTAAATATCGTCAGCGCTAAGATCAAATGCTTCTAACTTTGCAGAATTTAAATGCACGCGCATCGCAGGCGTTCTACTGCCTTCAATTGCGACTCTTTGAACACCCTCAATATCTGTAATTATAGGAGTCACTTGCCTTGATAAAAAGTCGGTTAGTTGTGTAAGTGATTCGCCCTGATGCTCTATATTTAAATAAAATAGCGCATGAGGTCGATCGGTACGCTTAACGCTAACAATGGGATCCTCAGTATCATTCGGGAGCATATATTTAACTTGGCTAAGACGAGCAGTAAGCTGTGATAAAGCCCGAGTACTATCTTCGTTTAAATTTAAGTAAGCTGTTACAGTGCTGTTCCCTGCAATTGTGACTGATTCAACATAATCAACACCTGGAACCGTAGCGGAAATACGTTCTATTGGTTCTGTAATAAAACCTTTAACTGTTTCAGCTGATGCGCCTACGTAGTTAGTTGAAATAACTAAAGATGAACTTTCAATTTTTGGAAACTGTAGCACAGTCACCTTAAGCACTGACCAAATCCCAGCAATACAAATAATGGCGGATAAAACGATTGCAAGTGTTGGTTGTGTTATGAATCGATCCATAAAATGATTGTTTTTCATAATGATACCTTAGGAGATAACGTATCTTCCATAGCTACAGTACGCTCTGAATTAAGCAAGTATGCCCTTAAACCGTCACGCAATTTAAATGCTCCATGACTTGCGATTAATGCGCCTGAGGTTAAGCCATTGGTGATCATAACGAGATCCCCAATACGTTCGCCTAATTCAACTTGTGTACGCTTAGCGTATGTTTTTCCTTCCTCGTCTTTATTTAATAAATATACATAGTTCCCTAATTTGCCTTTAATAACTGCTAAATATGGGATCGCAACAACCTCTTTTTTGTTGCCAATAGGTACCTTAATTTTAACGAGTTGATTTGAATTTAGTTTAGTATTTCCTAATGTAATTTTTGCACGGTATTTCAGCTGTCTTGAGTGTTTTGACATTTCTGGTGCAACAGAAGCTACTTGTGCAATTATTTCTGTCTGTGTGTCATCAAGTAGCGTTAATACTACCGGCGTATTAATTGCTAGCTCTGTATAGGTTTGCGGGAGAGAAAAATCGACCCACATATATTTTTCAATACCAATGAGCTGAGTTAGATTTGTATTAGCAGGTAAAAACTGACCGACTTGCAAGTCATGTATACCAACGCGGGCTGTAAATGGTGCTGTAATCACTTTTTTAGCAATTTTAGCTGAGAGTAGATTTATTTCTGCTTGGTATTGAGCAAGTAAAGCCGTTGATTCATCTAATTGCTGAGCGCTCAATTTATTTGAATTATAAAGGCTTTTATATCTCTTTACGGTGGTGTTTTGTAGTTCAAAGCGTGATTTAGCTATTTGCAGTTGTGCTTTTTCCTCCTCGTGTTCTATTTCGAGTAACGTATCACCTGCATAAGTAATACCGCCAGATTGCAAATAGAGTTTTGTAACTTTACCTGCTGATTCATTAATTAACGATAATGTTTTAGGGGCTTTTACGATACCGCTAATATCTATATGTGACTGATGAGCAACTTTTTCTACATACATAGCTTCGACATTAGCCGATTGTTCATTGCCTATATTGCTGCGCGCATCAATGATGTTACTTTTAACTGCAAAGCTGCCCGCTATTAAAATTGCTAGTATGCCTGTCGTTGTAATCCATGGAATGAAATTCATAATTAGCTCCTTGTGTGCATCTAGTAGGTAATATGCTTGGGTGAAGTTTGTTTATGTAAAGTATCTTTATATAAAGATATATAATTAAAAAAATTTGTCAATAAACTTCACCCATTATTTTTACGCTACTTCTCTTTTATTACTAGATTGCTTTGCATGGGCAACAGCTAAATGCCCTGCAACACGCGCTGTATTGATCAAAACGGCACTGTTAGCTTTAGCTGAACGCCCTTTAGTTACTTCATCAATTGCTTTCATAATGTACTTAGTGACTTTATTTCCACTGATCCCTTGCGCTTGAGCCGAGCTAATTGCCGCGTTGATAGCATCATTAACATCATCACTATCAATGGCATCTTCGAGCTTAGTGGGTGTTGTAATTAATACACTGCGCTTATTATCAAGCAGCCATTGGGTTTCAATTATGTCGGCTAAAATAGATGCATCATCTATCCGTTGTGGTGCTTTATAGCCACTTGAGCGACAGTAAAATGCAGGGAAATCATCAAATTGATAAGATATAATAGGGACATTGTGGGTCTCTAAGTATTCAAGTGTTAAACCTAGATCGAGTATGTTTTTTGCACCAGCACATACAACGGCAACCCGTGAACGTGTAAATTGCATAAGATCTGAAGAAATATCCATCGTATTGTTTGCTCCTCTATGAACGCCACCAATGCCGGCAGATGCAAAAAAGCATATTCCTGCTAACTCAGCTGCAATAATAGATGAGGCAACGGTGGTTGCACCCAATTGCTTAGTCGCTAATACAACGGGTAAGTCACGCGTGCTGACTTTAGGTATATTTGCGGTTGTTGCAAATAACTCAATTTCACTTTCATCCATACCAATTAGTAATTTACCATTAGCGACTCCAATGGTTGCAGGGATTGCACCCGACTCACGAACTGCTGCTTCTACTTGTAACGCGGTGTGTTTATTTTCAGGGTAATCTAAGCCATGCGTTATAACATTAGACTCAAGCGCCACGACCGCAAGCCCTAACTCAAGAGCCCGTTTAATTTCAGGCTTAATAACAAGATTTATCTTTGTATTGTTCATTTTATTTCTCCTCTAATAATTTGGTTTTTTAATTAATTTATGTTTTTGCTGAATGATATGTTTGTTATAAACACGTTGTTGCCAATTTTTCGGTTGCTCTGCATGCAGTGCGATTGAAATAAAGTCGTTATTGCATTTAAACTCTTTACTTATCAGTGCCGAAATTTTTTTCACGAGCCTATTCTTGGTGGAACTGGATACGTGAGAATCAAAATAATGTATGTTGATATGCGGCATATTGCGTCCTTACGCTATTAATAATGAACGATGGCTCTCGTAAGAACCTTGAGATTGCACAATGCTATTAAACAGCTCATCAACACCTTGATGTTTTAATAATGCGTAATGATCTGCTTGTAAGTGTTGTGTTATCGCTTCTTTTTCGTTGTACTCAGGAATGTTTTCAATAAATGAATAATCATCTCCTTGTGCTTTAAATATCACTTTTGGTGCTTTTACTTGGCGTTCAAGCAACTCTGTGAATGTATATTTAAACTCATAAGTGCGCATTACTACTTCTATGATTTTACTGACAACATCTCGATTCAAAGTGCGATGATTCGTACATACAAAGTCAATAAACTGTTGTTTATTAGTCACTGTCGATAAACATTGTTCTAATACCGGGCCTTGTATTTTTTGAAAGAACACTGAAAATAAAATGGTGACAAATGCAGGAGAAGTAAAACAAGGTGTCTGCTCTTTTTGTGAATACTGAGGTAGATTAGGTGAGCCTGGTGCAATGAGATAAAGTGCTTCCACGGTCTCGCCACTTGCTTCAAGTTGATGCGCCACTTCAAATGCAACACGCGCCCCAAAAGAGTATCCCCATAACGTATAAGGACCCGTTGGTTGCTCATTTTTGATTAGCTTGATATCAGCTTCTGCCATTTCTTGTATTGTATCGTAAGGAACTTCATCACAATTAAGGCCATGCGCTTGCACCGCAATAAACGTCGCTTCATCGGCCACTTTTTCAGCTAAAGGTTTTAAGCTCATTGGATACCCACCTAAACCAGGCCAGCAGAAAATTCGCGATTTTTGTGTAGAGTTATTTAAATTAATCAACCGACTATGTGAGCTGTTATCGTTTTGCTTAATATAAAGAGCAAGTGCTTCAATAGTGGGGGCTTGAAAGATAGCTTGCATTGGGATACTAATGCTCAACTCTTTATTTAAAGTATTCATAAATGTAACGGCTGTTAAAGAGTTTCCACCACTTTCAAAAAAATTATCTTGGACTGATACTTTGTCCCATTTCATAACATGGAGCCAAATATCAGCTATTTTCTCTTCTAATTTATTTCGAGGCTCAATGTAGGCAGCCTTATTTTCAATATTATTAAGTTTCTCTGAATTTTTTAGAGCGAGATAATCGACTTTCCCATTCGCTGTTTGTGGGAATTCAGCAAAAGTTATAATTTTATTAGGTACCATATAGCTAGGTAGCGAATTTTGTAAATCATGATTCAATATTTCAAGGGGGCCACGCATATGTATAGCGTCTTCTTTCATACCTTCACTGCGCTTTTGCTCTTCTGAAATTTTTCCACCAATGCAAAAATAAAATGGTTTCATTGTACAGTTCGCATCAGATAAAATTTCTTCAATACGATTGGCTGAAGGTAAATTATTACCAGATTTTGAGCTATAACCAGAAGACATTAAACCTATGTTTAAGTCGTTCATTTGTAACTGCTGTAACTTACGACCTAAATCAATATAGTGTCGCCAAGCCGTTGTAGAATGATTAAGTAAAGAAATACCAAAAGAAGCTCTATCATAGACTTGCTGATTAATGGCAATCACTTTTTTCTTTTCAATTAGCTGATCAGAAAGGGGTGTCAGCTGATTATCTTGAACGGTGTATTGTCCTGAATTTAAACCATCTACATTTTGAATTTGCACTAAGGTCTCAACATTTGAAAGCGAGTCAGTTTCGCTATGTTGGCTAATATCAAAACTTCCTAAGTAGGCGTCATCTTCGTGAACAGCTAAGTAATCTTGGTATTCATTGTCAAAACTAGCAGCGCCAATTGAAAGGCCAAACTGAGGTAAAATATGATCAAATAAGCCAAGCATATGGCCTGTTTCCATTTCTAAAACTTCTAATATATTATTTTGATATACAGGTTCTATAGCTGATTGTTTACCTAAAAAATGGCAAGTTAATTTAACCGTGCTTGCAGGCGCTAATGAGCGTACAAGATGCAGGGTATGTAGTTCAGGGTGATAATAATAAATACCCGATTTTAAATTAAATAAATTATGTATTTCTAAAAATAACTGCGTAGCATACAGGGCGCCTGGAGATGCATAGCCATACTTGGGCAGTAAGCGTTGCTTGCTTTTAAACTGGCCAAAATATCTCATGATTTGACCAAATTCATCATATTCTAATGCGCTGACAGGGCGTGTAGGGATCTCTGATTTTTGTTTTTTGAGTAAGTTAAGTATTTCTTGCTCACACACATTTCCACCATCAAAGTAACGATAAGTTTTACGAGCAAAAACAGTTTCAGTTTGCTCTTTTGATGCGTTTTTATTTGGTAAATTAAATACGGGTAAGTTTAACAGCGCTTGTGGTTGTCTAAATCCAGCATTAGAGAGTTGTGCTTTAACTTGTAATTTACTTTTTTTAGATTGATGGTGTTCACTCTGCTTGCCTTGATCCATTAAAGCGGCTTCACGATGATTTAATTCAATGCATGCAATAAGATTTTGAAAACCGGTACGCTGATCATTTTTTACAACCATTGCGGCATTTTTTATCCAATCATGCTTTTCAATGGCAAGTCTAATTTCATCAAGCTCTACACGGTAACCACGTAATTTAATTTGATTATCGGCGCGACCTAAAAAGTGTGTGTTACCTTCTTTATCACGTTTTACAATATCACCACTGCGATAGAGCGTATTATGCATAGGCTCGCTATTGTGAGGATTAGATATAAATCTTTCGAGCGTTGTATCGTTACGGTTTAAATAACCTCTAGCAACCTGCACACCACTAATATAAAGCTCACCAGATTCACCCTCATCAACTAAGTTTAACTGTTCATCAAGTATATAGTAGTGAGTATTGGCTACAGGCTTACCAATAGTAATTGCATCAAACGCTTGCTCTAAAGTATGAGGCGTTACTTTATGGCTGGATGAATTTATTGTGCATTCTGTTGGCCCATATAAATTGATTAGATCTTTTTCAGGCAGTGTTTCAAAAAATTGTAAGGCGAGCTGTTTAGTAAGCGTTTCACCCCCACTGAACACGTGAGACAATGAGTTGCACAATTGAATACAAGGCGAATCAAGCAAGGCTTGTAAAAGGGTAGGAACACATTGCAAAACGGTCACTTGTTTTTCAATGATTAAATCAATAAGTGCAAGCGGATCGCGATACATTCCTACTTCACTTGTAACAACACAAATACCGATTGCATTAGCTAAAATCTCCCATTGGGCTGCATCAAAGCTAAAAGGCGTTTTTTGTACAATACGAGTTGATTGGCTAAAGCTATGCTCTTCTTTTAGCCACAGAAGCTGATTAACAATACTGCTATGTTCAATGATGACGCCTTTTGGATCACCTGTGCTTCCAGAGGTGTAAATCATATAAGCAAGGCTATCTTGTGATAGTGGCGCATAATATGACGTATTATCATCAACATCATCTATTGAAATCACAGTAATGTCGCTGCTAACCAATGCAGTAATTTGCTCTTTTAAATGTGCTTGGGTTAAAACTAAGCGCGCTTTAGAGTCTTTTAGCATATAGCTAATACGTTTTTCAGGGTATTCAGGAGACAGTGGAAGGTATCCGCATCCTGCATAAATAGCTCCCCACACACCAAAAATTAAGTCAGGCGATGGATCGACAAACAAACCAACATATTCACCTTGCTTAGCACCATGCTGATGGAGTAAAGAGGCAATGTTAGCTGATTTTTTATCCAGCATTTTATAGCTCCAATCTCCTTGGTTACTAATTACTGCAGTTTCATCAGGTGTTTCAATAATTTGCTTTTGAATTAAATCAAACAATGTTCGAGTATCACTTTCTCCCAAAAAAGATATCTGATCTTGCTCAAGGTTTTCGGTTCGATTTAGTTGGTTATGTAGTTTCATTTCTATGCCTATTCCTTTATTTAAAATTTTATAGATGACTAATTTTTGAATTGCCTTGTTAAAAATGAGTACCACACATAACTCTCATGTAACAAAGTTAGGTAAAAGATAATACATACAATCTCAATGTCAAGTATCTTTATGTGAAGATGCTTGTTGTGATGAGTCTTGTTGTAGAGGTTGTTGTGAGTTATATTGGTTTATCAATTTAAATTAGAGTAGTAGATATGATGAAAAATGATCTTGTTGACGTCGTTATAGCCCAGTGGAATAAAGAAAGACCTGATTTAGACCCTTCACCTATGGGAGTTATGGGCCGACTCGTTCGTACCGATGCAATGTTTTGCAAAGAATTACAAACTGTATTTGGCCGTTTTGGCCTCAATGGTGGCGAATTTGATGTATTAGCGACAATTAGGCGTTCAGGAAAACCGTTTACATTGAGTCCAAACCAACTATTGCAGACATTAATGCTAACCTCAGGCTCAATGACAAACCGTATCGATAAACTAGAAGCTAAAGACTTGGTTGCACGCAGCTCTGATCCTAATGACCGTCGAGGCGTTATGGTGTCTTTAACAGAGAAAGGTTTCCAATTGATTGATCAGGTTGTAGAGGAGCATATCGCAAAAGGGCAGTCTTTATTGTCACCTTTAGATAAGTCGGAGCAGCAGCAACTCGCAGTATTACTTAAAAAATTACTTTTAGGCCTTTCTAGCTCTACTTATAAATAAGGCCAGTTGGCCTTTCAGGAGCAAAATTTGTTCTATCTAGGGCATGTTGATCTTTGTGGATTAAAATTTGTTCAATCGAGGAGCGATTTAATCGTGGCGCGAGGTTTGTAACTTGGTAGGTTTGGTAACGCTCCTGCATCACCTTACTAACTTATCTTTATGTAAGAATAAGTAAATTAGCGCAAAGCTTCCGCGCCCTACTCACGGCTTTTATTTACATCCATGTAGCAGCAAAGAGTAAATCGCCCCTAGGACGAACCTAAGGGCTACGGATATTTTGAACTTACGCAGCATTATCAACTATTTACGTTGAATAATAATCACACGACATAAACTCTGCCTCGCCTAACTACCAAACCTACAGCTGCAAAATTAATCACGAAAGCTCAACACGCTCTAATATAGATTCACTTTGTTTCTCAGATAGCGATGCACTTTTATCTACCATTGTAGGATAATCGGTATAACCGGTTTCGTCGCCACCATAAAACGTATCGGGATCTACATTATTAAAAGAAGCATTTAACTTAGTACGTTCTACCAAATCAGGGTTTGCTAAAAAGAGTGCCCCTAATGCCACACCATCGCATAAATTTTCATTTAACACATCTGATGCAATAGCAGGGGTTACAGGGCCATCCTGCCAAGATTTGTGAGGGTTTAATATAAGCTTACCTAACCATTGGTTACGGATCTGCTGGGTGTGCTCACGGTTAGCCGCTTCCATAATATGCAAATACGCCAGATCAGTTGGCAACTGACTAATAAGAGTTTGGTAGAGCACTTCACTGTCTTGTTCAATAATGTCATTGTAAGTATTGTCGGGAGAAATACGAATACCGACTCTTTTAGCACCAATAGCTTGTGTAACAGCCGCCACTACTTTTAGCGTAAATCTTAAACGGTTTTTGACGCTACCACCAAATAGATCGGCTCTATTATTTGTATTACTTGCCATAAATTGGTGAAGTAAAAAACCATTTCCCGCGTGTATTTCTACCCCATCAAAACCGGCCTGAATCGCTAATTCAGCTGATTTTGCGAAGTCTTCAATGGTTGCTGTAATTTCATCTAACGTCATTTCTTTTGGTGTAGGGTAGCTCTTTGGCCCTGTTGGTGTAAAAGCGTCTCCGGCAGCTTTAATTGCTGAAGGCGCTATTGATTGATGAGCACTGGGGTATAATTCAGGATGTCCAATACGACCAGAATGCATCAATTGAGCTACAATTTTGCCTCCCCTTTTATGTACTGCTTCAGTAATGGGCTGCCAGCTTTTCACATGTTGTAAATTATGTAGCCCTGGGGAATTCATAAAACCTTGACCAACTTGGTTAGGTTGAATACCTTCAGAAATAATTAACCCAGCTGTTGCTCTTTGAGCATAATAGGTTGCCATAAGAGGCGTTGCTAATCCTTCAGCTGTTGCCCTGTTTCTACTCATTGGTGCCATTACAAAGCGATTGCTTGCGTTGATTTTCCCAAAACGAGCTTCTGTAAATAAGTTGTCCATGTTTACTTCCTTTAACTAGTTTTTTTGTTTAATGGTGGTTCCAGATTAAAATTGGAACTTGATTTTTTAAACAGCTGTACTTGAGATATAACAATGGCTAATACAATAATGACTGCGCCTAATGTTTGACTCATCGTTAGCCTTTGCGAAAGAATAAAATAACCCAATAATGTTGCTGAGATTGGGCTTGCAAACGATATAAAAGACACCGTAACAACTGGCAGTTTTTCAATAGCTTTAAACCAAACTATATAAGCGAACAAGGCGCCAATGATACTTAAGTAGGAATAACCAATTATATTGTCCACTGTTAGGTTACTAGGTAAGCCTTCTTGTACTAATCCAATCGGGAGTAAAAATAATCCACCTACAACGAGTTGCCAGCCTGTAAAAGTATATAAATTAACGTCAGCAGGCTTGCCCCATTTTTTTGTTAATACTATTCCCGTGGCCATTGAAGCGGCACCAATTAAACCTGCAATAACACCTTGAACAGGTAAATTCATATTTGGTTCTAAGACCAACATCGCGACTCCAACAGCCGCAATTGCACAAGCAATAAATTGCCTTAAATTAAGGGTATCTTTAAAGAGTAGCGCACCAAGTATCATGACTATGATAGGTTGGCACGACATAACAAGTGCAGCTACACCACCGGGTAATAGATAGGCTGCTACAAATAAACAGTAAAAAAAGCCACCAATATTAAGTATGCCAAGCACGATAGAACGCACCCACCAGATGCCTTTAGGTAGCTTTCGACCAATCAGTACCAATAAAATACCAGCAGGTAAAGCACGAAGTGTTGACGCCATTAAAGGCATATCTGGCGGTAATAGCTCGGTCGTTACTATGTATGTACTGCCCCAAATTGTTGGGGCAATCATAGCAACTAACATCCAAAGTATTAGTTGTTTATTTGTCATACGGCCCCCACATCGGTCGTACCGAAGTAGCGATCTCCGAAGTCGCCAATTCCAGGTATCATAAATGCGTTTCCATTTAGATACTCTTCAATTGAAGACGTAACTATTTGAATTTTCTTAAATTGCTGAGTAACTTTTTGAATCCCCTCAGGGGAGCACAAAAGATTAACAAAAATGATATTTTCTTCTAAAACACCAGCATCTATAAGCACCTGAATAGCACAAATTGCAGAGCCGCCTGTCGCCAACATAGGTTCGAATATCAGCACGCGACATTTAGCGATATGATCCGGAAGTTTTGAATAATAAAGAGTTGGCAATTTTGTGACGACATCGCGTTGTATTAAAATTTTTCCAATGGGAATTTTTAAGTCAATATGACGCAGCTCATTTTCCATACTTTCACCAGCACGAACCACAGAAACGGCACATATTGGATCTGCAAACTGCTTGCCTTTGTATGTTTCTCCCACGGGAGTAGTTACATCGAGATCTTTAAATGGTACTAATTCTAAGCTTTTTTCAATCAGCAGACGAAACACTTGATCAGCATAAAAAATGAATTGGCTTTTACTAGCTACCTTGTCACGCATTTTTGCATGCAGGTATTTTAGTCTATTTGTTTGCGGTAACTCGATCACACTACTTGAGAGTATTTGTGAGTCTTCTTTATATATTTGAATAACTTGATTTGCATTCATAACGCTCTCCCTATTTGAGTCTGCCAGATTAGGGGTGTTAATCTGGCAGTGAATTATATTAAGCATTGATCTCCGAAAATGCTTTTTCAGCTTCGCGAATGAATTTCTTCACCTTAGCGGCATCTTTTCTGCCGTCGCTACCTTCTAATCCCGTATGTGAATCAACTGCGGCAGGTTTAACCTTATAGATTGCATCGGCTACATTTTCAGGCGTTAAACCGCCAGCCATCATTAGAGGTTTTGGAGATCGTCTAACAAGTTCAGCGCTTACGTCCCAGTTATGCGTTAAACCAGTAGCGCCTTTAGCACCCGTTTTAGGGTTAAACGTATCAGTGATAAACATGTCAACAAAGTCAGCCATGGTATCAACAATTTCTAACAGCTCTTCAGCATTGTCTTCTTTCACAACAAGGCTTTTTAATAAGAAAAGATCAGGGCGCAGCTCTCTAAGCTTTTTCATTTCTGCCACACTAATATCACCGTGTAGTTGAACTGCTTTTACACCTAGCTCACTGCAATAACCGCTCACTTCTTCAGCATCTACCATATAGCTAATCAACACACCGGCTTGAGGCTCACTTAAGCCTTTAATAATGCTCATTGCATCTGTTTCAGAAATATCATCTTTTCCAGAAGGTAAGCGTAAAGGAAAGCCAAGCCACTCAATGCCAGACTCCAGCATTAGATTTGCTTCTTCTCGGTCGATAATGCCAGCTACTTGAATAATGTTTTTCATAATGTTCTCCAATTTAAAGTTAAAGGGTTGTAAAGAATCTCGAAGTAAAGATATGTAAGAATTAACTTTGTGTCAAGTATCTTTATATGAAGATATTAAATTAATATACGTTTAGCTGTTTCATAGAGTTGCTGAAGACTGATATTTTTATATCGTAATTATTTAAAAAGTTAACATAAGCAATAGTTTAAGTTGGTTTTTGAAGTGGTGCAAGGCGATTGGAAGCTTACTAAAAAATCGTTTGCGGCCTTAAAAAAACTTAACGTATTGAGCGTAAGTCTTAAATAAAAACAATATTTAGGCATTTAAAAAATTATATGGTGTGGGTATGGTTATCAAAACGTTAAGTTAACGAGGTCGTAAACGCGGACAAGAACAGTTGGCTTTGTCCGTGGCCCACCAAATTATTTTTAGCTGGTACAATGGCATTTGTATAACTATGTGCAGCAAGGGAGTATATGGAAAAGCAAGAAATAATAAGATTCATTAAGGATATACAATGTAAGTTTCCAGATGTGATCCCGCTAATGGATAAACACGAAAGTTGGGCGCTTGCTTTTCGCATGGAAGAGTTTGCAAACTTAACAACTTTTGCATTCAACGAAAATAAAGTCACCAACGCTCTAAAGCACTTGTCATATATGAGTCTAAAATTAGACTCTGCAAGTCCTGCTGAACTTGAGTACATAGACACTTATTACGTTGAGCACTTATTTTGCAAGGCCACTCCCATTGGAATTGAAATCGGTTGGCCACTTGTTCCTGACAAACTTAAAAAACTGTATTTAGATTTTCACGGGCAAGCGCCTAAAATACGTTGAGAATAGAAGCGAGTCGTTTTTATTTAAAAATCAAAATCTGCTCCGAAAAGTTGTTAAGTAGAAGCTATTGATCTGAACTTCATGAGAGATTTTTATTAAACTCCGTTATACTTCTTGCAATTGAATATGCCAAATGAAGTAAATAGGCCGCTAACTGCAATGAGTACAGAAATTCTTTTCCATACTATTTTTCCACACGAAACCAGTAAAACATGGGTTGTATTTGTCCATGGAGCCGGTGGTAGTTCGGCAATCTGGTTTCGTCAGCTTAAAGCGTATAAAAAAGAATATAATGTGTTGTTGCTTGATCTTCGTGGTCACGGCAAATCGAATAATCTACTACAAAACTTTGTTGATAATAATTATTCATTTAATAATGTCTCTAAAGACATTATCGATGTGTTAGATCATAACAATATCACCAGCGCACACTTTGTTGGTATTTCATTGGGCACAATTCTTATTCGAAATATTGCTGAAATTGCGCCGCAATATGTTTCTAGCATGGTGCTAGGTGGAGCGGTTACTCGTTTTAATACTCGCAGTAATACATTGGTTTATTTAGGTAATACTTTTAAACACTTCTTGCCTTATATGTGGCTGTATCGCTTATTTGCTTTTATTATGATGCCGAAAAAGCGTCATAAAGAATCTCGACTTTTGTTTGTTCGTGAAGCAAAGCGCTTGTGTCAAAAAGAGTTTATAAAATGGTTTAAATTAGCCATGGATGTAAATCCTTTAATGCAATATTTCAAAGAAAAAGACATTGATATTCCCATTCTGTACATTATGGGTAAGGAGGATCATATGTTCCTTGGCCCTGTTAAAGAAATGGTTAAGCGTCATAAAAACAGCGTACTGCAAACTATTCACCATTGTGGGCATGTCTGTAATGTGGAACGTCCTGACTTATTCAATCAGCACTCGTTTGCGTTTATCGCCCAGCAAAATCGTTAAGGGTTGTTGCTTTTAGAAAGCTTTCTGTTAATGGCAAGTCCTAAAAACTTATAACAGCCATCATGAGTAAACTGGAACAGATCTTTCTTTTTGACTTTCGTCCTAAACTAAAAACAAGATCCGAAGGATAATACCCGCAACCAATAGGCCTGAAAGCAATACGCGAGAAGGCGAATCCATCCCCATTTGAATAACCATAAAGCTATCAATACTATTGGTTAAGCCACACCGTAAATAAGCAAAATTGGGAATATAGATAAAAAGTACAACAAAGAAATTAACCGACCTGCAGTCACACCAAAGTGCTCTTCAACTACATCGGTAAAATCGGCATCTTTATTTTTCGACGAAAGTACAAAGCGTGCTAAGCCTCGGTGGGCACAAAAGGTCATTGGGAATGCTAAACACGCCATAATAATTAATGGCCAAAAACCGCCAATACCAATATTAATAGGTAAAAATAAAATACCCGCACCAACGGCCGTGCCATATAGACTTAGCGTCCATTGTATATCGTGCTGGTTCTATTTTGAGGTAAAAGAGTGTGTTATTTATTGATGCATTTGAAAGCGTTGCATCTTGAGATGTTGTCATATGTGTTTGCTCATCCATTATTTAAAATAATAATTGCGCACAAGAATATAACTTTCAACGTAGTTTTTCATGCTTAGTCGCTTTTGTCTCGCGAAACCGTTGTAGTAGATTAGTTACTAAGTGTAATGAAAATAAAACATTGTTATGGGGTGTGATGAGGGGTTTTGTGTGTAATTTAGATTGCGCTAGAGATTTATTGCAAGTAACCACTCAATTGCGGTTGATATTTGCTCAATTTTAATTGTTTAATCGCTATTTTTAGAGCGTAAAACAGCTCATTATTCTTGTTTAACTTATTCTATAAAGGGCTTGCCTTGGGGGCCCTTAATATAATACCTCTATATATTAACCATGTGAGAACATATAAAGTAATTTCTACATACAATCTAGATTAGTTATTCAATTTAGCAATGTTTTGTAATGCAGAATTTGGATTATTATTTATGCGGTGTACACTGGCGAAGTAACGTATTAATAAGGATGTTAAACATTGTCGCAAGTTAAAACTCTTCCCATTACAGCCAGACGCTGGCTTTCTCTTTTATTGTGCGCAATTACTGCTGCAACAATTACTGTATTTTTAAGCCAAGTCGGTTTTGTGCAAGAGCCCTATGCTAGCTGGGGCGCTATTTTAAATGTAAATCCAACTCTACATTACAGCAGCGCATTTTTAGCAGGTATTGGCATCAAGCTGCTGCTTGATAAGTTTTATATATCGCACCCCAAACGCAGTATTGGGTTTAACTGGCGATACCCGCCAGTGACAATTGCTGTGTGGTTATCAGTAGCAGCATTACTTGTTTATCTTTTTGTGAATACGGCATATAGACCGTACTTTCTTGACGATGCTCTACTTTTTTCTAGTTTGAAGTATTTACACATCACTCTATTTTCATCTGCATTATTTGTTTTGTTTCAAGAGACCAAAGAGAAAGCCAAAAAGCTGGGTGGCAAGTCGTGGTTTATCCTATTCGCTGCTTTAGTAACACTATCGCTCGCATCAGGTTATTACCATACACCATGGTCGCTTATCACGACATTTATCCTGCTGTACTGTTTTGCGGTTATTTTAAGATTTTTCGCTAGCAGCGAGATAAAACAAACGCACAACGAAAGCAGCTCTGTTGGAGTTAATTCAGGTGATGATTTTAAGGATCTAGATGATTTCAGAGAGTGGTTCAAAGATGACTCAACTATTAAAAGTAAAGAAAAGTTAGAGCCCGACCTACAGATGTATGCAAAGCGTATCACCGAGCGACTGCGTAACGGAGGTGATGATTATGAAGAAGACTTGGCGCAGCACATAGCGTTATGTGGACCATACGGTTGCGGAAAAAGTAGCATTGTTGCAGCAATAGCAAGCGAGCTTAAAAAGCCTAAACAGGTAAAATTGGAGTCATCTGATAAAGAAAAGCTAACAGTAAAACAACAAAACAAGATTAATTGGATACACAGTGATATATCAACATGGGGCGCTGCAAGCGGCAGTGTTGCGCATGTTGTATTGAGCCATATTATCGATGATATAAGCCAGTATATTGATATGTGTGCCTTTCGTGCGTTACCTAAGCATTACACCGAAGCACTTAAGTCTGGTGGCAGTGTATTTCAGTTTGCATCCACACTACTCGCAGGCCCAATTGATATTGAGCAAAGTTTTAAAAAGCTTAATGATGTTCTTGAAGCAACCAACCACAAATTATTGATCACCCTGCAAGACGTAGATCGCGGCACTGGCGATGAAAACGAAAAGCGCTTAAATGATATAGCCGCGCTGCTGGATAGATTGAAAGATAAAAACTTAAGTAATATTAACTTCATCGTCGCAATGGGTAATGAGAATGAAGTTGCCGCAGAGGTGATATCAAAAGCGACCGACTACAGAGAAGATGTAACTAAAAGTAATTTTACAGATTTACTCGTTGATTATATTTATGAGAATTTAACTCAAAGTAAGGTGATTACAGTTATCCCGTATTCATGGGAGACGTTAGATGATATAAAAAATCGCTCAATTGAACGAATTGCTTTTTATCAACCTGAAATAACTGAGTTAAATAAATTAATTCCGAGCATTCGTACTTTAAAAAAAGTACTTCGTCGAGCTAATGAGATTTGGTGGGAGAGTAACTTAAAGGGTGAAATTAATTTTATATCTTTGCTTATGGTGTTAGCACTCAGAGAAGTTAAACCTAGCTTATTTTCTAAATATCTTAACTTTGTAGATTTTGCAAAACTTAATAGTGAAATTGTCTTTGTAGATTCTACAAAACCTAATAGTGGACCTGTAGATGTTGAAAAATTTCTAGAAAAAGACACTTCTAGTGATCTAAAAGAATATTTAAAGGTAATGTTAGATATAAAAATTAGTACTGTTGAAATAAAAGATAGCGACCCTCCAAAAGAAAGAGATATTTGGCTTTTAAACCCTGATAAAGAATATCTACAAATGGTGGGCTGTACTAATAATATGTCATATTATATTCAGCGTATTACACGACAAAGCATTTTGAATAATGAGTTTATAGATCAGGATGTTATTAAAGATATTTTAAAACTGACAAAGTTGCCTTTACCTGAATTTGTGAAAGAGTGGCTGAGTTTTGATGGGTTTAAACAAGAGAAGTATTCTCAATTTATTCTCCTTCAGTTTAATGAAGAGCAAACATTAGCTTATCAAGAGTCTGGTAATGATAACTTATCCATTGAGCAGTCATCTAAAACATGTAGGCATGTAATAAAGTTTGTTCACTATTTAGCTAGAAACTTAACGCTTGAAAATATGTATGAGGTTTTTGATAAATTACTATATGTACAAGATGGTAGGAAGTATTCAAATGCACTTATTAATTACCTTGGCTTTAATGGAAAGGACATACCGAGCGAATTAGAGCCTCTTATTTATCAATTGAACTTAGATAAAAATAAAGGTAGGTATTTATTATGTTGTTTGAAGCAAAGCTACAAGTTATACCATGCAGAAAAAAGATTAAAGAGTGTTAGTGAACCCGAAAAATTTCATTGTTTAGGAAGAATTTTGGGTAATTCAGAATGGCTTAGGAAGCCCATATTGAACCCTAACTCAAAATTAGACAATGCACCTAAGCTACCTAATTTTACAAGCTTATATACAACGTCTCGTAAAGCAGAAGTTGGAATTATGGGAGTAGATAATCAATCAAAACTCTCTGTGCATAGCTAAAATCCTTAGTGGTGAGATTAACCTTTACATAACAGAGTTGTACTTGCGGTGGAGCTCTTTTGTAGGTCTGGCTTTAGCCCGACAAAATGACGGGATAAATCCCGACCTACAAATAATTTAACGCTGAGCTGCTTTTAAATTAACCGCTAACAGCTCTAGGCCTTTACTCTTCTATCGCACTCACTACAAAATACGGATTTAAGTATTCATCTTTGGTGTTATAAATAAGCGGGCTGCCATCAAGCTTAGTCACTTTAGCGCCGGCTATTTCAGCGATTGCATGGCCTGCGCCAGTATCCCATTCGCAAGTTGGACCTAAGCGCGGGTAAATGTCGGCGCTACCCTCAGCGACTAAACACAGTTTTAGTGAGCTGCCTTTAGACACCATTTCAACCTCATTAAAGCGTTTCACAAACTCGGCTAAATCGGGTGATGGGTGCGAGCGGCTGCCTACAACACGAATTAACCCTTTATTAGGTTTGGTGGTTACTTTAAGCTCAATTCGCTCATCGCCTTTATCTTTAAATGCGCCAATGGCTTCGGCGGCTAAGTACGATACGCCAAGGGCGGGTGCATCTACTACGGCTAAAATAGGAATGCCGTTTTTAATTAGGGCGATGTTTACGGTAAATTCACCGTTCTTTTTAATAAATTCTTTAGTGCCGTCGATTGGGTCAACTAACCAGTAGCTTTTCCACGTTTGGCGTACATCCCAGCTTATGTCAGCGTTTTCTTCACTGAGTATTGGAATGTCGGGGGTGAGTTGGTGTAGCCCTGCCACAATCACTTTATGAGCTGCTAAGTCGGCGTCGGTTACTGGGCTCTCATCGGCTTTGTATTCAACGTTAAAGTCCTTTTCGTAAATCCCCATTATGGCGTTGCCTGCTTTACGGGCGAGGATGAGGGTTTCTTCTAGTAGCTCGGTTTGGTTCATTGGGGTTAACCTATAATATGCTTTTGTTTTAGATACGTTATCAGTTGAGTAACCGATTGGTCTAGGGTGTTCTTACTGGTATCTAAAATTATTTCTGGGTTGTTAGGTATTTCGTAGCTTGAGTCGATTCCGGTGAAGTGTTTTATCTCTCCTGCGCGGGCTTTTTTATATAAGCCTTTAGGATCGCGGCTTTCACATACATCCAGTGGAGTATCTATAAATACTTCAATAAACTCGCCGTCGTCTACTAAGTTACGCACCATGTCGCGCTCTGCTCTAAATGGTGAGATAAACGCGGTAAGCACTAATAAGCCTGCATCGGTCATTAGTTTGGCTGTTTCGCCAACGCGGCGTATGTTTTCAATGCGGTCTTCGTCGCTAAAGCCTAAATCTTTACATAAGCCGTGGCGCACGTTGTCGCCATCGAGCAGGTAGGTGTGTGTACCTTGCTGATTAAGCGCTGCTTCTAATGCATTTGCTACGGTGCTTTTGCCAGAACCTGAAAAGCCAGTAAACCATAAAATGGCAGGCTTATGCTTTTTTTGCTCGCTACGCTGCGCTTTAGTGGTTGCGTAGTTATGCCAAACAATATTTTCGTCCATTGTGTAATCTCTTTTAAATGCCCTAGGTATTAAAAAGGAAATACCAGTGGGATCAAGGTTAATACCGTGATTGAATAAATAATAGAAAGGGGCAAGCCCATCACTATGTAATCTTTTAAGCGGTAATTACCCGCGCTGTAAACCATTAGGTTAGTTTGATACCCAAATGGCGATATAAAACTGGCTGATGCGCCAAAGGCAACCGCCATAATAAACGGTAGTGGGTCTACATTAAAACCAACCGCTAATGAGTAAGCCACTGGGAATGACAGCGCAGCTGCGGCGTTATTAGTAATAAGCTCGGTAAATAATACGGTCATTAAGAATATGGCTATAAACGCGCCATACGGGCCAAAATCCCCTAACACCATAAACATGGCGTCGGATATTTGCCCGGCAAGCCCGGTGCCTATCATTAATTTGGCAAGGCCAATGGCGCTACCTACAACAACCAGTAACTCAAGCGGAAAACGGCGCTTTACTTCGTTAAGCTTTATTGTGCCGCTAAGCATTAGGCCAATTAAAAGGACTAATAAACCTTTAACAAGTGGCACTACCGAAAAAATACTTAAACCCAGTACTGCAGCAAAGCTTAGTAATACAATGTTTGATTGTTTAGGGGCTAAATGCGTTTGTAAGTCGAGTCCAGATATATACACAAATTCGCGTTTTAAATTAGGTAGGCTGTAAAAGTTTTTACCTGGTGCGAGTATTAGCGAGTCGCCTGCTTGTAATTGCACTTGCCCAAGGCCACCTTGCAAGCGGTCGTGCCCACGGCGAATAGCAATAACTGCGGCATGAAACTGCTCTCTAAAGCGGACTTCTTTTACGGTTTTACCTATAAATTTAGAGGATTGGCTTACAACAACTTCTACTAAGTGTTCTATGTCTTTTTGATGATTGTCGTGAACTACTTTTAAGCCGTCGAAACGGGTAAGTAATGGCACCGATTTAATATCGCCCACAAAAAGCAGTACGTCGTTTTGCCTAATAATTTGCTGCGGGGTGACTGCGCAAATTCGGCTGCCATCGCGAATAATTTCCGCGAGGAATAAGTCTTTTAAATCACGCAGGCCGTTTTCCTCTACGGTGCGGCCAATTAATTTAGAGCCAGCTTGTACTTTACCTTCAAGGTAAAAAGGCACGACTTCTTGATTGCTTTTGCCATTATCGGGCAGGTATTTAAGCATCACTAAAATAGTTATGAGGCCCACACTTAATGCGCCAATGCCTACAAGCGTAAAGTCAAAAAAGCCCAGTGGCGCCATGCCTGCATCAACTGCAAAACCGTTCACTATTAAATTGGTTGACGTACCAATAAGCGTAATAGTACCGCCCAAAATAGCGGTGTACGACAGCGGTAATAATAACTTTGATGGAGAGTGATTAGGGTTGTCTTTTATTGCGGTAATAAGCGATGCAACAACAGCGGTATTGTTAGTAAACGACGATAAAAAGGCGGTTGATAACCCCAATTTTGTAACCGACTTTACTAAACTACCTTTAGATAGTGATTGCGCTAACTTTTGAATTAAGGTGGTTTTTTCAATTGCAATCGACACTAATACCAGTAATACCAAGGTAATAAGCGACGGGTTAGCGTAATTAACTAACATGCTTTCAAGATCAATTAATCCGGTTAAATAACCAGTACCAATGGCACTTACAAATAACCATGCTGGATTAATACGGGTGCCAAAAAGGCACCCGACTAAGGTAAGCATAATGCCTGTTAAAACGAGCTGTTCTACCATGCTTTTAAATTCCTAACAGGCTAAAGTTAACTTATAACTTAGAAATATCAAGCGCTTGCCAATGCGGGAAGTGCTTGCGTACTAAGCTATTAAATTCAACTTCAAAGTCGCTAAAATCGCTTTGTTGTTTTTCGCTTTTTAGTACTTGCTCAATCATACCTGCTGCAACCGTTAAGTTAGATAAGCGGTCAATCAGGATAAATGAGCCAGTTTCGTGGTTGTTGTGATACTCGTCAGCTAAAATTGTTTCACTTAATTCAAGCGTTACAATAGCAATTTCGTTTAGCTGAAGTGAGTCGGCTGTGCCGTGCTCTAGGGTATTTACATCAATGGTGTGATCAATCTTTTTAACCACCACAGATGTATTTTTACTACCTAGTTTAATGTTGTAGCTTTTACCTAGTACAAGCGGCGCTTCGTGCATCCACACAAGTTTTGCTTGAACAAGGTTAGTTACCGTAGCCGTTGAGCTTGCAGGTACTATTACATCACCGCGGCTAATATCTATTTCGCTATTAAGGGTAACGGTAATTGCTTGGCCAGCTTCTGCATGATCTAGGTTGCCATTAAAGGTCACAATTTCTTTAATGCTTGATGTTTTACCCGACGGTAATACTTTTACTGCATCGCCAACATGTAATTTACCTGATGCCAATGTGCCCTGAAAACCACGGAAGTTTAAGTTAGGGCGTACCACGTACTGCACAGGTAAACGTGCTTCAAAACCGGTATCGGTTTCTGCCGCTGGAGAGTCTTCTAAAAGCTCAAGTAATGGCTTATCTGTGTAATAAGGCGTATGTGCAGAGCGCGTTACTACGTTGTCGCCTTTAAGCGCCGACATAGGTACAAACTTAATGTTTGATACGTTAAGCTGCTCAGCAAATTTAAGATAATCGGCCTTAATTTTTTCATAAACGGTTTCGTCAAAATCAACGATATCCATTTTATTTACTGCTACAACAAACTGTTTAATGCCTAGCGAGTCACAAATAAAGCTATGGCGCTTAGTTTGTACTTGCACGCCGTAACGCGCATCAACCAAAATAATGGCTACATCACTTGTTGATGCGCCTGTTACCATGTTGCGGGTGTATTGCTCGTGCCCTGGGGTATCGGCAATAATAAATTTACGCTTAGCCGTTGAAAAATAACGGTACGCTACGTCAATGGTAATGCCTTGCTCGCGCTCAGCTTGAAGGCCATCTACCAGTAGGGCTAAGTCGAGTTCTTCGCCTGCGTTACCTACTTTTTCGTTATCTTTATGAAGGGCAGCAAGCTGATCTTCATAAATTTGATGGCTGTCGTGCAAAAGGCGGCCAATCAGTGTTGATTTACCATCATCTACGCTGCCACAGGTAAGCATGCGTAATAAGCTTTTATCTTGTTGGCGTGCTAGGTAGGCGTCTATGCCAATTTCTTTTACTTCGTTAATAGTGTCGTTAGTATTGGTAGACATTAGAAATACCCCTCACGTTTTTTCTTCTCCATTGATCCTGCTGAGTCGTGATCGATTACACGGCCTTCACGCTCTGATGACGTAGATAACAGCATTTCTTCAATAATTTCAGTTAGGTTGCTAGCAGTAGATTCAACTGCACCCGTAAGTGGGTAACAGCCTAAAGTGCGAAAACGTACCGATTTCATTTGCGGTACTTCACCTTCTTCAAGCGGCATACGCTCGTCATCAACCATAATTAAGGTGCCGTCGCGCTCAACCACTGGGCGCTCTTTAGCTAAATAAAGCGGTACCATTTCGATGTTTTCTTGGTAAATGTATTGCCAAATATCAAGCTCAGTCCAGTTAGATAGTGGGAATACACGAATACTCTCACCAGGGTTAACTTGGCTGTTGTAGGTATTCCAAAGCTCTGGGCGCTGGTTTTTAGGGTCCCAACGGTGGTGTTTGTCGCGGAACGAGTAAACACGTTCTTTTGCGCGAGACTTTTCTTCATCGCGGCGTGCGCCACCAAATGCAGCATCAAAGCCGTATTTATCGAGTGCTTGCTTTAAACCTTGGGTTTTCATTATGTCGGTATGTTTACCTGAGCCGTGCTCAAACGGGCTTATGCCCATTGCCATGCCTTCTGGGTTTTTGTGTACCAGTAGGTCAAAGCCGTATTCTTTTGCAATACGGTCACGAAACTCAATCATTTCACGAAACTTCCAGTTGGTGTCTACGTGCAATAACGGAAACGGAATTTTTGCAGGGTAAAATGCTTTACGCGCTAAGTGCAAAAGTACCGACGAATCTTTACCAATAGAGTAAAGCATTACTGGGTTCTCAAACTCAGCGGCGACTTCGCGCATGATTTTGATACTTTCAGCTTCAAGTTGCTGAAGGTGAGTTAAAGCCATTGTTAGTCGTCCTACTAAAATGATTAAAAGTTACAAATTTAGATATAATTATGAATTAGATACGTCGGTTAGCGGCTGCGCAAAGCTACTTGTTTGTTCGTTTTGGCCAAACCAAGCTAGCTGTGAGTGCAAGGCGGCTACTTCGCCAATTATCAGTAACGCTGGTGAAACAATGCTATTGCGTTCAATTAAATCAGCAAGCTCACCTAATTGCCCCGTAACCACACGCTGATTTTTACGTGTGCCGTTTTCAATAATGGCAACCGGTGTGGCTGCGCTGCGGCCATGATTTAGCAGCTCAGCTTGAATGTGGGGTGATTTTATAACGCCCATGTAAATAGCTAAGGTTTGATGCGCTTTAGCCAGCGATTGCCAATCAAGTTCTTGACCATCTTTTTTACAATGCCCTGTTACAAATTGAATGGCCTGTGCGTGATCACGATGCGTAAGTGGAATACCTGCATACGCGCTACAACCTGCAGCTGCCGTAATACCCGGTACTATTTGATAACTTACGTTGTTGGCAGCCAGTACTTGTACTTCTTCACCGCCACGGCCGTAAATAAAGGGATCGCCCCCTTTAATACGGCACACTTTTTTGCCTTGCTTGGCAAAATCAACCAGCATTTGGTTGGTATCTTCTTGGGCTACACTATGATCGCCTAAACGTTTGCCTACGCATACTAGATCGGCATCACGGCGAACTAATTCCATAATTTCATCAGATACTAAGTAGTCGTATACTACGACGTCAGCTTGCTGCATTAGTTGCAGTGCTTTAAGGGTTAAAAGCTCAGGGTCGCCAGGGCCAGCACCTACTACATACACTTCGCCCTCTGGCTCTGCTTTGGCATCAAGCATTTGCTCTAGCTGCGCTTGTGCTGCATCGGTATTACCGGTTTGTACTTTGCTCACGACTGATGAATCAAACACGCCTTCCCAAAACTGGCGGCGGTCGGCAAAGTGTTTAAAGCGCTGTTTTACTTTATCTCTAAAGCTGCCAACTAAAGTAGCCAGTGGGCCAATGTGTTGTGGGATTAACGTTTCGAGCTTTTCACGTAAACGCCGTGCAAGTACTGGTGCGGTGCCTGCACTTGATATAGCAATGGTTATTGGGTCGCGATCTACTATTGATGGGAATATAAACGTACATTTAGGCTGGTCATCAACCACGTTTACAAACACGTTGCGTGCGTTTGCCAGCTCAAATACATTATTGTTTACTTCGTCTAAGTCTGTGGCTGCTATAACCAGCATTTTGCCATCAAGGTGCGACTCATCAAAATAGGCATCAATAAGCGTTACTTCGTTATTGTGGGCATGCTCTTTTAACTCGTCGCAAAACCAAGGTGCTACTAAGGTTACGTTTGCGCGAGCTTTTAAAAACGCGCGACACTTGCGTAATGCGACCTCTCCACCGCCAACAACCAAAACTGGCTTGTTGTCGAGTTTGGTAAAGATAGGTAAATACTGCACGTTTATAACACCCCTAAACAAATTCAAATATAAGAAAACGCTTTATTCTATTGGGCAGAATATAGCGGCTATCAATAAGTAAAAAATAATTAAAACCAAGTTGATATAACTAAAAGTTATAATTGGTGGCCTTTTTAGTCCTAAGACTTAGTTAACAAGGTATTGCGGGGGGTTACAAGTAAAATAACAAGCTTATAGTGTTTGGTTATGAGCTATAGCGAGATTACGTTAATTTGTTACTATGGCAGTAACATTAATTTATTGCCCAATAAATGGATTACTTATGACTGAACAATATGATAACGCTCAATTAGCTGTATCACTTATGGATTTAACGAGCCTAAATAGCTCAGATACTACGAGCGATATTCAACAGCTTATAAATAGCATAACCCCTAAGTTAGGCACGCCCGCTGCGGTATGCGTTTACAGTGATTTTGTGGACGATGCAAAAATTGCGTTAGCAGCACGAGAGCTTAATCAAGTTAAAGTAGCCACGGTTACTAACTTCCCAACGGGCGATGCACCGCTTAGCGACGTAATAAACGAAACGCTTATTGCTATTGAGCGCGGCGCCGATGAAATCGATTTAGTTATACCCTATAAAGCACTTATTGCCGGCGATGAGAACACCGTGCTTGAATATATACAGCAAAGTAAAAAAGCTTGCGGCACACAGGCCCAATTAAAAGTAATTATAGAAACCGGCGAGCTAAAAACGGATGAGTTAATCATTAAAGCAACTAACTTAGCTATTCAAGGTGGTGCCGACTTTGTAAAAACCAGCACAGGTAAAGTGGCTGTCAATGCGACACTTGAAGCAACAAAAGTGATGCTTAGTGCAATCAAGCAATCAGGTAAGCGCGTAGGCTTTAAAGCAGCTGGCGGTGTTAAAACAGTCGCCGATGCAAAGGACTATTTAGCACTAACATGTACAATAATGGGTGATGACTACTTACAGGCTGATACCTTTAGGTTTGGTGCCTCAAGCTTATTAAGTGATGTGTATAAAGTATTAGAGAAATAAACAAGGACAAATAATGAGAACAAGAAACTCAGGGATGCAAAGTTTAATCAATAACTTAGTTAAAGGTGCCATTGTGGCCGGAGTTGTTGTGTTTGGCTTAACTGCGTGTACTAACCCAAGCACGCCAGCAGGTGAAGAAGGGTATGTATACGAAAAGCCGCGCGTATTTGGTGAAGGTGGTTATCAAGGTACCATGAAGGGCCCTGCTAATTACGGTATGTCATTACTTCGAAACGAAGTGGTAAATATTGATATGAGGCCTAACACATACACTGAAAAATTTAGAATACTTGCTAATGATGACTTAAATATTAAATTTGATTTTCACGCAGTGATAGGAATTCAAAGTGGCTCGGTAAAAACAGTTGTAGAAGAGTACGGCGCTGAGAACTGGTATAAACGCTTTGTGCGTGAAACGTTTAGAACCTATGTACGCGATATTGTTCAAAAGTATGATAGCGGGCAGCTAAAAACCAACCGTGAAAAAATAGCTAAAGAGGTAAGCCTACGTTTGCAAAGTTATTTATTAACTACGCCGTTTAAATTAGCCAATGTAGTGGTGGGGGATATTAACTACCCCGCTATTGTTGCCAACGCGGTAGAGAAAAAACTCGCAGCGCAACAGCTATTAGCTGAAAAAGAAACGCAAAAAGAGATAGCCCGTAAAGATGCTGAAATAAGGGTTGAAGAAGCAAAGGGAATAGCGCAAGCTCAAAAAATTATCAACGCAACTTTAACGGCCAATTATTTACAACATGAAGCAATAAATGCACAAGCTAAAATGGCTGAGTCGCCAAATCATACAACTGTTTATATTCCGGTTGGAAATAACGGTGTGCCGTTGGTAAAAGGCGCTAATTAAGCCTTTTTATTATTAAGGACTTAATTGTTTATCGAGATTTTGCAATGTGGGTATCTTTTAGGCTTGTGTAAATGATTTGCGTAAGTATAATAGGCATCCACTTTGCAGGGGCGTAGTTCCAATTGGTAGAACAGCGGTCTCCAAAACCGACGGTTGGGAGTTCGAATCTCTCCGCCCCTGCCAATTTTACTTGTTAGTTGAGTAAGTCTGGGGTTAAAAATCGGTTTAAATAAGTCTGTTTTTAAGTTTAGATTTTAATGGATTAACCCTGCCATTGTGTAGGGTTGTTGTGTCTGTAGTTAGGGTAATAATATTATGAGCACGAATGTAGAAACACCATCAAGTGCGATGGAGTCAGTAAAGTGGTTAGTAGCTATCGCGCTACTTGCAGGCGCAGTTGTTGGTAATCACATGTTTGCAGATCAGTCTGTATTACTACGTGCTATTGGCGTTGTAATTGCAATAGCAGCTGGTTTAGGTATTGCCTCGCAAACATTTAAGGGACGTACTTTCCTTGCTTTCGCTAAAGAAGCACGCATTGAAGTACGCAAAGTAATTTGGCCAACGCGTCAAGAAACTACCCACACGACATTAATTGTAATGGTTGCAACAGTGATTATGGCGCTCATCCTTTGGGGATTAGATGGCATTTTATTCCGCGCTGTAGGCTTTTTAACTGGATTGGAGATCTGATCCCATGTCGGATGAGAACAAAGAAATTAAGTTACGTTGGTATGTAGTACAAGCTTTTTCGGGTTACGAAAAGCGTGTGGCACAAACGTTAACTGAACATATTAAAATCGAAGGCCTTGAAGAGAGCTTTGGTGAGATATTAGTACCAACTGAAGAAGTTGTTGAGATGCGCGCTGGTCAAAAGCGTAAATCTGAGCGTAAATTCTTTCCAGGTTACGTATTAGTACAAATGGATATGAACGATGCTAGCTGGCACTTAGTGAACAGCACAGAACGCGTAATGGGCTTTATTGGTGGTACTTCTGACCGTCCAGCGCCTATTAGCTCAAAAGAAGCTGATCGTATACTTAACCGCCTACAAGAAAATGCTGAAGCACCTAAACCTGCTACATTATTTGAACCAGGTGAAGTTGTACGCGTTACTGATGGCCCATTTGCAGACTTTAGCGGTGTGGTTGAAGAAGTTGACTACGAAAAGAGCCGCGTAAAAGTATCTGTACTTATTTTTGGTCGTTCTACGCCGGTTGAGCTTGAATTTGGTCAAGTTGAGCAAGATAAGTAATTGATTAAAAAAGCTTCGCCAAAGTTTTTATAAATTTTGGCACGAAGCTTGAAAAAGGCCGCTGATTAACTTATAATCAGCGGCCTTTTTGTATTAAGGTAAAAATTTATTTTTACTGTACAAAAAGTACGAAACCAATTTTTAAACTGGGAAGCCGTTAGAGTACGCGTCCTCGCGCGCACAAGGCTAAGACCCACCAAATGAGGTATTTATAATGGCTAAAAAAGTTGAAGCTTTAATCAAGCTACAAGTTGCCGCTGGTATGGCTAATCCTAGTCCTCCAGTAGGTCCTGCACTAGGTCAACACGGTGTAAACATCATGGAATTCTGTAAAGCGTTTAACGCACGTACAGAGTCTATCGAAAAAGGCGCTCCAGTTCCTGTAGTGATCTCTGTTTACGGTGACCGTTCATTTACGTTCGACATGAAAACGCCACCTGCTGCTTACTTACTTAAGAAAGCTGCTGGTATCAAGTCAGGCTCAGGCCGTCCTAACACTGATAAAGTAGGCACAGTAACTCGTGCTCAACTTGAAGAGATTGTTGAGACAAAACGAACTGACCTTACAGCTGCCGATATGGACGCAGCGGTTCGCACTATCGCAGGTTCTGCGCGTGCGATGGGCTTGAACGTAGAGGACTAAGAAATGGCTAAATTAACTAAACGTATGCGTACTATCCGCGAAAAAGTGGAAGTAACTAAAGATTACGAAATCAATGAAGCAGTTGCTCTTTTAAAAGAGTTAGCGACAGCTAAATTCGTAGAAAGTGTTGACGTTGCCGTTAACCTTGGTATCGATGCTCGTAAATCTGACCAAAACGTTCGTGGTGCAACTGTACTACCTAACGGTACTGGCCGTGACGTTCGTGTTGCTGTATTCACACAAGGCGCTAATGCAGAAGCTGCAAAAGAAGCCGGTGCTGAATTAGTAGGCATGGAAGATCTTGCTGAACTAGTTAAAAAAGGCGAGATGAACTTTGACGTTGTTGTTGCATCACCAGACGCTATGCGTGTTGTTGGTCAACTAGGTCAAATCTTAGGCCCACGTGGTCTAATGCCAAACCCTAAAACTGGTACTGTAACGCCTAACGTTGCAGAAGCAGTTAAAAATGCTAAAGCAGGTCAAGTACGTTACCGTAATGACAAAAATGGCATCATCCATACTACTATCGGTAAGGTTGATTTCACTGCTGAGCAACTTCAACAAAACCTTGAAGCTCTAATTGTTGCGCTTAAGAAGGCTAAACCTTCTCAAGCTAAAGGTGTTTACTTGAAAAAAGTAACTATCTCTACAACAATGGGCGCAGGTGTTTCTGTTGACCAAAACACTTTAAGCACAGTTGTAGCTTAATTTGGTGTTTACATGGCGCGAAATTTATACTATAATTTTGCGCCATTTTGTTGATTAATTTATTAATTGGCAAAGTAAAGAATTCGGGTTGAAGTCCATAATTTCGGTGCGCCTCTGGTAAGTCGATAAATTGGGCTTCCGTCCAAGACCGTAGGCGGTTTCGGCCTTAATGATTACCTACGTAGACGGTGTGAATCCCCAGATAGATTTTTCCTAATCCTTCTGGCTCTCGCCGTAAAAAGCATCTCCATCAGATATTTTGGTGGGGAAGAGTAAAAACAGGGAAGCCGAATGTCGGTAACCCCATTAAACCAGGAGTAACACCCATGGCTTTAAATCTTCAAGGCAAAAAAGCAATTGTTGCTGAAGTCAACGAAGCAGCCAATGGTGCTCTTTCTGCAGTTGTTGCAGATTCTCGTGGTGTAGCAGTAGGCGCAATTACAGCCCTTCGTAAAGAAGCTCGTGAAGCTGGTGTATGGATGAAAGTTGTTCGTAACACGCTAGCAAAACGTGCTGTTGAAGGTACTGAATTTGAATGTCTATCTGACTCGTTAGTTGGTCCAAGCTTAATCGCTTTCTCATCAGAGCACCCTGGTGCTGCTGCGCGTATCTTTTCAGATTTCGCGAAAAAGAATGAGAAATTTGAGCTTAAAACGGCCGCTTTTGAAGGTAACATCGTAGACGCAGCAATGCTTGCTACATTACCTACATACGACGAAGCTGTTGCACGCTTAATGAGCGCTATGAAAGAAGCGTCTGCTGGCAAATTGTGTAAAACAATTGAAGCAGTACGTGTACAGAAAGAAGAGCAAGCTGCTTAATTTTAAGCTGTTTAACCTCCCTTTCGGTGTAAAATTTATTTGGACCTAGAGTCCGTTAATTATTAGGAAATTTGTAATGTCTGTAACTAAAGACCAAATCCTTGACGCAATTGCTGAAATGTCAGTAATGGACGTTGTTGCTCTTATCGAAGCAATGGAAGAAAAATTCGGCGTAACTGCTGCAGCTGCAATGGTAGCTGGTCCAGCTGCTGAAGCTGCTGAAGAGAAAACAGAGTTTGACGTAATCCTTACTGGCGCTGGCGCTAACAAGGTTGCTGCAATCAAAGCTGTTCGTAGCGCAACTGGCCTTGGCCTTAAAGAAGCGAAAGCGCTTGTTGAAGCTGCTCCTGCACCTATCAAAGAAGGTGTATCTAAAGAAGAAGCTGAAGCACTTCAAAAAGACCTTACTGAAGCTGGTGCTGAAGTTGAGGTTAAGTAATTTAGCTTTTGCTAAGTTCGCTGCCTGAGAAATCAGGCAAGGGCTGGTGATTATTTAATCACCGGCCTTTTTGCGCTATAGAGCGATGTATTCCTATAGCTCAAATAAAATCTGATTTTCTCTTTACTTTCAACGCTTTATAGTTTGCTAGTGTTGTGAAGGGGAGTTTATTAGAACAACAATTAAATGTTGTAAATCTTGGCTTAGATGCCAGTTAAGTCTGTTCTTACAAGAACAGGTCGGGTCAAAGATCAGCAAGCTGAGGAACCCCATGGCTTACTCTTATTCTGAAAAGAAACGTATCCGTAAGGATTTTGGTAAACGTCCACAAGTTTTGGATATACCTTTCTTACTGTCGACGCAGTTAGAATCGTTTAAAAAATTCTTAGTCCCGGACGCTGATGGCGATCATGGTTTGGAAGCTGCCTTCCGTTCTGTGTTCCCAATTAAAAGCTACTCGGGAAATTCTGAGCTTCAATACGTAAGTTATCGTATTGGTGAGCCAGTATTCGATGTAAAAGAATGTCAAATTCGCGGTGTGACTTATTCTGCTCCACTTCGCGTGAAACTGCGTCTTGTAGTTATGGACAAAGAAGCTCCAGGCACAGTTAAAGACATTAAAGAGCAAGAAGTTTACATGGGCGAAATTCCGCTCATGACCGATACCGGTACTTTTGTAATCAATGGTACAGAGCGTGTTATCGTTTCTCAGCTACACCGTAGCCCTGGTGTATTCTTTGATAACGACCGCGGTAAAACCCATTCATCGGGTAAAGTATTATATAACGCTCGCGTTATACCTTACCGTGGTTCATGGTTAGACTTCGAATTTGATGCAAAAGATAACCTATACGTTCGTATTGACCGTCGTCGTAAATTACCGGCGTCTATCATTTTACGTGCACTAGAGTATTCTAGCGAACAAATCCTAGATATGTTCTTCGATAACACTGCGTTTGAAGTAACTGACGGTAAAGTTCTTATGGAACTTGTACCTTCACGTTTACGTGGTGAAACTGCCGCTTTTGATATCAAAGGCGAAGACGGTGAAGTACTTGTTGAAGCGGGTCGTCGTATTACGGCACGTCATATCAAGAGCATCGAGAAGAAAGGCATTAATCAATTAGAAGTACCACATGAGTACATCATTGGCCGTATTGTAGCTAAAAACTATGTTGATGAGTCAACAGGTGAAGTGATTGCAAACGCTAATGACGAGCTATCTCTAGAATTGATGGCTGAATTGGTTAAAGCTGGTCACACTAAAATTGATACGTTATATATCAATGAAGTGGACAGCGGTGCTTACATGTCAAATACATTAAACATTGACTCTTCAAGCAACCGTTTAGAAGCATTAGTAGAAATTTATCGCATGATGCGCCCAGGCGAGCCACCGACGAAAGACGCGGCTGAAGCCTTATTTGAGAACTTGTTCTTCTCTGAAGAGCGTTATGACTTATCTACTGTAGGTCGTATGAAGTTCAACAGCCGTGTTGGTTATGATACTGATACAGGCCCTGGCACATTAAATAAAGAAGACATCGTGTCTGTTATGAAAGTATTAATTGCTATTCGTAACGGTCAAGGCGATGTTGATGATATTGACCACTTAGGCAACCGTCGTATACGTAGTGTTGGCGAAATGGCTGAGAACCAATTCCGTGTAGGTTTAGTACGTGTAGAACGTGCTGTACGTGAGCGTTTAAGCTTAGGTGACCTTGACGCGATAATGCCACAAGATCTTATTAACGCTAAGCCTATTTCGGCAGCGGTTAAAGAGTTCTTCGGCTCGTCTCAGTTATCACAGTTTATGGACCAAAATAACCCGCTATCAGAAGTAACGCATAAGCGTCGTATTTCTGCATTAGGTCCGGGCGGTCTAACTCGTGAACGCGCTGGCTTTGAAGTACGTGACGTTCACGTAACTCACTACGGTCGCGTATGTCCAATCGAGACTCCTGAGGGTCCAAACATCGGTCTAATTAACTCATTGTCTACGTACGCACGTACAAATGACTATGGTTTCTTAGAAACACCTTACCGCAAAGTGGTAGACGGTGTTGTAACTGATGAAGTTGATTACTTATCAGCCATTGAAGAAGGTCAGTTTGTTATCGCACAGGCGAACTCAAACTTAACTGAAACCAATGAGTTTGTTGATGAACTTATTCCATGTCGTCACAAAGGTGAATCTACCTTTATGGGTCGTATGGATCAGCAATATATGGATGTATCACCACAACAGGTGATCTCTGTAGCGGCAGCACTTATCCCGTTCTTAGAACACGATGATGCTAACCGTGCATTGATGGGTTCAAACATGCAACGTCAAGCAGTACCAACATTGAAAGCGGATAAGCCGTTAGTAGGTACTGGTATTGAGTTAACACTAGCAAAAGATTCTGGTGTAACGATTGTTGCTAAACGTGGTGGTGAAGTAATGTATGCTGACGCAAGTCGCATCGTTGTAAACGTACATGAAGAAGAACGCATTCCAGGTGAAGCGGGCATCGACATCTACAACTTAACCAAATACACACGTTCTAACCAAAATACATGTATTAACCAAAAACCAACTTGTATGGTTGGCGAACCGGTTACTCGTGGTGACGTGTTAGCAGATGGTCCTTCGACTGACTTAGGTGATTTAGCCCTTGGTCAAAACCTTCGCGTGGCATTCATGCCATGGAACGGTTACAACTTCGAGGATTCAATCTTACTATCAGAGCGCGTAGTTGAAGAAGATCGTCTAACGACTATTCATATTCAAGAACTACAGTGTGTTGCCCGTGATACTAAATTAGGTCCTGAAGAGATCACTGCAGATATTCCGAATGTGGGAGAGTCTGCACTAGGCAAGCTTGATGAATCAGGCGTTGTTTATATTGGTGCTGAAGTTAAAGGCGGCGATATCCTAGTAGGTAAAGTGACTCCGAAAGGCGAGACGCAATTAACACCTGAAGAGAAGCTACTGCGTGCTATCTTCGGCGAAAAAGCGTCTGACGTTAAAGACAGCTCTTTACGTGTACCAAACTCTGTAACTGGTACTGTAATTGACGTACAAGTTTTCACCCGCGATGGTGTTGAAAAAGATAAACGTGCGTTAGAAGTTGAAGATATGCAGCTTCGCGAAGCGAAGAAAGACTTCAACGAAGAGTTCCGCATTTTAGAAGCTGGCGTTTTAGGACGTGCTCGCAAGTTACTTGTGAATTCAGGCTTCGAAGAAAGCAACTTAGCGTCAATGAATGCTGAAAAGCTACTTACTCAAAGCCTTGCTGAAGAAGACAAGCAAGCTGAACTTGAGCAATTAGCATCTCAGTACGATGAGCTTAAAGCTGAATACGATAAGAAGTTTGAAAATAAACGTCGTAAAATTACTCAGGGTGATGACTTAGCACCAGGCGTACTTAAGATTGTTAAAGTATACCTAGCTGTTAAACGTCGTATCCAACCAGGTGATAAAATGGCGGGTCGTCACGGTAACAAAGGTGTTATCTCGACTATCGTACCAGTAGAAGATATGCCATACGATGATAAAGGTCGTACGGTAGATATCGTACTGAATCCACTAGGTGTACCATCACGAATGAACATCGGTCAGATCCTTGAAACACACATGGGTCTAGCTGCACGTGGTATTGGTGAGCGCTTAGAGGAAATGATGAAGGAACAACGTGAGCTTCATGAGCTACGTGAATTCATCAAGCAAGCTTACGAAATCGGTGAATCTCGTCAAGAAGTAGATATTGCAAGCTTCTCTGATGATGAAATTCGTCGTTTAGCTGAAAACTTAAAAGGTGGTTTACCAATCGCTACTCCTGCATTTGATGGCGCGAAAGAAAACGAAATCAAAGACATGTTAGAGCTTGGTGGATACCCGAGAAGTGGTCAGGTTACACTCTATGATGGCCGTACTGGCGATCAGTTTGAACGTCAAGTAACTGTAGGTTACATGTACATGCTTAAACTTAACCACTTGGTTGATGACAAGATGCACGCACGTTCTACTGGTTCTTACAGCCTTGTTACTCAGCAGCCGCTGGGTGGTAAAGCACAGTTCGGTGGCCAGCGTTTTGGTGAGATGGAAGTATGGGCACTTGAAGCTTACGGTGCTGCTTACACTCTACAAGAAATGCTAACAGTGAAATCGGATGACGTGAACGGTCGTACTAAGATGTATAAAAACATCGTTGATGGTAACCATAAAATGGAACCAGGTATGCCAGAATCGTTCAACGTATTGTTGAAAGAAATCCGCTCACTGGGTATCAACATCGAGTTGGAAGAAAATTAAGCCAATTAGATGCTGCAGTTAACCCTGCAGCATCTGTTACGGCTGAATAGAATGTAGGGACGAGACTACCCGTCCTCAAGATTAACTCCGACAGGAGAGCTAAGGTGAAAGACTTACTTAAGTTTCTGAAGCAACAAAATAAGACCGAAGAATTCGATGCAATTCGCATAGGTCTTGCTTCACCAGACATGGTTCGTTCATGGTCATACGGTGAAGTAAAGAAACCTGAGACTATTAACTACCGTACTTTCAAGCCTGAGCGCGATGGCTTATTCTGTGCCCGTATTTTCGGCCCAGTGAAAGATTATGAGTGTTTATGTGGTAAATATAAACGCCTTAAACACCGTGGTGTGATCTGTGAGAAGTGTGGCGTTGAAGTTACACTTACTAAAGTGCGTCGTGATCGTATGGGTCATATCGACCTTGCGAGCCCAGTAGCACATATATGGTTTTTAAAATCATTACCGTCACGTATCGGCTTAATGCTTGATATGACGCTTCGTGATATTGAACGTGTTCTTTACTTCGAATCATTCGTAGTAACTGAGCCTGGTATGACTACGCTTGAACGTGGTCAGCTTTTAGGTGAAGAAGAATACCTAGATTCATTAGAAGAGCATGGTGATGAATTTGAAGCTAAGATGGGTGCTGAAGCAGTATTAGATTTGCTTCGTGAACTTGATCTTGGCCAATTAATTGCAGAAATGCGTGAAGAGTTACCAACAATTAACTCTGAAACTAAGCGTAAGAAGATCACTAAACGTCTTAAATTAATGGAATCGTTCCACCAATCAGGTAATAACCCTGAGTGGATGATCATGACAGTACTTCCAGTATTGCCACCTGATCTACGTCCATTAGTACCACTAGACGGTGGTCGTTTTGCGACTTCTGATCTAAATGACCTTTACCGTCGTGTTATTAACCGTAATAACCGTCTTAAGCGTCTATTAGATTTAGCTGCACCAGATATTATCGTACGCAATGAAAAACGTATGTTACAAGAAGCGGTAGATGCGCTACTTGATAACGGTCGTCGTGGTCGTGCTATAACAGGTTCTAACAAACGTCCTCTTAAATCTCTTGCTGATATGATCAAGGGTAAGCAAGGTCGTTTCCGTCAGAACTTACTTGGTAAGCGTGTAGATTACTCTGGCCGTTCTGTAATCACGGTTGGTCCTACACTTAAGCTTCATCAATGTGGTCTTCCTAAGAAGATGGCACTTGAGTTATTCAAACCATTTATCTATGGCAAACTAGAGCGTCGCGGCATGGCTACGACAATCAAAGCTGCTAAGAAGATGGTTGAACGTGAAGTAGCGGAAGTATGGGATGTATTAGACGAAGTAATTCGTGAACATCCAGTATTACTTAACCGTGCACCAACACTTCACCGTTTGGGTATCCAAGCGTTTGAACCTGTGCTTATCGAAGGTAAAGCGATCCATTTACACCCATTAGTATGTGCGGCTTACAACGCCGATTTCGATGGTGACCAAATGGCGGTACACGTACCGTTAACAATCGAAGCGCAGCTTGAAGCACGTGCACTAATGATGTCTACAAACAACATCTTATCTCCTGCGAATGGTGAGCCAATCATCGTTCCTTCACAGGATGTTGTATTAGGTCTTTACTACATGACGCGCGATCGCATTAATGCGAAAGGCGAAGGCATTGTATTTAAAGATCCTAAAGAAGCAGAAAAAGCATACCGTAGCGGTAATGCAGAACTTCACGCTCGCGTGAAAGTGCGTATTAGCCAATCAGTTAAGAACGAAGACGGTGTAGTAGAAGATACTATTACTATCATCGACACTACTGTTGGTCGTGCGATTCTGTCTCTAATTTTACCTAAAGGTATGCCGTTTGAGTCAATCAACCAAGCATTAGGTAAAAAGCAGATTTCTAGCTTATTAAACGAGTGTTACCGTCGTCTAGGTCTAAAAGACACTGTTGTGTTTGCTGACCAAGTTATGTACACCGGTTTCCACTACGCAATGAAGTCAGGTGTTTCAATTGGTATTGATGACTTAGTTATCCCGCCAGTTAAAGCACAGATCATTGAATCAGCTGAGGCTGAAGTAACTGAAATCAACCAACAATTCCAATCAGGTCTTGTAACGGCTGGTGAAAAGTACAATAAAGTTATCGATATCTGGTCACGTGTAAACGAAAACTTATCACGTGAAATGATGGCCAACTTGTCAAAAGACATGGTTATTAATGCTAAAGGTGAAGAAGAAGAGCAACCGTCATTTAACTCAGTGTTTATGATGGCCGACTCTGGTGCTCGTGGTAGTGCCGCTCAGATCCGTCAGCTAGCAGGTATGCGTGGTCTAATGGCACGTCCAGATGGTTCAATCATCGAGACGCCAATCACGGCTAACTTCCGTGAAGGTCTAAACGTACTTCAGTACTTCATCTCAACGCACGGTGCGCGTAAAGGTCTTGCCGATACAGCACTGAAAACAGCGAACTCGGGTTACCTAACGCGTCGTTTAGTCGACGTTGCACAAGATTTGGTAATCAACGAAGACGACTGTGGCACAGAAGATGGCTTAACAATGAAACCGCTTATTGAAGGTGGTGATGTTGTAGAAGCACTTCGTGAACGTGTTCTTGGTCGTGTTGTTGCTGAAGATATCGTTATTCCAGGTACTAACACAGTACTTGTTGAACGTAATATCATGCTTGACGAAAAACTGTGTGACCTTTTAGAAGAGCACTCAGTAGATGAAGTTCGCGTACGATCAGTTATCACATGTGATAACGACTTTGGTGTATGTGCTAAGTGTTATGGTCGTGACCTTGCACGTGGTCATATCATCAACGCGGGTGAATCTGTAGGTGTTATCGCGGCGCAGTCAATCGGTGAGCCGGGTACACAGCTTACGATGCGTACATTCCACATCGGTGGTGCGGCATCAAGAGCGTCAGCTGAAAATAATGTACAAGTTAAAACTAACGGTACATTAAAACTGCACAACGCTAAATACGTATTAAACACAGACGGTAAGATTGTTATTACCTCACGTTCTACTGAGATCACTATCATTGATAGCTATGGTCGTGAAAAAGAGCGTTATAAAGTACCTTACGGTGCGGTATTAACAGTGCAAGACAATGCTGAAGTTCAAGGTAACGACATTGTTGCTACTTGGGACCCGCATAGTCACCCAATTGTTCTTGAGCATAAGTCAAAAGTATCGTTCAGCGATATCGATGACTCAAATACAGAGACACAAACCGATGAACTAACCGGTTTAACTCGTATTGTTGTTAAAGACCTTGCTAAAGCCAATGCGAAAGAGCCTAAGCTTATCATCGAAAGTGAAGAGCGCGGTCTGCAAGAAACACGTTTACCTTCATTCACTACTATTGAAGTGACAGATGGTGCGACTGCAAACCCTGGTGACGTGTTAGCACGTATTCCACAAGAAGGTTCGAAAACTCGTGATATCACGGGTGGTCTACCACGCGTAGCCGACTTATTTGAAGCGCGTAAACCTAAAGAGCCAGCTATCTTAGCTGAGATCACAGGTACTATTAGCTTCGGTAAAGAAACTAAAGGTAAGAAGCGTTTAGTTATTACTCCAGCTGAAGGCGATCATTACGAAGAAATGATTCCTAAGTGGCGTCAACTTAACGTGTTTGAAGGTGAGCAAGTGTCTAAAGGTGAAGTTATCGCCGATGGTCCTGAATCACCACATGACATCTTACGCCTACGTGGTGTGACTCATGTTGCTAACTACATCGTTAACGAAGTGCAAGAGGTTTACCGTTTGCAAGGCGTTAAGATCAATGACAAGCACATTGAAACAATTATCCGTCAGATGATCCGTAAATGTACAATTATACACGGTGGTGATACTGAGTTCTTAGCGGGTGAGCAAATTGAAGTAGCTCGCGTTAATATCGCTAATCGTGACCTTGAAAAACAAGGTAAAATCCCAGCGAAGTTTGAAATACAACTTATGGGTATCACGAAAGCATCACTTGCAACAGAATCTTTCATCTCAGCAGCGTCTTTCCAAGAAACAACACGTGTTCTTACAGATGCAGCAGTGAATGGTAAGAGCGATGAGCTTCGCGGTCTGAAAGAAAACGTAATAGTGGGTCGTTTGATCCCAGCCGGAACCGGTTTTGCGTATCACCAGGATCGCATGGCACGTCGTAAGCAAAGTTTAGTTGTTGAAGAGCAAACAGTAAGTGCAGAAGAGGCAACTCAAGCACTAACTGATGCTTTAAACGCTGATTTGTCTGGAAATCAATAAACTGTTCTTAATCAATAGATTAAGTGATAGTAAGGCAGATATATTCTGTCTTGCTATCAGTTTAGGTTGACAGGTTAAACTTTGCTCATTAAAATTCCGCCACCCATTTACTTGCATGTATGTTACAAGCTTGTAAAAAGGGCGGATTTTTTTATTTTTTTCAGTAGTAATTTTAATTTCAGGAGCTATTTAAATGGCAACTATTAACCAGCTAGTGCGTAAGCCACGTCGTAGCAAGGTTACTAAAAGTAACTCAGCTGCGCTTAAAGCGTGTCCGCAAAAGCGTGGTGTATGTACTCGCGTATATACAACTACACCTAAGAAACCAAACTCGGCGTTACGTAAAGTAGCTCGTGTACGTTTAACTAACGGTTTCGAAGTAACTTCATACATTGGTGGTGAAGGTCATAACCTTCAAGAGCATAGTGTAATCCTAATCCGTGGTGGTCGTGTTAAAGATTTACCAGGTGTGCGTTTTCACACTGTACGTGGTGCACTTGACTGTGCAGGCGTTAGCGACCGTCGTCAAGCTCGTTCTAAATACGGTGCAAAACGCCCTAAAGGCTAATTGTTTTCCGTTAGTAAGGCCAAGCACTAAATATTATTAATTATTGTTTTGGGTGATTGTTCCAAAAGGACAAACCTGAATAAACCGGAGATACAAAATGCCTAGAAGACGCGTAATAGGTCAACGTAAAATTCTTCCAGATCCTAAGTTCGGATCGGAACTTCTTGCTAAATTCGTTAACATCGTAATGTTAGACGGCAAGAAATCTACTGCTGAAAAAATTGTTTATGGTGCGCTAGACGTGGCTGCTGAGAAATCAGGCAAGTCGCACCTAGAAATCTTTGAAACTGCACTTGATAACATCCGTCCACAGGTAGAGGTTAAATCTCGCCGTGTTGGTGGTTCAACTTATCAAGTACCAGTTGAAGTACGTCCAGTACGTCGCAACGCATTAGGTATGCGTTGGTTAGTAGACGCTGCACGTAAGCGTGGCGAAAAATCTATGGGCTTACGTTTAGCTCAAGAAATCGTTGACGCTGCTGACAACAAAGGCACTGCGGTTAAGAAACGTGAAGACGTTCACCGTATGGCTGAAGCGAATAAAGCATTCGCACATTACCGTTGGTAATCTGTCCTTAACCTTTAAGAGGATCATATGGCACGTACAACTCCACTTGAGCGCTACCGTAATATCGGCATAGTAGCTCACGTAGATGCAGGCAAAACCACCACAACAGAACGTGTTCTGTTCTACACGGGTCTTTCTCATAAGATCGGTGAAGTACATGATGGCGCCGCAACTATGGATTGGATGGAGCAGGAACAAGAGCGTGGTATCACAATCACTTCTGCTGCAACAACGTGTTTCTGGAAAGGGATGGACGCTCAATTTGACGACCATCGTATCAATATTATTGATACTCCAGGACACGTAGATTTCACTATCGAAGTAGAGCGTTCTTTACGCGTATTAGATGGTGCGGTAGTTGTTCTTTGTGCTTCATCAGGTGTACAGCCGCAAACTGAGACAGTTTGGCGTCAAGCGAACAAATACGAAGTTCCGAGAATGATCTTCGTAAATAAAATGGATCGCACGGGCGCTGACTTCTTAACGGTTGTTAGCCAGGTGAAATCTCGTCTTGGAGCAACGCCTGTTCCAATCCAGTTGCCAATTGGCGCTGAAGACGACTTTAAAGGTGTAATTGACCTTATAAAAATGAAAGCCATTAACTGGAACCAAGCGGACCAAGGTATGACTTTCTCTTATGAGGCAATACCGGCAGAACTTCAAGAGTTAGCTGAAGAATGGCACTCTCATTTAGTTGAAAGTGCAGCTGAAGCCTCTGAAGAACTAATGGATAAGTACTTAGAAGGTGAAGAGTTAAGTGAAGCAGAGATTAAATCTGCTTTACGTCAACGCACATTAGCGAACGAGATTGTTCCCATTACGTGTGGTAGCGCATTTAAAAACAAAGGCGTTCAAGCTGTGCTTGATGGCGTTGTTGAGTACATGCCAGCACCAACACAAGTGAAACAAATCCAAGGTATCTTAGAAAATGGTACTGAGGAAGAACGTCCAGCTGATGATAAAGCGCCGTTTGCTGCACTCGCATTTAAGATTGCAACAGACCCGTTTGTTGGCACTTTAACCTTTTTCCGTGTTTACTCTGGTACTGTTAAACAGGGTGACGCGGTTTATAACCCAGTTAAAAGTAAGCGTGAGCGACTTGGCCGTATCGTACAGATGCATTCAAACTCACGTGAAGAGATCAAAGAAGTTTACGCAGGCGACATCGCGGCAGCTATTGGTCTTAAAGACGTAACAACAGGTGAAACACTGTGTGATCCGAATTCTATTATTACGCTTGAGCGTATGGAATTCCCTGAACCAGTTATCTCTGTTGCGGTTGAGCCTCGCACAATCGCTGACCAAGATAAGATGGGCATCGCGCTAGGTAAACTAGCGGCAGAAGATCCTTCTTTTCGCGTACAAACTGACGAAGAATCAGGCCAGACTATAATCTCTGGCATGGGTGAGCTTCACCTAGATATCATTGTCGACCGTATGAAACGTGAATTCAGTGTTGAATGTAACGTTGGTAAGCCGCAGGTTGCCTACCGAGAAGCTATTCGTTCAACTGTTGAAGTTGAAGGGAAGTTTATACGTCAATCAGGTGGTCGTGGTCAATATGGTCACGTCTGGGTTAAACTTGAACCGATGGATATTTCGGATGATGAAGCACCAACTTATGAGTTCGTTAACGAAACGGTAGGTGGTTCTGTTCCTAAAGAATTTATCCCTGCGGTAGACAAAGGTCTCCAAGAGCAAATGTCTCAAGGTGTACTGGCAGGCTACCCATTACTTGGCGTTAAAGCGACTCTATATGATGGTTCATTCCATGATGTAGATTCGAATGAAATGGCATTTAAAGTAGCAGGTTCAATGGCAATGAGAAACGGGGCGCTAGAAGCTGACCCTGTATTATTAGAGCCAATGATGAAGGTTGAAGTAATCACTCCTGACTCAAACATGGGTGATGTAGTTGGCGACCTTAACCGTCGTCGCGGCATGATCGAAGGCATGGAAGATGCAATAGGTGGACTTAAGCAAATTAATGCTCAAGTTCCTCTTTCTGAAATGTTTGGTTATGCAACTGCTTTACGATCTGCAACACAGGGCCGTGCCTCATACTCTATGGAGTTTCTGAAGTACGCTGAAGCCTCTAAACAGGTTGCAGATACAATAATTTCAGCTCGCGCTGTAATATGATTTTAGCTTGTCTGGCTCAATAGTGGGTCAGGCTTTAATTTCTTAATTAGGAATTTTTTAAG
>NZ_JAGJEI010000010.1 GCF_018100985.1 Pseudoalteromonas sp. MMG007 | reverse complement strand
ATTTAAAATTACGATAGTTTGTTAGGTATGAAGCTAATTAAGGATAGTATGTTAAAGCGCGTTGGTTTAATTATGGGTGCTGTATTGCTAAGCATAGTATTGCTTGGCTATGTATTTCGTTTGCCATTATTACAATGGGCTGTAGCGCCTGCGCTTGAAAAAAGGGGCGTTACTTTAAATTGTTTAGACTTTTCGCTTACCAGCAAGCTAAATGTGCATGTACAAAAAGCGTGCTTGAGTTACCAAAACCAAGAGCTTGTAGTTACAGGCATTACCGCAAATACTCGCCATGTTGAAATTAAACATGCGGCGCTTAATATAAATCCACTTCCTCAAAGTGATAAAGCAAGTAGCCCTGCAGCAATTTTAGATTTAGCCCTGCCCGAAAAAAGACCAACAATTACAGTTGAGCAACTAAGTATAAACAGTGAGTTTTTAAATCAACCTCTAATGCTAAGCATTAAGGAGCCTAAGCTTAACCAATTTGTAGTAAGTGGTGACTTAAGTGCTAGCGCAACGCTTTACAATAATAAGGTACAAGGGCAGTTTAAAGTTAATGATGGATTGCTTAAACAGTTACTTAAAACAGATAACGAGCTTTTAAATGGGCTTAGCTTTAATGCAGCGCAGACATTTAGCTTTAACGGGGTAGAGGCTAGCCTTACTGGTGATCTACAAGCCCAGTATAACTATAAAATACAAAGCTGTGATATAACAAACAGCTCAAAAGGAGTGCTAAGCGCTGCGTATAATTTAAATACCCAAAAGCTTTCACTTGACCCAAGCAAGCTTAAAAACAATGTAACGCTTGGTAATAACTGCCAATTTCTTATTCCTGAAGGTGACTACAAGGCCTTTGCAGTTAAGCAACTTCCCCTTAATTGGCAGTGGGCTTTACCTAAACCAATAAGCCTAGTAGATAATAATTTAACCTTGCCGTTAATAACGCTTACAAGCGATGAGCAAAGCGAGCAAGAGATAGACATAACTTTTACAGATACGTTTATAAATATAGCTACACCGTTGCAAAGTGCGCGCACGCAGCTTAAAGCGCAGCTACACACTGATGATATAAAGGCTGTAGTGCTAAATATGCAGCTTGAAAACGCACAACTAAGTGGCAATTACGATATTGCGCTTCCCGCTTTGCCTGAATTTTTACCGGCTGATGCTAATAATGTAAAAGCCGCAGGGGATTTTACACTTACTCAACTCATTGACTCTAAACCCATAGGTAGATTAAGTACTACATTTAGCTTTGACAAAGCCGTTGCTTATGGAACTACTATTAATGCTTATACAGGTAAGCTAGTGGCAAATATGAGTGAAAAGCTCGATGCAAACGTGGTTTTAAAAAGTGAGTTTAAAAGCGCTCAATACGATGAGTATAAGCTCACTGGCATTAATAATACCCTCAGTGTAAAGGCAAACTTAGACGTGGGTGAGTTATTTGCTCATTTATCAGCGAATACCCAAATAAGTACACTGACAAGCCCGAGCATTAATTTAGAAAATATAAACGTAGATTCAAAGGGCGTTCAAAGCAGAGCGCTTAAGGCGTCTCATCATGTATTTGTAAACGGTATAGAGCTGGTGGCTAATCACCATATTTCAAAAGTAGAACACCCGTTTGAAGTAATAATCCCGCAGCAAAATGTACTTTCGCTAAATTCAATTATTAGCCAATTTGAGCCGTTAGCTCAACTCACTAAAGGCGAGTTTGGTGGGCTAATTAGTGGCGATGTTAACTTACAAAAAGCCAATTTTAATTTAACTGTTGATGATACCAGCGCGCTTTATAACGATTACTTAGCTAATCAGTTTAGGACGCAACTTAGTGGGCAATATGATTCAGGACAGCTTAATGTTGAGCCTACTACCTTTAACGTTAATGAATTAAGAGCGGGCGCGGTAGTTAATAATATTAATGGCAAAATAAAAGTGGTAAACAATAGCGCACAAGCATTTGATATAAATGGCAATGTATTTGGTGGGGTATTTGAATTAGATAAATACTCGCTTTTAAAATCGCAGCAAACAGCTAATGTTACGTTTGATAATGTTGATGCCAGCAAATTAATAACGCTTGACGATAAGTCGGGTATTACCCTAACAGGTAGGCTAAAAGGGACGTTGCCATTTTATTTTGATGAAACAGGGGTTGAGGTAAAAAATGGCAGCCTAGCCAATCAAGGCCAAGGGAAGCTTATTATTAGTAATAACGCAGCATTTGACTCTGTTATGCAACAGCAACAAGAACTACAGCCTGTACTGAGCTTACTTAAAAACCTTGATATACAAAAACTTAATAGTACAGTAGCACTTAAAAGTGATGGCTGGTTAAATTTAGGTGTTAACTTACAAGGCTTTAATGAGCCACAACAGCAGCAAGTTAATTTTAACTATAATCATGAAGAAAACGTGTTTACGCTACTAAGAGCGCTAAGGTTAAGTGACGAAATAACACAAAAAGTTGAGCAGCAATATTCTCAAAAAGGAAACTAATGATGAAAAATTCGTTAAGCATTAAGGCGATCATTGCCCTTGCTGCTATTAGCGCATTGAGCGCATGTACACACAGAGTAGAAGTAGCAGCTAAAGAGCCAATAACTATCAACCTTAATGTAAAAGTAGATCACGAAATTCGTGTAAAGGTGGATAAAGAACTCGATACCCTGTTCAGTGACGACAGCGAATTATTTTAGGAGCTAAATGATGACTATAAAAAATAAATTAAGTATTGCCACTTTAATTGGTGCAGTGTATATGTCGTTTTCGGCGTGGGCGATTAGTTTAGATGACGCTAAAAACCAAGGCTTAGTGGGTGAGAACAGTTCGGGTTATTTAGGCTTAGTTGTACAAAATAGCGAGGCGAAAGCCGTTGTCGAAGAAATTAACGCAAAGCGCAAAGCTCAGTATTTAAAACTAGCTAAGAAGAACAATTTATCACTCGCCCAAGTAGAAGCACTCGCAGCGGCTAAAACTATCAAAAAAACCCAAAACGGTCATTATGTTGAAGTAAATGGCAGTTGGGTTAAAAAGTAATATATTAACTGTGTTACTTAAAAACCGAGCGGTTATGCGCTCGGTTTTTTTATGCCTTCTAAAAGCTGCTGCCAAAAGTCGATACCTTTTCGCCTAGCAAGTTTAATATTGTGCTCAGGAATAGATTCTGGCTCGTCATAGCTTTCAAGCGCTTCGCTCATACTTAGTTCGCGGATTAAATGCAGTGTAGGGTAGGGAGCTCGGTTTGTGTAATTTGCGGCATCATCTTCGTCGCTGTCGGCAAATACGTAGTCAGGGTGAAAATTAGCAATTTGATATTTCCCTTCAAAGCCTTGTGCAACCAGTAGCGCATTGGCTAAATCAACTAAATCCAAAAAGTCTTCAAAATCGCTAAAGCCTTTATCAAACAGTATTAGTGTGGTTTCACGCTCTGGGTTTTGATCAAGCTGTGTGCATTGCTCAAGCATATCCATTACCGCATCATCAATTTTTACTGCTGGGCTAAGCACATAATGAATGCAGTTGTTCTCAACTTCTTTGCGGGCAAATGGGCAAAAGTTATACTTTACAATAACCGACGATACCCACTCACGGGTTTGAGTAATAGCTAAATTGGTCATGCTTTTGGCTCTAAATACTGATTAATTATAGTTAATGTTTTTTTAATGGCGCCCTGGTTTCTTAATACGCACTGCTGCGCTTTATTCCCTAAGGTTTGGCAGGCTTTAGTGTTTTGGCTTAAATTAATTAATTGTGTAGCAAGCTCATCGGTATTTTCAACAACCACAGCGCCTTTTAATTTTATAAGCTCAGGATATACATGATCAAAATTATACGTATGTGGGCCAGTTATTACACCAACTGAAAAAGCTGCAGCTTCAAGTGGGTTATGCCCGCCGCGGCGAATTAAACTACCGCCTACATAACTTACATCACCAGCCCCATATAAACATTGCAGCTCGCCAAGTGTATCGGCCAATAGTACGTGCTCATTTTGATAGTTATTGTTGCTGCGACGACTAAAGCTAAGGGGGCTTTGAGCTAACGTGTCGGCTACTTTATCAAACTGTTCAGGGTGTCGAGGGGCAATAACTAAAAGTGCATTTGGGTATTTTTTTAATAGTTGCTGGTGGGCATTTAATATCATTTCGTGTTCAAGTGGATGAGTAGAGCCTGCCACCCATACAAACCGCTCTTGAGTTTTATATTGTGCTTTAAGGTTTGCAACTGAGGCTAGCTGCTCATTGCTTGGATTTATATCAAACTTAATTGAGCCTGTAACATGGCTTTTTGAGGGGGTTAAACCTAGCTCAATAAACCGCTCGGCATCTTTTTTATTATGACTTGCAAGTACCGCGATTGAACGCATAATTATTTGCGTTAGCTTAGCAACCTTTTGATACCCTTGTTGCGATTTTTCGCTCAAGCGAGCATTAAGTACCAGTACAGGAATATTTTTTTTATGGCTTATTGCCATTAAGTTTGGCCAAAGCTCGGTTTCTAATATGCATAGTGCTTGTGGGTTTATACGTTTTAAAAATCGAGCGGTCGAAAAAGGAAAGTCCATAGGTAAATAACTACACGCCACGGTATTTTTAAATTGATTAATTATTTGCTCGCGCCCGGTAGGCGTATTGCAGGTAATAAGTATATTGAGCTGCGGGTGTTGTTTTTGCAGCGCTTTAATAAGTGGTGCAGCTGCAAGCACCTCACCTACAGAGGCGCAGTGCACAACTAACGGTTTGCCTTTACTTGTACATAAGCTTTTGCTCACAAAGCCAAAACGCTCTTTAAAGTGTGCGCGGTAGCCTTTGTTTTTTTTACCTCTTAAAATATATAAGTAAAATACAATCAGCGGGCTAATTAAAATTAATGCGAATGAGTAAAAAATGCGTGCCATACTGAACTTTTATTGAGGTAAGTGCCCTTAGTTTAACGCGAAAGTGATAATTTCTGAACATGTGAAGCACTAAATTATGCTCCAGTTCAGCTATATTCCTATAAAATGCACACAACTAAATAAAACTGTGGAATAATGGATTTAATTTTTTCCTGCCATTTCAGTTCCTAGAGGAATTTTTCATGTCAATTATCGATTCTGTGGCAACAAGCTACGTTGAAAGTTTAAACCGTCATCAAGCCTTATTTGAAACGATGGAGGCTTATCATCAAGAGTCTATGCAGTTATTAGAAGCATGCCATAGTGCATTACAAGCTGGTGGTAAGGTTATTTGGTTTGGTAACGGCGGAAGTGCAGCGGATGCTCAGCATTTAGCGGCCGAATTTGTAGTACGTTATAAATTAGAGCGCGGACCGCTTGCGTCTATGGCACTCACAACCGATACGTCAATTCTTACTGCGCACAGTAACGACTACCATTTTGATACCGTGTTTGAGCGCCAAGTTCAGGCGCTTTGTAAACCAGAAGATTTAGTCATTGGTTTAACAACCTCAGGTACCAGTGCAAATATTAATTTAGCACTTGAAGCCGCCAATAAAATTGGGGCATTTACTGTTGCATTAACAGGCCGTGATGGCGGAAAAGTAAAAGATATTGCCAAGCTGCCAATTATTATCAAAAACGATGAAACAGCACGCATCCAAGAGGCGCATATGTTTATTGGCCATTGGTTATGTGAAGCCATAGATATGGTTGTTGCGGAGCAGCAGTAATGGATTTATCGTTATTAAAAAACTTATCTAAAGCACGTATTTTAGTGGTGGGCGATGTAATGCTTGATCGCTACTGGTACGGTGACACTGGGCGTATTTCGCCAGAAGCGCCTGTACCTGTTGTTAAGGTAAGTAAGTTTGAAGACAAAGCCGGTGGCGCAGCCAATGTTGCTAAAAACATTGCTAGGCTTGATGCCAAAGTAGGACTCCTTGGCTTAATTGGCGAGGATGAAAGCGGGCAAATTTTAGAAAATATTTTAAAAGGTGAAAAAATAAGTTCACAACTTGTGAGTGTATGTGATTTACCGACTATTTCTAAAATGCGCGTTATTAGCCGCCATCAACAACTTGTGCGCCTTGATTTAGAAGAGACATTTACTGAGCAGCATAGCCAGCTGTTATTAAATCGCTTAGAGCTGGTGCTTGATGAGTACGACTTTGTAGTGTTTTCTGATTACAGTAAAGGCTCACTCAGTTTAATTAAAGAAATGGTGAGTATTGCAAAAGCGGCGGGTAAAACCGTGCTTATAGACCCTAAATCGCCAGACCTACACTTGTACGAAGGTGCAGACTACATTACGCCTAACTTGCATGAGTTTAATTTAGCAGGTGGTAAAACCGGCTCTGAAGAAATTTTAGCGCAAAGTGCCCGTGAGTTGATTAGTAAAAATGGTATTAAAGCCATGCTACTTACACGCTCAGAGCAAGGTATGTCGTTAATTAATGCCGATGAAAAACACGACTTTGCAGCTCAGCAGTTAGAAGTAAGCGATGTGACTGGCGCAGGCGATACGGTAATTGCAACTTTGGCTGTAATGCTTGGTGCAGGTATGGCCCCTAAAGATGCGGTAGAAATTGCCAATTTAGCTGCGGGCATTGTGGTAAGTAAACTGGGGGCAGCTACAGTGTCACCAGAAGAGTTAAGCCAAAAGTTAGGCCAATACTTACACACCAATGGAGAGCACTACCAAACTCCGTTTGATGATGTACTGCAGCATATTGAGTTTGCAAAGCAAAACGGCGAAACCATTGTATTTACCAATGGTTGTTTTGATATTTTACACGCAGGCCACGTGCGCTACTTAGCACAAGCTAAAGCGCGTGGAGATAGGCTTGTTGTAGGGTTAAATAATGATGAATCTATTACCCGTTTAAAAGGCCCTGAGCGCCCAATAAACCCACTTGATGAGCGCGCAATGGTATTAAGTGCACTTGCCTCTGTTGATTGGGTAATCCCCTTTGGCAGCGCTGAGGAAAACGACACGCCAGCTAAATTAATCGAGCAAATTAGCCCTGATATTTTAGTAAAAGGTGGCGATTATACTGTAGAGCAAATAGCCGGGGCCGATCATGTCCTGCGCCATGGTGGAAAAGTAGAAGTGCTGACGTTTTTAGATGGTTGCTCTACATCAAAAGTGATTAGTAAAATAAAGCAGTGATGTAGATATTTGTTTCAAATAAAAAGGGTTGAAAACTGCGTTTTCAACCCTTTTTATTATTACGCATACAATTTTTTAAAAGTTATATTCGTACTTAGCAAACGCTGATGTGTCGTTTTCAGCGCCATCATTGTTTGATGCAAAAGCGCCCAGTGTTAAACGTCCACCCATTGCAAGCTGTCTGTAACGCAGTTCAACCTGTTTTGAGTTATAACCCGTTTTAGTAATTGTATTACCTAAATCTGGATTACTAGGATAGCGGTCACGATTATCGCTGTTGTAATCAACACTACGAAGCTTTACTTGCCAGTCATCGCCGTTTGAAAGTTGACCAAGCACTGTTAATACCACTGATTGTGCATCGTTATCAAAGGTTGAACCTATGGTGCGTCCATGGTAACGATAGCCCGATTTATAATCTGTGTGTTCGTAATAGCAGTTTTCATTGTTTGATTCTGCTGAGCAAGATACACCTGTGTCTATGTATTCTACGTTCACGAGTATATTTTGGCTGTAAATACGTTGGGTCGTTTGTACACCAAATAAGTAAGCGCGATCGGCTGGTTTGAATTGAGAGCTGGCATCTTCGCCAATTGTACTGGCATAAATGGCATACGGGTGACTAAATAAGGTATCAGACCAACGAACGTCAATACCGGCAAGCTGATTACCTATCTTAGAATCTAAGGCACTATCGCAGCTGTCATTACCATCAGCACAGAGCGTTTGTCCAGTGATAACATCAATAAAGTCACCTGCTGAGCTTGGTTGACCTTCACCGGCCCACTGCGCAGACCAGCTTAAGGCAACTTCAAGCTGTTGGACAGGGCGGAAATTAACACGGCTACTCCAAAGTAGCGCATCAGGTATTACACGGGTTGATTCTAGCTTTGCCATTTGGGCGGTAAAGCTCCATTGACCAAGCCAACTTAACCAAGGCGTTTCAAATGCCGTGCTTTGCTCACGCGTAACACTAAAGGCAGGTAAAGGCTTAGCATTACCCGACATGATTAAGCTATTATCAACACCGGGTCCCCAAAACTGTTCTACTGCGCCAGCTCTAAAAATCCAATTCCCTAAGCGATATGCTAAATAGCTATCGTCAAGAGAGGTGTCATTACAATCTTCAAGCGCTTGATCATTTGCGGCTATATCATCTATTGTTTTGCCATCAACTAAGCATTGCTTACCGTCATTTCGGTAGTTTATAGCAACTTTAGCTGCAAAATTATCACCAAGGTAGGCGTAAGCTGCTGAAAGCTCAGATTCTTGTGTGTTGGTGGCCCCAAAACTGGTGGCTACAATTGGGTCTGATGCGGCAAACGCAGAAAGTTGCACACTGTGCGAGCTACTATTTTCTGATTTATAACGGTGTTTTACGCGAAGAAGAGCATCCTGTAGGCTTGGTGCTAACAATTCAAGCTTGGTAGATTCAACTTCGCCAATAAAGCTTTTCCACATTAGTGGATAGGTGGTTACGGGCGCTAAAATAACACCAGCATCAGCGAGCTGTTGAATATCGGCTCTGAGACCGTAGTCGTCTGGTTTTACCCAGGGCTCTGCTGTTACTGATGCGCTCATAGCGCAAAAAAGAGAAGAAAGTAGAAAGATTCTATTTCGCAAAGTTCAGATCCTTGTGATTGAGATTGCGACTAAGTTTACCAACCTCGTGCGGCTATTGCAGTAAATAATCAAAAGAATAGCGTTAATTTAATGTATAAAAATGTAACCTATCTATCGCAAAAACTAAGGTGTTGATATACTGCTGTACAAATAGGAAATAGAGAATGCAATGAGCAATAAACGACTTATATTTATACCCGTATCATCACCGCAAGGAATTGGTGAATACATGCGCTCGTTGTTGTTAGCTCAAAGCCTTGAAAGCGAATGCTCAAATCCCCTTGATATACATTTTATTTTAAATAAGCATGCTGTTTACGCAAAAAGCTGCCCATTTGACACAACTTTACTTGAACATTCGCCAACAAAAGAGCTTGATAAGGTATGTCGATTTATAACGGAATATAAACCAGATGTTGTAATCTTTGACTGTGCAGGGCGCGCTGCACATATGAAGGCGGCTAAAAAAGTCGGCGCAAAAGTAGTGTTTATTTCTCAGCACGCAAAAAAACGTGCTAAAGGCTTAAAACTTAATCGTATTAATTTAATAGATAGTCATTGGGTAGTGCAACCCGATTATTGTATTGAGCCACTTAGCTGGGCAGAAAAAACCAAAATAGATATGTTTTCGCTAGCTATGCCCCAAAATGTGGGGCCTTATATCGCGTTTTCTTCAAAGCAACAAACTCAGCAAGTTTTAGATAGTTATAAACTCGACAAAAAAGATTATTTTATTGTTAGTGCAGGATCTGGAGGCCATATATTCAATGGCGAAAATTGCGCAGATATTTTTTTTGCTGCTGCAGAGCAAGTATCGGCTAAGACAGGGTTAAAGGGTATAGTGATCTTTGGCCCTAACTATAGTAAAACTTTACCAAAATCGAGTGCCGTAATTAGTCTCCCAAGTATGAATAACAGTGAGTTTTTATCGCTGTTGGAACAAGCTAAATTTGCACTATTAGGTGCAGGCGATACCCTATTGCAAGCTATTGCTGTGAAAACTCCTACTGTTGCTTGTGCTATTTCAAAAGATCAGAATGACCGTCTAACTAGCTGTGAAAGTACAGGTGTAGTACTTAAAGCTAGTTTTGATAAAAGCGACATTGTGAGTAAAGTAAATGATCTACTTTTAGAGCCTCATTTTGAAGAGCTTTTAAATAAATACTCTCAGTTTGAAACCGCACAAGGATATAAAGTTATTACCCAAGGTGTAAAAAAAATGCTGATGGAGGCAAAATAGTGAATGTTGTAATCGTAATAGATTCTTTAGCGGGTGGCGGCGCTGAAAAAGTAATGCTTACCCTTGCCGAGCAGCTTATTAAGGATCATTGTGTAACCATATTGTCTTTAGCTAATAAATTTGAATATACAATTCGTGAGCAATTAAAGGTTGAAAGTTTATTTTCTGATAAAGCGACTAAAGTAGACCGTTTTTGGAAGATAAATAAAAGCGTAGCAAAGTTAGAGGCCTGGTTTAGTTCTAAACAGCAGGAAATAGGCGCGATAGATTTAGTGCTTTCAAACCTTGATAGAAGTAATAATTTACTCGCTAAAAGTGCAGTTAAAAATGTGCATTTTATTATGCATAACTCAGTAAATGCAGAGCTTGCGAGGCAAAAAAAGTTAGGGCCGTTTTCATATCGCTATCTTAAAAAATCAAAGCAAAACTTAAATGGTAAGTCACTAGTTTGTGTATCAAAAGGGGTAGAGCAAGAAATCACCCAAGGCGATTTAATTATGCCAAGTGCAATAACCACTATTTATAATCCATTTAATTTAGAAGATATCAAGCGCCAGTCTGATGAGCTTAATACGAAAATCCCAAACTCTCCTTATTTAATTCATGTGGGTCGTTTAGCTAAGCAAAAACGCCACGATATTTTATTTAAAGCATTTGCAAAGCTTGATAAGAAATACAAATTGGTACTTTTATGTAATAAACCAGCAAAGGCATTTAAGCTTGCAAAAGAGTACGGCATTGAAGAACAGCTGATTGTGCCAGGGTTTGAGCAAAATCCTTATAACTGGATTAAACACGCGCAGGCGCTAGTTTTAAGCTCTGATTTTGAGGGGTTTGGTAACGTTTTACTCGAAGCACTAGCCGTAGGTACGCCTGTAGTAAGTACTAACTGCACCTTTGGACCAAGCGAAATATTAACTGGCGAACTGGCTAACTACTTAGTACCTATAAGAAATAGCGAACAATTAGCACTTAAAATAAAGCAAGTTTTAGCAAATAAACCTAATGTAGAAAATGCGGAAATTTTGCAAAAAGTGAGTGCTGAACACGTTGCCCAGGAGTATTTAGCTTTACGTCGTTAGTTTTTGTTTATAAAGAGTATGCAAAGTTTCCCAGTCGTTACTTTGCCAGTAAAAGTTATTATTACGGCCTTGTTCTTTTAAAAATGAACGCGCAAGGCGAGCTATATTAGCTTGCTGCCACTGTGCGTTTGGCTGCTTAATTTCACCTCGGTCAAAATCGATAATATATACGTCGTCTTTATCATTAAATAAAATATTATTGATATTTAAATCGGCATGATACACCCCTTTTTTATGAAATTGCGCAATAGTGTTGGCTATATTTTCAAGCTCACTACTATTTAAAGGACGCTCAATTAAAATGTCGAGTAGGCTTTTAGCGCCGCTTATGGCTTGTGTAATTATATCTCCTCGGTAAATCAAACCACTTTGAGATACTTTAGCTGCAATGGGCTTTGGCACATTTAGGCCAAGCTCAATAAGTTTAATCATTAAGCTAAACTCTTTATACACTCGGGTGCTTTCAAGGCCTGGATAAAAGTATTGATCGCTTAATACCTTGCCAACCAAACCGCCACGCCAATAATGCCTAAGTACAGCGGTTAAATTATCGTGTTTAAAAAACCATGCTGTAGCACGACCTTTTTTAGCGCCTACTATTTTATTTTGCTGTTGCCAATAATTTGCATCAAACCAGTTTATATCAATAAGGTTAAAATAATCTGGGTGGCTTAAAATAGTGTGCTTGCCTTGCGTTAGTGTTTTAAACATAGCTCGTTAAAATAATTCAATAAGAGGTCTATATTAACGTGTTTTATGGCGCAGGATAAGTGCTTGCATTAACGCGAGTATAATTTAAGATCCCAGCATACTTATTTAAAGCCTAACGGAATGCGTGACTCAAGTGCCTAATTACTCCTCTATTTGTATTTTAAGACTCTCTGCTATTGGTGATGTATGTCATGCGGTGAGTGCTGTTCAAGCAATTCAAAAAGCGCACCCTAATGCAAAAATAACGTGGGTAATGGGTAAAATAGAAGCCATGTTACTTGCTGATTTACCAGGTGTTGAGCTGGTGGTTTTTGATAAAAAACAAGGTAAGGATGCACTAAAAAAATTAAAAAACACCTTTAAAGGCAAGCAGTTTGATGTACTTCTTAATATGCAAGTGGCAATAAGAGCAGGCTTTGTTGCGCGCTGTATTCCGGCAAAAGTAAAATTAGGCTTTGATTGGTCCCGCTCAAAAGAGCTGCACAGCTTATTTATAAATAAACGTATAGCCCCACAGAATGAGGCACACGTATTAGAGGGCTTTAAAGGTTTTGCCAATGCAATTGGCGTAGATGATTATATGCCTTCTTGGCAGATGCCTTATAGCGCACAAGATCAAAGCAAAGCCGATGAGTTATTAGGGCAAGAGTATTTAGCCAACAAGCTATTTGTTATATCACCAGCTGCAAGTAAAGCTCAGCGTAATTGGTTGCCTGAACGCTATGCCGCACTTGCTGATTACGCGAACGAGCAGGGTTTTAACGTTATTTTAACGGGCGGACCTACCGAGCTTGAAATTAACTTAGCAGACAATATTATAAAACACTGTAATAGTCCTATTTTAAATCTTGTTGGTAAAACAAAACTTAAAGAGTTGTTATGCGTTTTAAAAAGAGCTGATTTAGTACTAGCCCCAGATACCGGCCCGGCTCACATGGCGGTAACCGTTGGCACGCCTGTTATTGGTTTATATGCCCACTCAAACCCAGCACGCACAGGCCCTTATTTATATCAAGACTACGTAGTTGAGGTTTATCACCAAAATTTACTCAAACAAACAGGTAAAACTGCGCAGCAAGTACCGTGGGGCACCCGCGTTAAAGGTGACGATTTAATGAGTCAAATAACCATAAATAGCGTTAAAGCAATGTTCGACCATGTTGTAAAAAAAGAGTCACTGTGATGAGTTTACAACAAAATAAAGCGCTTTTTTTAGACCGTGATGGGGTTGTAAATGTAGATCACGGCTACGTATATCAAAGTGAAAAGTTTGAATTTATTGATGGTATTTTTAGCACCTGTAAAAAATTTTATGATGCGGGCTATAAAATTATAGTTGTTACAAACCAATCAGGCATTGGGCGTGGTTATTATACCGAGGCTGATTTTATAGCGCTTACCCAGTGGATGAAAACGCAATTTAGTAACCACGACATTAAAATTGCCGATGTCTATTTTTGCCCGCATCACCCTAAAAAAGCGTTGCCCGAATATTTAAAGCAATGTGATTGCAGAAAGCCGGCCCCTGGAATGTTACTACAAGGAATTAAAGAGCATAACATCAACCCCAAGCACTGCATTATGGTTGGCGATAAACTTAGCGATATGCAAGCTGCAAAAAAGGCGCATATTGCTACACGCGTTCTTGTACGTTCAGGTCAATGCTTTGATGAAAACGCAAAGCAACACGCTGACTTAGTAATTGATTCAATAAATGATTTACCTGCGTTTATAACCCTATAACCCTCACCTGTTTATTCGCGTGTAAAGTGGCAGGAATTCCTGCCAATTCGCATGTTTTCTATAAACTGCAAACCGTGCATTTTACTCATGAAACTTTTACAATACCCACCATATTAAACAGTACCTGTTTACCCGTTCAATTAAATGGAGACCACAGATGAGAGCATCTGCTTTTTTTAGCCAGCTACAGCAGCAAATTGAAGACGTAAAAACCGAAGGTTTGTATAAAAACGAACGTATTATAAAGTCTCAGCAACAAGCAGAGATAGAAGTTGCATCAGGCAAAGTAATCAACTTTTGCGCCAATAATTACCTAGGTTTAGCCAATAGCCCAGAGCTAATTAAAGCAGCTCAAAATGGGTTAGACGATCATGGTTTTGGTGTTGCATCGGTACGCTTTATTTGTGGCACACAAGATATCCATAAAACACTTGAACAAAAAATTAGTGGTTTTTTAGAAACTGAAGATACCATTTTATACTCTTCTTGTTTTGATGCTAACACAGGCTTGTTTGAAACAATTTTAGGTGCGGAAGATGCCATTATTTCTGATTCATTAAATCATGCATCAATCATTGATGGCGTACGCTTATGTAAAGCTAAGCGTTTTCGTTATGCAAACAACGACATGGCCGATCTTGAAAAACAACTTATTGCTGCAGACGAAGCCGGTGCTAAAACAAAACTAATAGCCACTGACGGCGTATTTTCAATGGACGGCGTAATTTGTAATTTAGAAGCCGTGTGCGATTTAGCCGATAAGTACGACGCACTTGTAATGGTTGATGACTCTCACGCGGTTGGCTTTGTTGGCGAAAACGGTAAGGGTACACCTGAGTACTGTAACGTACTTGACCGAGTAGATATAATCACTGGTACTCTAGGTAAAGCACTCGGCGGCGCATCAGGTGGTTACACCTCTGGTAAAAAAGAAATTGTTGAATGGTTACGCCAGCGCTCTCGTCCATACTTGTTTTCTAATTCACTAGCTCCTTCGATTGTTACAGCATCTATTAAAGTACTAGAAATGCTAGAAAATGGCGGTGAACTTCGCGCTAAACTTTGGTCAAACGCTAAATACTTCCGTGAGCAAATGGAAGCTGCAGGCTTTACCTGTGCAGGTAAAGACCATGCAATTATCCCTGTTATGTTAGGCGACGCTAAAGTGGCATCACTGATGGCTGATAAATTACTTGCAGAAGGCATTTATGTAACTGGTTTTTCATTCCCAGTTGTACCAAAAGGCCAAGCCCGTATTCGTACGCAAATATCAGCAGCGCATAGCATTGAGCAATTAGATACCGCAATTTCTGCCTTTACCCGTATTGGTAAAGAAATGGGTGTTATTTAAATTTTTTATAAACCGAGGCCAGTCCTCGGTTTTTTAGTTGAGTGTTAATGATGAAAGCATTATCTAAATTAAAAGCAGAGCCGGGTATCTGGATGACAGATGCGCCAAAACCAGAAGTTGGCCATAACGATCTGCTTATTAAAATTCGCAAAACGGCTATTTGTGGAACCGATGTCCATATTTACAAATGGGACGAATGGGCAAGTAAAACGATTCCTACTCCTATGGTAGTTGGCCACGAATATGTAGGTGAAGTGGTTGATATGGGACAAGAAGTTCGTGGTTTTGCTGTTGGCGACCGCGTATCTGGCGAAGGCCATATTACTTGTGGGCATTGTCGAAACTGCCGTGCTGGGCGTGTTCATTTATGTCGTAATACCACAGGTGTTGGCGTTAACCGCGAAGGCGCTTTTGCAGAGTACCTAGTGATCCCTGCATTTAACGCGTTTAAAATTCCAGATAACATTTCTGATGAGTTAGCGTCTATTTTTGACCCGTTTGGCAATGCTGTACACACAGCACTTTCGTTTGATTTAGTAGGTGAAGATGTCCTTATAACAGGCGCAGGCCCAATTGGTATTATGGCTGCAGCCGTTGCAAAACATGTAGGTGCACGCCACGTAGTAATTACTGATGTAAATGAATATCGGTTAGAACTTGCCCGTAAAATGGGGGCCTCACGTGCTGTAAATGTAGCCAACGAAAAGCTTGAAGATGTAATGATCGATTTAGGCATGACAGAAGGCTTTGATATTGGTCTTGAAATGTCAGGCGTGCCAAGTGCATTTAATTCTATGCTTAATAACATGAATCATGGCGGTAAAATTGCCATGTTAGGTATTCCGCCATCAGATATGGCGGTAGATTGGAACCAAGTTATTTTTAAAGGTTTAGTGATCAAAGGTATTTACGGTCGTGAAATGTTTGAAACTTGGTACAAAATGGCAAGTTTGATCCAATCAGGCCTAAATTTGAATCCAATTATTACGCATCAATATTCTGTAGATGACTTCCAAGCTGGCTTTGATATGATGATTTCAGGTCAGTCAGGAAAAGTAATTTTAAACTGGGATTAATTCCACAAAAATTACAAGAAGGGCGGCTATGGCCGCCTTTTTTATTTAATTTATTAAAGAGATTTCAATGGCATTTAAACATATTTCTATTGCGCAAACGCATGATCTGCTAGATAAAGAAGACGTAGTAATTGCAGATATACGCGATCAAAATTCGTATCAAGCAGGTCATATTCCAGGCTCTGAAGCGCTATCAAACGCAAATATAGCTCAATTTATGATGGAAAAAGAGTTCGACCAACCTATTATTATAGTCTGCTACCACGGCATGAGCTCACAAGGTGCTGCAAGTTACTTAGTTGAGCAAGGTTTTGAAGATGTATACAGTATGGACGGCGGTTTTACTGCATGGGAAGCTGCATATAGTGAGAAAGTAGAGAGATGATTGAGCTTGGCAGTTTAAATAACCCGCGCGCCGCACAAGGCTTTATAGATTATTTAAAAAGCCAAGGTTTACAAGGGCAATTAAGTTCCTCTGATGGTAGCACTGTAATAATTAGCGTTAATCCTGAGCATTTTCATCAAGTACAACCTTTATGGGATGAGTTTGTACAAAACCCTAATCATGTGCGCTATCAGCAAGCCTCTTGGGATGTGGGAAGTACGCAATCAGGGCTTACTTATCAAGGTCAGTCGCTAAATTTAATGGCTCGGTTTAAAGCGCTTAGCTGGTTGAACCAAGCAGTAAGTATCATAAGTGTAATTATTTATTTTGCATTTTTATTGGGTGGCTTTGAGCAAATATATACAGTACTTCAGTTTAATCCAGCTCAGCCATTAAGTTGGCTTACGCCTGCACTCGTGCATTTTAGTGCTATGCATTTAGTGTTTAATTTAATTTGGTGGATGTCGCTTGGTGATAATATTGAAAAACAGTGTGGGAAAATTAGCTTAGTAGGACTTTTTGTTGTAACTGCGCTTATTAGCAACTGGGCTCAGTACCTAATTGTAGGCCCCAATTTTGGTGGCTTAAGTGGTGTGGTATATGGGTTATTAGGCTTTTGCTGGATCCATAGCTATTTAAATCCAAAGCAGCCAGCGCTTGTTAGTACGCCAATTATTGGCTTTATGTTAATTTGGTTAGTACTTGGTTTTGCTGATGTGTTATTTGTTGGTATGGCAAACTGGGCGCACTTAGGTGGGCTTTTAAGCGGCATGGCCTATGCGTTTACCGCTAATATGTTTAATGCAAATAAATAGCTCTCTAATGATACAGGTATTTAGTAAACAAGACTTCACGGATGATCTCTTGACCTGTTTCTTCTTTGAGTAACATTTTTAATTTTTCAGCACATTTTGCTCTGATCTCTTCACGGCCAGTTAACGATTTTATTTTTTCTTCAGGCTCTTTTGATAGTATTTCAACTAAGGCATCACGCAGTAATGGTGTATGGTGCTCAACAATAGCAATGTCTGAAGTATCGGTTAGCATTAAATCAATAGTAACCCGTACATAGCCCATTTTTTTACTAGAGGCGCCAATATAGTTAGTGATTATATCTGGCTCAAAACCAAAGTATCCTACGCTCGACTCCGCACGGGCAGTCAGACTCATTATGCTAGCTAAAACTGTAAAAATACATGCGTGTACTATTTTTTTCATAATTCAGTGCGTTTCCGTAAACCAGTTATAAATAGTTTATACTTAATAGTAGGTAATAAACAGCGCCAAGCAATTATTTATCGGCAATAAAACATCACTTTTTCAAATGCTTTGGCAATGTTATCATCGCGTTGGTTTTTATTTTATCGAGCTATTGTGATTACTTATCCCTTGTCTATTTCTGCTAATTGGCAGCCCACTTCATCTGTAAGTGATTTATCTTCTGCTGAACAAGAATGGCTATTTGAGCCAAATTCTTTAACCGCTAAATTAAAAAGTAAATCACAAATATTTAGTGTGAAAGTGTTAAGTGAGCAACTATTTACTTTAAGTCCTGAGCAACAACATTTGCTAAGTTGTGCTACTCAAACAGCAATTAATCGAGAAGTTATTTTACTGTGCGATAACGTACCTATGGTATATGCTCAAAGCTGGTTACCTAAAAGTGATGCAAGCAATCCGTTGCATAATATTGGGGAGCGTCCGTTAGGGGATGTGATTTTTCAAGACCCTGCATTAAAGCGCACAGAAATAGAAATAGCCTCTTTCAACTTCTCTCATTCAATACAACAATTAGTGACGTTGCTAAACTTACCAAACAGAGATCTTTTAGGGCGTCGTAGTGTTTTTTCCCTACACGAATATAAATTTTTAGTGTGCGAAGTATTTTTACCAGGAGCGTATTTGTACTCATGAAATTAGCCACGTTGCATATCAAGCATATTCCTTTTTATATTCAACTAATGCGTATTGATAAGCCAATAGGTACTTTATTACTTTTGTGGCCTACATACTGGGCTTTATGGCTTGCCAATAGCGGTATGCCTAGTTTGCTTAATTTTATTGTATTTACACTTGGAGTGGTTGTTATGCGCAGCGCCGGTTGCGTTATTAACGATTTTGCAGATAGAAAAATAGATGGAGCCGTTAAGCGCACTGCTGGGCGGCCACTCGCTACTGGGCAAGTAAGCGCTGGTGAAGCATTAAGCTTATTTGCACTGCTTATTATCATTGCTTTTGTACTCGTGCTGTTACTAGGTATAAACACTATATTATTGTCGTTTGGGGCGCTTGCTTTAGCATTTTGTTACCCTTTTATGAAGCGTTATACTCAATTACCCCAAGTGGTTTTAGGTGCTGCGTTTGGCTGGGCAATTCCAATGGCCTATATGGCATCAATTAATTTTGTACCGCCGCAAGCATGGCTATTATTCATTGCTAATATCTGCTGGACCGTAGCCTACGATACTATGTATGCAATGGTCGATAGAGATGACGATTTAAAAATAGGGGTAAAGTCTACAGCTATCTTATTTGGTCAATTGGATCGCCATATTATTTTTATATTAAATGCTGTATTTGTCGCAATTGTTGCTTTTGTTGGATTAAGTAACAATTTAGGCGTGGCATTTGGGGTTGGATTGAGTGTTGCTGCAGGCTTACTTATTTATCAGCAAACACTTATTCATAAGCGCGATAGAAGTGATTGCTTTAAAGCATTTTTAAATAATCATTATGTGGGCTTAGCTATTTTTATAGGGTTACTCGTTTCTTATCCAGTGGCAGTTTAAAGCTTCTAGGCAGGCTTTAAACTACTTATTATTACTACCTTGGTGGGTCTATAATACCGCTTATAGAAGCGTTTTTCTAAACCATCCGGCTATAGAGTAACGCTCATCAACGGCGGGTAATACTTCATGAGCAAAGCGCTCGCTTTCAAACATAACTAATGTGCCTGCGGTTGGTTTAATCGTTATTTCTACTTCCTTACTTTTAGGTTTATAAATAACAAGTTCACCACCTTGCTCAGGTGTATTTAAATAAAGCACCGTTGTAAATACGCGATTAGAGCGCCCTTTAAATGCATCTATATGTTCTCTATAAAAATCCCCATAAGTGTACTTTGCATAGTGGCATTCGTAATCAAATAACCCCATAAAAAAAGTACGGTTTAGTGTTGTTTTTATACTTTGCATAATGGCTTGATAGGTAAGCTGTGCTTGAGAGCTGCCATCAAACCAGTAGGTTTTATCTTTACGAATAGTTTTATCTATTTGTAAATCGTTTAAACGGCCAATACCAGCAAGACTAAAGTGAGGGTTTATTCGGTGACAATCGGCTACTAACTCGTTAATTAATTCAGCAACAAGCGCATTATGAATTATGACGTAACCTTGGTGTTCTATATCATCTAAATAGACATCGGAACTAAAAAGTGTGTTCATTCATGTCAGTTGTTTAAAAAAAGTGCGACAGTGTAGCCTAAAAATAGCTAAAGACTATTGTTTATTATGCCGCACTTTTTTTATTAGCTAAATGTAGTACCCGCTTTTTTTATAAGTGACAGTAGATGCTCTACATGCTCACTAATCGCTGTTTGTTGACTTGTTTGTACCACAAGTTGCTGATGGCTTAAGTCTTTATTCGTTTTTAATTGCACCAAGTTTGAGTGCTCAGCAATCGTATTTGCATGCTCAATGCTCGCAATTGCAAAGTGATTAGATTTTACAACACCGGCAATTACCTGCTCAATACTACCTACTTTTATACTTGACGATTTATTTAAAGAGTCAATAGATTCATTTAGCATAGTTTGGACTTGTTTCGATTGAGAAAAGCAGCCATACATAGGGTAACTATCAAGATCCTGCTTACTAATATCGTTTTTGTGTGCAAGAGGGTGATTTGCTGAAACAAATAAAACGAGTTGATCTGGAAGGTGGATATCGCTACCAATGCTATTTATGGCTTGCGAATAAACGCTTATATCTATTTCACCTTGTTGCAGTTTACGAGTTAGCTCTTGTTGATCTTGCAGCTGCATCTCAATTTTAATATGAGGGTACTGCGCCAAAAATTGCCCACATGAAATAGGTACTACACTGCTTGCTTTGTTGGTATAGCCAATTACTAGCTTTTCGTTGACATTCCCATTCACTGATTCAAAAATACGTTTTTTAGTTAGTTCAAGTTCGCTAAGCGTGTTTTTGGCGTAATCTAGGAAAAGTTCACCTTCAGGCGTTAATTTAACGGAACGGGTTGAACGTTTTACTAGTTCGTGTCCCATTTCATCTTCAAGAGTTTGAATGCTGCGCGTAAGCGCGGAAGTACTGATTTGGGTTTGTTCAGCAGCTTGTCTAAAATGACGTAACACACCAAGCGCTACAAATTGCTCTAATTGTTCAAATCTCACTTTATAGTCCCTTTTTATAAGTAAGTCGTAGTTACTACGAGCATCAAATTGTTACTAATTTCCATACTAAAAATAAGTAAAAATCTAATACTGAAATACATTTGCAGATTTATGCATCTTAAAAGCAGGATACCCCCCTTTAAGTATTAATTAAAGAGAAAAGCGACCAAATAGTATTGCCTTATTTAACAAAGGCTAGTTGTTCATTATTATTTATTTATTTTTATACAACGAATAATATTTAAAAGTTATTTTTAGTCAGTAAGTTAGTAGTAAAAAACAAGCTGACTATTCTAAATAATGAAAAAGTATATTTCTAAAAGGAAAGTACCACCAGGCATCGTTATCATTAAAAGTTGTTCGCTCTACCTAAGTTTTACTTTACGAAGTTACGATTTACTCTATTACTTAATGGCTTGTTTTCAATGCTTTGCAGCTCTATTTCAATAGCATCACAAGATATGTGTATTTCAAAAAGTGAAGTTAATAGCGACAAGCTTAAGCAAGCTAAACTTACGCCAAACAAAATAATACCCGTAGTGTTAAATTCAATAAATAATGCGAACATTGATAGCGTGCACAGTAAAAATGAGGCAACACCATACACTTGCATTGTACGTATTAGCTTTATTCGCTTTCTCAGGTTAGTAATTTGAGCAACAACTACAGGACGTATTGATTCACCTTCTCGCGAATTTAACTCTCTAATTAATTGCGCTAAAACTAAAAATCGGTTTGTATAAGCAAGTAACAAAAGTGAAATTGCCGGAAAAAGTAAGCCAGGGGTTGTTAGAGTCATTGTTTTTATCCTAAAAAAGTTACTTACTATACAACTTAGTAGAGTATCGTAGGATATTGTAAACGCAAAACAAATGAGGTGATAATTGCAAAATATTAATACAGATAATTCTCAAAATGCATTTCATTGGGTAACACTCTATAAAGCCGACAATAATCTTGAAGCAAATATTGTAAAAGGGCTTATTTTGAGTGCTGGCATAGAGTGTCAAATTCAAGGTGAAATGTTACAAGGTGCGTTAGGTGAAATCCCGTTTGAGCAAACCCAAGTTAGTGTGCAGGTTTATGCGATAAAAGAGCGCCACGCGCGCGAAATATTGGTAAACTATCAGCAAGTAAAACAATCCGCTCCAGATTGGGTATGCCCTAACTGCAATGAGCATAATGGATCAACATTTGATTTCTGTTGGTCATGTGAGACTGTAAAGAATGACTAAAGCGAATAATTTTCAACGTATTAGAGAGCTAAACTACTTACAAAAGGCTGTGTTAGCAAGTGCTTTAATTGAGCGTATGTTACCAAACTATGGCTTATTTAGTGAGGCTACAGGTTTTGGTGATGAAGCATTATTGCGTAGTGCACTTAATGTTTGTTGGGAAAAAATATTATTACCTAAAAGTAAAATTGATCTTGAAAAACAAGTTGAAAAAATTGAGCCGAATGTTCCTGAACTTGCTGACTTTGATATGTTTGGTACTTACCCTGCAATAGATGCGGCGACCTCTTTATTAAGCCTTATGCATGGCCTTATGGGACAAGACGAGCAAGAATTTATCAGCGTAAGTAAAATATCACAGGCTACAGTGGCGCGTTTTATTGAGTACCAAATGACTGTTGAAGGCGAAATAGCTGACAATAAAGCAGTGCGCGAACACCCATTAATGCAATACGAAATTGACGTGCTCGGGGAGCTAATCGACTTTGTTGAAAATATGGGACGTATTACCTCAGAAAACGTTAAAGCACTTAAAAAGCAAGCTATTGCAGATGGACAAACTAATATTGGTTTGGCGTTATAAACACATTAAGTAGTGATAAAAGGCAGGAGAAGTACAGTGCGAATTTTAGGCATTGAGTCATCGTGTGATGAAACCGGTATTGCGATTTACGATGATGAAAAAGGCTTATTGGCTCACCAATTATACAGCCAAGTTAAAGTACATGCAGATTATGGTGGTGTAGTACCAGAGCTTGCATCGCGCGATCACGTTCGTAAAACATTACCCCTTATTGACGCAGCTTTTGCGCAAGCTGGTTGCGGCCCTGAAGATTTAGACGGTATTGCCTATACTGCAGGCCCTGGTTTGGTTGGTGCTTTACTCGTTGGTACTTCTATTGGTCGCTCTTTAGCTTATGGTTGGGACATTCCAGCTGTTGCTGTGCATCACATGGAAGGGCATTTACTTGCGCCTATGCTTGAAGAAAGCGTACCTGAATTTCCCTTTATTGCTTTACTTGTGTCTGGTGGCCACACCATGATGGTGAAAGTTGCAGGCATTGGGCAATACGAAGTACTTGGTGAGTCGGTAGATGATGCAGCAGGGGAAGCGTTTGATAAAACGGCGAAATTATTAGGGCTTGATTACCCAGGAGGCCCACGCTTAGCTAAAATGGCAGAACAAGGGGTTGCAAAGCGTTTTGTTTTTCCGCGTCCAATGACAGATAAACCCGGCCTTGACTTTAGTTTTAGCGGACTCAAAACAGCTGCTTCTATTGCTATTCGTGAAAATGACGACGACGCGCAAACAAAAGCAGATATAGCTCATGCATTTCAAACTGCAGTAATAGATACTTTAGTAATAAAATGTAAGCGGGCGCTAAAACAAACGGGTATTAAACGTTTAGTTATTGCCGGTGGGGTTAGTGCAAATACACAGTTGCGTTTACAGCTAGAGCGCGTAATGCACGGTATGAAAGGGCAAGTATATTATCCTCGCACAGAGTTTTGCACAGATAACGGTGCGATGATTGCTTATGCTGGTATGCAGCGTTTAAAGGCCGGCCAATTTGCTAGCCTAGATATGAAAACAAAACCACGTTGGCCAATAGATAGCTTACAAGCTATTTAAAGCTAGTGTTTTTTGTTATCAGTGGGGGCTTTTTTAGCGCCCACTTTTGGTTCATCTCCGCTAAATAAACGAATTATATTAGTGCGGTGGCGAAAAATGATTAACAGCGTAATAAACGCCACAGGCAAGGTGTAAAGCGGTTTTATTAACCAAGTATATAGTGGCGCTAAAGAGACTGCTACAAGCGCAGCAAGAGAAGAGTAACGTGTTATTGCAACAATAACCAACCAAGTACAAATTAATAAACCAGCCAGAGATAATCCAATCGGTAGCAATGAACCAAATGCCGTCGCGACTGCTTTTCCGCCTTTAAAACTAAAAAATACAGGGTACATATGCCCTAAACATGCAGCTACAGCCACTAAGCCAAGCTCTAAAGGTTCAAGCTTTAAAAAGTAAGCGCCCCAAACAGGGATAGTGCCTTTTAAAATATCAAAAACCAATACCAAGCATGCAGGAAAAGCACCACCTAAACGATATACGTTGGTAGCACCGGGGTTATTAGAACCGCTATTACGTGGATCGGGTAGTTTGAATAACCGTGATACTAAAATAGCCGAGGAAATCGACCCTAGTAAGTAGGCTAAAACAAACAATAAAATGGTTAACACAAGGCCCCTTATTTTTGAATTACTATACCCATTGGTAGCACTTTTAAGCTATTATTGACGGCAAAATTTATCGTAAAAATTATAACTGTTATATTTTTTCAGTTAACTTAGCCATTTTGCTATTGTAGAAGTTATTTTTACATATTTAAACACTGGTTAAACCATATACAGTATTAATTTCATTGATGCTTTATATGTTTGCTGAGTTGTTTAGTGTTATTTGGAGTATCAATGGATAAGGTATTTATATCTCAGCTACACGTCGACACAATTATTGGAGTGTACGACTTTGAAAAAGAAAGTAAACAAAGCCTTTATTTTGATATTGAAATGCTCAGCAATATAAAACCTGCAGCTGCAAGTGATGACATTAATTTAGCGCTCGATTATGCAAAAGTAAGTGAGCGTGTAATAGAGCACACAACAGCTAAGCCCGTTGAATTGCTCGAAACGTTAGTTGAGCAATTAGCTAAAATTATACTGACTGAGTTTAATACGCCGCAGGTAACAATTAAAGTGAGCAAGCCCGCAGCTGTTGCCCAAGCCAATACGGTGGGTGTTGAAATTACTCGCACTAAGGCCATGAGCTAAATGGCGCAAATTTATATCAGCTTAGGCTCAAATATAAATAAAGCACATTATATTCGCTGTGCGCTTGTGGCGCTTGAACAGCACTTTTCTGATTTAGTGCATTCTTCTGTTTATGAAAGTGAGGCAGTCGGCTTTGCAGGCAATAACTTTTATAACTCGGTAGTTGCTGCGTCTACGTCAATGCCACTTGAAAATGTATGTAAGTTATTAAAGCAAATAGAGCGAGATAATGGGCGTAACGCAGATGATAAAAAGTTTAGCCCTCGTACTCTCGATTTAGACTTATTATTTTACGATGATGTTATTTGCGACTCTCCAGCACAATTACCACGTGACGAAATTACAAAAAATGCATTTGTTCTTCAGCCATTGTCTGAAGTGGCGCCAAACTTTTATCACCCTGTAGCTAAGCAAACCATAGCCAAGCTTTGGAGTGAGTATAACAACCCTAAACAAAAGCTATGGAAGGTGGAGTTTTCTAACCCATGAGTATTATAGAAATAATTGTTTTAGCCCTGATACAAGGGTTTACTGAGTTTTTACCTATCTCAAGCTCAGCACATTTAATTTTACCTTCGCAAATATTAGGCTGGGAAGATCAAGGTTTAGCTTTTGATGTGGCAGTACATGTAGGTACATTAATCGCCGTAGTCATTTATTTTAGAAAAGAAGTTGCCGATATACTGGGTGCTTGGTTTAAATCGTTTGGTGAACAAGGTACTACAGATGATAGTAAATTAGGTTGGTGGATTATTCTTGGTACTATTCCTGCTGCTATATTGGGCTTGCTTTTAAAAGACTTTGTTGAGCTTTATCTTCGCAGTGCTTGGGTAATAGCAACCACCACAATCGTATTTGGTTTATTGCTTTGGTACGCAGATGCTAAGGGCAAGCAAATTAAAACGATTTATCAGCTTAACTGGAAAACGGCACTTATTATCGGCTTTGCACAAGCTGTTGCCATGATCCCAGGAACTTCTCGCTCAGGTATCACCATGACTGCTGGTTTAATGCTAGGCATGAATAAGCAAAGCGCTGCGCGCTTTTCATTTTTATTAGCAATACCTATTATTTCTATGATGGGCCTTTATTACACTGCTGAGCTTGCACTAGGTGACCACGTAGTTGATTGGAGCACATTATTACTAGGTGTAGTGCTTTCGTTTTTATCAGCTTATGCATGTATATTTATGTTTTTAAAAATAATCGAGCGAATGGGAATGTTGCCATTTGTGATTTACAGGTTGTTACTTGGTGTAGGGTTAATTGTATTTTTAACGTTATAAAAACATTAATTGAACTGGTATAAACCAACCAAATTAGTAAACCAAAAAAGCACCTAAGGTGCTTTTTTAATTGGCGGATTTTAGTTTATAAATTTAGTAAATAAGATTTGATAAACTCGCCTTGGTTAGGGGCTTTTGGGGCTGTTTTAAATATTATTGTATTACCATTTTTTCGCAGCTTTAATTCATCTGTGAATTTGCATTCTATGTTATTAAATTGTGCTATATCGTTTTTAAAGTTTTTAAAGTTTTTACTGTTCTCACACATATAGGCCATTTCTTTAGCAACTTGTGCGCAATAGGACCCAACTGCATATTCCTTAAGATTAGCATCACTAATGCTTTCCCAATTAAGGTTTGTTTTTATCTTTAGCCCGCATTGTTTATTTACCAGATCATTAGCAGCAGAGATATTTTTCTGCTGGTATTTTAGATGTTTTTCACGATTAAAATTAGCTAATTCCACTTGAATGCCTTTAGTTAACTGTTGTTCGTATTGGGCTTTTAAATCTTCAACTATTGCAGGATTTGATTCTTCTTTTTTTGATAAATATGTACCATCGCGTGTATCTGGAATATAAAGAGTATAGGAGCAACAGCGATACCCATCATCAACACTAACTAGACTTCGCTCTGTACCATCAAATGTGTATTTATAGGCACTATTACTGCCATGAGGTTTTAAGTCGGTTAGGAAAACAATGCCATCAATATCGTGATTTATACCAGTAACCTTCACTAAAGCTTGTTTTTTATCTGTTGTAGGAGCGATGATTACATTAGTGCCTTGCCCGGAACTCAGTTCAATAGGGTATTTAGCAAGCTCTAAAGAAAAGCTTTTATGTGAAATAAAAATACAGGCTAAAAGTAATAGTTTATTCATTATAAGTCCTTTTAAAAATTAAATGGTTTGGTGATTTATAACATTGATAATAATTGAATAAAAGTAATACACAGTCAATATATGTATTCGCTGTAAAGATTTACAAATAAATATAGATTTTCCGTATTTAGGCATTAGTGAATTGTGTATACGTGCATAGTAACTAAGCGCGAAGTTTGGCATTATAGCGCCATTAAATTTGCAGACGTGCAAAGCAGTGAAGGATTAAATAAAAGTTATGCATATACATATTTTAGGCATTTGCGGCACCTTTATGGGCGGTATAGCAGCTATAGCTAAATCACTTGGCCATAAGGTAACTGGGTCGGATCAAAATGTTTATCCGCCAATGAGCACGCAACTTGAAGAGTTAGGTATTGAGCTGACTCAAGGTTACAACGTAAACCAGTTAGAGCCCAAGCCAGATATGGTGGTAATTGGTAATGCAATGAGCCGTGGTAACCCGTGTGTAGAGTATGTGTTAGATAAAGGCCTACCTTATACATCAGGACCTGAGTGGCTTAAGCATAACTTACTGCAAGACTCTTGGGTGCTTGCGGTTGCTGGTACGCATGGCAAAACTACGACAGCGAGTATGCTGGCGTGGATACTTGAATATGCAGGTTTAAAACCAGGTTTTTTAATTGGTGGCATAGTTCAAAATTTTGGTGTGTCGGCCAAAGTGGGCGAAACTCCATTTTTTGTAATTGAAGCCGATGAATACGATACCGCCTTTTTTGATAAGCGTAGTAAGTTTGTTCATTATTTACCGCGTACGCTAATTTTAAATAATCTAGAATTTGATCACGCAGATATTTTTGAAAATTTAAATGCAATTAAAAAACAATTTCATCACTTAATGCGTACATTACCCCAAAGCGGCAAAGTTATTTGGCCACAGCAAGATGTAGCACTTAGCGATGTTATTAACCAAGGCTTATGGAGTGAAAGTGAAACACTTGATGGCGATTGGACGTACGAGTTATTAAAAGCTGACGGTAGTGAATTTAATGTATTGTTAAATAACGAAAGCCAGGGCACTGTTAATTGGCAGGCAATTGGCGAGCATAATGTAAAAAATGCGATTATGGCTATCGCTGCTGCGCGCCATGTAGGTATTGCTATAGAGCATGGTATTGCAGCGCTTGGGGAGTTTATTAGCCCTAAAAGGCGAATGGAGCTCAAAGCAGATATAAGTAACATTAAAGTTTACGATGATTTTGCGCATCACCCAACCGCCATTAAGACCACACTTGCTGGGCTTCGAGCAAAAGTAGGCGATGAAAAAATTATCGCTATTTTAGAGCCCCGTTCAAACACCATGAAAATGGGCGTGCATCAGCATACATTGCTAGATTCGCTACGCGATGCTGACGATGTGCTTTTATTTGAGCCAGATAACTTAAGTTGGTCACTGAAAGAGCAAGCAGATAAAGCGGGTATGCAATGCATTAACAGCACAAAAGCAATTGTTGATATAGCGCTTGAAAACATACAGCCTAATCAACACATTTTAATTATGAGTAACGGCGGTTTTAATGGTTTACATCAACAACTAGTTGACGGTTTATCCAATAAATTCAGCGGAGAATAGTGTGCAATTTAAAGATAAAATTACCCTCGCATTTAGTGGTGCCTCAGGTGCCCCTTACGGTTTAAAATTGTTAGAAGTATTGATTGAACAGCAATTTCAAGTATATGTACTCATATCAAGTGCAGCGCGAGTGGTACTTGATACTGAATCAAACATTAAATTATCAGGCAACGAAGACAAAGCAACAGAGCAGCTAAGCACGTTATTTAACGCTAAAGCTGAGCAATTAAAAGTATTTGGTAAAGATAACTGGTTTAGTCCGGTAGCCTCCGGCTCTGCAGCACCTAAAAAAATGGTAGTATGCCCATGTAGTGCAGGCTCTGTTTCGGCAATTGCAGTAGGCGCATCAGATAACTTATTAGAGCGTGCTGCCGATGTGGTTATTAAAGAACGCGGACAGCTAATTTTAGTACCTCGCGAAACGCCATTCAACGAGATCCATTTGGAAAATATGCTTAAGTTATCTCGTTTAGGAGTGACTATTATGCCCGCTGCGCCTGGTTTCTATCATAAACCGCAAAGCATTGAAGATTTAGTTGATTTTATGGTGGCGCGAATTTTAGATCATTTAAACATTGAACATAACCTAACAAAACGTTGGGGTTATGGTGAGGGTAAATAATGAGTAAGCAAAATATTGCTTTAAATATAGAAGGCCTGACCAAGGTTTATAAAAATGGCGTAGAGGCTATTAAAGGTGTTGATTTACAAGTTAATGAGGGCGATTTTTTTGCTTTATTAGGCCCTAATGGCGCGGGTAAATCGACCACCATAGGTGTTATATCGTCTTTGGTTAATAAAACAAAAGGCAATGTTGAGGTATTTGGGCACAATATTGATACAGACTTAGAGGCAGCTAAAGCGCATTTAGGGCTAGTTCCGCAAGAGTTTAACTTTAGCCAGTTTGAAACGTTAGGCCAAATACTGGTTAACCAAGCCGGTTATTACGGTGTTACTCGCAGCGAGGCGCACAAACGTGCTGATAAGTATCTAAAGCAACTAGGCTTACTTGAGAAAAAAGACAAGCAGGCACGCACGCTTTCAGGTGGCATGAAGCGCCGATTAATGATTGCTCGCGCACTTATGCACGAGCCAAAGTTACTTATACTAGATGAACCAACAGCGGGGGTTGATATAGAGCTTCGTCGTTCAATGTGGGATTTTTTACGTCAAATTAACGAGCAAGGCGTTACCATTATTTTAACAACCCATTACCTTGAAGAGGCAGAGCTGTTGTGTAAAAACATTGCCATTATTGATACTGGTCGCATTGTTGAAAACACGACGATTAAAGCGCTGCTTGCAAAGCTTGATAAAGAAACCTTTATTTTAGATTTAAAAATGCCAGCCAACCCAGTAACGCTTGCAGGTTATAAATTTACAATGACGGACGATCATACAATGGAAGTCGAAGTAGCTAAGTCACAAGGCTTAAATGCAGTATTTAGTGCGCTTACTGAGCAAGGTAATACGGTATTAAGCATGCGTAACAAAGCAAACAGATTAGAAGAGTTATTTGTAGGATTACTAGAGCAAGGGCGGGGCGAATAAATGTTTAAGTATGGCGTAGCGCTAAAAAGTTTATGGATTAAAGAGTGTATTCGTTTTTTACGTATTTGGGTGCAAACCCTAGTACCGCCAGCAATTACGATGAGCTTGTACTTTGTTATTTTTGGTAATTTAATTGGCTCACGCATTGGCGACATGGGCGGCTTTAGCTACATGGAGTTTATTGTACCTGGGCTTATAATGATGTCGGTCATAACTAACTCGTACTCCAATGTGGCCTCTAGTTTTTACTCCACTAAATTTCAAAAAAGTATAGAAGAGCTACTTGTTGCACCTGTACCTAATTATATTATTGTACTTGGCTATATGGGCGGCGGTATGACACGAGGCATGATGGTTGGCTTTATAGTGACCTGTGTATCGCTGTTATTTGTTGATATTCAAATACACAATATATTCGTAATTATGGCGACGGTTATTTTAACGTCAGCTGTATTTGCATTAGGTGGTTTAATTAACGCGATTTACGCAAATAGTTTTGATGATATCAGCATTATCCCCACCTTCATACTAACGCCATTAACTTACTTAGGCGGTGTATTTTATTCGATTACACTATTGCCTGAATTTTGGCAAAATGTGTCACAAATCAACCCCATTATATACATGGTTAATGCGTTTCGTTACGGTTTTTTAGGTGTGTCAGATGTTGATTTAAGCGTAGCACTTGGGGTTATTTTAGTGTTTATTACGGTGTTATTTACTTTAGCGCTTACTTTAATTAAAAAAGGTGTGGGGCTAAGACACTAATGAGCGATGCAAATTCACGCAGTATTGTATCTAACCAAGCGGGTATTCACGAAAAGCTTGATGAAATAGTAAATAAACATTTAAACGCTGAGTTTAAAAAGCCAATTGCTGAGCATACTCAAAAAGCGTTTGACGAAGTAAACGCCAAAGTGCAGGGCTTTAATGGCCCGCTTATTTTAGACTCGTGTTGTGGAGTAGGTGAGAGTAGCGCGAACTTAGCTAAGCGCCACCCCGATGCACTGGTTATTGGTATTGATAAATCGTCACACCGATTAGATAAGCACGATGTAGAATACAAGCAAACAGATAGCGGGCAGTATATTTTAGTGCAAGCCGATTTGAACGACTTTTGGCGTTTAGCGGTTGCAGCTCACTGGCAGCCTACACATCATTATTTGCTTTACCCTAACCCATGGCCTAAATCTAAGCATATCCAGCGCAGGTGGCATGGTGCGGCTATTTTTCCGTTTATTGTTAAACTAGGCGGACAATTAGAAGTACGCAGTAACTGGGATATTTATGTTAAAGAATTTGCAAGGGCCCTTGCATTAACTGGCAACCCTTGCGATGTAACATTGTATGAGTCAGATGATGCAATTACACCCTTTGAGCGTAAATACTGGGCCAGTGGCCAACAAAGTCACCGCTTAGTTATTGGCCTTTAGAGTATTGTTTCTTCTTCCGTTATAGTATTAACGTGTGGCGCTGGTTGAGCAAAGTAATTACCTTGCATCAGCGTCACATTTGCTTTTTTAAGTGCTGTGACTATCGTGGTGTTTTCAACAGACTCAGCGACTAGTTTTAGCCCTAATTTGTTTGCAAAACTTGCTATATGTTCGATGAATAAGTAAATATCTTTATCGTTCACTATTTGCTTTATTAATGCACCGTCTAACTTAATGCCATCTACTTCAAGTTTTAGTACATTTGATATATTTGAATAGCCGCTACCAAAGTCATCAATAATTACTTTTACACCTTTTGCTTTAACCATACCAATAAACGCTTTTACTTCTGAAAAGTTAGCAATAGCTTGGGTTTCTAAAAGCTCTAGGGTGATATTGCCTGGATGCGGATAACGTTTAAGTTCATAAGCAATGAATTCGCTTAAATTAGGGTCAAGCATATCTTGCGCGGTTATATTTAGGCTCCAGCAAATGTTGGTTTTTCTAAAGCGGCTAATGCACTGAGAAAATATAGTACGAGTTAGTAAGCCATCCATTCTTGAGCGAGTAACTACATTCAAAAATGCATCTGGTTTTAGTATTTCTCCCTGCGCCGTTACCATGCGTGCTAAACATTCATATTGGATAACTTTATCTGTAGTTGTATCAACTATTGGCTGAAAGTGCGGCACTATACGGTTGTTATCAAATGCTTCGCGTACTTCTTTTGCCATTTCTACATTGTACTGATATTGAGTTTTTACATCGTGCAGGGCTTTTGAGTAATTAACGATACTGTGTCGGCCCTGTTTAGCTTGTAGTGCTGCAATATGGGCATTTTCAAGTAGTAATGATTTGTTACCGCTGGCGATCCCAGCACATAAAGTTATATAAATAAAAGGGTCGGTTAAAACGGGCGTATTAAAGTTATAGGTTTTAACAAATTCAGTGAACTCGTCATTGCTCATCTCTTTAGGTGCAAGTAGTACAATTTTATTGGTAGCTAAACGATATATATAGCAATTTGCAGAGCTGCGCAGTTTAAAGTGAGTGAGCAAGTTTTTCATCACTCTATCACCCACTTCGGTGCCGTAAAAACTATTTATATCTTCTATTTCATTAACCCAAATTACGGCTAATTGCATGTGATGAGCATTGCTTTTTTTTATGTAGTATTCAAGCGCTATATGGTTTGAAAAGCCAGTACTTGAATCCGTCGCTAGCGAGCGTTTAAGTAAATAAACATATATAGCGGCCACTAAAATAGCGATAAAAAAGAAAAAACTCGCCATAGCAGCGGCTTTCGATACACTTTCTTTAAGTTGTTGGTTTAAGTTATAGATAGTTATATCGGCACCGGTCAGGTAGGTTTTGCCGTTAACTGGGTCAACAAAAGGGATAAAAATGGTTTTGAAATGTCCCCACTGGTCGCTCGAAATTTCAAACACGGGTTCAGTAGAATAAAAAGCGCTAATGTTAGCGTCGGTAGCTTCAGGGTAGAGATCTAAAAGTTGAGTTACTTTGCCGTCATTTTGATCGTCTTGGGTATAGCTTGATGAGCTAAAATATACTTTGCCGTCTTTTAGTATCATTGAATAAACATAGGCAATATCAAGTGCGCGAGAAAATTCAGAAAGCTGTTTACTTTTAGTTTGGTACTCAGCAAAACTTATATTAGCACCTTCGTTTACAGCAATTAAGTATTCTTCGCCTAGAATATGTTTAACGCTGGTGGCTGCATTTAGTAAACGATTATCGACCGATTGCATTATTTCAGCACGTGTAGTTTGGTAGGTGTAGTAAACATAGGTAAGCAAGCTTATTAAAAATAAGCTAAATCCGGCCATAATCCAACTAACTTTCACTCTTCCTTTAAGCATACGTGTCCCTTTTTTGTTATCAAATTTATTATACGCAAAATGAAAAAATGCCCAATAAATAATTCGCTTTAGTAGGATATTAATTAAATTATCATTTTTTTACCTCCGCTTTGATTGCTTTTATGGGTTTAAACGAGACATTTTAGTTATATTGCAGTAAAGTTAGCGCAATTTTTAAAGAAACACTGTTGCTTAAAATAACGTCTCAGTTTGACATTTTTAATAGATAAACACGTGTTTTAGCTACACACACACTAGGTATAAAGATGGATCAAAAGCGTTGTGCCGTCGCCTCTAAAGAAAGCCTTAAGCGTATATTTACTGTACCTGAAGCGCCAGACTCAACTTTAAGCAAAATTGAGCTTGAAATTTCGAGTAATTTAGCAGGATTTCTAAACGAAAATATTGCGGCAATTGAGAAACCATTACACGAGATTGAAAAAGACTTTCAATCGGCAGTGATCCCAGAAGATCCAACGTTTGTATCTGCCTATGCACAAGACATTATGGAGCAATTAGTTGCCCATTCTGTGCATACGGCTGCGCCAAGCTTTATTGGGCATATGACCTCGGCATTGCCGCACTTTTTATTGCCCCTTTCAAAATTAATGGTTGGTCTTAATCAAAATTTAGTAAAAATAGAAACTTCAAAAGCGTTTACACCGCTTGAACGACAAGTACTTGGGATGATGCACCATTTAGCTTACGGGCAAGATGATAGTTTTTATTCTAAATGGATGCACAGCGCTAAAACATCCTTAGGTGCTTTTTGCTCTGGTGGCACAGTAGCTAATATCACAGCGCTTTGGATTGCACGAAATCGCTTATTAAAGCCTGAAGGTAGTTTTAAAGGAATTGGTGCGCAGGGCTTAATTGCTGGCATGCTACATTATGGTTATAAAGGATTGGCGGTATTAATTTCTGAACGCGGACATTACTCTCTCGGTAAGTCGGTTGATTTGCTGGGCATTGGCCGTGAAAATTTAATTGGTATTAAAACCTGCAAAAATAACAAAGTTGACGTTGCTGCTATGCGTGAAAAAGCTTTAGAGCTTGAAGCGCAAGGTATTAAAGTCATGGCAATTGTGGGTGTAGCTGGTACTACCGAAACCGGTAATATAGATCCACTTGATGATATGGCCGACTTAGCACACGAAATTAATTGCCACTTTCATGTGGACGCTGCTTGGGGTGGGGCGACGCTTTTATCACAAACACACCGCCCACTTTTAAAAGGGATTGAGCGCGCAGACTCTATTACCATAGATGCACACAAACAAATGTATGTACCCATGGGCGCGGGTTTAGTGCTGTTTAAAGACCCTGCGGCTACCGATGCAATTGAGCATCATGCTGAGTATATATTGCGTAAAGGTTCGAAAGATTTAGGTAGCCATACGCTTGAAGGTAGCCGACCAGGTATGGCTATGTTAGTGCATGCTTGCTTACGCGTTATTGGCCGTAAAGGCTATGAAATGCTAATTGATCGCAGTATTAAAAAAGCGCATTACTTTGCCGATTTAATAAAAGCAGATGAAGATTTTGAGCTTATCTCAGAGCCAGAACTGTGCTTGTTAACCTATCGTTATGTGCCTAAAAAAATAAAGCAAGCCATTACACAGGCTGATGAAAAAACACGGATTGATATTTTTGCATCGCTCAATCGTTTTACTGCTAGTATGCAAAAACGCCAGCGTGAATCGGGTCGCTCGTTTGTATCGAGAACGCGTTTAACACCCGCTCAATACGATAATCAGCCTACAGTTGTATTTAGGGTGGTACTTGCTAACCCACTTACCTCAGGCAAAATTTTGAAAGAAATTTTAGCTGAGCAAAAAGAGTTAGCAAAATCAGATCCGGTTTTTAAAAAGTACCTAAGCAAATATATGCAGTAACTTTTAGAAGTTGCTAAAACAAAGGCGCCAATTGGCGCCTTTGTTATTTTTAAAGCGTAATTATTTTAATCGTTAAAGCAATTAGCCTTTATAATATCGGTGATAATCTTTTGCGATGGGTTTATTTTTTCCATTGCTAAAAACTCATCAGGTTGATGGGCTTGATTAATTGAGCCCGGCCCCATAACGATTGTTTCACAGCCAAGCTGTTGTATAAAAGGTGCTTCAGTACAATAGTTTACTGCAACCGCTTTTTGTCCCGCTATTTTTTCTGCCATTTTAACTAGGGCGCTGTCGGTGCTGCCGCTAAACGCAGGTATAGGATCGTGTAAATCTATAACGCTCACTGCATTAGGGTATTGATCATTAATCTCTTTAGTTGCATCTATAAGCAGTGCTTGTAAGTCTTTTATACTTAACCCTGGTAGTGGGCGCATGTCTATGTGCATTTCGCAGCAGCCACAAATTCTGTTGGCGTTATCGCCACCATGTATATGACCTAGATTTAATGTAGGGTAAGGGATTTCGAAGTGCTCAACTGAATATTTATTCTTTAATTGCTCTTTTAAATTTAGTAATTTTGTAGTTACTTTATGCATGACTTCAATGGCGTTAAGACCACGTTCGGGATCGGAGCTATGACCAGAGCGACCAACCACTCTTATTGCAGTACTCATGTGACCTTTGTGCGTAAATACTGGCGTCATATTAGTAGGTTCGCCAATTATACAGCGTGCAGGTTTTAAATTTGGGTGCTTACAAATTTGCTGTGCCCCTGCCATTGTGGTTTCTTCATCGGCAGTGGCAAGTATCAAAATTGGCTGTGTTTGTTGCTTTTCATCAAGTTCACTAATCGCTTGCAGTACGAAAGCAAAAAAACCTTTCATATCAATACTGCCTAGTCCATACAGTTTATTATTATGCTCTGTTAATTTAAATGGATCGTGGTTCCAGCGGCTGTCATCAAACGGTACTGTATCGGTGTGTCCTGCAAGCATTAAACCGCCATCACCTTGTCCGCGTTTGGCTAATAAGTTATAGCGGCCTTTACCACCTTCTAACTCTATAATTTCACAAGTAAAGCCTAAGCTTTCACACCACTGTGCAAGCAGTTCAATTACGTTTTTATTACTCATACAAAGCGTATCTTCTATTGCGCTAATAGAGGGAGCTGCAATGAGCTGTTGGTACATAGAAATAAACGAAGGCAAAGGCATAAAAAAATCCAAAATTATTATTCAATTTAATTGCATAACAATATAAAAGTATTTATGATGAATATCAATTCACTTTTTAAGCATAAATATATTAAAAGTAACGCCATGATAATAATGCGACGATAATCTACAAATTCATTAAATTAAGTCTTAATTTAGCGTCTAAGCTAATTTAAGCGAACAACATATTTATTAATCACACATTTTAAAATAACGAGTAATCAATGAATGTAGTAATTATTGGCGCAAGCGGTTACAGCGGCGCAGAGTTAGCAAGCTTAGTTGCTAATCACCCACATCTTAAATTAGCAGGTTGTTATGTATCTGAAGGTAGTTTAGATAAAAATAAACTACTAAGCGATCTTTATCCTGAGCACCTAGGTTTACTCGATAAGCCTTTACTTCCTCTTAGCGCTTCAGCATTTGATGACATTAATAATAGCGCTGACTATGTCTGTTTATGTACAGATCATAAGGTTAGTGTAGATTTAGCCCCCCAATTTTTAGCTATGGGCAAAAAGGTATTTGATTTATCAGGTGGCTACCGCCTAGCAAGCAACGACGATTACGTTACTTACTATGGTTTTGAGCATCAACATCCTGAACTATTAAACGAAGCGGCCTACGGCTTAGCGGAATGGAATAGTGATGCTATAGCAAATGCACAACTCGTTGCAGTTGCAGGTTGCTATCCAACTGCGGCACTTAATGCACTAAAGCCTCTTAAACAAGCCGATTTATTAAGTGATGAAAATATTATTATTAATGCTGTATCAGGGGTAACGGGAGCAGGGCGTAAAGCAAGCGTAGGCACTCACTTTTGTGAAGTATCACTGGCTCCTTATGGGTTATTCAACCACCGCCATGGTCCAGAGATTGAACAGCACTTAGGTCATAAAGTGTTATTTACTCCGCATTTAGGTAATTTCCCGCGCGGTATTTTAGAAACTATTTATGTACAACTTAAGCCAAACGTTACCAAGGAAAACGTTTTAGACGCTTATAAAGTACTTGCTGATGAGCCATTAATTCGTTTGTTAGGCGATAAAATACCGTCTATTAAAGGTGTTGCAAAACAACCGTATGTGGATATTGGTTGGCAACAACAAGGAACGCAGTTAATCGTTATGTCTGCTATTGATAATTTATTAAAAGGCGCAGCAGGCCAAGCATTACAGTGCATCAACTTATCAATGAATTTAAAACATACTACTGGTTTAAAAGGAGCGTTTTAAATGAGCAAAAAAACGTGGGTAATTAAATTGGGTGGTGCTGTACTTAATATAGAAAATGCAGCTAAAGCTTTATTTGATGTTTTAAATGAACAGCAAAATGATGAGTTTGTCATTGTGCATGGAGGCGGCTCTTTAGTTGATACATGGCTAAAGCAGGCAGGCTTTGCTAGTGCAAAACATCAGGGCCTGCGTATTAGCCCAAAAGAGCAAATGCCGTACATTGTAGGCGCACTTGCTGGCTGTGCTAATAAACAACTTGTAAGCCAAGCAATAAATGCTGGGCACAAACCAGTTGGGCTAAGTCTTTATGAAGCTGGGGTTATGGCCTCGCAAAAGTTAAAAGCACTTGGCCAAGTAGGCAAATGTAAAAGTAATGATGACTCTATCGTTACCGATTTACTCAAAGTTGGCCGTCTACCTATTGTGAGCTCAATCGGATTTGACGAGCAAGGTAATTGGTACAACGTGAATGCCGATGAAGCTGCAGCAGCGATTGCCAGCAACTTAAACGCAGAACTTATATTTATGACAGATGTAGAAGCAGTGCTTGATAAAAATAAGCAGCCGTTACATCAACTTGACACAAAACACATTGATACTTTAATTAATGAAGGAGTAATTTTGGGCGGAATGGAGGTCAAAGTGAAGACCAGCCTACACGCTGCCCAACATTTACGACGAGGTGTGTATATTTCCAGTTGGCAAAAGCCAGAAAACTTAACTGCTTTGCTACAAGGCGAGCATGTCGGAACAAAGATTACACCATAGGGTTACCATGTTAGATAATTTTTTAACGGGTCTAGAATTAGACCAAGAAGGCGCACTTAACTTACTAAAGCTAGCGCGTGATTTAAAAGCAAATCCAGAAAAATACAGCCAAGTATTAGCGGGCAAGTCAGTTGTTACGTTATTTGAAAAACAAAGTTTACGTACGCGTTTATCGTTTGATATTGGTATTAATCGTTTAGGTGGTCACGCTGTATATTTAGATCAGCAAAACGGCGCTATGGGCGCACGTGAGTCTGTAAAAGATTTCGCACTTAATATTTCTACATGGGCTGATGGTATTGTCGCGCGTGTTAATCAGCACAGCACGTTAACAACACTAGGTGAATACTCTTCTGTACCTGTGGTTAATAGCTTATGTGATTTATATCACCCATGCCAAGCATTGGCTGATTTTTTAACGCTTCAAGAAGTACATGGCGATGTGAGCGAGCTTAAAGTCGCTTATTTAGGTGAGGGCAATAATGTAACTCACTCACTTATGCTATTAGCGGCAACGCTTGGTACTGATTTTGTGGCAGTAACGCCAAAAGGCAGCTCGCCTGATTCGCAAATTCTTAAAAAGGCTGAACAAATAGCAGCAATGAATGGCGCATCAGTAATGGTAAGCGACCGAGTTGAAGCGGCTGTTGGCGCAAACGTTGTTTACGCCGATACGTGGGTTTCAATGGGGGATGACACGCCACTTGAGCTTGTAAAAGAAAAGTATATGCCTTATCAGTTAAACCAAGCATTGCTAGATCAAACAGGTGCGACTACGGTATTACATTGCCAACCGGCACACCGTGAGTTTGAAATTACCTCTGAGGTAATGGATGGCCCAGCATCTAAAATTATTCAACAAGCAGAAAATCGCATGCATGCGCAAAATGCTCTGCTAGTTACATTACTAAATCCAAATTTTGTTAAGGAACACCTATGAGTTCAATTAAAAAAGTCGTTTTAGCCTATTCAGGTGGTCTTGATACGTCGGCTATCGTGCCATGGTTAAAAGAAAACTACGGCTGTGAAGTAATCGCGTTTGTTGCTGATGTAGGCCAAGGCGCTGAAGAGCTTGAAGGCGTAGAAGCTAAAGCAATCGCATCAGGTGCATCTGAGTGTTACGTAGTTGACTTAAAAGACGAAATGGTAAGTGAATATATTTACCCAACGCTTAAAACCGGTTCTATTTACGAAGGTACTTATTTATTAGGTACCTCTATGGCGCGTCCAATCATTGCTAAAGCGCAAGTTGAAATTGCACGTAGAGTAGGTGCCGATGCCCTTTCTCATGGTTGTACTGGTAAAGGTAACGACCAAGTACGTTTCGAATCGTGCTTTGCAGCACTTGCACCCGATTTAAAAGTAATTGCGCCATGGCGTGAGTGGGACTTATCGAGTCGTGAATCATTACTAGATTACTTAGCTGAGCGTGATATTCCGTGCTCTGCTTCTGCAACAAAAATATACAGCCGTGATGCTAACGCATGGCATATTTCGCACGAAGGTGGCGAGCTTGAAGACCCATGGTGCGAGCCGAGCGACCAAGTATGGACTTGGACTAACTCTCCAGAGCAAGCACCTGATAAAGCAGAGCATGTAACGCTTACTGTTATTGAAGGTGAAGTGGTTGCGGTAAATGGTGAAGAGCTTAAACCTTACGACTGTTTAGTTAAGTTAAACGATATTGCAGCACCACATGGTGTTGGCCGTGTAGATATTGTAGAAAATCGTTTAGTCGGCATGAAATCGCGCGGTTGTTACGAAACACCAGGTGGCACCGTTATTATGGCGGCACTGCAAGCCATTGACGAGCTAGTACTTGATAAATCTAGCCGTAAGTGGAAAGAAGTACTGGGCGGTGAGTTTTCACACTTAGTTTATGATGGTCGTTGGTTTACACCTCTTAAAGATTCTATTTTAGCGGGCGCAGAAGCACTGTCTACACTAGCAACGGGTGAAGTTGTACTTAAGCTTTACAAAGGCCAAGTGACAGCTGTCCAGAAAAAATCACCTAATAGCTTATACAGCGAAGACTTTGCTACCTTTGGTGAAGATGATGTGTATGACCAATCGCACGCTGAAGGCTTTATTCGTTTATTCTCGCTTTCGAGCAGAATTTCAGCAATGGCTAAAAAGTAAATTATTTATAGCCCCTTGTAAAAGGGGCATTACAGGGTTTGGAGAGATTTCATGGCATTATGGGGCGGACGTTTTTCTACGGGTCCAGATGAGGCGTTTAAACAATTTAACGACTCACTTCCGTTCGATTACCAGTTAGCAGAGCAAGATATTATTGGCTCTGTGGCATGGGCAGGCGCACTTGAGCAAGTGAATGTGCTTTCAAGTGACGAGCATACAAAATTAGTAGCAGCATTAAGCGAACTACTTGAAGAAGTAAAAGCAGATCCACAAGCTGTAGCAACCTCAGGTGCTGAGGATATTCACTCGCACGTTGAAGCTGCACTAATCGAAAAAGTAGGCGATTTAGCTAAAAAGTTACACACAGGCCGAAGCCGTAATGACCAAGTAGCCACCGACTTTAGATTATGGTGCCGCGATACTGCCGATCATTTGCTTGGTTCTATTGCCGGATTAAAAGCTGAATTTGTTGCCCTTGCAGAGCGTGAACTGGGTACTATTTTGCCTGGCTACACTCACTTGCAACGTGCTCAACCTGTATTGTTTAGTCATTGGTGTATGGCCTACGTAGAAATGCTTGAACGTGATGAAAGCCGCCTACAAGATGCCAAAGCACGTTTTAATTTTTGCCCGCTTGGCAGTGGTGCATTAGCCGGTACAGCTTACCCAATTGATCGCCAAGCTTTAGCGCATGGCTTAGGTTTTACAGGCGCGACAAAAAATAGCCTTGATGGTGTATCTGATCGAGACTTTGTAGTCGAGCTTTTAAGTTGTGCGTCTATTTCGATGATTCATTTATCACGTATGTCTGAAGATTTAATTTTTTATAACTCGGGTGAAGCCGGCTTTATTGAGCTTGCAGATAATGTTACCTCAGGCTCATCTTTAATGCCGCAGAAAAAGAATCCAGATGCATTAGAGCTTATTCGTGGTAAAACTGGCCGTGTATTTGGCGCTTTTAGTGCCATGATGATGACCCTAAAAGCACTCCCTCTTGCGTACAATAAAGATATGCAAGAAGACAAAGAAGGCTTATTTGATGCTATGCCAACATGGCTTGCATGTATTCATATGGCACAAGCATGTATTAAAGGCGTAAAAGTAAACGGCGATAAAACGTTGGCCGCGGCAAAAGGTGGCCACGCTAATGCAACAGAACTCGCTGACTACTTGGTTGCTAAAGGTGTGCCATTTAGAGAAGGTCATCACATTGTTGGTGTGCTGGTGCAACTTGCCATTAGTGAAGGTAAAACCTTAGAGGAGCTTTCACTTGAGCAGTACAAATCGGTTAATGACGTATTTGAAGATGACGTTTACCCAGTACTTGAAATAGATGCCTGTATTAAAGCACGTCAAGCGCTTGGCGGTACCTCTATTGAACAAGTAACGAATGCTGTTAAAGAAGCCAAAAAAAAACAGCAAATAACGGTTCGTGATGCAAATTTAGATGATGTTGAAGATATTGCTAGGCTTATTCAGCACTGGGCAACCGTAGGTGAAAACCTACCTCGCGCTAAAAGCGACATGGTGCACTCTATTAACGAGTTTGCGGTAACTGAAATAAATGGAAAGGTGTCTGGCTGTGCGTCGTTATATATTTACGACACTGGCCTTGCTGAAATACGCTCTTTAGGTATAGACCCTAAAAGTGCTGTATCTGGGCAGGGCAGGCAGCTTGTAGATCACTTATTAACAAAAGCCAAAAAATTGGCGCTTAATCGCGTGATTGTATTAACGCGAGTGCCAGACTTTTTTGAGCAGCAACGTTTTACTTTCTGTAGCAAAGAATCATTACCTGAAAAAGTAATGAAAGATTGCGAGCTTTGCCTTCGTAAAGAAAACTGTGACGAAGTTGCGATGGAATATATTTTGAAGCCAAGTACACGTGCGGAGATCCCGTGTAAATACGTGGCTTAAACTCCCTGGATACAAAAAACGTACGGTTACCCCTGTGCGTTTTTTTATGTGTATAACGCGTTGGTCAGGTTGGATTGGGGTTTAATTAAGGTTTTAGATTAGTTTTAATAAATGGATGTTATTAGCGTGTTTTTTTAGATGTCAAAAAATATTGGCACGTTGGTTGCTTTTTATTAAGTAGATAGCAAAAAATAGCTATCACCGCTTAAAACAGGTAATGCAATTACCTACATGATGGCGTGACTATAAGTTGCACCAAAAGATATTAAAAATTTATAAGGAACAATTACATGCAAATTTCAGCTAATAACCAACTGCAAATGCAAGCATACAATAAAACACAACAATTACAGCCTGCAACGGAACAAACTGCTAGCCCTAAAACCCTGCAATCTGATACAGTGAGTATCTCTCAAGAAGCAAGAGCCGTTAGTGGTGCTGAGTTAGAGCGTGGCAATACAATTTTGAAACCTCGCCCTAAATGATTATTAAGGTAATAAATGTTTTTAGCTGAATTTTTTGGTTACTTCTCTCTATCAGCCCTCGTTACGTGGGCTTTTTTGATGGCTTTTTTCTTTAATTTATTCGTTTATAGCTTGGGAGTTAAAAGAGAAACTACTTTATTATTTAGCTCATTTATAATGATGGCTTCATATACTGCCACCGATTATTTTTTTACTTGGATATCTTACTATAATACGACATATCTTGATTGGGCATTACATGATTTTATTACTATTTTATCTCTTATATTTGCTTTAAAGATATTTAGTAAAACAACAGCTTCTTTTTTGTATTTAATTCTTGGTTTATCGATAAATATGATTTTAGCTGCGTTTATGTATTTAGATGTATTTATATATAATAACCAAAAACCTTGGCTTTTTTGGGATATATATACATTTTCTGTAACAGCAAATGACTTACTAATGGTTGTAGCTCTTATCGTTGATAGAGACTTTCTTGGTCTTCACAAGTTAAAAAGCAAAGTCCTCAACTACTTCAAGTCAAACGATACCCGCAAAGCAACTTAGCTCAAATGTACTTATCTGAAGCCCTGATGGATTATGTAGCGGCTTTCTCTCAATGGGGCTTTTTAATGGCCTTCCTTTTTTGTTTAGTCTCCAGCATAAACAAAGAAAATAAGTATCCTGTTTATTTGTCTGTGCTAATGCTCTGCTCATATATTGTTAGCAGCTATGTAAAATTGTTAGATAACTTATATCTTAATTGGGCTTTATACGACTTTGTTACAATTATTGCGCTGTTCACTTTACAACACTTTATTGTTTTACAACGTACTAAAGTTTTTCAGTTCCTCGTTCTGGCTTTAATAAGTAATGCTGTACTTACATTGATTTTGTATTATGACATATACGTTTTGTATACCTATGAGCCATGGTGGTACTGGAGTGTCTACTCCATCGGTGTGAATATTATTGATGTTTTAATGATGCTTTCGCTAGTGTTCAATCAACTAAAGATTAATCGATTTAGTGAGAAGCTATAAGTGTGGTTGAGCTTTAATAACAAGGCTATTTTTGATGTAACCTCTAACTTCGATTTCGCTTATGTATTAAGCTTCATTGTGCAGTGGGGGTTTCTTATGGCCTTTTTATACTCATTCGTATCCTCAATTAATAATTCCTTCAAAGACTTTGTTGTACTTTCGAGTATAATGGCTATGGGTTGCTTACTTTGGATATTCACAAACTTTCAAATGGTTACTTATTTAGATTTTGCCCTTTAACATATAGCTATTTTAGTAGCAGTTTATGTAACCCTTCGTTATTTTATTAAAGAGAAAACGACAGCTTATGCTTACTTAATCATCGGCCTTAGCGTTAACACCTTTTTAGCCCTAAGCATGTATCTAGATACCAATATTTTATATAATTAAACCTATTGGTGGCTTGGGAGGTTGTATTCATCAGTTGTGGCCATCTCTGGCTTAATCATGATTTTAGTACTGTTTATAAATAAAGATTTTTAAAAATTATTTATTTCAAAAACTTTATCCGCTTGCTATGTGCTGAGGAATTACACTGATGGATAATCTTTTAATCTCTCCAGAAGTATCAATTTATATCGGTGTGTTTGTGCAGTGGGGTTTTTTAATGGCTTTTTTGTATTCATTAGCCACTAGCATAAATAATCCACAAAAACAGGCTGTGTGGCTATCTTTAGTTATGGTGGTTTCTTACTGCTTAAGTACAACTATAAATATTTACAATTTTAGTTACATAGAGCTATTTTGCTATGATGTAATCACTTTATTTTTTATTTTATTTCTGCGGTATTATCTACCTGAAAAGCGCATATCTACTTACCTATTATTTGGCTTGAGTATCAATTCGTTGTTATTTTTAGCTATGCACATAGATGTGTTTGTACGTGGTAATTACACACCTTGGTGGTTTTGGTCTTTTTACACAGTTGTTATCAATATTATGGATGTCATTATGGTTAGTATTTTTTTTATTAAAAAAGATTTTTTAATGTTAGTGCATGTTACTGATAAGTTGGTGAGCCGTGTTATGAGATTCGAACAAAGTGACTGATATTCTTTGGGGGCATAAGATTTAGGGTACAACGTAGGTGGTTTTTTCTTATTGTCTTTTTGTACAACTTATCAACCAGTATTAATAAGCCGGATAATAGTAGGCACAGCTTTCATTTATTATGATGGTTCACATACATTAAGTATAGTTATGGACCCTCTAACAGAAACACCTCACTTATACCTTTTAATGCCGCTGCTATATCCACTTTGATGATATGAATGATTTTCTTACCAAAAGCTAAATCAACTGCTTTTATTACTTAATATTGGGCAAGTTATTAGCGATTCAATAATGGTGATTGTTTTATTTACAAACAAAGATACTTTAGGCTTAGCAAAGCTTTAAGGTATTCAGTTTAGCCGTAGTGGATTAAAAACCATGGCTAAAAAGTAGTTATGTATATTAGCGCACCAAAGTGCGCTTATTATGTTTAATTAGCTTATGTCGCCGCCTAATTTTTGCTTTAAAGCATCAACTACAAGTGGGCTTACAAATTCGCTCACATCGCCATTATGGCGGGCCACTTCTTTAACCAGTGTTGACGATATAAATGAATTACGCTCTGAAGGTGTTAAAAACACACTCTCTAAATCTGGATTTAGGCGACGGTTCATGTTTGCGAGCTGAAACTCGTAATCAAAGTCAGACACTGCTCTAATACCACGAATAAGCACGTCAGCTTTATGATCGAAGGCTAGATCAGCAAGCAACCCCGAAAAACCAATTACTTTTACGTTATTTAAATGACCTAAAATGTTGTTGGCTAAATTCACTCGCTCTTCAAGGCTAAAACATGGTTGTTTAGATGGATTGTGAGCAATTGCTACAATCACAGTGCTAAACATTTTAGCTGCGCGCTGAATAAGATCAGTGTGGCCATTAGTTAAAGGATCGAATGTGCCAGGATAAATTGCCGTAACGTTCATAAGTTTCACTAACTATTATTTTTTCAGTAGTCTATCAGTGTTTGCAGTACAAATCAGCTTAGCTCGTTTTTAAAATAGTAAATTATGATGGTATTTAAACCAGCCCGATTTGTTTATACTGCAAAGATTGTATTTATCGTAATGTAGTTTATAAGTTAATTTGAGTAATCGTATATGAATACTAAGGAAAAAATAATACACACCAGTATTTCATTGTTTAATGAACATGGTGAGCGTGCAATATCAACAAATCATATTGCATCGCATTTAGGGATGAGCCCAGGTAACCTTTACTATCATTTTAAAAATAAAGAAGACATTATTCGTCATATCTTTGCGCTTTACAGCGAGCATTTAAATACTCACTTTAAACCGATACATGCAAACGATGATGCGTTTGAGCACCTAACAGCGTATTTAGACTCGTTATTTGAATTGATGTGGCGTTATCATTTTTTTTACGACAACTTGGGCGATATTCTCTCAAGGGATGATAGCTTAAAACAAGCGTATATTGGTTTTCAGTCAGCATTATTAGAGCAGGTTCGCCAAGTTATATTGGGCCTGCGTGATAACGAAATGATAGCAATAGAGGAGCAAGATGCGTTAGAGCTTGCCCATACTCTCAAACTTACCGTGAGTTTTTGGACACCTTACATCAAAGCGCGTAGACCTAGTGGCGCACTTGCCGAGCAAGATATCTACCATGGTATTTTAAAAGTGCTGACTTTATTCAGAGCTTATAGTACTGATAAAAGTCTCAATAAAATGAATCAACTGCGTGAAAAGTACACCGAGCTTGCACAACACGCCCCAAGTGTTGCTTAGCGCCATTTTTCTGGTTAGTTCCTAGACGCAAAATTTTTTGATATAATCGCGCGCCCAATGCCTGGGAGCGCGAATTCCCGCAGTCTAAGAGTGAACTATGCTTAAATTTATCGTCAAACTACATCCTGAAATTGCCATTAAAAGCCGTTCGGTACGTAAACGCTTTACTAAAGTGTTAGAAAATAACATTAAAATTGTATTGCGCCGTGTTGACGAAAAAGTACAAGTTAGAAATAACTGGGATAACATTTCAGTTGTTACTAAATTGGTAGATGATCAAACGCGCCTAGACTTTATTGACAGCCTCCAGCGTATTCCTGGCATTGTGCAGTTTATTGAAGTGACCGAAACTGACTTCACTACGCTTGACGATATCTATAAAAAAACCGTAGACCTAGTAGGGCATACCATTGTTGGCAAAACATTTTGTGTTCGCGCTAAACGTATCGGGCAACATGATTTTACTTCAACAGATTTAGAGCGTTATGTGGGTGGTGGTTTAAACCAGCACGTAGAAGGTGCGCGCGTTAAGCTAAGCCGCCCAGAAGTTACTATTCGCTTAGAAGTAAAAGATGATAAAGCTTACATAGTTACGCAAACCCATCTGGGTATGGCGGGCTTCCCACTGCCAACTCAAGAAGACGTGCTTTCGCTTATGTCGGGCGGTTTTGACTCTGGTGTAGCAAGTTATCAAATGATCCGTAAAGGCGCTCGTACGCACTTTTTATTCTTTAATTTAGGTGGTGCAGCCCACGAAATTGGTGTTAAGCAAGCAAGTTACTATTTATGGAAAAAGTTTAGCTCTACTCATAAAGTTAAATTTGTAACTGTTGATTTTGAACCTGTTGTTGCTGAGATTTTAGAAAACGTCGAAAACAGCCAAATGGGTGTTGTACTAAAACGTATGATGATGCGTGCAGGCAGCCAAGTGGCTGAAAAACTAAACATTCAGGCACTTGTAACAGGTGAAAGTATTGGTCAGGTTTCAAGTCAAACACTGGCTAACTTAAGTGTGATTGACCGCGTAACCGAAACGCTTATTTTGCGCCCGTTAATTCAGCATGATAAACAAGAAATTATTAATATTGCGCGCCAAATTGGTACCGCAGAAATGGCCGAAACGATGCCAGAGTACTGTGGCGTAATTTCTAAAAAGCCAACGGTTAAAGCTAAAATTGATGTTATTAAAGGCGAAGAAGAAAAGTTCGACTTTGATGTGTTAAATACCGTAGTAGAAAATGCCCGTATTATGGATGTGCGCGACATTGACGTAGAGGCTAAGCAGGAGCTTAAAGAAGCTGAGTCGGTTGCTGATTTACCAGCTGGCGCAGTGGTTGTTGATATTCGTTCTCCAGAAGAGGAAGACGCAGCACCACTTGAAGTTGATGGCATTGAAGTTGTGCATTTACCGTTTTTCCGACTAGCGACTAAATTTGGTGATTTACCAAAAGGCAAAGATTACTACCTATATTGCGATAGAGGTGTAATGAGCCAGTTACAAGCGCTTATTTTGCATGAGCAAGGCTTTGACACAGTTAAAGTTTATCGCCCATAAACAACAAACCTTAAGTAAAATATTTATGTAGGCGTGGTTTATACCACGCTTTTTTTTGCCTCAATTTTAGCAAGTAGCTCATTATTATAAGGTGTTTTAATATTATAAAGTTTGCCTTGCTGAGCGATATAGCCACAAATGGCTCTAATTTCGGTTGTTCTGTTATGAACAACATCTTGTTGCATAGATGAGTAATTATCGCAGGTTAGCTCCATTATTTTATAAGCGGTGTTTAAAGCTTTAATTAATGGAATATTAAGACCTTGGGCCCTAGCTATGTTGCAAGCTTCATTGAGAGCGTTAAAAATTACAGCATTGAATTTGGGTGCACGTAGCTCACCATTTTTAACATTGTTTAGGGCGCTCAGGGGATTAATCGCAATATTAACAAGTAGTTTTTCAAAACGAAGCTGATGAATGTTATCAGTCCATTTAACGTTAGGTACTGCTTTGAATGCATTAGTGATGACTTCGTTATCTTGAAGCGCTAGGTTATTACAACCGCCAATAATACTTTGCCCCTCACCGGTATGTTGCACAATATACTGGTTAGATTTATACCCAGCCATGCTGGTGGTTAAAAAGTAGAGTGCTTGGTTACTATTGAGCTGATTACTTATTTCGTCAACATTTCCCATTCCATTATGCGAAAGAACGACAGAGCAACCTTTAGGTAAAAAAGGTTTTACTTGAGCAAAGGCATCGGGTACCTGAAAGGCTTTAACCGTAAATAATACAAGATCAAATTCACTGTTTTTATTTAGCTGATTTAAAGAAATAAACTGTGCGTTGATTTTTTTAGACGCATTATTGCCACGGCTATAAAAACGTGTGTTTGTAGAGGGGTTACGAGTTAATACCGTTATACGGTTAGATGCGCTTAAAAAATGGCTCAGTAATAAGCCTATAGCGCCATCACCAACAATTAAAATATTAGCCATAAGGATTCTTTTTTCGAGGGGTAAAAATAATACGAATTAAAAAGTAGCTAGCGGCACCAGCGAAGTCAGCTAAAAAATCTCCCAGTGATGCTTGCCTGTAGGGAAGGGCATCTTGCATAATTTCTATAGAAGCACCATAACCCGCCAATAGCATTATTTGGACGTATAAAGGCAGTTTAAACGCTTTATCCATAATGATCGCTAAAACGAAAAAAATCCCGAAGTGGGCGACTTTATCAACATGTGGAAATAAATTAACTACTCCCCCTTTTACTTCCTTTGCAAATAAAAAAGTAAAAGCCACTATGCTGATTAGAAAAATTGCTTGATAAACACGCCTTGTCACGACAGATCCTAAAATCGCTTAAAAAAGAATCGCCAGTATATCAAACTAAATTAGTATCGCACCTGAACAACACGCAGAAAAATGTAAAGATTTATAATTTTAGCGTTATAATTGCCGCATTAAATTAAGATTAAATAGTTAGGAGAAATCAATGCCTTCATTTGATATTGTATCTGAAGTAGAAATGAACGAAGCAAAAAATGCGGTTGACAATGCCAATCGAGAGCTAGAAACGCGTTTTGATTTTAGAGGCGTAGACGCATCAATAGAGCTAAATGACAAAACAATCAAACTAAAAGCAGAAGCTGATTCACAAGTTATGCAATTGTTTGATATTTTAGCCGGTAAAATATCTAAACGTGGCATGGATGTAGCGAGCTTAGAGCTTCAAGATATTACACGTGCGGGTAAGAATGTTTTTCGTAACGTTGCCCTAAAGCAAGGTATTGAAAAAGACATGGCAAAAAAAGTAGTTAAAGCCATTAAAGATTCTAAAGTAAAAGTACAAGCTGCAATTCAAGGTGAAGAAGTACGTGTAACAGGTAAAAAGCGCGACGATTTACAAGCAGCTATGCAAGTAGTGCGTACTGCTGATTTAGGTCAGCCTTTTCAGTTTAAAAACTTCCGTGACTAATTATTTAAAACGTTTTTGTTATAAATAAATCCTTTCTAACCTGAGCTAAATATAAGCTCAGGTTAAACAAACTTTTAAAATTTCTCTAAAGCCCTTAAAAACCTACTGTTATAAACAATTAAGTGACTATACTTATTAGTATTATTAATGTTTTGGTTTGGATGTATTGATGAATTGTTACAAATTTTTCTTATTTATTGTTTTTGTACTTTTTAGCAATTCGAGCCTAAGTAAAGCAATTGATGTAAACGTATTAGTTGAAGATGGCTACTTTCCTATCATTATTAATGCTGAAAAACAGCAAGGTCTGGCGCCAGAGTTTATTAAAATATTAAATAGCACGCAAAATGATTACAACTTTATACTCACGTCATTACCTGTAAAGAGGTTAAGCAAGTCAGTTGAACAAAGTAAATTTGATGTTTTATTTTTAATGGCACTGCAATGGCTTCCGCCAGAGGCTCGAGAGGGTATTACTCAAAGCAAGTTTTATGTCATTACTAAAAATGAATTATATGCACTTAAAAAAAACGCAAAAGATCAAAGCTACTTTGATGATTTACAGTCATTATCTAAAGCGGGTGTATTAGGCTATTCGTATCATTTTGCAAAGTACAATACCGATGCATATTACTTAAGCCAAGAGCATAATGCTAGCCTCACAGTCGATGAATTCAATGTAGTAAAAATGCTGTTATTGCAGCGATCAGATGTCGGTGTTTTAAATAATATTGCTTATCAATATTTTAAAAATAAAAAAATCTTCGATATGAGTTTGTTATATAAAAGCGAAACACCCGACGCCGTGTTTGACACTCATTTTTTAGTAAGTCGCAAGCAAAGCAAAATATCTGCATCTAAAATAGATTCAATACTTAATTCAGCAGCTACAAAGCCCCGCATTATTGAGTTACTAAATAAATATTCTGTATCCTCTAGTATTAATACCTCTCAATAATAATTGTTTTTAGCTATATAGACGTCCGTTGACATTTGTAAACAAAATGCTCACAATAGCGGCATATTTTTAAGGTGCTTGCTTAGTGCTTATGCATTGGTTTTAAGGTATTGAAACTAACAGCAAGATAATCGGGAAGTTGGTGCGTATTTATGACAAAAACAATCCCAACACTGCCCCCGCAACGGTAAAGTACTTACACTTTTTAAAGGTGTTTACTGAGTCCGGAGACCGGCCTTAAAGTAATCTTAATTACTTAAATCTTTGCGGTGGGCAAAGATAGGGAACATCATGCTAAATAAAACTACTTTGGGCCTTGCTATTACTGCTGCGCTGTCATTTTCTGTGTCTGCTGCAGATAATTCAATTGAAAAAATTACCGTTACCGCCAATAAATTTGAGCAATCAATCAATGATGTTTTAGCAAGCGTAAATGTTATTGATCGTGCTGAAATAGATGCAAGCAACATACGCGACTTACCAACACTGTTAAGCAAACAGGTTGGTTTTCAGATTAACCCTAATGGTGGTTTTGGCCAAAACACGGGTGTATCTTTACGTGGTACAGGTTCTGGTGATACGTTAATTTTAATTGATGGTGTAAGAACAGGCTCTGCAACACTTGGCCAAAAAGCACTAAGTAACGTTCCTTTAAATAGCATTGAGCGTATCGAAATTATTAAAGGCTCACGTGCTGCTGTTTATGGCTCAGACGCACTAGCGGGTGTTATTAATATAATTACGCGAGAAGCTGATAATTTATCTTTAGATGCTACTTTTGGCTCAGACGCATACCAAAACTATCAAGTTGCGGGTTCTGTTAAATCGGCTGATGTGACCACCGCTTTTAATGCAGGTTTTGAAAAAACAGATGGCTTTGATGCATTACAAGGTGTAGCGCCCGATGACGATGGCTATGAAAATAAAAACCTTGGTTTTAAAGTAAATTACGCCGACGCGCATTACGGCGACTTTAAGTTGCTTGGTCAATACAGCGAAGGTTACGCAGATTACGATAGCCGCTTTAGCCCTGCAACGAGTACTGTGGAAACTAGTGATTTTAAAAATTATCAGCTTTCTGCTGGTTGGAATAAAAACTACATTAGTCAATCACACAGTATTGATATTGCTATTTCAACAGATGATTCACACGATATTTCAGCATATGGCGAAAATGATTTTATAACTAAGCGTGTGCAATTGGATTATAACGGTCAGTATAATTTATCAGAAGTACTTAATATTAGTGGCGGTGTTAACTGGTATAATGATGATGTAAGCCACAGTTCAACACAATATGATGTACAAGAACGTGATGTGTTAGCTGTATTTATTGGTGCATATTACAACGCTGAGAAAGTGTTAGCTAATTTAACTGTACGCCAAGATGATGATGAGCAATTTGGTGACGAAACGACTTACACTGTGGCAGCCGGATATCACTTATCTGAAGATGCAACCTTTAGAATAAGTCAAAGTACTGGTTTTAAAGCGCCTACCTTTAACGATTTATATTTTCCAGCCTTTCCAGGTTTTCCACCTTCATCTAACCCTGATTTAGAGCCTGAAAAATCATTAAATCGAGAGATCGGATTAAATGTAGATTTTGATGTAGCAAGTGTTGACGTTGCTATTTTTAGAAATGATATTGAGGATAAAATTTCTTTAGACACTAATTTCTTTCCTATTAACTTAAACGAAGCACGCTATGAAGGGGTTGAGTTTAGCCTTTCTCAGCAGTTTTATGGGTTTGATAGCAATATTAACTTTGCTTACTTAAGTGCAGAAAACAAAGAAACAGGCGCAGAATTACGTAACGTTGCTAAACGTACATTCAATTGGGAAGTAGCAAAACAGTTTGGTGCATTTGATGCAACACTAGATATGCAATACCGTAGTGACCGCCAAGGCGCTGTGACACGTTTAGGTTCTTACACACTTTGGAACTTAGCGGGTAATTACCAAGTAAATGAGCACATTGAAGTATCACTTCGTGTAGAAAATTTATTTGATAAAGAGTACAACGCAGTTGATTCAAACACCGATTTCACAACAGGTGAAGTGTATTACTACAACACGCCTGAACGTCGCTTTTTTGCTGGTGCTAGCTATCAGTTTTAATGGCGTTTTTTAATATACGAAAGCCCGATTTATATCGGGCTTTTTGCTGTGTAGCCAAGTTTAACTACTCAAATTAGCTAGTCAGTTAAAAATTCTTTAAATACAGTTTCAAACTTGTGTAATTTAGGCGCAATTAAGATACTACAGTAACCCTGCTGTGGGTTTTCGTTGTAGTAATCTTGATGATAATGCTCTGCGGGGTAATACGTTGTAGCTGGGCTAACCTCTGTCACTATTGGCTTGCTAACATGGTCTTGTAGCTGGGCTATCATATTATTGGTTTGCTTTAACTGTGCGTCGCTATGGTAATAAACAACGCTTCTGTATTGGGTGCCTATATCGTTACCTTGGCGATTTAATTGCGTTGCATCATGCAAGGTAAAAAACATTGCTAAAAGTGTTTCAAAGCTCACTATAGCGCTGTCAAATTCAATCTTAACAACTTCTGCATGCCCGGTAGTACCTGTACAAACTGATTGGTAAGTTGGCGTGTTTGTTTCGCCGCCAGTGTACCCAGAGCTTACGCTTAATACGCCATTTACACGTCTAAATGCAGCATCTATACACCAAAAACAGCCGCCACCAAATGTTGCTACTTGCTTTGCTGAGCTCATAAATTATTCCTAAATGTGTATGGAGTTTAAAGGCGAGCATAAAATGAATGCGCCGTAACAACAAGGTTACGGCGCAATTAAGTGGTTAGATCTCTTCTAAAGGTTTAGCTTGTGCTTGTTTATCAAGTTTTTGTTGTAAAAACTCAGGCGATTGTGTGTTACGTGCTAATGCATAATATGCAGCTGGCACTACGAAAAGCGTTAATAGCGTTGATACTATAACGCCGGTAAATACAACAACACCAATTACCATTCGGCTTTCAGCACCAGGACCTGAGGCAAGTACTAAAGGTACTGAACTCATAACCGTGGTTAGCGAGGTCATAATAATAGGGCGTAAGCGCTGAGTTGCTGCTTGCAAAATAGCTTCGCTAAATTCAACGCCTTTATCACGCAGTTGGTTAGTAAACTCGACTATTAAAATACCGTTTTTAGCGCTTAAGCCTATGAGCATTACAATACCAATTTGGCTGTAAATATTCAGTGTAAGCCCTGTAGACCATAAGCCAAACATCGCACCCATTAAGCCAAGCGGTACAGTTAGCATAATCACAAACGGGTGCATAAAGCTTTCAAATTGCGCAGCAAGTACCAAAAAGGTCACTGTTAGTGCAAGTATAAATACGTAGGTCATCGCGGATGCACCTTCGTAATAAAGCTGGGATTCGCCTTTATAATCTATTGCGCCATCAATATCATTTTCCTGCGCAGCAACTTCATTTAAAAAACTAAGTGCTTCCTCTAATGTGTAGCCTTCAGCTAAATTAGCGCTCAATGTAATAGCACGCATACGGTTATAGCGGTTCAAACGCGATGCAGTTGCTTCTTCTTTTAAACTAATCAGGCTATCTAATGGCACGAGCTCGTCGCTTCGCGATTTCAGATAAATATTTGAGATGTCTGTAGGATTCGTAAAGTCTTCTTTAGTACCCTTTAAGATTACATCGTATTCTTCACCACGGTCAATAAAGGTGGTAACACGACGCTGACCGAGCATCGTTTCAAGGGTTGTGCCTACATCTGATACAGACACGCCTAAATCAGCCGCCTTATTTTTATCAATACTGACTAAAAACTGTGGAAATGTTTCTTTATAATCGTGATCGAGTTTTAGTAATCCAGGGTTTTGTTCTGCACGTTTAATAATACGGTCACGCCAATCAGCAAGTTGGTCGTAGTCATTGCCTTGTAATACAAATTCAATTGGCTGAGATATACCTCTGCCGCCAATACCACGTCGCATAATGGCAAATGCGCGTACATCGGTAACTTCTTGCATTTTACCGCTTATTTCATCCATTACTTCCCAGGTAGAGCGTTTGCGTTTATCCCAATCAGCCATACCAACAATTGCGACACCACCGCTGCTACCAAAACCGGGTACTCGAACAAGTACACGGCTTAGTTCACCTGCTTCAGAATAGGGCATTAAGCGTTCTTCAATTTTTGCCATGTTAGCGGCATTGTTTTCGTAGCTTGCACCCTCTGGACCATTCATAAGTACAAAGAAAGTTCCACGGTCTTCTTTAGGTGTAAGCTCAGAAGGAACTTGTAAAAATAACGAGTAACTTACAAAGCCTGCTAATAATAGGCTTACCATTAAGCCCCATTTACGGGTTATATTGGTAGATAACGATTTGCGATAGCTAGCCTCTATTTTTGTAAACTGACGGTCCACCCATAAGTTAAATTTATTTGGTTTGTCAGATACTTTAAGTACTTTAGAGCAAAGGGCTGGGGCAAGGGTTAACGCGGTCACACTTGAGAAAAACACTGCTGCACTTACCGCCATCGCAAACTCTGTAAATAAAGCACCTATACGGCCATCCATAAATACCAGTGGCACAAACACCGATATAAGTACTAACGTGGTTGCTATAATTGCAAAACCTACTTCACGCGCACCTCTAAATGCAGCCAACAATGGTGGTTCGCCAAGTTCGATACGACGGTGAATGTTTTCAAGCATTACGATGGCGTCATCTACCACTAAACCAATTGCCAATACTAATGCAAGTAGGGTTAGTAGGTTGATTGAATAACCCATCGCAAGTAAAAACATAAAACTACCAACTAGTGCAACAGGTACAGTTACCGCCGGAATAAGTGTTGCTCTTATATTGCCTAAAAACAAAAATATAACCAGTACAACTAGCCCCATAGATATAGCTAGTGTGCTGTAAACTTCACTAATTGATTCTTTAATAAATACAGACGAGTCGTAGCTGTCCTGAATAGTTGTACCTTCGGGTAAATTACGCTTTATTTTTTCAAGCTCGCTGCGCGCATTATCAACTACTGTTAATGTATTTGCTTTGGCTTGTTTTACAATGCCTAAGCCAATCATGTTGCGACCATTACCGCGAAACAAGCTCTCGTCATCTTCAGCTTCTAGTTGTACGTCAGCAACTTCACCTAAACGTACTAAGTAACCTTCTTCACCGCGTTTTATTACAAGATTTTTAAAGTCGCGTTGATCTTTATAACTACGCGCAGTACGCACGGTAAAGTCGCGATCTATCGATTCAATTTCACCTGCTGGAAGTTCAACGTTTTCAGTACGTAGCGTATCTTCAATGTCGCTTGAGGTAATGCCGCGTGCAGCCATAGCTTGGCGATTTAGCCATATTTTCATGGCGTATTTACGTTCACCACCAATACGTACATTTGAAACACCATCAACTACAGCTAAGCGGTCAACAATAAATCGTTGTGCGTAATCAGATAGCTGCAATGAGTCCATTGAGTCACTATTTAATACAAACCATACAATTGGGCTTTCATCACTATTTGACTTAGATACCTCTGGTGGACGTACTTGATCAGGTAAGCTATCTAGTGCGCGCGCAACACGCTCACGTACATCGTTAGATGCAGCATCTATGTCGCGATTAATATCAAATTCAATTGTAATGTTTGAGCTTCCATTACGACTCGATGAATTAATACTTTTTATACCTTCAATGCCTGATATACGGTTTTCAATAATTTGCGTTATTTTAGTTTCTACGATTTCAGCGGAAGCACCTGTGTATTCAGTACTAATGTTTACAATAGGGGTTTCAATATCTGGGTACTCTCGAAGTGGCAGCATAGAAAAAGCAACCAAGCCAAAAGTTAACAGCAGTAAGTTAATTACAATGGCAAAAACGGGGCGTTTAACGCTTGTATCAGTAATCTTCACGTATTACCCCTTTATGCTTACTTTACTACCAGAGCGAATTTTTATTAGCCCTTCAGTAACAATTTGCTCGCCATCCGTTAAGCCTTCGTCGATAGCCACCCAGCCATTGTTTCTACCGGCAACATGTACTTCAACTCGATTAGCTACACCATCAGTAATTTGAAATACAAAATGCTTGTCTTGAAGTGGTATCACGGCCTTTTCTGGTACCATTAATGCTTGATTACTACTCAACTCAAGAGCTGTGTTAAGTAACATACCCGGTCTAAGCAGACCTGATTTGTTTGCAAAGCTTGCTGTAACTTCAACGCTGCGTGTTACAGAATCAATACGCGAGCTAATATGGGTTACTTTTCCCGTAAAAGTTTGATCCGGGTAGGCATCATTTTGAGTAAGTACTTTCATACCTACGTTAAGTTGAGATAAATATTTTTCTGGTACTTTAAAATCAACCTTAATGATGCTGATATCATCAAGAGTGGTAATAATCGTATCGTTATTTACATACGCACCCACTGATATTTCACGTTTACCTAGTAAACCTGAAAAAGGCGCTGTGATTGTCATTTCGTTTAGTTTAGTTTTTGCGCTTTCTAGCTGTGCTTGTGTGGCATCAACACGAGAAAGCTGCTCTTCTAATAATGACTTCGCTGTAGATTGCGTACGTGAGAGTTCTGTGAGACGGTCCAATTGGCGTTTTTCTTCACGCAGGTTTATACCAAGCTCTTTAACTGCAAGTTGTTCTTGTTGGTTTTGTAATTGTACTAATTTTTGACTTTTACTGACTAAGTCACCATCTTTAAAGTATATATCTGTAACATAGTCGTTTTGTGCACTTTTGATATAAATAGCTTGGTTTGCACGAGCACTACCAATAGCTTCTATCATCACTGCGTTTTCTTGAGAGGTAACTGTGTGCGCTGTTACCTGAGTTGACATTTTTGATAAATCGGCCTGTTCACCGTGGCTAGCGGGTAAATATAAGTAAACGCTAAATATTAAAAGTAGAGTAATAATAAATGGAAAGAGAGCTTTGCCTGATTGTCTTGAGTGCATTGATTTCATACCTGAAAATGAATTGTAAGTATTGTACGAAATAAGACCGGGAAAAGACGGTTATGTATCTCATAAATTTGTGCGTTAAGCGTAAAAATAAATAAGATTTATTCACTGTTCCTATTTTGTTTTGAAAAAACGGTAAATCTATGAAATTTAAAACCACTTGTAGTTTTTGTTTAACCACCAGAAAGGTCATTCTTTGGGCCGTTATTATGTTTGTATTTTATATGGTGTTTTATCAATATGGCTAAACCTAATAAAGCAATTAAATATCGTGCTCAGGGCGCCCGATATGCAATAGAAATTCTTATAGTAGGCGCAGTAGGGCTTGCCTTTATTATGCTGTTTAATTTATTGCGGCCGGTCGAAATTAGCATACTTGAAATATTTTTAGTCAGTTTGTGTATAGCAGCTATTTTTGTTGGTTTTTTAAAGACTCAAGAGCCTTATTATAGCCTTGTTTTAAGTGACTCTGAGCTAACATATCACCATAAATATGGTCAGTGGAGTATGTCTTGGGGTAACTTTCATCACAGTGGGATCCCAAAGGTCGAGGATGGAGTTGATTACTTAGAGCTTAATGCTGTTGGCGTTAAAGTAAACGATATAGATGAGTTTTTATCAAACATAGCCCCGCGAATTGCAGGCAAACTATTAATAGAACAGCGCAATTTATTTATGCAAGTTGTTCAAAAGCATTGCAAAAATGGCAATTGCCCGTCAGAATGGTTGATAGAGGATACACATTATATTTCCTTAAAGGGAAAGAGCTATACTGGACTTATAGCTATGTTTGCTAATAGAACTAAGCACCTTCAACTGTTAACAGGTTATGATTTATTATTACCTGCCAGTGTTTTAGATAGAGATATTTGGGCATTTAGTGCTAACTTAAATAAATGGAAGCGCCAGCCAAGTCAGTTTATAGCGTCGCAAATTAATAATTAAATTGCGAGTGTAGGAAAGAAGATGAGCCAAGACAGAGCCTTTTTAAAAAGTGGTCGAAATACCATTATACATAAAGACAAAAAACTTGATTTAGTCGTAGTTAACTCTGAGATACACCCTAAAATCAAAGTTACTCAAAGTGGCCTAGAGCCGTTTAAAGAGGAGCTTCCTAAAAATCGTCGTGATGCAAAAGACCGCTATCTCGAAATGGTTTATGTAGGAAGCCCCGATGTCTTTGGTGAAGAAAAACAGCTGCTTTTTATTCAGGCTTTAGATGGGCGAGAATATAAAGTAGATTACAGTAAAATAGGCACTAAGCTATTTGTGCGTATCCATCAGGATACTTATATGTAGCTATTTAATGGCATCTTTATTGCTTACGATTACACTATAGTAATTATTTGACACAAAAGGTGCTTTGTATGAAAGCGTTTGCTTTAATCCCTCTCATTTCTTGCAGTTTATTGAGTGCGTGTGGAGGCGGTGGTGGTAGCGATGATACCGGTATAGAGTCATCTGTAAATGCCGGTTCTGATTTACAAATTATCGAAAAAACTGAATTTACTGTTACAGCTCAGGGCTCTCCTGCAGACGGTACATTTACGTGGCAACAAGTAAGCGGTCCAAGCTTAGATGGGTTCCCGCTAGATGGCGCCGAGCAAACTCTTACTGCACCCGATGTTAAAGGTGACAGCGATATTATTTTAAGAGTTAGCTATCAAAGCACAGGAAGTAGTGCTGTTAGTGACGAGATTACAATTTCTGTTAGTTCTAATAATCAGTTACCTCTTGTGGTAGTTACACAAACCTTGCCTGAAACACTTCCCTCCGTTTACAAAGATACAATCACTCTTAGTGCGCTTGAATCCACCGATCCTGATGACAATGGCCAAATAGATACTTATTTATGGGAACAGTTAACAGGTCCAGATCTTGATATAACAAGTTTTGATGAATCAACGCTCAGCTTTTCTCATCCGTTACTTGAAAGTAATACAAATTTATCTTGGAAATTAACAATTACCGACGATGAAGGTGGGCAAGCAAGTACGCAATACGATATGACACTCAACAAAACAAATGAGCTGGTGGATGCCAATGCTGGGGATGATCAAACTGTGGAAGAGTTTGAGTTAGTTACCTTAGATGCAACTAGCAGTGAAACAGTGACAGATACGTATGCGTGTAGCTGGCAACAACTTACCGGTAATGCCGAAACGCTTAGTAGCACCAGCCAATGCACAACCACATTTACTGCATCTGATGTAGATACAGATACGACATTAAGCTTTGAAGTGACAGTAACAGATTCAAAAGGGCGTACCGATACTGACTCTTTATTTGTTGATGTAACACCTAAAGCGCTAGGACTTATAAACGATAGCGGCGTAGGTGAGTGTTATAACAATACCCAACGAATAAACTGCGCCAGTGACGACTTCCCAGAGCAAGATGCTGAGCTCGGTCGCGATAGTTACGCTAATAGGCTGGATAAAGTTGGAAAAGGTAATTTGGCATTTGATTATACTAAGCTGAATAAGTTTGCCGATGAAGTCGCTGATGACAGCAGTGACTTTTCCTGTGTTCGCGATAATGTGACCGGTCTAGTGTGGGAAGTAAAAAGTGCGCCTTCAGGTGTTGTGCCAGACACCTCATTGCGAGATGGGCAAAATCATTACTTTTGGGATATAGGAGAAACTACTTTTACAGATACAAGTACGGCCAATAGCACGTGTCCTAACGATACAAGTTGTGGTGTTCAAAGTTATATAAACGAAGTGAATGCGTTAGATTTTTGTGGTGGTACTAATTGGCGCTTACCAACGTACACTGAGCTTTTAGGTTTAATTGACTATGGCAAGCAAGGACAAAGGGTACTGATAGACGAATCGTTATTTCCTTACATTCCTCAAGCGGGAGAGATAGAAGATGTAGATTTACCTTATTGGACATCGCAAACAGCTGCTGATGGGACAAGTCTATCGCAAGCTTATATTATAGATATGAGTAGCGGGAATGACCTTGCTTACCCTAAAGAAAACACCGCTTATGTACGCTTAGTTAGAAGTCGTTAGGAGAAAATGATGAAATTAAAATTACTCTATGTACTCGCTGCTACCGCGCTTAGCTTTAATGTTGTAGCTGAGCAAACATGCTACGCAGGTGCAGACACAACCACCGCAACAGATAGGTTCACTATAAATACAGACGGTACAGTTTCTGACAGTGAAACAGGCTTAATGTGGCAACGATGTAGTTACTCGCAAACTTATAACGCAGAGAATGAACTTTGCGAAGGGTCGACACCTTCAATTACTTGGCAAGAGGCACTTCGTGGTGCAAAAAATGATACAACTGCTGATTACGATGATTGGCAAGTGCCTAATATTAAAGAGTTGGCCAGTATTTTAGAACACAGCTGTACAGAGCCCAGTATTAATGAAGAAGTCTTTTTAGGCACTGAGTTACAAAACTATTGGTCTAATACATCAGGTGTAAGCACAATGAGCTCAGCGTGGGTATATCAGTTTGATAGCGGGTTAAATAGTTTACATGCTAAAACAAGCAATGTGTATTTACGCTTAGTTCGTTACGAAAAATAATATAAAGCACAATTTAAATGATGCAGTATTTGCTGCTACTGTAATAAAAAGCACAGCTTTAACGCTGTGCTTTTTTGTTTTACATAAATTTACGTTATTTCACCAATAAAGTGCTTATAAGATTGTTACTTAGCGTGTTTTTTTGCCATTATAGGCCGTGATTTAATTACGAAGGAACATCACGGTGTATTTAAGCTATTTTGGCCTTAGCGAAAAACCTTTTTCGATCTCGCCTAACCCTCATTACTTATTTTTAAGTGAACGCCACAAAGAAGCATTAGCACACCTAACCTATGGATTGGGTGAAGATGGCGGCTTTGTATTATTAACGGGCGAAGTAGGCACAGGTAAAACTACAATTACGCGCAGTATGTTAGAGCAGCTGCCAGAAAATACGCAGGTAGCAATGATCCATAACCCTGCGTTATCAGAGCTTGAACTTTTAGCGAGTATTTGTGATGAGCTAAAAATTAGTTACGACTCGCAAAATGCCACACTAAAAAGCCTAACCGATATTATTAAACGCCATTTAGAAATGAATAATAAATCGGGTGGCCACACCATACTTATTATTGATGAAGCCCAATTATTAGCACCTGATGTACTAGAGCAGCTGCGGTTATTAACTAACATCGAAACTGATCATAAAAAGTTACTGCAAATAGTGCTCGTAGGCCAACCTGAGTTGCAAGAGCTATTAAAACGAAATGAATTAAGGCAACTAGCTCAGCGTATTACTGCTCGATATCACTTATTACCGTTAACGCCAGGGCAAACTGTGGCCTATATTAAGCACCGTTTACATATTGCAGGCTGTGATAAAGGAATATTTTCAATGGATGCCATGCAAACAGTCCATCAGTTAACTGGCGGAGTGCCTCGCTTGATGAACTTAGTATGTGAGCGGGCATTAGTAGGAGCTTTTGCAAAGCAAAAGCTAATAGTTGATAGCGATATAATAAAAAAATCAGCGCAAGAATCATTACCTATGGATTTTATAGCAACTGATGATAACGCTTCAAAACCAAGTGGATACACCTCTTACGGCTTTGCCTTTGTTGCATTGTTTGCAGCAGGTGTTGGCCTTTCATTTATTATATAGTTAGGTGATTAATGTCTTATTTATTAGATGCATTAAAGCAATCACAGCAAGCAGATATGAGCGCTGAGCAGTACGACATGCAATCAGAGCAATTAAAACAACAAAAAGCACTCAAGCGCTATCGTAAAATAGCTTGGGTACTAGGTAGTAGTATTGTTGCTTTTATAGCTGTCGCTGGTGGGTTTGCCACTGGTAAGTGGCTACAAAGTAGCACTTTGCTTGAAAAGCCGGTACTTAGCGAAGCTATGAAAACGAAAGCGGATATTAAAGCGCCTGTAAAAGTAAGCGAAGAAGAGCAAACCGCATCTTTGAACTCAGTAAATAAATCGGCACCTTCGGAGTCTACTAAAACTTCAGACGGCACTAATAAGGCGTCTATTGAAGGTCAGCTTGTATATGTACAAACACAAACTGGTGTGCAAAAAATGTTGCTGACCCCACAAGGGCAGTATATTCCAATGATTGACAGCCCAGTACAAACTCAGCAAGGTTATAATGTTCAAATGCCTTTAAATGCAAATGGATATAGTCAAAATACGTTTAATCAGCCTGTGCAGAACTACAACCCCAATGCGTATAATGCACAAGGGCAAAGCTCATCGTTTATGCAGGCCCAAGCGCCCAATACAAGCTCTGCAGGGCTCGATATGAGCAAATACAAAGTGCTGGGTAAACCTGTTAATAGTAATGTAGGGCAAAATACATCAACGGCTCAAAGCGATCCTGAGTTAGATGCAGTGCCTACTAAATTAAAAGACGCGTTTGCACAAGCAATAAAAGATTCTGAACAGGAGCAAGACTACGAAGTAACTCAGGGCTCACGTACATCTTCTCGCGTTGACCCTATAGAGCTGTTACCTGATGGTCTGCAAGCGATGCTGCCAAGTATAAAATATCAAGCACACATTTATTCATCAAGCGCAGATAAGCGCTGGATAAAATTAAATGGACGAGAGCTTTATGAAGGTGAAAGTATTGGTGCTCTAACAGTTATAGAGATCACGCCTGAGCAAAGTGTCCTTGATTTTGACGGGTATGAATTTAGTTTAAAAGCACTTCAAGATTGGCCTCAATAATGTGAGGTTTGTAAATATAAAGCCGCATAATGCGGCTTTATATTTGATTAGTAAAAATTAAGACCTTTAAGGTAAAATAGAATTTTTATAAAAACGTTCTAAATCAATATTATATTCTTTTGGTTTTATGGCCGACTCCAAGGTGTCAGACGTTTTTTTATTCGATAAATCTATATCTTGTACTTCGGTGTAACGGCCGTGTTTAGCACTATAAAATGTTTTAACAATCGGTTTTAACGGTGTTTCGGGATTACTTTCGGTTACTAAGCCCACTTTTTGGCTCGATAACCGAACAAGTGTGCCTACCGGGTGAACGCCAATACATTGGATAAACTTAGTTAATAGCTCAGCATCAAAGCTATCAGGGCATCCGTCTTTAAGTATTTTAAAAGCTTTAATTGGCTCCATCCCCGATTTGTAGACTCGCTCTGCGGTTAGTGCATCATATACGTCAACAATAGAAGCCATGCGAACGTATAAGCTGATTTCGTCGCCTTTCTTGCCAAACGGGTAACCTTTGCCATCTAATCGCTCGTGATGCATACCTGCTATATCTACAGCAATACCTGTTAGCCCAGCCTCTTCTAGTATTTGCTTAGAATGGAGCGCATGCAACTTCATCACTTCAAATTCAGCTTCTGTTAAACGTCCAGGCTTATTGAGCACTTCATCAGGAGTTTTTATCTTTCCAATATCGTGCAATAGTGCACCAGTGGTTAGTTCAACGATAATATCTTTGTCTATACCTAAGTGTTTCGCAAAAATACCCATTAAAATAGACACGTTTATTGAATGTTCGAGTAGGTAGGCATCTTTTTGGCGCATCTGTGTTAAGCATGCAAGAGAGTCTTGGTTTCTGAAAACAGAATCCATAAAGCCACTAGCGAGCTCCCTAAATGGCGCTATATCTATATCGCGACCCGCTTTTATCTCTTTAAATGCTTTTAACTGTAAAGTTTTAGCTTCATCGTAAAGCTTTTTGGCTTTTCCCATCTCTTGTTCACTGCTGTGGGTTTTTTGCCAAGGATTACGTTTTTTTGCTACAGAAGGGGGAGCTGATGATTCCTTTTCAGGTACTGATTCAACAAGGGTCTTATCCGGATCTATTTCGACTTCTAAAATACCGGCTTTTTTAAGTTTATCAATACCGACCTGAGTTTTAACCCAGCCTTGGTTTTTGATTTTTATCCGTCCAGTTTGCTTAGTAACGCTTTGTACAAACATACCTGGGAGCAGCTTTGAAATGGGGATAATTTTCAATTTTAAGACTTCTGTTGTTAACCTTTAAATAAATTAGCAAATATATACGTCACTGACTAATAAAAAAGGCACTTTACAGTGCCTTTATTTTATTACTTACTGAAAAAGTATGTGTTAATTATTCATCATCTTCAACAAGCGTCATAAGTGAAGTATTACCACCAGAAGCAGTTGTATCAACACTAATGGTCTTTTCAGTAATCAAGCGTTTAATTAATGTATCGTAATACTCAGAACTGATTACCGGCAAAATAGCACCTTTACGCTGTGCAAGTTGTTGGCTGAAGTAGCCTAAACGAGACGAGCGAGCTGCAACTACGGCACCTGCTAAATGAGGATGCGCCAAAATAGCTTGTAACTGGTTAGGTTTAGCTACTTGGAATACGCCTTCAGCAACACCTGTAGAGATAAACTTATCTTTAAAGGCAACTGCTTCATCATAAAACAGTTCAGACGCTACAGTAATTACTGTATTACCGGCTGCAATAGCTGTAATTATTGAAAGAGCCCAAAAGTTAAATGAAGTACTCTTATCGGCGTAGCATACTACACAACCACGTGCTTCTAGGTGAAGGGTATTTGATTCACCTGTTGGCCCCGGAAGGGTAGTAAATTTACGCATGTGTTTTTCAAGGCGATTCAGCTGAGCGCGCGCTTCTGATAGAGTTAATGCTAAATCATCAGCTAAATCATCAATAATTTCTACTGTTGCGACTTTAGCTAACAGCTGACGCACAGCCGAAACTCTGTCATTTAATGGTGTTGCACGCCAAATTTTTTCATCGCGCATTGAATTAGCCATTAGCTTTTTAACTTGCTCATTTGCACCACTGTAATGGTGTAAATCAAGCTCGTCTGGCGTCAGGTTAGTCATTTGCACGTTATCTGGCGATGCTTTTTCTTTCACTAAACGTTGAAGGTAGTTAGGACCACCTGCTTTAGGACCCGTACCTGATAAACCACGGCCACCAAATGGTTGCACACCAACAATAGCGCCAATCATGTTACGGTTTACGTACACATTACCTGCGCGTGACATTTTGGCTAGGTACTCACAGCGCTCTTCAATGCGTGAATGTACACCCATTGTTAAGCCGTAACCTGTGTTATTTATTTGGTCAATTACGTTATCAATATCGTTTGATTTAAAACGTACAATATGAACACATGGTCCAAATACTTCACGCTTAAGTACTGATAAATCTTCAATCTCGTATAAACGAGGCGCGAAGAAGTAAGCACCATTTTGCGTGTTATCCGAAATTTTACACTCGTAATGAAGTATAGAATTACCTTTTAAGTACTCAACGTGGTCGTTTAAGTTTTTAAGCGCTTTTTCGTCAATTACTGGGCCAACATCAGTTGAAAGTAATGAAGGATCGCCAATGTGTAACTCAGCTAATGCGCCTTTAAGCATTTCAATAATGCCATCAGCTACGTCATCTTGAATAAACAGCACACGAAGAGCAGAACAACGTTGTCCAGCACTTTGGAAACCCGAACTAATTACATCATCAACAACTTGCTCAGGGAGCGCTGTTGAGTCAACAATCATACAGTTTTGGCCACCTGTTTCTGCAATTAACGGTACTTGAATATCGTTACGTGCAGCAAGTGTTTGAGAAATAAGTGTGCCTGTTTCTGTAGAGCCGGTAAACATAACAGCTTGAATACGCTCATCAGGAACAATTGTTTTACCCACTTCTGAACCACGTGCGATAACAGGTTGCACAACATGCTCAGGCAAGCCAACAGATAACATTAGCTCTATAGCGCGAAGCGCAATTAAGCTTGTTTGCTCAGCTGGTTTTGCAATGACAGTGTTACCAGTAACAATCGCAGCAGCCACTTGGCCTAAGAAAATCGCTAGAGGGAAGTTCCACGGGCTAATACATAAAATAACGCCACGGGCTTCAAAACGCTCATCTTGAGAAAGCTCTTCAGCGCGGGCTGCGTAGTAACGACAAAAATCAACGGCTTCACGTACTTCATCAATACCGTCTTGCGCAATTTTACCCGCTTCTTTAATACAAATAGCCACTAGCTCATCGTGATGACGCTCTAAAATATCAGCAACACGGCGTAATAGGTTAGCACGCTCTTTTACTGATGTTTGCGACCATGACTCAAATGCAGCTTCTGCATTTGCCAGTATATCTTTCATTTCATCGCCAGACTGTAACTTAACGTGGCCAATGATTTCTTGATGATTTGCAGGGTTTTTAACTGCAAGTGAGCCTTCAGGTACTTGGCTTTGCTCAATTAGATGTTCATTGAACCAGCTTTCAAGATTTTCTTTGAATGGAGTAATAACGTTTATATCCGTTAAATCCATACCTTTAGAGTTAGCACGCTCTTCGCCGTATAAGTCAATTGGCATTTTAATTTGCGTATTGTACTTATTTCGTAGGCCTTGTAGCGTCTCAACAGGGTCAGGTAATAAAGATTCAACCGGTTTCGTTGTGTCTACTATCGCATTCACAAATGACGAGTTAGCGCCATTTTCTAATAAACGACGAACAAGATACGCAAGTAAGTCTTCGTGCTGACCTACGGGGGCATATACGCGACACTGAATTTTTTCTTCATTTACGATTTGGTCAAATAGAGATTCACCCATACCGTGCAGGCGCTGAAATTCAAAGCCTGTGTTATCGCCTTTAGCTACTTCTAAAATAGTCGCCGCAGTGTAAGCATTGTGAGTAGCAAATTGTGGGTATAATACATCGCGTGCTTCAAGCATTCTAATCGCACACGCTTTGTAAGAAACATCGGTTGTTGCTTTACGCGTAAATACTGGGTAGTGGTCCAAACCATCTTGTTGAGTGGTTTTGATTTCTGTATCCCAATAAGCGCCTTTTACTAGGCGAACCATCATCTTACGCCCTACACGGGTAGCAAGTTCGGTAACCCACTCAATGACGAAAATAGCACGCTTTTGATAAGCTTGAACCGCTAAGCCAAAACCTTGCCAGTTACCTAATTCTTCATCGCTAAATACGGCTTCAATAACATCTAAAGAAATATCTAAACGGTCTGCTTCCTCAGCATCTACTGTAAAACCGATATCGTACTTTTTAGCTGCCAGCGCAAGTTCTTTAAGTTTAGGTACAATTTCTGCCATTACACGTTCTTTATGAGTGAACTCATAACGAGGATGAATAGCAGATAGTTTAACTGAAATGCCTGGACTTTTTATTGGACCACGGCCATTTGCTGCTTTACCAATAGAATGTATGGCGTTCATGTAGCTGTCGAAGTAACGCTTAGCATCTTTCATAGTGCGCGCACCTTCGCCTAGCATATCGTAAGAATATACATAGCCTTTTTGCTCTGTCTCGGCAGCACGTTCAATGGCTTCGTCAATGGTACGGCCCATTACGAATTGCTTACCCATAATTTTCATAGCAAAGTTTACAGATTTACGAATAACAGGCTCGCCTAAGCGACCAATGGTCTTTTTAAGCATGCCAAACTGTTGTTCTTTCGTTTTGTCTGTGTAGTTAACCATTTTACCGGTAACTAATAATCCCCAAGAAGATGCGTTTACAAATAATGAATCGCTGCTTCCTAAGTGAGAGCTCCAATCGCCTTTAGCTAGCTTGTCGCGAATAAGCACATCTTGAGTTGCTTTATCTGGTACGCGAAGCAATGCTTCGGCCAAACACATTAGTACAACGCCTTCTTCACTTGAAAGTGAAAATTCGTTTAAAAGTGCATCAACACCGCTTTGACCATCTTGGTCTTTACGTATGTTTAAAACAATCTGACGGGCCCTTTCCCACGCACGGCTTCGTGCTTTTACGCCAACCTCAGCAAGCGGTAAAATATGATCAATAACCGCATTTTCATCGATGCGGTAAAAGTCACGGATTCTTTGTCTAATAGGACAAGTCGTTGTTAAATCGCCGTTGAATAACATAAGCAACCCTCAGGAGTGTTAAGATTTAAAGTAAAGTTAATTACCAATAAATTACCAGTGATATTGTGAGTGCATTCTAAATAAAATTCAGCAGAATATGCTGGTTAAATTTCACGATTTACGATAATTTACAGGGTATAAATTTAACTTATCCGCATAAAATTCTGTTATGAGCATTCCAAATAGATTACGCATGCTTGATCGTATCGATTTAGCAATATTAGACGTTCTTCAAAAGAACGGCAGAATTTCTAATGTTAACCTCGCAAAACAGGTTAATTTAAGTGCCAGCCCATGCCTTGATCGTGTAAAGCGTTTAGAGCAAGAAGGCTATATTGAAGGCTACTATGCTAAGCTTAGCGAAGCGAAGCTTAATCAGAGCTTAGTGGCCCATGTTCAAGTATCACTTGTTGCTTCAAATACTCCTGTATTTAAAGTATTCAGAGAACATATATTAAAGATAGAGCAAGTCGTCGAGTGTGACATGGTTGCTGGGGGCTATGACTACCTTTTAAAAATTCGTGTGTCGAACATGGAAGAGTACAGGCAAGTACTAGGTGACTTAGTTGATATACCAGGAGTAGGGACTCATCACACATATATGGTTATCGAAAAGATCAAAAAAGATAAAGGCTTAATAATAGACTTATAAGCCTCATAAATAAAAAACCGCTAAATGCGGTTTTTTATTATCAGCATTTTAAGCTAAATATCGTTTTGATTTATGGTTACTACGCGTTGTGGGAACGGTATTTCAATATCAGCGTTATTAATAGCTTTATAAACCCCGCCGTTAATAGCGAGCTTTGTTTCTATTATTTTTGTGGTAGGCACCCAGTAGCGGTAGCTAATAGTGACGCCGCTATCGGCAAAGCGCTCTATACCTATTTGAGAATGAGGGTTTTTAGCTACTAATTCATGTGCCTTAAGTACGTCTTCAATAAGGCCAATTGCAGTATCAGCACATGCACTATAGGCAATATCTATCTCACCTTTAACTAACGAATAACTAAATGAGTTATGAATTATCTCGCCCATTATATGTTTATTAGGAATAGTGATTTCTACTTTTTCTTCATCTATTAAAATGGTGTAACCAAGCTCTATGGTTTTAACTTGGCCACTTACATTTTTAACTTCAATGGTATCGCCAACCACAAAAGGGCGTGTGGCTATAATGGCAAGACCAGCACCATAGTTTGATAGCATGCCTTGCAAAGCTAAACCTGCGCCTAAAGAGGCCGCACCTATTGCAGCTACAAACGGGGTAACACTTATCCCTATTTTGCCAAGCGCTATAATAACGACCATTACTATAAGTAAAACTTTAACAAGATTGCTTACGAAGTTAGTTAACGTGACGTCAATATTATGGCGAGTCATTAAACTCGCAACCACATTAGCTATTTTTTTTGCTATCCAAAGGCCTAATAATAATATAAAAATAGCGCCTACAATTTGCATACTGTAGGTAACTAAATACTCGGTGAGCATGGTGTAGTATTTTTCAAATTGTTCTATTTCAGAACTGATCATAATAGGCTCTTTAAATATAGGTAATGCGATTTTTGCTAACTATAGCAAAGTGTTGACTAAAAAAGGATACAGTAGAGGGACTATAATCGCTGTTAGTAAGGCGCTTAACGCCATAGCAACAGACGAAAATGCGCCTGTCTTTGGGTGTTCAGCAAGTGCGGCTGCGGTTCCAATTGCATGACAGGCGGTACCCATTGCAACACCTTGTGCTTCGTGATTATAAATTGTAGCCAGTTTAAATAGCATAAAACCAAACAAGCCTCCAAGTAAGCCTATAAAAATAACTAGGACGGCGGCGAGTGAACTTATTCCTCCTAAGGAGTCCGTCACGATTAAAGAGATGGGCGTTGTAACACTTAAAGCTGCAACCGATGCACTCAAGTGGGTAGGTGCGTCGAATAATATACTCAGAACAAATGCAACCACCGTGGCGTTAACAATCCCTAAACTGCAGGTACTCACTATGAGTAGTAAATTTTTTCGTACATGAACAAATTGTTGATAGAGAGGCAGTGCTAAGGCAACGATTGCAGGCTCTAACAACCAGCTAAGTAGTTGACTGTGAGAAGCAAATTGAGAGTAGGGTAGATTTAAATTAACGAGCAGCAAAGCAATAATAGCAATACTTAAAAATACTGGGTTAGTAAGTGATTTTAAAACACCATTTTGTACTTTCTTGTTAAAGGCTCTAAGCACTAAGAACAAGACAACAATAAAGGGGATGCTCAACCACCATAAATCAGGGGTTAGTTCAGTCATTATTTTCTTTGCCTTTAAAGTAAGCCATAACCGCACTTACCAGCAGTAAAGTAGTAGCAGGGACAAGTAATACAACAGAGGCTAAAAAAGGCCAGTTTGATTTTATAAGGCCTATATGCTCAATAAAGCCGACGCCAGCCGGAATGAAAAATATTGGCATAATATTCAATATGGGTGATGCGCAAGGTTTTACATGATGCTCTTTTAAAGCGCCAGAGAGTAATAAAATAAGTAAAAAAACCATTGCAAGAAGTGGCGCAGGAAAGCTGCCACCAATAAAATGTATAACTAATTTTGCTAATGCTAAACACAGTAAAATAATAGCGCTGCTGAGTAAGTACTTCATTTAAGTAACTTAAAATAAAATGAGGATATAACTTTAACAAATTTTTGTATGCGGTGCATAGAGCATTAGTATTACCAAGGCTTGGCATTATTGTAGGTTATATCCGCTTTACCCTTAGCTTTAGCTATTGCTTTTTTAGTGTTGGGGCTTAGCAGTAATCGCACTTGGCTAAATGTTTCTTTAGCTAATATTTTACGTTGATTAAGCTTATAGCTTTGCTGTGTTATACGTTTAATTGCAGCTAATGTATCTGGCGAGCGCTCAAGTAATGTGTTTAACATATTGTGTGTTGTTGCGTGTGTATCGTCGGTGAGTTGAGTAACTAACCCTAATTGTTTCGCTTGTTGAGCACTAATAGGGTTTGCATGACTTGCAAGCCATTGCGCCTGATCGCGTTTTACAAGCCCGCTTAGTACTACATTTGCGCCCATATCAGGGCAAAGTCCCCAACGAGCTTCCATAATTGCCAGTTTTGCATTGTAATTAACAATTCTGTAGTCGGCTCCTAAGGCTATTTGTAATCCCCCTCCTAAGCAGTTGCCATCAATTTGAGCAATAACCGGAATACTTAACGATTGCCAGCCAAGGGTGACCTTTTGCGCTAAATTTTGATTACCCGGCAGCCACTTAAATAGTAGTTTTACAATGTTAAAGGGGGATGCCATAACAGCAGCTACATCAAGCCCTGCACAAAAGTGGTCACCTTCGCCTTTAATAACTACAGCTCTAATGCTGCGATCTTGTTTGATGTTATTGATTATTTTTTTTAACTGTACAAACATCTCAAAGCTTAGAGCATTTTGTTTATCTGCTCTGCAAAGTGTGACAGTCGCAATATTATTTTGCTTTTCTAATTTTATCATCGTGTACTCCTCTGACCTCTTTTGAGCTTAAGTTGTTATAAACGCTAAGTACATATTTATAAAAATTAAATTGAATTATTTAGTAATCTTTTAGTCATAATGAGCTGATTTAGCATGTATTAATTTTTTACCGAGACCAGAGTTAATAGGTTACTGTTAACAATAAATATAGTTAACGTTTTTATTCAAAGGCTTAGCAGATTCACCAAGTGGTGAAGTTGTTAGATGCTGAATTAAGTATGACTCGGTAACAAAAAAAACTGTTTTTTAAGCGTATTTTTCTCAAACTTGTTTCTAGTTTTGATATTATGACACCACTTTAAAGCTTAAGGTTAAGCACTATGTCGGGTCCACGTTTATATACAGAAGAAGAAGCTACTCACCAAGCCTATGATATTTTTTTAGAGTTGGCGCCAAATAACCTTAGCGATAAAGACGTTGAGGACTTTAACGAATACCGAGAAGAGCTTGGTTTCATTGAAGAAGGTGAACCTGACGAACAATGGCAAGACTTTGTAGCACTTGAAATAGAGCCTGAACACTTTATTCAAGTATTAGTGGGTTTAGAGTTTGAAGCCGACGATGTGCTATTTGCAAAAATTTTAATCAGCCGTGATAAAGATGCACCGTTTTGTCATATTTTATGGAAAGAAACAATGTAAGCATTACGCTTACTTGTTCTAATTGTGTATCAGAGAGAGTTCTGTGCGTAAGTATTTACTTTTAATTCTTTTGATGATTAGTAGCTCAAGTTGGGCGGTTGATCCATTTGAGGATTTTAATGAATATGGCAAGCTTTCAGATGAAGAAATTCATGAGTTACACAAAGGTGAAATGTTTTATGGTGATACCGAATTTGGCTTAATTTTGAGCAAAGGTAATATCAACTCTACAAGCTTTAAATTCAAAGGTAATTTATACCAAGACTTTAAGAAGTGGCGAAATCAATTCAAAATAGATTCCCTTTACAAACGCGATGATAATGACGAAACGGGCGAGACAGATGTTACTGCAAACCGTATATTTGTATCAGCTCAAGGTAATTACAAAGTAGGCGTAAAAAACTCTTCACTTTTTATTTATGGCGATTACGAAGAAGATGAATTTAGTGGCCTTGATTTTAAAAGCACGCTAGCGACCGGGTACGGTGCTCGAGTATATCAAGGGGTTAAAAACAAAGTTGATATTGATATTGGTCCTGGCTTGTATCGCTCAGTTGCTGATGATGAGTCGCAAGTGAGCGAAGATGAAAAAAATAAGACCGGTTATCTGGTGCGGGTAGCAATGCAATGGGAAAGGTTAGTTTCCAAACGTACTCGTTTTAACCAATACTTGAGTATTGAACAATCACTTTCTGGGTTAAACTCACGTTTAAAATCAGAAACCTCACTGATTAGCCAAGTGATTGGTGCCGTATCACTTAAATTTGCCTATATGTATCGTTATAATTCAAAACCAGAAGACGATAACCTCAAGCACGATACTGAGTTGAGCGCTACCTTAGTATACAGCTTTTAATATTTTTTAATTTAGAGATAATTATGTATCAGCATAAGCAGTACGCAGTGTTTATATTTTTTGTATTGGCGTGGATTGGTGGTTTTGTTTCACTGGCATGGAATTTAATAGGGGCTGATGCTCCTTTAATGATATTTGCCGGTATATTAGTGCTGGTGGGTTTTTTATTTCATGGCTTAACAATTAAAGTAAATGATAACGCTATTAGTTGGGCGTTTGGCCCAGGCGTTGCAGGGCAAAGTGTTCAGTTGAGCGAAATTATAGAAGCGAAAGCAGTTCAAAATTCTTACAGACATGGTATTGGTATGCGTATTACGCACGACGGCTGGGTATATTCTGTGTCGGGGTTTAGTGCAGTACAATTAACGCTTAAAGATGGCACTATGTATCGTTTAGGAACTAACGATCAACAAGGTTTATTAAGTGCCCTTAAACAAAATAATGTATCAATGGCAGAGCCTAAAAAGCAACAAAGCGAGCCCAAAGTGGTCAAGCGTAATAATATGATATAAAAAAAGCGCCTTAGGCGCTTTTTTTATAGGTGTTTATCTAGTGGTCGTGACCACAGCCACCTTCACCATGAACGTGTCCATGTGATAATTCTTCTTCACTTGCATCACGTACTTCTAAAATCTCTACATCAAAGTTAAGTGTAATACCTGCAAGCGGGTTGTTACCATCTACAATCACTTCTTCATCTTGAATATCGATGATCATTACAGATTGGTCGCCATCATCAGTTGATGCACGAAATTGCATACCTACTTCAATTTCCATGCCTTCAAACATTGACTTAGGTACTGCTTGCATTAAGTGGTCGTGGCGCTCGCCGTAACCATCTTCTGGTTCTACTTTTACGCTTAGCGTATCGCCAGCTTGTTTACCTTGTAACGCGTTTTCTAGGCCTGAAATTAAGTAGCCAGTGCCAACAATAAAAACTAACGGTTCACCACCGAACGAGTTATCAATACTATTGCCATCATTATCCATTACTGAGTAATGCATTTTTACTACTTTATTTGCCGCAACGATCATAGTCATTCCTATTTATTCATCTTCAAGAGAGTATGGTAGAGGCAGAATGCTTAGCTCTACCTGAGGTGTGTGTTTTGCACGAAGTACCTGAGTTACATCGGTATCGTTAGGCAACACAACAAGGCCCGTTAATTTATTAGATTGCTCATCAAAGCTTTGTGCAATCAGTTTACCTGCACGTCGCCAGTTTTCACCTAACTGAGTTTCTAAATCTGGCTCATCCAGCAAGCCTTCGCTCTGCCCAGAAACGATATACATAGCACGTTTGTTTTTACCTAAGTATTTCATACGGGCTACGGTTTCTTGGCCTGTGTAACAACCTTTTTTAAAACTAATACCGCCAATAGCTTGTAAGTTCACCATTTGTGGTACGTACTCACCTACCGCGTCACTGCTTAATTGAGGCTCGCCAGCGAGCATTGCTGCTTGCTGCCAAAGTGCCTCGTTATCAAGGGTTGATACGCTATCAGGCATGCTAAATTGGCTATCTACCATTAACAACACACGATTAGTTTCTAATTTAAGTGCTTTACCGTTATCAAAATCGCATGCGTTCGCATCGCCTTCAAAATGAATACCAAGCTGTGTAAGTATATTGGTAAGGTCATCGCCAATTAAACCAATTAAGCGTTTAGAGCATTCGCTAATTTCGACTTTAGCAAACACAGCATACTTTTTAAGTTCAGCTAACGATTTTTCTACTTCGGCTTCGCTACCAGCTAGGTAATAACTATCTTGATAAGAAAATAATTTAAATACGCCCCAAAGTTTACCTTTAGCGCTGCAATGGCCAGCCCATAAATAGTTATTGCTGGTTAATTTATTGAGATCTTGAGTGATTTGCCCGTGCAAATAAGATAATTTATCAGCACCTGTAAGGCTAATAAGCTGATGAGATAACGGACATGCATAAACGCTCGACATAAAAACCTTCTTTGCAATACAAATGAAGTGACATAATAACGCAGTTGTTACGTATGGTACAGGCAAGCAACTATAACGATTAGTTTATTATTTAATGAATGATTAATAGCTGCTAAGTACACCTGATTTTGGTAAACTCAGGTTAATTAAGTATGAGGTTTAAAATGGTTGAAATTCATAGTAAAGCACGTATTCGTTGGGCCTGTCGTCGTGGCATGTTGGAGCTAGATGTTTTGTTTATGCCGTTTGTAGAAGAAGCATATGACTCGCTGAATGCAAAACAACAAGCTATTTTTCAGCGTTTACTAACGCAAGAAGACCCTGATTTATTTGCATGGTTTATGGGCCACGAAGAATGCAAAAATGAAGAGCTTAACAGCATGGTTACTCTTATCTTAGACCGAGTTCGTGTATAGGTTTTTAGTTACAAATAATAAAGCAGACCACAAACCGATTGTGGTCTTTTTTTGCGTGCTCACTTTACTATTTTGTTTGTTTTTAGACACGGTATTAGCAGTACTGTTTTGTGTGATAGTAAACGCGATGGCTGCTTATATTTTTTGGCGAAAAATTTTAGAGATACACCCTATAAACGGTGTAATAATTTTAGAACCTAAGGTTTTTAGATTTGAAGGCGAAGCGCTAAAAGTGCAGGGTGAAATAACTCAAAAAAGTCGTTTTTATGGCAGTAGTATATGGCTGCATATAAAGGGCTTTAATGAGCACCATTGGCTTGTAATTTCAGCCAATGGTGTTGATGAGCAAAGTTATGCGCGTTTAAAACGCGCTACTTTAAGCGCAATTAATTGCGCTTTGGAGTCAAAATAGTGGGTGTTGGGCTTTCGTTTTGTTCAGGATAGTCGATTGTATAGTGAAGGCCTCGGCTTTCTTTTCGCTCCATTGCACTTCTAATGATAAGTTCAGACACTTGCACCAAGTTACGAAGTTCAAGTAAGTTGTTACTTACTCTAAAGTTTGCGTAGTAATCGTGGATTTCTTGCTGTAGTAACTCAACTCGGTGCAGCGCTCGCTCTAAACGTTTAGTTGAGCGCACAATACCTACATAATCCCACATAAATAAACGCAGTTCATGCCAGTTATGCGTTATCACTATTTCTTCATCAGAGTTACTAACGCGGCTTTCATCCCAGCTAGGAAGCGCCACAGGTTCTGGTGCTGTTTTAATTTTACTTAAAATATCTTTGGCAGCAGCATGGGCAAACACAATACACTCTAATAACGAGTTACTTGCCATACGATTTGCGCCATGAAGGCCTGTGTAGGCAACTTCGCCCACAGCATATAAGTTATCAAGGTCGGTTTTACCGTTAAAGTCGGTCATTACACCGCCACAAGTATAATGCGCTGCAGGCACAACCGGAATTGCCTCTTTAGTTATATCAAGGCCAACACTTAAACATTTTGCGTAAATAGTTGGAAAGTGCTCAATAATAAAGTCTTTATCTTTGTGGCTTATATCTAAATAAACACAATTAGCACCAAGGCGCTTCATTTCAAAATCGATTGCACGAGCGACTATATCACGAGGGGCAAGCTCTTCACGCTCATCAAAGTCTTTCATAAAACGGGTGCCGTCAGGGCGTTTTAAATAAGCACCTTCGCCGCGCATGGCTTCGGTGATTAAAAAGTTTTGTAGCTCAGGATGATAAAGGCTAGTAGGGTGAAATTGGTTAAACTCCATATTGGCTACTTTACAGCCCGCGCGCCATGCCATTGCAATACCATCACCGCTTGAAACATCTGGGTTAGAGGTATATAGGTATACTTTACTTGCACCACCGGTAGCTAAAGCCACAAATTTAGCCGAAATAGTTTCTACTTTTTTAGCTTTTTTGTTCCATACATACATGCCATGGATATGTGATCCCGGTTTATTGGCACTTTTATCAGTAATTAAATCAATCGCATTATATTGTTCAAGCAATGTTATATTTTTATGCGCTTTTACTTGGCTAATAAGGGTGGTTTGCACTGCTTTACCCGTTGCGTCGGCTGCATGCAAAATACGGCGATGGCTATGACCGCCTTCGCGAGTTAAATGAAATCGCTCTTTGCCTTTACTGTCAAACTCCATATCAAAAGGTACGCCTTGGTCTATTAACCATTGAAGGCAGTCGTGTGCGTTGCTTGCTGTGTAATGAACAGCATCGCGATCACACAGGCCGCCGCCAGCGTCGAGAGTATCTTCTACATGGGATTCTATACTGTCATTTTGTTTATCAAAAACCGCGGCTATACCACCTTGAGCATATAAGGTAGAACCTTCGGTAAGTGCTCCTTTACTGATCACGGTAACGTTACAATAATTAGCTAAAGACAATGCAAGTGATAAGCCTGCTGCGCCGCTACCGATAATAGCGACATCTGCAATGTGATGTTTATTTTGGTTCATGTCAGAGGTACTTTGCGGTTACAATGCTCAAATAGAGCAATATTTGTTTTTAATATCTGTAGTTGTATCATATTTGTCATATTACTACGTAGTGATTTTAAAGGCTTAGCGCCGTTATTTATCAACTATTTTATAAAAAAATAATATTAAGCAGAACTTTTTATTCATAAAGGGGTCAGAGTATTTGTGAACAATGACGACAATATGAATAACAAGCAAAAATCAGACATAGGAGTACCGGCTCGAATGAGCGAGCAGGAATTAGATTTAGTGCTAGTAAAAAGGGTCCAGCAAGGAGATAAAAACGCCTTCAACCTATTAGTAAAGAAGTATCAAAACAAAATTGCAGGTTTGATCTCACGTTATGTATCTAACCAAGGTGATATTGCAGATGTAGCACAAGAAGCGTTTATTAAAGCTTACCGTGCACTTCCTAATTTTAGAGGGGACAGCGCCTTTTACACGTGGTTATACCGTATTGCCGTTAATTGTGCTAAAAATTACTTAGTAGCCCAGGGGCGTAAGCCGCCAGCAAATGATATAGACGCCGAAGATGCCGAATTTTACGATGGTGCAGATTCAATGCGTTCTAATGCATCTCCTGAAAACCTACTTTTAAGCGAAGAAGTACGCGCTGTTATTTTTAATACGATTGATAGTTTGCCTGAAGACCTTAAAACCGCGATTACCCTAAGAGAAATTGAAGGGATGAGCTATGAAGAAATAGCCGTGGTAATGGATTGCCCCGTTGGCACTGTACGTTCGCGTATATTTAGAGCCCGTGAAGCAATAGATAACAAATTAAACCCATTAATAGGCGAGTCTTAGTATGACAAAAGCACACGTTAGCAAGTTAGATAACGAAGCGTTATCAGCATTACTTGACGGCGAGCAACATTTAGTTGATGCAACAATTGCAGAGCAAGATGTAACTACGTTCGGTCGTTATGCGTTAATTGGTGATGCGATGCGTGCTCAAAAAAATAACAACGACATCCATATTGATATTAGCGAACGCGTTGCACTAGCGCTAGAAAGTGAGCCTGTATACGCTGATTTTTCTCAGTCTAAAGCAGCAAATAAGCCGCAAAGCGTAACTGAAAAAAACAACAACGTAGTTGCTTTTAATTGGCGTAAACCTGTTGCACAACTTGCTATTGCAGCAAGTGTAGCGATGTTTGCCATTGTAGGTGTAAACACCTTGCCACAAAGCAATAACGAGCAACAAAGTGAAATTCCATTACTGCAAACGACTCCGTTAACAGGTATGGCATCTCCGGTAAGTTACTCATCAGAGCCTGCTTTAGAAAATGCAGAGCAAGGTTTACGTGAGTTACAGCAGCAACGTATTGGCGCGTTAGTTTTAGAGCACCAACGCCAAGCTCGAGTTGCGAATTCTTTAGAAACAGCGCAAACTAGCACCAAAGCGTCTGAGGAAAAAAACTAATTAAATGAAAGTAATCACTTTTGTTCTGTCGTTGGTAGTAAGCGTAAATGCCTTTGCCAACGACACAAATCCTGCCAAAGATTTATTACTTAAAATGGCGAATGCCGTTCACACCCGTAATTTTGACGCCTCGTTTGTGGTTGTTAAAGGTAAAGCAATGGAACCCTACCGATGGGTACATGCGCTTCAGGGCGAAACAGAACTTGAGCATTTAAGCCTGCTTAACGGCGCCGGCCTCGAAATGGTTCGTGTTGATAACCAAGTGACTTACTTTGAGCCGCAATCTCAGCCTTACTCTTTAAAAACAGACTCAATAGCGGGTCCAATTCCTGAAGTATTATTTAAAGATATTGAGCGCTTAAGTGCACACTATGACTTTGTTTTAGGCGGAAAAGGGCGAATAGCTGGGCGTGCTGCGCAGCTTGTGCGAATAGAATCTAAAGACGAGTACAAATATAACTATTGGATTTGGCTTGATATGGAGTCGTCGCTTTTATTAAAAGCAGCGTATGTTAACCATCAAGGCGAAGCACTTGAGCAGTTGCAGCTTACGCATATTAGCGTAACAGAGCAGCCTGCGGCTATATTACTTGAAGTCCTCAATCGTAATTTTCCAACGCCTTTGCCAAATGATGCATTGAGTAATAACGATAGTACGGCTACAAACTGGAAAATTAGTTGGTTGCCAGATGGTTTTGAACTTTTAAAATCAGACCGACATAAGCTCGATTTAAATAACGAACTAACAGACTATTACCTGTTCTCAGATGGCTTTGTTGAAGTGTCGGTATTTATACAGCGCCCATTACCGGGCAAGCGCTTAAGCGGTGCATTAACTTCTGGTGCAACGACTGTATATGTGCATAATGGCGGTAATTTCGATGTATCCGTTGTTGGTAATGTGCCAAGTATGACCGCAAAAGCAATAGCTGAGTCAGTAACCCGCGCATTATAAACGATTCGTAAGGATTGTTATGATAGAACAGACCCTCACAGTTGTGGCCCTCGATGGCCACACTGCGCATTTAGAAGCCCAGCAAAAACAAGCTTGCGAAGGCTGCAACGGACGTTGTGGTTCACAAGTGTTTGGTAAGCTTTTTGGCACGGCTAAAAAAACATTCCCCTTTAAATTCGAATCTCCAGTAGAGGTCGGTCAAAAAGTCACTCTCTCTCTTGATGATAGCCATATGGTTAAACATGCTTTTGCTGTTTACATGCTACCGTTATTATTAAGTCTGATTTTTGCCTTTATTGCAGCTCAGTTATTTATGGCTACTGAAGGCTGGCAAATTTTAGCTGCAGCTTTAGGTGGGATAAGTGGCTATTTTATTGCTAAAACACGTGTTAAATCTCTTAAGCACGATATAAAAGTTATAAAAATTCATCCAATTAGTATTCCTTTAACGCAAATAGATGGTGATTGACGCCAATTAAATGTAAAATTGCCGTTTTATGCCAAAGTAACTTGGAAATACAAGGAGCCGTGGTTTTTATAATTGTTTTACGCGAGGAAAGTTATTTAGGCTATTTTGCTCTAAATCAATGTTATTCAAGCAATAAAATAATTTTAACCCACCTTAAAAAGCGTAAGTTTAGTGTGAAAGTTATAAACTAAACTTGTGACATCCTAAAGCAAGTATTTTCAAGTCACTTAGGTGTATGTACTTAGTCCATTAAAATAGAAGTTTAGAATCCAGTTTATGAAGCATATCCGTAATTTTTCGATCATCGCCCACATTGACCATGGTAAATCGACCCTTTCTGACCGTTTGATCCAAGTTTGTGGCGGTTTAACCGACCGTGAAATGCAGAAGCAGGTTTTGGATTCAATGGACATTGAGCGCGAACGTGGTATTACCATTAAAGCGCAAAGTGTGACGTTGAACTACAAAGCAAATGATGGTGAAACATACCAACTTAACTTCATCGACACGCCAGGGCATGTTGATTTTACTTATGAAGTATCTCGTTCATTAGCCGCGTGTGAAGGCGCATTATTAGTAGTAGATGCAGGTCAAGGCGTAGAAGCGCAAACATTAGCAAACTGTTATACCGCTATCGAAATGGACCTAGAAGTAATTCCTGTACTTAACAAAATTGATTTACCGCAAGCCGATCCGCTTCGTGTAGCTGAAGAAATTGAAGATATTATTGGCATCGATGCCCTAGACGCTGTGCAATGTAGTGCTAAAACAGGTGTAGGTATTGCCGAAGTACTTGAAATGATAGTTAAAGATGTTCCGCCACCAGAAGGCGACAAAGAGGCACCTTTACAAGCGCTTATTATTGACTCGTGGTTTGACCCATACCAAGGTGTTGTATCACTTGTACGTATTAAACATGGTGAACTACGCGCGGGCGACAAAATAAAAATAATGTCAAACGAACACGTTCATACAGCTGACCATGTTGGTATTTTTACTCCTAAGCAAACAAACACCGGTATTTTACGTACTGGCGAAGTGGGTTTTGTTATTGCGGGTATTAAAGAAATACACGGCGCGCCAGTGGGCGATACAATTACTCATAATAAAAATGCAGCGCCAGAGCGTTTACCGGGCTTTCAAAAGATTAAGCCACAGGTTTATGCAGGTATGTTCCCAATTGCATCTGATGAATATGAATCGTTCCGTGATGCACTGAATAAATTAAGCTTAAACGATGCGTCGTTATTCTTTGAACCAGAGAATTCAACTGCACTTGGCTTTGGTTTCCGTTGTGGCTTTTTAGGCATGCTACACATGGAAATTATTCAAGAACGTTTAGAGCGCGAATACGATATTGATTTAATAACTACGGCACCTACTGTAATCTACGAAGTAGTTACCAAAGAAGGTACTACTCAGATTGATAACCCATCTGATCTACCAGCGGTAAACGATATCTTAGAAATACGTGAGCCAGTAGTAGAGGCAAATATTCTTGTTCCTCAAGAGTATTTAGGTAGTGTTATTACGTTATGTGTTGATAAACGTGGTGTACAAACCAAAATGAGTTACCACGGTAAGCAAGTAGCAGTGACGTATGAGCTACCGATGGCTGAAGTGGTAATGGACTTTTTTGATAAGTTAAAATCAACAAGTCGTGGTTTTGCCTCGCTTGATTATAACTTTAAGCATTTTCAAACCTCAGACATGGTACGCGTAGATATACTTATTAACGGTGAGCGTGTTGATGCGTTAGCAATTATTGTACACAGAGATAGTGCGCAATCACGTGGTCGTCAGCTTGCTGATGCGCTTAAAGAGCTCATACCTCGTCAAATGTTTGATATTGCGATTCAAGCAGCTATCGGACAGCATGTTATTGCGCGTACAACGGTTAAGCAGTTACGTAAAAACGTAATAGCTAAATGTTACGGTGGTGATGTGAGTCGTAAGAAAAAGCTACTGCAAAAGCAAAAAGATGGTAAAAAACGTATGAAGCAATTAGGTAATGTTGAAGTGCCTCAAGAAGCGTTTTTAGCTATTTTGAAAGTTGGTAAATAAAAACAAAGGATTATAGATGGCTGGTTACTTTTCAGTTTTATTGGTGTTATTAACCTTAGGCTCAGGTTTAATATGGTTAATAGATCACCTGTTATATGCACCAAAAAGGCAAGAGCGTTTGGCTGTAGCACAAGCCTCTGCTGGCAGCCAGCTAGATGAAGAAACAGCTGCACTAATAGCACCAGAACCAGTAATAACTGAAACTGCAAAGTCGATTTTTCCGATGATTGCAGCTATTACTATTTTCAGGTCATTTATTTTTGAACCGTTTCAGATTCCATCGGGTTCAATGATGCCAACTTTATTAGTTGGTGACTTTATCTTAGTGCAAAAATATTCTTACGGAATTAAAGACCCAGTTTGGCGTACTCAATTAGTTGATATGAGTGAGCCAGAGCGTGGTGATATTGTTGTTTTTAAATATCCGTTAGATGAAAGAGTTGATTATATTAAACGCGCAATTGGTTTACCGGGCGATAAAATTGTTTATCGCGATAAGCGTTTATATATTCAGCCAAACTGTAAAGAAGGTGAAACCCAACAGGGTGAACTTCTATGTAACGAATTCAATAAAATTGATTTTAAACTAATTAATGATAACGAATTTAAACAAGGCCAAATGTCGCTTGCACGTGTAAACGAAAATTTAACTACACTTAAGCACGACATTTTAATCAACCCACGCGCACCTGAAAGAAAAGGGCGTTACTATCAGCAACCAGGCACACCTTCAGATGAATGGACTGTACCTGCTGATCATTATTTTATGATGGGTGATAACCGCGATAACAGCCAAGATAGTCGCTTTTGGGGCTTTGTACCAAAAGAAAACTTGGTGGGTAAAGCTGTCTTTATATGGATGAGTTTTGAATTTGAAAATGGCCCAGATGATGTTTTACCAGGATGGGTTCCAACTGGTGTTCGTTTTGAACGCCTAGGTAATATTCAGTAACAATGAAAAAAAATGTAACAGAATTATATAACAGAATAGGCTATGTATTTGCTGATCAAGGTTTACTTGAACAAGCAATGACGCACCGCAGCCACAAAGGTCAACATAATGAGCGACTCGAATTTTTAGGCGACTCAATATTAAGCTTTGTAATTGCTAATGCACTTTATGCTAAATTTCCAAAAGCACGCGAAGGCGATTTAAGCCGTATGCGTTCTACGCTTGTGCGTGGCCAAACTCTTGCTGAATTTGGTCTCGAATTTGGCTTAGGTGATTACTTGCGCTTAGGGCCGGGTGAGCTTAAAAGTGGCGGATTCCGCCGTGAGTCTACACTTGCAGATGCAGTTGAAGCCATTATTGGCGCAGTATTTTTAGATTCAGATATTGATCGCTGCGGAGAACTAATTTTAGCGTGGTACGAGTCTCGACTTGATGCTATTTCACCAGGGCTTAATCAAAAAGATCCGAAGACCCTGCTGCAAGAGTATCTACAAGCCCGTAAATTATCTTTACCGGGCTACACTGTTGTTGACACTAAAGGCCAAGCACATAATCAAACATTCACGGTTGAATGTATTGTTGATGGAATGGATAGCATAATTTCTGTTGGTAGCTCGCGCCGTAAAGCCGAACAAAAAGCTGCCGAAAAAGCATTGAAGATACTTAAAAATGAACCTTGATACCTTAATACAACCTCATGAAGGTGATGTAGATACATTTTGTGGAATGGTTGCTATTGTTGGTCGCCCAAATGTAGGTAAATCAACTTTACTTAATGAAATCATTGAGCAAAAAGTAAGTATTACCTCGCGCAAACCGCAAACTACACGCCACCGTATTATGGGTATTCATACCGAAGATAAACATCAAGCGGTATACATAGATACACCAGGCCTTCACGTTGAAGAAAAGCGTGCTATTAACCGTTTAATGAACCGTGCAGCGTCTAGTTCAATTGGTGATGTAGAGCTTATTATTTTTGTTGTTGAAGGCACTCATTGGAATGCTGATGACGAAATGGTGCTTAATAAAGTATCGCAAAGTGGTAAGCCGGTATTATTGGTTATAAATAAAATTGACCAAGTTAAAAACCGCGATTTAGTGCTACCTCACATGAAAGAGCTTGGTGACAAGTTTGATTTTGTTGGCATTATGCCAGTATCGGCAACACAAGGTAAAAATGTTGATTTGATCAAAGCTGAAGTAACTAAACGCTTACCTCCGTGTGAGTTTTACTTCCCTGAGGATTACGTTACCGATCGTTCTATGCGCTTTATGGCAGCAGAGGTTATTCGTGAAAAGCTAATGCGCTTCATGGGTGAAGAACTTCCATATTCTGTAACTGTTGAAATAGAGCAGTTTAAATGGCAAGAAAACGGTGTATGGCATATCAACGGATTAATACTTGTTGAGCGTGAAACACAAAAGCGCATGGTAATCGGTAATAAAGGCGAAAAGCTAAAAACGATTGGCCGTGAAGCCCGTAAAGACATTGAAGAAATGCTCGACAACAAAGTATTTTTAGAACTTTGGGTAAAAGTTAAATCTGGTTGGGCTGATGACGAACGAGCACTAAGAAGCTTAGGTTACGGTGAAGACTAAACCAATAAGTAGCTTAATGAATGGATAGCGACTTCTACACAGCGTATTTGTTACATCGGCGTCCTTATAGTGACTCCCAAGTAATGCTTGATATGCTGGTAGAGGGCGTGGGCCAGTTAAGAATGCTGGCGCGAATTAGTGGTCGCCAGGCCACTAAGCATAAAGCACAACTTCAGCCGTTTCAGGCATTACTTGTTCACTACAGCGGCAAGTATGATTTAAAATATATTAATAAATTTGAATTACATGGTAACCCGCATTATTTAAAAGGTGACGAGTTATACTGTGGTTTTTATTTAAATGAATTAACTAATCGTATTGTGCCTGTTAATGAACCCATTGAACAAGTATTTGAACTTTACAAATCTCACCTTGGTAACCTTAATAGCGGTGCTAATTTGCAAGCGGTACTGCGCTCATATGAGTTTCAATTGTTAGAGCTTTTAGGCTACGGTGTTGATTTTAGTTTTGACGCAAGCGGTGAGCCAATAGACGAAGCACTTACGTATAGCTATTTCCCTGAGCTTGGTTTTTTAATGCAAGACGATGTACGCTCAGGATTTAGTGGTAAACAGCTTAATGCAATTGCAAATCATGACTTTAGCCAAAGCGATGTGCTATATATGGCAAAGCAATTAAGTCGCTATTTATTAAAGCCCTTACTAGGTAGTAAACCATTAAAAAGCCGTGAGCTATTTATGGCCTCTCAATAAACGTAATTTTACAGGTAGAACAATGAAAGATATTCTTTTGGGTGTAAACGTAGATCATATTGCAACACTTCGCCAAGCACGTGGAACAAACTACCCAGATCCAGCTCACGCAGCCAGTGTAGCTGAGCACGCAGGTGCTGATGGCATTACGATTCATTTACGTGAAGACAGACGCCATATTCAAGACCGTGACGTTTATGTAATGGCTAAAACGATTCAAACACGTATGAACCTTGAAACAGCCGTTACCGATGAAATGATAAAAATAGCGTTAGACGTTAAGCCTGAATATGTGTGTTTAGTACCTGAAAAACGTGAAGAGCTAACGACTGAGGGTGGCTTAGATGTAGCTGGCAATATAGATAAAATTAAAGCTGCGACTAAAACTCTTAGTGACGCGGGTATTAAAGTATCGCTATTTATTGATGCAGATAAAGCGCAGTTAGACGCAGCAAAAGAATGTGGCGCTCCGTTTGTTGAAATACACACTGGCGCATATGCCGACGCTACTAATGACACTGACTTACATAAAGAGCTTGAGCACATTCGCGAAGGCGTTAAATATGCAGCAAGCATAGGCTTAATTGTAAATGCAGGACATGGCCTTCATTATCATAACGTTAAGCCAATTGCTGAAATGCCCGAAATATACGAGTTAAACATTGGCCATGCTATTATTGCTCGCGCAGCGATAGATGGGCTCGATAAAGCTGTTCGTGACATGAAACGATTAATGATTGAAGCAAGAATGTAATACGAATCTACATAAGTATTTAAAAAAGCTTAATAAAAAACGCGGTAAATACCGCGTTTTTTATATCTAACATTTAAGGTTATCTTTGTAGCTCAGTCACATTTGCATCAGTAAGTAGGTTTTCAAGCTCATCCTGTAACTCAAATAACTCAGGCTCAATATTCTCTAGTATGCATTCACTTTTAAGTGACGTTTCAATAGTTTCTGCAAGTGATTTAAGCTTAGGTACGCCAGTGTAACAACATGCACCATGAAACTTATGCACTATGCTAAGTATTTGCTTACAATTATTACTTTCAATAGCTTTAGCAAGGAGAGTGAGTGTTTCAGGCACACTTAGCAGTAGCATATTAAGCATCTCGAGTGCTAACTCGCTTTTGCCACCAGCACGTTGCAATGCCTGCGCCCAGTCAATTCGAGTACTCTGAAATGGAGCAGGGCTTTGTGGTGTATCTATTTTAGCTTTATCACGGTTTATAGGTGTTTGTGGGCTATGATCGCAAATAATTTGGCTCAGCATATCTTCATCAATAGGCTTAGTTAAATAGCCTTTAAAACCATCTTTTAAAAGTTGTTCTTTTTCACTGTGAAGCGCATGAGCTGTTACAGCAATAATAGGTGTGTCTTCATTTAGTGATGATTCACGAATAAGCTTACATGCGGTAATGCCATCCATTATTGGCATTTGTATATCCATAAATATCACATCGTACTTATGACTTTTACTTAAGCTGTATGCTTGAGAGCCATTATGAGCGGTTTCTACTACCTCTACTTGCTCTTTTAATAACGTACAAATAAGTTTTAAGTTAGCGTCGTTATCGTCAACAACAAGCACCTTTAATGGTAACAAAGCTTGCTCATTTTGCTCAATATTATGAGTCGGATGATCAAGCCTATAAGGCGCAGCAAGTACTTCACATAACTTACGGTGATTAAGCGGTTTACTCAAACAAGCGTCAGCACCACTGCCTATAAACGCTTCTCGCATGTTGTGCGATACAGTATTAAGCATTAAATATAAGTAGTCGGTTGATTCGCGTACGGCTTTTACATAGCTTTTTAGCTGCTGCATATCATCAACAGACGCCATATGGCCAATTAAACAAATATCATATTTATATTCGCTATTTTTTATAGCATCTAAAAAGCTAGTCTCGTTAAAGCACGCTGTTACGCTTGATTGCCACTGAGTTAATAATGAAAGCACTGCATGGTGTGTATGTTCATGCGGCTCTAAATATAAAATACGCTTACCGATGAGCGATTTAGATGGTAAGTCGTTAGTAAATATATGATCAGGTAAATTAAATACGCTATTAAATGTAAAACAGGTGCCGTTACCTGGTGCTGAGTTGAGGGTTATGCGACCGCTCATCGCCTCAACTATATGCTTGGTAATAATAAGCCCCAGGCCTGTGCCACCAAATTTACGTGTAATACTTGAATCTGCTTGGCCAAAAGGGGTAAACAGTGAATCTTGTTTATCCATAGGGATGCCCACACCAGTATCGGTTACCGAAACCAATAAAGAAGCGCGCTCGTCATCAAGCAATCGATGGCTTATATCAACTTTAATTGAGCCTTTTTCAGTAAACTTAATTGCGTTGCTTAAAAGGTTTATTAATATTTGTTTAAGGCGCGTTGGGTCGCCGGTCAAGTCATCTGGCACGTGCTGGTTTATGTATATAGATAACTCTAATTGCTTTTCATGCGCGCTAGGTGCTAGTAATGTCATTACCTCATTAACAGCATCACGCAGTTGAAACTGAATTGACTCAAGCTCCATTGCTCCTGCTTCAAGTTTAGAAAAATCTAAAATATCGCTAATGATAGTCATCAAACTATTTGCCGAGAGCATAATTGTATCAAGGTAATCTTTTTGATTTTTATTAAGTGGCGTTTTATAAAGTTGGCGGGTAAAGCCAATAACACCATTAAGCGGGGTGCGCAGCTCGTGACTCATTTTTGCTAAAAAATCTGATTTAACACGGTTAGCATCTTGCGCTTCTTTTTTAGCAAATGAGAGTTCTATATTTGAAGTCTCATATTGCTCTAGTGTTTCACGGTAGTCACTGGTTGCTTGGTCGATATTTTTTTGCATTTCATCTTTTTGCATCACCATAGTATGAGCAATGGTGTTTAAACCTTCTCGTAACAGCTCAAATTCACCAATCATGCTGTCGGTTAAGCCTGTGTTTCTTTTTCCTTCAACAAGTTTGTCGGTGGCAAGTACTAACTTATTAAGCGGATTCATAAACATGCGGCTAAGTCTTAATGCTAAAATAGCGGCAAATACCAGCGATAAAATAATAACAATACCGCTAATTAACAGTGCTTGTTGTTGGCCTATAACGGCTTGGTCTTTATTTAATTGTAAAACAACAGTCCCTAGGGATGACTGAAAAGCTGAAGGGGCCCATTTGGAGTCATGACTTGTATGGTTAACTATAGGGGTAAAGAATGTAACGAGCTCATCTGATTTTTGCACATGGGTTGTTTTTAAGTTTTGTAATGTTTGCTGGTTAATGAGCTTTTTAAATGAACGATGATAATTACTGGTCATCAACAGCTCATTATTTTTATTAAAAATGGTTATAGATTTAATGGTTGGGGAATGTTTATTGTGCGTATAGCTAATAAGGCGGTTTAGTAATTGTTTATTTTTTTCGAGCATTGGCTGCTCAAGTGCAATAGCAAGCGGCTCAGAAATAGTTGCGCCTTGCTGATATAAAATTTCATCAAGCTCAATGTAACGATTTATTGTAAAATAGCCACCAAGTAGTAATCCTATGATCACCGTGGGGATCAGGGTCAGTGTTAAAACAGAATCGCGTAAGCCTAATTTGGTCATAATGGGAGCGTTATTATCATTATTAGTATGATTTGAGTATATACGGTTCAACTCGCATTCTAAAGCATCTAAAGATAGGTGCATTACAAATAAAGTGAAGGTAATGCCTAATGGCGCAAATTTTTAAAGCGAAAAAAAAACCGCTTAAGCAACAAACACTAGAATTAAATATCACAGGTATGGACCATCAAGGACGTGGTATTGCTAAGCATAAAAATAAAGTGTGTTTTGTAAGTGGTGCATTACCTAATGAAATGGTTAAAGCAACACTTGTTGAAGATAAAGCTAAATACAGTAGTGCTAAAGTAATAAAAGTAATAAACGCCAGTGAATTTAGAACAGATGCATATTGCGAACATTATAACCATTGTGGTGGTTGCCAGTTACAGCACCTAGAAGTTGCTCAGCAAGTTATTGAAAAGCAAACAGCGGTTACTCAATTATTTAATAAATTTGCTAAATTAAAAGAGCTGAATTGGCAAACACCGCTATTGAGTAAATCAACTCATTACAGGCGCAGTGCTCGGATTGCCGTTATGTTTGATAAAGCCGCTAAAAAAATGCGTGTAGGCTACAGAGCCAGTGGCTCTAAAAACATTGTAAGTATTAATAAATGCGCGGTACTTAATGATGTTTTTGCAAATGTATTTACTCTTTTTGATGAGTTAATTAATCAGCATAAAGCGCTTTACAGTATAAGTCACCTGCAGTTATGCCAAAGTGATGAGCAAAACTTTGTGGTTATTCGTCACACAAAAACAATTAACGATGAATATAAGGCAATAGTTGAGCAAGCTGCATTTAACCAGCAATATACTATTGTATGGCAAAGCGAGAGTGACGTTATTGATCACTCGCATTTAGCGATGCCATTTTATTACCTTCAAGACTTAGATCTAAAATTTGAATTTGGTTTAAGTAATTTTATTCAGGTTAATGCGCAAGTTAACCAAGCTATGTTAAAGCAAGCTGCAAATTGGCTTAATTTAAATGGGGACGAAAATCTCTTAGATTTGTTTTGTGGTATTGGTAATTTCTCATTAGTGTTGGCAAAACAAGCTAAATCGGTAGTTGGCGTTGAAGGCGTCACTTCAGCTGTTGCAATGGCTGCTCAAAATGCGCAAACTAACCAAATTACTAATACGCAGTTTCATAGTTTTGATTTAACGCAAAATATGCAAAACGCGCCGTGGTTTAGTAAAGATTTAGACGTACTTGTGCTTGACCCTTCTCGTACAGGTGCAATGGCTGTTTTGGAGCAATTACCACTGAGGCAGTTTAAAACTATTTTATATGTGTCTTGTGACCCTGTTACTTTAGCCCGTGACAGTGCAATTATTTCGCAAGCTGGCTTTGATCTTAATAAAATTGGGCTAATGAATATGTTCCCTCATACTGGGCATATCGAAACTATGGCGTTATTTCAACGGAGGTAAAACGCACTATGGTAGCTACACGACAATCACATCAACAAGATGAAAGTACGGACTTTAGCACGCGGCTTTCGTTACTTGGCTTGTCTGAGGAAAAAACAGAGCTACTAAATCAAGCCCAGGCCCTGTGCGGTAAATGTGATAACCAAAGCAGGCAAAACACAGCAATCGAAATGGTAGAAATTTTAGCTGAGCTAAATCTTGACCCTGAATCGTTAGCTACTGCGTATTTAACACCGTATTTTTTAAATGATCTTATATCGCTTGAAACCATAGAAGAGCAGCTAGGTAACAACATTGCTATGCTGCTAACGGGTGTAGCGCAAATGGCCACCATTAGTACTTTATCGCACCAAGGTAAAGGCACTATGCAGGTCGATAATATCCGAAAAATGCTATTAACCATGGTTGAAGACGTACGCGCTGTTGTTATTAAACTTGCTGAGCAGGTATGTCATTTACGTAATGTAAAGGATGCCGACGAAGAAGAGCGAGTGATTACGGCAAAAGAAACAGCCGATATTTTTGCACCGCTTGCAAACCGTTTAGGGATAGGGCAATTGAAATGGGAGCTTGAAGATTTATCGTTCAGGTATTTACACCCAGATACCTACAAAGGCATAGCCAAACAGTTAGATGATAAACGACTTGCTCGCGAAGCCTATATGGAAGATATGGTTGAGCAGGTAAAAAACCGCTTAAGTGAAGCCGGTATAGAAGCGCAAGTGTACGGGCGACCTAAACATATCTACAGCATTTTTAAAAAAATGCAGCAGAAAAACTACGAGTTTGATCAGCTTTTTGATATTCGCGCAATGCGTATTGTGGTTGAGCGCCTACAAGATTGTTACGGCGCGCTTGGCATAGTACATACAAACTGGCGTCATCTTAATAAAGAATTTGATGACTACGTTGCCACACCAAAGCAAAATGGCTATCAGTCTATTCATACTGTGGTATTTGGCCCTGAAGGTAAAACAGTTGAAATACAAATTCGCACCAGCGATATGCATCAAGATGCTGAGTTAGGTGTCGCTGCGCACTGGATGTATAAAGAAGGCGCATTACCTGGACGAGGCTCAGGTTACGAGCAAAAAATTAGTTGGCTGCGTAAATTACTGCAATGGCAAGAAGAAGTGGTTGATGGTGGTGATTTAGCCGAAGAGCTAAAAAATCAAGTAGTCGAAGACCGTGTGTACATCTTTACCCCAAGTGGCGATATTATTGATTTACCATTAGGTGCTACACCGCTTGATTTTGCCTACTACATTCACTCAAACGTAGGTCACAGGTGCATCGGCGCTAAAGTATTTGGCAAAATAGTGCCGTTTACACATCAGTTATCAACAGGGGATCAAGTAGAGATACTGACTCAAAAGCAGCCTAATCCAAGCCGAGACTGGCTAAATCCATCATTGGGTTATATTAAATCATCACGTGCAAGAGCTAAAATACATCACTGGTTTAAGCAGCTCGACCGCGATAAAAACCTAAGTGCGGGTAAAGAAATACTTGACAGCGAGCTTCAAAAGCTTGATTTAACCTACAAAGATTTAGACCCCGCCATTAAGCGCTTTAATTTTAAGGAGCTTGATGACTTAATGGTTGCCATTGGCGCAGGTGATGTACGGTTAAACCAAATGCTTAACTTTGTTAGCGACCGTACAGAAGATGAACCGGTTATTCGTTTTAAAGCACCAAGTAAAGTAACGGGCGATAAAAACGGCATTGTAGTGGATGGTGTAGGTAGTTTAATGAGCCATGTAGCTAAGTGTTGTCGTCCTGTACCGGGCGATCAAATAATTGGCTATATAACGCAAGGCCGTGGTATTGGTGTTCATAAAGATGACTGCGACTCATTTAATAACTTAAAAACACAGCATCCAGAACGCGTGATCTCAGTAAGTTGGTCTGACGATATTAATGGCTCTTATGCGCTTAGCATAAAAATTGAAGCCAGCGATCGTTCTGGTTTAATTCGCGATATAAGCTCTGTGCTTGCTAACGAAAAGGTCAACGTATTAAACATGAACGTCAATACGGTTGGCGCAGATCAGCTTGCCGTATTTACTATGCAAATAGAAGTACATGACTTATCAGGTACTAATCGTGTACTTTCAAAACTACTTCAGATTGAAGGTGTTCACGATGCTAAGCGCAGCCAATAAACATGACAGATAAAAACGCATTAACTGAGCTTTTAAATATTATGCAAACCTTGCGAGATCCTAACGGCGGCTGCCCATGGGATCTTAAGCAAGATTTCAAATCAATTGTTCCTCATACCCTAGAAGAAGCGTACGAGGTTGCCGATTGCATAGAGACTAATAATTTAGGTGAGCTTAAAAATGAGCTTGGCGATTTACTTTTTCAAATTGTGTTTTATGCCCAGTTAGCTAAAGAGAAAAATTTATTTGATTTTGATGATGTTATAAAGCAGCTCAGTGCTAAACTTGTGCGCCGCCACCCTCATGTATTTAACGAGCAACAAGCGTTAACTGACGAGCAGTTAGCAAAGCAGTGGCAAGCAATTAAAGCACAAGAACGTGCTGAAAAAGCTTCATCGGTTAATACTTCGCTTTGGCAAGATATTCCGGCAAATATGCCAAGCCTTAGTAAAGCTAAAAAAATTCAGCAACGTGTTGCTGGCTTAGGGTTTGATTGGCCAAGCTATCATGGCGCACTTGATAAAGTGAGCGAAGAAGTATTAGAAGTAAAAGAGGCGCTCGAACACGATCCTCGATCTGAGCATACAGCAGAAGAAATAGGCGACTTACTGTTTGCCACAGTTAATGTTGCTCGCCATGTTAAACGCGATCCAGAACAACTTTTAAGACAAGCAAATGATAAGTTTTCAGCGCGGTTTGAAAAGGTACAAGCGTACTTAATTGCTCAAGGCAAAAGTTTGGATACTGCAAGCCTAGAAGAAATGGACAACGCGTGGGATGCCATTAAAAAAGTGAAATAGGTTTAATGTTAAAAAGTGCACATTTTTTGTGCGCGCTTTTACTATTTTTAGCTGGATTGCGCTGGCGTGTTTTGGTACAATTTCGCCCCGTCTTGATGATATACCCAGAGTCTCTTTCTCGGGTGTTATATTCCTTTTAATTCCTGATATTCTAGGGTTCGCATGAGTACAAAATTTATCTTCGTTACTGGCGGGGTTGTTTCTTCGTTGGGTAAAGGTATTGCAGCAGCATCACTAGCCGCTATTTTAGAGGCCCGTGGTTTAGACGTTACCATTTTAAAGCTGGATCCTTACATCAACGTTGACCCAGGCACAATGAGCCCAATTCAACACGGTGAAGTATACGTTACAGAAGACGGCGCAGAAACTGACCTTGACTTAGGTCACTACGAGCGTTTTATTCGTACCAAAATGACTAGTCGTAATAACTTTACACAAGGGCGTGTATACGAAGACGTGTTACGACGTGAGCGCCGTGGTGAATACCTAGGTGCAACTATTCAGGTTATTCCACATATTACAAATGACATTAAGCAACGCGTATACGACGGTGCTGAAGGTCATGAAATCGCGATTGTAGAAATTGGCGGTACAGTAGGTGATATTGAATCACAACCGTTTATTGAAGCAATTCGTCAAATGGGTACTGAAATTGGCCGCGAACGCGCGCTATTTATTCACTTAACGCTAGTGCCATTTTTAGGCCCTGCGGGTGAAGTGAAAACAAAACCAACTCAGCATTCTGTTAAAGAGTTGCGCTCTGTAGGTATTCAGCCAGATATTCTTATTTGTCGTTCAGACCGTAAACTGCCTAACAACGAGCGTGCAAAAATTGCATTGTTCACTAATGTTGAAGAGAAAGCGGTTATTTCACTACCAGACGTAGACAGCATTTATAAAATTCCTGCGCTATTAAAATCTCAAGAATTAGATAACTTTGTATGTCGTCGTTTTCATTTAGATGCGCCAGAAGCTGATCTTGCTGAGTGGGAACAAGTACTGTATCAAGAGTCTAACCCTACTGGTGAAGTAACAATTGGTATGGTTGGTAAGTACATTGAATTACCAGATGCATACAAATCAGTTAACGAAGCACTAAAGCATGCGGGTCTTAAAAATCGTTTAACAATTAATATTGAATACGTAGACTCACAAGATTTAGAAAGCAAAGGCGTAGAACTACTATCTCATTTAGATGCTATTTTAGTTCCAGGCGGGTTTGGCGGACGTGGTGTTGAAGGTAAAATTTTAGCGGCTAAATACGCACGTGAAAACAAAGTTCCATACCTAGGTATTTGTTTAGGTATGCAAGTAGCACTTATTGAATACGCACGTAATGTTGCAGGTTTAACTGATGCAAACTCTACAGAATTTAACGCCAACTCAGAAGCGCCTGTCGTTGGTTTAATTACTGAATGGTTAGATGCTGAAGGTAAGGTTGAAGTACGTGATGAAAAATCTGATTTAGGTGGCACTATGCGTTTAGGCGCACAAAAATGTCATTTAACACTAGGTTCTAAAGTACATGAAGTATACGGTAATGCTGAAATTGTTGAACGTCATCGTCATCGCTACGAAGTAAACAACAATTTTGTAGAAGCGCTTGAAAAAGCAGGCTTGAGCTTTACTGGTTTATCAGAAGATAAAAAATTAGTAGAAATTATCGAAAATAAAGATCACCCATGGTTTATTGCCGCGCAATTCCACCCGGAATTCACGTCAACCCCACGTGATGGTCACCCGCTATTTGAAGGGTTTGTAGCTGCGGCTCACATTCACCAAAAAGCTAATTCGTAATTTTAAAAGCCGTGCATATTGCACGGCTTTTTTGTTTTAAAGGCTGACTGATACCGATCTTATTAAAAACATGAGCATTGTATCGGGTTAAATAACTTACTAATTGTGTTAAAAATTACTCATATAGAACAACTATATGTCATAATTTGTGCCTTGTTATTGAGTTGTTTTCTTAGCGTTATGATAGCTCACTAATTAAATGCAATTGGTATAAACTATACAAAACGTAGTAAAGTTAGCTGAACTCACCATTTTGGGAATATAGAGGAATCAAGATGTCAGAAATCGTAAAAGTAATCGGTCGCGAAATTATGGACTCGCGTGGTAACCCAACTGTTGAAGCAGACGTACATTTAGCAGATGGTTCTTGGGGTCGTGCAGCTGCACCTTCAGGCGCATCTACTGGTACTCGCGAAGCATTAGAGTTACGCGACGGTGATAAGTCACGTTACTTAGGTAAAGGCGTATTAAACGCTGTTGGTTTTATTAATAATGAAATCGCAGATGCGCTTAAAGGCCAAAATGCATTAGAGCAAAGTGCTGTTGATAAAGTAATGCTAGATTTAGACGGCACTGAAAACAAAGAAAAACTAGGTGCAAACGCAATCTTAGCAGTATCACTTGCAACTGCAAAAGCAGCTGCACAGTCTAAAAAAGTAGAGCTTTACGAGCACATTGCTGATTTAAACGGCACACCGGGTGTTTACTCTATGCCACTTCCAATGATGAACATCATCAATGGTGGTGAGCACGCAGATAACTCTGTAGATATTCAAGAGTTTATGATCCAACCTGTTGGCGCTGCAAACTTCCGCGAAGGCCTACGTATGGGCGCAGAGGTATTTCATAGCCTTGCAAAAGTACTTAAAGCAGACGGTCATTCAACAGCGGTTGGCGATGAAGGTGGCTTTGCGCCAAACCTTGCATCTAACGAAGCGGCACTTGCAGCAATTAAAGTTGCGGTAGCAAACGCAGGTTACGAGTTAGGTAAAGATATTACTTTAGCGATGGATTGTGCTGCATCTGAGTTTTACGACAAAGAAGCAAATATTTACGATCTTAAAGGTGAAGGCAAAAAATTCACTTCAGAAGAATTTAACTTCTTCTTACAAGAGCTTACTGAGCAATATCCAATTGTGTCTATTGAAGATGGCTTAGATGAGTCAGATTGGGATGGCTTTGCACACCAAACTAAACTAATGGGTGATAAAATCCAATTAGTAGGTGATGACTTATTCGTAACAAATACTAAGATTTTAAAACGTGGTATCGACAACGGTATTGCTAACTCAATCTTAATTAAGTTTAACCAAATTGGTTCACTAACTGAAACGTTAGCTGCAATCAAAATGGCAAAAGATGCAGGCTTTACAGTTGTTATTTCTCACCGCTCTGGCGAGACAGAAGATTCAACAATTGCTGATTTAGCGGTAGGTACTGCTGCAGGTCAAATCAAAACAGGTTCATTGAGCCGTTCTGACCGTGTAGCTAAGTACAACCAACTTCTTCGTATTGAAGAAGCGCTAGGTTCAAAAGCACCTTACAACGGTCTTAAAGAAGTTAAAGGTCAGTAATTCTATTTTATATAGAATCTAATATTTAATTTTAGATGATAAAATCCTCGCTCAGGCGGGGATTTTTTATATTAGATACTTTTATCCAAAGAGTTGGGAGCAAGGCACGAAGTTTGTTAATGCGTACACTTAGCCAACAGCAGGACTATAAAAACCTTATGCTTTACGCTTATTACCATATAGTACAATTATAGATTTGCTAGTCGACCCTTTAACTTACTCCCAGTGATGCAATTAACTCATTTTTAGGTGGATTACAGCGGTGTTCCCCAGCCATGTTTATTCAATGAGTCTGTACAATTCGTTATTGGCGCCTGTATGGCAAGGCCTCTAGGTTAATACGACAGTGTAAACTAGCGTGACGCAGCATCTATTTTAATGTGGGATAAAAAAGACTCACTTTTTTGTTTATTGGTTTACGGTTAAGCGAAAGTATTTGGGGTTTTACACCCATCCCTCGATATGAACCCTAGTTGATGTAAGTCTTGTTCAGAGTAAATATATCTATGGGGTACTTTATGCATTGATATACATAACTGCAATCTGGGAAAAACAGTCACAGGTTGGCTTTATTATTTTAATTTTTATGGCCCACAACAAGGTAATTTCTTAGTTTCATCAAGCTTAATTTCGTCTCCTAGTTACTGGAACGATTCAATTTACATTCAATAAATTTATAATGTTAAAGCATAAATTAATACATTGTATTTATGCTTCAACATTGATTTTAGGGGATAATTGATATCCATCATATTCATGAAGCACATCAAGGAAATCTGACCATTGTTTTTCTGATTTTGTATCTCCTATACTTTTTGCAAAATCTCGACTGTTTTTTATTTGAGCAATGAAATCTTTACTCTCCACACCAACGAATGAGCCGTTTTCAAATTTAAAGCTATCATATGGGAGAACAAGCAATCGACCATCACCAGTTTCTTTGATAAGTGCGTTTAATTCATCCATCCCAATGTTGTGCATGTCTACAGTTCTTGGTTCAGTACTTTTTCCTGTGACGTCAGGCAGTTCATTGCCGCCTTTTTGGGGGGCTTTGGGCTGTTGAGCTGACTGGTATTGACTGTAGGTAGCTGTTTGATTGCCGATAATCATAATTAACATCCATTTGCTAGTTCTAAGTCTACAAAATTTGCAATAAGGATGCCGTTTTTAAGAAGAATAACTCTAAAGTAGAGTTTTTATAATTATCCAAAGTTAAAGCAAAGCTTTTAAATAAACTATATTAAAGTGAAATACTGGGAGCGAGATTGATACAAATATGAGGGATATAGAAATTAATATCCATTTAAATTTTTTGAGACCCTTTGAGTGATTGGCACTTTTAAGCGATTCATTTAGCCGCTGAATATTTAATTCAACTTCGCGTATAGTTTCCTAAGTGACATGGGCTAAACTTTCAATGCTATAACAGGGCTTTTTAAATTTCTCTCTGTTGCTAGTATATGGGTATCAACGCCCTCACTTTCCAGTGTTCTCTTCACATATTCAGATATAGAAATACCTTGCTTTTGCGCCTCACTATTTAAAGACTCTTTTAATTTATCGTAAATTCGGATGCTTAGAATGGCCATTCTAAAATGCCCCTGTTGTATACGGGTGTAAGCAAAGCGTATACGCCTACAAATCCGGGTGACGGAGAGGTGCTAATTACTGTTGCAAAGCCTGTTTGGATGAACCAAAGACAGAGGTAAAGGTTTCGCTAAACTACTTATGAGTTAGAGTTTAACCCTTGCGTACTTAAAGCTGAAACTGCTGTTTTAAAATCTCACCCGTAAAACTGGTTTTTAAATAAAAACCACGTGGTAAGGTTTTGATAATTTGACCATGTGGACCAATAGCATCAGTAACAACTTTGCTGTTTGCCGCCTTAGGCCTAATTTGTATAGCATCCCCTAAATGGCCTGATATTTCATCTACTCGCCCGAGTGCGATTAACTCCATTTGTTCTTCCCAGTCACGCTGTAATAGCGCATCTTGCTCAGGTGTTGGTTGCCACAAAAAGCCGCTGCCTATCGTTCTGTCAAACGGGGCTATATCTCGCTCACTTAGTATGGGTAACCATAAAACATGATTTAGCTTTTTACGCACAGAGCTTGTATGCCATGCCATACCGGTGACGTTTATTAAAGGTGTTACCGATACAAACGTAGTCTCTAGTGGTTTACCCTTGTAAGAAATGGGGAGTGTTTTTAGCTCTATCCCTAAATCTTCAAAATCGGGTAGGGGTTTTGAACCTGCCGTAGCCCCAAGTACATACTCAATTAGTTGCCCGGTCCAGCCTTTTTCACGGAGTAAATCATCAGGTGTTTTAAAATGGTACTGGTTTGCAAGTTGGCCAAGTGTTAATCCAGCAATGTTATTCACGCGCTGCATTAGGTCGTTAATTGAGTGTGGTTTTGATGGTCGCATACTATTAATTTCGGTTGAATAAATACCATAGCCATGATAGCAAATTGGCTAAGCCGTGGATATCTTTAGGGTTGTTCGTTTTTTGCTCGCCTGTTGTTTGGGTTAATTTTGTACATGTATAAAATTGGGCGGTTTACTTTAAGTTACTGAGCTAGCTGGTTTTTTTTAAGTTATGCATTCATTTTTGATTAAGGCTGTTAAAAGTTGCTGGGATAAATACAACTATATAAACATGTTTATCCACAGATTCTGTGGAGAACACGAGTTTTTAGATCTTATATTGTGGATTTGTTTGCAAAACGAGCGTGTTTTATAAAAGTTATGCACAAACTGTGAGTAAGTAGAGTAAAACAATAACCGCAATAGCTTTGGTGGATTATTTTTAAAATTTTTACTCACACTTCATTATTTTATGGGGTATGCAAAAGCGTAAACTTAGCTTACAAATTAGCTTGGCTATAATAGTGTTTGCCGTATTGCAGCTAATGTGGAACAATCATTAAAAATCGACTTACAAATGAGGCACTAAGGTGATTGATGCCGAAGGTTTTCGTGCCAATGTCGGAATTGTAATTTGCAATAATCAGGGACAGGTTTTTTGGGCTAGACGTTATGGTCAGCATTCTTGGCAATTTCCCCAAGGTGGTGTTGATGATGGCGAGACAGCAGAACAAACCATGTACCGCGAGTTACACGAGGAAGTAGGGCTGCGACCTGAAGATGTAGAAATAGTCGCAAGCTCAAAACATTGGTTACGCTATAAATTACCCAAACGATTAATTCGCCGCGACTCTAGTCCGGTGTGTATTGGGCAAAAACAAAAATGGTTTTTATTAAAACTGCGTTGTAAAGATGAAGATGTAAACTTGCTTAAAACCCATCATCCAGAGTTTGATGATTGGCGCTGGGTAAGTTACTGGTATCCTGTAAGACAGGTAGTATCGTTTAAACGGGATGTTTATCGACGTGTAATGAAGGAGTTTGCTCCTTTCGCCATGCCTTTTAATAAAAGAGAACAACACAAAGATCATTGGCGAAGTAAAAGGTAGTAATTTCTCGATAGAATAAAGGAGCAGGACATGCTGGCTACACTTAGGTCTATTGCTGAGTCTGTATCGCAACAAGCGAATTTAGACAGTGCTTTAGTGTGCTTTGTGCAAATGGTTAAAGATGCCATGAAAACCCAGTGCTGCTCCATTTATTTTGCAGATTACAGCCAAGACAATTTTGTACTTATGGCTACCGAAGGGTTAAATCCTGATGCGGTGGGTAAGTTTAGAATTGGCTTTACCGAAGGCTTAGTAGGCTTAGTTGCCCAGCGCGAAGAGCCAATTAATATAGCATTTGCTAAATCACACCCGCGATTTAAACTCTCCCCCGAAGTGAATGAAGAAGGCTACAATGCTTTTTTGTCAGTACCTGTGGTGCATCAAAAAAAAGTATTAGGCGTTATTGTTGTTCAGCAAAAAATGGCCCGTGTTTTTAGCCAAGATGAAGAATCGTTTTTAATTACGCTCTCTGCTCAACTTGCATCACAATTAGCGCATGCTGAAATAAAAGAAGTACTGCGACAAGATGAATCATCTCATCAAACATCTGTTTTAAAAGGGGTATCGAGTGCGCCGGGCATAGGAATTGGCCAAGCATTTGTCGTGCTGCCAAAGCTTGATTTTAAGTCTATAGAGCTTTTAAAAGACAGTGATGTAACAGAGCAACGCCGCTTGTTTACGCAAGCCGTAGCCGCGACCCGAAAAGAATTTAATACGCTTTCTATGACGCTAAGTGACTCGATACCGCATGAAGCGTTGGCTGTATTTGATGTTTACCAACAATTACTTGATGCAAAAAGCTTAGGCCATAATGTTGAGGTACAGTTACAAGAAGGTTGGTGCGCTAAAAGTGCATTAAAAATTGTAATAGAGCGCTTAATCTCTCAATTTAATGCCATGCAGGACCCATATATAAAGGAGCGTGCGGTTGATGTTAAAGACATTGGTTTACGCGTGCTACATCATTTAGTAAACACCGAACACGCTATAAAAGATTACCCACCAAATACTATTTTAATTGCTAATACATTAACTCCGGCCATGCTTGCAGAAGTGCCAAAAGGGCATTTAGCGGGTGTAGTTAGTGTTAATGGTTCAGCTAATAGCCATGCGTCTATTTTAACGCGTGCAATGGGTATTCCTGCTATTTGGGGTATTGAAGATTTACCACTCTTACAGTTTGAGGGTAAACCGCTCATTCTGGATGCATTTTCTGGGCGTTTATATATTTCTCCATCGCAAATGCTAATAGATGAGTACACCGAGCTTCAGTACCAAGATGGCTTATTGAATAACCGTTTTTTAGCCGAGCAAACATCAGAATCAATAACGCTTGATGGTGAGCATATTAGCTTGCTGTTAAATGCCGGGCTTGAGCTAAATACAGAACAAAGCAGTTCACATATCTGCGATGGTGTAGGGCTTTACAGAACAGAGGCTTGGTTTATGCAAAAAGGCCAGTTTCCTTCGCAATTAGAGCAAGAAAACTGGTACCGCGAAGTGCTTACTAGCTACCACCCAAACCCTGTAGTTATGCGTACGTTGGATATTGGTGGGGATAAAGTTTTAGATTATTTTAATATTACCGAAGAAAATCCCTTTTTAGGATGGCGTGGTATTCGTATTAGTCTTGATCACCCAGAGCTGTTTTTAGATCAGCTTAAAGCAATGTTAAAAGCAAATATTGGTTTAGGCAATTTAAAGATTATGCTGCCAATGATCAGTGGCACCGATGAAGTAGATGAATCTTTAGCATTATTTGAGCAAGCGTATTATGAGCTAAGTGAAAAGTACCCAGAGCAAAGTATAGAAAGACCTGATATTGGTATAATGCTTGAGGTGCCTTCGAGCGTATTTATGTTGCCTGAATGGTCAAAAAAAGTCGATTTTTGCTCAGTCGGTAGTAACGATTTAACGCAGTACCTATTAGCTGTAGATAGAGCTAATGCACGTGTTGCTGAGCTGTTTAACCCTTATCACCCAGGCGTATTAAGAGTGTTAAATAAAGTGGCTTGTGAATGTGAGCAGTACGAATTGCCTTTTAGTTTATGTGGTGAACTTGGTGGCGATCCCGAAGGTGCGATTTTACTTATTGCAATGGGGTATAGGCGCTTAAGTATGAATCTATCATCACTTAATAAAGTTAAGTGGGTGATCAGGCGCTTAAATGTGAGTGACATGGAGCAGCTACTTAGTGAGTGTTTAACTCAATCCACCGCTAAGCAAGTACTGCGTTTAACACGAAACTTTATGATAGAGCATCGATTAGGCGATTTGTTTTACACGCCTAAATAGTATCAATCCGCAGATGCTATTGGCTTTATAATCCTTTAATATACACACATTAATAGGTATTTGAGATAACTATGTATGACTTAGGGCTGTTAGTGGCAAGCTGCGCACTACTAGGCTGCATTGTCGGTTTTTTAGCTGGATTGTTAGGTATTGGCGGCGGTTTAATTATTGTCCCTGTGCTTAGTACGTTACTGTTATCGTTTGACGTTACATCTTCAAGTCACGTTTTAGTGATTGCTATAGCAACTTCACTTGCTTCTATTTTATTTACTTCAACCTCTTCAGCGTTAGCTCATCATAAAAATGATAATGTGCCATGGGAAATAGCTCCTTGGGTTATGTCGGGTGTTGCGTTAGGGGCATTAATTAGTGGCTTTGCCGCAAGCCTCATCCCTGAGAAAATTTTACGAACTGTGTTCGCTATCAGCGTCGTGTTTATTGCAACGAGAATGGTGTTGTCGACCCGAAAAAAATCAGTTGTGGAGCAGCCTTTACCAGCAGGCCCTATTTTGGGAGCTATATCGGCTCTAATGGGGGGCTTATCTGGTTTAATTGGCATTGGTGGTGGGGCGCTTATTGTTCCAATGCTTAATTATTTTTCGGTAGATATAAAAAAAGCCATAGGTTGCGCCGCTGCTTGCGGCATTGTTATCGCCTTATTTGGTTCTATTGGGTATATTAGTGCAGGTTGGCAAGTTACCGATTTAGAACATGGTTTTGCAGGGTTTGTTTATTTACCTGCGTTATTTGGGATTGTTATTACATCATGGTTTGTTGCGCCTATAGGCGCTAAAGCAACTCATTATTTACCTGTTAATACAATAAAGAAAGTTTTCGCGGTATTGCTTGTTGTTATCGCACTTAAAATGGTTTTTAGCTAAAGGTTTATTTTTTATGGCACTTGAGTTTCCTCAAATTGATCCAATAATTTTTTCTGTTGGGCCGCTAAGCGTACGTTGGTACGGGTTAATGTATTTAATTGGTTTTGCGTTTGCGATGTGGTTCGCTAATCGCCAAGCTGCAAAACCTAATTCAGGTTGGACAAAAGAGCAGGTAAGTGACTTACTATTTTATGGCATGCTAGGGGTAATTCTTGGTGGGCGTATTGGTTATGTATTGTTTTATCAGTTTAGTTACTTTATAGAAAACCCGCTTTATTTATTTAGAATAGATCAAGGTGGTATGTCTTTCCATGGCGGCACGCTAGGAGTTATAACAGCGGTAGCCATTTTCTCGTGGACACGCAAAAAATCATTGCTTCAAGTAGGCGATTTTGTTGCTCCGCTTGTACCTGTTGGTTTATTAGCTGGAAGAATAGGTAACTTTATTAATGGCGAGCTGTGGGGTCGAGTGACCGATGTGCCTTGGGCTATGGTATTTCCTACAGGCGGGCCACTTGCGCGTCATCCATCACAATTATATGAAGCATTTTTTGAAGGCCTAGTACTCTTTTTAATCCTGCAATGGTTTATTAAAAAACCGCGTCCAGCGGGTAGTGTAGCAGGTGTATTTTTACTAGGTTATGGCGTATTTAGGTTCTGCATTGAATACTTTCGCCAACCAGATGCGCAACTAGGGCTGTTTGCTGACTTTATTTCGATGGGGCAAATATTATCACTTCCTATGATTGTGGGTGGTTTAGGTTTATTAATTTGGGCATACAAACAACCACAACACGTTAAAGCAGCTAAGGCATAATAAAACAGCATGAAACAATATTTAGAATTATGTCAGCGTATTGTTGACGAAGGCCAGTGGGTAGAAAATAAACGTACAGGTACTCGCTGTTTAACAGTTATAAACGCTGATTTAGAGTACGACGTAGCGAATAATAAGTTTCCTATGATCACCACACGTAAAAGCTACTACAAAGCAGCGATTGCTGAGTTATTAGGGTATTTACGTGGTTACGATAGTGCAGAGCAGTTTCGTAATATTGGTTGTAAAACTTGGGATGCAAATGCTAACGACAACGGCGCATGGCTTAATAACCCTAACCGTAAAGGTGAAGACGACATGGGCCGCGTCTATGGCGTGCAAGGCCGCGGATGGCAGCGACCAGATGGTTCAACGCTCGATCAGCTTGCTAAAGTTATTAATAACTTAAAAAATGGTATTGATGATAGAGGGGAAATCGTTACTTTTTATAACCCCGGCGAATTTGAGCTTGGTTGTTTGCGCCCATGTATGCACACGCATACTTTTTCACTGCTTGGCGACACGCTATATTTAACATCGTATCAGCGCAGCTGTGATGTACCACTGGGCTTGAATTTCAATCAAATTCAGTGCTTTGTTTTACTTGCATTGGTAGCTCAAATTACCGGGCATAAAGCAGGTAAGGCGTATCATAAAATTGCTAACGCCCATATTTACGAAAACCAACTAGAACTAATGAGAGACGTGCAATTAAAGCGCGAACCGTTCGAGTCGCCTAAACTAGCAATTAACCCAAAAATAAAAACGTTAGAAGATATAGAAACGTGGGTAACGCGTGACGACTTTGAAGTAACGGGCTATCAAAGCCACGAACCGATTCAGTATCCATTTTCAGTATAAAAAGATTAAGGAAAACTAAAATGAAAGCAGTGATCCCAGTAGCGGGCTTAGGTACTCGTATGTTACCTGCCACAAAAGCAATCCCTAAAGAAATGCTACCAATAGTAGACCGTCCACTTATTCAATATGTAGTAAATGAAGCGGTAGCAGCAGGAATTAAAGAAATAGTACTTGTAACTCACTCAAGTAAAAATTCTATCGAAAACCATTTTGATACAAGCTTTGAGCTAGAAGCTACATTAGAAAAACGTGTTAAGCGGCAATTACTTGCCGAAGTGCAGGCTATTTGCCCTAAAGACGTCACTATTATTCACGTACGCCAAGGTGAAGCTAAAGGCTTAGGCCACGCAATTAACTGTGCGGCGCCAATTATTGGTAACGAGCCGTTTGTTGTAATCTTGCCAGATGTAATTATTGATGACGTTGAAAGCGACCTAAAAAAAGACAACCTAGCTGAAATGATTGCGCATTTTGAGCAAACAAAGCACAGCCAAATAATGGTTGAGCCAGTGCCTATGGATGAAGTAGACAAATTTGGTGTAGTTGATTTAGGTGATGTTGACTTACAACAAGGTGAAAGCTCACCTATTACAGACATGGTAGAAAAACCGCCTGTTGATCAAGCTCCTTCTAACTTAGCTGTTGTAGGGCGTTACGTACTAAGTGAAAATATTTGGCCATTACTTGCAAAAACACCTCAAGGTGCAGGCAACGAAATTCAGCTAACTGATGCCATTGCAATGCTAATGGAGCATGAAAAAGTTGATGCTTATGCAATTAAAGGCCGTAGTCACGATTGTGGTAGTAAAATAGGTTACTTAAAAGCAACGATTGAATTTGCACTACGCCGCGATGAATTTGCCGGTGAACTCAAATCATTTATTAAAACACTAATTTAATTAGTTATTTTATTTAATACCTTAAGGCGCCTATTTGGCGCCTTTTATCTATTTATTCATTAAAATAAATACACATTAATAAGAAAGCACAAAATCAGAAATGTTTTAGGGACATTACAGACATATTGTAATTCATGTTGTAAGGTTTAAGTTAATTGGCATTAATTTTGTATTAAATAATGCTCTCAAGGAAGGAGGAATATGCAACATTGTGTTTTTATGAAACATGAAAAAGCATACTAAGAGCTAAGTTAATAGCTTAAAGCTAATAAAGTTAAACGCTTTCTTGTGAGAATGTTTAACTGAAATGTAAGTGTAAAGGCACTACTTTCAGGACAACAAATACATGCTTATACGTAAAAAAAATAACATTGGGCTAATACTTAGCTTGCTGATGCTTTTATTTGGAACAGCATGTAGTGTTGCACCTAAAATAAAGACAAGCAACGTATCGCAAACTAACGCGCCAGACTACGTATCTATAACAGCCCTTGAGTTTGCTCAACTAAAAGATGCCGCCATGCAATGGCAACAAGCTCGAGCAGGTATTGAGCGCATCTTAAAATTAGAAAAAGAAATAACCTACCTAGTAAACCATATAGACATTATAAATAGTAAAGCGATAGCTCAGTCTAACCAAGGCTATAGCATTAAAACAGCCCGCTCTCCACGTATTACGCAATCCCGTCTGCCACAGGTTAAGCAAAATTACAGTAATAAAAAGCAAGCCGTTACATTACGCGCGCCTAAACATGTATTTGCATTACAGGTTGCGTCTGTTGGCTCGCAAAACGGTGTAGTAAAAGCATGGAAAGAGCTAAATACTAAAGCAGCCCCATTATTTAGAGACAAAATACTGACAAATGTTGAAACCGCAAAAATAAATAATAAAATATTTTACAGGCTAAAGTTAGGCTCTTACCAAAACTTTAAAAATGCAAAAGCCGACTGTGATGTATTTAAACTGTATAAGCTCGATTGCATCGTAAGTAACTACACAGATAAGCCTATAAAACTATAGTTGAATATTTGGCTTAATTATTGCTTTGAAATTAAAGTTGTTTTTTATGGATGTCTAAAATTGAAACCTAGATTCGGAATATTATTTTTGTTATTGATGTTAGCTGCTTGTAGTAACCAGCAAGCACCGGTTTCGTCGCCTAATGAAAAGTTTGTGCTTGTAGAAGATATAAAACCTTATTTAGAGCAATGGGATAACAGTAAAGAAAAAATAGCTAGTTTAAGCGACATGGAAGAGGATTTGCTATTATTGATTCAGGCTCTTTCTGCACAAACCGATATTGATGCAGTACCCGAACCACTTAAAGGTGATGTTAAGCAGATAAAGTACGGAAGTGAAAACAAAGCTTCATTATCAGCAGAATCCACAGAAAGCAAAAGTATTATTGATTCGAAAAAAATAAGCTACACGATTCAAATTGCTAGGTATATGAGTGCGAAAAGGGCTGAAGCACAAGTACAGCGTTTACAAGAGCAATACCCGCAATTAAGTACAATTTTGCACTATCAAATAAATGCACAAACTAAAAATTCAGTTACGCTTTATAATCTGGTAGCAGGGCCCGTTGAGACTCAAAAGCAAGCAGCGCAGCTGTGCATGTTTTTTTCCAGACTAGGTAACAAGTGTAAATTGGCCACTTTTAAAGAAGGTTAAATTACAAAAGCAGTTTACTGGCTTAGAGTATTTAATAAAAAATGTATTTTTTCTAAATATTTCATGGACTCGGCCGATACTTAATGTAACCTGACTAAAGGTTAATTAAATATATTAAGGGATAAATTATGAACAACTTTTTTACTAAAGTAGCTTTGGTGACATCTATAGCTGCACTTTCTTTTGGTGCTGTTGCTGAAACTGTTTCGTTTCAAGCTGGTGTTACAGTGCAAAATGCTTTTACCTTGACTAATGATTCGGCGCTAGATTTTGGAACGATTCGAGCCTCAGCTGATTTAGTAGCAACTGAGACAGCTACGCTTGTTTTAGCAGCAAATCCAGCGACCTCACCTACAACTACCTCTACATCAATTGCAGATGCTGAAATCGCAATTTTAGTAGCAGGTGTACCCGCTTCATTCTCTGTTTCAGGGGTGTCTCCTTTTGGTTCACTAACCATTACAGATCCGACAGAAACTGCAATTTCACCTGATGCAGCACCTGCAGGTACTGCAGCATTTACTTTGGGTAATCCAACGTATTATGTGCTAACTGGCGCAACGCCTAACAGTGCAGCGACGACAGCCATTCAGGTAGACGCAAATGGTGAAGCGACATTTAACGTTGGTGCAGAATTAACGACAGATGCTACTACACCTGCGAGTGACTATATTGATGGCACCTACAGTGGCTCATTCACATTAGAATTAAACTATTAATGAGCAAAGCCTGCTTTATTATAAAGTAGGCTACTTTATGAAATTAATTTTATTCATACTAGCAGCTTTCTTAACTACGGATTTATACGCCCAAGTTACAGCGCTTGAGCAATTGAATTTTGGTAAAATTGTTATTAGTGATAATCAAAGTGTTAGCTCTATAACTTTGTTACCTAGTAATACAAACACCTTAACTAACAGCATATATTTACTTGAAAAAGGCCATGCCGCCGAATTGTTGCTCGAAGGGTATCCTGCGCGTATTCAAGTAAATGTGAGTGATTTTATAAACGACCAACCTTTAAATAACATTTTCGGTGGTGCATCACTGATTTTAAATCAGCTCATATACAATGCGACCATTACAACCGATACCACAGGGACTGCGTTATTGAGAGTGGGGGGGCAATTAAGTACCTCCGGTGACGGAAATACTTATAAAGATGGTACCTTTGATACTACAATTGAAGTGACGTTAAATTATTAGACAACTAGAGATGTTGATTAAATGACAATAATAAAAATCTTTTTTATCTTAGTAAGCTTTATTTTAACTAGCTTCCATTCTTATGCAAACTTACTCATTTCTCCAACAAGAATCAATTTTGATGAGCGTCAACGTGTTGCTAAAGTCATTGTTGTTAATAACTCTAATGAACCTAAAACTTATAGGTTGGAGTGGCAAGAAAAAGTTGCACTTGCTGGTGGAGGGTATTCTAATTTAGCGGCGACTCAAGAAAGTTCAACTTCACTTAAAAATATGGTCAGGATCAGTCCGTCGCAAGTTAGATTAGCACCAGGAGAAAGGCAAATTGTTAAGCTTGCTATTCGAAAGCCGAAAAGTTTAGCAAAGCAGGAGTACCGTTCTCATTTAGCGTTTAAAGCACTCCCTAATGAAACTCAAGCTCAGCAACAGAGACTGGGTATTAAGATAAACTTACTCTTAAGCTACACTATTCCTGTTATTTTGCGACATGGCGCTGAAAAGCCTAATGTTAGTATTAGCAATTTACAGCTTATACACAGCGCAGAAAAAAAAGCGTTTGAGATTGAAATTAAGCGAGAGGGTGGCTTTAGCTCTTTTGGCAAGTTAGAAGTTTTTTTTAAGCAAAAAGGAACGGATACGGAGAAAAAGATCGCTATGTTAAACGATTTTAGTATTTACCCAGAACTAACAAAAACAATAGCGACGATACCAATATTTGCAGAACAAAAGATCCCGGAAAATGGCCAAGTTCGTGTAACTTACACTGGGCTTAAAGAATATCGCAATACTATTTTTAGTGAAAAGTTAGCGCCAGTCAATAATGCAATTATCGGTAAATTGAAATAGCCGATGCACTACTTTAAGCGGTTTATGTGGTTGCTGATCATTTTTTTATCATTTAATTCATTATCAGCAGTAGAAGAGCCTGACACACAGGCTATTTTTGCGAGCATAAAAAAAATAGATAAAAAATGGCAGCAATACAACATTGATCAGGCTGTAAATGAGAGAGCCGAGTCTAAGCTTAATGTGCAGCAAGGTGAGGGCATCCCCGAAGGGGAGTTATTGTTTTTTTCATCGTTCGTGAAAAAAAATTACCTAGGTGAAATGCTCGGGGTGAAAAGTAAAACCGGTGTGTTAATAGATTTATTAAGTTTTTCAGAAAACTTGGATTTTGCTATCGATATAAATAGCGATGACTTTATTGCTCAAGGCTGGTTTATTAGTGAAGATAATCAGTTTTATCTAGACTTAAATACAAATACAGCACAAATTAACGGCGCTAGATATTCATTTAGTAGCGAACAAGCTTATGCCGATAACGGCGATATGTTTGTTGATAGTAACTTGTTAGGGCAATGGTTTTCGTTAGATATTGATATTGAGTACTCAGCACTTGAGCTAAATGTAAGCTCCCCCACCAAATTGCCTATAGAATTAAAACGCGAAAGAGAGCAGCGAGAAACTGTAACTAACGGAGAGTCTCGTCAAGCAATATTGCCGTGGAAGGCCAGTCCATACAGTGCAATTTCATCTCCTCTTGCTGATGTGCAGCTTAGTGCAACCAAGAGTAATACGGATTCAGCGATAGGGTACTCTGTATTAGGATCAAATGACTTGGCCTATTTTAATACTCAGTATTTTTTTGCAGGGCGAAAACAAGATTTACTATCAGATTCAAGATTATCATTTAGCCGTCAAAGTAAAGATGCACGGTTATTAGGCCCTTTAAATGCGACAACTGTTCAATTTGGAGATGTACTAGCAACTCAAGTCGGTAAACAATTTAATAGTAGTTACGCCAGAGGAGTAAAAGTGGATAACAAACCACTTTTTAAACAGGTTAATAGTAATCAAATTAACTTAACGGGTGCTATTCAACCAGGATGGGATGTTGAGTTATATCGTAATGATGTACTGCTAGCGCAACAATTTAGTTTAGCTGATGGGCGTTATTTATTTGAAGACATTGATTTATTATTTGGCGCTAATAATTTTGAGCTGATTTTTTATGGTCCACAAGGGCAAGTAGAGCGAAAAACAGAGCAATATTTTATAGATGGTAATAGTTTGTCGGCAGATGAATCGTTTTATGAGCTGTCAATTACTGAGCAAGGTGAGCAGTTATTCAATCAGTCACTTTATTCGCCAGAGAGTAAAGGTTGGCAGCTAGCGGGTCGTTATGAAACGGGATTAACTGATTATTTATCGGTTTATGCTGGTACATCAATATTAAATAATAGTAATTCTGGGAACAATGTTAGCAATTATGCCTTTGGTTCAAACCTGAGTATATTTGATAAGGTATTACTTAATTTAGATTATGAAAAAAATAATAACGATGAAGATAAATTAGAGGTAGCTGCTAGAGGCGAGTTAATTGGTCAATCGGTACGGTTAAGCCTGTCTCAAAACAATGAGAAAATAGTGGGGGATACTGAAACAGCGAAAACTCAAAATTATAGACTATATACGGCAGGAAAATTGTTTGATAAATCATTTGGAAGTTTGAGTTATCAAAATACCCTTGGATATAACAACAGAGAATTTAGCGACTCATATTTAAGTGTTGATAATACCTTATCTTACAATTTTGACGGTACTGTTGTTAGTAACAACTTAATTTGGCGAAAATTTGATTCTTTAGAGGATTCAATAACACTTGGCAGTATGCGTCTTCAACATCGGTTTGGTAAAACATACACGCGTTTTAGTGTTGACTACAGCGCAGACTCCGGTTCAACTATATTAGGTTATCAAGCAGAATTAAGTCGTAGTTTATCTCAGAATTTGCAATCTGAATTCACACTAAGAAACTCCCGTATAAATGATTTAGTTTCTATGGAGCTGGGTCTAAATTGGCAAAGCGATAGTTTTAACTTAAATAGCACAATGAGTTACGATGATGATGATAATTGGCGGCTAGGTTTATTTAGTCGCTTTAGTATTGGTTTTGATACGAACACTGATGAGTACTTTTTAAGTAAAAGAAGCCTCGCAAACTCCGGCACTTTAATGGTTAGAGTCTTTCTTGATTCAAATAATAACAATATTCAAGATGATGGAGAAAAGGGAATTGAAGGCGTTAAGGTAAAAGGAGTTCAAAACTATCGCCGAGCTGTAACCAACGAAAATGGTTTAGCTATACTTAAAGGTATGCCAGCAAATAGAACCACCGACATAGTGATTGATTCTGACAGTATTAGTGAGCCTTTTTTAGTTGCTGCCAATGATGGCTTTTCTATAACACCGCGTGCCGGCTTTGTTGAATATATGGAAATACCGCTTAATAATAGTAGCGAGGTTGAGGGTACTGTTTATAAACAAGATGAGCAAGGTACCAGTGAGGTGCAGCCGTTCGCCACGATTAAATTACTCGACAAACAAGGTAAACAAGTGGCGCAAACACAAGCTGCTTACGATGGGTACTACTTATTTACAGATTTAAGGCCAGGCCAATATAAAGCGGTAATAGATGATGAGTTCAAAGAGCGAAAATCTTTAAAAAACACACAACAAGTAACTGTAAATTTACCAGCGCAAGGCGAAGTGGTGATGGGCGTAGACTTTGAACTTAAAGAAAAAGCACAAACGCCAGCGTATATTGCTAATGCAGGTGATTTTTCCTCGTTGTCAATTATGAAAGCGTATTACCAATTGATAAAGCGCCATTTGGATGAACAATCAAGGCGTGATGCGTTTTATATCAAAGATAACGAGAAAAATCGTTATACTTTAGCCGTTGCTTATGCCGCTTCAGAGCAAGAAAAACTTGAGCAGGTATGCAATAAATTAACTGCTAAAGGGCTAAACTGTAAAATTCAAGCGCAACTTATCAGCCACTAATACTAACAAGGTTTAACCATGTATCTCATTAGTTTATCTAAACACAATTTAGTAGTTATCACCTCTCTCGTAATGATTGTTTTATCGGGTTGTAGTAGCACAACAAAACCAAGCGAACTAGCAGCGATAAATCAAAAAGATACACGAGTTTCTGCAGACGAATTGGCGCAGTTAAAAGCTTCTTCTCAGCAATGGCAGTCTGCAAAAGCAGGGGTTGAGCGGTTGTTAATAATAGAAGAAGATTTAAGGTTATTAATAAGCCAACTTAATGCAGTGGTAAAGGAAGAATCCAACTCAAATGAGGCAGAGAAAACACCAATAGTTAGTCCGCTAAAAAAAATAGAAAAAACACCCCAAATGCTATCGTCTTCAGTAATAGCACAAGCAGAAAAACCAGTATTAAAAACTGAAGTTGATAAAACCAATAAGGTAAAAAAAATAACACCAGCCAGCAGCGGTAAAGCTGTATACATACCTGCAACAGCACGGTACGCACTACAAGTTGCAGCTGTTACAGATAAAACGCGCTTAAAGCAAAGTTTAAATGAAATAAGAAACAAAAGTCCAGAGCTATTTCAGGGTTCATTTATCGCCAATATAGAGAACATCGACATTGGTGGTGTGACCTTTTATCGTTTAAAGCTGGGCGCCTATGAAACCCAAGCTAATGCAAAAGTGGGTTGTGATAAACTTAAAAAACGAGAGATTAATTGTGTTGTAAGCCATTACACGCAAGCGCCATTAAATAATTAGGCATAATAATTGCTTCGTCTTAGTTATATTTTAATGAGGACGGCAATTATGCGCCTTTTACTGCCCTTAATCTGTTTAAATTTAGTTGCATGTAACTTGGTTCCACAGCCTGAGCCTAGTGTACCCACTGATGCGACACGTCCAGCTTTAGCACCTTACACAGTGAGTGACTATGTTAGTAACTTAACGGCACAGCTCAACTTTAAAAATGGTGCGTTTAATAGCAATGCCCGTATAGGTGTTAGTAGCTTTTATTATGCAAGTGCGCCTGATACAAAGCTGATCGCAGGGCAAGCCTCAGGTTTAAGCTTACAAGTTCAAGAAAGCTTACTCACCCAGTTTACTCAACTTGGTTATCAAACCGTTGAATACAAACTAGCGAACAGCTTAACGCTATCGACGAATGCTGACAGCATATTAACCCGCGATATCAAAAAGTTAAATAATCGCCAAAATATTGACTTAGTGATCACCGGCACAGTAACTCGCCAGCAGCATGCCTATATAGTAAATGCACGCCTTGTTAATATAGAAAACAAGCAAATACTTTCAGCAGGTACAACCGAGATCCCCATAAACGTAATGTGGGGAAGCGAAAAAATTCAGCAGCGAGACGGCAATCTGTACCGCAGCGAATATTAATCAGGAGCATACAATGAGAAACCTATTAATTACCCTATGTTTACCACTAGGCTTTGGCTGTTCACTAATGGATGATTCAATTGACGCTGAGCCTGAAAAAAACATGCAAGTTAACAATGCGCCACTTATATCAAATCAGCGCACAATTAAATCACCACAAGAGAATATTGATCTTTTTCAGGCTCAACTTAATCAACGGGGCAACTACACTAAGAAAGCCCCAGTAACACGTAGAAACATAAACCACTACGTTCGCGGCATTATGCAAGACATAGTAGATAATTTAGAATATGTAAACGATAAAACGCCACTGGCTGTATCTAGCTTTGTATTTTTAGATGATGACTATAGTGATGGTAGCTTACTTGGCAATCAAATAGCTGAAAGCTTTATGCACGAACTACATAGTTTTGGTGTGCCGGTTATCGATTTTAAAACAACCGATTACATGCGTGTAACACCCGAAGGTGACTTTGTATTCAGTCGTGATTACTTGGAGCTAAACCAAGATCAAAACTTTAGTTATGTATTAGCAGGCACGTTAGTAAGCCATCAAGGTGGCGTACTCGTAAATGCGCGTGTAGTGGGCATACAAAGCAAGGCCGTGGTAGGTACTGCGCAAGGGTTTATCCCTCAATCAGTTGTTGATGCACTAAATAGTAGCTATCGTACTGATGGAATAATGCTTAAACAAGCTAGTAAGTGAGGCCAAAATGTATTTTAAATATTTGAATGGCGTAATAGGCTTAGCCACACTTTTAACTTTAGCAGGTTGCTCAATTATTCAAAATAATGAACCTGTAGAGGCGGTTACATCGGTTGATAACACCCCAAATTACGATTTGACCAGCATGCTACAGTCAATTGAAACCGATAAAAACTCAGAGCCTCAAGATAGCAGTGCGTTTGTGCCTCTTAAACATCATAAAACGCTTGTTAATTACGTTGAACAAATGGCACTTGATTTAGTCGACACGCTTGAATCTAACGCACAAGATAACAACAGCATTAATATAGCGGTAACAACCATTGTAGATTTAGATGCATCGCTCAATAAAAGTAATCAACTAGGTAATCAAATAGCCGAGAGCTTTATTCATCAACTGCAAAAGTTTGGTTACGGTGTTGTCGACTTTAAAGCTATGAACTCTATTGATGTATCAAACCGAGGTGACTTTGTATTATCTCGCGATATAGAAAAGCTGAGTGAAAGTAGCATGGCCAATTACGTATTAGCTGGCACGTTAATTTACCGTCCAAATGGCGTAGCAGTGAATACCCGCATTATAAACGTGCACAGTAAGCATGTGGTTGCCACTAGTAGAAAGCTCATCCCGCTTTATGTACTAAACAAAGAAGATATATATTTATCAAGCAATTAAGTTAATTTTAGCTTGATATGAAAAACAAGATGCCGTTATAATTTTATTCTCATTTAGTACACCACATTTTGTGGCCTCTTAGTTAAATGGATATAACGGCCCCCTCCTAAGGGGCAGTTGCAGGTTCGATTCCTGCAGGGGCTACCAATAAAATCAAAAACCTAAATTAATATTAATGACTCTTTTTTGCCTGCGTAGGTCGGATAAAAGAAGCGCCATCCGACACAGTAAAGTACCTTACCAATTATTATTAATATTTTATGTTGTCGAGTGGCTAGAGAGTGCCATGTATAGTCTTTGAACCTTAATAATCTATACTTTGAATTGTTGAGGTTATGTGCTCTTTGCTTACGAATCTTGTGCTAGCTTCATTTAATGATCACCGCTTTTCTTTCGAAGAGCAAAGAATACATAACAAATTTCAAAAATCGGAGATTTGGCATGCATACTAAAAATGATAACTTTTCTGCATATGTTGGCCTTGATTGGGCTGATAAAAAACATGATATTTGTGTGCAGGTTAAAGACGAAGAGTCTCGGGCGTTCAGCGTAATTTCTCACTCACCTGAATCAATTAATGATTGGGTTAAGGCATTACATAAAAAAGTAAAAGGTAATATTGCTGTTGTTGTTGAGTTAAATAAAGGACCTATAGTATACGCCTTACAAAAATATAGCTTTGTTACAGTTTATCCTATTCATGGATTAACCCTTGCTCGATACAGACAAGCTATGTTTCCTAGCGGTTCAAAAGATGATCCTTCAGGCGCTGAATTAGCATTAGATATGATGCTCAATTATCCAAAGAAGATTACCCCCTAAAACCAAGCAGTGAGAACACGAGAACATTAGCCCTCGCACAGGCAGGCCTCAAAAGGAATCGTTGAAGGACTAAGCGATACCAAGTACTCACTAAATTGTTGCAGTGTCATCTCATTATTTGCAGAGCTACAAACTTGTATTAATTTATGAGCTAAATCGACACCAATTCTTAACTTATTCATAATTGAACTCCGAAAAATAATTTCTACTTCAATATAGAAGTTGGGAGTCCAATTATCTTGTTAGAGCAATTTTTCTCTATAACTTTGAAGGTTGATCGGCGGTAACTCAAAACATTTTTGATGATACTGATATAAAAACCTGTTTTCAGTGACCTCTGGATTACTGGTTTTGTAAACATCAACAGTAAAGCCTCCATACTCTGAAATAATATGGGAATACCTATTCCAATACTCTTTGAGCTCGTGAGATATATTACTTTTATAACGATCGTAAAAACTATATTTAGCTTTACCTATGTAAAAAATTGGACTACTACCTTTTAATCGAGGAATATCTTTCAGGCACCTCCAAACATAAACTATACCTGACGGCTCTTTCAGCTCCTCTAATAAACTTTCAAATTGAAGTTTAAAGTCATATTCTGTTTTTGCAGAAATAGTTATTTGACTTGAGATTACCTCTTCAACATATTCACAACGCATGATCATCCTTGTTGCTCTAACAGCTTTATCAGAGGACACTTTCCCTATTTTTAGCGCTAAAACGTCCTTATTTTATGGACTTATATTAATAGCAAATAGCGTAAACTATTGCCAACTACAAATATCACTCTTCCTGCTGCCTATATAAACATGTAAAAAGAGGAGAGATTCCTCTTATTCTGAGGGATTTAATGACGACCGTCCGTTTATCGCTCAAAGACACCCATAAAAAGCTTAAGATACCAATAATTATTGAGTAAAAGCGTTAAGGAAGCAGTAATTTTTTATAGCTAAAAATTTATAACTAAAGTTAAAAAGCGAGTAAATATACACCTACTCGCTTTACAATCTTGATAGCTGATAGCTAGCCCTTAACCATCACTTGTAATCTTATCAATCAATTCACCAAGCACTGCTTCGGCTTTGCTAGTTTCTACTTGGCAAGTACCTGCATTTAAATGGCCACCACCGCCATACTTAAGGCACAGTTCGCCAACGTTGGTGTTTGAGCTGCGGTTGGTGATTGATTTACCAATGGCAAATACTACGTTTTGTTTTTTAAGGCCCCACATTTTATGAATCGATATATTGCAGTCGGGGTACATAGCGTAAATTACAAAGCGGTTGGTGGCGTATATGGTTTCTTCTTGTGTTAAATCTAGTACCACTAGGTTTTTATGTACCATTGCACATTGTGTTATTTGTGCTTTTGCTTTTTCGTTGTGCTCGTTATACAGCGCAACACGTTCGGCTACGTCTTCCATTTGTAGGATTTCTTCGATGCTTTGATCTTTACACGCGTCAATGAGTTTCATCATTAATTGGTAATTTGAAATTTTAAATTCACGGAAGCGGCCAAGGCCTGTGCGTGCATCCATTATAAAGTTCATTAATACCCAGTCGGTTGGGTTGAGTATTTCGTCTTTTGAAAACTGTGCGGCATCGCCTTTATCTACTGCGTCCATCATATCACAGCTAATGTTTGGAAACTTTTCAGCGCCGCCGTAATAATCGTAAACAACGCGCGCAGCAGAGGGGGCTTTTGGGTCAATTACGTGGTTTTTTATGTCGCTTGCGTTACGTACTGTTTCGCTTAAGTGGTGGTCAAATGCAATATGGCAACCTGCAACGTACGGGAGGTTAGTGGTGATATCGTTTGCTGTTATGTCTATTTTTCCATCTTGCATATCTTTTGGGTGCACAAATAAGATGTCGTCAATTAGGTCTAAGTCTTTTAACAGTATGGCGCACACTAAACCGTCAAAATCGCTGCGGGTGACTAGTCTAAATTTATTATTGGGCATAGCTATTCCATCTTTTTTAATTGAGTTATCAATTGAGTGTAACAGCTAAAATTTTTTTTGAGAGATTATACCAATCGAATTAAACATTTATTCATTCTAGCGTGGTAAATAATGCGCTTGCGGTGTTGTTGATTTGTTAATTAAAACAAGTGCATACCGAAGTTATGCCTTGTTTTCACTCTATTTGTCTGTCGCTATAAATAACGCATAATTTAACACAATTGGTATTAGCTTAAAAAACACATAAAAAAGCCAAAACAGATGTTTTGGCTTTTTGTTAGCAAGTATGTATTTGTTTTTGTGCCATATGAACGTTAAGCGCCTGGGCCACATTCCATACAGCTGTTAATAATATCTGGGCCAAATTTTAGTTTGGCGTTTAAATCACGCAGTGCGGTACGTAGGCCTTCTTCAATTACTGGGTGGTAAAATGGCATATCTAGCATTTCTGGTACGGTCATTTTATTTTGCACAGCCCATGCCAGTAAGTGAGCTATATGTTCGGCTTGTGGGCCAATAAATTCTGCACCTAAAAATAAGCCTGTGCCTTGCTCTGCATAAACGCGCATATGGCCTTTATTTTTTAGCATTACTCGGCTGCGGCCTTGGTTTTCAAAGCTTACTTCGCCTACTTCAAAACAACCACATTCACCTAGTCGATCTGTAATTTGCTTGTAGCTTTCACCAACCATTGCTATTTGTGGGTCGCTAAATACAGCTGCAATTTTAGCTCTGCGAAGCCCGATACGTACATCCGGGAAGCGCCCAGCATTTTGACCGGCAATTGTGCCTTGATCAGATGCTTCATGTAGTAATGGGATCATGTTACTGGCATCGCCCGCTATAAATATATTTGACTCACCACATTGCATTGTATGTGGATCGGCGTGCGGCACACCGCGTTCATCAAGTTCTATACCTGTGTTTTCTAGGCCTAATTTATCTACGTTGGGTACTCGGCCTGTGGCTGCAAGTACGTAGTCAAATTGCTCTGTATGCTTAGCACCTTGTTTGTCGGTGTAAGTTAGTTGGGCTTTATCACCCACTTGCATCATGTCAGATACGTTTGAATCGGTATCTACAAAAAATTCTTCTGCAAAGACGGTGTTTGCATAGTCTCTTACTACAGGGTCTGTAAGTGGGCCAATTGCGCCGCCTACACCAAATAGTTTTACGTTTACGCCTAGTCGGCTAAGCGCTTGGCCAATTTCAAGGCCTATTACGCCAGGGCCAAATACGGCGACTGATTCTGGTAGGTCGTCCCAATCAAATACATCGTCGTTAATAATTAGCTTGTCGCCAAAGTTATTAAATACACCAGGGTATGAAGGGCGAGAGCCTGTGGCAATTACAAAGCGCTTAGCTGTAATAATTGTATCGTCGTCTATTTGTACGCGGTTGGCGTCTAAAAATTGTGCGTAACCACGAATTTTATCAACATCTGGTAGTTCATCTACGGCTTCTACTACAAATCCTGCAAAGCGATCTCGTTCACTTTTAACACGCGCCATTACTGCTTTGCCATCAATTTTAGGTTTTGAGCTATGCACACCAAATGCTGGTGCCATTTCAATTGAGTGAGCGGCTTCAGCTGCGGCAATTAATAATTTACTTGGCATACAACCAACACGTGCGCATGTTGTGCCATATGGGCCTGATTCAATCATTAATACGTTTTGTGTGAACTGTTTAGCGTTACGGTATGCACTTAAACCTGCAGTACCAGCACCTATAACAACAACATCGGTTTGCAATTCTTTCATAGCGTTTTTCCTCTAATAAATAGGGGCGTGTATGCCCCTATTTTTACCTACTTCTATTAGGTTTTTTTATTTACTTATTAATTAAGCAAAGAATTTTTCTAAATCGTCTGAGCCGCCAATGTGTTGACCACCAATAAATATTTGTGGAACAGTATCACGGCCAGTGATTGCTTTAAGGCTAGTTAATGTTGCGCCTGCACCCATTACAACTTCTTCAAATGCGTAGCCTTTTTCAGTAAGAAGCTCTTTTGCTTTTTTACAGAATGGGCAACCAGGTTTAGTAAATACTGTCACAGGCTCCGGTTTTGCTTGTTTAGGGTTGATGTAATCAAGCATTGTGTCTGCATCAGATACTTCAAACGGGTCACCTGGTAAATCTGGTTCGATGAACATTTTGTCAATCACGCCATCTTTAACCAGCATAGAGTATCTCCAGCTACGCTTACCAAAGCCTAAGTCGTTTTTGTCTACTAACATGCCCATGCCGTCAGTAAATTCGCCGTTGCCATCTGGTAATAATGTAATGTTTTGCGCTTCTTGATGCTCAGCCCATGCATTCATTACAAAGGTATCGTTAACTGATAAACATACAATTTCGTCAACGCCGTTTTGCTTAAGTACGCCAGCTAACTCGTTATAGCGCGGTAAATGTGTTGATGAACATGTTGGTGTAAATGCACCTGGTAGTGAAAATACGACAACTGTTTTACCTTTAAAAATTTCATCTGTAGTTACCGATTTCCATTCGTCGTTTTGACGAGTTGCAAATGTAACGTTTGGGATTGTTTGGCCTTCAATATTCTTTAACATAGTTTGTTCCTCTTGATTTGTTGGAGCCATTATGGCGAATAAATAAATATAGTTCCAATCGTTTGTTTGTATTAAACTAATAGGCATAACCTATCAGGTGTAGATGAATATGAACTTAAAAGATTTTGAATACGTTAAAGCAATAGCGCACTACAAGCATTTTCGCAAAGCGGCAGATGCATGTTTTGTAAGCCAACCTACATTAAGCGGACAAGTTAAAAAACTTGAGCAGGAGCTAGGTGTGGTATTGTTTGACCGTTCAACAAAGCAAGTAACGTTAACAGCTAAAGGTGAACGTTTGTTGACACAAATAGAAACTATTTTAGAGCAAACACAAATCCTAAAGGAGCTTGCTGCAACCTCTAATGAGCCTCTACAGGGCAAAATTACTATCGGTATTATTCCGACCATTGCTCCATACCTGCTGCCAGCTTTACTTACTTCAATGAAGGAAGCCTTTAAAGACAGCCAATTTGCGTTTATTGAAATGCAAACGGCAACAATTTTAGAAGCACTTGATAACGGCGAACTCGACTTTGCAATACTGGCCGACGTACCGGAACTTAAAAATTACCATACGATTAATTTGTATAAGGAAGATTTTTTAGTTGCTGTTTCTCACGATAATGCGTTATCTAAACATAAAAAAGTGGCTCTAAGTGATCTACAAAATTACAGCCTACTAATGTTAAGTGATGGCCATTGCTTTAAAGATCAAGCCCAAAAGTTTTGTTTTTCAGCTGGGGTTGATGTATCTAATCAATATCAGGGCAATAGCCTTGAAACTTTACTCGCGCTGGTGGCTATGGATGATGGTATTACATTTGTACCTAAACTTGCGTGTACACAGCGCATAGGTATTGATTATTTGCCTATATTTCCTAATCAGCAACGCAATGTAGTGTTTGCATGTAGAAAGCATTACCCGCACTTGTCGGGTGTTGAGCAATTAGGTGAGTGGTTAACTAAGCACCCAAATTTGAAAGCTAAATTGAATAAAAAACTTAATTAAAGCTCTTGGCTGAGTATCTCAACAACATCATTAATTTGTACACCAGGTAGTGGTTTGTCATCGATGCTCATTGCAATCGCGCTTTGCTGATAAAGCTGCTCTACACGAATAGTGTTAAGTGTTGTAATAGTGTGGGGCATGGTATTGCCTTGTGCATCAGTTAAATAGTTATGGTGCGCAATACTTAGCATCTGGCCTTTTTTGAGCCCGTGTGCTTTTCCTAGGTTAATCACTATTTTGCTATTTTCCATGTGCATAATTTTGCCCTGAGTAGGTAAACACGCCATAGCTGCTTGAATATCGTAACTTACTGACTGATTGAGTTCGGTTATGCTTTTCCCATAAGGTGATTGCCAAAACCTATCAGAATTCACATCTACAATCGTGGTTTTTTCAAAGGGCCAAATTGCTTTAGTGTGGTAGCTATTTTGCCAAAGTTGCTCATACGTGGTGCCATCAAATAATACAAATTCTATGTTGTAGCCCCGCTGGTATGTTTCGTCTTGCCAAAATGCGTAATCGTTATTTAGTTTATCGCTGGTTGATAAATCAGTTATTTGGCTAAGTAATACGTATTGAGCGTTACTTCGGGATGCGATTTCTTCTAGTTGAGCATTTGAGTAGTCATGTTGCTGTGAAAAGTATTTATCTACATTAATCGCGTTATTGTAATAAGCGACAGGAATAGCACTCATTTTTGATTTTTGCAGTGCGGTAAATATGTTTTTACTAATTGCTTTATTTACGTCAAATATTTGACCCATCATGGCATGCTCGCGATGTACAAGGCGGCTTTGAGTGACCGCTATAAATTTATTAAAGCTATTTTGTGGGCATTGCTCAGCTTGAGCAAAAATATCTAAACGTAGGGTAATTGCAAATTTACTGCTGTGGCGGTCTTCGCTTACTAACTCTATTTTTTGAATTTCCCCATGGCTGCTAATTTTTAGCTGGTCTTGCATTAAAACGCCATCTACCAAGGTTTGCACTGAGCTTACACGAGCACCTGAAAACACAAGAGCTTGTGTTATAGCATCTTTAATAGCGGCTGATTTAGCTGCTGCTATATCGCCATTTTGTATTTGTGCATGGCCGGTAGATTCGTACCACTGCGCTTGAGTAAAAGCCGAAAACGTTAATAAAGCAGTTGCACTTAAGCCTGCAAATGCCAATGATAAAAACGACTTCATACTCTTACTCCAATTATACTTTTGTTAATGATGACACTAGAGCAAGGACTGTACCAATGTTATTTTAGCGCATTGTTTAACTTATAAATGGCATTAAACGTGCATAAGTTGCTGTAACTAGTTTTTAAGGGTCATGTGCTATGCGAGCAATTTCATTATTAATTACACTTGGGTGTTTAAGCTTAAGTGGCTGTAGTAGTATTTTTGATAAACATGTTGAGTATAAGTACGTAGAGCCAAATAACTACCCGGTTTTAAAAGCTGTGGGTTATGCACCTATTAGTTTACAAAGCGGCGCTAATTTATCGCAAAAACAGCTAATGGCCATTAAGGCATCAAAGCTAGAAGCGTACCGAGAGCTCACTGAGCAAGTGTACGGGCAAAAAATTACCGCTGGTACCACAGTGGCAGGTTCAATTGCACAAGATGATTATTTACAAAGCCAAGTACAAGGAATTATTAAAGGCGCACAAATAATTAAAACTTATGCTGTAGATGATACCTACATTACAGAGCTTGAGCTAAATATGAAGCGTGTACACGATTTATATATTGGCGAGGTAAAACCCCGTGAAGTTAAAAAAGTAACTTACTACTAAATCACGACTGCTATTAAAAAACTCCTACAAAATATCTCATCCTCTTATATTGAGTGCTATGCTGTTGTTACGAATAATATTTAAACAAGTAGTGTAGCGCTTAGTGTATGTTTCTAATTTTTTATCCTTTGGCCTGTGAATGACTCTTAGGCCTATCCTCTGCAACGGTAAACTACTTTTTTGGTGCAAAAATAATTCGCGCTACTTACTGCTGTTTTTTTTACTTTCAAGCGGTGTGTTTGCAAGCCGATTAAACATTCAATTTAATACGTTTATTGAGCTTATGGGGAAAAAATATGGTCCAGCACGTGTAGCTGTTGCCCGAAGCTGGCAAAGCATGTTGGTGCAAACACAAAATAAACCAGAACAACAACAAATACTGATAGTAAACGATTTTTTTGCCCGCAACCTACGTTATCAAACCGATATTTTACTTTGGAAACAAAATGACTATTGGGCCACACCGCTTGAAACACTAGGACGCGGCTTAGGGGATTGCGAAGATTACGCAATTGCAAAATACATTAGTCTAAGAGCATTAGGTGTAAGCGACGATAAGTTGAGGCTCATTTACGTAAAAGCAAAGCTAGCGGGCTCCAATAAAACACAAGCACACATGGTACTTGGCTATTTTGCGACACCGAACGCTCAACCACTTATTTTAGACAGTTTAATTACAAAGGTTTTACCTGCTGCAAAACGTGTAGATTTAAGCCCTGTTTTTAGCTTTAACAGCCAAGGTTTATGGGCTAATAATTCAACCAAAAGTGTCGCTAGCCCAACAGCAAGGCTTTCTCGCTGGCGTAAAATTTTGGAGCAGACAACCAATGAAGGAGTTTTGTGGTAATGGCATCATTTTCCTTATCTAACTATTTTAAAAAGCGCAAAATAACGCTTAGACAAGAGCTTTGGATTGCATTGCTGATTGTTATTTTTGTTGGGTTTGTTAGCAGTGTTTTAATTAGCACCAATTCGGCCAAAAGTTACTTTTCTACTCAGTTGTATTTAAAAAATGTAGATAACGCAAGCTCACTTGCATTAATGATTAGCCAATTAGATAAAGACCCAGTTGAGCTTGAGTTATTGGTATCTGCCACGTTTGATACAGGGCACTATAAACGTATTGAGCTTCAAGACCCTAATGGCGAGGTAATAATTAAACGCACTTTTACTGATGAGCTCGAAGCGTCTGTACCAAACTGGTTTAGGGCAATGTATGGTTTAGATGTACAGCCCGGGGTAGGGCAAGTAAATAATGGATGGCAACAATTTGGTACGTTGTTTATAGAAAGCCATAGCCAATACGCAGAGCAAGCCTTATGGGAAAGTGCTCTTAAGCTGTTTTTTAGCTTTTTAATAGTCGCTTTTTTTGCTTGTATAGTTAGTGCTTACTTTTTAAGTAGGATTTTAAAACCGTTGGATGATGTGGTTTATCAGGCAAATGCATTCGGAGAAAAACGCTTTATTAAGTCAAAGGTGCCGCGCACATTTGAATTTGCTCGATTAGTACAATCAATGAACCAGTTATCTACTCGTTTTAGTCGTATTATAAAAGAAGATAGTAAGCGATTAGAGGAGTTAAGATTTAAGTCGCAGCATGATGAATTAACCGGTTTGGCTAATCGTGAATATTTTGGCGCCACACTTGAAGCGCATTTACAAAAGTCGAAAGATCATGCGCATGGGGCTTTGTTTTTATTTAGAATCGTAAACTTAGATCAAATAAGTGAGCAAATTAGCCGGGTCGAAATGGTTAATTTTTTACGCCGTTTTTCGGATATGTTAATTGGATTTTTAGAGTTAAACCAAGAGCACTTTTCTGAAAATTACATTGCGCGTATCTCTCACAGTGACTTTACCGTTTTATTTAGCGATACAGACGATATAGAACTACTGAGTGAACGAATTAAAACTTTGCACCAAGCTTTTATTGAAGAGTATAAAAGCGTTAACTTAGCAATACCTCACAGCTGTACATACATACTAAAAGAGGACTCGAGGTTTGATGTATTAAAACGCGTTGACGAATTATTAAAATCAGGCAATACGAAGCAAGTTGCAGTGCGTGCTAAAGAGGCTGACAGTAAACAAAAAAGTGAGCTATTTGACGACGCCACAAGTTGGCAAAGTGCAATTGAGTCTGCTTTAGATAACCAAACACTCGAAATAAACACTTTCCCGGTAATGAGTTTTACAGGTCAGTTAATGCAAAACCAGTTAGGGTTGAGTTTAGAGCTTGGCGGGCAGCTGTATCGTGCAAGCTATTATTACCAATGGGCTAACCGTTTAAAATTATTAGCGCGACTAGATTGGGGCTTAATTAAACAGCTAGTTAACGAATACAATGTTGAGCCGCCAGGTGAGCTTATTTCGGTTGAGCTCTCTGCGCAAACTTTATTAGATGATACGGCAATCGCTTCTATATTGACTTACTTATCGGCATTTCCTGAACTAGCTTCAAAGATTTGTTTTGATATACGTGAAAGTATTGCTGTTAGCGAAATCGAAATATTTAAAGATTTTTGTGAGCAAGTTAGATGCATGGGGGCAAAAGTTGCTTTAAAACGGGTTGGCCCTGAGTTTACTAAAATTAATAAAATACAAGAATTTGGCTTAGAAATGATTAAAATTGATAGTGTGTATGGTCACAACATTAGTTACAGCCAAGATAATCAAACCTTTTTACGTGGCGTATGTACACTCGCACATTCTATTGGTATTAAGGTGGTGGCTCAGGGGGTTACTAGCCAAGATGATTTAGACACACTTGTGAATCTTGGCTTTGATGGGATTATTAAAGAGTCGTAAAGGTCAACTTCCTTTTACGACTAACATTAATTGAATTCGGTCGCGCACTTTTAGTTTATTGAATATAGAGCCCATATGCTCTTTAATCGTTCGCTCTGTAATATTTAATGACTCTGCGGCTTGTTTGTTGGTGGCGCCTGTAACAACAATATCAACTACTTGGCGCTCTCGCTTTGTGAGCAATTCAAGGTTGCATGAGTGTTTGTAGTTAAACTGTGTTTGTGACAAAGCACCTACAAGGTTTGACAGTAACTGCCCAGGTAGCCATATGCCTCCTGAGCAGGCAGTCTCTAGTACTTGTTCAATAATAACTTTGGTTGCTAAGGCCTCTACATAACCTCTTGCCCCTGCCTCTAAGGCCGCTCTGAGTTCGTTAATTTCAAGCTCGTTGGTCATAACTATAACGAGTAAACGCTGCTGCGAATATTTTTTTACAAGCTCAAGCCAGTTAGGTGTGCCAGCTAAAATCCAAATAACGTTGGATGCGGTTACTCTTTTTGGCTCTTTAGTGCATATTACACAATCCGCAAATGCTGTATGCCAGTGCTTTGACTCAAACTCAGGCTGTGTAATAAAAATACTTTGACGCATTACTTCTCCATTTATATAAATGCTTTAACGCTCTGTCATTGCTTGCGATGTTGCGCGAAGAACTGGCTTTAAAAGGTACTCAAGCACGGTTTTTTTACCGGTAATAATGTCAACTTGTGTGGTCATCCCAGGAATTATCGTTAGTTCTTTCGAAAAGTTATTTTTGGTGGTTTTTAACTGCACTAAATAAAATGTGTTTTCTCTATCATCTGTGATTGTATCTGCACTTATGTGCAGTACTTCAGCTTCTAAGCCGCCATAAACAGCAAAGTCATAGGCGCTAAATTTAATCATTGCGGGTTGACCAGGGCGTAAAAAGGCGATGTCTTTTGGCGGAATTTTTGCCTCTACAACTAATTGGTCGTCCAGTGGTACTATTTCCATCACGTCACTGCCAGGTTGTAAAATACCGCCAACTGTATTGACTAATAAACGTTGTACAGTGCCTTTAACTGGCGAGCGAATTTCAGTTTGAGTAACTTTATCGGCAAGACCAGATTCCGTTTCTTTAATCGACTCTAAGCGAAGAAGTGCCTCAGACAACTCATTGTTCCAGCGATTAATCATCGCAAGCTCAACTTCGGTAACCTTATTTTTAGCTTCGTTAATTGCCGACAGACTTCGATTAATAACGGCTTTAGTTCGGTTTATTTCACCAGTAATATCAACTATTTCTCGCTCTAACCTAATAATATCTATATCAGATACTGCACCTGTACGAAGTAATGGACGCGTTACTTTAAGCTCTCTATTGGTGAGTCTTAATGCATTGGTATGTTGCTGCAATGCGGCTTTTGCTTCTATATGATCTTGTCGACGTTGCTCAAGTTGGCGCTTGTGAATTGCTACTTGTTGTTCAAGTTCTCGTCGGTTACTTAGGTATATAGATTGCTCATGTAATACGGCTTCTGGTACGTCCTCAGCTAAACCTTCAGGGAAAATAAGTTCTTCTTTTTTAGTTAGTGCGTTTAAGCGTGCAACTTTAGCTGTAAGAGACTGCACCTTTGATTGATTTTCTCTAAAGCTAGAAATAAAACGAGTCGGATCGATTTTAATCAGTACGTCACCTTCACTGACTATTTGACCTTCACGTACATTTATTTTTTCTACCATGCCGCCATCGTAAGATTGAATTAGCTGTAATTTATTAGAAGGAATAACTCGCCCTTCACCACGAGCAACTTCGTCTAAATTAGCAAATCCAGCCCACACAATAAGGCTTATAAAAGCTACGCAAATTAAATAAAGTAAAAATCTTGCGCTAGCTGGCTCTTGCTGCATTTTTTCCCATTGGGCATCAACTACCCAGTCTTGCGTGTTTGGTGGCGAGAGCCATCCACTAAATAATTTATTGAAAACTGATGGCTTGCCTTTTTTTCTGGATTCAATAGCCCTACTTACAGATTCGAAGGAGCGTTGCTCTAGAGGCTTTTTGTCATTACTCATGATGCTTGCTCCACTGTTTTATTATTTAAAGCAGCAATTACTTTTTGCTTAGGACCATCGGCAACGACTTTGCCATTGTCTAGTACAATAATACGGTCTACTAATTCAAGTAATGATGAGCGATGTGTCACTACAATTAAGGTTTTATCTACAGAGCATTTTTTTAAGTTATTAATAATCTTGTTTTCGCTGTTGTGATCAAGTGATGACGTTGGCTCATCTAATAGCAAAATCGGCGGGTCGTTAATTAATGCTCTTGCCATACCAACGGCTTGGCGTTGGCCGCCCGAAAGTTGTCTGCCAAGCTCGCCTACTTGTAAATCAAAGCCGTCAGGGTGTGAATTTATTAAATCGAATAGCTCGCTTCGTTCACACGCTTCTATAATTTGCTCATCCTTGGCGTGCCATGCGCTTATAGTTAGATTGTCTTTTAAGGTACCAAAAAATAATGCAATAGTTTGCGGCACATAACCAATATTGTGGCGAAGTTCTGCAGGGTCTATTTGGTGAATATCGTTATTGTCCACTAAAATGCTGCCTGAACTTGGATCGTAGAGCCCTAAAATAAGTTTTTCTAAGGTGCTTTTACCTGAGCCGTTTCTACCTAAAATAGCGACCTTTTCACCCGCTTTTATTTTAAAGCTAACTCCGTTGAGTGCATTATGTGATTCATCAGAGTACTTAAAGCAGACATCTTTAAATTCTATATCGCCTTTTAAAATAGGGTGGCTCAACCAGTGTTTACCGGCAGGGCGCTCTACCTCTTTTTCCATTATTTCGTTAAGAGATTGCATAGCAATAGCTGCATGGTGGTACTGAGCTAAAACTGCAGCAGACTGACCAATCGGGCCCATCGCTCGAGATGAAAGTAAATAGGCCGCTATTAAGCCACCTTGAGTAAGCTCACCTTCAATAACTAAATGAACACCAATTATCATGATGATCACACCCACACATTGTTGTATCCACGATGCAGTATTAGATATTGAACTTGAGACTAAGCGGCTTTGTGCATTTACTTGGGCAATGTATATGGTTGATTTTTCCCACGTTGATTGTGTTTTACATTCAGAGTGAAAGCTTTTTACATCTTCTATGTTTGTTAGGCTCTCTACTAAGACAGCGTTTCGCATTGAACTTGCCTTCATTGTTTGCTCTGAAAGCGCTTCAAGTTTGCGGTGCGCCGCTATGGCATACATTAATAATATTAGTGCGCCTGCAATGATAGGAAGGCTAAGAGGGACGCCAATAATTGCTATAACAACTAAGTATAAAATAACAAAAGGGAGGTCAACTAATGCGACGAGCGTTATTGAGCTAAAAAAGTTTCTTACCGCTTCAAAGGATTGAATGTTGCTAGCAAAAGATCCTGCTGATGACGGGCGATTTTCAAGCTTCATACCTAAAACTCGTTCCATGATCACCGCAGATACTTTTACGTCAATTCTGCTGGCCGCAAGCTCTACAAAATAACCTCTTACTAATCTAAGCGCAAAGTCGGCGGTTAAGGCTATTAAAATACCTATAGCAAGAACCCATAGCGTTTCAGTGGCATGATTTGGTACTACACGGTCATACACGTTCATTACAAATAAAGGCATTGCCACTGAGAGCACACCAAGCGCAATGGCTGATATAATTACATCTTTATAAAGTGAGCGGCACTCTTTAATTACACCCCAAAACCATCCATCTTTAGAGAGCTTTTCGAGTACGGGGGTACGATCGTCAAAAATAAATTCGGGTTGAGCGTAAATAACCATATCAGCGGTTGTTAGTGTCAGCTCCTCAATGCTTTGCTCAATAACAGATTCGGTTAACTCTGGGTAAATAACACTCACAAGATTGTTACTAAAATCAATTTTAGTAACAATACATGCTTGATTATCTTTTAATATTAAAATGGCGGGTAACAGTGCTGTATTTATTTTTTGTAGCGGCTTATTAACTACCTTTGATTTAAAACCAATACGTTTAGCCGCACGTGAAAATCCAGATGGCGTGAGATTTCCATCATTTAGTGGTAAGCCATTTAATAGAGCTTCTCTTGAAAAATCTTTACCGTGGTGGCGACATAGTACTGCTAAGCAGTCAACTAATATTCCACCATGATCAAGTACATCATTTAATTCCATAAACCATCCAATGTTATGAAGAACTACAAGCGGTTGTTACAACTTAACTTAAACTTCATAAAAATCTTTAAACAAGTTCTTAAACTAAGTTTAGGTTATTTACATAACGCTAATTGCTTTTGTATATAAACTGGTTGGTGTCAGTTGTCAGTAATAACGGCTTCTATACGTCTATTTTGTGCATTTGCCCTTACTGATATCTCGTTTACTCGAGGTTTATCAGTGCCGTAGCCAAATGACTTAACGCGGTTTGGCTCTATATCAAATTGTTCAATTAGCATTTGTGCAACGCTAAAAGCACGTTGTTCAGATAGTTTTCGGTTGTAAGTTTTATCGCCATCTAAAGAAGCATGACCTTGAATTTCCACCATTTTATTTGGATTTTGTTTCAAAAAATCAGCTAGCCTTTCGACTTCACGCACATACTCAGAACGAACTTCACTAGAATCAGCTGAAAAAGGGATCCCTATTTCTACAGAGTCTGTTTCGGCGCTGTATAAAGTACATCCAGACAAATCCACATTCGTTGCCGCTGGCGTACTTGGGCAGGTATCTTGCTCATTTGGTACACCATCTGCATCGTCATCTAAGAACTCGCTGCTTGAGGTTGTATTAGTCTCTAGTGGGATATCAAGATAACGAGGCATAGCGGTTACGCTCATGTAGGCATTATCTTGCTTGGCTTTTTTTTCTAAAAAAGCTTTGCGACTAAATGTTGTGGCTACATCGTAAGTAGGGCAAATATTTTTTGCATCGTGAACAATAGGATCGTCGGTTAAATCTTCTATAGAAGGGTATTTATCTGACATTACATTAAGTGCGGGTAGTAGTTTCCCCATTTCTTTGAGCATCGTTAAAATAGCCGATTGACGGTCATATAATGCAACTATGTAAGAACGGGTAGACTGGAACGATTCATTTTCTGCATCTAGTACGTCTAGTAGAGTACGTTGGCCTATATCAAACTGGTCTTTGTAAGCTATTTTTACTTTGGTTGAAGAGGCTCTGTGCTGATCTAATGCGGGTAGTTTCTGCTCAAGTATAGTTACATTATGATATGCAATTTGTAAGCTTTGGCGAATATCTACGCACGCTTGATCTCGTTGATATTTAGCTATATTTACATCTTGGTAGGCTTGTTCAAGATTAGCGCTATCCAACCCGCCGTTATATAAATTGTAACTTATATCAATACCTACCCGAGCTTCAGTTCGAGTTTCGTTTTGGCCTAATTCATCTCTATCTTGGCTGCCATAGCGAGCTGATAAATCTACATTAGGATGAAACGCTGCTTTTTGTGCTTCAGCATTGGCTTTTTGCGCCTCTATATTATACAAAGATGCATAAAAAGTTGGGCTGTTTTTATATGCTATGCTTAGCGCCTGATTGACAGATATTGGAATATTATCTTCGTTGAGGTCTGCTTGTTTAATCTCTTGCAATGGAAGTTCACCAACAACTCGTAAATAACGAGCGCTTACATCGTGTAAATTTGCATACTCAGTGAGTACGTTAGATTGCGCAAGTGACAAACGTCCACTTATTTGCTCTAAATCTGCGGCTCTTGCAACACCTGCGTTAACGCTTTGTTCGATTTGTTGGTATACAGATTCATGCTCTTGCAGATTTGCTTCAGCAAGTTGTACTAACTCTTTAAATTTTTGTACGTCAAGTAGTGCAATTGACGCTTCAAGTGCCGTTTGTTCTGTTTGTGTTATAAGTTCAAAATAGCGAATAAGCTGAATTCGTTTAAAACGATCAACGGTATTAGATGTTCTAAAACCATCGTACAGCATTTGAGTAACGCTTATTTCTGCAGTGTTACGGTTATACTCTTCTTCTACTCCATAATTTCTTCTTTCATATCCTGCGCTGGCAGATACGTCAACACTTGGTAAATAGCCAGAACGTGCAGCATCAACTCCATAAATAGAAGATTTAAATGCATGCCATGCTTCTTGTACTTCAGGATTATTCTCTATGGCTTTACTAGATACGTAGGTTAGGGGCATAGCTGATTCATTATTAGCATAAGCTATGTTTGGTAGAGTAGCGGTTGAAATCGCCATTGCGATTAACATCGTTCCTTTGCGTTTCTTAAAAGTGTTTTTTGTAATCATTACTTCCCCTTAGATCCCATTACTACCGAAAATACTCCCTTAAATATCTAGTAAAGGAATATCAATTTTGCAAATAATCTTTCCGGGTAGCATAAAATGAGTTTTTTACCATTTTTTGTTGATTATTTTATTTTTAAATTTTTCTTTTAAACCTGTACTTGAGTCCAGTACCCAGATTGATTTTGTGTTCTACCTTTAAGTTATTAGAACGTAAATTTAAAAAGTTTGAGGGTACCCAAATGGAAGCAAATCAATTATTAGTTACCGATATTCAAGGCTCTGCGGGTGTAGTTTTACAAGATGGCTCAATAAAAGCTTTAAATGTTGGCGATTACATTAATGTTGGAGATTTAGTGGTAACGGCTGTTAAGTCTTCACTGCAAATTGATGTACAAGGTGAAACTCTCTCTATTCCTGCAAATCAAAAGGTAAAAATAACGCCAGATTTATTGGCAAAGGAAGCTAGGGACTCAAGCGAGACAACTATTTTTGATGAAAGCTTAGATGAAGCCATAGCTAGCTTAGATTTAGGTACTGAACAAAATACTACAACCGCTGCTAATTCGGATGTAACCGACTTTTTAGATGCCTTAGAGGGTGATGGTGATATTTTAGATAACTTAGAAGCAACAGCCGCTGGTGGCGGTGGTGCGGCAGGTTCAGGCGGTGGTAATTCGTTTGTACAACTTACTCGTATATCTGAGAGTGTTGATCCAAACAGCGTGGCGTTTGATTCATCGCTTGATCAAAGCAATGCTGATGCATTTGACTTACGTGATACATCAGATGGTGTAGTACCAGATGATAACACCGCGTCAATATCGCTAAATGAATTAGGTATAACTAACTCATCTCAACCTACTATTACTGGTACTAGTGAAAACCTAATTGGTGAAACAGTCAATGTAACAGTGACTGACGTAGATGGTAATTCGCAAGTTGTCTCTGCAGTTATTAATCCTGATGGTACATTTGAAATCATCTTACCAGACCCAATAGCTGATGGTCCCGTTAGTGTTGTAGTTGAAGCAACGGATCCTAATGGTAATGCGTTTAACGATACAATTTCTATTGAAGTTGATACTACGGCACCAGTAATTAATATTGACCCAGTTGCTGACTCTGCTTCGCAAACTTTAACGGTAACAGGCTCTGTTGCTGGTTTAAATACTGGTGACAATGTATCTGTAACGCTTACCGATAGCACAGGTACACAGCAAACTGTAGTTACACAAGTTGATGCGCAAGGTAATTGGAGCATTACAACTACATCGCCATTAGCCGAGGGCGAGTTTAGTGTTGATGCTGTTGCAGTTGATGCCGCAGGTAACCAAGCGATAGATCAAGCTCTTGCAAGTGTTGACTTAACAGCTCCTGAAATTGACGTAACGGTAGCTGGGGAGACAAATAATGTAACCCCTCCTTTAACCGGTACTACAAGCGGCGTACCACAAGGTACAGAGGTAACAATAACAGTAACGAATAGTGCGGGAGAGGTTCAACTTTTAACGGCCTTAACCAATGAAGACGGAAGTTGGTCTGTTGATGTGGGGGCAGCATTACCTGAGGGCGACTTTACGGTTGATGCACAAGTGAGTGATAGCGTAGGGAATCAGGCAGTAGCAAGTGATGCTGGCATTATAGATTTAACACTTCCTGTTGTTGAAATTAATACCATTGCAGATACACAAGATACAACGCCTATAATTACAGGTTCTGCTCAAGATGTGCCTGCGGGATCAGTAATTACGGTTGTTATTACTGATATTAACGGGCAAGCCCAAACACTTTTAACACAAACTAATGAGGACGGTAGCTGGTCTGTTAGTGTATCGACTCCTTTAGCCCAAGGTGAGTTCGATGTTAACGCAACGGTTACAGATAATGCCGGTAACGAAGCACAAGCTATCGAGCAAGGCTTAGTTGACTTAACAAGTCCTGAAATTTCAGTCACAGCAATTGCCGATACTAACGATACAACACCCACATTTGTTGGGCGTGTTGATGGTGCGCCTGAGGGCTCAGAGATTACTGTTTTAGTGACCGACAGTAATGGGAATTTACAAACGTTGACCACAACGCTTGAAGCAGATGGTACTTGGAGTGTTGAATCATCAAGCGCAATTTCTGGTGGTGATTTTAACGTTACTGCCACAGTTAGTGACCCCGCAGGTAATGAAGCATCGGCGCAAACAAGTGGTGAGGTAACCTTTGCCCCTATTTCAATCCAAATAAACTCGATTGCTGATACAAACGACACCACACCATTTTTAAGTGGTAACACCGCAAATGTACCTGCAGGTACTACAATAACGCTAACTATTACCGCAAGTGATGGCAGTACCTCTACTATTTTAGCGGTGACCCAAGAGGATGGATCTTGGAGTGCGCAAGTAACTCAGCCTTTACCTGAAGGTGATTTTACAGTAGTTGCAGCAGTGGTAGATGACTCTGGCAATGAGGCGCAAGCAAGCACGGTAGGCAATGTAGATTTAACTGTAAGTATAAACTTTATAATAGATACTAACGACACTACGCCTACAGTTAGCGGCTCCACTCAAGATGTTGATGCGGGGACGGTTGTTACCGTTACCTTTACAGGTAGCGATGGTGCAACAGAAACGGTGCAAGTAACTACAAATGCAGACGGTAGTTGGTCGATCGAAGCGACTAATGAGCTGGTAGAAGGTGAGTTTAGTGTTGTAGCAACAGTTACTGATGCCGCAGGTAATACAGCGTCTGCAAGTGAAATTGGTGAAATTGATTTAACTGATCCTACGATTACTATTAATCCAATTGATGATACAAACGACACTACACCGAGCGTGACGGGAAGTGTTGTTGATGTACCACAAGGCACAGAAATAACACTTGTAGTAACAGATAGTAATGGCAATGAACAAACACTTACCGCAGTCACTAATGCTGATGGAAGCTACAGCGCCAATATACTTAATGAGCTTAGCGAAGGTGACTTTACGGTAACAGCAAGTGTGAGTGATGAGGCTGGAAATAGTAGCACTGCAACTGTTACGGGTACCATTGATTTAATACCGCCTAGCGTTACCATAGATACTTTAGGTGATAACAACGATACAACGCCTGCGATTACAGGCTCAACTCAAGGGTTGCCAGCTGGTAGCGTAGTAACAGTTATTGTTACAGACAGTGCAGGTGCTGAACAGCAATTTGTAACGGCAATAAATGGCGATGGCACATGGAGTGTTGATGTGCCACAAGCGCTAGCCGAAGGTGAATTTAGTGTTGTTGCCAATATAACTGATAGTGCAGGGAACACAGCACAAGATTCTCAAACAGGGAACATTGACCTTACTGCTCCAACGATTAGTGTGGATGCTTTCACAGACTCTAACGACACTACACCTAGCTTTAGCGGTACAACCAACGATGTAGAACCGGGAAGTCTGATTACAGTACTCGTTACAGATTCAAACGGCGATTCACAAACTTTAACTGCTGTTGTTGCACTGGATGGCTCTTGGCAAGTAGGTGCCACAGATGACATTGCTGAAGGTGAGTTTACTATTACTGCTACAGCAACAGATTCAGCAGGCAATGAAGCATCGGCTTCAACTACAGGCATTATTGATACTGCTGCGCCAACAGTTACTGTTGACCCTGTAGGAAATACTAATGATGCTACGCCTACAATTTCAGGCACAGCAACGGGTGAGCCAGAAGGTACATTAGTTACGATTACAGTGACTGATGAAGCAGGTAACCCACAAACTATTACCACTGAAGTGCAAGCCGATGGCACTTTTTCGGTTGATGTGCCCAGTGAATTAAGTGAAGGTGAATTCACCGTTGAAGTATCGGTTGCCGATACCGCAGGCAATAAAACCACGGCAACCACAACCGGCGAAGTGGATACGGCTGCGCCATCAGTAATAATCGACCCTGTAGGTGATACTAACGATACCACGCCCACAATTTCAGGCAGTGCAACGGGTGAGCCAGAAGGTACCGTTGTTACTATTACAGTCACTGATGAAGCGGGTAACCCACAAACCATTACTACTGAAGTGCAAGCCGATGGCTCCTTCAGTGTAGACGTACCAAATGAGTTAAGTGAAGGTGAATTTACTGTTGAAGTATCCGTTACTGATACTGCGGGCAATGAAACGACTTCAACGACCACGGGTGAAGTGGATACGGCTGCGCCAGAAGTGAACATTGATCCTGTGGACGATACTAACGACACTACGCCAACTATTTCAGGCACTGCGACGGGTGAGCCAGAGGGCACCGTTGTTACTATTACGGTAACGGATGAAGCGGGTAATCCACAAACCATTACCACTGAAGTACAAGCAGATGGTACTTTTTCGGTTGATGTGCCTAATGAACTAAGTGAAGGTGAATTTACGGTTGAGGTATCGGTTACCGACAGCGCAGGTAATGAAACCACAGCAACCACAACCGGCGAAGTGGATACCACAGCGCCAATAGTGACTATTAACGCGCTAGGTGATACGAGTGATACAACACCGGTCATTTCAGGTACGGTTAGCGGTGAGCCTGCAGGGTCAACAGTTACTTTAACTGTTACTGATGCAAATGGGGTTTTACAAACAATAACAACGCAAGTTATTGCAGATGGGAGTTGGACAGTAGAAGTACCTGCGGCTCTGGCTGAAGGGAGCTACTCTGTAAATGCAAGTATTAGTGATAGCGCTGGTAATGAAGGTACAGCAAATGCCTCAGGTACAATTGATACAAGCGCATTGACTATTACCATAAATGTTATTGGCGAAACCAACGATCAAACACCACAAATCAGCGGTGAAACCTTTAATGCTCAAGCAGGTTCGTCAGTTGAAGTTCAGCTCACTGACTCTGCGGGGGCAATCATCACTTTAACTACAACTGTTGATGAAAACGGACTCTGGAGTGTGACTCCACCTGCCGATTTGGCTGAGGGCACCATTTCAATTAGTGCAACAGTAACAGACCTAGGTGGTGGAATTGCTGATGCAGAGCTTGATGCCGTAATTGATATTACACCTCCAACCATACAAGTAAATGAACTAGGAACAAGTAATGATACAACACCTATTATTTCTGGTAACACGACAGGCGTAGTTTCAGGCACAGTTATAACCTTAACGGTTACTGACTCTCAAGGCGTTGTGCGTTCATTTAGTGCAACAACAGATGCCGATGGTAATTGGAGTGTTGAGCTTTCTCAAGAGCTGGCCTCGGGAGATTACTCTGTAGAAGCTGAAGTGTCTGATGCTGCAGGAAATAGCGCTTCAACTATGGCTACCGGTAACATAGATACATCAGGGCCTAGCTTAACCGTTGACTTTGATACTGTAACCAACGACTCAACGCCTACCATTTCAGGTACTAGTGATGCAGAAGTTGGTACCAGTATCACGGTTGTTATTACAGATGAAAATGGAGTTGAACAAACACTTACCACCACAGTAGATGCAAGTGGTAACTGGGAAGTAACGCCGCAAACAGACTTAAATGAAGGTGATAACACCATAGAAGTAAGTGTGTCTGATGAAGCCGGTAATATAACAACAGTTATAGATACAATTACATTA
>NZ_JAGJEI010000001.1 GCF_018100985.1 Pseudoalteromonas sp. MMG007 | reverse complement strand
AATAAAATTGAGATGGCACAGAGTACTATAACCATGTTGGGTTTCTCTCAACCCAACCTACGGCGATAAAGTTAGCGCCGAACAACTCATCACTAATAGCTGGCAACTAAAAACTTCCATTAAACCAAAAAAGCACTTATAAAAATAAGTGCTTTTGGGTTTGCTCAATTAACTTTTGATTACAGCGCGTTAAATACATCGTCTGTTTTAGCTGCGCAAATAAAGTCGTTTTTGTGTAGGCCTTTAATTGAATGGCTCCACCACGTTACAGTTACTTTGCCCCACTCGGTTAATAAACCAGGGTGGTGGCCTTCATCTTCTGCCATGTCGCCTACTTTGTTAGTAAATGCGATAGCTTGTTTAAAGTTTTTAAATTTATAAACACGTTCAAGCTGCATAATGCCGTCGCGTACTTCTGGTACCCAATCTGGGATTTTAGTAATTAATTGCGCTAACTCTTCGTCAGATACTTTTGGTGCATCTACGTGGCAAGCTTCGCATGTTTGTTCACTTAATGAAGACATCTTAAATCCTTACTTTAGCGTTTCTTTTAAATTAAAGTTAACTGGCTAATTTTTCTTTTGGTGGAAATTTTGGGTCGTGCAAGCCCAGCTCTTTAGCTTGCTCAACCAAAGTCGTAATGTCCATTTGCGATATATCAAACAGATCATGAATCGAGTTAATGGTGTAGTACTGTGGTTGCATAATATCAATACGGTACGGCGTTCGCAGCACATCAATAACGCTCATAGGCGTTATTTCTGGTGTATCTGAATACACGTATTGCGTTTCACCTGGGCTTGATAAAATGCCGCCGCCGTAAATACGCAGGCCGTTTTCAGTTTGCATTAAACCAAACTCAACCGTAAACCAATACATACGTGCAAGGTACACACGATCTTTTTTCTGCGTTGCATACCCTAATTGGCCGTATTTGTGTGTGAATTCGGCAAAGTCAGGGTTGGTTAGCATGGCGCAGTGGCCAAATATTTCATGAAAAATATCAGGCTCTTGTAGGTAGTCAAACTCTTCACGGCTACGAATAAATGTAGCGACCGGAAACTGCTTGTTTGCCAACAACCTAAAAAACTCATCAAAATCGATAAGCGCAGGTACAGGCGCTACTTGCCAACCAGTTGAGGCAAGAAGCACTTCGTTAAGCTCGCTTAACTGTGGGATACGATCGTGTGGTAGGTTTATTTTTTTAAGCCCCTCCATGTACTCATCGCAGGCCTTGCCTTCTATGCACGCAAGTTGGCGTGCTACTAGCTCAGACCAAATTTTATTTTCTTCATCACTCCAGTGTATAACACCATTTTCGTCTGGTGTTTTGGATGTGTATTTACTTGCTTTAGCCATAATAACCTTCTTGGGTGTGAGCCCTAAATCGGTGTCAGTGTGATATTCAAATCTGTTGAATATCGAATGACCCCATACTATGCAAAAGTGAAGAAAAGTTTAATAGATAGGCTAACATCAGCATTTAGCGCGATCATTTAGATCGTAAAGTTTAAATTACACCTGTGACACATTAAAAGTACAGACCTTTAGATAAAGGCCTGAAGATTGCTTTTATGTGTATACAATTAAATACACCTAAACAATTTTAGTAAAAGCTTGGTTTAAGTCGTCAATAATATCGTTAACATCCTCAAGCCCAACAGAGAGCCTAATTAGACCGTCGCTTATGCCTGCAGCTGCTCGCTCCTGTGGTGTGTAAGGTGAATGTGTCATTGATGCGGGGTGCTGAATGAGCGTTTCTGCATCGCCTAAACTTACAGCGAGTGTGCAAAGCTTCATACTATCTATAAATTGCGCTCCTTGAGCAAGGGTGCCTTTAATTTCAAATGCAATAACGCCGCCTGCGGCTTTCATTTGATTCCCTATGTATTTATTACCAAGATGCGATTTAAGCCCAGGGTAATAAACAATATTAACTTGTGGATGCGCCTCTAAGTATTCAGCTACTGTTTGTGCACTTTGGCAATGGCGTTCCATGCGTATGGCTAAGGTTTTTAAGCCGCGGTTTATTAGCCAAGCGTCGTGCGGACTTATAGTTGCACCAATATCTTTAAGTACCGTCATTTTTATTAAGGTAATGTGCTCTTGCGTTCCACACACAAGCCCGGCTACTACATCACCATGGCCGTTTAAATATTTGGTGGCGCTGTGCATAATAATATCTATCCCATATTGCTTAGGTGATTGCAGCAGTGGCGTTAAAAAGGTGTTGTCGACCACACTAATTAAATTGTGTTGTTTAGCGAGCGCGCCAATTAAGGCTAAATCAATAACAGCCATTGTCGGATTTATGGGGGTTTCGACAAAAATCATTTTGGAATTAGGTTTAATGGCAGCCCGGAGTTCGTCCTCGCAGGTCATATCAACAAACGTGACTTCAATTCCCCAGCGCGGCAACATATGTGCAAAAAACGCGAACGTACAACCGTATAACGCACTTGATGCAACTAGGTGATCGCCCTGCGATAAAAAGCTCAATACCGATGCCGATACAGCGCCCATACCTGTGGCGGTGGCAGCTGCAGCTTCGCAGCTTTCTAACTGTGCTACTTTTTGCTCAAGTTCGGTGGTGGTCGGGTTACCTAGGCGGGTGTAAATATAACCTGGCTCTTCGCCTGCAAAACGTGCGGCGCCTTGTGCTGCATTTTCAAAATGAAAGGTAGAGGTTTGATACAAAGGCGACGTGAGTGCGCCGTGCGGATCGTTTGCTTTTTGTGGGCCATGAATACATTGGGTATTAATATGATGCTTGCTCATTGTGTGATCTCGTTTTTATTATATGTGTCAATTACATAAATAAAACGTACCGCACTTTAAATCACAAGCATGCCGGATGCTCAGATGGCTATTTGTGCAAAAACCGTCCAGCGCGGCTTTGTACACAAATATTGCCACTTTTTTATTGTGTTGGCTCGGCCTTTTTACGGCTCATAATTTTACTAGCAATACTTTGCACTGTGCCTTTTAACAAGCTGCGTTTGTTTTCAAGCCTTGGTAGTGGGCGGCTAAGCTCCATTGCTTTGTAACCAATACGTGCTGTAAAAATACCGGCACTTACACCTTGTGCTGCACGCCCCGAAAGCTTGCCTAAAAGCTCAGCACTGAGTGCTGTGGCTGCTAAATCAGATACAAGCTCAGCACTGCCTACAAACATCACTTGTTTTATCAGCATACGGTAGAGCTTAATGCGGCTTGCGTAACCAAAACCAATGCCATAAATCTTACCAATTTGCTCAATTAACTTAGTACCGCGCCAAAGCACCGCCATCATGTCCACCAGCGCAAGCGGGCTTAGGGCAACAAGCAAGGCTGACTCTGTGGCAAAGCGATTTATTAACTTTTTAGCGTGGGTGTCTTGCGTTATAAGTAAGCTATTCGCGTAAAGGGTCATTATTTCTTTATCGCTATGATGGGTAGCTACTTGGTTTTTAAACGCGTCGAAGTTGTCGAGTTGTTGGTGCTTGTTTAGTTTTTCAAGCCACGGCAATGCGCCGCCTACTTGCTCGCTATTTAAAAGCCTGTCCGCTTCTTGACGGTGTAACTGATTGCGCTTTAAACTGCGCAGCATTCTATATTCGCGCCAGAGCATGCGCCCAATTAATAGCACACCACTTACCACGGCTGTTAAATATACGCCGCCTAAAATTACCGATTGCTGAAATGCAAATACTAGCGAATAAGCAAACTCAAGTAGCACCAGTACTAAAAAGCTGACAACAAACACACCTTTAAGCGTTTGCCATTTTGACTTTTTATATACCGGCTCTAAGTCTATTTCATCTTCAAGAAGCTCATCATAAGGCTCTTCAATGTATTCACTTTGACCTTGAGCAACTATTTTTGCAGGGGCAAGTTTAGGCTCAACCTGCTCATCTGCTTGGGTATTAATACGCCTACCCGCTTGAAATGTTTGGTGTGTATCGTTCATGATAATTTGTCTCCTAACAGGTACTGCATCACATGATCAAGGCGAATATGTTTAAGTTGCTTATCGGGGTTTGGCATAGGCGAAAACGACAAAAACTCAAACCCCTGCGCTGGCCACTCATTTTTATTAAGCATGCGGTTAGGTGGCTGTGGTGGTAAGTAAGTTAGCCAGTCTTGCTCGTTAAGTGGTTTGCCATAAATGCAATCAAGCGTTTGGCCTTTATCGGCAACTTGGCGCGGCTGCGTTGCAGTAATTGACGACATAGCCATGGTTTCTATTTGTACGCCATCAAACTTTAAGTGATTGCTTTGCTCATGCACTAGCGAATCAAGCAGTAGTGCTAAGTCTTTATGGTGCTTGGCACTTATATGATCTGACTTATTGGCAGCAAAGAGTATTTTATCTATATTGGGTTTAAATAAGCGCTTAAAAAATCCCGACTCGCCGTAATTAAAGTGTGCGAGCAATTGATTAATTACACTACTTTGCTCTTGGAGTGTTTCGTGGCCTTCGTTTAAAGCGCTGAGTACATCTACTAGCACAATTTGACGGTCAAAGTGTTTAAAGTGCTCATTATAAAAAGGCTTAACTACTTCTTTTATATAGGCGTTAAAACGCTTAATTAAATGCGCTAAGTTAGAGCCAGGCACCACTTCATCGCTTTTTATATGCTGTGCATTTACCGGAAAAAACAATAACAGCGGCGCACCTTGTAAGTCGCCAGGCATAAGCATTCGCCCAGGTTGTAACATGGCAAGCTTAGTGTCTTTTTTAAGACCCACCAGCATACTTTGATAAAGCGCTGCAATGTGCGCAAGCAACCCTTCATCTACGGGGGCATTTAAATCAAGCTGTTCAAGCGCGTTTAAAAATTCAGTAGAGGTGTTCACACGCGGGTGCTGTAACAATAACGGATATTGTTGCTCGCACCACTGGCTATAGCTTTGCTCAAGCATAGGTAAATCAAGTAGCCATTCACCTGGGTAGTCAATAATATCTAAATACAGCGTAGATTGCGGCGAAAAATGTCCACGTAACCCTGAGGCACTTTGGTATTTAATAGCCAAACGGAGGGTGTTAATACGCTCGGTTGATGCAGGCCATGTAGGCTCCCCATCACTTGGGAGTAATGCGTTAAGTGCTCGTAGGTAGTCAAACGTAGGCACCTTTAACGCCTCTTGCGGCACAACTTTAGTGGCAATGTGGCGGTGCTCTCGCATTACATCAAAAAAGGGTAAGTTTTTATCATCACTTTGTGTGGTTAAGTGTTTAACAAGCGCGGTAATAAATGCCGTTTTACCACTACCACTTAAACCCGTTACGGCTAATTTTACGTGTTGATCTAAACTACGATGAAGGGCTTTTTGGGCTGAACCTTTAATGCTTTTAAGGGTTTTTTTGGCAAATGAAGTGCTACTCATAATGGGCTAGCACTTCATTGATGCTTAATCACCGAACAAAGTGCTATTAAATCCTTTAAAGTTTGTTGATTTCACGGCTAACCGTAAACTCGCTTGAAGTAACATGGCGTTCCATATCTTGGAGGCGCGAATCTACTCGCCCTAAACGCTCTTTTAAGTCTTGCAATGCGCGGCGCGGAGGCTCGCCTTTTTGCCATACTTTAAATTTAACTTCTAGCGGATCGTCAGTTTTAGTCGAGCTGCTTGTATGTGTAGTTGTGGGGTCTTTTTTATCTAAAATAAACCACGCTGCAATATACGCTACCACAAATAATGGGCCACCTGTTAGCAGTACCGCACTAACAAATATAATGCGAACTAACCATAACTCCATATTAAAGTAGTCACTTAATCCCGCACATACACCGGCTATTTTACCGCGTTGTGGGTCTCTTAATAATTCGCGTTTGGCACTCATACTTTGCGTCTCCATTGTGGTGACTCTTGATCAAGTAATGCTTCAAGGGTTTCTACTCTATCAGCCATTTTTTCGGCCTTGTGGGCAAGTTCCAATAACTGGCGATGTTCATGCTCACTTAACCCTTGGCTCACTTGCTTTTTGCTCCGGTAATGTAAAATTAACCACAGTGGCGCAACAAAAATCATGAACAAGATAAAGGGTGCAATTAGTATCTCTGGATCAAACATAATCCTCTCCTGACAATCCGTATTCGATGTTTTAAGCAGTGGGGCACTTAAAGTACCCCTTTATAAGTTATTTATCAGCTAGCTTCTTTTTAAGTTCGGCAAGCTCATCATCTATCTTTTCATTTTTTTGTAGGTCGGCAATTTCATCTGCAAGCGACTTTTTACCTAAATCGTAAGACTCTATTTGAGATTCTAGTCCATCAATTTTAGTTTCGTAACGTTCAAAGCGATTAAGTGCATCTTCTACCTTAGAGCTATCAAGTGCTTTTTTCACTTCAAGGCGCGACTCGGCCGAACGTTGACGTAAAATAATTGCTTTTTGACGTGCTTTAGCATCGGCTAGCTTTTCTTGTAGTGTGGTCACTTCTTGTTGAAGTTTCTCAATGTGAGACTCTACATGCTCAAGCTCAGACTCTACTGCCGCCACTGCTTCTGCCGATTTTTGCTTTTCAAGTAATGCTGAACGCGCTAAATCGTCGCGGTCTTTACTCAGTGCAAGCTCTGCTTTGTCTTGCCAGTCGCTTACTTGTGCTTTTAGTGTGTCTACACGACGTACTAATTCTTTTTTCTCAGCCAGTGTTTTAGCTGACGTAGAGCGAACCTCTACCAATGTGTCTTCCATCTCTTGGATAATAAGACGAACCATTTTTTCTGGGTCTTCTGCTTTATCTAAAATGGCATTGATATTAGAATTAACAATGTCTGCAAAACGCGAAAAAATTCCCATAACATTTACCTCTGTAATATAAACTTAGTTGGTCTGCTGTAACTAGTATCAATATGCTTGCCAACTTTTTAAAATCTAAAATACACTTTATTTTCATTAAGTTAAACTAAATATACAAATTCCTTTAGTTATCCCTGATTATGAAATACACTAACTGTTAGCAAAAATGACCAAGAGTTAGGAAAAATGAGCCAATATCGCCAACAGGATAATTTACTCGGCCAATCTGATAGCTTTTTAGCTGTACTTGATCAGGTATCGCAGTTAGCTAATTTAGATAAGCCAGTGCTTATAATTGGCGAACGAGGAACCGGTAAAGAGCTCATCGCTGCGCGTTTACACTTTTTATCAAAACGTTGGGATCAAAACTACGTAAAGCTTAACTGTGCTGCCCTTAACGAAAACCTCCTCGAAAGCGAATTATTTGGTCATGAAAGTGGTGCATTTACCGGAGCAAGTAAACGTCACGAAGGCCGATTTGAGCGCGCTAACAGCGGTACTTTATTTTTAGATGAGTTGGCTAATACTTCCGCTATGGTACAAGAAAAGCTTCTTCGTGTTATTGAATACGGCGAATTTGAGCGTGTGGGCGGTAAGCAAACCGTAAAAGTTGATACCCGTCTAGTATGTGCCACTAACGAAGATTTACCCCACCTTGCTGAGCAGGGCGAATTTAGAAGTGACTTACTTGATCGCTTAGCTTTTGATGTAATTACTCTGCCGCCACTGCGCGAACGTCAAGACGATATTATGTTACTTGCCGAGCAATTTGCGATGAACATGGCCCGCGACCTAGAGTGGGAGTTATTTAGTGGATTTACCCGAAGCGCGACCGAAACCCTGTTAAGTTACGATTGGCCAGGTAATATACGTGAGCTTAAAAATGTAGTTGAGCGCAGCTTATATCGCCATGGCAGCGAACATATTCCCGTTCACCAGATTATTTTAGACCCATTTGAAAGCCGCTTTAGACCAAAAGCGCGTATTAAAGCCCCTATCCCCGCGCAAGTTGTTGCACAAGAGCCCGCTTTGGCTCCTGCGCCAAGTGCTTTACCTAAAGCAGAGCCCAATGCAGAAATACAGTTTCCGTGTAGCTTAAAAGAGCGTTCTAACGAGTTTGAAATAAATATGATTAATAAAGCACTAGAACATAGCCAATTTAATCAAAAGAAAACTGCAGAAGTACTTGGTTTAACGTATCATCAATTACGTGGTTATCTTAAAAAATACAACTTGTTGGATCAACAATAGTTAGAGGTTATGCGGGTGCATAAATTATTACTTGTTTTGCTTGCCACCACTTTAGTTGGTTGCCTTGATAGCAAAGAAGAAATCATAGAAGAAAAAAACCAAGGGCTTGTTTATTGCGCTGAAGCTAACCCTGTGTCGTTTAACCCTCAAGTAACGACTACAGGTTCAACTATTGATATTATTGCCAATCAGTTATACGACCGCTTAATTAGCATTGACCCCGTCACGGCCGAATTTAAAAGCGAGCTCGCTACCGATTGGAAAATTAGTAAAGATGGAAAGTCGGTAACCTTTACCCTTCGTAAAGACGTAAAGTTTCATACTACGTCGTATTTTACCCCGTCGCGTGATTTTAATGCCGACGATATTATATTTACCTTCAGTCGATTATTTGACGTATATAACCCCTATCACTTTGTGGGCGATGCTAATTATCCGTATTTTCAAAGTGTGGGGATTGATCAGCTAATTCGTAAAATTGTTCGCGTGTCGGATTATCAAGTGCGTTTTGAACTGTTTAACCCTGAGAGCAGCTTTTTAGCGAATATGGCTACCGATTTTGCCGTGGTGCTTTCAGAAGAATACGCCATGCAGCTTAAAAAAAATAACCAAGAGAACTTATTTGATCAATACCCTATAGGTACTGGTCCTTATATTTATAAAGAGTACCGCCGCGACCATTTAGTGCGTTTTTACCGTAATCCGCTGTATTGGAAGCACGATGTAGCCCTTGAGCAATTGGTTTACGATATAACACCTAATGGCACCACCCGCATTGCAAAAATGCTAACTAAAGAATGTGATATAACCGCTCACCCAAGTAGCGCACAACTCAGTATTTTGGCTCAGCGCGATGACATAAACGTAGAAAAAGAAACCAATTTAAATGTAGGTTATTGGGCTTTTAATACTGAACGAGCGCCGTTTGACGATATTCGCGTACGCCAAGCACTGGCGCATGCTATAGACACCGATAAAATAATGCAGGCTGTTTATTACGGAAATGGCACACGTGCACAATCTATTTTACCGCCAACATCATGGGCATTTGAGCCACAAGAAGATATGCCTAGGTTTGACCCCGAACTTGCTAAAAAACTACTCATAGAAGCTGGCCTACCTAATGGCTTTGATATGACCATTTGGGCAATGCCAGTGAGCCGAATTTATAACCCTAATGCACGTAAAATGGCTGAGCTAATGCAAAGTGATTTACGAAAAGTAGGCGTTAACGTAAGTATTGTAGAGTACGAATGGAACACCTTTATTCAGCGCATTGGTGAACATCGCCACGACAGTGTATTACTTGGTTGGGCCGCTGATACGCCCGACCCAGATAACTTTTTTAGCCCACTATTAAGCTGCACCGCCACATTTACCGGTAAAAACCCTGCAAATTGGTGTAATCCGCAATTTGATTTAATGCTTACACAAGCACTCGACACCACAGATTTAAACAAGCGTAAAAAATACTACGAAGATGCACAAAGCTTAATAATTAAAGAGCTGCCATTGCTGCCTTTAGCCCATGGTCTGCGTTTTCAAGCCAGTAGCGCCGATGTAGAGGGCATAACACTTGGCCCATTTGGTGCTATTTCTCTTGCCAATGCGAGGAAAAAATAATGATCGTAGATTATATTTTACGCCGCCTTGGCTTATTGTTTTTTATGGTTTTAATGCTCAGCGTTTTTACTTTTTCTCTCGCTTATTTGTTCCCTGGCGATCCATTAAGTAATTTAAGTGGTGTACCTAGCAGCAACTTCGCTCAGCATAGTGAGCTTGAAGACAAATATTTATACAACAGCAATTACTTTATGCAATACATTGCTTTTTTAGGGCGAATATTTCAAGGTGATTGGGGGCTGTCGTTTGCCTCTGGTGGCAGTGTGTTTAGTCATATTTTTGATTTATTACCAGCAACGCTTGAGCTTAGCTTATATGCACTTATTGTATCAATTGTGGTTGGTGTACCAGCAGGCATTTTAGGCTCTGGCTATCATAAACGCTGGCCCGATAAACTCATAAACTCAACCACTATGGTGGGTTATTCTATTCCGGTATTTTGGCTTGCCCTGTTATTAATAATGATTTTTTCATTAAAGCTTGGCTGGTTTCCTATGTCGGGAAGAATGGGCTTACTTTATGAAATACCAGCAAGTACTGGGTTTATTTTAGTTGATATTGCTTTAGCGGGCTTTCCCTATAAAGGCATGGCTTTTGTAGATGCCCTGCGCCATTTAACACTCCCCACTATTGTACTGGCAATGTACCCCACAACGGTATTGGTGCGCTTTACACGTGAGTCTATGCTTAAAATAATGGATCAAAACTTTATTAAAACAGCCAGGGCAAAAGGCCTTAACCGACGCCAACTTATCATGCACCATGCGCTTCGTAATGCATTATTACCGGTTATAAAACAAATAGGTTTGCAATTTAGTACGCTAATTACCCTTGCTATGATAACCGAGGTTATTTTTTCGTGGCCAGGCATAGGCCGCTGGTTAATTGACAGTATTTATCAGCGCGACTTCCCAGCTATTCAAGGTGGTTTAATGGCAGTGTCTTTATTTGTTATATTAGCCACTATTATAGCTGAGCTCACTTACACATTATTCGACCCACTCTCGCGGAACCAGGCCCATGGCAAAGTTTAATTTATTTTCTGAAGAGTCGAATAAATCGCCACTTGCGCGATTTTGGCGAAAATTTAAAAATAATCATCCTGCTCTTGTGGGTTTATGGATTTTTATGGCGTTTGCTTTATTAGCAGCCAGCGCGCCATTTTTAGCGCCTTATGGTGTAAATCAACAACATAGTGATGCCTTACTCATTCCACCTTCGTGGCGTGAAATGGGCGATGTGCGCTTTATTTTAGGCACCGACGATTTAGGCCGAGATGTTCTCTCTCGTTTAATGAATGGCGCAACCTATACGTTTGGATTGTCTGTGGTCGCCGCTTTATTAACAACAATTATTGGTGTTTTAGTCGGTACTTTTGCAGGTATTAGCCGAGGCCTTCGTTCAAGCTTTTTAAATCATTTACTTGATATAACGCTCTCAATACCTTCTTTATTATTGGCAATAATTATAATAGCCATACTTGGCCCTGGTTTAATGAATACCGTATGGGCAATTATATTGGCGCTACTGCCACAGTTTATTCACTCGGTTCGTAACTTAATTGTTGATGAACTAGGTAAAGATTACATCACCGCGTTTAAGCTAGATGGCGCATCTAACTGGCATATTATATCGCGGGGAATTTTTCCAAATATTTACGAGCACATTGTGGTTATTTTCACTATGGCGCTTTCTACCGCTATATTAGATATTTCTGCCCTTGGCTTTTTAAAGCTGGGTGCACAGCCTCCCACAACCGAATGGGGCGCAATTTTAGCTGAAAACTTAGGCCTGATTTATTTAGCACCGTGGACGGTAGCTTTGCCCGGTGTACTGTTATTTTTAGCCGTATTATCTACCAATTTAGTAGGTGATGGCCTGCGACAAGTGCTTAAAGCACGTAAGGCAGATTAAATGCAATTACTTGATGTTCGTAACTTAACAATTGAACTACGCACCTCTGAGACGATAATTAGAGCCGTAGACAGAGTGAGCTTTAGCTTAAAAGAAGGTGAAGTACATGCACTTGTAGGTGAGTCTGGTTCAGGTAAAAGCTTAATAGCAAAAGCGATTATTGGCGTATTAAACGAACGCTGGGATATAACAGCCGATCGTATTCACTGGCGCGGTGTTGATTTAATGCGCCTAAGCCCAGAGCAGCGCCGTAAAATAGTCAGCCAAGACATCGCCATGATTTACCAAGATCCAAGTAGATGCCTTGACCCTACCGCAAAAATATTTGACCAAATAGCCGAAACACTCCCTGAAGTTGCTCACAAAGGTTTCTTTTTAAAACGCAACCGCGAGAGAAAAGACCGCGTAAAAGCGCTTATTCATAAGGTCGGTATTAAAAATCACGAAGCTGTACTTAGTAGTTACCCGCACGAGCTCTCAGAGGGCGTGTGCCAAAAAGTAATGATTGCAATGGCCATCGCTCGTACGCCTAAGCTCTTGATTGCTGATGAGCCGACTACAGCGCTTGAAAGCACCACCCGCGCGCAAGTTTTTAGGTTACTAAAAAGCTTAAACCAGCTTAAAAACATGTCTATTTTGATGATTTCTCATGAACTTGAAGAAATTGCTCATTGGTCACATGGTATCCATGTTTTGTATTGCGGGCAAATGGTGGAAGCAGGCCCTACTCATCAAATATTTAAACAACCTAGGCATCCGTATACACAAGCGCTCTTAAAAAGCTTGCCCGACTACGAGCAAGGCTTAGCCCATAAAGAGCCGTTTTATGCGCTTAAAGGTACCATTCCTACGCTGCAACATTTGCCTATTGGCTGCCGATTAGGACCGCGTTGCCCACAAGCGCAAAAGGCATGTGTCGTTACACCCGCTTTAACTAAACATCATGGCCATAGTTATGCGTGTCACTTTCCGTTAATTAAGGACATGAAGTAATGCAGCCAGTATTAAAAGTACAAGCCCTTTGTAAAACCTTTAATGTACGCGCCGGGCTTTTTTCTCGCAAAAAGTTTGAGGTACTTAAAAATATTTCATTTTGCGTAGGCAAAGGTGAAAGTATCGCCATAATTGGCGAAACTGGTGCGGGTAAAAGTACATTAGCTAAGCTGCTTTCGGGCGCTGATAACGCAGATAGCGGGCAAATTTTACTCGAAAATAATATTATTGAAGATAACGGCGTACGCGATAATCAATGTCGGCATATCCGCATGATTTTTCAAGACTCAGGTGCCTCGCTCAACCCTGGTTTAACCATAGGTGAAATGCTTGACGATTGCCTGCAGTACAATACCGAGTTTGATACAGCTCAGCGTGATGAGAAAATAGATGCCACGCTTTCTAAAGTAGGTTTATTAATCGATCATAAACATTATTACCCACATATGTTTAGTGTGGGGCAATTGCAGCGTGTAGCGTTTGCTAGAGCTCTAATATTAGATCCGAAGGTAATCGTACTTGATGAAGCGGTTTCTTCTTTAGACCCTTCGATACGCGCTCAAATCGTAAATCTATTACTTAAACTGCAGCGTGATACTGGCCTCACTTATGTCATGATCACTCATCACCTTAGTTTAGTTCGCCATATTAGCGATTTAGTCGTCGTGCTTGATAAAGGTGAAGTGGTGGAATACGGGCGCACTGAAGAGGTATTTCAAAACCCACAATCAAAAGTTACTGAGCGTTTATTAAGCTGCTAATGCCGTTTTTTGTAATGTAAGTACATTTTAGAAGGTCTTGTTATTAACTTTTACTTTTAACAAGGCCGCTCCATGCTCAAACACACACTACTTAGTATTACTCCCCTACTGCTATTATCTGCTTCTGCTATTGCCGATACCCATAACAAAGTTAAAAACTGGGTTGGCGGAGTCGATCATTTGGGCTTAACTGTTTCAGATTTAGATTCATCAAAAACATTTTTTACACAAGTATTAGGTTTTAAATTACTGGGTGGTGATAAAAGCTACCCGGCTTATTTTTTATCAAACTCACATATTACAATTACGCTTTGGAAAGTTAAAAATGATGAAAAGCATGTTGAGTTTAATCGAGCCAATAATGTGGGGTTACATCATTTAGCGCTAAGCGTAGAAAGCATTGAAAAACTCGCCGAGTTATACATGCACCTAAAAGGCAAAGATAATATTAAAATTGAGTTTGCACCAGAGAAGTTAGGTAAAGGCCCTGCGCAGCACATGATGATAAGAGAGCCTAGTGGTAATCGGATTGAGTTTATTGCGAGGCCTATCTAGCCCCATAAAATGATTAGTATTATTACGGACTGCTGAATTCAAGACAATAAAAAAGGCGCTCAAGGCGCCTTTAGTGTATTAGCTAAAACAACTTATTCAGCCGCTTGCTCCACCAGTGGTAAGTTAAGCTCAGCTTGTGCTTTTAGCGCTTCAATAAATACCATATAGTTTTTATTGGCTTGCGCCATAGTAATTGTTTGCTTAGTTTGTGCATCAATGTTTTCTGCAACTTGTGCATCACTCACCGATTTAAGCGCAACAATTGCTGAGTCACCATTGTTTAAATCAACAATATCAACCACTGCAGAATCTGCTGGGTGAGCCATTTTAAACGTTTGCGTTACAATTGCTGGCGATACAGTGTAGCTTTGACGCGTTAATTGCGCTTCTTGGCGAACTATTAAGCTTTGCTCTTGTGCAACATCATTTAAGCTTTTGCCTGCTTGTACTTGAGCGAATAATTCACGCGCTTTACTTTTAGCAAGCTCTGATGATTTTTCGTTAACTAAGCGAGTTTTAATTTGCTCACTTACCTCAGATAGTGGCTTAGTTGCTGCAGGTTCGTGTTCGTTAATACGAACAACAACTGCGTGCTCATCACCAAGTTCAATAACCTCAGAGTTTACTTTATCTTCTAGTAAATCAACTGATGTTAGCGCTGTAATAACCGCTGGGTTATTTAATGGCTCAGGAAGTGCGTTAAGCGCTAAAAGAGGTGTAGATTTAACTTCAATGTCTGCAGCTTCTGCGGCGTCATCTAAACGGTCTGAAATTTCGAACGCTAATGCGCCCATTTCAGTTTGCTTCTCGTAAAATGCATCTACTTTTTCAGTTTGCTCAAGCTCAGCACGTAAATCTGCTTTAACATCATCATACGCTTTTACTTGTTGTGGCTGTAGATCTGTAAGTTTAATAATGTGATAACCAAACTCAGATGCAACAACCTCTGAAAAGTCACCTTTATTTTCAAGTGCAAACGCAGCCTCTTCAAATGCAGGGTCCATTACATCACGCTCAATCCACTCAAGGTCGCCGCCCATTTCACCGCTTACAATATCATCAGACGATGACTCAGCAAGCTCTGCAAAATCTGCACCTTGCTCAAGTTGAGCGTGTAGCGCGTTAGCTTTTTCTTTAGCTGCATCGTCGTCTTCACTGTTATCAATTAAGATATGCGATACACGGCGTTTTTCAGGCTCGATGTACTGCGCTTTATTTTGCTCGTAATACGCTTTTACATCATCCTCAGTTACCGACTCAACGTTAATATCTGACGCATTTAATTCAATATAATTTACTGAAATTAGCTCTGGCGATAAAAACTGTGAAGAGTTTAGGTCGTAGTAATCAGAAATTTCTTGCTCTGATACTTCAATGTCTTTTGCTAGTGCTTCTTTGTTAACGACTAAGTAGTCGATGCTACGCGTTTGTTGTTGTAGTGCAATCGCACTCTTAAGCTCGCTTTCTAATGCAAAGTCAGTACCTGCTACAGCTGATACTAATTGGCTGCGCGTCATATCTCTACGAAGATATTCACGAAATGCATCTGGTTGAAAGTTCATTTGACGAATTACTTGTAAGTAACGGTCGTTATTAAACTTTTCGCCAATTTGAAAGTAAGGTAGTTCTAAAATGGTTTTACGTACGCTGTCGTCGCTTACGCGAAGGCCTAAATCTGCCGCTAATTGTGATTGCAATTCTTGTTGTACTAAGCGGTCAATTACACCTTGACGTATTTGTGCCATATAATTTGGATCGGCTGCAATTTGTGTAAAGTATTCACCAAATTGTTGCTCTAAACGGCTACGTTCGTTTTGATAAGCACGATTAAATTCGGTCTGGCTAATTTTAATTCCATTTACTTCAGCAACGGGTTGTTCTGTGGTTTGACCTAAGTAACTACCGATCCCTGCTAAGGCAAAAGATAAAATCACCGCGCCTAAAATTATTTTGGCTACAGGGCCTTGTGAGCCCTCTCTGATTTTCTCAAGCATTTGTTTATCTCTTTTTGATCAAGGTATTTTACCTTGTCACATGTAAAAAAAGCGTATCTTACCAGATACGCTTTTTCACTTGAAGTAACTGGCGGTAAAGTTACTTAATTCATCTGTTGTGGTGAATCAGTATCTTTACACTCGCCATAACTAATGTGTGTAAAACAGTGATTAGTTTACTGCGTCTTTAAGCGCTTTACCGGCTTTGAAAGCTGGGATATTAGCTGCAGCAATTTGAATAGTTTCACCAGTTTGTGGGTTACGGCCTGAACGTGCAGCACGTTCACGTACTGAGAAAGTACCAAAACCTACAAGTGCAACTGAATCGCCATCTTTAAGCGCGCCAGATACAGATCCGATGAATGAATCTAGTGCACGACCTGCAGCCGCTTTAGAAATGTCAGCGTCAGCTGCGATTTGATCGATTAATTGAGATTTATTCACAATATCATCCTCTTTCATTGTTATTATCAAGAGCGATGGTTTTTTAAACTAACATCACTTTTTTGAAAATTTTAGAGCAAACTTTTAATGCTCACATGATTATATTTTTCTTAAGCCTAGGCCCCATAAGGGCTAGGCTTGAAAACCAGTGCTTAACTTATCATACCGTTTAGATTTGAAAAGCCCTAAGAAGCACTTTTTTTGGGTTTTTTATTGGTTTTTCGGTGTTTCGGGCGAAAAACTCTCAACAGGATGCACTAAAGCAAGCTTTAACACCTCGTCAATCCACGTAACAGGGTGAACATCAAGACCTGCCAGCACGTTGTCTGGGATCTCTTTTAGGTCACGTTCGTTAATTTTTGGAATGATGACTGTTTTAATTCCACCGCGATGCGCAGCCAATAACTTTTCTTTAAGGCCACCAATTGGCAATACTTCACCACGCAGTGTTATTTCGCCTGTCATTGCAACATCAGCTTTTACAGGGTTACCCGTTAAGCTAGACACTAAACCCGTAACCATAGCAGCACCGGCACTTGGGCCATCTTTAGGTGTTGCACCTTCAGGTACGTGAACGTGTATGTCGCGTTTTTCGTAAAAATCGCTATTAATACGGAATGTATCAGCACGATTACGAACAACAGTCATCGCAGCCTGAATCGACTCTTGCATTACATCACCCAGTGAACCTGTGTAACTTAACTTGCCTTTACCTGGAACAGCCGCACATTCAATAGTAAGTAAGTCGCCACCTACTTCTGTCCACGCTAAACCAGTTACTTGGCCAATACGGTTACCATCTTCAGCTTTACCATAATCAAAGCGCTGCACACCTAAAAAGTCTTCTAGGTTATCTTGATTGATAGTCACAGTTTTAGTGTCTTTTTCTAGCAAGATGTTTTTAACAGCTTTACGGCACAGTTTAGATATTTCACGTTCTAGGTTACGTACACCCGCTTCACGCGTGTAATAACGAATAATGCCAATAATAGCGCTATCTTCTATTACTACCTCGTTATCTTTTAAACCATTACGTTTAACTTGCTTAGTAATAAGGTGCTCTTTTGCAATGTTTAGCTTTTCATCTTCGGTGTAACCCGATAAGCGAATAACTTCCATACGGTCCAATAATGGGCCCGGGATATTAAAGCTGTTTGATGTGGCTACAAACATAACGTCAGATAAATCGTAATCTACTTCAAGGTAATGATCGGCAAAATGGCTATTTTGCTCAGGATCAAGTACTTCTAACAATGCTGATGCTGGGTCGCCGCGCATGTCTGATGACATTTTGTCAATTTCATCTAACAAGAATAATGGGTTTTTAACGCCCACTTTAGACATGTTTTGAATTAGCTTGCCTGGCATAGAACCAATGTAAGTACGACGATGGCCACGAATTTCAGCCTCGTCACGTACGCCACCTAAAGCCATACGCACATATTTACGGCCAGTAGAGCGCGCTATTGATTGCCCTAAAGATGTTTTACCAACACCTGGAGGACCCACTAAACATAAAATAGGCCCTTTGAGCTTATTTGTACGCTGTTGTACTGCGAGGTACTCAATAATACGTTCTTTAACTTTATCTAAGCCGTGGTGATCGCTATCAAGAATTTTTTGCGCGCCCGCTAAATCTTTTTTCACTTTAGAGCGCTTTTTCCATGGCACGTTAATTAACGTATCAATGTAAGAACGCACAACCGTGGCTTCAGCAGACATTGGCGACATCATTTTAAGCTTATTAAGCTCAGTAGTGGCCTTTTCTTTAGCTTCATCAGGCATGCCAGAGTCTTCAATACGCTTTTTAAGCGCTTCAAATTCATCAGGCACATCATCAAGCTCACCAAGCTCTTTTTGAATGGCTTTCATTTGCTCGTTGAGGTAATACTCGCGCTGAGATTTTTCCATCTGCTTTTTCACGCGGGTACGAATTTTCTTCTCAACTTGCAGTAAGTCTATTTCACCTTCCATCAACGCCATTAAATACTCTAAGCGTTCAGTCACACTTGAGATTTCTAGCACTTTTTGTTTTTCAGGCACTTTAAGCGGCATATGCGCTGCCATTGTGTCGGCCAGACGTGCTGGCTCATCAATACCCGACACAGAGGTTAATACTTCTGGTGGAATCTTTTTGTTTAGTTTTACGTAGCCTTCAAACTGGCTAATAGCGCTGCGAATAAATATATCTTGCTCTTGCTCGTCTACCGAATCAGATTCAATAAATTGGGCGTTAGCAACAAAAAAGTCATCGTTATCTACAAATTCTTCAATTTGTGCGCGTTGTGTACCTTCAACTAAAACTTTCACTGTACCGTCTGGTAATTTTAATAACTGAAGTACAGTGGCAATAGTACCAATACGGTAAATATCGTCTTGTTCGGGTTCATCTACAGTTGCATCTTTTTGTGCAACCAAGAAAATTTGTTTGTCTTTGTCCATTGCCGCTTCTAGGCATTTTATTGATTTTTCACGGCCAACAAAAAGCGGGATCACCATGTGTGGATATACCACAACATCGCGCAGTGCTAGGACTGGGATTTCGACTCGGTCGGTTCTCTCAAGCGTCATTATATTTTCTCTTCGCACTTTATTTATTTAAAAGATTACTCAAGTATATGGGGATAAACTAATTAAAGTTCAACAATTTTCCCCTACTCGACTAAATTAATTATAAAAAAAGGAGCCTAAGGCTCCTTTTTTATGCAAATAGCTTAAAAACTACTCAGATGCGGCTTTGTCTTGTTTATTGTTTTCATAAATCAAGATTGGGTCTGACTCACCTTTAATAACGGTTTCATCAATAACCACTTTGCTTACATCGTCCATAGACGGTAGTTCGTACATGGTATCAAGTAATACACCTTCAACAATCGAACGAAGACCACGAGCACCTGTTTTACGCTCCATTGCTTTGTGAGCAATTGCAGCTAAGGCGTCATCACGAAATTCAAGTTCAACATCTTCCATACCAAACAATACAGAGAATTGCTTAGTAATCGCGTTTTTAGGTTCACTTAAAATTTGCACAAGCGCTGCTTCGTCAAGTTCAGTTAACGTAGCAACAACCGGTAGACGACCGATAAACTCAGGGATTAAGCCGTATTTAACTAAATCTTCTGGCTCTACGTCTTTAAATGTATCACTTAAAGAACGGCTCGCCGCAGACTCTTTTACGTTAACGCCAAAACCAATACCAGTGTTTTTATGGCTACGCTGCTCAATTACTTTATCTAGGCCTGCAAATGCACCACCACAAATAAATAAGATCTTAGATGTGTCTACTTGTAAAAACTCTTGCTGTGGGTGCTTACGACCACCTTGTGGTGGAACCGAAGCAACAGTACCTTCAATCAATTTAAGTAGTGCTTGTTGCACACCTTCACCTGATACATCACGTGTGATTGATGGGTTATCTGATTTGCGAGAAATTTTGTCAATTTCATCAATGTAAACAATACCGCGCTGGGCTTTTTCTACATCGTAATCGCATTTTTGCAATAGTTTTTGAATGATGTTTTCTACATCTTCACCTACATAACCGGCTTCGGTTAATGTTGTAGCATCAGCCATAGTAAACGGCACATCTAATAGGCGTGCTAGCGTTTCTGCAAGTAATGTTTTACCACTACCTGTTGGGCCAATAAGTAGAATATTACTTTTACCTAGTTCAATTTCTTGCTTAGTAGATTGGTTACGCAAGCGTTTGTAGTGGTTGTATACCGCTACTGACAATACTTTTTTAGCATGGTCTTGACCAATTACGTAGTCGTCTAGGTGATTACGAATTTCTTTTGGCACAGGTAGTTTATCAGACGCATTATGCTTAGGAGCAATGTCTTTGATTTCTTCCCTGATGATATCGTTACACAGCTCTACACATTCATCACAAATGTATACTGAAGGACCTGCAATTAATTTACGAACTTCATGCTGGCTTTTGCCACAAAAAGAACAGTATAACAATTTATTACTTTTGTCGCCGTCTGTAGGAGTGTCAGACATTCAGCTACCTCATTTTATACGTTGGCTGCCAAACCAGTTGGCAACTATTCAAATTCGCTTTTAACTATACCAAAATTTACTGGTTTTCGCATAGTAACTCATAGTGGCAAGCAATAGTTTGCTTGCCTACACGCTTACTTGCTATCGCGATTTGTAAATACTGAGTCTACAAGTCCGTAGTCTACAGCTTGTGATGCACTCATAAAGTTATCACGATCTGTATCGCGTGAAATAACATCTAATGGTTGGCCTGTATGCTCAGCCATTAAGCGGTTAAGTTTGTCTTTAATAGACAGAATTTCTTTAGCGTGTATTTCAAAATCAGACGCTTGACCTTGGAAACCACCTAATGGTTGGTGAATCATTACACGTGAGTTTGGTAGACAAAAACGCTTACCTTTAGCACCCGCTGTAAGTAAAAATGCGCCCATGCTTGCTGCTTGACCAACACAAATTGTGCTTACATCTGGTTTGATGAAGTTCATTGTATCGTAAATTGCCATGCCTGCAGTAACTGAACCACCTGGTGAGTTGATATATAAAAAGATATCTTTGTCAGGGTTTTCTGATTCTAAAAATAGCATTTGCGCTAAAATTAGATTTGCCATGTTGTCTTCAACTTGGCCTGTTAAAAAGATAATACGCTCTTTTAATAATCTCGAATAAATATCATACGAGCGCTCGCCTTTAGCCGTTTGTTCAACAACCATAGGGACTAATGCGTTTAGGGGATCTGTAATACCAGTGTTCATACTTATTTAATTCCTTATGCGCTTATACTTATCCTTCACTATAAGAAAAGCATAGTTATCATTTTTCGCAAATTAAGAGCCACAAACTAAAATGGCCCGGGCACACTGCATAAACAGAGTAACACGAGCCATTTAATCGTTAGCGAGAGCTTAAGTCAATGACTTATTAAGCACCTTGCTGCGGATTCATGATGTCGTCAAATGCTTTTTCAACGTCAGAAACATTTGCTTTAGCTAAAATAGCTTCAACTGCTTGCTCTTCCATTGCTACATTACGCATTTGCTGCATTAGTTGATCATTACCTTTGTAGTATTCTACTACTTCAGTTGGATCTTCGTATGCAGATGCTACTGTTGCGATTAGTGCTTCAACTTTAGCATCATCAACTTTGATGTCGTTAGCTTTGATCACTTCACCTAATAAAAGGCCAGTTTTAACGCGTGTTACAGCTTGCTCATGGAACAATTCAGCTGGAAGCTCAGGCATGTTTTTAGCGTCGCCGCCAAAACGTTGAGCTGCTTGCTGACGTAGTGCGTCAACTTCTTGATCAACAAGTGCTTTTGGCACTTCAATTTCGTTATTTTCTAAAAGACCTTTAATTGCTTGGTCTTTCACGTTAGCTTTAACCGCTTGGTCAAGCTCACGTGTCATGTTCTTTTTAACTTCTTCTTTAAGCGCGTCTACGCCGCCTTCGGTAACACCGAATTTAGTTGCAAACTCTTCGCTTAATTCAGGTAACTCTTGCGCTTCAACTTTTTTCACTGTGATAGTGAATTGAGCCGCTTTACCTTTAAGATTTTCAGCGTGGTAGTCATCAGGGAAAGTTACATCAGCAACTACTTCTTCGCCTGCTTTTTTACCTACGATGTTATCTTCAAAACCTGGGATCATACGACCTTGGCCAAGTTCTAATGGGAAGTCTTCAGCTTTACCGCCTTCAAATACTTCACCATCGATAGTACCTACGAAATCAACAGTTACACGGTCGTTTTCGCCAGCAGCTGTATCAACATCTGCCCAAGAAGCGTGTTGTTTACGAAGTGTTTCTAGCATGTTTGCTAAATCTTCGTCAGTTACTGTAACTGCTGGTTTTTCTACAGCAATTTTATCTAAACCTTGAACTTCAACTTCAGGGTAAACTTCAAACGTAGCTGAAAATTCTAAATCTTTACCTGCTTCAAGAGATTTTGGAGCGAATGATGGTGCGCCAGCAGGGTTAATTTTTTCAGCAACGATTGCCTCAATGTAATTACGTTGCATTACTTCGCCAGCAACTTCTTGACGAACTGCAGGACCAAAACGCTTGTTAATTACTGAAACTGGAACTTTACCAGCACGGAAACCATCAATACGCTGTGTTTTTGACAGTTGTTGTAAGCGTTTTTTTACTTCGGTCTCAACGTTCTCTGCAGGAACGGTGATGGTCAGACGGCGCTCAAGGCCTTGAGTCGTCTCAACAGAAACTTGCATGATTTACCTCAATATTCAATTTTGGCGACTGTTCGCCTTCCTTACAAACAAAGTACCTTCATGAGTCTTGATAAAATTTAAGCTAAATTTAATGCTTAAATACATCCGTCGCTACCATGAGATATCATTGCTGCTCTGCCCTTCGGGCACTATGTTAAACAATAGACGCGGCATTATAACCTAATAATCATGAGAGTCGAGTGCAGGGGGCAATTATTTAGGCTAGATCGGCACTGATCGCGCACAACCGAATAAAAAACAAACTAATTAGATTGCCAGTAATTAAAATTTTATTATTGAATTTGGATATATAGATAAGATGTGGACTATAGAGTGTTAATTTTCACGTTTCATTATTTGATATAATGAAAGTGGTCGGCGATGCAGGATTTGAACCTGCGACCCCTTGGACCCAAACCAAGTGCGCTACCAAACTGCGCTAATCGCCGATATATAATTGTGAATACTTAAACTTTGAATTTAAGACCACTTATAAGAAAGTGGTCGGCGATGCAGGATTTGAACCTGCGACCCCTTGGACCCAAACCAAGTGCGCTACCAAACTGCGCTAATCGCCGATACTCAATGTAAATTGGGGTGACTGATGGGGCTCGAACCCACGACAACCGGAATCACAATCCGGGGCTCTACCAACTGAGCTACAATCACCGCTATATTTACACGTTTTCAACATGGTGCGCCCAGAAGGATTCGAACCTTCGACCCACGCCTTAGAAGGGCGTTGCTCTATCCAGCTGAGCTATGGGCGCATCGAAAACTTCATAGCGTACAAATAAGCTTACTTTTTAAAAGTGGTCGGCGATGCAGGATTTGAACCTGCGACCCCTTGGACCCAAACCAAGTGCGCTACCAAACTGCGCTAATCGCCGATGCTTACTATTGTTAACGAATGACCTCGTTGACAACGGGGTGCATAATAGTGATTTGACGGGGTTAGGTCAAACGTTTTTTTAAGAAAACCAATCAACTGCTTATTTTTAGCTCACAATGGTTAAATATTGCAATGTAGGGTTTAAAATTTAAACTCTTTTTACGCTTCTTGCATTTTATAGCTTAAAAGCACCTTGGCGCTTTAGTGCTTTTCTGCGAAAATAGCCTCTATATTAAAAAGTGATAATTTAAAGAATAGATTCTTTATAGGCATTACTACCCCTATTTTATGCATTCACTTTTTAAAGTATCGGAATCAAGTTAATTAACCCTAATTAAAGGTCACCCATGACGGCAAACATCATTGATGGTAAAGCAATCGCAAAACAAGTACGTAGTGCAGTAGCAGAACGTGTATCTGAACGTGTTAAAAATGGTTTACGTGCACCAGGACTCGCAGTAGTACTTGTAGGACAAGATCCTGCAAGCCAAGTTTATGTTGGTTCAAAACGCAAAGCCTGTGAAGAAGTTGGTTTTATTTCAAAATCTTTTGATTTACCAGCAGACGCTACTGAACAAGCGCTTTTAGATTTAATTGATGAGTTAAATAATGATGCTGAAGTAGACGGTATCTTAGTTCAATTACCGTTGCCACAAGGCCTAGACGCTGAAAAGATTTTAGAGCGCATTACACCACACAAAGACGTTGATGGTTTCCATCCTTATAATATTGGTCGTTTAGCGCAGCGTATGCCAGCGCTTCGTCCTTGTACTCCAAAGGGTATTATTACCTTACTTGATTCAACAGGTGTGCGTTATAAAGGAATGCATGCGGTTGTGGTTGGTGCATCTAATATAGTTGGCCGCCCAATGTCGCTTGAGTTATTACTGGCAGGTTGTACTACAACGGTATGCCATAAATTTACACAAGATTTAGAAACACACGTTCGCCGTGCTGACTTATTAGTCGTTGCTGTTGGCAAGCCTGAGTTTATCCCTGGTGATTGGGTTAAAGAAGGAGCAATAGTTATTGATGTAGGTATAAACCGCTTAGATACTGGCAAATTAGTAGGTGATGTTCAATACAGTGTCGCTGAGCAAAAAGCTGACTTTATAACACCTGTACCAGGCGGCGTTGGCCCAATGACAGTAGCAAGCTTAATTGAGAACACATTAGAAGCATGTGAAAAATACCACAGCTAAAATTACTTAATATAATTAATATATTAACTAAGATGCAGATTAAATAAAGAGGGTTGCCAATTGGCAACCCTCTTTATTTTAAAGCTATTTTTTAAAACATTTACGCTTTACGCCACGTTGTTTTACCGGCTGAATCTTCAAGTATTACACCTAATGCATTAAGCGCATCACGAGCTTCATCAGCAGCAGCCCAGTCTTTACCCGCACGTGCTTCATTACGCTTTACTATTAAGGCTTCAATCGTCGCAACTTCATCATTATCTTGCCCGCCTTGTAAAAAAGCCTCAGGTGCTTGTTGAGCAACCCCTAGCACTTCACCAAGGCTGCGCAGTATAAACGCTAACTTACCAGCTTGACCTGTATCAGTATCTTTAACGCGGTTTAACTCTTTAGCAAGTTCGAACAACACAGGTAATGCTTCTGGTGTATTAAAGTCATCACTCATTGCTTTTCTAAACTTAGCTACAAACTCATTGCTTTCTAAATCGCATTCTACCGGCTCTACATCACGGAGCGCTGTGTAAATACGCTCAAGAGACGAACGTGCTTGATCTAAATTCTCTTGCGAGTAATTTAATTGGCTGCGGTAATGACCCGATATTAAAAAGTAACGAACAGATTCAGCATCGTAAGCTTTTAATACTTCACGTACAGTAAAAAAGTTATCTAAAGATTTAGACATTTTTTCTTTGTTTACTTGCACCATACCCGTATGGATCCACGTATTTACGTATTTACCATTATTTGCACAGCACGATTGCGCAATTTCGTTTTCATGATGTGGAAACTGTAAATCAGAACCCCCACCGTGAATATCAAAATGCTCACCTAGATGCTTTGAGCTCATTGCTGAACACTCAATGTGCCAACCTGGGCGCCCTTCTCCCCATGGAGATGACCAAGATGGCTCCCCTGCTTTGGCTTTTTTCCATAATACAAAGTCAAGTGGATCGTCTTTATCTTGTGCCACTTCAACACGTGAGCCTGATTGAAGCATTGTTAAATCTTGCTGAGATAGCGCGCCATATTGCTCAAATGTTGAAACATCAAATAATACATCGCCATCAGCCGCTACATACGCATGACCTTTAGCAACTAAACGCTCAACCATTTCAATAATTTCATCCATGTGCCCTGTTACTGTTGGCTCAACATCTGGACGTAACATGTTCAAACTATCGAAATCTTCATGCATTGCTTTGGTCATACGAAGTGTTAAATCGTTTATTGACTCGCCGTTTTCATTTGCACGTTTAATTATTTTATCGTCAACATCGGTAATATTACGTACGTATTTTAAATCGTAGCCAATATGGCGAAGGTAACGGACTATTACGTCAAACCCAACAAATGTACGCGCATGACCTATGTGACAGTAATCATAAATGGTGATACCACACACATACATGTCGATTTTTCCTTCGACCATAGGTTTAAATTGTTCTTTTTGTCGCGTGAGTGTGTTGTATATTTGTACCATTTAGTTGGTGTCCTTCACTGTTATCAAGAAAATGTATGTTACCACTTGCAAAGCATGGGCTCTAGCGCTTTGTTAATCTTAGCTAACTAAGATAAAATAGCGCGACTATTTAAACCAGATACAGGAAACCTCATGGTTGTTCTACACACAAACTTTGGTGACATCACCATTAAAATGCACGAAGCGGAAGCACCAAACACAGTTAAAAACTTTTTAGAGTATGCAAATGCTGGTTTTTACAACGGTACAATTTTTCACCGTGTAATTGATGGCTTTATGGTTCAAGGCGGTGGTTTTGTGCCAGGTATGGAACAAAAAGACGTTAACGATCCGATTCAAAACGAAGCTAACAACGGCCTATCTAATAAAGTAGGTACTTTAGCAATGGCACGTACGCCTGATCCTCATTCAGCTACTGCACAGTTTTTTATTAACGTTAACAACAACGATTTCTTAAACCACAGCAGCGAAACATCACAAGGCTGGGGTTACTGTGTGTTTGCTGAAGTAGTTGAAGGCATGGACATTGTAGAAAAAATTAAAGGTGTAGCGACAGGTAGCAACGGTTTTCACCAAGACGTACCTCTTGAAGACGTGATCATCGAAAACGTTACTGTTAGCTAATAGTACATTTACCCACGTAATGTGGAGTATCAGCGGGTGTTTATGCAATAGGCATACACCCGCTTTATTAATATCGAAAAGACATCCTTATGACTCGTAAGACATACTTTATTGCTGATTTACATTTAAGTGAAAATAGACCTGATATTAGCGCTGCTTTTTTCAAATTTTTAAAATCTAATATTCTAAATCAAGACGTTGATGCGCTTTATATTTTAGGTGACTTTTTTGAAGTATGGGTAGGTGATGACTACGTCACTGAACTTGCAAGCGACGTAGCTAAGCATTTAAAAGCTGTGAGTAATGCAGGTACACCAGTCTATTTTATACATGGCAACCGCGACTTTATTATGCGAGAGCAATATGCAAACTTAGCTGGCATGACACTTTTAAGCGAACAAGCCGTGATCGATTTATACGGGACACCGACCGTTATTTTACATGGCGATGAAATGTGTACTCAAGATACTGAATATCAAAAATTTCGTAAGAAAAGTCGTGGTTGGTGGTGGCCAAAGCTTATGCTAGCTATGCCGCTTTGGTATAGAAAAAAAATAGCCCGCAACGCACGTGAAAAAAGTAAATTAAGCCAAGCCGACAAGCCAATAGAAATTTTAGATGTTGTAGAAGAGGCTGTTATTGAAACGTTTAAAAAGCATGATGTGAGCAATATGATACACGGCCACACTCACCGCCCTAACGTTCATACATACACGCTAAACAATAAAACGCTTACGCGCACAGTATTAGGAGACTGGTACACGCAAGGCTCATACTTAGTGGCTACACCACAATCACAAGAATTAATTAGTACACCTTTCGCATAATTTTATTTTCTGACTATTATTTAATTAAAGTATTTAAATAGTTAAGGACAATACATGTTGCGGTTGCTAATTTTTGTAGTACTGGCTTTAAATGCGTTTAAAGCTAAAAGTGAGCAAACCTGGCATATAGTGACCGAAAATTTCCCTCCGTACTTCTCCGAAGAGCTACCAAATAATGGCTGGTTGTTTGAAATAACTAAACTTGCTTTAAAAAGTCAAAATATAAATACCGAAATAGAATTTACCTCTTGGAATCGCTCTCTTAATCTTTTAGAAAAACAAAAAAAAACAGCTATTCTTGGTGCTTTTTATTCAAAGCAAAGAGGCGAAATTTTTGATTATTCACGCCCACTAGCCGTTGCGCATTCAGGGCTTTTTAAACTTAAAAAAAGTACAATTAACTACGATGGCTCGCTTGAGTCTTTACTACCTTATAATATTTGTAAAGAAGCTGGTGATCCTGTTAGTACTGAATTTTCGCTAGATCCTAGACTGTCTCTAACCTCTACTAGTAACTTAATTAATAGCTTATATTTATTACAAAACGAACGGGTAGATCTGGTTGCAGGCCCAAAAGAAGTGGGAGAGTATTGGCTTGATCACAGCCCAAAATTACTAAAAAGTGAAGAGCAAGAAATTGAATACCTACTCCCACATTTAGCAATTCATAAGCTGCACTTAATTGTATCTAAAAACAACCCAAATGCTGACAAACAAATTGCTCAGTTTGAGGCAGGCCTTAAAACTATTATAAAAAATGGAGCTATTGCTAAAGTATTAAAAAAACACCATTTCAGTGATGAAGACATTAAACACTATTTAAAAGCGCTTGCTGATAATTTTAACCACTAATTAAAGCATTAATAAGTAATTAGCTATTGGGTGTTGGCGCACCACTATGAAACTTAAAATCATCATCTGGAGATTGGATTAGATCAGCTTCTATCTTTGCAAAAAAATCTACGCGCTCTGTAATGTCAAAATCGGCAATCTCTTGCGCTAGTGTTAAATAATCTTGGTAATGACGCGCTTCAGAGCGAAGCAATGAAATATAAAAATCACCTAAGCGTTTATCTACATGCGGAGCAAGCTTTGCAAAACGCTCACAAGAGCGTGCTTCTATGTAGGCACCTACAATTAATTTATCGACTAAAGCATATGGCTCAAATGTTTTTACGTTGCGTAGCATACCTTTAGCGTATCGACATGGCGTAATACTTTGATACTCAATCCCATACTCATCCATTATTTCGAGCACTTGATAAAAATGATGCAGCTCTTCTTTTATAAGCATCACCATTTTATCTATCAAGTCTTGTCCGTAAGGAGAGTTCGATTTAGGAATAATAGACTTGGTGAGTTTATTTTTTGCAGCCAGATCTCGCCAATTACCTTCACGCTTATAAATAAGCGTTTCAAAAGGCTTAAGCCACTCAAGCAAAGCATCGCTACTTTCTTTATCTACAGCATATTTACGAATTAAAAACATCGCACTTTGCGCTGCTTTTAACTCACTAAATGTAAATATGTGCATATAAAAATAAATATAACTAACACAGCTAGTTAGGATGTTTCTACTAATTTAAGGACTGCGTAACTAGGTATATGAGATGAATAAGATTGAATTACGGCTTAGGTATCTATATAATTATGTATGTGTGCCGAGTGCAGTAATTTTTAATTAGTTGGCAATTCAGCTAAGGGAATGTAAAAGAAATTTAATTCAGCTTTAAAATCCCATTAGGAGAAGCGAAATGATCATTAAACCAGTACATTAATCTAAGTGAGAGCTCACTGCTCTCATATCAGGGTCAAATCTAAGCTGCTGAGCTTTACTAGGTTCTATTTCATAAACGGCATTAAAGGCATCCTTAGCTTTTTTCAAATGTCCTTGCTTTCTAGTGACATCATACAAACATGATGCGTAGCACGATAAATTATAGAATCTATCCACAGCGAGAATTAGATTATATTTAGGGTCAGCAGCCATTTCTTGTAAAAGTAACGCATCATTATACCGTCCATCGTAATAGTGTAAAATGGCCATTTCTGAATATATCCAAGATATGCTCCTCAAATCACCGATATCTTTAGCAACTATCACAGCAGTTCTACTTATATGGAGTAAATTTTCTTTGTCTCTATGTCGCACCTCACTGTTTAAATAGCTATGTTTGATTGAACCTGACTCTAAATATTTTTCTGTATATTCTTTTAACTCATTTTTAAGAAGAGCTAAATCAACACAGTGAGCTGGTACTTTACTCATAATATTTTCTGTAGCCTTAGACAGTTCGTCAATTTTAGCTTTGGACTCTTCTACGTACTTAGTATGCTCTTCCAAAAGCTTTTTCCTATCGCTGTAGCCGAAAAACACACCAAACCCGACTAAGACCGAAATTAAACTAACACTCAAGTAAATGACATATTTAATTGTTTCAATTGATTTATTACTGGAATCGATCGCCGCTTTAGAAGTATCTTTAATTGAGTTTATAGCTATTTCGTATACCTTTAGATTACTTCCACTCTGCTGATTAAAGCGCTCTGTATTTAGTTTATCTATTGCGGTTACCTTTTCTGAAAGTGACTTAACATTTGTCTCTATTTCATGAACTTTATGAGTTTCCCCTTGAGATAAAAAAGGTAATAACATTATGACTAAGAAAGTCCATCTAAAGCTTGGTACACAATTGAGGTTCATATGATCTCTTTAATAAATAAATTTCTTTAACTTTAAACAGGTTACCCTATATAAATTACTCTGGTTACAATCAGAAAGTAATCCTGTTTAATAAAAATTGTTCTAGTCTAACTCTATTTTTATTAATTAAATCTTGCAAATTATCTTCAGCTTTTAAATTAAGTGTTACAAATAACTTAAATCATTCAGACAGTGCCTTGCTACATTGTTTATAAACGCGTACCAAAAATTAAGAATATTTCGGTTTGTGAATACTCAAACACGTCAAATAAAAAAGCTTATAAAATAAAATTTTATTCTAACATAGTTTTAAATTTTAAGCTGAGGATAACATTGAGCCCAATAACCGCATAGAGTTAGTAGAAAGTAAACAATTTTAAAAGCGCGTGGAATCTATCTAGTATTCGCCTTAGTGAATTGATAGAAATGTTTTTTTAGTAATGATTTTGAAATATTGCTTTTAGATTGACCTAAACTGTTGCCTTTCAAACCCCTATAGTATTTATCTCTGACTTTATCAGAAACGATTATTTTCAAAGTCTGCGGCTCGATTGATATTAAAAACCTGTCAAATAGTCGATGTATATCGACTCTGAGACATAGTCCATTTTGCAACAGATTAGATTGTTCTCCTTTGTAAGGAATAATATGGGCAGCTTCTAACAAAGCCAGCTCAGCACATCCTGATACGGCACATTTTGAATAAAAGTTATCAAGAGTTAATGATCTAAATCCCTGCTGGCCAACCCTTGTAACTTGGCTCCTACTGACTCTATCCCTGTTATCTTCTGTTAACGCATGTAGGCTCACTTGCTCTTTATCATCTATTTTTGCGTGAACATTTTCTGTTAACTTATCAGTATCTTCTTCATCAATGTCAAAATCTAAATCAAGAATTTGGGGGTGTTCTAAAAAGGCTTTCCAGTGTTTTTTCTGGCTATCAATTTTTGTAGATTTTCTAATAATAGCTAATGCTTCACATGCCGCAGATATTGAAGAAAATGAGTAATTGCGCTCTTCCCATAATTTTAAAATACGCTTTAAAGGAAGCTGCACAACTTCAGATCTATTATATTTTTTTCTGTGAAACGGATTGATTGTGATTATCTGATCATTTTGAGGATTTTCTGCTAACTCAATATCCTTTAACTTTCTTTCAAACTCACTGATTAAATCATGATTTAAATAGCTTTCCCAACCCTTATAGTTCTTAATATTACCATCATTTACATTCTTAATAGCCAATATTTCTGCCGCTGCTTCTTTTGTACCACATAACTTTAACCTGTGATGCCAAACTAACTCTACCTCCTCTAAAGTAAGCTCAGTTACATCTTCAGGGTCAAACACATATAGGTGCAGTGGCAGGTTATTTTTTACTTGGGTAGCAGTAGTCTCTTTATTTGGCGTATCTATTGTTTCGTAAAGATCATTTGAGCTCATTGATAAAGCAAAATCATCATCGAGATCTAAAGGTATTTCCGTACTCTGCTTTTCTAAAAGGTATCGCTCGACATTAAAAGATGGACCAGGGTTAATTTTTCTTTTAGTTTTATTATTCTTTTTTCCTTTATGCTCGGCATAAGCCTGTTTAGCTTTATTAAAATCAACAATATTTAAAAACTTCTTGAAAGCACTAAAATTTTCTTTATTTTCATAAGCTACTTTAAGAGCTTTCTTCTCAGTTTTAGCTAACCTGAATTCATGTTTCGCTAGTAGGTGAAATAAGTCGTTTATGCTTTTCCCTTTAGAATAATATTCAAAGATATCTTTTTTTATTCCAATAACAGTACGCTTCATCATAATTCTCTAATTAGATCTATATTTTGATATTATCGACATCTTTAATATAACTCGCGAAATTCCTATTCACCTTGCATACAAATACTTCTGAAAACCTATAAATGTGTCGCGTATCGCAACTGGTGAGCCAAACTCAATCGCTGCATCATTAATGGTGTTGTATTTAAGCTCTACTAAACTTCGCATTTTTTTAGGAGCCAGTTCTTGAACGCCGTCTTCAATATATTTACTTAATATGAAGTTTATAAACTCTTGTTGTTTATAGTCAGTAAATGCAGAGTTTATTTTAGGTTTTGCTTGTTGGGCTCGCTCAGTGCGTGTTCGAGCCTCAGCTGCATAAGCCACATACGATAAAACATCGTATACATCACTATCTTGTGCATCAATTACCGCCTTCATACTATCGAGTTTTTCGCTATCGTAACCCGCTTCAGTTAAGTCTTCTAATAGCTTTTCGCGGGTGGTTGGGTCGCTCCAAATTTCGCGTAGTTGATCTTCGTTTTCAAAAAAGCGTGGTAAGTCGTCAAACATACGTTCAACAAACTCTTTAGCTGTAATGGGCTTACCTTCAGCACTCCAGTACATTGCTGAAGAAATATGTTTAATTTGCCGTGTACGGCCGTCTGAGAGCTTTATTTCGAGCTTTTCACATACACATGGTCTTTCGCCACATTTTTCGCAGCCTTCTGGCTCTGGCTTTTCGCAAACACATGGCTTTTGTTCACACACCTTACACGGTTTCTTCTCACCGGCTCCATCGCCGCCAGTGTCTTCACATTGGCACGGCGTTGTGCCGCACTCAGGGCATACTTCGTTGGGTATTGGCTCGCCATCCCAAGCAGGGTCGGCAAAGTTATGGTGCGCTTTTACAAAGTCGTAAATGGTAAAGTAGTCTTTGCCATCGTATGTACGAGTGCCTCGCCCTATGATCTGCTTAAACTCAATCATATTATTACAAGGGCGCATGAGCACAATGTTACGTACGTTACGCGCATCAACGCCGGTAGAGAGTTTGCGTGATGTAGTTAGAATTGTCGGAATAGTTTTTTCGTTATCACAAAAGGTTTTTAAATCGTTTTCACCCGCTACACCATCATTAGCGGTAACACGAACACAATAGTTAGTGTTGGTAGTCCAACCTTTTTTTACTGCGTACTGATTAATAAAATCGCGCACCATACCGGCATGGACTTGTGTTGCACAAAACACGATGGTTTTTTCTTTAGGATTAAAGCGATCCATCCAATAGTGTACACGGCGCTCTTCGCGCTGAGGTATGGTAATAATGCGGTTAAAGTCACCTTCTTTATACAGTTTACCAGGCTCTGGATCGCCTTTTACAACAACACCATCCCCCTCTATGTACTTGTACTCATCCATAGTGCCAACAATCGGTAACACTTTAAATGGCGTTAAAAAGCCATCGTTAATGCCTTCTTTTAGGGTATAGCTGTAAACTGGTTCGCCAAAATAACCATAGGTATCAGCGTTATCGGTGCGCTTAGGAGTTGCGGTTAAACCCAGTTGCACAGCAGGAGCAAAATAATTAAGAATATCACGCCAAGCACTTTCATCATTTGCGCCACCACGGTGACACTCATCAATAATAATTAGATCAAAAAAATCAGTTGGGTATTGCTCGAAATACGGATTCTCTGCCTTTTTAATTGGAGCATTTTCATCTTCTTCTGTTGTGGTTTCTTTTAATTCGGTTTTAGGCCCACACATTAGCGTATGAAAAATAGTAAAAAACACACTGGCATTTTTAGGAACGCCGCCTCGTTTACGAATATCATCAGGGGTAATACGAACAATGGCGTCTTCACCAAATGAGCCAAAATCGTTAAATGCCTGATTGGCTAAAATATTACGATCGGCCAAAAACAAAATACGTGGGCGCTTTTTAGCAAGGTTTATATCTTTCTGCGCGGTTAAACTCCATCGGGTTTGAAATAACTTCCACGCTGTTTGAAAGCTAATACAGGTTTTACCTGTACCGGTAGCCAGTGTCAGCAGTATGCGATCTTTTCCTTGAGCAATGGCTTCTAGCGCATTATGAATGGCATTCTCTTGATAATAACGCGGTGCCCAATCACCTTTGGCTTCAAAGGGAATGGTAGAAAACGCATCACGCCAAGCAGTCGTAAAATCCGCTTCTGGTGTATCCCCTTTTTGCTCAAAGGTTAAATCCCAGAGCGCTTGCGGTGATAAGTATTCATCTACCAGCGTCTCAACGCCAGTGAGCATATCAATCTGGTAAATATCATGGCCGTTAGTGGCATAAGCAATACGGCATTGCAGGCGTTGTGCATAGTCTTTCGCTTGGCGCACACCTTCGCTATAAGTAAGGCTTTCTTTTTTTGCTTCTACTGCGGCAAGCTTACGGCCTTTATACACCAGCACATAATCACAAGGCACTTTATTAGCGCGTTTGCCACCGGCCATAATTTGGCCTGGGCAAATAAGCTCGCGGCGAATAAAGCTGTTATCAACTTCACCCCAACCCGCAGCGACTAATTTAGGGTCGATTAAATCCGCTCTTGTGTCGGCTTCGTTACGCGTCCTTGCTTGTGACATTAGGCCACTGCTCCTTCTTTTTCTTTACTTAGCTCACCTGAGAAGGCTTTTTGCAGGATAGATTTTTTGAGTTCTTCTAATAAAATAGTTTTTTCTTTATATACCCTTTCTACTCTACCGATAGATTCTTTAAGTAACTCCAGCTCATCCACAGTAGTTTGCTGGACATCTAAGCTAGGCACTGGAATCGAATATTCTTTTATCATTGGAACTGTTAATTGAGGGATTGCGGAGCCACTTCTTAAAATATCTAAAGTTTGCAATGCATGTTTTAAAAATTCAAGATCAACAATATCTTTATTAGGGGTTAAAACAATTAACCTTACTATTGGTAAAAATGGCTCTTTTCTCAGTTCGATATGACCAGTGCCACTCCCTCTAGCTGAGATCGTTATTGATGGCTCATTGGCTCTAGAGTAATCAGTATATCCATACAAACCATTTTGCTTAACCGCATTCGCGTAAATAGGTATGCAAAAGGTTTCTGTTTTTTCTTTTGAGTATAATCCCTTCTTAGGAGCATCGCCTCCTGCAAATATATTGTTACATACTGAAGGAAGTGGCATTAAATTTGCCTTAATACTGAGCTTTTCAAATAAGTTCACTTTTTTGCTTTCAAACAACTCACGGGCGTTTTTGAGGTTTTGCTCAGTCTTGGCGCGGGCTTGTTCTATATCGGCAAAGGCTTGGTCGAGAATGGCGACGATGCGTTTTTGTTCTTTTAGAGGAAGTAGTGGCATTTTAACACCACTAACCAAATCTATATTTAGGTTTCTGACTGTTGAACCTGCGGCTAAAGAATCAAACTGCTGAAAAACTAAAGGGGAGCCTAGAATATGATAAAGAAAATCTTGGTCGATACTGTCATCTTTTGCACTGAGCACTAACCACCCATCGTGAATACAACCAGTTGTACCCATAATATATGGCCGCCCAAAACTCATCGAGTTTGAAAGGATGAAATCACCTTTTTTCACAAAGCGTGATCGCTGTATTCCCTCAGGTATTATTTTTTCCTTAGTTTCAAATATATACTTGCCACTTGCAGTAGCATCACCAATTTTAATCCAGTTAATACCATTTGGATCATCTGTGATGAATTTTTTTATAGGTCTTGGCGAGCCACCACGAGCTATATTATATAAGCTATCCAGACGAACGAGAGGCCATTCCATCACAACAACTCCTGAATCTTTCCCAGAATCGCTTCGCTCTCTTTATCCAGCGCGATGATTTCTTCGATAATGTCTTTCGGTTCACGCAGGGGCGCTTCTTCAGCTTGATTCGGGTTTTTAACTGATAAGTCCCATGTTGTTTCGTCAATATCAGTTATCGCTAATGACCAAGACTTAGCACTGTCCTCAAAGCCTTTTTGTAACTCGATAAATTCTTTTAAGTCGTTGTCGTTGAGCGGGTTGGTTTTACCCAAACTACGGCCAGGGTCTAGCTGATAGAACCATGTTTTTTGTGTTGGTTCCCCTTTGGTAAAAAACAACACTACGGTTTTTACCCCAGCGCCTAAAAAGGTTTTGGCTGGGCAATCGAGTACGGTGTGCAAGTTGCAGTTTTCTAATAGCTCTTTGCGCAGTGCTATGGCGGCGTTATCGGTATTGGATAAGAAGGTGTTTTTAATAACAATAGCGGCACGGCCACCAGGCTTGAGCATTTTTATAAAGTGCTGCAAAAACAAGAAGGCGGTTTCACCGGTTTTAATCGGGAAGTTTTGCTGAACTTCTTTACGCTCTTTACCACCAAACGGCGGGTTAGCTAATACAATATCGTGCTGGTTGCTTGGAGTAATGTCTTGTAAGTTTTCAGCCAGTGTATTGGTGTGAATAACGTTAGGTGCTTCAATGCCATGTAGAATCATGTTCATAATGGCGATAACGTACGCTAAAGACTTTTTCTCTTTGGCATAAAAGGTGTGTTCTTGCAGGGTTTTTAAGTCGCTGGTTGAAAGCTGCTTGCGACTTGCACCACCTTGGCGTAGGTAATCGTAGGCTTCACACAAGAAGCCTGCCGACCCTGCTGCACCGTCGTATATGGTTTCGCCAATGTGTGGCTGTAATACGTCTATCATGGCGCGGATTAATGGGCGTGGTGTGTAATATTCGCCACCGTTGCGACCAGCGTTGCCCATGTTTTTAATTTTTACTTCGTACAGGTGTGAAAGCTCATGTTTTTCTTCTTGTGAGCGAAAACGTAATTCATCTACTTTCTCTAGCGCATCACGCAATGAATAACCACTTTGAATTTTGTTTTTGATCTCGCTAAATATCTCACCAATCTTGTATTCAATGGTGTCAGGGCCGTTGGCACGTAGTTTAAAACCTTTAAGGTAAGGAAATAACTCGCCATCGACAAAATCCATTAAGTCGCTACCGGTTAAGGCCTTGTCGTGATCAAACTCACCTTTAGCGGTTTTCGGTGCAGCCCACGAACTCCAACGGTATTCTTCATCAATAATATATTGGTAGTCTTCTGCCATTAGCTCGGCTTCTTGAGACTTAGTAAACTCTAAATCATCAAGGTATTTTAAAAATAGCATCCACGACGATTGCTCGGTGTAGTCTAGTTCGCTGGAACAGCCTGAGTCTTTATGGAAAATGTCGTCGATGTTTTTAAAAGTTTGTTCAAACATTATTGTTTTATCCCTGCATAGGCTATAGAACCTATTTAAATTGAACTGGTTTAATTGAGCCGGACACTTTAATAATGGACAATGTTCTAATATTGAGGTGTTAAATGACAAAACGTAAAAATAAATCTTATACAACTGAATTTAAGCAAGAAGCAGTCGCTCTTGTAACAGAACAAGGCTATTCAGTTTCAGAGGCCGCAGCCTCTCTGGGGATCACCACCAAACTTATTTATAACTGGAAAGCTAAACTTGAAGGGCAACAAGCTGGCAATTCACTCAATGAAGATGAGCGAGCCGAGCTAAAACGCCTGAGAAAAGAAGTGAAAGATCTCAAAACGGAGAAAGAGATCTTAAAAAAGGCCAGCGCCTTCTTTGCGAGAGAAATGAAGTAAAGTATCAGTTCATCAAAGAGAATAGCCAAGCTTATTGCGTTATGAAATTATGCTCTGCTATGAAGGTAAATCGCTCAAGCTATTACGCGTGGTTGGCACGTCCAGCAAAGCTTATACCGGCAGAAGAGCTACATCTTTACAGAAGAGCAAAAGCATTGTTTAAGCGCAGCAGAGCAAGCTTAGGCTACCGTGAGTTATGTAAGAACTTACGTAAAGAAGGTTTTAAAATAACGCGCTACAAGACTAGAAAGTTAATGGCAAAGCTCAATTTAGTTGTTAAACAACGTGTGGCTTATAGAGTGACAACTAAACGTAAGCACTCAGATGCAGTTGCGGATAATTTGCTTAATCAGAACTTTAATCCGGTAGCACCGAATCAAATTTGGGCAGGCGATGTGACATACTTAAGAACTGGCGAAGGCTGGATGTATCTAGCCATTGTTATGGACTTATATTCTCGTCGCATTGTTGGTTGGCATATTGATAAACGCATGACGACTGATTTGGTCAGTAAAGCAATGATAAAAGCATATAACTTACGGCAACCGCCCAAAGGATTAGTATTTCACAGCGACAGGGGCTCACAATATACAAGCAAGCAATATCGGCAATTACTTAGGAGTTATAGTGTTAGAGCAAGCATGGGTGATGTGGGAGCGTGTTGGGATAATGCTGTTGTTGAAAGGTTCTTTGGTAGCTTGAAACATGATTGGTTACTAAAAGTGGCTCAACTAACGCGTGAGCACATGAAAAATGATGTTGCAGAATATATGAAGTATTACAATCTGGAAAGACTGCACTCAGCTAATAACGATCAGTCACCAGTAGAGTATGAAAATTCTTTAGGAAAAGTGTCCGGCTGGAGTTGACCAGAACACATATCCATATCCATATCCATATCCATATCCATATCCATATCCATATCCATATCCATATCCATATTATTTTCTCATATTCCGTTATGACAAGTTAATATCTTAACATAAATGGCACTACTCGTTATTTTTACCCTTAAATTAATTATTATTTATTAAGAAAATTATTTATAAACGCCTAAAATCAATAATAAACAAAATAGATATAAAATTAGCAATATTTATTTTTATCGATTGGCGTCGAGTTACCCCAAATACGTTACGATAGTAATAATCAAAACAAGGAATAAAGTTTATGAGTAACGTTTATATTGAAATTGAATTCATCTCAATTGTTGCAAACCTAGATAATGTATTTTCAGTTAAAATTGATGACACCATTAATCTTACTGTAACCCTAGAAAAGGAGAGCTGCATGTTAAGCGTAGACTTAACAGTTATGGAATCTAAGGAGTTTATCTTCGACGAAAATACAGGGGCTATAACAGGAGATGCAAGTCTGAAAGTCTTGCCTGTTTCCTTAGAAGAGGCAAAAGCTATCTTCTGGGAAGAAGAGTCCATATGGGGTTCTATTAGCCCCCCATCTTCGAAAGATAAAATAGCTTTCGAGGCAAATGCTCATAAAAAGAAAATTAAATTTTCTAAAAGAGCCTGCCCATCGACTAAAGAAAACACACTAACAAATGAAAGCGCAACTGCTATAAAAGACGAGCATGGGGGGCCATTAGATTCAATGGGTGTTTGCCCTGAAAAGTGTTAACCCACCGCGAAGCGACATTTTGGCTGAGTTGCGTAGCGTTACTCTTGCCAAAATGTGGAGTGGGTGCACAATTTACAATTGTGTTCAAAATTGTCTATAGACAATTTTGAAAATGCATCCACATTTAAAAAATTGGCTAAGGATTAGGCAATGATTGATACAGGCAACAATAAAGCTATCTTCAGGATAAAAAAAATTAATTTGCAAAGACAGTTACGTGCTGCCCTTGCTCATAATTTGCGACTGGTAAACCCTCCAAACGTAAACACTGAGCTATCTCATTATAATATCCAAGCGAAAGGGTTAAACACTATTGAAGTCTGTATGAGCCGGTTTGAGAGTGCTTTAGAGGGTATAAAAGTGCGTAAGAATGCTGTACTAGCTCATGAAGCAATCATCACAGGCTCTCCAGATCATATGAATAAATTGACAAAAAAACAGCAAATAGCATATTTCACTGATGCTGCACACTGGCTTGTTAAATTACATGGGGGAGATTACAAAAATATCCTTTGTTTATCAATACATTACGACGAGAGCGGCACGCACGCTCATTATATTATAATGCCCAAAATAGACTCTAAGTTAAATAGCCGAGCTATTATAGGTGGAGCTCGAGGGAGACTTAGCGAATTACAAACAGAGTTTTACGAAAAAGTGGCAAAAAAATACGGATTTACACGAGGTATAAAAAATAGTAAGGCTACACACCAGCACTATAGTGAATTTAAAAACCTTAAAAACGACTTAAGTGAGGTAAAAAATAAATTGGAACAAACCCAAATTGAGTACAAGACAGCCCTTAATAGACTCAGCTCTGCTCAGCAAAGCCTGTTATTTATAAAAAAGGAACTGAAACTAGCTAAAACTCTGGGGGTATCTGACTTAAGAAGAAAAATCGCTCTTTTGGAAAAAAATACTATATTTAAGATGAGCTCACGCATTTAGAATTATTGTCTTAGCGATTAAATTAAATTCCATGAAGTAACTAAACAAATAAAATTATTTAACCTCTCAGGTTCCGAGTAAAAAAATCGGCTATAATCAGAAACTCAAACAATGGTGTTATTTAAATAACACCTTTTTATCAACTAAATGCTAAGGAAAGCAATTTAATGAAGTTACATGTTACCCGCCAAGTAAAAGCTGTATTGGAAGAAGACAAGGGCTTAGATAAGCATTATGTCACTGATAAGTTAAGCTACTTTGAAAAAGCTAAAACTAACCGCGAAGCACTTATGCTTTCTAGCTTTTTAGATCGAGAGGGTCGAAAAATGCTTGCTAACCGCCTGAAAATGAACGAACGCGACTTAACGGGCTTTTATCAAATAGTCGAACAATCTTATTGGTGGTAGAGTAATCGGAGACTTACTACAATAGATTAATTATTTTATTAAACATGGGCTTAAAAACCCATGTTTTTTATTAATAAGATACAATTGTTAATGAAAGCTATCTTAAACTCAGATGGTGAAACGCTAACTTTGCAGGTTAAACCATTATGAAAGTGTAGGCACACCACTATGAAACTTGAAGTCTTTATCTGGTGATAAAATTAGCTCAGCTTCTATGCCACCAAAAAATTTGATTCGCTCGGTAATATCAAAATCAGCAATGTCTTGAGCAAGGAGCAAGTAATCTTGATAATGACGCGCTTCTGAACGCAATAACGATATGTAAAAGTCACCTAAGCGTTTATCTACATGCGGTGCCAGTTTTGCAAAACGCTCACATGAGCGTGCCTCAATATAAGCACCAATAATAAGTTTATCGACTAAAGCATCTGGCTCATACGATTTGACATGGCGTAACATGCCTTTAGCATAACGACATGGAGTGATGCTTCTATATTCAACGCCATACTCATCCATAATTTCGAGTACTTGATAAAAATGATGGAGCTCTTCTTTTATTAGCATCACCATTTTATTAATTAAGTCTTGGCCATAGAGAGTATCTGATTTTGGGATCATCGACTTAGACAATTTATTCTTATCGCTAAGGTTGCGCCAGTCCCCTTCTCTTTTGTATATCAGAGCTTCAAAAGGTTTTAACCACTCGAGTAAAGCATCACCACTATCTTTATCAACGGCATACTTACGAATTAGAAACATTGCTGATTGAGCTGCTTTTAATTCACACACGAGGTGGTCTAAAAGTACTATGTCGAGACTCTCATGTTTTTTTGCTTTTTCAACCCATTGCTTAGGGGTATTACACTGCAAGAAACTATTTATTGGTTCTAAGAGTTTATTAATTTCATTTGAGTTCATTACTAATCATCTTTTAATAATATATCTAAATAGCCACTTTCTGAATGTATCTTATGGTAATACATGACTCGAGCTGCAATTTCAAAAGTAGATCCCCTGATTTTGTGAGGGTTCATTAACCTATCGATATCCCAATCAGATGTGCGCACCTCAGTGACATATTCACTTTCTCTATAATACTCTTTTGAACCATAAAAAACACATTGGTAGGCTTTGCGTTTTCGATCATATTGGCTAAATTTGAACCTAGCTACAACGTTATCCTCTTCTAAGCTAAAAGATAATTCCTTATTTTTTAAAATTATCTTATTGCCTATCCGATTTAATTCAAGATTATAATTTAAAGGGTCGGTATGTGATAAATCGACTATTTTTTTAGATATTGAAGCTACATTAAGTTTTGTTTCAATTTCGGCTTGTATTTCAGCTAGCTGGCTAACAATATCATTTATTTCATCATCTAACTCTTCCATCAAACCAAATATTGTTCCTGATTTTTTTTCACTATTTTTATAATGATCTTTCAGGTCAGCCAATTTTGTCTGAAGCCCTTTTAATTCATAAGTTAGTTTCGCTTTTTTCTCATGACTGGTAGAGCTTCGTTTTGCACCGCTAATTTTAGCAAGTATCAAGGGCTCAACATAAGCAAAAAAGAAATGATAAGCTACAACATAAGGAAATGTTGTCGGTGCATCACAACTTTCTCCCCCTGATCTCTGTTTTCTACTACATCGAAGCAACGGTAATGACTCTGCTGATTGCTGGATACTCATACCTGAACCACAATGCCCACACTTAACCAAGCCATGTAAGGGCCACTTCCTGTCAGGTCTAACGCTCGTAAACAGTCGTTCTTTACATATCCGCTGAGAATTATAAAAATCTTTATCACTTACAACCGATTCGTAAAGCTTCTCATTGTAAACTAAACCTATGCACTTAGGGTTTTGAATTATTCTGATAATTTTTGTCGGATTGATATTTTTCAGTGGCTTTATTTTACCGTATTTTTTTCTCAGTGCTCTTTCAATCAAAACTTGACCAAGTCCTTCAGCATGCAATTTAAAAATATCTCGCACCACATCCGCGTATTCATTTAACTTGCCTTTTTGGTCTAGCCAAAAAGGCATCCGCATCTTAGGGGGTATTTTATTTTCTTTGGCGTTATATTTTCGTCGACTCCAAGAACTTTTTACTTTTTCTGAACGCCATTTAGAATCTGAATGAGCTTTATCAATCTCAACAATTAAACGCATACGTGTTGCTAAGTCATTACGTTTACTTGGGGAGTAAACACTTTGATCTCTTGCTGTAACAATAGAAACATCATGATCCCAAATTTTATCAAGTAACTTTTCCGTTTCAGTAATCGTCATTCGAGACAATCTAGAAAAGTGCTCAACAAGAATAATCGAGCCTTTAGGAACTACCTTTGACTCTATCGCAGCAACAAGCCTCCCCAAAGAACCCGAACTTAAATGCTTGCCCGAAAATGCTGATACACCTGCATCAATGAGAGGCTTACCTTCAAGCTCAACCACCACGCAGTTCGGGTGACTACGTAACCACTCTCTTTGTGCCTCCCCTTGTCTATACAAAGAGCTGTTCCCTTCTTGGGCTTGAGAACTAAAGCGCTGGTATAAATATACGTTACCAGATAATTTATCGTCTGACATAGCAATTACTCACTGAATTTATATATGCACACATTATCATTAAGCTCACAAATTAAGTGATCAATTAATATCACCGATAAGTTTTCTTTTTTTACTGCCTCAATAACCCATTCATTGGGAGTTTCGCACAATAAAAAATTATTAATAGGTGCTAAAAGTTCGCTGTGTGACACGTTGCTGCTCGTTACTTCAAAAAATAAAAATGCATTTTAACACGAAAAATAACTAAGAATAAAACGTGATAAAACAAGCCAATCAAAATGTTAATAACGAGTTAACTTGACTTTGTTTATGAACTAAACCATAAATATAGATACTGTATAAAAAACAAACTAACTATAAACAATTAAAACCAACAGTAATACGTCCCTTTTATGGAGTACCGCTATGATACTGAATCACCTTTGGGGCATTTATGCCCACCCACTCGAAGAATGGCAAACAATAGATAACCGTCACGAAAGTTTAACTTACAGTTTATCGCATATACTGCTTATTGCTTTATTTCCCTCCATTATGGGGTATTACTCATCTGTATATTTAGGATGGAGTATAGGTACTGGTACCCCAGTTTTTTTAACTCATGATAGTGCCCTACTCATTGCTGCTGCGATGTACGTTGCATTAATTGCAGGTGTTTTTGCACTTGCCTATTTAGCCCATTGGATGGCTATAACGTTTGGCGCTAAACCAACATTTACTCAAACATTAGAGCTTGCAGCTTATACAGCAACCCCTGTATTTATGTCAGCGCTTGGCGCATTTTGGCCTGAGCTTTGGTTTGTGGTATGTGTAGGAATACTAGCTTTGGCTTACTCTGTTTATTTACTATATACAGGAGTGCCTATTTTGATGCACATACCTCAAGAACGGGGATTTATTTACGCAAGCTCAGTGGTGACCTGTGGATTGATTCTGCTGGTAATAATTTTAGCAATAACAGCAATGCTTTGGACAAATGGGATTGTAAGCCCGATGTTCACATAACCCAATCAATATGTGTTGTTTGATAGAAGTGTTCCCTTCTTTCCTTCGCAAAAAAGGAGCTATTTAGCTCCTTTTTTTATACCTGATGATTCAAATCATACATTAATCAGATTCATTTTCATCTTGGTTATGAATTTCTAAATTAGCAGACATAGCGTTTTCGCGTGTGCTTTTTGCTGAGTCATTTCTTAATTTATCTATTCTGTTTAAGTAATCCTGATCTATATCGCCAGTGATGTATTGGCCATCAAAAACAGATGTTTCGAACTTTGTAATTTCAGGATTTTCTTGACTTACTGCGGCGATTAAATCGTTTAATGACTGGAAAATCAAACCATCTGCGCTAATGCTCGTATTAATATCTTCTACTTCACGGCCATGAGCAATAAGCTCAGCTGCCGATGGCATATCAATACCATACACATTAGGGAAGCGAATTTCAGGTGCTGCCGATGCAAAGTATACGTTTTTAGCGCCCGATTCACGTGCCATTTCAACAATTTGTGCCGATGTAGTACCACGTACTATTGAGTCATCAACTAAAAGTACATTTTTACCTTTAAATTCACGGTCAATAGCGTTTAGTTTTTGGCGCACTGATTTTTTGCGCATTTCTTGGCCTGGCATGATAAACGTACGACCAATATAACGGTTTTTTACAAAACCTTGGCGATAAGGTAAATCAAGCACACGAGCGATTTCTAGTGCCACATCACACGATGTTTCAGGGATTGGAATAACTACATCAATGTCTTTATCAGCCCATTCTCGCGCAATTTTTTCACCTAGCTTAGTCCCCATATTTACACGTGTTGCATAAACAGACATGCGATCAATAGTAGAGTCAGGACGAGCAAAATAAACAAATTCAAAAATACACGGAGAATATGAAACACTTTCTGCACAGCCTAACGAATGAAACTCACCCGACTCTGTAACATAAATAGCTTCACCAGGTGCTACATCACGAATAAATTCAAAGCCATCTGGTTTTAACGCAACGCTTTCTGAGGCGAACATGTACTCAGTGCCTTTTTCAGTCTCACGTTTACCAAATACTAATGGGCGAATGCCGTTCGGATCACGAAAAGCAACAATGCCGTGGCCGATAATCATTGCAATTGCTGCATAACCACCACTTACTTTGTTGTTTACTTCGGTCACTGCTGTAAAAATATCTTCAGGATCTAAATGTAATTTATCAGACTTACTTAGCTCATGTGCCATGATGTTAAGTAAAATCTCTGAATCAGACGTTGTATTTACATGACGACGCGCTTCTGAGAATAGCTGCTCTTTTAGCGCTTCAGCATTAGTTAGGTTGCCGTTATGAGCAAGAGCAATACCAAATGGTGAGTTAACATAAAAAGGCTGTGCTTCAGACGAACTAGAAGAACCTGCAGTTGGATAACGCACATGGCCAATACCAATTGTACCTTGTAGTCGCTTCATATGACGGGTGTGAAATGCATCTTTCACAAGTCCATTTGCTTTGCGTAAGCTAAACGTATTGTTTTCTATGGTAATAATGCCCGCGGCATCTTGGCCTCGGTGCTGCAAAACGGTTAAGCCATCATATAACGCCTGATTTACAGGAGACGTTCCGACTATTCCAACGATACCACACATGTAATTTATCCTCGCCGATTAACGGTTTACTGAATTTAGAAAGCTAGAGTTGTTTTCGAGGTACGAAAAGAACCATTCAACAACAAAGCCAAATTCTGGAATCAAAATAGAATTGCCCCACCAGTGCGTGCTAGGTGCACCAGTAAAAGCATCAAGAAAGAAGAGTAACGCGCTCACGACCAACACGCCTCGTAGAGCACCAAACACTATGCCAAAAACACGGTCGGTACCCGATAAACCAGTACGATGTACAAGCTCACCTAAAATATAGTTTAGTAAACCGCCTAACAGTAGCGTCGCAAAGAATAATATGGCTATGGCCGCCGCATTTCTTAAAAGGGGTTCAGAAATGGTTGTTAGGAAGGAAGCTAAATATTGGTAAAATAAACTAGAGATGATAAAGGCGCCAGCCCATACCGCTAATGACATTGCTTCTTTTACAAAGCCGCGTATTAAACCGATGATGGTAGACAGTGCAATGATGCCAAGAATGGCGTAATCAACCCAGATCATAAGAACCAATTAGTCGCTAATTTGGGGCGCATTCTATACCCAAACATCGTTTATATGCAAGTTTAAACGGGAGATAACCATGTTGACATTAATACAAATATTTAACATATAAAAATACACACAAAGTGCAATGAAGCATTAAAAAAAATAATTGTCTAAAAATAAAAAAGGCTCATTAAATGAGCCTTTTAAAATATTATTTTGTCACTTCGTATTGAGTCACTTTACCATTTAGTTTGGTAAGCTTTTTCAGCTCAGGGAGCTGTTTTTGTAGCTCTGCTTTATTAAGCGATGGCCCAACAAATACTTTTGTGAGTGTGCCATTCGGGGTTTTTATAGGCTTAGTAAATGTTTTAAAACCTTGAGCCTTTAATTTAGCCTGAAGCGCTTTAACATTAGCAACATGAGAAAAGCTACCTAGTTGGATAACATAGGCCATACTCGTCAAGTTTTCATCACTTTTACGAGGCGCAATCGGCTTCGCTTTAACAGGCGTAACTTTTTTAACTTTTGGCTGCTCTTTTGGCTCTATAGTCGCTTCTACAAGCTTGGGCTGCTGCGCATAATCGCTCTCTGTAGCCTCTGGTTGCTGCTTTAAAATATTATCATCGGCGGTTATATCTTCTATTTCATCTGGCTTTAGCGGCTCTGCATCAGCTACTTTGTCGTCGATTGATTGTTGAAGATCGATTGTTTTGAACTCAGGGCTATCTGGAATAGCTTTGAAGCCTTCTTTATAGTGTACTTTTTCGCCATCTAGAATATTAGGGATAAACACAATTGCTGCGATCACCACTATACTCGTTCCGACTAAGCGATTAATAAAACCTGAGTTCACCGATACCCTCTCTATTTTTTAAAGTAATTAATAGCGCCAGCGACTGTAAAAAAAGAACCAAATACAATCAAAACAGTGTCGTTTTTTTGTTTTGGTAAAATTTCATTTAGGGCTTCTGCAACGCTACCGTAACTGTGTATGTTATTAGCCACAGAGATACTTTGAAGTGCGTTATTTAAGTTTTCTGCGCTATCTCCGCGCGGTCCTCCCAAACTCGCTACCGACCACTGAGTAACTAAATGGCTTACTTCTTTAAGTACACCTGCTTTATCTTTATCAGCAAGCATAGCGGCTAATGCATGAATTTTAAAGCCTTTATCTACGTAGCTTGATAACTTATTAGCTAAATAACGAGCAGATTCCGGATTATGAGCCACATCAGTAAAAACCAAAGGCACTTCATTTAGTTGTTGAAAACGACCTTCAACAACTAAGTTAGCTAAGCACTGCTTAATTACTTGCTCTGTGGGTAGTAGGTTTAAAACACTTAACGTTGTTAAAGCAGTTGCCGCATTTTGACTTGGAATTGCAGGTTTATCTAACTCTAAATCAGACTCTTTATACTGCCAGGTAAAACTGTGTGTATGTTCTTTAAAAATAAAATCACTGCCCGATACAACCATATTGGCATTAATTTCATCGCCGTAATCGGTCATGGTGTGAGGTATATTTAAATCACCTATAATTGCGGGCGTGTTTTCACGAAAGATACCTGCTTTATCGTAAGCGACTAGCTCTCGGGTATCGCCTAAGTATTCTTTATGGTCTAAATCTATTGTAGTGATAACGCTGGCAAATGGTGTCACTATATTTGTTGCGTCGTAACGTCCACCTAAACCGACTTCAAGCAACACATAATCAACTTGGCAGCGTTTAAATATAGCAAGAGCACCTAAAGTGCCATATTCAAAATAAGTAAGCTGTGTGTCTTTACGCCCTTGTTCTAACAAATGAAATGCATCTACATGATATTGATCATCAAGTTCTTGAGCATTTATGCGAACTCGTTCGTTATAGCGTATTAAGTGAGGTGAGGCGTATGTGCCAACAGAAAAGCCTTGAGCAAGTAATAAAGACTCTAAACAACGCGCTGTTGTGCCTTTGCCATTTGTGCCTGCAATTAAAATAATTTTGCTAGGGGAGTTTAAAAGACCAATGTTATTGGCAACACTTGCGACGCGTTCAAGGCCCATTTCTATATTGGCCGGATGAACACTTTCTAAATAACAAAGCCAATCATCAAGGCTTGATGATTGGCTAGGGATTGTTTTTGTCATAGCGTGTAATCAGTAAAGCTGAAATTTACGCTACTCTATGCTCTTGTTCAGTAGAAGGCAAGTTCATAAATTTAGCTAAAATACGCGCTAAGGTATCGCGCATTTCACGGCGGTCGATAATCATATCAATTGCACCGTGTTCTAGTAAAAATTCACTACGCTGGAAACCCTCTGGTAGCGTTTCACGAACAGTTTGCTCAATAACACGAGGGCCCGCAAAACCAATTAAAGCCTTTGGCTCTGCAACGTTAATGTCGCCTAGCATTGCTAACGATGCTGATACGCCGCCCATAGTCGGGTCAGTCATTACAGAAATAAACGGTAAACCTTTTTCGCTCATTTTAGCAAGCGCGGCACTTGTTTTAGCCATTTGCATAAGCGACATTAGCGCTTCTTGCATACGTGCTCCACCTGAGGCCGAAAAACAAATAAGCGGCATGTTATGCTCTAAACATTCATCTACAGCGTCTACAAAGCGTGCACCTACCACAGATGCCATAGAGCCACCCATGAACGAAAATTCAAAGGCTACAGCGGCTATAGGTACGCCTTTTAAGCGCCCTTTCATGGCAACTAGTGCGTCTTTTTCACCACTTGCTTTTTGAGCTGCGCTAATACGGTCTGAGTACTTTTTAGAATCTTTAAACTTGAGTATATCTTTAGGTTCATGTTGTGTACCAAGCTCAACACGATCAGCTTCATCTAAAAAGCTTTCAAGGCGCTTACGGCCACTTACACGCATGTGGTGAGCACATTTAGGACATACATTTAATGACTTTTCTAACTCAGCTTTATATAAAATTGAGTCACATGATGTACATTTAGCCCAAACACCTTCTGGGATTTCTTTACGACCTGATGATTTTGTCGTTTTTGGTAAGATTTTTTCTAGCCAACTCATTTGCAACTCTCTTAATGCTGTTCTGTGTCGCGAGCCTGCAAGTAATAACTCACAGACAAATTTTTTCAATTAAAACATGAATTACACTAACACGGTATAAAAAACTGGTCTTAGTAGTTGCTGCTACTTAGTAAATAGCTAAAAGCCGATGCTGATTAAATATCAACATCAGGCAAAAATAAAGGCCCTAATGGCGTTTTAGGTACATTAAATTGTTCAGGGTAGTCAACATCAACTAAATATAAACCTGCGGCTTTTGCAGTGGCGCTGGCTTTTGCTCGCTCTTTAACATCTAAAAGCTCTTTTAGCCATACAGGCTCATGCTTGTGCAAACCAATATCCATAAGGCAACCAGTAATATTACGCACCATATGATGTAAAAAAGCATTCGCTTTTATATCTATAATAACGTAATCACCTTGGCGCTGTACCGATAAGTGATGAATGGTACGTGTTGCCGTATTTGCTTGGCAATGCAACGCTCTAAAAGAGGTAAAGTCGTGCTCACCTATTAAATGCTGGCAAGCTTGCTGCATTTTAGTTTCATCTAAATGATGATGAAAGTGTGTAACACCTTCGTTTAATACAGCTCCACGAAACGGATAATTATAAATAACATAACGATAACGACGAGCGGTTGCACTAAAGCGAGCATGAAAGTCATCAGAAACTGGCTGAGCAAAGCGAATAGCGATATCTTTAGGCATTAACGTATTCATGCCTAAAGTAAATGCAACCATATCGCGCTGAGCATCAGTATCAAAATGTATTACTTGACCTGTTCCATGAACGCCAGCATCTGTGCGCCCTGCACAGGTAACTTCTACAGGATGATTACAAATACGCGACAACGCCTTTTCAACTTCTTGTTGTACACTATTTACATGTGATTGACGCTGCCAGCCACTGTAACGTGCGCCATTGTATTCAACTCCAAGTGCTACTCGCATAATTACTGCTTTACCTACTGTACTAATGAGCGGGGCATTTTATGCTATCTCGCGATGCAATAAAAGCCAGTGTGTTGTGATCCAATAAATACCTACAAAAAAACCGCAATAAATTCCTTATTGCGGCTTTTATAGCGTCTAAAAAACTACTTTAGTTTTGCTTTTAAACTAAGTGCTTCTTCTTGGACATCCTCAGGACCTTTGTCGATAACCTCTTCAATCACGTTTAATGCAGAGTCAAAGTCGTCAATTTCAATGTATGCACGAGCAAGGTCTAGCTTGGCAGAGTACCCACCGCTTTCTGCATCCACATCCGTTGGATTATCACCGGCTAACAGTGCGTCAAACTCACTTAAGCCTACATCCATATTTACATCGTTATAGGGTTCGTGCTCAAGTTCAGCATCATCACTTTGTTCAAGCAACGAGTCTATATCAACGAAAGCATCCTCAACGGAGGTATCTACTTCATTACTATGCGCGTTTTGAGGTTTATCCTCGCTTGAAGTTTCGCCTAAGTCTTCACTTAATAAGCTATTAAAATCAACATCAAAATCACTGCTATCATCAACATTTAGCTCTTCTGGCTGTACTAATTCATTTAGTAATGAATCAAAGTCAGTTTGCGTTAAATCAGCCATAAACTCTTCATCGAGTTCATCATCTGATATAACACTGTTTCCATCAGTGCTATCCGTTTGCGTTAATTGAGCTTCTCGCTCTGCATTTGTTTGCTGTGTTAACTCATCAGTAAAGGCTTGTTCGAGTAAACTATCGTCTGTTTCTTGTGTTAGAACATCATCTGAATTTTCTGGTTCAGCATGCAGCTCATCTGTAATTTCTGGGTTATCAGATTCAGCTAAAGCTTCGCTATCAAGCTCTAACTCATTTAAAGACTCTAAATCGTCGTCAAAATCAGAGAAGTCGTTTTCAATTAATAGTTCATCATCAAAGTCGTCATCTAAAGAATCTAAATCAACATCTTTAGAAAGCGCATTTGCTAAATCTTGCTCAGTTTGGCTTGCCGACAATGGTGTATATTTAGTTGTGTCAACATCATCTAGCAGTTCAGAATTATTTGATTCCTCATTTTCTAAAGATGAGTGAGCGCTCTCTGAATCTGGTTGTTCAGGTAATCCTATATCTTCAAGTGAGCTATCAATACTTTCATTTTCTAATTCGCTTTGATGTAATTCATCGTTTAATAAATCTTCCTGCTCTTTTGTATCAACATCAAATGCTTGCTCATTATCAGAGGCTAACTCAGTAAAATCATTATCTATTAAAAGCTCATCATCAAAATCATCTTCTAGGCTATCTAGGTCAACGTCACCAATTAATGAACTAGCTAAGTCTTGTTCAGCCTGACTTGGCGACATGCCTTTAGCATCGCCGTCCAAAGAATCTCCTTGTAGCTCCTCAGGAACAAACGAAGGTTCGTCTTCGATAGGTTGTGAATCATCCAATTCTAGTTCAGGGTATTCATCAAGCTCTTCACTAGGAGTTACTAATTCATCTTCCTGGCTTTCATCATCTTGCGTCAGATCAGCTTCATCAGCCGCAAGTGGATCGTCACCTAGGTCGACTTCAATCTCTTCCAAGTCATCATCAAGCTCGTCTAAAGACCAATCCGGCGTTTCTACGTAATCATCATCTGTTGCTTGTTGTAACTCATTTAAAAGTTCATCGACGCTTTTTAGTGTATCGTCTGTGTATTCTTCAAGCGCATCCTCTGGATCTAAAAGTGATGGTGATGTATCAGTAAAATCATCCGCAGATTCAGACTCTTCTTCAAGTTCTGGTTCTTCTTCAAGTTCTGGTTCTTCTAAAGGCTCAGGCTCTTCTATAAGCTCAGGCTCTTCTTCAAGTTCCGGCTCTTCTATAAGCTCCGGTTCTTCTTTAAGTTCTGGTTCTTCTAAAAGCTCAGGCTCTTCTTCAAGTTCCGGTTCTTCTATAAGCTCAGGCTCTTCTTCAAGTTCTGGTTCTTCTAAAAGTTCTGGTTCTTCTAAAAGCTCAGGCTCTTCTAAAAGCTCTAGCTCTTCTTCAAGTTCAGGCTCTTCTATAAGCTCCGGTTCTTCTTCAAGTTCTGGTTCTTCTAAAAGTTCAGGCTCTTCTAAAAGCTCTAGCTCTTCTTCAAGCTCCGGTTCTTCTACATGTTCTGTTTCTTTAAGTTCCGGTTCTTCTATAAGCTCCGGTTCTTCTTCAAGTTCTGGTTCTTCTAAAAATTCAGGCTCTTCTTCAAGTTCAGGCTCTTCTAAAAGCCCAGGCTCTTCTTCAAGTTCAGGCTCTTCTAAAAGCTCAGGCTCTTCTTCAAGTTCCGGCTCTTCTATAAGCTCCGGTTCTTCTTTAAGTTCTGGTTCTTCTAAAAGTTCAGGCTCTTCTAAAAGCTCTAGCTCTTCTTCAAGTTCAGGCTCTTCTATAAGCTCCGGTTCTTCTATAAGCTCAGGCTCTTCTTCAAGTTCTGGTTCTTCTAAAAGTTCAGGCTCTTCTTCAAGCTCCGCTTCTTCTAAAAGCTCAGGCTCTTCTTCAAGTTCTGGCTCTTCGTTTAATGTAGAAGCTAAAGATTCAATATCATCAATATCTAACTCTTCTTGGGCATCAGCTAAATCCTCTGCAGAATCTGCTAACGCACTATCAATTTTAGAATCTCTTGAACCTTGCTCGTCTAATTGATTATCTATGAGACTGTCTATATCGTCTAAGTCAAAATCATCACTTGTGTCTAGTGAGTCACCTTCTTCAAGTAGCTCATTCTCTTCAAGTAAATCGCCGTCTAGTAAATCATTATCAGTACTTGTAGGCCCGTTTGCTTCATCGATTAGGCTATCTATATCGTCTAAATCAAAATTATCGCTTGTGTCTAATGACTCACCTTCTTCAAGTAGCTCATTTTCTTCAGGTAAATCCTCGTCTACTGAACCTCCATCGATACTTGTAGGCTCGTTTGCTTCATCAATTAGGCTGTCTATATCGTCTAAATCAAAATCATCGCTTATATCTAATGACTTATTTTCTTCAAGTAAATCTTTGTCTAATGAATCCTCATCAGTACTTGTAGGCTCGTTTGCTTCATCAATTAGGTCATCTATATCGTCTAAATCAAAATCATTGTTTATCTCTAATGACTCACTTTCTTCATGTAGCTTATTTTTTTCAGGTAAATCCGCGTCTAATGAATCTTCATCGGTATTTGTAGACTCGTTTGCTTCATCGATTAGGCTGTCTATATCGTCTAAATCAAAATCATCATTTGCTTCTAGTAACTCGTCTTCTTCAAGTAAATCCTCTCCTAATGAATCCTCATCAGTACTTTCAGGCTCGTTTGCTTCATCAATTAGGCTATCTATATCGTCTAAATCAAAGTCGTCATTTGCTTGAGGTCCATCAAAAGCCTTATTCTCGCCATCTAGGCTATTTGATGTTTGATCAAGTAAATCATCAATATCAAAATCATCCTCACCAGCTAACTCTTCACTCAATGCAGCCATTTCATCATGAGAATCTAAGCTATCATCTTCTAATGCTTCACTTTTTGCCTCTTCATCAAACTCCGGTAAGCTATCGTCGTCGTCAAATAAACTATCTAAATCATCGTTTGTTAAAATCTCATCATTATTTACAGGTTCATCTGTTAAATCTAAATCAATATCTTTTATACTATTGTCTGAGCTTTGGTCAAACCCTTGCTGCATAAAAATATCTAGGTCATCGTCACTTGTATTTTCATCATCAAAAACAATATCATCACTTAACAAGCTTTCTAATTCGTCTTGATCGAGTAAATTTTCCCCTTCAGAAAAATCATCTAAACTACCATCATCTAGATCGTCGTCAGGCAACATGCCATTGTCGAGATCATCAAGCTGCACACTTAAATCATCTAGTGGGTCTGGTACTATTGGATCATCATCTAAGCTTGCGGTGATATCTTCGTCGTCAGTATAAGCCGGTGTTTGCGGTAAAAAATCATCATCGTTTTGAGTTTCTTCTTGGGTTCCAGCACGTTTTCGTAAAAACATCATCACAGCAAAAATGATCAGTAACCCTGGAATAAACATTAATAAGCCGAGCACTATTGGGTTTGAAAATAACGAATTAAAATCAAATGACTCTTCTGGTTTTATTACTTTTTCTTTTTGTTGTGCAATGATCTCATTTTGTTTAACAATAAGTTCTTTTAATTGCTTTTGGATCTCGCTGTCTTGCCCTAACTGTAATCGGACATTTTCAAGCTCTTTTGAAATTCCTGACAATTGCTTTTTGAGCTGATTATTTTCAACTAAAATCTCTTCAACGTTGCTTACAGAGTTTTTAAATTGCTCTTGTAAAGCCACTAATTTAGTGCTTTGCTCTGTTTTTATTTCGTTTAATTCTTTTTGAATCTCTTTTTTAGCATCATCTACGTCTATTTTACGAGCTTGTGTAACTTTTGTTTGTGCTGACGTGATTTCGCTTTGCGTAAGCGTGCCATTTTTTTTCTTTTCCCATAAACCATCATCTTGCTCAGAACGTTGTTTGGCAAGTTGTGGGTCGACACTTCTGATCTCAGCTAAAGTAGGTATTTTTAAAAAAGCACCACTTTGCATGTGGTTAAGGTTTTGTTCTAAAAAGGAGTTTGGATTTTTGTTATACAAGGCTTGCATAACTTGATAAATACTAACTGAGTTATCGGGGCGTACTTTTGCGGCAATACGCCAAAGAGTATCGGTTGGTTTTATTGGCCCAATTGATCGCCCTTGCGCACCATAGTCAGCGCCTTTTGGCCCCTTTAATTGGGTACTGTCTTGAGAGTAAAGCGGAGTTACTACCAATGCAGACGCTAATATAATAAGTGAAGCTAAACCGCGCATGCTGATCCTTTAATATATAATGCTACGTAACTATCTATCTTTGTAACTACGTAAACACTGATTATTCTTGCCGTTACCAACCAAATGGTTGATTCTAATTTATTATTACAATCTATTTTTGTTGCAAGCTCTATTCCAGTTACAAACTATAAACCAGTTGCGGCCTAATATCCATTGCAACGCTTTGAAAATAAATACCTTAAAACTTTTTTCGTAATTCTATTTTAATCAGAAAGATCAAGGTGTTTAGTTTATTAACAAACTAAAGCGGCAATATTTTGGCATCCTAAAAACAAAAGCGGCAAACTATAAAAGTCTGCCGCTTATATTAACCTCTTTATTAATTACTCATTTTTATAGATAATTTGCAATTAACTCTTCTGCAATCTGAACGCTATTAGTTGCTGCGCCTTTGCGAGTGTTATCACTTACAACCCACATATTTAAACCATGGGGATGTGAAATATCGGCGCGTAATCGCCCAATATAAACTGTATCGTTGCCGCTTGCATCAGATACTGCAGTTGGGTAATCACCTTCATCATCGATTAGCTCAACACCAGGTGCATCGTTTAATAATTGCTTTACGTGCTCAAAATCGTAAGGCATGCGTGTTTCTATGTTAATAGACTCAGAATGACCGAAAAATACAGGTACTCGCACACATGTAGGATTAACTGCAATAGTCGTATCACCTAAAATTTTATGTGTTTCGTTAACCATTTTCATTTCTTCGCGGGTATAGCCGTTATCTTCAAAACTATCTATTTGTGGAATGACGTTAAATGCTATTTGTTTTGGGAATATTTCGTTTTCCATAGGGCGAGCATTCATTAAATTGGCTGTTTGTTTGGCAAGTTCATCTACCGCTTCTTTACCTGCACCCGACACAGCTTGGTATGTCGATACATTTACTCGGTCAATTCCATAAGCATCATATATCGGTTTAAGTGCCAGCATCATTTGGATGGTTGAGCAGTTAGGATTGGCTATAATATTTTTGTTTCTAAAGTCAGCTAAGCTTGAAGCATTTACCTCAGGTACTATAAGCGGTACTTCAAAGTCATTTCTAAAGTGTGATGTGTTGTCGATAACGACACATCCAGCCTCTGCTGCAATAGGTGCATATTTTTCTGACACACTGCCGCCAGCTGAAAATAAACCAATATGTGCTTGGCTAAAGTCAAAGCCTTCAACGTCTAGTACTTCTATGGTTTCACCACGAAACTTTATGTCTTCACCAGCACTTCGACTACTAGCAAGTAAAAAAAGTTGATCCACTGGAAACTTACGATCTTCAAGTGTTTCTATGATCTGACGGCCTACTAAACCAGTAGCACCAAGTACGGCAACGTTATATTTTTGCGACATATTTTTTCCTCTATTAGCGGTGTTAAAACAACACCGCAGATTAAATTAGTTTGCTGCTGTAAAGCCTAGCTGATTCAACTTTGACATTAGATCTGGTGCTGCTTGCACTTCTAACGTACTGAATTCACGCCTTACTGGATAGTTTTTACGTAGGCTATCAAACCCATCTTTAGCTAAGTGACGAAGTAAAATGCCGTCATCGCGGCGAACATCGTAAATTAAGTGTACTAAGCGCGCTATGTCTTCGTCTTCAAAGCTCGGTTGTAAAGTTGCTTGAGTAATTACAGGCTCAGGTAGAAAATCATCGAGTGATTTAACGCCCTTAACATTTTTTAGTTCGCATAATGCTTGATATAACATTTGCGTACCTCGGGCTTTCCCTTCAAGGGTGTGCCCGGCAATATGCACACTGGCATAGCGAACATGATCAAGCAATGGTGTTAATATGGCTGGTTCGTTTTCCCATACATCTAACACTAAATCTAGGTCTGCACCTTGCTCCATTACTTTTAGTAATGCTTGATTATCAATAACTTCACCTCTACAAGCATTAATTAAAATTAACCCAGGTTTAAGTGCTTTTAAACGTGTTTGATCTATCAAATGAAGCGTTTTATGTTTACCAGTTTTGATTAGCGGAACATGTAAAGTAACAACATCGCTTTTAGCCAATAACTCATCAAGTTCTATGTGCTCTTTTAGTAAGCCTTGCTCATGTTTTATTGGATCACATAGTAAAACATTAACGTTTAGCGCTTTTAGTTTATCAGCTAGACAGCTGCCTATATTACCAACGCCTACAATACCTATTGTTTTACCGCTAAGTGGCTGTGCATTTTCTTGACTTAAAGCATATAAACTACTGATTACATATTCAGCAACAGCGATAGCATTGCAACCTGGGGCACTACTAAATGCAATATTTTTATCGCTTAGTAAATGAGTGTCTATATGATCTACACCAATGGTTGCTGTACCAACAAAGCTCAGCTTATTAGCACACGCTAAAAGCGCAGTATCTACTTTTGTAACAGAACGAGTGAGTAGTACATCTACATCAATTAATTGTTCTGGTGTTAATTTGCGGCCATCAAAGCGTTTAACCTCACCAAAGTCTGCAAAGTACTGCTCAACTAAAGGCATATTTTGATCGGCAAGAATTTTCATCAGAGGACTCGTTTGCAATTAAGAGGCGCTATTGTAACGAACAATTTAGCCTATACACAAACTAAAAAGGCCGAATCAAAAGCTGATTCGGCCTATATTACAAAATAAAATAGTCGTATTCGTAAGTTACATACTTTTTAAAAATATTTTAGCTTATAACTCAAAATCTTTTTTGAATTTTAAGCCAAACTCACTACGGTCATTACTGCGCATAACACCAACAAAACCAGATTGTTGTAAACGACCGACATCGTAAACTTCGTTCAATACGTTTTCACCGTATATCGTAACTTCCATGTCGCCGTAAGGGTTCGTATAAGATACATTAAAACCAACTAACTCACGTGAGTCTATAGTTTCACTTTCGTTGTAAACCGATTGTCCTTGCATATCACTACGATATGAATAGTTAGCGTTAAAGGCAACTGTTGCGCCGCTGTCTAAATCCATAAAGTATGAAGGTGCAATCATAACAGTCCAACGAGGTGTAAGTGCTGGTGAATCACCTTTGCCAATCCCTTGAACGCCTGCATCGACGTCTGTAATTTCAGAGTCTAAGTAACCAACGGCACTACGAATGGTAAAGTCGTCTGTTATTGCAACCGTTGTTTCAAGCTCAATACCTTGCGCTTTAGACTGGCCTGCATTTTCTACAATTGTTACGAAGCCACCACCTGCGGTAGGATCTGAAAATGGCAATGCTAAGTCGGTGTAGTCAGTTACGAATACCGCTAGCATCATAGATACATTTTCATGTACTTGCCCTTTTAAGCCCATTTCGTAGTTAACCGCTTTAGTTTCATCAAATGATACAAACTGATCCGGTCCACCGAATGGGCGCGGAGGGAAACCACCTGTTTGATAACCTTTTTGTATTTGACCATACACATTCATGTTATTACTGATTTGGTAAGATGCATTTACATCCCATGTTACAGCGTCAAATTCAGCGCTTACATATTTGCGCTCTGCAAATGTAGGGAAGATAGCGTCTGCATCTTTTTCATCTTTTGAGTAGCGCAGGCCGCCACCAATACTTAAATCATCGGTTAAGTCGTAACTTGTATTAAAATAAACTGCGTATGAATTAGTTTCTTGGTTAATTTCAAAGTCGCCATAACTACCAAACGAAGGAGTTACACCATCGTTTAATAACCCATTAGGCGTATTAAACGGGCTAAATACAAATGGGCCTGAACGCGTAAATCCATCTTCATTAAAGAAATAAAGGCCTGATACAAAATCCATATTATCGTAGGTAGCATTGAGTTGAATTTCAAACGAGTATTGGTCAGCTCCGCCCTCTTCTGGGAACTCAGATAAATTAAGTGGTGAGGCATCATCATCTAGACCGCCTTCATATTCAGAAGTACGGTAGCTTGAAATAAACTTAGCTGTATATGTGTCATCAATTGCCCAATCAGCAGTAAATGACGACCCCCAACCTGAATAAGATGTAGACTCAATACCAGCAACAGTAGTACCCAAATCATCAGGGTCTGACGGGATCATGTCTTGTGTAAGTAGTGGAAAGTCACCATTGAATACATCGTTTGCATCTAGCGGCTCAGTTAATTCAATAGTGTAAGGCGATTGACCTGACTCGTTATCAACTCCATCTAAAGAGAAAGTAAATGCTAAATCGCTACTCGCTTGCCACTTAAGGGCAACACGACCACTAAATTCTTCTTCCTCACCAATTTCTTTCTCAGGATTTGCTAAATTAACAGCTTCACCAACACCATCACGTGTTTTGTATGATGCACTAGCCGACATGCTTAGCTCATCATTTAGTGAGTTATTAAAATAAACATCGCCGGCAATACGTCCGCGGCTACCAATTTTTGCCGAAGTAGTCACAATGCCTTCATCGCCCGGTTGCTTAGTAATTACATTTACCGCGCCACCTAATGTGTTACGACCATATAGCGTACCTTGTGGGCCACGTAAAACCTCAACACGCTCAACATTAGGTAGTGATAGGTTTGAGCCCATTTGACGACCTAAATAAACGCCATCTAAATAAACGCCTACACCAGGATCTGTAGTGATAATATGATCTTGCAGACCAATACCACGAATAAATACAGACGCATGTGCTGCATTACCAACACCATAGCGGGTGATATTTAAGTTTGGAACATATTTACCAATATCTTCAAGGTTACTCATATTAGCTTTATCAATAAGGTTTGCCCCAATTGATGTAATAGCGGTTGGAGATTCAAATAAGCTCTCTGTGCGTTTACGAGCAGTAACTTCGATTTTTTCAAACGCGTCTTGTTTTGCTGTTGTTTTAGCTTCTTCAGCATTTACTGAGGCAGATAGTGCAGCGACAATTGCTAGGCTTAACTGTGAGAGTGTGCGTAGTTTCAAAATATTCTCCAAAGGATATCGTGTGATTTGTTATGCATCTATATTTATATTAAAAAGATATAAATTTTAGGCATAAAAAAAGATGCGTGATGGCACCTTTCCTCTGGAAGGACATTATATGACAATATTGTGAATAAACGCACACTTTTTTTAATAAATTGAAAAACATTCAAACCTTAGTAGGATTATTAGGTTTCTCAAAATAAAGTGGTTTGATATATAGAAAACGATCACACCTTGTAATTAAAGTTAAAATACAAAACTTTCAAAGTATAACAAAACAACATTTTATTGTGCTCAATAAGTACACAAAAAAATAAAGCTTCGTCATTGAAATTAACAGTAATAGGAATGTAGTACCAAGGCGCAGTCTAACGATAGAATAATATGAGCATAGCAAGCAAATCAAACTGACAGTGATGAAGCAAATGTTAGCCAACTAACTGCAATCTACACTACCGTCATTAACATGCAAAGAAACTAAGGTGTTAAGCTTATTCTACTCTGGTTTGCGTTCCAATGCCAAAGCAGAGCATTGTTTATAGATGAAGCGACAGTCCGCATCCACTTGTATAAGATTCATAAAAAATTGTAGTTAAAATAAGTAGCAGGCATTGCTTCGGTGTAAAGAAGACTTGAGTAAAGTAAATAGCTAAAAAACATTTAATGAGTCTTATTAATTAAATATAAAAGTTACTACAATACGAATCATATAATTTAATTTAAAGTACCTTAGCAAACACCCACCCCGACACAAAACCTATAAGGCTGTCAATAAATATATTTTCACTAACTTGCTAAGTTTATTAGATAAAAACTAAATTCACTTCTATAATCCTATTGAAATCAACATCCAGATAACAAATAGGAAATACATATGAATAAGTTATCAATTGCAGTAGCTGTATGTGCAGCACTTGCTTCAAGTTATGCAAGCGCTGAAGTGCGTATTAACGGCTTTGCATCAATTGTAGGCGGTAAGAGTCTAGACAGTGATCAAACTCTATACGGGTACGATGATGACATCTCGTTTAAAAACGAAAGTAAGTTTGCTTTACAATTATCAGCCGATCTTCAAGAAAAGTTAACCGCAACGGCACAAATAATTGCACGTGGCGAAGACGATTTTGACGCTACATTCGAATGGGCATACGTAACTTATGAATACAGTGATGAACTGCAATTCAGCGCTGGTAAAATGCGTGTTCCGTTTTATAAATATTCAGACTTTTTAGATGTAGGTTATGCTTATCGCTGGGTACGCCCGCCTAAATCTGTATACGGGATCCCATTTTCAACTTATGAAGGCCTTAGTGTAGTTTATAATACTCAAATTGGAGACTGGGACTCGACTTTACAAGGCTTCTATGGCGGTTTTGACGGTGATATAGATGTATTTGGAAATGATCTACCTGCAGAATTAAATAATTTAGGCGGTTTAAACTGGAACTTGTCATATGACTGGTTTAGTGCGCGCGCAGCCTACATTGTTGCAGATACAAGCATCTACTCTGATGATATTAATCTATTAGGACTAATTGATGTACTTAATAACAGTGGCTTAAGCGACACAGCCAATGACTTAATTACAGAAGAAGATAGTACAACATTTATCGGTGTTGGTTTCTCAATTGACTATGAAAACATCCTATTTGATGCCGAATATACGCAGTTTGAAGTTGAAGAAAGTCTTTTAGCTGAACAAAAACAATTCTATGCTTCTCTAGGCTACCGCCTTGACGATGTAATTGTACATTTTACCTTTGAAGAAAATGATGATGAACATAAATCATCACGCTTTGATACTATCGAAAGCATTCCATCTTTAAATAGTGTTGTAAACTTAGCATTAGAGGGCATTCGTGCACAAAGCAATGTATATACAATCGGTGCTCGTTATGACTTTCATCCGTCTGCTGCATTTAAGATTGACTTTAGTCGCTTCAAAGATGACGTAGCAGATACTGAGACGGATGTTGTAGCCGTTGGTATTGATTTAGTATTTTAACTGGAGCGAAAAATGAAAAAATTAATTCTAGCTAGTGCACTTTCTATCTGTTCGTTCAGTGCTTTTGCTGAAGTTGCCGTGATTGTAAATCCTGGCAATTCAAATGCAATTGATGCAGACACTATAAAGAAAGTTTACTTGGGTAAAGCTAAATCATTTGCGAATGGTAACAAGGTGACCCCTGTAACTCAAAACGGTACTGCGGTAGCCGATGAGTTCAACACTAAAGTAGTGGGTAAGTCGAGTAGCCAATTAAATGCTTACTGGTCTAAGTTAGTATTTACTGGCAAAGGCACACCGCCTGAGAAACTAGATACTGACCAAGCTGTCGTTGATTTTGTAGCTGCTAATGGCGACTCTATTGGCTATATTGATAGCAGTAAAGTTACTGATAAAGTTAAAGTAGTTGCTACTTTTTAACTAATACAATCAATAAAAAAACCACCGAAAGGTGGTTTTTTTATAACTAAACTTCAGCGACTTTACTCAATTTTAAATTTCGCAGTGGCATCTAGCAGGTTATCAGAAAGGTAATGAAGGTTTTTAGCCACATCCCTAACAGCAGTCAGAGAATCCATTGTATCTTCAAACGATACATGCATATTTGTTACGTTTTCTACCACCATTGCAGCAACTGATGTTTGCTCTTCTGTGGCTGCAGCAATTTGTGAGTTCATTCCGTTTATTTCTAACATTTGCTCCGCAATTTTCTCTATAGAAATACCTGTTTTTTCAGCTGCTGTGGCATTATCTGTAGCCATATCTCTAGCAGATGTCATTGCAGTCACTGATTCGTTAGCCGCTTCAGTTAAAGTAGTCAACAGTTCTCGGATCTCATTTGTGGAGTGAGCGGTACGCGATGCAAGCTCTCTCACTTCATCAGCAACAACAGCAAAGCCTCGGCCATGCTCACCAGCACGAGCTGCCTCAATCGCAGCATTAAGTGCCAGTAAATTTGTTTGCTCGGCTATTGATGTAATAACATTTAGTATTTGCGATACGTTTTTTGTGTCGTCTGCTAATTTATTAATCGTTGTAGCTGCGTGGTTAATCTCATCACTTAACGTACGAGAAGCCGTTACTGATGTTTGTACTTGGGTTCGACTTTGCTCAACTTCTTTCTCTGCCGTTTGCGCAGCATGAGAAGCACTGGCAGCTGATTGAGATATATCCCCAACACTTTGCTTCATCTCTTCCATCGATTGCTTCACAATTTCAGCATCAGTGGTTTGCTTGGTCGTTGCACGTTCAGCTTGTTCCATCCCTTGAACTAAGCGTGTAGAATTTTCCATTAACGGCTCGCAAACCGCTATTATTTCTAATACTGTTTTTTTCAATATACCGATAAAAGAATTAAAGTTTATAGATACTTGACCTATTTCATCTTCAGAGTTGACTGTTAATTTAGTACTTAATGAGCCTTTACCAGTTGCCAATAAACTTAAATTATTCGCCGCATCGCTTGCTGAAGAAGCAATTCGCTTAGCTATCCAAATAGCCATAAAGAGCAATAAAATAAGCGATACAATAGAAACAACTAACATTAATGTAAGCGCGTAATCAGAGCGGTCTTTAGTACTTGCAACAAGCTCAAAAAAACGATCATCTGCTTTTACTTGTGCTGACTTAAACTTTTCGAGAACATCATTGTAAAGCGCTGTTTTTCTCTGTGCTTGTTGTTGAATTTTACTAAAGTCTGCTGTCCCATTGACCATTCCATTAGCTATGGTCGCTGATATTTTTTCATAATTTGCGAGTTGCTCTTTAGTGTCACTATGAATGTAAGACGCATTAATTTTTTCTATCGCAATAATATTTAATTTGAGTTGATTATATGTGTCGGATGCTTTCTCCACTAAATCCTGCTCACCAAACGTTACCGCTTGAGTGTAAAGTTCATCTAGCTTCTCTAAAATGCTAACGTTAGCTGATGTTAACTTAACAACTTGATAGGATGATTTTTCCATTTCATTTAATGCAATTCGATTATCATTCATTGCAAAATAGTTAATCAGCACAATCACTAAAAATGCAACGACGGCAATACTCGTAATTGCATGTATTTTTTTACTTATGCTAAGATTTTGAAAAGAGAAGCCTGAAGCCATTGTAAATACCTTATTTTATTGTCTAAATCTATTATCGGCTTATTACTTATAAGTGTTAACTAAATTTGTAATATTTCTAGTTTTTTTTTATAAATAATTCAAAATTTTAAGCCACTAGCCGTTTCACAACAACAACAGCAGCACAAATAACAACCAATATGGATTTCAGGTATAAAAAAACCAGTAACATTATTGCTACTGGTTTCTATAATTTGGTGCGGATGGGGGGACTTGAACCCCCACGCCCTAAAGCACTACCCCCTCAAGGTAGCGTGTCTACCAATTCCACCACATCCGCATTTTAAGCTTTCGCTTGAGTGTTAAACTTAATGACTTATTTGAGGTTTATAAATCGTTTAACGTTAACTTTACACTAATTTAGTTTGGTACGTCAGAGCTTTGCTCTTTAGTAACTGAAACTGGAACATCTTCTTCAGCAGGTAATACTGTTTCTGCTGCAGGTGCTGCTTCAAGATTTTCCCACTCGTCGGTCTTTTTAATTTGACCCGCAGTAAGATTACCTAAAACAATACTCAATACAAAAAATACTGTTGCCAAGCTGGTTGTTGTTTTAGTCATGAAGTTACCTGCACCTGACGAGCCAAAAACAGTGCCAGAAGCACCAGCGCCAAATGAAGAACCCATATCTGCACCTTTACCTTGCTGGATTAAAACCATACCAACTAAAGCTAAAGCAACAACTAAATAAATTACTAATAAAATTTCGTACATTTTACACAGTTCCTTTTGCACTGTTACAGATTGCAGTAAATGAATCTGCTTTAAGACTAGCGCCGCCAATTAGACCGCCGTCTATATCTGTTTGTGCAAATAATAATTCGCTATTTTTTTCGTTAACGCTACCACCATACAAGATGGTAAGCCCTTGTGCTAAATCGCTGTCTAGTGACGCAATTTTATCGCGTATAAATTTATGAACAGCTTGTGCCTGTTCCGGCGTTGCAGTCTTACCTGTGCCTATGGCCCAAACGGGCTCGTATGCTATCACAGAATCTTTCAGTGCTGCTACACCTAATTTTTTAATTACTGCATCAATTTGAGCAGCAACTACGTGTTCGGTTTGACCGTTTTCTTGCTCACTTTCACTTTCACCAATACACAAGATGGGTGTTAAACCTACCTCTTGTGCTCTAGCAAATTTATTAGCTACGGTTGCATTGCTCTCGTTATAAATACTACGGCGCTCAGAGTGACCTACAAGTACATATTGTGCACCTAAGTCTTTAACAAGCTGCGCATCTACTTCACCAGTAAAAGCACCTGGCGTATTTTCTGAAACAGTTTGTGTTCCGGTCGCGACTCCACTTGCAATCATTGCTGATATTAGAGGGAAAGGAGGAAATAAAACAATGTCCATCTTTTGAAATTCTACATTGTTAATAGCATCAGACATTTGCTTAACTAGCTCTAAAGAGCCATTCATTTTCCAATTGCCCGCGACCATCGCATTGCGTGTTGCCATTCTTCCACTCCATATTAGAAAGCGGGCGAGATATTAACTTTTCTCGCCCAAAGTTACAAGAGGTTATTGTTATCAATCAGTTTGTTTGCTCATAGATTCGACAACTGCTGCAATTTTTTTAGCGCTGTCTAATACTATTTTTTCTTGTTCAGCTTCAACCATAACACGAACTACTGGCTCGGTACCTGATTTACGAAGTAAAACACGTCCTTTATCACCTAGAGTTTTTTCAACGTCTGCCACTGCATCGAGTACTTCGCTTGCTTTTGTAGGATCGGTACCGGGTGTATAACGCACATTGATCATCTTCATTGGGTACTTGGTAAAACCGGCACCTAAATCTTGTAATGTTCGATTTTGCGCAACCATAGCGGCAAGTACTTGAAGGCTTGAGATAATACCATCGCCGGTACTAATTAAGTCTAAATTTAAAACATGTCCTGAGCTCTCTCCGCCAATTTTCCAGCCTTTTTGTTGGAGCACTTCCATAACATAACGGTCGCCCACTTTACTGCGGGCAAAGTCTATACCTTTAGCTTTTAAGGCATTTTCAAGGCCCATATTAGACATAACGGTACCAACTACTCCACCGCCCAGTATATGATCATCTGCAGCTTGGCACGCTATAATATAAACCAAATCATCACCGTCAAATACACGGCCATTATGATCGACCATCATTACACGATCGCCATCACCATCATAGGCAATGCCCACATCGGCTTTGTGCTCTAGTACTTTACGTTTTAATGTATCTACATGCGTTGCACCACATTCGTGATTAATATTAACCCCATTAGGTTCACAAGCATGAGTAATAACCTCAGCACCAAGCTCTCGCATTACTGAAGGTGCAATATGATAGGTTGCGCCATTTGCGCAATCTAAAACAATTTTAAGTCCCTCTAGTGAAAGACCTTGAGGAAACTGGCTTTTACAAAACTCAATATAACGCCCATCAGCGCTAACTAAGCGTGATGCTTTACCAAGCTTGTCAGATGCAACACACGTCATCTGTTCATCGAGCATCGCTTCTATCTCAAGCTCAACAGCATCATCAAGTTTTAAGCCTTGACCATTAAAAAACTTAATACCATTATCGTAATAAGGGTTATGCGAAGCACTAATAACAATGCCCGCTTCAGCTCTGAATGTTTGTGCTAAATATGCAACTGCGGGAGTTGGCATTGGGCCAAGCAATACCACATCAATACCTGCAGCAATAAGGCCTGCTTCTAATGCGGTTTCAAGCATATAACCAGAAATACGCGTATCCTTACCTATAATTACTTTTTTGGTGCCACTTTGTGATAATACTCGTCCTGCAGCCCAACCTAATTTCATTGCAAATTCAGGGTTTATTGGAGCTGTACCGACTAAACCACGTACGCCGTCAGTGCCAAAATATTTTCTTTCTTTCATTGTGTAATTCCTTTATCGCACGCTTGATATACACCTAGTACATCTGCGGTTTCTTTTACATCGTGTACACGAATAATTTTTGCGCCATTTTGCGCAGCTATTAATGCACCAGCTAAGCTACCTGCAAGGCGCTCACTAGTGTCTCTATTTAATAAATTACCTATCATCGACTTACGCGATAAACCAGCTAGTAAGGGTAAGCCAAATTTATTAAAGTCATTAAACTGGGCCAATATTTGATAATTATGGCTCAATGTTTTTCCAAATCCGAAACCAGGGTCAAGAATAAGCTGCTCTCGCTTAATCCCGGCTGTTTCACATTCGCTAATACGCTGAGTAAAAAAAGTATTTATGTCTAAAAATAAATCATCGTAATGTGGAGCTGATTGCATACTTCGAGGTTGCCCTTGCATGTGCATCAAACAAATAGCCACATCGCTGTGTTTTGCTGCAACCTCTAATGCGCCCTCTTCTTGAAGTGCTCTTACATCATTTATAATATCGGCGCCAGCTAATAAAGCTTGCTCCATTACCTTTGCTTTACTTGTATCTATAGAAATAATACAGTCACTATGCTCCCGAATGGCTTTAATGGCGGGAATGACGCGAGCAAGTTCATCTTCAAGAGATACGTCAGGGGCACCAGGGCGGGTGGATTCACCACCTATATCAATTATTTGTGCGCCATCATTTAACAATTGCATAGCTTGATTGAGTGCTATTACGGGGTCTATAAACTGCCCTCCATCAGAAAAAGAATCTGGTGTGACATTTAGTATTCCCATAATCACTGGGGTTTCTAGGCTGAGCTTACGGCCTCTTGGAAGCTTTAATACGGTAGTCATCGCCAACCTTTTATTCTTATTTCTAAATAGTTGATACAAAAAAGCCCCGAAGTACGGGGCTTTCATAACTATTTTAACGATTATTCAGCTTTGTCATCAAGGTTTGTTTCATCTTTTTTTGATGAATCATCTGGTTTTTGAGTTTCTTCAATAACCGGCTCTTGTGGTGCTTGGGCTTTTTCAGGCTTAGCTTCGTGACGGTCATGTGCATCGCGAGGTTCGCGAACTGGCTGACGCGCCATTAAATCATCAATTTGTTTAGCATCGATAGTTTCATATTTCATCAGTGCGTCTTTCATCGAGTGAAGAATATCAATATTTTCTTTTAATATATCTTCTGCTCGTTGATAGTTGCGATCTGAGAACAAACGAACTTCAGCATCAATTACTTTAGCCGTATCATCCGACATGTTCGATGCACGACTACCGCCGCCACCCATATACATTTCGTTTTGATCTTCAGCGTAGAGTAATGGGCCCAGCTTTTCACTTAAACCCCAATGCGTCACCATTTTACGTGCAATATCAGTTGCGCGCTCAATATCGTTACTTGCACCGGTTGTTACTTTGTCTGCACCATAAATAAGTGCTTCAGCAATACGGCCACCATAAAGGCTTGAAATCATAGACTCTAAAAGCTCTTTAGAGTGGCTAACACGGTCTTGCTCTGGCAAGTACATTGTTACACCTAACGCGCGACCACGTGGAATAATAGATACCTTATAAACAGGGTCGTGCTCTGGCACCAAACGGCCAACAATTGCGTGGCCAGCTTCGTGGTAAGCCGTCATTTCTTTTTCTTGCTCGCTCATCACCATGGTTTTGCGCTCTGCGCCCATCATGATTTTATCTTTAGCAGCATCAAACTCAGCCATATTGACAACACGTTTATTACCACGTGCTGCGTAAAGAGCGGCTTCGTTTACTAAGTTTGCTAAATCTGCACCTGAAAAACCAGGTGTACCGCGTGCAATAACAGCCGCTTCTACATTGTCGCCTAATGGTACTTTACGCATGTGAACTTTAAGTATTTGTTCACGGCCGCGAATATCTGGTAAACCTACTTCTACTTGGCGGTCAAAACGACCTGGGCGAAGTAACGCAGGGTCAAGTACGTCTGGACGGTTAGTCGCAGCAATTACAATTATACCTTCGTTACCACCAAAACCATCCATCTCTACTAGCATTTGGTTTAACGTTTGTTCGCGCTCATCGTTACCGCCGCCCATACCTGCGCCACGTTTACGACCAACGGCATCAATTTCATCTATAAAGATAATACAAGGCGCTGCTTTTTTAGCTTGTTCGAACATATCACGAACACGTGATGCACCCACACCAACAAACATCTCAACAAAGTCAGAACCTGAAATTGTGAAAAATGGTACTTTTGCTTCACCTGCCACCGCTTTCGCTAGCAATGTTTTACCTGTACCTGGAGGACCAACCATAAGTACACCCTTAGGTATACTGCCGCCCAGCTTTTGAAATTTCGATGGGTCGCGTAAGAAATCTACCAATTCGGTAACATCTTCTTTTGCTTCATCACACCCAGCTACATCAGCAAAGGTTGTTTTAATCTGATCTTCGCTCATTAGGCGCGCTTTGCTCTTACCAAACGACATCGCGCCTTTACCGCCCCCGCCTTGCATTTGACGCATGAAGAATATCCATACACCAATAAGCAGTATCATCGGGAACCAAGAAATAAATATACTTGCTAAAAATGATTGCTCTTCAGGTTGAACACCTTTCACATTTACATCATTTTTAAGCAAATCATTTATTAAGTCTTCATCATACATTGGCATTGTTGTTTGAAAACGTTCGCCACTGTTTTTAGTGCCCGTAATACTGCCTGTACCACGGTCAATGATTACTTCTTGTAAAGAGCCACTACGTACGTCCTTTACAAATTGAGTGTAACTTGTTTGACGATCAACTTGATCGCCGCCATTAAAGCTCTGAAAGACTGACATCAGCACAACTGCAATCACCAGCCATAGTATTAAATTTTTCGCCATATCGCTCAAGGGGTTAACCTCTTGTATCCAATTAATTTAAATTCAACTAAACGCCAAGCAACTGTACTACAGTTTGTATCCAGTCGCTACTATATAAACTTCCCGAGAACGGGCACGTGAGGCATCAGGTTTGCGTATTTTCACTGCTTTAAAACTATTACGTACATCCTGCAAGTATTGATCAAAGCCTTCACCTTGGAAAACCTTAACAATAAATGCGCCATTTTTCTTTAAAACTTGATTACACATATCTAGCGCGAGTTCCACTAAATACATGCTACCAGCTTGATCTACCGAGTTATTGCCACTCATATTTGGTGCCATGTCAGAGAGTACCACATCAACATTTTTACCATCAATGCGTTTTAACAATGCATTGAGTACTGCCTCTTCACGAAAGTCACCTTGTAAAAAGTCAACGCCCGCCAGTGAGTCCATAGGTAATATATCACACGCAACAACTTGGCCTTTGTCACCCACTTTTTCAGCCAAATATTGAGACCAACTACCAGGAGCGGCCCCTAAGTCGACCACGGTCATACCCGGGCGAAGTAGCTTATCTCTATTTTGTACTTCATCTAATTTAAAAACCGCTCTTGAACGCCAGCCTTTTTTTTGCGCTTCTTGAACATATTTATCATCAAAATGTTCTTTCAGCCAACGCTGTGAACTGGCTGACTGTTTTTTATTTGTCATAAATTAACACGCAACTAATTAGTAATATTCTTTAGATGGCGTTAGAATACCCTTAATTCAAGCCATATTCAGCAAAATTTGTATAAACATGACATTATCAAACAAACAAAAGCAGTTTTTAAAAGGTCAGGCGCATAGCCTTAAGCCTGTAGTTTTACTAGGTTCTAACGGTTTAACCGAAGGCGTAGTAGTCGAAATTCAAAGTGCATTAGAAATTCACGAATTAATTAAAGTGAAAGTACCCACTGACGATCGTGAAACTAAAGCATTAATTTTTGATGCTATTATTCGTGAAACCGGCGCGACTAAACTACAAACAATTGGTCACACTATTGTGCTTTACCGCCAAAGTGTTGAGAAAAAAATCCAATTACCACGTAACTAATTAATCCTATTTAAAGGATTTAGTACGTTTAATTAAAAAAACCAGCTTAATGCTGGTTTTTTGTTATTTAATTAATACAAATTAGAAGTTCATTTTGTGCTCGGCAACAGAGTATTCATTGGTATTTTGATTTACACTTTTACTTAATAAAAAATAACGTGAAAATTCACTCTCACTCATTGGTGTTATTGTTTCATTTGAAAGTAGCGCCGCTAATCGCGGTGTTGTATTGCTGTGCCCTATAACTATCACTACTCCGTTAAGCTTAAGTAGTTCATCTTTAAAAGCAGGTAACTCTCTTGCGTCGTAAGTACTAATTTGCTCATTAAAATGCTCACTCAATGGTTTTGCACTTTGAAGAGTTCGTTTGTAATTACTACTGTAAATGTGAACCTTTTTATATTTTTTTAATAAAGTAACCAAATGATTAGCACGTAATTTTCCGGCATCAGAAAGATCTGGGTTTTTACCTGCTAAATTTTCACTGTGACGAAATAAATATATTTCATCAGGTACTGCTAACACTAAAAAGCTATTTAATAAGGTAACTAAAGAAATTACACCCGTAAGTAAAATACGTTTGTATTTCATATTTTTTCACCTCGTTTATATTCAAGTACTCGGTCAATAAACTCCGTAGTTAACTCGTTAATCACTCCGGTTTCAGCATTAACTATCAAGCTAAAGCCAATATTTAAATGAGGGAATACAACTACATCACTTCTGTACCCTTGCACCCAACCACTATGATAATAAAGCGTTTCTTTTGCGTAATCGTAAATCCGCCAGCCTAGCCCGTAATACGCATTATTTACGTGTTTTTTCCATACTCGGCGATATCTTTCTTTTTTTGTATAAGTATAAGGGCGAGTTTGTTTTGCAAGAGCGTCTAAAGATAATACATCTGGGTATGAGCCTAACTGTGCTTTTAACCAAATAGCCATGTCGCTAGCGCTCGCGTTTACACCTGCGGCGGGGCCAACTTTATAATAGTTTTTTTTAAGCTTGGCGCTATACCAACGCTTCGTCCCTCTGACGTGCGGTAATGCAAAGTTTTTATCTTCAACCATAGCGTCAAAACCTAAGCTTGCGTCACTCATTTTTAAAGGGTCGAAAATAGCTTCTCTTAGCCACTGTGCATAATTTTTATGAGTGCTTTGTAATATCACATCATCAATGAGACTAAACATGACATTTTGATAGCCATAGCACTCTCCTGGTTTACAGATAGGTTTTACTGTAAGCAGTTTTTGTACAATATCGGGGTAATCCATTCGAGATTCAATCAAGTTATCGTAAGCATTTGGTACTAAACCACTAGAATGACTAAGTAAATGAAACACCTTTAAATCGTCTTTATAAACGGTATTTTTAAAATCGCTTAAATAGTCACTTACTGGTTTATCTAATTCAAGTAGCCCCTCATTTGCAAGCTTAGCCGATAAGGAGCCTGCAAATGTTTTAGACACTGACGCAAGTCTAAATCGAGTGTGTTTATTAACCTTTTGGCCATTACGTATTTTCGTAACACCCATAGTATGAATATAATCCGCATTATTTATATTAACGATAGAAAGAGCGGCACCAGGTATGCCTTTGTTCTTTAGTTTTTTTTGTGCGTAACGACCATACTTTTTTACAAATGCATCCCAGTTAGGGTCTGCTTTTGCTGAAAAACTCACAGCACTAAACAGTAAACACAAAGCAGATAGGCAATACAATAAAGGGTTGAGATACTTCATTTTTTGAAATTTTTATCTTTTTAACTACATCTGCGTAGATAATATCATGAAGTTTTGTTTGGACTAACGTACAATACGACGAATATTTGGCTTTTAGTGAGTGTTTTGTACTTATGCGTTTTTTAGTTGTATCACTTTTTATTTTATTATCAACAGGTTGCACTCTTACGAAGCAATCAGCCGAACCTTTGGCTATGCCATCAAAGCCAACATTAAAAAGTCAGTCGTATCAGCTTGAGTACACCACCGAGCATGCATCGCCAAAAGTGAAGTCTGTACAGCTACCGGCACATAAAGTACTAAGAAACCAAACAGTTAAAATAATTACCGATAAAGCAAGTGTAACTGATAAGTTACTTTCGCAAATTGGCCAAGCACTTAACGACAAACAATTAAAAGTAACGACTAAAAATAATAGCGACTACACGCTCACTATCCAGCAGTTAGACTTAACATTTACTGACGACACTAAGTACGCTATAAAGCAACCTGAAAACCCTTACCCTATCTATGCAAATGTTGCTCAGCAATACCCAGCTCAACAATGCGCTACAATATTTGCACAAGTTAGCATGCGCCTAACACACAAATCGTCTGGTGATGTTGTATGGTTTGCAAAATCATCAATAGACAGTGCAAGTTTTCATCGTGAACCATTAGTTTATAATTTTAGTGAAGAGCAAAAGATTACTAATGAGCTTGAAATTGCTTCGTTTATTCACCAGCAAAATACAGATGAAGCACGTATAGCAAGGTTTGGAAAAGACATACAAATTCCTCAGTACAAAACGCTTTCTAAGTTATCAAACCTTACAAAATTAAGCGGCCCGTGTAATAGAACAGAAGTAAGTGCATTAACACCTATGATGCAGTTTTACCTAAGCAGTATATTAATCGATAAAATTAAAGTGCAGTAAATTTAAGCCGCCTTAAGATCACGCTTACTACATTTTTTTACAGATTAAAGGAACGCCTTAACAATATACTACGCTTAATAACAAATAATAATTAGGCCCCTAGGGATGAGAAACACTTTGCTTAACCATACTTTTTTGAGCATCACATTGCTTTTTTGCTGCATGTTTAGCACTTCGAGTATGGCAAGTAATCGCTATTATGCCGATAACACGCTTGAGCCAACTCAAGGTTTTGCGTGGGACTGGAGTGCCGGCGCTGGATTTTATATTGAAGACTCTTACCTTGTTGGGATTGATTCTTACGATAAAGGTGTCGAACTTGACCTCAGCCTTGCGATTTCTTACGACAGATTTTACCTTGATTTTGATCATAACCAGCTAAGCGGCGGCCTTGTTGTCGGTTACAGCCTTATCGATAAATTTGATTGGGGCCTAGATATTTTGGGTACTAATACTCAAGCCGGTTTTAGCGAAAAAGGCCTTGGATTTTATAACAATGGCGTTATTGAAGAGCTCCAAGGAATAAAAAAGCGTAATTACGATTTTGACGTAGGTCTTAGATTAACCCGCAGATTTGAAAACTCACAGTTCTCCTTTGAATACCTTCATGATGTATCAGGTGCCCACAATGGCTGGGTAATAAACAGTTTTTTTAGCCAAATATTACCATGGCGAAATTGGGAGTTTAGATCAGGAGTAGGTATTAGCGCTTACTCCGCTGACTTCACTAATTATTATTTTGGTATAGATAGCGATGAAGCCACCAGCATTCGTCCTGTATATAGCACTAATACCAGCACCAGTATTATATTTGAGTTTCATGCAGAATACCCCTTGAGTCGTGACTGGGTATTTTTAGCAGGTTGGCTCACTACATGGTTTTCAAAAGAAATTGACGACAGCCCAATTATTTCCCAAGGATATCAACATAAAGCCAAGGTAGGCCTACGTTATGTATTTTAGATGGATCTGTGTATTACTGATCTTCCCAAGCCCTTGGCTTTTACAAGCACAAGAGCCACCCGAAACACTTATCGCATTGCCCGATACTTGCGTTGCGTTGCGCGAAGGCCGTAATTGCTATGCTGATATTACACTAACATGGGAGCAACCTGTAATTGGTAATTACTGCCTGCGTGATGCAACATCAAAGTACATAATGCAATGTTGGCTCAAACAGCAAAATGGTAGCTTTAATTATGCTTTTGACTCACAGCAAAGCATTTCATTTGAACTATTTGATAGCAATACAGCTAAAGTTATCAGCACAGCAGAAGTAAAGCTACAATGGGTTTATCAAAACAGACAAAAAAAACGTCGCTGGCGACTATTTTAATACCACTTGTTTTAAGGATATTTTATGGATAACTACGGCACCATTTTACTTGTTGAAGACGATGTATCGCTTGCCCAGTGGGTAGCTGAATATTTAACGGAGCAAGGCTATACAACCCATGTTTGTCATCGGGGAGACGAAGTTGTCAGCCAAGTAAAAACATTAAACCCTACTATAGTGCTGCTAGATATTATGCTTCCAGGACAAGATGGCATTAGTGTTTGCAGAGAGCTTCGCAGTTTTTATAGCGCACCGATTATAATGCTCACCGCCCGCGATGAAGAAATGGATGAAGTCATAGGCCTCGAAGTTGGTGCAAGCGATTACATTATGAAACCTGTTCGCCCACGTGCCTTGTTAGCACGAATTAAAGCAGCGCTGCGTCAAAACAATGAAACTAGTACGCCACAGGTTAACGAAAGCCTTATTCAAGTCGGTGCGCTTAGCATTAATACCGAATCAAGAAATGTAACCCTTAACGAGCAAGATATAAACATATCAAGCGCCGAGTATCTCTTACTGCATTACCTAGCAAGTAATGCGGGGCAAGTTGTATCACGCGATGCTGTATTTAAAGCGACGAAAGGTAGAGAGTACGACGGACTTGATAGAAGTGTTGATGTACTTATTTCTGCACTTCGCAAAAAATTTAATGATGACCCTCAAAACCCAGAAAAAATAAAAACTATTTGGGGCCGTGGTTATTTACTTGTTTCTACTGCATGGCAATAAAGTGATAAATAAATGAAAAAGTTTTATATATCACTCCTAGGCAGTGCACTGTTATCTATTGTGGTTTTAGGCTGGCTTATTGATGCATTTAGTCAGCGCGCACATACACCACAGGATGAGTTTAGCCAACAAAGTAAAATGATCACTGGCTTTAGTAAGCAGCTCGCCAACATTCCCACACCTGAGCGTAGCAGCTATGTAAGACAACTCGCTCAAGAGTTTGATATTTTAATTGATTACAAACCTAACGACTCGCTAGCCTTACCGCCATCACTATTATTGCAAATGCACACCCCTGATGGTCTGATTTTAGAAGACCAGCAAGGCTTTTATATGCTTTACAGCAGTGAAATACTAAACCCTTTTCATTTATCTATGCGCTTAGATAAACACTCTGATAGCGAGCAACGTAATGACATAATGCTAACATTGCTATTTTATGCAGGCTTATGTGTATTTATGGGCTTTATTATTGCCCCTTTAGCAAAACGTTTAACTGTATTAAACGAAGCTGCCAAAAAATTTGCATCCGGTAACGTTCAAGCCCGTATAAAAGTGTCGCACTTTACTTATATAAAAGATGTTGAGCTCACCTTTAATCGCATGGCGAGTCAGATAGAAAAGCTCGTCGCCGAAAATAAATTAATGGCCTCAAGCTTATCTCACGATATACGCACTCCTATAGCCTGCCTTCGATTTGGATTAGATGCCGCGCTTGATAGCCATGATGAGCATAAAATAAAGCAATATTTAGCACGTATGGAAAACGATTTGGATCATATGGAGTCTATGCTGAGCAGTTATTTAGCATTTGCAACACTTGAGCAAAATGCTAATAAACTAACCTACTCTTCGACAAATATTAAACCTTACCTTGAAGATATTTTAATACAGCTAGCACCTAAGCTTGAATCGCAAATGTTAAGTGTGCAACTTAACAGTAGCGATGAATTAATAAGTGCCGATCTTCATTGGCTTGCTCGCGCCATTACAAACTTATTAACGAATGCCTGCGATTTTGCGGGTCAATATATTTACCTAAGTGCAAAATTACATGAGCAACAACTTATAATTACTGTAGAAGATGATGGCCCGGGAATCGCCCGTGAAAACTTTAATAATGTATTCAGCCCATTTTTTAGAGAGGAAGACCACCGTAACAGAGCCGATAAAAGCTATGGCCTTGGTTTAGCCATAGTTGCTAAAGTAGCTGATTGGCATCACGGTAGTGTTAAAGTTACTAAAAGTAATCAACTAGGTGGGGCTTGCTTTACCCTCACTATTGCTCAGCATTACAACCCGTAAAGCAATAGTTACAGAGTAAAGTTAACAATTATTAAACAAAATCAACTCGTTATTTTAAACGACTCGATAACAATAAATAAAACTGATGCTTAATACATACACTCGACTTATTAAATTGTGCTAAATCAGCAAATAAGCACTTTTTATTTATTTACATTTCCAGTAGATTGTCAGCGCCGTCACACAATAGAGAAGTACAATAATATGAGCGCAGTTAGAGGCGAGTTTAGCTCTCGCTTTGGTTTTATTATGGCCGCCGCCGGTTCTGCCGTTGGTTTGGGTAATATATGGGGATTCCCTACACAAACAGCAAGTAACGGCGGCGCTGCATTTTTAGTCGCTTATTTAGTGCTTGCTTTCTTTTTAGCCTACCCTGCTTTGATGGCTGAGCTGATGATTGGTCGTCACGGTCAAGCCAATGCAGTGTCATCACTTAAAAAAATATCGACTAAACCTTGGCAAAAGCGTTTTGCTTTTACTGTTGGTTTTGGTGGTATTTTATGTGCAGGCTTTATTTTAAGTTTTTACGCTATTGTTGCAGGCTGGATGCTCAGTGCTACCGCTGAACCCATAGCTACCTTAGTTGGCGCCGACACAGCATCAACATGGCTAAGCGAGCAGTCACTTACTCGAAACATTATATTTACCCTGGTATTTATTACTTTAACCGTCGCTATTATCAGTCGAGGCGTAGAAAACGGCATCGAAAAATGGTCTAAACGATTAATGCCCGCACTGTTAGGTATTTTATTTGCACTTATTGCCTATGTAATGACGCAAGATGGCGCTATGGAAGGTTTAAAAGCGTATTTAGTTCCAGACTTTTCATCTATTTTTGACGCACAGTTATTAGTAAGTGCACTTGGCCAAGCCTTCTTCTCTTTATCGCTAGGCACTAGTGTAATGATTATTTATGGCTCATATATTAGCAAAAAAGAGAACCTGGTTTCTTTAGGTGCTTATGTAACGCTTATTGATGTATTTATCGCTTTTGTTGCAGGCTTACTGATCATCCCAGCAATGTACGTAGCACAAGCACAAGGTGTTGAAATATTCTCAGCATCAACAGGTAAATTACTCTCTGAAGATACATTGGTGTTTCAAGTACTTCCCGCTTTATTTAACGGTATGGGCGGCGTAGGCTTATTTGTAGGCTTTGCATTTTTTGCGCTAATGAGTATTGCTGCGTTAACCTCATCTATTTCAATGTTAGAAGCGCCTGTGTCATACACTGTTGAGCGTTTTGCGATGAAACGCGTTCAAGCAACGTGGTTAATCGGTGCACTCATTGCAATTGTTAGTATTACCATAGTTTGTAACCTTGGTAGCTTGTTTGGTTTAGTGATCACCTTAACAACGAAAGTAGCACAGCCATTGCTTGGCCTAATGTGCTGTATTTTTGTTGGCTGGATTTGGTATAGAGGCTCATTACTTAAAGCAATTCAAGAAGGGAACCCGGAGGTTCATAACACTTTATTTTGGAAAGTATGGCCTTGGTACACTAAGTTTATATGTCCGCTGGCCATAGGCATGGTGTTTTTACACTCTTTGCTAAGCTAAACTTAAAATATAAAAGCTCACATGTGTGAGCTTTTATATTTGTACTGATTTATAACACTTTTAAAATCATATCTTGATGGGCAATTCCATCTTCTAAGTATTCATTACCGTAATCTTCAAAGCCAAAAGAGCGATAAAACTCAAGTAAGTAAGTTTGAGCACCAATATAAATATCACGCTCTGGCCAGTGTGTCTTACAACAATTTATAGCCTCGTTGACAAGCAACGTAGCCAGCCCTTTTCCTCGCGCACTTTCACTGACAAGTACACGCCCTATTGCACTGTAGTGCTTATTTTTTTCGTAGCAACGCGCATAGCTCTGTAACTGATCATTATAAAGTGTATATAAGTGTTTAGTATTCGCAGCAACATCTACATCATCTAACTCGGGATAAGCGCATTGTTGCTCTACTACAAATACATCAATACGCCCACGAATTATTGTAAAAAGAGTACGAGAGTCAAGAGAGTCAAACGGTTCACATTTAAACGTCATATAAAATCCTGTAACAAAAAACCCAGCCTTAGCTGGGTTTTACTAAACTACGCTATACTATCAAGTAAATAAGCGCTCTAGTTGGTCGCACAACTGCGACAAATTAACATGGTCATGCTCTATAGTTAAATCTACATAACCATCGCTTCTAAAGGCTCTATCAAGCTCTATCAGCACATGTGTTTTATGTGCCTCAGGAACAAACGATAGCTCAATTTCTTGCAGCCCAAATAAACTGCGACTATTTGGTTTGTATTCAAGTTCTTGATAACAGCCCGACAGAGACTGAAAAGTAGATGCACGTAAATGACCCTTTTCAACATCCGCTTTCATCAAGCTGAATCCTAATTTATCCATTGCCTGCATACATGTTTTAACGGCTTCATTAGGATAAATGTGTAAATGGTCTTTATCAGTAGGATCAAGTGCTAAATCAATATCTAAACCTGTTTCAATCCATACATGAGATTGATTGTAACCTGCGTTAATTTCAGTAATTGGTGTTTCAGGGTGAAGGCGAGCTTCAAAAGGAATGCTTTTTACTTCACCAGGTTCAATAGTACCTATGTCAGTAATGCGCCACTGATCGATTACATGATTGGTAAAATAATCCCCATCATCACCGGCCACTTTTACGCGGGTCATTAATAGTAAGTCTAAACCTGCAATCTCTTGACTTACATCACCCGCTGTAATAACTATTTGCGCGTTAAAAAGCTGACCTGGTTGTAAGTGCTCAGTTTCTAAAATAGTGTCTACTTTAGCAGCACCAATACCCACTGATGCTAAAATCTTTTTAAACATATATTTCTCCTTAAGCTGAGCGGCTGTATTTCTGCCCATGCTTAAACTTCTTCGTTAAAGCATCTTAACCATATTTGAAAGCCAATGTCAGTGAAAAAGTGTTATTTACATGCTATTTACGATTAAACACGTGTTTAATGTGTATTTTTTATACGTCACTGAGCAAGTAATTGATTAAATGCGCTCATTTTTAGCACTGTTTTTATTTTCAATGGTATAAATTTTTCGTTACACTGCAATCCCAAATGAAGTGATATTAAGAATTATGGAACTAATCTATTTTGCCGCCGCATTTGTATGTGGCTTTGGCGTTTATCAGCTGAAACTTCCTCCACTAATTGGCTTTTTATTAGCTGGTTTTGCTTTAAATTTATCAGGCTACAAAAGTACAGAACTCCTCGACACGATTGCGGCACTTGGCGTAACACTTCTTCTTTTTAGTATTGGCTTAAAACTTAAAGTACACAGCTTAGTAAAACCCCAGGTATGGGCGCCTGCGACCTTACATATAATTTTTAGTAGCGCATTATTTAGTGGCTTTATGCTATTACTTGGTGTGTTTGCAGTACCTATGTTTGTTGAGCTAAGCTGGCAAAGTGCTTTACTAGTTGGCTTTGCGCTTAGCTTTTCAAGCACAGTTTTTGCAGTAAAAGTACTTGAAGAGCGCGGAGAAATGGCAAGCTTACACGGTAAAATAGCCATTGGTATTTTGGTAATGCAAGATATCTTCGCGGTTATATTTTTAGCAATAAGCACAGGGAAAGTACCAAACTTATGGGCTATTGCTTTAATAATTGCGCTGCCTTTACTTAGACCCTTAATGTACGGCGTATTAAATCGCTCAAAGCATGGTGAACTCCTTCCTTTATTTGGGTTCTTTTTTGCTCTGGTTGCTGGCTATCATGCTTTTGAATTTGCAGGTCTAAAAGGCGATTTAGGTGCACTAATAATCGGAATGATGTTTGCCCCACATAAAAAAGCGGGCGAGCTATCAAAGTCGTTACTCAACTTAAAAGATATATTACTGGTTGGATTTTTCTTAAGTATTGGCTTAAATGCAGAGCTTACGAGTAACTCTTTAATCGTTGCGATACTACTTATTTTGGTATTGCCAATTAAAGCTGCACTTTATTATGTGTTTACTAATTTATTTAAGCTGCGTGCACGCACCTCTTTACTTACTACATTTAGCTTATCTAACTATAGCGAATTTGGCTTAATTGTATGTGCTGTGGCAGCAACTACCGGTATGATCACCACTGAGTGGCTGGCAGTAATGGCAATTGCAGTGTCTATTACGTTCGTCATCGCCTCGCCTTTAAATAAACGCTCAAACGAGTTGTACGTGAAAATAGAACACTGGCTATTAAAGATTGAAAGTAAAACACGCTTAGCAGAAGAGCTGCCGGTTAATCTAAATAACACTAAAATAGTCATTTTTGGCATGGGCCGTATAGGTACCGGTGCGTATGAAACAATAAATGCCACGCACCCAAATGTTGTAGCGGGTATTGATATAAAACCAGAGGTGGTAGACAAACACGTTAAAAGAGGACGAAATGTACTCATTGCGGATGCAACAGATCCAGATTTTTGGCAACGAGTAAACCACTCGAATGTTCAAATGGTTATGCTTGCAATGCCAAAGCATATGCAAAATATTTTTGCATTAGAGCAACTTCTGGCTTCTGGCTACAAAGGCCAAGTTACCGCCATTGCAAACTACCCTGATCAGCAAAAAGAACTTGAAGAAATGGGTGTACACTCTACCTATAACTTTTACTTAGAAGCTGGTAGTGGTTTCGCTGAACACGTTAAGCAAGAGCTATTTAACGACTAAATCGTCTTTGATAACGATAACTAATAACAAAGAATGTAGTTCTTTCTTATTAGTTTCAAAATAAAAACTCATTCTATTTACATTCCTTTACAAGCCTACTCACCACGGCAATAAAAAACAGGTAGACTAGCCGTGTTGGTTAAATAAGAACCCATGTTAAAAATAATAACGTAATTAGACTTCAACTAATTAGCGTCATACAGGGGTTATATTGACCAATATAAATTCTTATATCAGAGGGCCTACTCCCTCGCTCAATAGGCTGTTTCTTGCCCGTCACAGCCTATTTTATCTCTCTAAAATCCCTTACACTTAGCTACACATAAATATTTAAGTTATCTATATGGATCCAAAACAACTCAAGATAGCAATCAACACAATAATGCCTTTTGGAAAATATGCAGGCCGTCCTTTATTGTTGCTACCCGAGCCCTATTTGGTTTGGTTTAAGCAGCAAGGATTCCCCGATACAAGACTCGGTGGCCAATTAGCGATGATGTACGAAGTAAAATTAAATGGGCTTGAGCAAATGCTGATGCCGTTGCTTGAAAAAAGATAAATTAATCGAGAACTTTTTTGAAGGTAGTCGGTCTATTTAATTGCTACTTGTTGATTTTGGTTTTTAACCACAAAAAATGCGCCTCTCGGCGCTTTTTTTATGCCTTGGATTTAAGCGGTAAACATACAATAAATTTAGCACCACCTAAGGCTGAACTTTCTACTTTACATTCACCTTGGTGCCAATGAATAATTTTAGCGACTATAGCAAGCCCTAAGCCAAAACCGCCAGTGTCCTTTGCTCTGCTCTTATCTAATCGGGTAAAGGGTTTGAATACGTTTTCTCGCTCACTGGGAGTGACCCCCTCTCCATCGTCTTCAACGATAAGTAAAATATGACTTTTTTCAGTTAAAAGAGAAATCTTAACCTGTGAATACGTATACTTTAACGCATTTCCTATTAAGTTTTGTAAAGCTCGCAACATAAAGTGGCTATCACAGTCGTAATAAAATTTATCAGGAAAGTCTGTAGAAAGATTTATCTGCGTTCCAAAGTTTAGCTTTTCAACAACTGTTTTTATCAAACCCACTAAATCACAATTTACTGACTTAATGCTTGGTTGCTGTGAGTCTAAACGTGCGTACTCAAGCATCTCAGAAACTAAAGCTTCAAGCTCGCTAATATCGGTTTGCATATTTGCCAGGTACTTCTCACCCTTTTCATCAAGTAGCTGCTCTTGCAGCATAACAACGGCAAACTTTAAACGCGCCAATGGCGTTCTAAATTCATGCGATACAGAAGAAGTAAGCTCTTGTTGCGCGCTAAGTAAAAACTCAATACGCTGCTGCATTACTTTTAGTGTATCGGTAATTGGCAAAAAAAATGATTTTGATGTGTCATTCAAATCAAAGTCTTGTAAGCCTTCAACTGCTTCACAGGCTTTACTTAGTTTTGTAAAGTCGCGCCAAAGTAAAAAACTCCAAAGTCCTACCGGTATTCCAACAATCACGAGCAATAATAAATAGGGCCAAACAGACGATGCTTCTGGTGTTAAAACACCTACAGGCCCAACTTGAAGCAATGTATTATTGCCAAGCTCTACATACCAGACTATGCGCTGCTGCTTATCGTACAAATATAGGTAATGATCTTGATTAAGTTGTGTTTGCTGCTTTTGAGGAAGTATTAAATCGCGTCTGGCAATAACTTTACTTTCAAAGTTATGCTTAAGCTGTTGAAGACCGTTGGGGGTTTGTGAAAGCAACCAAAGCGATTGCCCAAACTCATCATCTAATAGAACTTGCTGCTGCGACTCTTCATAGGGCCACAGCTGCTCAATAACACCACTTACAACAAATAATGAAACAATGATATATAAGTATAAGCTGGTAAACAGTTTTCCCATTAAAGCCGATTAACCTTAAATAGTGCTAGAGATCCCACGCATCAGAAACAAATAAATAGCCTTGTCCCCATACAGTTTTTATACGATAAGGCTTATCGCTATTATCGCCTAATTTTTTTCTAATTCGTGATACGCGCACATCAACTGTTCTATCAAGGCCATCGTATTGACGCCCTATCATATGTTGATGAACATGTTCTCGACTCAGTACTTCGCCTGCATTTGAAGCAAGTAGCCATAGTAGCTCAAACTCATGTGAGGTTAATACTATTTCAGAATCACTTAACTTTACAATACGGCTTGTTTTATCAATCACTAAATCGCCAAATTGAAGCTCTTCACTTGCCTTTACAACCGGTTGTCCACGACGAAGCAGTGCATTAACGCGAGCCAGAAGTACACGAGGCTCTGCTGGTTTTATTACATAATCATCTGCGCCAAGTTCTAAACCAAGTACTTGGTCAAAGTCTTCACCTTTAGCGGTCAGCATTAAAATGGGTAGAGTAAACTTATCTCTTACTTGGCGACAAACGCTAAAACCATCTTTACCTGGCAGCATTACGTCTAATATCATTAAATCAGGAGTGTTATTTTCTAAGTAGTCAAACACTTCGTCACCACGATCTAATACATCGACTTCTAGGCCATTATGTTCAAGGTAATCTTTTGTTAGCTGCTGTAAACCGAGATCATCTTCAACAAGTAAAATTTTTGGCATTTGTTGCTCCTAAATTAAAAAAAGCTCCACGGAGAGCGAAGCCTACGCCTATTTTTTTTAGCATGGGCGCTTTGTACTTCAATTTGTGTTGTTGCTATTAACACACCCGTATGAGGATTGATTAAGGAGTATATGGTCTCTACCTGAACACGCGCTTTATAATTAAATTGCCCAGAACGTTGCTGCTGCCAGCACTGCAGCTGCTCATCTTGTTGATACAAACACACATCACTAGAGGCATGTAACTGCCAGTTAAACTGTAAATCAAGATCGCAAAATTCTTGTTGCTCAGAAACAACACAAACTTTGGGGGAAACGCTAAGATCAGCGGTTTGTGCCATACTAAAACCACTAAACAAAGTGATAATAAACACAACTAATATTGAATACTTCATATTAAAAAGTACGGTCAAATCCTATAAAAGCAGTCATTGAATAAGTGTGTTCAAAAAGCGGACTGCCATCCATAGCCGAATAGTCATAATATGCTACATGAAAACGAAGAGAGTCAGCCTTACTCAGTGGCCAACGGGCGTCGATTTTAGCATAAGGTTGCCAACTACTACCAACGTCTATTTTACCAAATTGAGTTTCACCGTCTTTAAGTCCATAAAAGTAGTTATTTAGTTCAGAAGATTTGTAATTTATTCCAAGGGAGGGTTTAATTTTAAGCTGCCCAAACAGTGTATGGTACTGCCATTGCAGCGCACCACGGACACCGGAGTACACATCGGTTACATCATGTAGCGCTTGGACAGAAAATACATGTTCTTCATTTACATAATGATATGCCAGTCCAGCATCAAGAGCTAGCTTGCGTTTATGTAGGGTATTTATATTTACAGAGCGCGCTTCACTTTCCTGTTCTATCACCTGTTGAGTTTTAAACGCACTATTTTGTAGTGTAAAAATATTTTTGGGATGCCAGTCAATAAAAAAGCGAGACTCAGTATTTAATTCAGTTACTAAATTAAGATGATGTTTTGGGGTTTGTATAAATGAGTAACCAAGGCGACCGTTATCAAAAAACCATTGTTTTGCATAAAAAGCAACTTGAGGAATTACCACCAACGGAATGTTATCCCCACCGTGTAACGGGTTCGTTATTACACCTACCCCCGCACTTAAACTTAAATGCCACTGGTTGGTTAATATGCTTTGCTCTGTAAATTCATCAGCGTGATTACTATCTTGTGTAGCACACACTGAAAAGCAGCTAAACAGCAAGCTAAAGCACAAAGCTGTAATTAATAAAAAGAAGTACCGCATTAGCGTAAATCAAAATATAAAAGTAAGTAAGTTCCTCATACTAGCAAGGTCTTTTAAAACTAGCTCTAGTTGGTTACAATCATTCACAATTTATATACACAAATGTTAATTTTCAGGTTTAAAAAGATAAGATTAAATATCGGGGGCTATTTCAATACGGTTGCGTCCATGAGTTTTAGCTATATATAGCGCTCTATCTGCGCGCTCTACTAATACAGTGCTATTTGTAAACGGACGTAATATAGCTAATCCAAAACTGGCCGAAATGGCACGTTTAGTTGTAACATCATGCTTTTTACGAATCGTTAGTTTTGCAATCTCTAAACGAATACGATCTGCAAACGCTATAATATCGTTAATCGTGTCAAAGTACGCTGTAATACAAAACTCTTCCCCGCCATACCTATACACTTTGGCTGTATCAATTGAGTTTTCTCTTACCTTTTTAGCTACCAACTTGAGTACTTCGTCACCCTTTTGATGACCAAAGTCATCGTTAAAGCGCTTAAAGTGATCAATATCAAACATAATAAGTACAGCAAGCGAGCTTTCTTGTTCTTGTTCTGAATATTGACGACAAAAATGTATAATGTCGGTATCAAACTTACCTCTATTATAGAAACCGGTAAGTGTATCTTTATCAGCAGCTTCTTTTGAAATATTTAACGCTTCTTTTAAATCCTTAATTTCATTATATGCAACGGCTAGTTTCGTTTGAAACTCACGCGCATAATCTTGCATAGCAATAGACTCATCGGTTAGCCGCTCTACACACCCTAATATTTCATTATATGAGCTTACATCTGTAAGCATGTTTAATTCATTTTGAGAGTCGACGAGGCTGGTAGTAAAACTTTTAGAATGATCGAGCGTTATACTTATATCTTGCTGAACTTGCTCCATAGTTGTATGGAACTTTTCTGTCATTTCTTGAAAAAAAGCCAAATCGTCTTGCGTTAGATGCTTATCAAAAATCTCTTTAGCTTTATCTTGAGAACAGGTTTGTTGCTGCTCAATAACCTGCTCTAACTCAGCATTAAGAGAAGGGTTATTCCCTTGAATATAGCAGTACCAAATTGCGTAATTAATGGGAGTAACCGGCATACGGTACTTTACCATTAATGGAATAGCCTTTTTAAGGCATTGGGCAGAATGAGCAAGTGACACTGCTTGGTTCATAGATAAACTCTCATGCGGCATTGTTTTTTTTATTAGTGCTCAATGTTAAGTAATAGTAAACCGTTAAGCAACCACTATTCATACTATTTACTTAACTAGTTTTTTTCAGGGTATATTAAATAGCTTTTGCGTCTAAAGTTTGCGCTATATTCCATAACGCACTGATAGCTGGGTCGTTTAGTTCTTTTTTTAATACCGCTAAACCTATATCAAACCCCTCAGGCACTTGCATTTTAGGTGTCAAAATTTGCACTTTGTCTTGTAGCGGGCTGTTATCAAGCACTATTTTAGGAACCATTGCCACGCCAAAACCTAGGCTTACCATAGAAACCATAGCTTCGTGTCCTGCAACTTGTGCATATATTTTTCCGTGAATATTATTTTTACGCCACCACTGCTCTAACCTTTGTCTTGCAAAGCCTTGCTCTGGCACTATAAATTCAAGATCTGACCAATCCGTTATTTCATTATTTTGTATCAATTTTTCACTAAGCGGGCATTGAATTTTTGGGCCTATTAATACAAGTGGGGAGTAACCAATATCCACAAATGCAATTTGCGTAGGTAACTTACTTGGTTTAGCAGCAATTGCCATTAATTCATGTCCATCAAGCACCCTATTAATAGCTAACGCTGGGTCGCCCGTGTTTAAGGTTATTTCTATATATTGGTGTTGCGCTCGCAGTTGTTCCAATATTTGGTGTAAAAAACTATACGAAGCAGTCACTGAGCAAAATATACTTACTTTGCCATAAATGTGTTGAGTTGGGTCCTGTGCGTTAGCCTTAAAACGTTGCCAACTTGCAAGCGTTGCTGTTGCGTAATCAATAAACGACTCCCCTTCGCGCGTTAACTTTACACTTCTGTTATCTCGTAAAAATAATGCAACCCCCACTTCTTCCTCTAACTGCTTTATATTACGACTTAATGTAGGTGCACTTATATGACAAAGCTCGCTTGCGCGGGCAAAGTGTAATGTTTTAGCCAGGGCTAAAAAATAGTTTAAGTGTTTATGGTCCATATCATGCTCTATGTTTCATATTATGAAATACTTTAATTCAAATATATCATTTTACGCAAGTAACGTTTTTGCATAAGGTGTTTGTAAGCGCAGCAAATGCCGCGCATCTAACAAACAAATTTATAGGACACTAACAATGGCGAATTATTTCAATACCTTACCTTTACGCGAGCAATTAGCGCAATTGGCACAATGTGAATTTATGGACGCTGGCGAATTTACCGATGGCGTTGACGCACTAAAAAGTAAAAAGTTAGTTATTGTAGGTTGTGGGGCACAAGGTTTAAACCAAGGCCTTAACTTACGTGACTCTGGTTTAGACGTTTCTTATACATTACGTGCATCTGCTATTTCTGAGCGTCGTCAATCGTTTTTAAATGCATCTGAAAATGGCTTTACAGTAGGCACATACGAAGAATTAATCCCAACAGCTGATGTAGTATTAAACCTAACGCCAGATAAGCAACACACGGCAGTAGTAAGTGCAATTATGCCGCTTATGAAAAAAGACTCTACTCTTGCATATTCTCACGGCTTTAATATTGTTGAAGAAGGTATGCAAGTACGCGAAGACATTACGGTAATCATGGTTGCGCCAAAATGTCCTGGTTCTGAAGTACGTGAAGAATACAAACGCGGCTTTGGTGTTCCAACACTTATAGCTGTTCACCCAGAAAACGACCCGCAAGGTCATGGTTTAGCGCAAGCTAAAGCATACGCAGCAGGTACTGGTGGTCACCGTGCAGGCGTTTTAAAATCTTCATTTATTGCTGAAGTAAAATCAGACTTAATGGGTGAGCAAACTATCCTTTGTGGCATGCTACAAACAGGCTCTATTTTATGTTTTGATAAAATGATTGAAAAGGGAATTGATGCAGGTTACGCATCTAAACTAATTCAATACGGCTGGGAAGTAATCACCGAAGCCCTTAAATACGGTGGTGTTACTAACATGCTTGACCGTTTATCAAACCCAGCAAAAGTAAAAGCGTTTGAGTTAAGTGAAGAGCTTAAAGTTATTATGCGTCCGCTTTACAACAAGCACCAAGATGACATCATCGACGGTACATTCTCACGTGTAATGATGGAAGACTGGAACAACGACGACGCAAACCTACTAAAATGGCGTGCAGAGACAGCTGAAACTAACTTTGAAAAAACACCTGCTGGTGATGTAGAAATCTCAGAGCAAGAGTTTTTTGATAACGGTATTTTAATGGTGGCTATGGTTAAAGCCGGTGTTGAACTCGCTTTTGAAACAATGACCGCAGCGGGCATCATTGAAGAATCAGCTTACTACGAGTCATTACACGAAACACCATTAATTGCTAATACAATTGCCCGTAAAAAGCTTTTCGAAATGAACCGTACTATTTCAGACACTGCTGAATATGGTTGTTACTTATATAACCATGCATGTTTGCCACTATTAGCTGATTTTATGAAAAACATTGATACTGATGTTATAGGTAAAGGCCTTGGCGAGCAAAGCAACCAAGTTGATAACCAAACATTAATTCAGATTAATGCAGCCCTACGTGAACACCCTGTAGAAAAAGTAGGTGCCAAGCTGCGTGGTTACATGTCAGCAATGAAAAAAATTGTATAACCCTAAACACTAAAGTTTCGCTTGTTAGAAACCAAGCCCATATGTTTTGCGTATGGGCTTTTTTGATACCTATTAATAAAAACGTAATCAATTCAACCTAAGTACCCATTATGCTAAAGCCAATAGTTAGCTCAAAATAAATAATGTGCTAACATAGCCCCCTACTCAGCTGTAAAATAATTAACATCATGATGACAAACAACCTTTCAATTACTCAAAAAATAACGGCCCTTGGGAGCGGTATTGCTATATGCGTAGCTGCACTTATTGGCTTAACTTCGTTATACAGCTCTGAAGATATTATTGAGCAACGTATGATCACATCAGAATTGCCAAGCAAGCTGCAAACAATTAGTAACCACATTGGTGGTGAGATAAACGAACTAGTAGGCGCTGCACAGCAACTATCATCAAATGAGTTTATATTACAGTGGGCGGAGTCTAATAACCAAGACGATACATTACTGTTAAAAGAATTAAACCGAGTGGCCTCGCAGTTTGACCTAGCTACGGCATCTTGGGCAAATAGAAATACAGCGCAATATTGGAACCAAGATGGTTTTTTACGTGTGCTACAAAACGATAGTGCTGATGGTTGGTTTTTTGGATTTACACAATCTAAACAATCCTACTCTATTAGTATTTACCAGGAGTCTGCTAATGACGTAAAAATGTTTGTAAATCATCAGCAGGTAAATGGCACAGGGTTAGCGGGCCTTGCTAAAAGCATCACAGATATGCAAAAGCTTTTACAACAGTTTAAAATTGAAAAAACAGGCTTTGTATTTATTGCAGATAAAAGCGGCCTAATTCAACTACATAAAGACGCCAGTAAAGTGGCTAAAGCGAATATTAATGATTTATATGGTGCAAATATTCACAACCAATTACTTAACAAAAACGGCTTTGCATTAGAAGAAATAAACTTAAATGGTGAGCCAACGCTAATCGCCGCTACACCTATTAAAAATACCGATTTATACGTTGTTGCTCAAGTACCAAAAAGTGAAGTATTTGCAAGTGTTAGTAAACTACAGTGGCAAATATTTACCTTCACATTAATAATTGCAATCATTGCAAGCTTAGTTAGTTACTTACTTGCGCGCTCACTTTCATCTCCGCTTTCTGAAATGGCGGAGCTATTTTCAAGGTTGGGATCGGGCGATGCTAATTTAGCGTACCGCCTACCTGAATCGAGCCAACCTGAGCTTAATAATTTAAGTAATGGCTTTAATCAGTTTATCAATAAAATAGAAACGGCGATTACTCAAGTTGCAAACGAAAGCCACGATATTCGTCAAAGCTCTGACCATGTGTTTGAGCAAGCAAAGCGAAACTCACAAGCAATAGATAGTCAAAAAGAGCAAACAATTTCTGTTGCAGCTGCAATTAACGAAATGGGTGCGACTGTTCAAGAAATAGCGCAAAGCGCAGCAAACACAGCAAAATTAACTGATAACAGTCGCGAAAATACCGTTCAGAGTCATAAACAAGTATTACAAAGCCAGGCGACTATTTCAGCCCTTGCAAGTGATATTGATGGCATAACAGAGCAGGTTACACTGCTTTCTAAAAAAACAGTGGATATAGCAAGTATTGTCGATTCAATCAGAGGTATTTCAGAGCAAACTAATCTACTTGCTTTAAATGCTGCCATTGAGTCTGCTCGTGCAGGCGAACACGGCCGAGGTTTTGCTGTAGTTGCAGATGAAGTTCGTGCCTTGGCTAATCGCACATCGCAATCAACGACTGAAATTCAATCTATGATTGAAGAGCTGACTAAAATCTCTGATGATGTGGTTAATGATATTAGCCAATCAAAAAATAAAGCCCAGCAAAGTGTGGGGGCAATGCAAAGTTCGGTGGAGCTTCTTGACGCAATTAGCGAAACGGCTAATCAAATAAATGATATGGCGACGCTCATAGCAACGGCTACTGAGCAACAAAGCAATGTAGTTGCTGATGTAGGGCGTAACATTGAACAAATCAGTGAAATTAGCGATAAAGCAATGAGCGAGCAAATTAATACTGAACAAGCTATTCGCGACTTAGCAAACAGTGCACAAACACTTGATGCATTAGTTGCTACTTTTGAAAAACACCGTTAAGAAAATAAAAGCGATTGAATAACACCTTTGAGCATCACTATAAACATTTAGTGTTGTTTAAAGGTGTTTTATAACCCCCATCAACTCACTATTTATGATACCCACCACATACTCGTTTTAAGTTATGTGTACAGCTAGTCAATATAGCTACTTAAGAATTACTTTTAAATGCACTTTAAAGTCTATTGGGGCGCAAGGTGCACATTTAAAATGCTGATATGTCGCTTTAAACTCGATGCGCTATTAGTTGATGTATTAATTAACTAGGGCGTGTTGATCTTTACGGATTGAAATTTGTTCAATCTAGGGGCGATTAAATCGCGGCGCGAGGTTTGTAACCTAGTGGGCTAAGTAAAAACCGAGTAACAAAGAGTTTATCGCCCCTAGGCAGAACCCGAAGGGCAGCGCATGTTTGGCATTTATGCTGCGTTATCGCCTATTTATGGGGAGTAACCACACTTCATAGGCTCTGCCTTGCCTAAAAACCAAACATACTGCTGCAAATTCAACCATCAAAGATCAACACGCCCTAATCCTAGCTTAATCTTTGCAGGTGTAAGCTAATACATACGCTTCTTTTTTTGCTCTAGTCAGTTTTTTTAGCTTATATTCCAGCTTGCTCGCTTCGCTTTTATTACCTACTTCTTGTTTGTGTATAAGTAAAAGCGGGCCCTTACCTTTTAAGTTTTTAGCCCCCTTACCTGCTTGGTGAGTTGCAAAACGTTTTTCAACGTTCGTTGTGATCCCTGTGTACCAATGTCCAAATCGTGTTTCAACTATGTATAAAAACCACATAGGCTCATTTTTTAATGCGTTTGTATCAATACGCTGTAAACTTTTTTCGTTATTTATGGTCAAAAAATTACCTTAACACCCTTAACAAAAAACAATTGCTTAAAAGGGTTTTACCTTCAGTGACTAATCGGTATCATGCAGATTATAAAAAATAAGGATCACAACTAACAATGCAGTCGTTAAAAACTTTTTCTCTTTGGCTTATCGTCGCTTTAACATTTAGCTCATTAGCGGGCTGTTCTAGCTGGGTATACAGAATAAATATCCCTCAGGGTAACTTTTTAGAACAATCAGATGTAGATAAGCTTCGTGTAAACATGACTCGAGAGCAAGTTATTTATGTATTAGGGCGCCCAATTGCTGAAGATGCATTTGATAAGAGTACATGGCGCTACCTTTACAGCTTCAATAAAGGCCGTAAAAACGAACAACAGAAAGAGTTAGTGATCAAATTTGAAAATGAACAACTCGTTGCTGTTTCAGGTGACTATGACCAACCAGAAAACTTTAATACGCCACTTGAGCAGTAATAATATTAGTAATTAAAAAAGGTGAGCAAAGCTCACCTTTTTTGTAACTGGTATTATTATTCGTTTATAACGGGCGTCCACCAGTGATTTTGTTTGCTCGGCCTTCTTCTTTTGCTTTTTCTGCACGCTTTCTACGTGCATCTTTAGGGTCAGCAATTAAGGGACGATAGATTTCAATTCTGTCCCCCTCTTTTAGCTCGTAGTTAGCTTTGACTGTTCGATTCCACACACCTAACGTTAATGCTGTTGGGTCTATTTCAGGGCACTTTTCAATAATACCTGACTGAATAACCCCCTGCTCAGCAGTAGTACCTTGTGGCACTTCTATAGATAAGCTTGTTGCTGTTGTAGGCAATGCAAATACAACTTCTATATTAATCATAATCGCGATCCGTAAACCTGCTTAGCTCGTTGGGTAAAGGCACTCACCATATTTTTAGCAACATCATTAAATATTTTGCCAAATGCAAGTTCAACTAATTTACTTGAAAATTCAAACTCAAGCTCTAAGTTAACTTTACATGCTGTTTTATCTAATGCTTGAAAATACCAACGCCCTTGAAGCATTTTAAATGGGCCATCAACTAAACGAAGAGCAACCGTTTGCTCATCAATAAATGTATTTTCGGTAGTAAACCACTTTTTTATACCCGCCTTAGATATTTCTAAGCTCGCGGTCATGTTATTATCATGCTGTGAAACAATTTTTGAGTCTGAACAATTAGGTAAAAACTCTGGATAAGCTTCTACATCATTAACTAGATCAAACATCTCTTTGGTGCTGTACATAACCAGCGCACTTTTTTCTATTTGTGGCATACTCACTCCCAACTGTGTGGGCGAATTTTAGCAAGCTTTGCGCGTTTCCCCAAATTTTCATGGCGCTTAAATTAACCTGATTATTTTAAATGCAGAATTAAAAAATCGATGTAAAACATCTCTTAATACGTATATTATAGGGCACTATGGCTAAGAACAAATCATCAAAATCGAATAGTAATACCATCGCGCTAAACAAAAAAGCGCGCCATGAGTATTTTTTACACGACAAGTTTGAAGCAGGTGTTGAACTACAAGGCTGGGAAGTAAAAAGTATCCGAGCAGGTAAGGTAAACATCTCAGAAACTTACATTCACCTTAAAAATGGCGAAGCGTTTTTATTAGGCAGTCAAATTCAGCCTTTAAACAGCGCATCAACCCATGTTATTTGCGATCCTATGCGATACCGCAAACTTCTATTAAGTCGAAGAGAGCTTGATAGATTAGTCGGCGCAACCGAACGTGACGGCTACTCGTTGGTAGCCACAGCCATGTATTGGAAAAAATGTTGGGTGAAACTAGAGTTTCATTTAGCTAAAGGTAAAAAAATGCATGACAAACGTGAAGATGGTAAAAATAAAGACTGGTCTCGCGAAAAAGAACGTTTAATGAAGCACAAAGTATAAGCACAGCGCCTAACTAAGTTAGGCGTTTTTTTATATCAAAAGTTAATTAAGTGCACTTTAAATAATAACTCTAAGTAATCTATATAAACCCATATCGTTGCCGAGTACAGGCAAATCAAAATTCTTCATAAATATTTTTTACCTGAAATAAACTTTTATCCCTGATATAAACAAAAAACCGCCATTTGGCGGTTTTTTATTAAAAGCAAAGGGCTAAATTATAGCTCGCCTTCGTTTTCAGATAGGAATTTAGCAACACCTTCAGGGCTTGCGTCCATACCTTTTTTACCTTCAGTCCAACCAGCTGGGCAAACTTCGCCGTTTTCGCTGTGAAATGCTAAAGCGTCAACCATACGGATCATTTCGTCGATGTTACGGCCAAGTGGTAAATCGTTCACTACTTGGTGACGTACGTTACCTTCTTCATCGATTAAGAAAGAACCACGAAATGCAACACCCGCTTCTGGGTGCTCAACGTCGTATGCTTTACAGATTTCGTGTTTAACGTCTGCAACTAGTGCGTATTGAACTTTACCAATACCACCGTCAGCTACAGGCGTGTTACGCCATGCGTTATGTGAGAATTGTGAATCGATAGAAACACCAATTACTTCTACGCCACGCTTTTTAAATTCTTCAAAACGCTTATCAAATGCGATAAGTTCAGAAGGACATACAAACGTGAAATCTAGTGGGTAAAAGAAGATTACTGCTTTTTTACCTTTAATTGTTTCGTGAAGGTTGTAGCTATCTACAATTTCACCGTTACCTAGAACAGCTGCAGCGGTAAAGTCTGGTGCCTGGCGGCCTACTAATACACCCATTTTATTCTCCAAATATTTTGAGTTTGTTTTAGATTGCTAACGCAATACTGATAGTTATATGGGCGCTAAAAATTAAAAACCAATAGCGCAAACATATAATTATTTCGCATTCTAGAGTTATTCGATATAAAAGAACAATTGTATTTAACGATGCGAACAATCGAAAATACCGAACACAGTTAAATACCATTTTTCGGATACAAAAAAACCTGCAAAAGCAGGTTTTTAATATTAATTTAATCCATTATATCGGAAGGCATATCATCGCGAATTTTTTGCCAAATTTCGCCAGTTTGATGACCAAACTTACGCATCATTGAAATAGCTCCGTCATGCTCTCTATTTTGAGCAAGAACAGTTAAATCTTTGTAGAATTGACGCGCTAACTCACGAGTGCCCGCATCTGAAAAGTAATGGCAACCAATCTTAAAGTAAAAACCTCTAAAGCCATTTAATATAAGTACATAAATACGGTTGTTACCGGCCACTGCAAGCTCATGATGTACTTTATAATCATAATCTGCGAATGCTTGAGCTGTATCTTCTAATTCGTCGCATTCTGATAAAATTTCAATTACACGCTCTGGGTTTAACTTAATAGCGGCACGCGTATAAATAGCACTTATATTAGTACGGGCGGATAAAAGCTGATCGGTAAGCTCTGGCATTTTATCTTCATCTAGGCGCGCTAGTGTTTCAAGTATATTTAAGCCAGACGTTTCCCAAAAATTATTCACTTTGGTAGGCTTACCATGCTGAATGGTTAACCAGCCATCACGGGCTAAACGCTGTAATACTTCACGTAAAGTTGTTCTTGTAACGCCAATTAACTCTGAAAGTTCTCGCTCTGCTGGTAGAATTGAACCTGGAGGGAAATCGCCATTCCAAATAGACTCAACTATATATTCTTCAGCAAAACCTGCTGGGCTTTTCGCTTTAAAAATTCTCATTCAATTCCCACTCGAATTAATCAACACTTATCGTTTTTCACGAATAACTGACAGATTGTACCAGACGAAACACAACTAACAAGTAAAGTAAGTTATATTAGCCAAGCAAATGAGTAGAAATTTCAAATTAGCAAATATTCAAATTTAACTTTGCATAAAATAGTCATCTTTTGTATTTTTAGCTTACTCCGTTCATTGTAGGTACATAGTCACTATCAATGCATTTGTTACGCTTAATACCTTATATTAATTAGTTGCCAGTAATTAAAATATATTAAAAATTAAAAGATACACCTTAGTAACAACACGTTTTACTTGAATATTTAGACAACATTAAAACACCTCAAAAGCAAACGTAAAAGTAGAGCGATATAATCAAATGTTTACTAGCACAATGTATTGAGCAACAATTAGCTAAGGCAAAAGTTGTTACAAGCAACCATTTAGCTCATCCTAAAAAAAGTGATTCGGTAGCTTTTTTCCCCTTTTTGTTGCCGCTTACTTTATCCTAGTACATAATCTAACGTCTTATTTAAATGCGGAATTTTTATGAACTGGCTCGCACATCTTCCTACCCAACGTTCACCATGGCTTTTATTTACTGGTATTATATTTTTACTAGAAGTCACTGCACTGTTTTTTCAATACCAGATGGGCTTAGCACCATGCATTATGTGTATTTATCAACGTACTGCTGTATTAGGTTTATTAGGCGCGGGTATTATTGGCTCAACTAAACCTCAAAGCAAACTTGTAAGAGCCTTTGCATATTTAGTGTGGGGTGTATCGAGTGTGTGGGGCTACCTAATAGCTCGTGAGCATATTGACATGCAAACCACTACAGATCCTTTTGCATTTAGCTGCGAATTTGAGCCTAACTTTCCTCCTTTTATGCCACTTCATGAATGGATCCCAAGTTTTTTTCAGGCAACGGGTGATTGTGGCAACATAGATTGGCAGTTTATGAGCTTAAGCATGCCAGCTTGGATGGAAATAATATTTGCACTATTTACAGTTACGCTGTTTGTTTTAGTAACTTGCCGCCTAATAATTAAAAAGTCGATTTAATATGTTTACCTTTTTTTCAAGCCAAATAAATGAGTTAAAGCAGTTAAAAATACGTCAACGTCAGCAGGTAATTGCCTTATCTTTGAGTATGCTTTCACCTACCGATAAAGTATTACTTCGAATTATAAAGCTCGTATTACTTAGCCCATTATTTTTAATATTTACCGTGTTTAAAGGTTGGATTTTAATTCCGTTTTTAATCCTTGGCGGGCTTTGCTACCCATTGCTCACTACACCTATTGAAATTAACTTTGCAAAAAAACATTTAGCAAAAGCCTTAGAAGAATATAACCAGAGCAGTTAACGCTCTGGTTATAGCTAATTAAAGCGATATTTTACCCTCTAGTTTTTCTAATAGTTTTTCACCAATACCCTTAACATTTGATAAATCATCTAGATTTTCAAAATCACCATTTTCTTGACGATAATCAACTATGGCTTGGGCTTTTTTCTTACCTATACCCGGCAACTGAGCAAGCATTGCAGCATCTGCATTATTTATACTCACGGTTTCAAGCTGCGGTGTTTGCTTAGTTATTTCTGGTAACTGTGCGATTGCAGCTGTTATGGGCATTAAAGATAATAAAGCTACAACCAGTAAGCTTTTTAAGATTTTCATTTCTTTGTCCTTCTTATTTTCTTCTAAGTTTTATATTGCTCAGGAAAATCAATAAATAAAGAACAAAAAAGCTCGTCACTTAAAGAGTACCTAAACGCATTATCACCATGATCCGAAATCCTGAAAATGCAGCTGGTACAACAAAGTGACAGCTTAACTAAAGTAAAGTTACCGTTTTTTGTCAAATCTAAGGCAGTGGAAATCAATACTCTTAGCTTGCAAAATCCTTCGCAAACCATTACTGTACATAAAAACAGTAATATAATGGTTTTTATAAACCACAGTACCACGCAAGCTTGCAGGAGAAATCATGGCTGTTGTTGTTAAATATGTTGTAGAACGAAACGGAGTTGAGCGCATGACGTTTACTACCAAAAAAGAAGCTGATGCCTATGACAAAATGCTTGATATAGCAGAGTCACTTGAACTGATGTTAGAAAAGGTAGACGTGCCGTTAAGCGAGCAACAAGTCGAATCATTAGCGCTTGAAATTGCAAAAAGTAAAGATGACTTTATGGCTGTGCTCAAAGGTAGCAAAGAGCCTGCAGCAGCTAAATCACCTACAAAAAGTAAAAAAGCTGATAACGTAGCGCCAATTAAAGGCGATGAGCAACAAGCAAGCTAATCGTATCAAAAAATATAAAAAAGGGAGTAACTAACGTTACTCCCTTTTTGTTTTTAGCTCTTTAATCAAGCTAAAGGTTTGGGATTACTTTTCAGCACGGCCCATAAATTTATGTTCCACTGTATTGATGCGAATACGATCGCCTGTAGAAATATGCTCTGGTACAGAAATAGTTAAGCCAGTAGAAAGCTTTGCTGGTTTAGAGCGAGCACTTGCTGAAGCCCCTTTAATTGATGGGTCTGTTTCTTCAACGACAAGCTCAACGCTTGAAGGTAAATCAAGGCCTACTGGGGCGCCATCAATAACAATAACGTGCACGCCTTGTGTTTCTTCGTTAACAAATTGCATTTCTTCTGCTATTGCGTCTTTATTTAAGTTATACGGCGTGTAATCTTCGTTATCCATAAATACATATTCGTCGCCATCTACATAAGAAAGCATCACTTCACGACGAGTTAAATCGGCAAGCGTTAACATATCGCTGTCTTTAAATGTCTCGTCTACTTTAGCGCCGGTTACTACATCGTATAAACGCATACGGTATAAGCTACCACCCGCACGCCCCTGTGGCACAGAGCGCACAATATCTTTTACAACTAAAACACGATTATTAAAATCAATAGCCGTACCTTTTTTAACTTCACTCGCCTTTGGCATGTGTGTATTCCTATTATTTTTGTGATTGGCAGAAACATACCACGAACTAGATTTTGTTCAACAATTAAGTTGATCTTATAATATGCATTTACTGTATTAGGTTGTATTAGCTTGCAAAATTCTAATTTATACTAAAATACATATAATCAAATGAACAAAAAACTGCTATGGTAGCTTTACCGAGTATGACTTCAAGGAATGGATCATGGACCAGACTAAAGTACATGAGTATTTAATTAAAAAACCACTTGTGCAGGTTACAAAACCATTTGCACAGGAGGTTGACGTTTATAAAGTGAATCATAAAATGTTTGCCACTCTTGCTGTTGGCAATGATGATGAAACAAACGATGACGGAGAAGTTATTTGGTGGCTTAATTTAAAGTGCGATCCTGATGAGGCACTTTCTTTACGTGAAATTTTCCCGGCGGTGATCCCTGGCTATCACATGAACAAACGTTTATGGAACACTGTTATTTTAGACGGCACTATTCCACAAGGCGAAATAGAGAGAATGATTGATAACTCATTCAATCTAGTTGTAGAAAATATGCCTGAGAAAGACAGACAAGCTATTTTACTTCATTTGTAGGCATTTTGGGGCTAGGTTGCTAGCCCATTAAAATATCCTAAAGCTTTAATGTGTAAACCAAATCATCATACAGCTTACCACTAATTGTATGTGCACTTTGAAGCGTATCTGTATGCGTTAAACCACACTTACTCAGTACCTTTTCAGAATTAACATTGCCACGTGTTACCACGGCTTTATATTGATGAATTTTGCACTCATTCCAAGCCCAATCGATCACTGCCCTTAATGATTCGGTGGCGTAACCATGACCAAAATATTCTGGCATAAATAAGTATCCAAGCTCTGCTGTATCTCCATCATAAGTAAAACCGGTCACGCCAAGTAAAACACCTGAAACTTTATCGGTGACAACTAAACACAATGGGTCCCTCGAGCGTGTATCCCACTTACCTACGCGCAGCTCAAATCGATTACGTACAAAGGCCTCGCTAGGCATGTCATAACAATAACGCAGCACTTGTGGCTCTCTGTGCAGCTGTAAAAATAGCGGCCAATCTTTATTATTTAACTGCCGCATCGCTAATCTGGGTGTAAATAACTGCATTAATCCCCCTTATTTACCTACGCCCTAAGTAATTACGCTAACACATTACATACTAATTCACTTAATTAATCTATTTTGGGAATGGGAAAACGTATTCATAGTAAAGCAAAATAATTAAGTATTATTGCGGATTGGTATTATGTATCTATTAATAGCAGGCATAAAAAAACCGCATATAAATGCGGTTTTTATTAAAGCAGCTGTTAAGAGTCTTGTTTTGGCGACTCAGCTACGCTTTCTTCATTTTGCTTATCAGAAGATTCAGCGTGTATTACTTGCTCTTCAATTGTGGCTGAGCTTGGCTCATCTGTGGCTGTTTGCACATTGTAAAATGTAGCGCCTGAGTTTGCCATTGCTACTAATGTATCGCACGGAGCAAAGTTCGCATTGCTGTTTGCTAAAGTAGACATGTCAGAACTTACTTTAGTTGCGCCAAGTTTATCCATGTAGCTAAACGGTCCACCTAAAAACGGTGGGAAGCCAATGCCAAATATAGCGCCAATGTCACCATCACGAGGGCTTGCAATAATGCCATCATCTAAACAACGTACAGCTTCGTTAAGCATTTGTGATACACAACGCTTAGCAATTTCGCTTTTATTTAAACGCGATGAAGGAGTTACACCTAATAGCTCATAGACAGATTCGTCAACTTTTTTGCTCTTTTTATCGTACTCATAAAACCCACGACCCGTTTTACGACCTAGGCGTTTTGAATCAATCATACGAGAAAATGCATCTGGTGCTTTAAATCGCTCGCCTAGTTCTTTTTCAAGAATTGGGGCAATTTTAGAGCCTATATCAATCCCTACCTCGTCAAGTAAAGCAAGCGGTCCCACTGGGAAACCAAATTCTACAAGCGCTGCATCTATTTTTTCAATTGGCTCACCGGCAAGCATTAAATTAGCCGCTTCATTTACATAAGGCGCTAAAATACGATTTACGTAAAAACCTGCCATGTCTTTTACCACAATGGGCGTTTTACCTTGCTTACGAGCAAAGTTAACTACACGCGAAATGGTCTCTTGTGAAGTCCCTTCATGTGGAATAATTTCCACTAGTGGCATTTTTTCAACTGGCGAAAAGTAATGCAGGCCAATCACGTTTTCCGGGCGCTGCGCCTGTGCTGCAATTTGTGAAATAGGCAGTGATGACGTGTTACTAGCAAAAATAGTATTGTTTTGACATTGCTGCTCTATATCAGCAACCATACCTTGCTTTAAGGCTAGGTCTTCAAATACAGCTTCCACTACTAAATCAATATGTTTGAAGCCGCTGTAGTCAGTAGTACCGGTAATACGGTTCATGGTTAACTGCATATCAGCTTTAGACATAATACGGCGCTTAAGGCGTTTATCTAAAATTTTGTAGGTGTAGTTCATGGCATTACTAATGCCCTGCTCTGCTACATCTTTAATACGCACAGGTACTTTGGCTTTTACTGCGCTTACATGCGCAATGCCAGCCCCCATTAAGCCACCACCTAAAACGGCTGTTTTACTGATAGCCGGCGCATCATCGTTACGCCACTCTTTTTTCATTTCAGTGGTTGCAAAGAAAATACTACGAAGCGCCTTAGATTCATCACTCATTACGAGTGTTGCAAAACTTTCAGCTTCTGTTTTGTATGCTTTTAATTTATCAAGCTCTACACTTGCACGCACAGCCTTGATAATTGCAATAGGAGCGGGGTAATGTCCGCCTGTTTTTTTAAGTACGTTTTCTTTCGCTTTTTTAAAGATAAAGTTACGGCCAAACGGGTTTGACTCTAATAATTTGCTGACTTTATCAAGCTTAGGCTCTTTATTTTGTGGCTTTTTCTTAGCTGCAAATTCTTTAGCGACTTTAAGCAATACACTTTGTGGCACAACGTCGTCTAATACGCCCGCCTTTTTGGCTTGCTTAGGACGAATTTGCTTACCAGTTAGCATCCACTCGAGTGCTTTTTGAATGCCTACAATTTTAGTTAAACGCTGCGTCCCACCGCCACCTGGTAATAAACCAAGCTGTACTTCAGGAAGGCCTACTTTAGTGATATCACTATCTGTGCCTACGCGGTAGTCACACGCTAAAGCAAACTCTAAACCACCACCAAGCGCCGCACCATGTATTGCACTTACAGTCGTATAAGGTAGTTTTGTCATATCAAAAAATGCTTGGTGGCAAAGCTCACTAATTGCTAATGCATCTTCACGCTTTTGCACGCTATCAAGCATTTTTACATCAGCGCCCGCGATAAAGTTATCGCTTTTACCACTAATGAATACCATACCCTTTACTGACTCTTGTTTCGCTTCTTCAAGTAAAGCTTTTAAGTCATCAGCGAATGAGTCACGCAGGGTATTCATTTTTTCACCCGGCACATCAATGGTTACTACGGCAATTTTGTTTTCATCTACCGTTAAATTAAATACTGAATCTGACATTACGCACTCTCCAATACAAAGGCTGCACCTAAACCACCAGCAGCACACGCTGTTGTTAATGCTAAACCGCCACCACGACGTTTAAGCTCGTGTAAGCTTTGCGTAATTAAGCGAGCACCTGTTGCAGCAAATGGGTGACCATATGCTAAAGAGCCGCCGTTAACGTTAAACTTATCCATGTTAATTTCGCCAATTGCTTTACTACGACCAAGTTGCTCTTGCGCAAACTTATCTGAGGCAAACATTTTCATATTGGCAAGTGTTTGCGATGCAAACGCTTCGTGCATTTCAATTAAATCTAAATCAGCAAGTGTAATACCTGCTCTATCAAGCGCGATAGGCGTTGAATGCGCAGGACCCATTAACATGTCTTTTTCTACACCAATAGCTGAAAACGCAAAACTGCGTACATAACCTAAAATTTCGTAGCCAAGTGCTTTTGCTTTACTTTCGCTCATCATAAGTACCGCTGCTGCACCATCGGTTAACGGTGTTGCGTTTGCTGCGGTAACCGAGCCATGTTGGCGGTCAAATACCGGTTTAAGCTTAGCGTAGCCTTCAACTGTCGAATTTTTACGAATATTATTATCTTCTTCAATAAAGCTTTTGTATGGCGGTAAGTGCGCTGTCATTACTTCATCTTTTAACTTGCCATCTGCCCACGCTTGGGTTGCAAGTGAATGCGAACGATGTGCAAGTGCATCTTGATCTTCACGGCTTATATTATGTGTTTTAGCCATTTGCTCAGCCGTTTGCCCCATAGAAAGGCCTGTTGAGTACTCAGCAACCGCAGGCGGTACTGGTAATAAATCTTTTAAACGCAGTTTTGAAAATATTTTTAAGCGCTGGCCTAGGGTGCGGGCTTTGTTTAGATCAACTAAGCTACCTGCCAGTTTTTTACTTACACCAATAGGCAATACTGAAGATGAGTCGGCGCCACCTGCAATACCTACACTTACAGAGCCTGCCATAATAGACTCAGCTACATTAGCAATAGCCTGAAAGCTGGTAGCACATGCACGCGATACAGAATACGCGTCTACGCCTACTGGCATACCCGTACCTAAAACAATTTCACGTGCAATATTTGGCGCTTCTGGCATTTGTACTACTTGACCAAATACAAGTTGATCGATTTCTGACTTGTCGAAATTTAATCGTTCAAGCATTTCGTTAACCACCAGCTTACCCATATCTAGGGCTGGTACATGGTGAAACGCTGTTGCTTGTTTTGCAAAAGGTGTACGTAAGCCGCTAACTATGGCAATACGGTCGCCCTTTGGTGTTTTTAGTATGTTTTGCTCAGACATTTATGCTCTCCCGCTGACAGGTCTGACCTGTTTGTTTTCCTCGATTCTAAACAACCCGTGTGCTAAAGCCAATAGATAAACACAAATTTATACAAAAGCACTATAAGTACACATATACATGGTGCTTAATATTGACTACCACAATAGGCTTTTTTACGCGTTTTTACAAAGTTTTGTGGTACGCTAAAAACCGTTAAAAAATAACGAACTATTTTGAAAAATTAAGTCTAACTCTTGAGTTACTCAATTATAAACCTTATAACTAGGTCAGAATTTATTACCTAAAACAATTTAGGTACAACCCAAGCTGACGAGGACAGTCTACTTATTATGGCAGCTAACGCATTTTCACAATTAAAAACGTACTTAGATACACAGATTATTGGCCAGCCAGAGCTCACTCAAGCACTACTTATTGCAATTTTAGCCGATGGCCATTTATTAGTAGAAGGCCCTCCAGGGCTTGCAAAAACGCGTGCTGTAAATGCGCTCGCTAAAGGGATTGAAGGCTCGTTTCAGCGTGTACAATTTACGCCTGACTTATTACCTGCAGACGTAACAGGCACCGATATATACCGCCAACAAACCAGCGAGTTTGTATTTGAAAAAGGCCCTTTGTTTCATAACCTTATTTTAGCCGATGAAATAAACCGTGCCCCAGCAAAAGTACAATCAGCACTACTAGAAGCCATGGCAGAGCGCCAAGTAACGGTAGGTAAAAACACCTACCCGCTTAGCGATTTGTTTATGGTTATGGCAACCCAAAACCCGCTAGAGCAAGAAGGTACTTACCCGCTACCAGAAGCTCAGCTTGACCGCTTTTTATTACATTTAAGTATTGGTTATCCGGGCGCCGAGCACGAGCTAGACATTTTACGCCTAACTCGAGGTGAAGCATTAAAAGAGCAGCAAGCTGTTTTACAAAAAATTAGCCAAAGCGATTTATTTGCTGCCCGCCAAGCAATTTTAGGTTTGTATTTAGCCGAGCCGCTTGAGCAGTACTTAGTACAGCTTATTATTGCAACACGAGAAGGCGCGCAACTAGATGAGCAACTGGGTCGTTGGATAGAATTTGGCGCAAGCCCGCGTGCAACTATTGCACTGGATAAATGTGCCCGTGCTCACGCTTGGTTAAACGGCCGCGATTTTGTAGCTCCCGATGACATTCAAGCCGTTGTGCATAATGTACTGCGCCACCGTATTATTTTAAGCTACGAAGCACAGGCCGATGGCATTACTAAAGATCAGGTAATAAGCCGAATTGTTGAACTTGTAGCCGTGCCCTAAGTTATGCAAAAACAATTAGACCCTCAGGCATGGCTGAAAGAAAGCCACAGCCACGGTGTAAATTTAGCGCTAAAAGAGCTGATGTATTACAAAGCAAAAGCGCGGTTACTCGAGCTTGCACCAAAAGTTAAAATTAAAAATAGTTTAACTGGGCAATACCTTGCGCCACATAAAGGCCGAGGAATGGAGTTTGCCGAAGTGCGCCATTACCAGCAAGGCGATGATATTCGCTCTATTGACTGGCGAGTAACAGCGCGCACCGGCGAAACCCATACAAAGCTTTTTCAAGAAGAAAAAGAGCGCCCAGTTTTTGTATTTACTGATTTTTCAAATTCTATGCTATTTGGCTCAAAACTGCTGCTTAAGTCGGTACAGGCTGCGCACATTAGCGCGCTAGTTGCTTGGTCGGCATGCCTTCGCGGTGATAGAATTGGCGGCATTGTGTTTAATCAGCACTCGCATTTGGAGCTAAAACCCAGTGCACGCGAAAAAGCAGTTCTTAAACTTTGCCATAACCTATGCGACAACCACCAGCAAGCGCTAAGCAACATAGATAAAGCAGCCAATAACAACTTTAGTGATAACTTAAAGCGCCTTAATCATTTAGCAAAACCTGGCAGCTTAGTGTATTTAGTCTCTGATTTTAATGCCCTGGATGATGCAAGCTTTAAGCAATTAGAAATTTTAAGCCGCCACTGCGAACTAATAGGCTGTCATATAAGCGACCCGTTTGAGCATCAGCTCCCTGCGTTTAAACAAACGGTTACGGTAAGTGCAAATAACCAAGACTTTGCCCTTCCGCTAATGGATAACAGTTTTAGAGAACGCTTTGCAAAAAATGCCGAACACGCATTTAGCACTCGCCTTAATCGCTTAACTAAATCAGGCCTTAATTTAATATCATTCAATGCAGCCAGCCCGCTTGAACTGCAATTAGTGAGAAAGTAACCATGCAACCCAATCCACTCGACGGCCTGCACGACATAATAGCACCAAGCCAAGTAAGTTGGTGGCCACTCGCCCCAGCTTGGTGGGTTATTATTACGGCGCTATTTATAGCAATCTGTGCAGCTGCTTTTTGGTATTACAAAAATCACAAATTTAAAAAACCAAAACGTTACGCAATAGACTTAAGTAAAACAGAGCAAAACCCGCTCACCCTTCATATTATTTTAAAACGCCTTGTTATTGAGTATTACGACAAACGCCTAGCTGCACAATCAACAACTAATTGGTGCAATACGCTTAATGCGTTAACCGGCTTAAGCTTTAGCGAACAAGAAATACTCAGTCTTTATAATACCGAGCAAGCAAACGAAGCACTAACCGACAAGTTTCGCCAAGGTATTAAACAATTTAAACTAAAGGAGTCAGTCCATGTTTGAGTTTAGCTGGCCCTGGTTATTTTTATTACTGCCACTGCCTTTATTACTTTTATTATTAAAACCGGCTGCAACTAGCGCTCAAACGCGCCTTCGCATTCCTAGCTTTGCTAAACACAACTTAACCACGCATAACCTTGAGCAAGGTGCACGTAAGTTAAATGTTTTCGAATGGATTTTATGGTTTTTACTTGTAACAGCAGCTGCAAATCCAACGTGGTTAGACGAGCCTATTTCATTACCTAATGAAGGGCGCGATATAATGCTCGCAGTTGATTTATCAGGATCTATGACCGAACAAGACATGGCCTACAACGGCCAGTATGTTGACCGCCTTACTATGGTAAAAGCCGTATTGAGCGACTTTATAGAACAGCGTCAAGGCGACAGGCTTGGCTTGATATTATTTGGCGACACCGCATTTTTACAAACACCACTTACGCGCGACGTGAAAACAGTGAGTAAAATGCTCAGCGAATCTCAAATTGGCTTGGTAGGGCGCGCCACGGCTATTGGCGATGCACTAGGTTTATCGGTAAAACGTTTTGCCAATAAAGATAAGAGTAATCGCATTGTGGTGCTATTAACCGATGGGCAAAACACAGCGGGTAATTTAAAACCAGAAGATGCCCTACTCCTTGCCCGCGAAGAAGGTATTAAAGTATATACCATAGGTGTAGGCTCAGATAACCCACGCGGCTTTAGCCTATTTAATATGGGTGGTTCAAGTGGTGGCAGCTTAGATGAAAGCTTACTAAAGCAAGTAGCTGAGCAAACAGGCGGCTTATACTTTAGAGCAAAAGATGTAGCCGGCCTTCAGCAAATATACGCTGAGCTTGATAAATTAGAGCCAATAAGTGCTGATGAACAAACATTTCGCCCACAAAGCTCACTATTTTACTACCCACTACTGATTGCACTTTTACTCATTAGCTTAAAAGTAATGATAAGTACTTTGCGTGCACTTAAGGAGCCTAACTAATGGATTTCGAATTTATTCGCCCAGCTGTTTTGTGGCTTTTAATACCTGCTGTAGCGCTATTTTTTGTCGCGTTTATTAAACATAAAAAAACGACAGCAGATAACTTAATCGCTCCTCATTTGGCGTCGTTTATTATGAGCGAATCTAACACTAAAACCAGCCAACCACTTTGGCTTATTGCTGTATTTTGCTGCTTAGGTATTTTATTTAGTGCAGGCCCTAGTTTTGAAGAAAAACAAGTGCCCGTATTTCAAAGTAAAAGCGCTCGCGTAATCGTTATGGATATGTCGTATTCAATGTACAGTACCGACATTTTACCAAACCGTTTAACGCAATCGCGCTTTAAAGCACTCGATATGATTGAGCTATTTAAAGAAGGCGATACAGCCTTAGTTGCCTATGCAGGTAGCGCATTTACTATTTCTCCTTTAACTAACGACGCCACTACGCTTGCCAATTTAATCCCAAGTTTGAGCCCCGACATAATGCCTGACAAAGGCTCTAACGTTTTAGCCGGGCTTGATATGGCAAAAGAACTTTTAACTCAAGCAGGTTATATTGATGGCGACATAATTTTAGTTACCGATGGCATAGATCAAACTGAGCAAAGTGATGTCAGTAACTTTACTAGCAACAGCCAATACCGCTTAAATATTTACGGTGTAGGTACTGCCCAAGGTGCGCCAATAAAATTACCTGAAGGCGGCTTTTTAAAAGACCGCTATGGGCAAATTGTAGTGCCCACTCTTAACTCATCGCAATTAAAAGGCCTTGCCAGCAACAGCGGTGGTAAATATGCTAGCTACCAGCCTAGCAGTAGCGACATTGCAACGTTTGCACCAAACGCAAATAGCGAGCTATTAAAAGATGAAAAGCAAAGCCATGCACTTTGGCGAATAGATGCAGGTATTTATGGCTTACTTATTTTATTGCCTTTAAGTTTATATTTATTTAGAAACGCGGCATTTGTAGGTGCATTTTTAGTATTAAGTTTTTTACCACAGCAACAAGCTTATGCTCTAGAGCTACCTGCGTTTTTAAAAAATACCGATCAACAAGCGCTAGATGCATATCAAAATAAAGACTTTGAAAGCGCAGCCAATGCCGATTCAAGTAAATTAAAAGGTGCGGCTTTATACCAGCAAGGCAACTTCGAAGGAGCGCTTGATGCGTTTAGCAAAGATAAGTCGGCCTCTGGTTTATACAATTATGGTAATGCACTTGCAAAAGCGGGCCAGCTTGAGCAGGCTATTGACGCTTATAAACAAGCACAAAACCTACAAAGCGATTTTAGTGAAGCCGCCGACAACCAAGCATTGGTTGAACAGCTTTTAAATCAGCAAAAGCAACAAGACCAGCAAGATCAAAACGGTGACTCTCAAAACGAGCAAAACAAAGATGAGCAAAACCAACAGCAAAATGATCAATCAAAGCAAGATCAGCAGCAAAGCGATGGTGAAAAAAGCGAATCTCAAGAAGGTGAAAACCAGGGCGAGCAATCACAAGATCAGCAAGGTAAACCCGACGAGTCTGATAAAGATAAAAATGAGCAATCAGACTCTGAGCAAAACACACAGCCAGGTTCGCAATCAGATAAGCAAAATGAACCTGATATGCAAGCAGAGCAACAATCTGAGCAAGCACAAAAAGAGTCTGAACAAGCTAAACAAGAACCGCAAAACGCACAGCCCCAAGGTGCAAATGAGCAAGCGTTAACGGATGAGCAAAAGCAAAATGCACAGCAACAAGCTGCTCAAGCACAAGCGCGTGAACTTACCAACGAAGAGAAAGAGAAAGCGCAGCAGCTTAATCAATTATTACGAAAAGTACCGGACGACCCGGCAATTTTATTACGGAATAAAATGCAATTAGAAGCCCAAAAAAGACAATATCAACGTCGCCCTACAGGAGTAGAAAAATCATGGTAATGCGATTATTTTGCTGTTTATTGCTATTAAGTGCGATGCCAACATGGGCCGCCACCAAGTTAGAAGCAAGCGTAGACAAAAACCCTGTACTTGCAGGTGAATTTTTTATGCTCAACATAACCGTAGACGATACAGTTAAAGGCCAGCAACCTGACACATCAGCACTACTGAAAGATTTTGTTGTTGGGCCTACAAGCTTAAGTTCGCGAACAAATATTATTAATGGCAGTATTAATAAACAAACTACGTGGTCAGTAAAGCTAATGACCCGCGCCGAGGGTGAATACACTATTCCACCTTTTAGTGTTGCCGGGCTTACATCGCAGCCTATTAAATTAAAAGTAGCTAAGCGCTCGGCGGATGCAGATAAAAATAACGACATATTTTTAAAAACAGAGCTCTCTAGTAACTCTATTTTTGTGCAAGAGGCCGGTGTTTACACTATAAAACTTTACCTCGCAAAAGAGCTACTTGATGGCAGCTTAAGCACGCCAAATATGGAGGACGCGCAGTTAACGCAATTAGGTAAACAAACGGAGAGTTACGAGCTTGTTGATGGTAAACGTTACCTCGTTATAACCCGAGAATATCTAATTCAACCTCAAAAAAGTGGCCTTTACACTATTGCTGGGCCGGCTTTTCAGGGGCGCGTGCAGCAAAACTACCGACAACTTGAAGTATCTGCGCTTGGCGACGATCAGCAGATAGAAATAAAGCCTATACCAAGTAATTATAAAGGTGCATGGTTACCAAGCGAACTTGTTAATCTAGATGAGCAATGGCAACCAGAAGAAAACACCGTAGAAGTAGGCACCCCCATTACACGTACAATTACCTTAACTGCGCTTGGAGTAACAAAAGAGCAATTACCCGAAATAACAATGCCAACAATAGATGGCATTCGCAGCTACCCAGATGAAAAAGAAAACAATAATGCTGTACGTGATGGGCGAGTCGTATCGCAGCAAACTGCATCGTATGCGTTACTGCCTCAAAAACCAGGAACTTACACACTACCTGAAATAAAATTACCTTGGTATAACACTAAAATTAACCGTATTAGTTATGCAACGTTGCCTAAGCGCACCATAACAGTTACAGGTAACGCAAATACACCCGCGCCTGATGTAACCAATGCAATTACTTCAAATGAGCAAAGCAGTGAAATAAATTCATCAAATAACTTAGCTGGTAAGTCTACACTCACCCCGGTTATTCAAAGCATTACACCTCTTTGGTTAATTGTGGTTGCGGTACTTGGTTATATTTTATGGATTATTACTGCAATTTTATTTTGGTTAAACCGTTCTACTAATAATGAACTAAAAATTGATAGCTTAAAAAGTAACACCAAAGCGCCGCTTTCACTAAATAGATTAAAAAATACCGCCAAAGCGAATAACTCAAGCGCATTTTATAGCGAACTAAATAATGTTGCCAAAGAGCTTACAGGTAAAAATGTTGCCGCCATTGATGCATTAACAAATCTTATACATAGTAGCGAACTAACGGGCCTAATAAACCAACTACAAGCTACGCTGTACGCTAATAACAGTACAAAGGTAGATCTTGATGCTATTATTAAAATAATTGAGCAATACCATGCTCAAAGCAAGACGTCGCAACAAGCTGTATTAAAAGACCTTTATTAACTAGTTTGATAAATTCAGGTCTTTTCATGCATTAAATAATAATTTTTAACTAAAAAAGTACTTATGCTTGGAAAGAAAAAATCAAATAATCAGGTCTTAGTTGATATGGCAGAGAAACAAAAGCGTTATGAAGCCTTAGTGCATGTATACAATAAGGAGCTTTATCGCTTTGCTTATTGGTTATGCCGTGACCCACATATAGCAGATGACTTAGTACAAGAAACGTTTTTACGTGCTTGGCGCTCGCTTGATTCATTACTGGATCAAAAAGCGGCAAAGCCTTGGCTACTTACTATTTTGCGCAGAGAAAACGCACGTCGTTTTGAACGCAAACAGTTTGATTACAGTGACGTAGAGAACGACACCCTTGTTGATGAAACAAGTCATTCACTCGATGATGAAATGGAGCAAACGGTTATACAACGCCAAATTGCACTGCTGTCTGATGAATACAGAGAGCCATTACTACTTCAGGTAGTTATGGGTTGCTCTGGTGAAGAGATTGCAGAAATACTCGATTTAAACAAAAACACGGTAATGACTCGTTTATACCGTGCCAGAAACCAACTTAAAGAGGCTTTAAGCCGTGATGATGAACAACTTAAAGGGGCATCAAAATAATGGATGAACTTGAGTTTCGTCGCCGCACTATTGCGCAGCCAAACGATTTAGAAAAGGAGCTTTTAGAGTTTGCTAAAGAAAACTCCGAGCGACAAAATTTTATAAACGACATGAAAGATTTTGATAAACAAATTCAAGATGCGCTAGATATACCAGTGCCTGATAACCTTGCTGAGCGTATTCTTTTAAATACTTCTTTAAAAGAAAAAGCACTACACGATGAGCAAGCTTCTGGCAAAAATGTGGTAGATGCTCGCTCTCGTTTTAAGTTTGAACGTGTACATTTAGCACTTGCAGCCTCTTTTTTTGTAGCGATGGGCGCTTTCTTTTTTAGCTCTGAACAGCACATTGCCCATGAAGCGGGTGAACATGCGCTAGCCCACGTTTACCACGAAATTAGTGCACTAGACAAAACAGATGCAATTAGCTTACAAAGCGTAAACGATAAGCTCGCTATGCTTGGCGGACACATAGAAGAACTTCCGGGCAAAATTACCTACGCTATGTTTTGTGATTTTAAAGGTCAGGAAGGATTACACTTAGTATTTGAATCAGACTTTGGGCCGATGACGGTATTTATTGTGCCCTCTGAAAACCAATCGTTTGGTTTTGGTGCTGATGATTTTCATGATGAACGTTTCGAAGGCTTTATCAATCGAGGATCAAAAGCTGATACTATTTTGGTTGCAAACGCAGGTGCACCAATTAATGTATACAACGAGCGAGTAACTGAGGCCATTCGTTGGTTGTAAACGTTAAACGTTATTACTAAAGCCGCACAATGTTTATTGTGCGGCTTTTTTGTACACAACAACTAAAGATGCTTACTTTGCATTCAATCACATTGATCTCCAACGTAATTTATTAGATTTTACTGAAAAGTTAATTATACTCGCCGCTCAGTCTTATTTAGGGAATTACATGAAGAACATCATTGTTATATTTTCATTACTTGCATTGCTTTGTACGGCAAGTTTTGATGCACACGCACGCAAAAAATTTGGCAGTAGTAAACGTGGTAAAACACCAACCACACAGCAAACAACACAAAACAAACAATCTGACGTTCCAGCCTCTACAGCTCCAAAAGCTAAATCGAATAAAAAAGGAATTATGGCCGGTGTATTTGGCGGGCTTTTAGCCGGTGGCTTAATTGCTGCTATGTTAGGCGATGACTTTGAAGGCTTCCAACTTTTAGAGATAATTTTACTAGCTGGGGGACTTTTTATTTTATTTAAACTGATCACCGGTTTTATGCGCGCGAGACAATCGCCTCAGCTTGCTAATGCAAGCATGTCGCAAAATGCGTTTAAGCAAGCGACTACAGAGCAACCTACTAACACAGGTTTTTCAAATAGTGCCCCACACAGTGAAAACGTACCTTTTAATTTGCCGCCTAATTTTGACGTTAACGGTTTTTTACAAGGTGCTCGCAATCATTACCACACACTGCAAAGTGCTTGGAATAATGCTGATTACGCCATTATGGCAGAATATTTGAGTCCAGAACTTGTCGCAGAGTTTAAAGCGGAGCGCGAGGCAATACAAAGCGTAGAAACAGAAGTAATGTTTATTGATGCTGAGCTTGTTCGCGCAGATATTACAGCCTCTGTGTGGCAAGTAAGTATTCGCTTTAAAGGTAAGTACCGCGACTTAGGTGATAAAAAAGAACAGCCAATTTTAGAAATTTGGCACTTAGAGCGCGCTATTTCAGACGACGCTCCTTGGCTTATTGTTGGTGTCGAAGATTTAATCGACGCTTAGTAAGATAATTCACCGCGCTTTAATTATTATTACTAGCGCGGTGCTTTATTGTATTAGTAAATATCTAAACCAGTGTTTAGGTTATTAAAAAACAATTGATTTACCACGTCCTGAGCTTTCAGAAGCGGCGTCTAATTTACCCTTTTTATTAATAATGACATGTAAATCACCAAAGTGTCGCTCATCAAGGGTGTAACCCATTTTTATAAGCTCTGCTTTAACGTTATCAGTAAAACCGCTATGTGTTCTAATTACGTTTTTAGGCCAAAGTTGATGATGAAAACGCGTGCTGTTTACAACCTCTTTTGCACTCATATCAAACTCTACCGCATTTAAAATAGACTCATAAACAGAGCTTATAATCGTCGTGCCACCTGGTGAGCCTGTTACCATTTTCACTTTGTTATCTTTTAATAGTATGGTTGGTGTCATAGAGCTAAGCATACGCTTATTAGGTTGTATCTCGTTTGCTTTACCACCAATGGCGCCAAATACATTCATAACGCCTGGCTTGGCGCTAAAGTCGTCCATTTCATCATTTAAAATAAACCCTGCGCCTTCAACGACAACCCCACTTCCAAAACCTAGATTTATAGTTGTCGTATTTGCGACTGCATTGCCCATGTTATCAACAATTGAAAAATGTGTAGTTTGCTCACTTTCTTTTAAACCTGGTTTAATATTTTCGGTTGTAGAAATAGCCGTTAACGAAATATCGTCGCTACGCTTTTTAAGGTAAGTAATGTCTGTAAGTGCATTAACTGGTACATCAAAAAAATCCGGATCCCCTAAATACTCTGCTCTATCGGCAAATACGCGTTTACCTATTTCAGAAAGTAAATGCACATACTGCGTTGAGTTATGTACTAAACCCATATCTGGCTTTTTTAGTTCAAACATTTTTAGCCACTGTAAAATAGCAATACCACCAGAGCTTGGTGGTGGTGATGTTAATACTTCATAGCCATTCCAATTTGCTTTTATAGGTGTTCGCGATTTAGCCGTGTAATTTTTTAAATCATCTTGATTAATAATACCGCCATGCTGGTGCATAAATTTGGCAATAATATTTGCAGTTTCGCCTTTATAAAACCCATCTTGACCATTATCGCGAATGCGTTTTAATGTAGCTGCAAGCTCAGGTTGCTTAAATACTTTGTTCGCTTTCACACCTGCAAAATATTCCTCAAAATTTACATTTATCTTTTTTGCTTTTAAATGCGCAATATAACGACTTACTCCCTGAGCTAATTTAGGAGGCACTACAAAGCCTTGCTCAGCTAACGTAACCGCAGGCTGTACTAATGTTTCCCATTTTAACGTGCCGTGTTTTTGATGAGCCAGCCACATACCTGCCACACTGCCCGGTACACCGCTTGCGTGAATGCCATAGATTGATTTGTTAGGAACAACATTGCCTTGCTCATCTAAATACATATCCCGATGAGCTGCCGTTGGCGCTGTTTCACGATAATCTATAAAGTCGCCCTGGCCGTCTTTTTGAATAAGCATAAAGCCACCGCCGCCAATATTTCCAGCTTCGGGTAATGTAACTGCCAGTACAAACTGCGCTGTAATGGCAGCATCTACAGCATTACCTCCTTGTTCTAATATGCTTTTAGCGGCGTCGGCACTAAATGAGTCAGGCATGGCAACCGCACTTTGAGGAACTTGCTCAGCTGCTGCGCCAAATACACACAGCTGTAAAATAAACACACTTTTTACTATTAATTTATTTAGTGAACACAATCCCATACAACATCCTTAATTTATTATTTTTAAGTTACCCACCCACATTTATGCATATCAATTATGCTCAGGTCAATGTTTGTACAGGTAAATTATAATCTTAGCCTAGAGTGTTTTAGCGTATAACACTGCGGGCAAGTCACCGTGTTCATCTGTATGTGTAACTTTTTATAAAGGTAAGCCCTAATTTTTTCATAATATTAATAGACCCTAGGTTATCTTTGATTGCAGTTGCACTGATTTTTTTAACGTCTGCTTGCTTTGCTAATTCGTCGCACAATGCCTTTGCAGCTTCAGTTGCATAACCCTTTCCCCAGCTTTGCTGTTTAAAACGCCAGCCTATTTCAATATCATTAAAATTAGGCTTATCACTAAAAAAGTGCATGGGTCTAATTAAAACCCACCCTATAAAAGTATTGCTAGGCTTAATGCTTATAGCCCAAAGCCCCCACCCTTTTTGCTCATTTTTATATTCAAGCATACGAGGTATACCTTCGTTTTTAATTTTATCTAAAGGTGTGGGTACCCCTCGAGTTAAAAACTGCATTACAGCCGGGTTTTGATCGAGCTCAAATAACAGCGGCCAATCGTGCTCATCCATTAATTTAAAATTTAATCGCTTTGTTACAGGTGTGTTCATTTTCATTGTTCTATAGTTTGCATGAATTAATTACTTGTCTCCAAGGAGAGATCGCACATGAATAAATTAGCAGGTTTAGCTTTATTAGGCACTTTAATTACTTTAACGGGTTGTGAAGACGCTCAAGAAGTAAAAGAAGGTACTCAAGATAAAAGCGCACAAATGCAAAAAAAGCTTGGTGATGCATGGGAAGATGTTAAAGATAAAACAAATGAGCTTAAAAACGACGAGTCGTTAAACGAGCTTATGCAACAAAGTAAAGCAATGGGCTTAGACATGTACGACGACGGTAAAGAAATTGCTGTTGATGCATGGGTAAAAAGCAAAGAAGCCGCAGGCGAGCTTACTGAAAAAACCAAACAAAAAGCACGTGAACTTGCACAAGAGATTGAGCAGGCACGCCAAGAGCACGAAGAAGGTTAATATAACTCAGCGCTCAATAAAAAAGGAAAGCCTAGGCTTTCCTTTTTTGTTTTTAGCTACTAACCCCTACAGAAACTGCATTTAGGGCTTACTTAAAATTAGCCTTTGTATTTACTCATAACTAAAGTAGCGTTAGTGCCACCAAAGCCAAAGCTATTAGACATAACTGTATTTAGCTCAACATCGCGACGTTCGGTTACAATGTTTAAACCTTCTGCCTGCTCGTCCAGCTCATCAATATTAATAGAAGGCGCTACAAAGCTGTGCTCTAACATTAATAATGAGAAAATAGCTTCATGAACACCTGCAGCACCTAAAGCATGACCGGTCATAGCTTTTGTTGCGCTGATCATTGGTGAATTACCACCAAACACTTCTTGAATTGCACCTAACTCTTTTACGTCACCTACTGGAGTAGATGTGCCGTGCGTATTTAAGTAATCAATGCTTTCTACATCTTGCATTGCTTGGCGCATACAACGTACGGCGCCCTCGCCCGATGGAGCAACCATGTCGTAGCCATCAGATGTTGCGCCATAACCAACTATTTCTGCATAAATGTGCGCGCCACGAGCAAGTGCATGCTCAAGCTCTTCCACTACAACAATACCGCCACCACCAGAGATAACAAAACCATCGCGGTTAGCATCATATGTACGTGAAGCTTTTTCTGGGCTTTCATTGTACTTTGTAGAAAGAGCGCCCATTGCGTCAAATTCCATCGCCAATGTCCAGTGAAGTTCTTCACCGCCACCAGCAAAAATTACATCTTGCTTACCCAATTGAATTTGCTCTACAGCGTGGCCAATACAGTGCGCAGATGTTGCACAAGCAGAGCTAATTGAGTAGTTAACACCTTTAATTTTAAAAGGAGTCGCTAAACAGGCTGATGTAGTGCTCGCCATAGTACGTGGGACCATGTAAGGACCAACACGTTTTACGCCTTTTTCACGTAAAATGTCAGCAGCTTCTACTTGCCACTTAGATGAACCACCACCCGAGCCAACTAATAAACCAGTACGTTCGTTAGATACTTGATCATCCGATAAACCTGCATCTTCAATTGCTTGCTGCATTGAAATGTAAGAATAAGCAGCAGCGTCGCCCATAAAGCGCATAGCTTTGCGGTCAACGTGCTCTTTAACGTCAATATCAATTTTACCAGATACGTTACTGCGTAACTTATAATCGGCAAATTCTTGGTTAAAAGCGATACCGCTTTTGCCAGCTTTTAACGACTCTAATACTTCTTCTTTGTTGTTACCGATGCTTGATACAACACCGATACCCGTAATTACGGCTCTTCTCATGGGTAATTCCCTTAGCTTAATACTAAATTGTGTTCTATTTTACGCTGATTTTAATCGCTAAGTGGTCAGCTTTCTAGCGTACACTTGTACTCTGAAGTTATAGCTTATAAATAACGCCAGACTATTTCAAAGAAAACCCGTAAAATAATCAAAAAAATACACTCTATAAATGTGATAAGTCATGATAAAAAACGCCAAAATACACTTTAATAATTTGGGCACGCCCGTTGCCGACAACTTTGATGATGTTTATTTTTCTAATGACGATGGCCTTGCTGAGTCGCATTATGTGTTTTATCAACAAAACAATATAGAGTCACGGTTACAAAATCATGACCAATCACATTTTGTTATTGCCGAAACCGGTTTTGGCACAGGCTTAAATTTTTTAAATACATGGCAATGCTTTAATGACCACTTAGAACGTATGCAAGTTCAAAATAAAGGTAATAAAAGTGTAAAACGTCTGCATTTTATTTCATTTGAAAAATTTCCACTTACAGTAAATGACTTAAAACAAGCGCTCACCGCGTGGCCTACTTTAAGCCATTTGAGCGATCAGCTAACGCTAAATTACCCTATTAATTTGCAAGGCTGCCACCGTATAGAATTTAATAACGGGCAAGTTATACTCGATTTATACTTTGGCGATGTACTTGATTCAATAAACGCGATGAGCTACCCGCAAGCAGGGGTAGTAGATGCCTGGTATTTAGATGGCTTTGCACCAAGTAAAAACCCTGATATGTGGCAACAAAGTGTGTTTAATGCCATAGTTGATATTTCGCGCGAATCTGCAACGCTTGCAACATTTACCGCCGCAGGTTTTGTGCGCCGAGGGCTTATTGAAGCAGGCTTTACAATGCAAAAAGCTAAAGGCTTTGCTCGTAAACGCGAAATGCTAACAGGCTTCCTAGCAGCGCCAAATAGTCAGCAATCGTCCCCTGCATATTTTAACCAAGACACCAGCGAGCTTAAAAATGTGGCTGTAATAGGCGGAGGTATAGCCAGTAGCTGCATTTTATATAGCTTAGCTAAGCGCGGTATTTCAAGCACGCTGTTTTGCCAAGATGAAAAACCTGCAATGGGCGCATCACATAATGTGCAAGGCGCTGTGTATCCTCATTTACAAGCTAAAAATTCACCACATAGTGAGTTATTTGCTCATAGCTTTTTGTATGCTAAACGTTTTTATAATCAATTATGTACAGATGGGTTTAGTTTTGATCACGATTGGTGCGGCGTATTACAGCATGCAGTAAAAAAGCCCTTAGCAGAAAAACACGAAAATTTAGAACAAAAACAACTTTGGCCTGAGCAGTTAATGCGTAATGTCACTGCCGAACAAGGCGATAAAATAGCAGGTGTAGCAACAGGCTACTCTGGCGTGTTTTTTGAAAATGGTGGCTGGGTTAACCCTGTGCAACTCGTTGATGTAATGTTAAAGGCCGCAAATAATCTAGCGCCATTTAATAGCATGTTTAACTGTAATATTGAGCAATTAAATAAATCAGATAAAGGTTGGTACTTATTTAGTAACAACCAAAAATTTGGCCCATTTAGCGATGTAATTATTTGCGCAGGCGAGCACAGTGATGCATTTGAGCAAACAAAAGCGCTCCCTATAGTAGGCGTGCGCGGTCAAGTTTCACATATTGAGGCGAGTGAGCAATCACGTAAGCTTAAAACAGTGCTTTGCCATAAAGGCTACTTTACCCCTGCATATTTAGATAGCCATTGTATGGGAGCCACATTTGAAAAAAACACTAAAAGCAGAGCTGTTACGGAGCAAGACAACCAACTAAATCATAAGCAACTGCTTAGCTTTTATCAGCAAAGCGACTTTGCAACCACGCTAGGACAAATAACATCAGCTAAAGCGGCTGTGCGCTGTACGTTTATCGACCACCTCCCTATGACTGGTCAGTGGTGCGAGCAAAACGATTACATAACCGCCTTTGCAAACTTGCGTTTAGGTAAGCGCTATCAATATCATGCACTAAATAAGCCACAGCAAGGCCTGCATATTTTTACAGGGTTTGGTGCGCGTGCATTATGTAGCGCACCCTTGTTGAGTGAGCACCTTATTAGCTGTTTAAACAACGAACCCCGCCCTTTAAGTGAGCGCGTAAGCCAAGCGGTTCATCCTGCACGATTTATTGTTCGTGATTTAATACGTAATAAAATTTAAATGGCATCAACGTAATTTTACGTAAAATAGTGCGTGTAAAAGGAATTTACTCACTTAAAAGGGCTCCCATGAAAATATTCACCTTTGTAATATCGCTAATGTGTATTTTACCGTTAAGCGCAATGAGCCAAAACGTTACACATATCCCCCTGCTAGATGAGTTCGTTACAACTTTGGATGTTACAAACGAATATCCTGTGGTGCGCACTGGCTATTTAGCGTCATCAGTCGAGGCTATATCACATTTCTATTTGCAAGCATTAGGTGGGCCAATAAAGAGTAAAGGTAATAATACCGACAAAATCCTTTATTAAAACTACTAGAACGCAGTGTACGGATTAGCTCATACCACCATAATTATGTGACCGCAGTTAGTATAATGATCAAATAAAAAGTTCTAAAAAACGCCTTAAAAATAGCTGATTTTAATGCTCAGTTAAGTAATAACTTTTAATTATAATATTTTATAAAATTAACTCATTTAAAGCCTATTTTACCCTTTAAAAATAATCCCCTACCCCAAGGTCTATTTGTACAAACAACTTTTACACTATATTGAGAAGGAGTTAATTATGAGTAAGACTTTAATTATTGGCGCAAGTGGTCAAATTGGTAAAATGACTACCGAGCTACTTTTAAAAAACGAGCAAAATGTTGTTGCACTTGTACGAGATAAAAGCAAATTAAGTGACTTAGATAGCCCATTTTTAAGCATTGTTGAACAAGACTTAGAAGGTGATTTTTCAAATGCAGTTAATGGCTGCGACCAAGTTATTTTTGCAGCAGGCTCTGGTGGAAGCACAGGTACAGATAAAACCGTACTTATTGATTTGTGGGCAGCAACTAAAGCGGCTAATTATTCTAAAGAGCACGGTGTAAAGCATTTTATTATGGTTAGCTCTATTGGAGCAGACGATCCTGATGCAATAGAAAGCGACTTAAAACCTTACTTAGTTGCAAAACATATGGCTGATGAACATTTAATTCACAGTGGGTTAAATTATACGATTGTTCGCCCTGGGACATTAACCGACGAAAGTGCCTCAATGGAAGTTACAACAGAGCGTCCTAACGATCAATCAAAAGCCAAAATTAGCCGCGAAAATGTAGCTAATGCATTACTACACATTGCTACAAACTCATTTAATAGCAACCGTATTTTTGAGTTGTTTGATGGTGATAAACCCATTAAAGCAGCGGTTAAATAAACGTTTAAACTGTTTTATTGCTTCGCTTTTTTAGCGAAGCAATTGTCATTTCACTTCCCTAACTAACTTCCTGTTAATTATCTGCCTGACAGTTAATCAAAAATGTAGTTATACGGCACTAACAAAAAAGCATCGGCACATGCCAAGCAATGAACGACACTCTCGTGTGTAAGAAGTAAACCCCTAGAAACATTATTAGATAAATCCACACAACAGGTACAAAGCAAGCTCGCCGATACTATAAAGCAATTAGTCACTTCATTAACTAATCTATAAATAATCAGAATTAAAAACTTTAACACTGACAGTAAAGGTTTTTTAATTAAAATCAAGGAGATGAACATAATAAGGGCTATGTTCATTTGGTAAGTTAAGTCGGTGTATAAAAATAAAAAAACATTTCAAAAAGGAGTTACGCTAGGAAATTAACGTGAGCCCTACATTTAAAATTGTTTTTAATGGCCTGTTACATCAAGATACTGATATTACTTTTGCTCAAGAACAACTTAGCCAACTTTTAAAAACCCCACACGATATTGTCATTCAATTATTTGATGGTGGGTCTTATGCTTTAAAAAAAGACTTACCAAGTATTAATGCTGTTAAAAAGCTTACTTTCTTTATTGAGCATTTTTGTTATAACGATAAAAATGAAACCACACGCTATAAAAAACAGTTAAGTACTATAATCCATTGCTTTAGTGTTAAATCTCACCCATTAAAATAGCAACTTAAAACTAAATTTGTACAGTAAGCAATCGGTTTCAGTGAAATTATACTTATAAAAAAACCCACAACCTGATTGCTCAAGTTGCGGGTTTTTTAGGGTTTTTAAATCAACGTATCTAAAAACCATTATTGGTGGAGCTGGGGGGATTTGAACCCCCGTCCGAAAAGCCTCGACCGTCGGTACTACATGTTTAGTATTGTCATTTAATTAACCTTTAAGTCCCGGACAAACACGGTAAGTAAAGGCGAGGCCGCTTAGTTTTAACGCTTCAACCCCGGCCAGGGTTTCCGTCGCGATCAGGTGTTAGGGTGACACTCCAAAATCTAGTCCACAAGAATACGTAGAAGGAGCGCTAGCCAGCCTAAGCTGCTAGAGAGTAGTTATCGTCGTTTGCGATTACTTTAGATTGCGGCTTTTTTACGAGGCAAACCGCACCTCGACATGCACCTTGGGCTTCTTGAATTCCGTCGAATCCTAATCAGCCCCTGAATTAGTAAACTCATTCAGAGCGTGGATGCAGTATAACTGAGTAAAGTACTGATACTCAAGGCCTAGCATTACTTTATTTTGTTCATGCGAACCAACTGCATATTAAATGTGCAACCCTATTACCATCAATAAATTCCATGAACATTTTCTTAACAAATCTTTGAACTTGTGTCAAAATAGGGAGTTAGGGTTTTTTCGCAAGCTAAAACTTTAGTTGCAATAAATAAAAAATAATAACAGGCATAATGTGTAGGGAATTAATAAATGTCGGTTTTTTCATTAGATAAAAATACTGGGTGTGTGTCTTTATTAAAACACCCTATTGATAGCGGCTTTCCTGTTACAAGCACTCAACTCATTGAGATATTAGAGCAATCTGAATTTAGCGAATATGAAACCATTTCAGCTAATATCGGTAAACTTTTTGCACCTAGTAAAAACTATCAAGAAGTATCTCTTATTGTTGCTAAAGCAGTTGATGCTTCAATCGTTATTAATGTTGATGAAAAAAATATGGTTGCAGAGGCAACCATTACAACGGCAAAAGGAGGTGCATTATTTTCTATGGAGGGTGCACAAAAAGCACTTGCTAATGCGGGTGTAAAAAAAGGCATTAGCCCTCGTGCGCTTGATGCCTTTTTAGGCCAACAATTCAAACAACCTCCTGGCACTTCGTATAGCGCTATTATTGCCCATGGTCGTAATCCCAAAGAAGGGAGTGATGCTAGGTTTGTACGCTTATGCTCTACCGCTCAAGATCGAGTGCTAAGCCCACAAGCGAAAGAAGGCGGTAAGGTTGATATGAAAAACCTTGGTGCAATTATTACAGTAAAACCTGGCACGCCTTTAATGCAGCGCGTTGCCGCTACTCTTGGTGAAGATGGCTATACAGTTTTTGGTGACGTCATTGCTGCAAAACCAGGCAAAGAGCATCAACTACAGCCTTTTGAAGGCACTAAAATTGACCCTAAAAACCCAAATATGCTCATTGCCGATTGCAAAGGTGTGCCTGTTGCTTTGCCTCGTGGTATGCGTGTTGATGATGTTTTATGTTTTGACAACGTTGATGTAAGCACCGGCCATGTTGATTTTGACGGCAGCGTAATTATAAGTGGTGATATTAAAGATGGCATGCGTGTAAAAGCCAATGGGGATATTACGGTACTTGGCTTTGTTGAATCGGGCACAGTACAAAGCAATAGTGCCGTTACAATCATGCTAGGTGCTATTGGCCGCAAACGTGAAAGCGATGACGACTTTTCATGTAGCATAACGGCTTCACGCACTATTTCGATTGGCTATGCCCAGTACTGTAATATAAAAACAGAACAAGATTTATTCATTGAGCGCCAAGCACTTCACTGTAATTTAAGTGCTAAGCGATTAATCCGCGTGGGTAAGGCTGACAACCCTCGAGGGAAAATAATTGGAGGCAGTATTTTAGATGCCTTGCGCATTGAAACGGGAGAGCTCGGAGCCCCTGCAGGTATTAAGACACGTGTTTTTTTAGCGCAACATTGGTTTGAGTTACGTGATAAACAATCGCAAATTACCGACTTTGAAAAGTTACTTGCAACCAAAACAGCCGCTCTGCAAAAAGCGCGAGAGAAAGTGAGTAAAATGCCAACGGCAGATCAGCGCCAGCTTTTTTTAGACAAAATAATCGTTAATGAGCAGCAAATAAAAACGCGTTCTGCTCATGTTCAGCGCCAAAAATTATTAGTTAAAAGAAAAATTACGCAACTGTTGGCAGCAAGCCGTTTAAAGGTAAATGAAATAATGCACCCCGGTGTGGAGCTTAAAATAGCAAAAGACTCAAAACAGTTTTCGCGTATTTACCCGCCCCACTTGGTGAAACTCACTGAGGGTAAAATTACTCAGTCGTTTTAGCTTCTTCACCACCTGAAGTGCTATCCTGTGCGTCACTTTCTGAAAGTGGCGCAAGCGGCCAGCCACCTAACTGCTGCCACCTATTAACGATTAAACAATAAAGCTCTGCGGTGCGCTCTGTATCGTAAAGTGCTGAATGCGCTTGGCTATTATCAAATTCAATTCCTGCGGCCCTACAAGCTTTAGCAAGAACTGTTTGCCCAAGCGCTAAGCCTGCTAGTGAGGTTGTATCAAAGCTTACAAATGGGTGAAACGGCGTACGTTTAATATTATTACGCTCAATGGCTGCATTTAAAAAGCCATGATCGAATGCAGCATTATGTGCTACAACAACGGAGCGCTGGCACCCGGCAACTTTTTGAGCCTTGCGAACTACTTTACAAATTTCTTTAATTGCTTCTTCTTCTGGTACTGCGCCTCGCAGCGGGCTAAAAGGGTCAATTCCGTTAAAGTCGATAGCGGCTTGCTCTATATTTGCACCTTCAAAAGGCTGCACATGAAAATGCACGGTATGATCTATGCTGAGCAACCCTTCGTCATCCATTTTTAATACAGACACGGCTATTTCTAACAGGGCATCTGTTTGCTTGTTAAAACCTGCGGTTTCAACATCAATTACAACAGGAAAAAATCCACGAAAGCGTTTTGCGAAAAGTGTTTGCTCAGTATTTGCCATAGTCTTCTTGGTTTATGGGTGTAAGCTGACTATTATGTCAAAATTGATGCCCTCTAGGCTAGGGGGTTCAAGGATTTATTGCTTTATAATTGTAGGCACATAACTTGCTTAACCTAATCTGTTAAGTTTGTTTGCTAGAACTCATCTTTTAAGCAGTTAATTTGCCAAACTTTTGGCATACCAGAGTTGGAGAACGTCCATGAAGTGTAAGTTGTTATTTATTAGCCTTAGCGTAAGTGCTTTAGTGAGCGCTGCTCATTCGCACGCAGCTATGCGCCAATATACTGCAACCCAAGATAGCTCTAATTGGGAAGTTGTAAAAACAACACGCTTACAATGTCAGCTAAATCATGAGGTTCCTTATTACGGTGAAGCTATATTTAAAGCCTCTGCAAGCAAAAACAAAAACCTAACCTTTAACTTAGATATGGTTGTACGCCCTGAAAACTACTCAATTGCAGGGCTAAAGGCAGTGCCGCCATCATGGCGAGCTGGGTTGCCCGCTCGTGATATAGCGAGCATGAAATTACTTAAAAAGTTTGACGGTGAACTAGGCAATAAAACGGCTTGGGAGATGTTAACCGAACTTGAAAAAGGCTACTACCCCACCTTTTATTATCAAGACTGGCAAAATTCTGCCGATAAAATTGCCGTTGGCATGTCGAGCGTAAATTTTAAACAAGCTTATTGGGCGTTTTTGCAATGCCGCGATGAGTTACTCCCTTACAGTTTTGAAGACATTTCGTTTACGGTGATGAACTATCAATCTAACAGCAGTAAATTAACTAAATCATCTCAACAACGTTTAGATAAAATAGCTGAATACCTAAAAAATGATATGAGTATTGAATCTATAAGTATCGACTCGTATACAGATAGCTACGGTGGTCGCTGGAATAACTTAGACCTTTCTCGTAAACGCGCTAAAGCAATAAAAGATTACATGCTAAGCCTTGGCGTTGACGAAGCAAAAGTACACACAACGGGTTTAGGTGAAAAACGCTTTGTTGATACCAATGACAATATTTTAGGTCGCGACAAAAACCGGCGCTTAATAATTCAAATAGAAAAAATGTAATAAAGCTAATGTGCGCTTACTTTCTTTCGCTTTAAAAATTGATCACCAAATTGAAAAAAACCTAGACTAATTAAAATAATAACCGCACCAATTATTAGCTCTTGGCTTAATGGCTCATTGTTTAGCCAAGCTCCTAAGCTTAACGCAAAGCTAGGAGTTATGAGCGTAGTAAGTGATACCGTGCTTGCATTTAGGTTTTGCAGTACATGAAAATATGCCAAAGCCCCTACTAAAGATCCAAACACACCTAAATAACCAATAGCCCACAATGATTTTGCACTCCAGTTTTGTATATGCAACTGACCATCTAATAACCACCACGCAATAAAAAAGAGTGGCGTTACAAAAACCAACGCACCAAATGTGGTTGCCATAGGGTGAATCGCTATTTGCACACGCTTGATCATCACGCCGCTTAAGCTAAAAAAGCATACAGCCAAAAATACATATACTAGCCCTAAGCCTTGGGTTTGCGAGTTTTGTGCTTGATTATAACTCACAAAATACAAACCTATTAATGCACACGCTAAAGCAACGAGCTTTATAGGGCTAAACTTTGGTTCGTTAAGTAATTGCTGCGCAAGTAATCCAGACAATATAGGCGCTAAGCCAAACATGAGCGAAATAATGCCCGAAGGCACGGTTTTAGCAGCCAAATAACTCAGTAACATGCCGCCAAAAATACCAATACTTGAGTAAAAGTAGAGTAAGCAGGCCTTTTTACTCCAAGGTACTCTTATATTAGTAATCGCGACAATTAAGCCACCTATAAGTAGCCCCACCAACATACGCATTAAAACAGCAAGCGTTGGCGACACACTTTCGCTACTCCAAACAATACCAAGTGGTGTAGTAGACCAAACGAGAACCATAAAAAAATACGATACTTTTACCGGCACATGCCAATCCTTAGCGCTTAATAACGCAATACAACATACATAAAATTATACTCTCACCACCCTATTTTAATACTTTTAAATGCATACAAGTGCTTAATAAATACAGTTGTAAGTTGAGAGTTACATTTAAATACAGCCCTTTTGCTATAAAACTATTTGAGATTTAAGTAACTAGTTATATGGTGCATAAATATTAATAAAAACTCAGGTAATTAAGTGCTTAAAAATAAAACAATAGGCAGCATGTTAATTGTTGCAGGCACCACTATTGGCGCAGGAATGCTTGCCCTACCAATTGCATCAGCAGGGCTTGGCTTTAGTACTTCGCTTGCACTAATTGTAGTTAGTTGGTTATTAATGACTTACACAGCGTTACTTATGCTAGAGCTACACCAGTATGCACCCCGTGACGCCACATTAAATACACTTGCTAAATTGTGGTTAGGTAAACGAGGACAATACGTCGCTAACTTTTCAATGGTATTTTTATTTTATGCTTTATGTGCTGCGTATATAGCAGGTGGCGGTGCGCAGCTTCAAGCTCGAATAAATGTAGGCTTTGATGTAGATATTGCGCCACAGCTAGGCTCCGTGATCCTTGCCGTAATTATTGCAAGCGTTGTTACCCTTGGTACAAGTAAAGTCGATAAATTAAACCAAGTGTTATTTACAATTAAAATTATTGTATTGGCTAGCTTGTTTTATATGCTTACTCCTTATGTTCAAAGTACACATTTATTAGAAATGCCTATAGAACAAGGTCTAATACTTTCTGCTATTCCGGTTATTTTTACATCTTTTGGCTTTCATGGATCTATTCCCTCTATTGTTAAATATGTAGGGCTTGAAATAAAATCCCTTAAAAAAGTAATGATTACAGGTGCAGCTTTGCCTCTGGTTATTTATATTTTTTGGCAGTTATTGAGCCAAGGTATTATGAGCCAAAGCGATTTACTTAATAGTGAAGGCTTAAATGGTTTTGTAAGTAACGTAGCTAATATTGCGCATAATCCAAGTGTTTCGACTGCAGTTAAGCTATTTGCGGATCTTGCACTTGCCACATCGTTTTTAGGCGTTAGCTTAGGTTTATTCGACTTTTTTGCAGACACGTTTAAAAAAGGTGATAACAAAACAGACCGTATAAAAACAGCCTTAATAACATTTATACCTCCTTTAGGATTTGCGCTATTTTATCCGCAAGGCTTTATTATGGCATTAGGCTACGCAGCCATTGCATTGGTCGTGTTAGCTATATTTTTACCTGTTGCTATGGTTTACAAGCAGCGGAAAACCTCAAATAAACAGGGTTATAAAGTAAGTACTGGTAATACAGGGCTATTAGTTGCGGGATTATGTGGCGTGCTAATAATTACTGCGCAATTTATGCAAATGGCTGGGGTTATACCTGCTATTGGTTAATTCGTAGCGCTGTAAATCTAAATTTAATTAATAAAAAACCGCACACCATTACTAATGGAGTGCGGTTTTTTTATGTTAACTACGTTTATTTACAAACGTCAGCTACTGCATTTGCAAAGTATTCAATATTCGAATCGCTAATACCCGCTACATTTACACGGCTAGAACCAACAATGTAGATACCGTACTCTTTTTGCAGGCGAGCGATTTGCTCTTTATTAATACCCAAGAAAGAGAACATACCATGCTGGCGCTCAATAAATGAGAAGTCTTGAGCAATATCTTTTGCTGCTAAGCTTTCTTTAATCAGGCTACGTAAACCATTAATACGCGTACGCATTTCATCAAGCTCTGAGTGCCACATTTGCGTAAGCTCAGTACTGCTTAAAATAGTATTTACAATATCTGCACCATGCGCTGGCGGCATTGAATATATACTACGTACTACACTTAACATTACAGAGTTAGATATATCTGCTGTTGGGCTGTCTTTAGCAATTAGTGAACACGCACCAATACGCTCACGGTAAAGACCAAAGTTTTTAGAGCAAGAAGAACAAATAATGAGCTCATCTACTGCATCAGCTAAAATACGTAGTCCACGAGCATCTTCTTCAAGAGAAGATCCAAAACCTTGATACGCAATATCTACAAGTGGTGTAAAGCCAACCTCTTTGGCAAGCTCAGCGACTGTATTCCACTGAGTTTCGTTTAAATCCATACCACTTGGATTGTGACAACATGCATGCACTAAAACTACATCACCTTTAGGCACTTTCTTAAGCGTGTCGATCATCTCATCAAATAATAAATCTTTATTTTCGTAATCGTAGTATGGGTATTCTTTAACTGTTAGGCCTGCCGCTTCAAACAAGCTTATGTGGTTTGCCCAAGTAGGATTAGTTACCCAAACAGTTGCATCAGCGTTACAACGCTTAATAAATTCAGCAGCAACACGAAGTGCGCCTGTACCACCTGGAGCTTGTGCTGTACGCACTCGATTAGCAAGTAATGCTTGGTGCTCGCCTAATAATAACTGCTCCATTTTTTGACAGTAATCTAGGTTACCCGCTAAACCGATATAAGATTTGCTTGTTTCGTTGTCTAAACGAAACGCTTCAGCTTTTTTCACCGCTTTAAGTACCGGTGTGTTGCCTTGCTCATCTTTGTAGACACCTACGCCTAAATCAATTTTATTAGGGTTTGTATCTTGTTTATAGGCCGCCATAAGGCCAAGAATAGGATCTGTTGGTAATGGTTTTAATACTGAGAACATTGGCTATCTCTTATCGTTATTTAGGGGTTAGCTGTTAGGCTTAGCTTAACATAAAAGCACATCACGTTGACCAGTGTTATTTACACTAGAAAGTGAGGAATTTTAATACAACATGCAATTAAAATGGCAAGTGTCTTCTCATCAAAAAAATCATTGCTAAAGGCTTCTGCATCTACAATACCTACACATTCATTTTGAAAGTTAAAAAGTGGTAGGCAAGTTTCAGATTTAACTTTAGGGTCACATGTATAATATTCGCCACCTTGAGATAAGTAGTTTTCAACATTGTTAATAATGCGACCTTTTTGAGAAAGCGCAACTTGTACATTGTTGCTACCTGCCGCAAAAGCTTCTGTAAGCGGAAATAAAGGACGACTTGGCGCACCATGATAAGCAAGTTTAAGTAATTGCTTACCTTCATTAGTATTTGTTGCCTGATAAATACCGTACCAATCTACTTTAGTTTGTTGCTCTATATAATTAACAATACCTTGTAATTGAGCAAGCTTTTGCTCGGTCTGTGAATTGTTTTCAATATAGTCAGTAAGTTTAAATGGCTCGTCTTGTAAATAACCAAATAAGCTACATGCACCGCCCTCACCTAATTCAGGAATTTGATACTCCCAACAAACCTCGGTTTTAGAGCTACTAGCAAGGTAAAGCTCAAGCTTTTCAAGCTCAGTTGAAATTAAGTTTTTATCAACACTTAGCTGTGCTTGTGTTAGGTAAGAAGAAATCATTTGGCCATCCATACATCTAAAGTTTCACGAATAATAGCATGGATATTTTTACAGAGCTAGCTCAACTTGTAGCACATTTCAACTTGATTTCCGCTGGCGTTGTAAGTTACTTTTTCGGCAACTTCTTCTAATAATGAAAGGCCCCGGCCAAACTCGTTATTCACTAAAGTAGGTTCTCTAGCTGCTGATTTATTACTAAACCCTCGCCCTGAGTCACAAATAATAAAATATAAACACAGCGTATCGGGGCAATAACGCATATCAATAATAATCATTGCACCTGTAAGGTTAGCTAAGGCAGCTTCTCTTAATTCGTAATACTGAAAAAAACCATCTTCTTGTTTTTTAATCTCTGAATCTAGCCCTAATACACCATGATCAAGTGCATTGTTATAGGCTTCTGAAAGCAGCAAAAATATATTTGAACGATGTGCTTTCAATCCCTCTACACTACTTAAAATATTAACAACATCGTATACGGGATCCGTTTTTTTTATTTGCTCAGAATTTAGGCTCAATGATAAGTTGAATGCTAAAGTAGAAAATGCTTCACGTTCTTGCTCTTCAGGTATTATAGGCAGGCAGTTAAGTAACACGACACTCAAGTCATCTTGTTGAGCACTTCCGTTGGCAAACTTACTAACGCTTTGTATTATGTCTTCACTGCTTATCATTGGCTTGGATTTTAGAGTTTCTAAAAAACGCTCTTCCCCAAAAAAAGTATTGCTGTTATTTTCGGTCTCAATAATACCGTCTGTTGCTAGTACTAAGCGGGTTGAAGGGTCTACTTCAAAATGTATTACTTCATACTCAAATTCATGCCCATCTAATATGCCTAGTGCCATATGTTGAGACTCAAGAGTTTGCTTAACATTACCCTCATTATCTATCAGATATGCATCAGGTAAACCGCCAAGCCACGCTGATACACTTTTACCCGATGCACTTAGCTCTATAATGTTAGCCGCGCAAAACATATGGCCAGGTAATAAGTTGTATAACAATAAATTTAATTCACAAACGATGTCGTTAACCGCCATGCCTTTTTGTACCATAGTGTAAAAGACACGTGATAAAGGTAACGCACCAATAGCAGCGGCTAAGCCATGGCCAGTAAAATCACCGAGCATACAATAAAGATTGCCTATTGGACTTTGTGCAACCAAAAATACGTCACCATTAAACATAGACGCTGGCGATAAATTAAAATCGAGATATTTTTTAAATTTTCCTTGATTCTCTAATGAGTTACTAAAAATATTTTCTATAATCTCATGCTCGCTTTCAATTTGATTATGATGATATTCAAGTAATTTTTTTTGCTGATTTGCTTTTTTACTAAGCTCTCTGGTACGGCTGTGTGCTTTAATTTTTGCATGTAGTATAACTTTATCAAATGGCTTATGAATAAAGTCATCGCCGCCTACAGCTAAGCAGCGCTCAAAGCTTGCCTGATCTTCTAAGGAGGTAATAAAAATGATAGGTAAATAAACTTCGCTGTTTAACTGCTTTATTTTTTCCGCAGCTTCAAAGCCATCCATTACGGGCATTAAAACATCAAGTAAAACAATGTCTATTTCTTCTCGTTTAAGCACATTAAGGGCATCAAGGCCATTATAAGCAAACGATATTTTGTAACCTTCTTGCTCTAGCATTTTACTTAACAAAATACGGTTAAGCGCTTGGTCATCTACTATTAGCACATGCATCATTAGCTGATATCAAACTTTTTATCAAAACGAGAGATTTGTAGTATTTTTCTTAGTTGTGGTTGGCAGTTGCTTATTTCGATTGTTTTTACTTGCCCTTCTATTGTTTTTTTCATATTTAATAACATGCCAAGCGCAGAACTATCCATGTAATCGGTTTCTCGTAAATCGATAATCACTTTTACAGTTTTTTCACTCATTTGTGCATAGGCTTGGCGAAAAGATTGCACTAAATTAAAATCGAACTTGCCTTTGATCTGTATTGTTAAAGTAGTGCCATCAACCGATTCGTTCTTTGTTAAACTCATAATAAACTCCAATAATATTTCCTTTGAACTAAATATAACCTGTTAAAAGTATTTAGCAAAAATAAAAACACACAACAGCAAATTTGCTATCATTTATGCCAATATTTATTTCATTTATCTATTAAAGGTAAGTTATGAGTGATAGTCACTTAGTATATTCAACAAGCACAGGTCGAATTGACCAACCTAAACCTGAAAAAGAATTAGATACTAAACTTCTTAAAGATGGCGCTGTACGCATAGAACGTCAAACAAAAGGGCGTAAAGGCAAAGGTGTTATGTTAGTGGTAGGTGTTGACCCAAAAGAACACGATTTAAAAAAGTTAGCTAAAACCATTAAAAGCAAAATGGGCCAAGGCGGCGCAGTTAAAGAAGGCATTATTGAAGTACAAGGTGATGACCGAGATAAGCTCAAAGCTATTTTAGAAGCGTTAAAATTTAAAGTTAAAATTGCGGGTGGTTAACCCGCAATATATTAATTAGCCTGAGCTTATTTTAATCAGTAACTTCGCTTATAGAGAGTTCATTTAATTTTTCATATAAGTTAGGTAAGTCAGATTCCGGTATTGGCGGACTATAATAATAACCTTGCACAATAAAACAGTTATTGTTTTGTAAAAATTGCATTTGCTCTATCGTTTCAACACCCTCAGCAACCACATCTAGCTTTAACTTTTGCGCCATAGCAATTATGGCCGCAGTGATTTCCATATCATTTGTGTCATCTGGTATATCTTTCACGAATGAGCGGTCAACCTTGAGTATATCTACAGGAAAACGTTTTAAATAACTAAGTGATGAATAACCGGTACCAAAGTCATCGATTGAAATAGATATACCTAACGCTTTAAGCTCATGTAGTTGCGTAATAGCGGCTTCAACATTGCCCATTAGCATGCTCTCAGTTAGCTCTAAATGTAAGCGCTTAGCTGAAACACCAGAGCGAGCTATCATTTTGCTTAAAGTAGGTACCAAGTTTGAATCTTTAAACTGGCGAGCCGATAAGTTAATTGAAATATTATTTTCAAGCCCCTGCTCACTTAGCCTTACCGCAAAATTGCATGACTCTTGAAGCACCCATTCACCCAACTCAACTATTAAACCTGTAGCCTCTGCAATGGGTATAAATTTATCTGGCGAGATTAATCCCTCAGTTGGGTGGAACCATCGTAAAAGTGCCTCATAGCCAACCACCTGCTGATCACGGCTGTCTACTTGTGGCTGGTAGTAAACTACAAATTGTTTTTCTTTTAACGCGATACGTATTTCGTTCTCTATAAATAAGCGCTCATTTGCTGCAGCATTTAATTCTTGGCTATAGAAGTGGTATGTATTACGCCCCTTCGCTTTAGCTTCGTACATAGCTAAATCAGCGTGCTTTAATAACTGATCCTCTTCTAAACTATCATATGGAGCCATAGTAATACCAATACTGGCACTAACTATTACCTCATTGTTACCAAGCTTAATAGGTATGTTAAGTGTTTTTTGAATCGTATTTGCTACGTCACTGGCATGATCTTGACTTTCTATCCCGCTGAGTAACACAGCAAATTCATCGCCACCCAAACGCGCAATAGTGTCTTCTGCTCTTAGGCGTTTTTTAAGTCTATTTGCAACTTCAATTAACAGTTGATCGCCTGCATCATGACCAAGCGTATCGTTAATTCGTTTAAATTCATCTAAATCAAAATAAAATAGTGCAAAAGCATAGTGTCCGCGTTCAGCCAGCGCCAATGATTTACGTAATTGCATTCTAAAAAAGGTTCTGTTTGCAAGGCCTGTTAAGGTATCAAAATAAGCAAGCTGCTCCATTTTTCGCTGACTTTCTTTAACAAACGAAATATCTTGTGCTGATGCTACATAGCTTGTTATTTCCCCACCATCTTCACGAATTGGTGAGACGCTTAAAGACACCCAAATAGGCTCTTTATTTAGGCCTTCAATTAAAGTATCCCCACGCCAGTAATTACGACTGCGTAAATCAATATTAATATCTTCAACTAAAATAGCCATTTCAGATGCAATAATGCTCAGTAAAGGTACCCGATTAAAGTGGCTTTCTGGATAGCCTGTCATTTCCAGCATTTTAGGGTTTACATATTCAATAACAAAATTAGCATCGGTTATAACGACACCCGTACCAGAAAAAGCTACAGCTTTGGATAAGCGATTTGCCGCTTTTTCGGCTATTTCTTTTTCTGTAATTCGCTGATTTAAACCATCAATAAGTTTACGAATTTCAACAGTCATGTCTCTAAATGAGCCATTAAGTGTACCAATTTCGTCTTTATTTTCTGGTGGAAACTCAGTTAATAACTGGCCTTTACCAAAACCGGTTACAGCATGTACAAGCGTGTGAATTCTACGTAAAACTAACTGATATAACGCTTGATGTAATAGCAGCGCCACTAAAACAGCATAAAGAATAAATAAACCAAAAAATTTGAGTTTTAAATCTTGTAATGCAGAAAGCGTTGACGAACGCTTTTTGTACACACCAATATACCAATCTAGATCATCAATTTTTTGAATATTAATAATATGTGCTTCATCATTTTTTTTAAACGAGTTGGCATATTCTGGTAACTTAACCCGTATTACATCATCAATAATCGATTGTAGCTCTGGGTTTACCAGTTCATTTGCACTTAACCCTTTGTTTTCACCTGCGTAGTCTGCTAATAATGCAGGGTTTAAATTAGGGTGCGCAAGTAGCTGCCCTTTACTATTAAATACAAGCAAGTGCTTTTCTTTATCGCCTACAGGTAAAAAAGAAATCAATTTATTTAGAGCAATATCACTACCCGTTACGCCTAAAAATTTATTATCTACGTAAACAGGTACTAACAGACTTATCACCCATTTATGCCATACCTTGTCGTAGTATACTTTTGACCATGCAGGGCTTCGCTCATTACCTAATTTACTTTTTATGTATTTATAAGTAGACCCATTTGTAACACTAAAGTCTGCAGGCGCATTCAATGCCCAGTTAGGCGGAGATACACGAATGAAGTCCTCATTGGTTATAAGATAAAAATTGAAAAAGTCGTGTACAAGCGTTGGAGAAATAATACTCCACAACGTTTCGGAGTCATTAAATAAGCGTTTATAAAAAGGCGAGTAATTTTGCTGAGGTAAAAATGCAGCAGATAGGCCATCTACAGAGGCACTTCTGATAGTACCATCACTATTAAATTGCAGCTGTGATTTACTTTTTAAGTTGACCAATGAGTTTTCCTGAAAAAGCTGTTCAGTCACAATATTATTAGCTTGTTTAGCAATATTTAATTTTGTTTGAATGCGTTCGTTAAACTGGTTAACTAATAAGTCTGTTGAGCTTTTTAAAACTTCATGTTCTTCAAAAACGAGCTGTTTCTCTTCTGACTTAAGCATTAAGGCAGCAGCGCACACCCCTGCTATTAAACAAATAGCCGATATAAGCAGTGACAGTTTTACACTTAAAGAATTTAATCCAAAACGCGATGGCGGGCGTCTGTAAACCACAGGTCAACCTTAATTATTAATGATAGTTATTATTTGAGCCAGTTAACGAAATATACCAGATCCACATTCATATATATAAATTATTTGTGAACTTTTAATAAAAACTAAAAATGGGTAAATAAAACGCACTCTGGTGTCATTTAGAGGCTTATCTTTATTGACATTACAGGCAACTCTCCATACATTACTAATATGAACATATTTATCTCTGGCACTTTTTTTTCTTTTTTTAGCTTCTTTATATAGAAGAGGCTTCCCTGTTTGTGAGATAAAAATCAATCGAATAGTAAAGCCTCCCAACTGGGAGGCTTTTTTGTTTTTGCTGTTAAATAACAGCGTACTTTTGGAATGAGGAAACCAAAATGACAAACGATGTGTTAAGCACACTCAGACACGACATCAATGAAATAGATTCTGACTTACTCGTGTTATTAGCAAAACGTCGCCGCATTAGCCATGGCGTAGTTGAATACAAAATTGCTAACAATAAGCCTATACGCGATGAAGCCCGCGAGCTCGCTCTATTAGAGAAGCTAATTGGTTATGGTAAGTCACTCGGTTTAGATGCTTATTACGTAAATAATGTTTTTCAGACCATTTTGGAAGACTCTGTATTACATCAGCAAGCAATGCTACAAAAAAACTTAAACCCAGATGCACTCAGCGAAACTCATCGTGTTACTTATCTTGGTGGCCAGGGCTCATACAGCCAACTTGCTTGCCATAAATACTTTAGTCGCCGCCCAGGCAAGTTAATTGAAATTGGCTGTACATCATTTGATGAAATCACTGGTAAAGTAGAAAACGGCCAAGCTGACTTTGGTTTACTGCCAATTGAAAATACAAGCTCTGGTAGCATTAATGAAGTATTTGACTTACTACAGCATGCTCAAGTATCTATCGTCGGTGAAGTAACTCACAGTGTAGAACACTGCTTACTAGCCAATCCTGAGACGGAATTAAGCCAATTAACAAAAATATTTGCTCACCCTCAACCGTTTGCTCAGTGCAGTCGCTTTTTGCAAGGCTTAGGTGATTTACAGCATGAAACATGTGATTCAACATCAAGCGCACTACAATCGGCGTTAAATACACCAAACAGTGCAGCCATTGGCTCAGCACAAGCCGGTAAAAATGTTGGTCTGGAGGTAATAAAATCAAACCTTGCAAACCAAAGCGAAAATCACAGCCGCTTTATTGTTGTAGCGCGAAAACCTTTGCAAGTATCTAATCAAATCCCAACTAAAACCAGCCTAATAATGTCAACTAAGCAACAAGCGGGCTCGCTTGCTGATGCTTTAATGGTTTTTAAACAGCATCAAATTAACTTAGTAAAACTTGAATCACGCCCTACTCCAGGCAATCCGTGGGAAGAAGTGTTTTATGTTGATTTAGAGGCAAACTTAGCTGATAGCCAAGTAAAAGAAGCACTAGAAGAGCTTAAAGAATACACGCAATATGTACGTGTTTTAGGCTGCTATCAAAGCGAGACATTACAAGCAGTTAGCGTTAACACTTAACCTCTCGTGTTATAACTAAAAAAGGGCCAAATTAGGCCCTTTTTAGTTCATACAATCAAATTATAAACGTTAGTCGAGTACTTTAGCGTCATTCGCTTTATTTAATAAGCTTCGGCTTTGCGTTAAAAAATGTGCTGTAGAGTCTGAAAAATAAGATTTTGCATCAGCAAAAGCATCTATAAGTGCAGTTTTATCACCCACCTTTAACTTTTCAAGCGTTTCAGCGAAAGTATCTTGGTACTGTGCTAACAAGTTTTCTACATCATCAAACTGCGCTAACATAATATCTGAGTATAGCTCCGGCGATTGCGCAAACAAACGCCCCACCATCATCAGCTCCAACTGGTATATAGGTGATGAGCAACTACGTAGTTCTTCAAGTGTGTGGCTTTGCTTCGCTAAAAACTGTCCATAAACAAATGTTGTTAAATGGCGCATAACTTGAATAATTTGCATTGCTTCATCGTGCTTTTTAGCATCAAGTTCAACCAGCTGGCATCCCCATACTTGTAGTTGCTTTAATAACCCTTGAGCAGCTAAATTATCTCGCCCCTCACATACAACAACTGTTTGTTTTACCCAGTGAGAAATATCAGGTCCAAACATTGGGTGTAAACCAACTACCGGTCCACTATGCGCCGCTTTTAATGCTTTAATAGGTGATTGCTTCACTGACGTTATATCTACAAGCAAGCAGTCATCATCAAGTTTAGGCAATTTAGCGACGACGGAATCTAGTGCATTAATAGGCACGCTCACCATTACGAGTTTGGCACCTTTTAAAATACTTTGTGCCTCGTCTTGCTGCTCTTTATCTAAGATTTTAACGTCGTAGCCAGAGCGAATAAACTGTTGGGCAAATAACTGCCCCATTGCGCCTTGGCCCCCTACAATAACAATAGGTGAAAGCTGTGGCGCAGCACAAGCAAGTTTTGCTTGCTGATTTTGATAAGCCTCGCGCATCATGCGTCTTAGTATATCTTCAACGAGATCAGGACTTACATTTTGCTTAATAGCTTCTTGTCGTCTTGCTGCTAGCAGTGCGGCTTCACGTTCGGGGGCATGTAAGGGCGCACCAGTTTGCTGTTTTACTTCGCCAATTTTTTGCGTAATGCTGTTACGTTTAGCTAGTAAAGCAACCAGCTGTGCGTCGCACTCGTCTATACCATCTCTTAACTGTGCTAAATCGCTAATGTCTGCCACGTTCATTTCACCTTAAAGCCAATATCGTAAATTTAATTTTACAAAAAAGTAAACTAATCAATACGATAAATACTAACAGGATCGCTTAACTGAGAAAAGGCTAATACTAAAATTTTACTGCGACTGGGAGTCAATAATAAAGGTGAGCGGTGAGCGGTGAGCGGTGAGCGGTGAGCGGTGAGCGGTGAGCGGTGAAAATTATTCCAGAAACCAAAACGGGCTGCAACCCGAAGGATGCAACCCGTTTTTTTGCGTTGATAAACAGCGCGTATTAGTTAAGTTTTTCTCTAATACGTGCAGATTTACCAGAACGCTCACGTAGATAGTAAAGCTTAGCACGACGAACTGCACCGCGACGCTTAACTGTTACGCTATCAATAAGAGGGCTGTGCGTTTGGAATACACGCTCAACACCTTCACCGCTCGAAATTTTACGAACTGTGAATGCTGAGTGAAGACCACGGTTACGCTTAGCGATTACAACACCTTCAAAGGCCTGTAGACGCTCTTTAGCACCTTCTTTTACTTTTACCTGTACAACCACTGTATCACCAGGGCCGAATGTAGGTACGTCTGTTTTAAGCTGCTCATTTTCAAGCGCTTTAATAATATTTTGGTTTACTTTTGCCATTATGTTTCTCACTTTCCTAGGTGTAACTGTCTTCTAGCCACAAGCTTTTCGGTACTCTTGCTGAAATTGTGCGAGTAATACCGCTTGCTCCTCAGTCAGAGCTAGGTTATGCAACAAGTCAGGACGTCGTAACCAAGTTCTGCCTAATGACTGCTTAAGCCGCCATTTTGCTATCTCTTGGTGGTTTCCGCTGAGTAATACAGCAGGCACCTGTTTGTCGTCCAATGTTTCTGGCCGTGTATAGTGAGGACAATCTAGCAAGCCATCCGAAAATGAATCTTGCTCTGCTGATTGATTATGACCTAATACACCTGGCACTAATCGCGCTACTGCGTCAATTAATGTCATGGCTGGTAGTTCACCACCACTCAAAATAAAATCACCAATTGACCATTCTTCGTCAACGTACGATTCTATTATTCTCTCGTCTATACCTTCATAGCGACCGGCAATTAAAATCAGTTTTTCAGAGTTTGCGAGTTCGCTCGCCCCTTGCTGATCTAATTTGCGCCCTTGCGGGGACATATAAATTACTTTAGCGCCATCACCAGCTGCCTGTTTGGCTTCGGTAATCGCTTTTTTTAATGGCTCAACCATCATTAACATACCCGGCCCGCCCCCATAAGGACGGTCATCTACGGTTCTATGCTTATCTAAAGCGTAGTCTCGTGGATTAAAGCAGTTAAAATCAATTAAACCATTTTTTACTGCGCGACCAGTTACACCTTGGTGTGTAATAGCATCAAACATGTCAGGGAAAAGGCTTATCACCCCTACCCACAATGAACTAGTTTGAGTCATTAAAACCCAGGATCCCAGTCTACGGTAATTTCTCTTGCATCATGCTTAACTTCTTTGATAACTGAATCAGTTAAAAAAGGAATTAAACGCTCTGCCTGACCAAATGCGTCTTTACTGTTTGCTTTAACAACCAGTACGTCATTTGATCCTGTCTCCATCAGGTCATCAACAGTGCCTAAGCTATAACCTTTATCAGTTACAACCGACATGCCAATGAGATCTCGCCAATAAAACTCACCTTGCGGGAGTTCTGGTAATTGCGCTGAATCCATCGAAATTTCTGCATGGGTATAAGCCATTGCTTCGTCACGATCATTGATTTGCGCAAACTTGGCGATAAAGCCTTTGTTGTGGCGACGCCAGTCGACCACTTCTAAGGTCTGCCATTTACCTTGCTGCCCTATCAACCACGGGCTGAAATCGAAGATCCCTTGGGGATCATCAGTAAATGAATGTACCTTAAGCCAGCCCTTTATACCATATGGGGCACCGAGCTTTCCTACGACAATTATTGATGAGGTGTTCTCTTGACTCATGGTTACACTTACGCCTATTAAGCCGCTTTACGAGCGTCTTTTACTAACTTAGCTACGCGATCTGAAAGAGATGCGCCCTGACCTACCCAGTGATCAACACGTGGTAAATCTAAACGAATTTTTTCTTCTTGACCTGAAGCAATAGGGTTAAAAAAGCCTACTTTCTCGATGAAGCGACCGTCACGCGAGAAACGGCTATCCGCAACCACAATTTGATAGAAAGGGCGTTTTTTAGCGCCACCACGTTGCAAACGAATAGTTACCATACCGTCCTCTAAATAGATTGACTGTTTTCATTAATAAGATTTACTCCCCAGTATGGGGAGCTGGGGAATTGTACGAGTTTTTAGCAACAATGCAAGTAAGAAGTGATGCAAAATGGCAGTTTAGTAGGTTAAACCGTGATCTGAGGAGAAAATCAAAGAGAACGCCCTATTGTGCGCATAATTTATTCAACAAAAAAGGGCCATATGACCCCTTTGTTATACATTATATAGCACTGTTTAGGTCGCTACATTAAAATTTAGGGCCACCGCCGCCCATCATTCCAGGTGGTAACATGCCTTTCATACCGCGCATCATTTTTTGCATGCCGCCTTTGCCCTTCATTTTTTTCATCATTTTTTGCATCTGCGTAAATTGTTTCAGCAACTTATTAATCTCTTGCACTTGAGTACCAGAGCCAGCTGCAATACGCTTTTTACGTGAGCCTTTAATAATTTCAGGGCGGGCACGCTCTTGTTTAGTCATAGAGCTGATAATCGCTTCCATTTGAACAAATGTCTTATCACCCATTTGGCCTTTAACAGCATCTGGTAAGTTAGCCATACCTGGTAGCTTATCAAGCATCGACATCATACCGCCCATGTTTTTCATTTGCTTAAGTTGCTCAGCAAAATCATCAAGGGTAAAGCCTGCGCCTTTAAATACTTTTTCAGCAACTTTAGCAGCTTGCTCTTTATCTACTTTCATTTCGACTTCTTCGATCAATGAAAGTACGTCACCCATTCCTAAAATACGTGACGCGATACGATCCGGATGAAAAGGCTCAAGTGCGTCAGTGCGCTCACCTACACCCATAAACTTAATAGGTTTGCCTGTAATGTGACGAATAGATAAGGCAGCACCACCTCGAGCATCACCATCGGTTTTTGTTAAAATCACACCGGTAAGTGGCAGGGCTTCATCAAAAGCTTTTGCTGTATTGGCCGCATCTTGACCTGTCATTGCATCAACTACAAATAAGGTTTCAATCGGGTTAATCGCTTTATGAAGGTCTTTAATTTCATCCATCATGTCGCTATCAACATGCAAGCGACCTGCGGTATCAACTAGTACTACATCAATAAATTTCTTTTTAGCATGCGAAATTGCAGCAGTTGCAATATCAACAGGCTTTTGAGAGATGTCACTTGGGAAAAAATCTACATCAACTTCGGTTGCGAGTGTTTCTAGCTGTTTAATCGCCGCTGGGCGGTAAACATCAGCACTTACGACTAGTACTGATTTCTTTTTTCTCTCTTTTAAAAATTTAGCAAGTTTAGCTACACTGGTGGTTTTACCCGCACCTTGTAAGCCAGCCATCATGACAACTGCTGGCGGTTGTGCATTTAGGCTTAGCTCTTCGTTAGCCTCACCCATTGCTTTTTCTAGCTCTTCACGCACTATTTTTATAAATACTTGGCCAGGGCTTAGGCTTTTAGTTACCTCAACACCTACTGCGCGTTCTTTAACTTGTTTTACAAACTCGCGAACAACAGGCAGTGCCACATCGGCTTCTAAAAATGCCATACGCACTTCGCGAAGTGTGTCTTTAATGTTGTCTTCAGTCAGACGGCCACGGCCACTGATATTTTTTAAGGTTTTACCTAATCGTTCTTGGAGGTTCTCAAACATGTAACGGTTCCGATAAGACGTTTATATCAATCCTTTAAATTCACTGTTAATTTGAGTTTTCAATTAACAAGGACTGACTTATTAAATTTCAATTAAAAGTAGTATACCGTATATGGCGCCTTACAATATAGTGTTCAAGTGCAGCTTGTTGAGTTTCTTTTTTTAAGGTCTATGCATTTGCTTTGCTATAAAATACAATGCCCATATAACAACAAGAATTATTTTGTCTCAAATTAAGTGGCCCAAGCACAATGCTGATTATTAGTTTAACTATTATTGCCAGTTTATTTTATGTGTTAGTAACGTCTCACGTGCTATCACGCCTGTTTCATCAACAAGGCCCAAGCCAAAAAGTAACGGTGATTTTAAGTACCGTAGCTATAGTGGCACATATGCTGCTGTTGGTTAACTCTGTGTTTAGATCCGATGGGCAAGATTTAAGTATTGTTAATGTTGCTTTATTAACGTGCTGGGTGATTGTTGTTTCGGTAACCGCAGTGTCGTTAAAATTCCCAGCTACGTTGTTATTACCGGTTGTTTATGGCTTTGGTGCACTATTAACAATTGCCAGCTTGTTTATTCCGCATCATATTATGCTGCAAAGTATTAATATTGAAATTGGTTTAGTGACACATATTTCATTATCGTTACTCGCTTACTGTATTTTAATTATTGCTACTTTATATGGCGTACAATTTTACTTTATTGATAAACGTCTTAAACGTAAAGATTTAGCGATTGTACACAGCCACCTTCCGCCTTTAATGGTTGTAGAGCGCCAGCTTTATCAACTTCTTAATTTAGGCACTATCTTGCTTACATTTGCATTACTATCAGGATTTGTATTTCTTGATGGCATGTTTGCTAAAGAGTTTATTCATAAAACAATTTTATCGTTAGTTGCATGGGCTATTTTTGCTGTTGTAGCACTTGGCCACATGAAAAAAGGCTGGCGTGGTAAACCTGTGGTTGTTACGATCATGGTCGCTGCATTTGTCCTCACACTTGCTTATTTTGGCAGCCGTTTCATACAAGAAGTGGTACTAAATAAGTTTTAACTTGACTCTGCTTGCTCACTCTAGCTTAATACGCATTGATTTATAAAAAAAGGATCCATCGTTGGACGACATATCGACAAGTACCCTGTTTATCATTTTAGGATTATTGGTACTTTTTTCTGCTTATTTTTCTGGTTCAGAAACCGGGATTATGTCAATCAATCGTATACGCTTGCGCCACCTTGCAAAAGAGGACCACCGTGCAGCTAAACGAGTCAGTAAACTACTTAGCCGTCCAGATAGACTTATAGGCCTAATTTTAATTGGCAACAACCTCGTAAATATAGCTGCAGCCCAAGTTGCGACTATTATAGGTATTCGTCTTTATGGCGACTTAGGTATTGCTATTGCAACAGGTGTATTAACCTTAGTTGTACTTATATTTGCAGAAGTAACGCCTAAAACACTTGCTGCCCTGTATCCTGAAAAAGTTGCCTTTCCGAGCTCTGTGATACTTAAAGGGTTGCTTAAAATTCTTTTCCCGTTTGTTGTTATTGTCAACTGGATGACCAACGGTATATTAAGGTTATTTGGTATTAGTGCAGAACAAATTGATGAGCACAGCATGAGCAAAGAAGAGCTTAAAACTGTAGTAAATGAATCTGGTGCTTTATTGCCTGCTCGTCATCAAAGTATGTTGACCTCTATTTTAGACTTAGAGCAAGTTACTGTTGAAGATATCATGATCCCGCGAAATGAAATTGTGGCTATTGATATTAATGACGATTGGAAATTAATTAGTCGTCAGTTAACTCACGCACAACATACACGTGTATTACTCTACAGAGACAACATAGATGATGCAGTTGGTTTTATTCACTCACGTGATGCGCTGCGCCTTCTTACTAAAGAGCAATTTGATAAACCTTCATTACTGCGTGCCGTGCGCGAAATTTACTTTATTCCTGAAGGCACCTCATTAAATACACAGCTACTTAAATTTCAGCAATCAAAAGAACGCATTGGTTTAGTTGTAGACGAATATGGTGATATTCAAGGCTTAGTAACTCTTGAAGATATTTTAGAGGAAGTGGTTGGCGACTTCACTACTACGCAAACGCGTACACCGAGCGAAGAAGTAACAACACAAAGCGATGGCTCTTGCATTGTTGATGGTGGGGCAAACGTTCGCGATTTAAATAAAGAAATGGGCTGGGAATTCCCGCTTGATGGACCTAAAACACTGAGCGGTTTAATTGTTGAATACCTAGAAGATATTCCGGATGCTAAACTCAGTCTACGTATTGCAGGCTACCCTGTTGAAGTGCTTGAAGTAAAAGAGAACATGATAAAACAAGTAAAAATACAGCCTAATATGCGAACCAAATAAATTAAAAAAGGAGTCAATTGACTCCTTTTTTAATACCTACAAAGACTTAACCAAATAATAAACGCTCAAACCAGCCTTTATCTAGCTCGTCTTCACAGCGTTTTAACTGCACACCATAACGACTAGCGCGATGTTTAACTTTGTTAGCAACACTCATTAACCATTTTTTCTTTTTGTACGTGCCGCGTTTGTAACCACCCCAACCTTCATGATAATTAAGGTATTGTGCGTAAGCATCCCACTTTGATATTTTGTTTACTTTGTGGGTTTTATAAACAAACCACGCCATAAAGTCGATAGCATCATCAAAGTCATCTCTGTCAGCACCATTATTACCGGTTTCACGAATGTAGTCAGACCATGTCGGTGTTTTAGCTTGAGAATAACCATACGCATCACTTGCACGGCCTGTAGGTATTATCCATAAAAAGTATTCCATTGGCGGCGCTGCATCATGCTTAAATGAACTTTCTTGATACATCATGCTCATGAGAACATGCTTTGGCGACCCCCACTTTTCTTGGGCGTCTTTTGCATCAAAATACCAACCTGGCTTTTCTTCAAAAATCTTACATAAGTTATTTGGCTGTTTAGGCGGAGCAGTAGCACACCCAGCTAAAGTGAGGGCAAGAGATAAAATAATTGCATTTTTTTTCATTTTTTAATATCTCACTGAACTTTTTTAAAAAGCGTGGGTCCGAGCTTGTGAATACAGTAGTAAAGCATTGTTTCATCCCTGAAAAGTACTTACGCAGCCACCTTGGGCTGCGTTTTTTTAAGCTTTAAAAAGTATTTACTTTTTAAAATACGCGTTTAAGAATGCAGTAAAGGATAAAGTGTCGGCGCTTTCAATTGCAGCTCTAGCTTCATTAGAATCTATTACTTGCTGCTCAAGCCACGGCTTTAAAAACTCACTATAATCGGTAGATTCATGACTTTGTTTGTATTTATTGGCAAGCGCTAAAGCGAAGTGTCCATTATCTAAGCCAGACTCTTTAAGTTGTGCTACATAATGCCCAGAATAAGTAAGCTCAGGCTTGTGTATCCACGTCGACATTTGCTCTATGGTGCTCGAGTAATAATCAACGCCATATGCGTTGTCCATCCACTTAGCAACATCAGCAAGTTGTGTGAATATCTCATCTCCCCAAGACTGCAGGCTGCGAGCATTATTATTAAAGTTAAGCATCAAACCGGCTTCTCTACCTTGATTTACAACAGTATCAAGGTTTTCAGTGCTACGTGCTTGCTCTTTCCAGTCCATTTCTGGTGAATCTTTTAATAAGCAGTACGTTAAAAATACGTCTAAGAAGTGGATTTGTTCAATATCAATACCTACTTCACTAAACGGGTTAACATCTAAAGCACGAATTTCTACATACTCAATACCCGCTCTGAGTAAAGCATCTGTTGGTGTTTCACCGCTTTTTGCATTACGTTTAGGACGAATAGGAGAGTAAAACTCGTTTTCAATCTGGAGTATATTTTTATTTAGCTGCTTAGGCGTATTGCTCGTGTAATCGTCAAGGTCGCCGTAAATATCTGAGGGTGTATTGATTGCTTTTTTAAGGCCTGCCACATACTCATCGAGTGAATTATACATAACACGCAGTGATGATTGAGCGCTGTTAGTATACCCTAAATTACCAAGTCGTAATGCAGTGCCTACTTCTAAATAAAGCGTCCCTTTACCTAACTTTTTAAACGGTAAATCGGTTTCTCGCCCTTGCAAAAATGAGCTACATAAAGCAGGCGAGGCACCAAACATATAGCTTATTAGCCACAACTCACGTTTAAAATTACGTATTAGCGAAAGGTAACCATCCGAAATAAAATCTTGAAGGCTTGCATCGCTTTGTTTTAGTGAATGCAGCGACTGCCAAAGAGAATCAGGGAATGAAATGTTAAAATGCACACCTGCTATTGCTTGCATCATACTGCCGTAACGGTTTTTTAACCCTTCACGGTACAGTGTTTTCATTTTACCTGTATTCGAATCGCCAAACTGGGCAAGCACAATATCGTCTTGGTGTTCGATAAAACACGGCATACTTATAGGCCATAGCAATTCATCGCCCATTTTTTCAAGCGTAAACTTTTGCAGATCTTTTAATTGCTTAAGTGTTTGCGTAGACGATTCGCTAACAGGAGTAATAAATTCAAGTAAAGACTCAGAAAAATCAGTTGTAATATGCCCGTTAGTTAATGCACTACCCACGCCTTTTGGGTGTCCCTTGTCTGAGATTACGCCATCGTTTTTAATTCTTAGCGACTCTCGCTCTATACCACGTTTAATGCCTTTAACTGCGTATTGGTGCTCATTTACAGATAACGCTTCAAGTGCGTTAGTCAAATCATGTGTTGTCAAAAAATCTTTCCTCGGGCCACGTGGCTTAATCATAAGGTTATGGGGGCTAATTACTTAGACTCAAGATAAATTAATAAGAAGAATGTAAATTCTCACTAATTACGAATATTTATCAGCTTCCTACATACGCTCTATGTAACCAATATGATTAAATTTAGTCATAATCTTGCCACTGCTATTGGTATTATACAAATGCTTAAGTGTGTATTTATGCAAAAATTAAATACATAAAAGTTATGTACCTAACAATAGACCTAAATTGTTCCAAAAGAAGCACAAAAGTTTCTGACTTTTCTTCTCATTAAAAGTTGATCTAGATCAATAAAAGTGATTATTTAAAGGGTTCCTCTGTATCTGACAGCTTCTTTTTTTGCTTTGTACCTACTAAACAATATAATTGCGCCAACAGTAAAGGATGATAAAAAATTTTATGCGCAATGATAAAAGCTTAAAAAATGAAGAAGTACATTTTGAACACTCGCAAGAGCTTGTCTCTACCACTGACCTAAGAGGGGTAGTTACGTATGCGAATCAAGGATTTTGTTCCGTAGCAGGATATAGTGAGCAAGAGCTGTTAGGTAAAAACCACAGTATTGTACGTCACCCTGATATGCCTAAAGCGGCTTTTAAAGAAATGTGGGAAACATTAAAGCAGGGCCATTCATGGCGAGGGATGGTAAAAAACCGTTGCAAGGATGGGCGTTATTACTGGGTAGACGCATTTGTAACACCTATATTTGAACACGGTCAGCTTATTGGTTACCAATCAGTTAGAACAAAACCTAGCGAAGAATTAAAAAAACGAGCACAAGAACTTTATAATAAAATTAACGCCGGAAAATCAATATCAAGTATTCGTGAGCACAGTCAGCTTAGACAGATTATTAGCCTTAGTTGCGTGTTAGTATGGCTTGTGAGCGTTGCTATACTTGCCTCGGTAAGCATGGCTTTCATCAGTTTATTAGTGATAATAGGCGTTGTTGCCCTTAATTTTGACGAATTAATTAAAACCCCTGCTGTTTTACGAGAACAAAGAGCAAAAGCTGACTCTGTATCGCGCTATATATATAGCGGAAATCCCCCTCACAGCGTAAGTGACTACAGAGAACAACTACTTACTGCTAAATTACGCACCGTTTTAGGTCGCGTTAAAGACTCCACAGAAAGCTTTAACGGTATTGCAATTAATTTAGATGAGCAGTCAACCCTCACTGAAAAAGGAATTGCATCACAAGGTGAGCGCCTTGAACAAATTGCATCAGCAATGACGCAAATGAGCTCTACAATCGGCGAAATATCAACGAATACCGCTGAAACTGCTGACAAGGTAAATTCAACACATCAAAGTTGTTCAGAAATAAAAGAGCACATTGCTGATAATAGTTCTATGGTTACTGATTTAGCTTCTCAAGTTGAGCAGGCAGCCACTACCGCAAGCAGTTTAGCTGATGAGGCTGATAAAATAGGGCAAGTAATGAGTGAAATTGAAGGTATCGCGGATCAAACTAACCTACTTGCACTTAATGCTGCCATTGAAGCTGCTAGAGCAGGTGAACATGGCCGTGGTTTTGCAGTTGTGGCTGATGAAGTAAGAACCCTCTCCTCTCGAACTCAAAATGCCACCACTCAAATTCACAGCTCGATTAAAGAAATACAAGATACCTTATTTAACTGGTCAAAAGTAATGCAAAGCACTAAAACCCAGGCCGATAACTGTGTTAATACAACGGCGCAAACTCAGGATGAGTTAGAGGGTATTTTTAATCAGATAAGTGAAATATCGCAATTAGCGATGCAAATATCTTCAGCTGCAGAAGAGCAACAAATGGTGAGCAACGATATTAGTCATAACGTTACACAAATTAAAAGCTTTAGCGATAACAATCTAAGTTTAAGCTTTAACGTAGCAACAGGTGCAGCTGAACTTGTAGAGGGCTCTCGTAAAGTAAATGATTTGCTGCTCACATTTAAAGTATAAAAAAACCGCTATATAAATAGCGGCTTTTTTCTGTAGCTTAGAGGTTAACGATTAGCAAAAACTAATCCTTCGTCATTTGCACCTATTGTGATGACACTACCAGATAAGTAATCTCCACTAAGTAGCTTTTGCGCTAATGGATTTTCTATAGTTTGTTGAATTGCACGTTTTAGTGGACGCGCCCCATAAACAGGGTCAAATCCACTGGCTGCAATTCGCTCAAGCGCTGCATCACTTATTTCAAGTAAGTAACCCATTTCAGTTAAACGCTCACGAAGTTTCATCAACTGAATATCAGCAATTTCTTTTATGTGCTCGTTAGCTAACGGGTGAAATACAACTGTTTCGTCTATTCGGTTAATAAATTCAGGCCTAAACTCGCTAATAAGTACATCCATTACTTTATTTTTAAGTGTTGCATAGTCGTTGTTGCCAGCTTGTTCTTGAATGATATCTGAGCCTAAGTTTGAAGTCATAATGATCACAGTATTTTTAAAATCAACCGTGCGGCCTTGCCCATCAGTTAAGCGTCCATCATCAAGCACTTGCAGTAAAATATTAAATACATCAGGGTGTGCTTTTTCAATCTCATCAAGCAATATTACCGAGTATGGTTTACGACGAACGGCCTCGGTTAAATAACCCCCCTCCTCATAGCCAACATAACCAGGAGGTGCCCCTACGAGACGTGCTACTGAGTGTTTTTCCATAAACTCAGACATATCAATGCGTACCATGGCATCTTCGGTATCAAACATAAAGCCTGCAAGCGCTTTTGTTAACTCTGTTTTACCAACACCTGTTGGGCCTAAAAATAAAAATGAGCCAATCGGGCGGTTAGGATCAGCAAGCCCCGCACGTGAACGACGTATAGCATTTGCAACCGCTACAACGGCTTCGTCTTGTCCTATTACTTTACTATGAAGCTTATCTTCCATTTGCAGTAGCTTTTCACGCTCACCTTGAAGCATCCTTGATACAGGGATACCTGTCCAGCGTGAAAGTATTTCAGCTATTTCGTCTTCCCCTACTTGGTTTTTAAGTAAGGTCATTTCTTGCATTTCAGCTTGAGACGCTAAATCGAGCTTACGCTCAAGCTCTGGAATACGCCCGTATTGCAATTCTGACATACGTTGTAAATCGCTAGCTCTGCGTGCCACATCTAAGTCTAAGCGTGCTTGTTCGAGCTCTGCTTTAATAACTTGAGTGCCTTGCAGTGATGCTTTTTCTGCATTCCAAATTTCATCAAGCTCTCTGTACTGGGAATCAAGATCTGTGATCAGCTCTTGCATTTCACTGCGGCGCTTTTGACTTGCTTCATCTTTTTCTTTAGCAAGTGCGTTATCTTCAAGTTTTAACTGAATAATTTTTCGCTCAAGCTTATCAAGCGACTCTGGTTTAGAGTCAATTTGCAAACGTATAGAAGAGCCGGCTTCGTCTATTAAATCAATCGCTTTATCTGGCAATTGGCGGTCACTAATATAACGATGCGACAATTGCGCAGCAGCAACTATTGCAGGATCAGTAATTTCTACAGAGTGATGCAATTCATAGCGCTCTTTTAAGCCACGCAAAATTGCGATGGTGTCTTCAACTGATGGTTCTTCAATTAATACTTTTTGAAAACGACGCTCAAGTGCTGCATCTTTTTCTATGTATTTGCGGTACTCATCAAGCGTAGTTGCCCCCACACAATGTAGCTCGCCACGTGCTAGTGCAGGCTTTAGCATATTGCCCGCATCCATCGCACCGTCGCTTTTACCGGCACCTACAATAGTGTGTATTTCATCAATAAATAGGATGACTTGGCCTTCTTCTTTAGCCAACTCGTTGAGAACTGATTTTAAACGCTCTTCAAATTCGCCACGGAATTTAGCGCCTGCAACTAATGCCCCTAAATCTAACGATAAAACACGTTTATTTTTTAATCCTTCAGGTACTTCGCCATTAATAATACGCTGCGCTAACCCCTCAGCAATGGCTGTTTTACCAACACCTGGCTCACCTATTAAAACAGGGTTATTTTTAGTACGGCGCTGGAGTACTTGAATAGTGCGGCGAATTTCATCGTCTCGACCTATTACGGGATCAAGCTTACCTTGCTCGGCACGCTCAGTTAAATCAATCGTAAATTTTTCGAGTGCTTGACGCGTTTCCTCAGCATTAGGATCATCTACCTTCTGTCCACCTCTAATTGCTTTAATGGCATTTTCAATTTTTGTAGAGGTAATATTTAGTGAGCGGAATATATCGCCAAGTGGCCCTTTATCTTCACATGCTGCAAGTACAAATAGCTCACTCGAAATGTATTTATCTTTACGTTTTTGCGCATATTTGTCACATAAGTTAATAAGTGATGCCATGTTGTTTGACAACTGTACATCGCCTCCAACACCTTCGACTTTAAAGAGTTTTTCAATTTCTTGAGAAAGTTTAGTATTGAGCTCATCAGCACTAACTCCTGTTTGCGCAAATAGCGCTCGCACACTTGAGCCACTTTGTTGTAGCAATGAATACATTAAGTGCACTGGCTCAATAAATTGATGGTCGCGACCAAGCGCTAAGGATTGCGCATCAGAAAGCGCAGATTGAAATTTGCTTGTAAATCTATCTAAACGCATGAGGGTTTACCTATTTAATAAACTAATTGTTTAATAAATGGGTATGTTAATAGAATTGTTCAAGGTGTGGGAATAAATATAATCACTAATGTATGCTTTACTTGCGCCAGATCAAACTTGCCATACGCCCTGTTTGACCATCGCGGCGATACGAAAAAAATTGCTCTTTTTGTAAAACAGTACAGTGCTCACCGCCACTAATATTTGTAACCCCCAACTGTTGTAACTGAATACGGGCTATGTGATAAATATCAGCAAGGTATTTTTTATTTTTTTGCAGCTTAAACGCATCAATAAATAAAGCCGAATGTGCTTTAAATAAATTAAAAACCTCTTCACCTACTTCAAACTGTGTGGGCCCAATAGCAGGACCTAACCAAGCATAAATTTTAACAGGGTTCGTTTTGAAGTAACTGAGAGTATTTTTAATAATCCCCTGCTCTAAACCACGCCAGCCACCATGAATCGCTGCTATTTCTTCGCCATTGTCACTCGAAAGCAAAATGGGTAAGCAATCTGCAGTCATTATCGCTAAAGGCTGACTTTTAAGTGTTGTGAATAGCGCATCACCATCATGCAATTGAGTAAAGTCAAACTGCTCATCAACAACAATAACATTAGCACTATGTGTTTGATTAACCCATATAGCCGGAGCTGGCAGTTTTTTGGTGAGTAAAGCGCGATTTTGTAATACATGGTTTTTGTTATCACCTACATGAAACCCCAAGTTCATATTTAAAAATGGTGCTTTTGATACACCGCCTTTACGTGTAGTACTGAGAGTATCTACACTATCAAGGCGTTGCCATGGAGCTGATAACAAATACATTATCTATCGATATCAGGGTTTGCTTTAGTATCTTCACGAAGCGCAACCGTCATAGCGACCATATCATCAGGAATAGGTGCCTGCCACGTCATCATTTCACCTGTAATTGGGTGAGCAATGCTGAGTTTTACTGCATGCAGTGCTTGGCGTCTAAAGCTGCGAAGCAATTCAAACAACTCAGGAGTGGCACCTTTAGGTGGACGCGGACGCCCGCCGTATGATTGATCGCCAATTAACGGATGGTTCAAGTGAGCCATGTGTACACGAATTTGGTGCGTACGGCCAGTTTCTAAGCGTAAGCGTAGACGTGTGTGCGCACGAAACTTCTCAGCAACACGGTAGTGAGTAATCGCGGGTTTACCCATTTCATGTACTGCCATATGAGTACGCTGCGTAGGATGACGGCCAATCGCTTTTTCAACCATACCACCAGCAGTCATGGTGCCATTACATAACGCTTCATATTCACGAGTGAAGTTTTCGCGCTTTTGTAGTGCTTTCACTAAATGTGTTTGAGCCTGAATCGTTTTAGCTACAACCATTAGGCCTGTAGTGTCTTTATCCAAACGATGGACAATACCCGCACGCGGCACATTTATGATTTCAGGATAGTAATGTAATAGTGCATTAAGCACTGTGCCATTTGGATTACCTGCACCTGGGTGGACCACTAACCCCATAGGTTTATTAATAACCAAAATATCATCGTCTTCATAAACAATGTTTAATTTGATATCTTGTGCTTCGTATTCACGTGGTGCTTCAATTGTTGTTTCAACATTTACAACTTCACCACCTAGTAGCTTTTCGCGTGGTGTGTTGAAAATTTCACCGTCTACGGTGATTTTATCATCCAAAATCCACGTTTTTATACGAGAACGTGAATAATCAGGGAACAATTGTGCTAATACTTGGTCTAGACGTTTACCACCTAAGTCGGTAGGAACATCGGCTTGAAGAGAAATTTGCTCTGACATTAGTAACTTTACCCAATTTACCAGTGCAAGCTTTGCTCGACTGGGTTAGAATCGCTTTTAATAAAAGCATAATATAATACGCATAGTTTACTCGGTTTTACCGACTTGGCCTAGCCGAAGACATCGAAGGTAACAAATAAAATGATAAATAAAATAGGGAAACGTGCATTCGCCATTGTTTTTTCAGCTTCTGTACTTAGTTTAGGCGCATGTACGTCTGCACCAGACCAAGAAGATATTCAACGTGTACCTAATAAATCTGCACACGCTCTATACGAAGATGCAAAAGAAACACTAGATTCTGGTTTATATGCGCGTGCAATTGAACTTTTAAGCGCTATAGATTCACGCTACCCGTTTGGCCCATTCTCTAAACAAGTACAAATGGATTTGGTATATGCACATTACCAATCAGGCAATACTGAACAAGCACTTGCAACAATCGATCGCTTTATTCGATTAAACCCAAATCATAAAGATCTTGATTATATGTACTACATGCGTGGTTTAGTAAATATTAAAGCCGATAAAAATGCATTCCAAGAATACTTTGGCGTAGACAGAGCTGACCGTGACGCAAACCGTACACGTGTAGCGTTTACCGATTTATCTACTCTTGTAAAGCGTTTTCCAAAAAGTGATTACGCACCAGAGGCTAAACGCCGCTTAGTGTGGCTTTTAAACCGTATGGCGCGTTATGAGCTAAAAGTAGCAACTTACTATTACGAACGCGAAGCTTACTTAGCAGCCGCTAACCGAGGCAAGTATGTTGTAGAACATTATTCGCAAAGCAGTTACTTAGAGCCTGCTTTAGAAATGATGGAAAAGAGCTACGATAAACTTGGCTTAACAGAGCTAAGCGAACATGCTAAACAAACCAGAATGGTAAATAGTAGAAATAAATAAACAAAAAAGGCGCTTACTAAAGCGCCTTTTTCTATACCACATTGTCATTATACCAATCTGCTTATATGTGGGGTCTATTTAACGTCAAGAAAATTACGCTAGAACTAGGCAAAAGTTTTTTTATCTAGTTGTTCTAAATAAAAAATTTTAACTACGTAATAGTGCAATTCAATTCGTTAAATTGATCAAAGATTTATGCAGGTTGGTATTAAATAGCTTCTTCATCTTCTTCAGCAGTACGAATACGAACAACACGCTCAACATCAGTCACGAAGATTTTACCGTCGCCGATTTTCCCCGTTTGCGCTGTTTTAACAATCACTTCAATTGCACGATCAACGTCTTCATCGCTTAGTACAATATCAAGTTTAACTTTAGGTAAAAAATCAACCATGTATTCTGCGCCGCGATAAAGCTCAGTATGCCCTTTTTGGCGCCCAAAGCCTTTAACTTCACTCACAGTCATACCTGTAATACCCACGTCAGATAACGCTTCGCGGACATCATCAAGCTTAAATGGTTTTATAATTGCTTCTATCTTTTTCATATTAATTACTTTTTAAAGCTTCAGTTGCCTCGATTTTAGACAATCGAGAAGCCCATAGCAAACAAAGTGATTGAATTTGATGATAAAACAATCAGCCATGGTATTATTATTTTCACAAAGATAGCTATAATAAACTATCAAGCCGTATATGAGATTAATATGAAGAACAAGCATAATGGATTCACCCTCTTAGAGCTTATGGTGACCGTAGCCATAGTCGGTATTATTGCATCAATCGCGCTTTGGAATAGTAGTGACATGCTTGAGGAAAACAGAGCTGAGAATTTTTTATTGGAATTAAAAAGAAATATTGCATATGCACGCTCACAAGCAGCAAGCACCGATGAAATAGTTGTTGTATGCCCTACAGGGCAAGGAAAAGTTAAAAACAAACAAGATACGTTCAACTGCAACGCAAAGTGGGATGAAAATAAGATTATTGTTGTATTTATCGATGTTGATAATGACGGAAACTACAATAACGCCTCTGATACATTACTAAGAGCAATGGAAGAAATATCAGACAACGATAAGCTGTCGTTTGAGGGTAATGATCGTCGCTTACGTTTTAATACCAGTGGTAGAATTACAACAACCCCTGGAGACTTCATTTTCTGCCCCAATAGCACCAATGAAAATAATAAGGCGTTAACTGTATCTCAATCAGGTACTGCTTTCTACGTTGGTGATACGAATAAAAAGTGCGGTTAAAAAACACACAATTCATATTGCCATATTTTCATCATTTACTACACTGAGCTAATACACTTTATAACTCAGGACTTCAGGGATGAAGATATCAATATATAAAAATAAAGGTATGACACTACTCGAACTAATGATTTCGTTAGCCGTTGTGAGTGTTATTAGTCAACTCTCTATGTGGTTTTATCCAGATTTTCTAGCCAATAATCGCTTAGATAGCCACGTAAACCTTCTGCATAGAAACATTAATTACGGACGACTCTACGCTATTGAAAATGGTACTTACGTTACGCTTTGTGCTCTTAAAGATAACCGATGCAGTAAAGAGGAGTGGGCGGGTAAAATGTCATTATTTATAGATATTGATAAATCAACTACATTAGATGATGACGAGCTCCTATTAAGTATATTTGAAGAGGCTCATCACGATGACAGCCTTGAATATCCTCGTAGCGCAATTACTTTTAGACCTGATGGCTCATTGAATGGTTTTCAAAATGGGACATTTATTTATTGTCCCAATACTGATAAAGCCAGGCTTGATGGGCTGGCTTTATCAGTAAGTCAAACGGGACGTATCAGAATAAAATCAACAAATAAATGCCAAAAAAATTAAATTAACGTCCCCAACAATACTCAACATCTGAATTACCTTTAGTACCTTTAGCGCCTTTGTAACCGGTGTCTGTAATTGTAATTTCTTTACAGTCAGTATCACCTTTAACAGCACCAGCAATAGGCTTTGCGGTAATGGTAAAAGTATTATCGTCATCATCTACATCTATAGATAACTCAAAATGACCATTCTCAGTTTTGTCTTGCAGCCCTAAATCAGAAAATACTTCCGTGTACTCTCTATTATCTACAAAATATTGCTCTTCTTTATTTGCTGCATCGAGTAATGCAGCAGCTGCCTCAGCACGTGATGCACGTTTTACATACTCCGTATAATTGGGCAACGCTACTGCTGCTAAAATACCAACAATTGCAACAGTAATCATTAGTTCGATTAGTGTAAAACCGCGAGTTAATTTAATCATATATATACCTTAATTACTCACTTCATCATTTTCTTCGCGTTTATAAATATAGGTTTGTTGTGTTTTAAAACCAAAGCCTACAGTATCAGAATACTGTACCAATTGTACCGTACCGTCAACAACAGTTAAGTCGGGCCCTACTAGCTCTACAGGCTTCATTGGGTTTTGAGCATTTTCATCTTTAATCCCAGGTCCAATTAAATAAAACTGGCTCTCTTGCGTTACTTCAATAGTAGGATTGTCATCGCATTTACCATCACTATTTCCGTCTGCGCACGATGGTCCCTCCCCAAAATATAATTGTGGCGTATCGGGCACATCATAGCTAGTGGTAAATTTTAAGTCGTCATATACTTTCGTTCCGTAATGTAGATGAAAAGCATATAAAGAACCCGCGCCACCACTTAACGAGCATTGATTTTCAGTTGACGTATCCGATGATGGAGTAAAACTTGTAAAGTATGCAACACCTCCTACAACGGTCGCCGCAGCTAGTGATTTTTCACCTGTTCCAAGCTCATAACGCCAGCCTTTAAACTTAGCTAAATCAACTTCTAAGTCAATAAACTCGTCTACATCGTCTAATGCATTACCAAACGGATCGCTGTTCATTTGCATTAAATCTGTTGGTTTTATTATTGTAGGAGCGCTCGTGAATGATTGAGTAACTGTGTTTTCATCTCTTATCATAAACAGTTGATCGTCTTCATTAGTGCCTGTTGGTTTAGAACGATTGCCACTGCCTATTACAATTGCATCATAGGGCGTATCCAAACGTGTGATAACTGTTTCACCATTAACCGTTGTTTCACTTACTTTACTATAAAGTGTACGCGCTACAAGTGGTTGATAGAAAAAGCGTCTATCCTGACTCGCTAATGAACTACCTAACTCAGCAAGTTTAAAGTGAGTAAAATCACTCGTACTGCTTCCTGGCATGTCAATTCGCCAAATATCCCCACCAGTATCTGCAGCGTAAATTCTATCAATATACCCATCGTAATCGGAGTCCAATGTAGATAAATTAGCGGCAATTGAATGCTTACCTTTAAAGCCATTTTCACTCGGCGTTAAAGCCCATACCTTTTTACCTGTTTCAGCCTCAACAATATAAATACCACGACCTATTGAATCTTCACTTCTAACAGCTGCATCTTTATTTGTATCATACCCTGCACCAAACACTAATAGGGGCTTGTTTCCAAAGGCTTTAATATAGGCAATTTGTGGTTTTGACCACGTTTGCCCCAACTCTGTAAAATCCCCCTTGCCACCTTCAATCGGGCTATTCCATAATTTCTTTGGTTTATTAGGGTCTGTTATATCAAGTGCATAATAGTTCTGTCCACCACGACGCATCCCAGTAAAAGTCCATACATCATCGCCATCGCTAGCATCTATGATTCCATCATTAGCGCCGTCGTCATTTAAGCTTTTATCACTAAAGTAAACACTAATTGGACCATCCATGCCATACACTTTAGTATCAGCCTGATTTTCACGTAAAGGTTCAATAATGTCGTATAAGGCTGATGGTATAAAGGCCCAACTTTCGCTTACCGTCTCATCTGAGTCCTTAAACATATGCAAAAATCCAGCATTAGTACCTATTAAGATTCTAATGTCATCGTTGCCATAATCTATTGCGACCGGTTTTGAGTGAAGGGGGTCACCAAAAATATCTTGGCGCTGATCGACACTCGAGCCATCTCCGTCTTCATCATCGACATCAATACCCATAGCCCATTTTATATCGTTGCTTGATAGACTTAGCGGATTATTATCAACGGCATCGAGAATATCACTCACCACAGAGGTATTAAAATCAACAATAGCTCCCTGGTTATCTGTATATAGATTACGACTATCGGAGTCTAACGTAGTCAAATGCCGGTTAACGCCACCTTGGGCAACTAAATTACCATCAGGAGCTTCGCCATCTGGTAACCAAAACGTTTCTGCATTTTCGTCAATTAAGCCACTATCATCAAGCGCAGATAGCCCTTTAGAATCAACGATTTGACTCCCTGATACTTTTAATTTTTTTAAATTCCCGCGCCATCTAGCGCCTGTTTCTGGATAAAACATGGCAAAGTAAATAGCATCACGGCTACGGGTTTGATCGACATTATTACTAGCAACTGACGGTGAAGAGAAGCTGTCATTTACTTCCCTAATTCTAGAAATGGTATTTTTTAGTGCTTCAGATAAAGCCTCTGATGTTCGAGCTTCTAGGTACTGTCCACCACCTATCGAAGCAGCTCCCTCTAATAACTTAATGCCATCGGCACTCATACCTGTACCAAAACCAATCGTATACACTCTACCAGTATCTAAAACATCGCTAGTATTTGAATATAAATCTACCTTAGTATTATTAGTTCCATGAATGATTTTAGATAAAGCCACTAAATAACTATTTGAATAATCACCATCAACAAAAGGAATCGACTCATCAAATATCTCATTGTGAACACTTTTTATTTGATTGTTGCGATCACTATCACTTGTTGGGTCGCCATCTGTCATTAATATTAAATTTATTGAGTTATCACACCTCAAAGGGTCGCCAGCGCCTTTTGCAAAAGGCGACTTATAGCTCCCACTTGCATCTGCGCTTTTATCTCGATTGTTTATACCATTTGCAAAATCGAGACTTGCACCTGTAATGTAACGATAGGCCTCCCAAAGAGTCTCTGTTATTGGCGTAGAACCACTTGCTGGAAGATCATCAATTTCGTCTAAAATATTTGATTTGCTAGCGCCAGATCTTGCAAGTACATACCCCCCTGAACCACCGTTAAAACGCATTAATCCAAAATCAATATCATCGTTATCATTTACTAACTGTTTAATAGCATTTTGAGCAACGTTTAATCGGCTGTCATTACATGAAGCAGTTGGATATCCACCACTATAACTGTTACCTGATGTATTTGTGCCATTATAAAAACGGCTATAACGTATTCCCTGATTACTAGTTGCTCTTTTAAAACATTGATTGGTATCATTTACATTATTACTTTCAAAACAGGTTACTTGATAGAAGCGTGGAGTAGTTCTACCTACACCATCCCATTGGTAACATTGTCCTCCATCCGTCACATCCCAAGCCATGCTGCCTGAAGTATCAAATATCATTAGTACTCTTGGGTTTTCATCTGTCTCTACATCATGGTTTACATAAAGCTCTATATCTTCAGCAGTAACAGATGCAGTGAGTGTAAGGCCAATTAATGAAGCAAATACTTTATTAAATTTCATATTAAATCCCCTTACTTGTGCTAGCCATTTCTTGGGCTACACCTGTAACAATGGTCAGTTCATGCTTAGCTTTAGAGCCGTATTTAATTGTAGTAGAGACTTGTAACATATTGCATGAAATTCCTGCCGTAAAATTAAATCTACGTGGGCACTCTAAATCAAGTGCGCCTTGATTGAGATTGATCATTTTACTTTTCATATCATTGTGCTCAGCTATAACCATACCTTCTGTATCAGCATCGGTCATAGTAGTAACTTCATCAGGTGATAAAAAAAACTGATTTGCAGCCCCCTTGTTTGCCTCATCAGAAATCATTCTTTGAACCTCACCAAGTAGCTTATTTTCTGCAACTTCACGTTCTTGTGCAGCATTAGTAATTTTAATATCAATACTGCTGCTACTCATTAAAGTAACGGCTATACCTGTTACAGCGATAACCATAATAAGCGCCGTGATCAATACAACACCTTGCTGCTTAGCTCGTAACTTTGTTAAATGCGCCATAGATTAGCTCCTACATTATTCAACCTAATTGTGGTTGTGAACACTGTGCGTCTGTAGCTGTCAGCGAATGAAAGCTCTCGTTTATCTTCATCTTCGCCCAAGGTGTATGTTTGATTTTTAATTTTTACCCCAGGATCTTCTTGTAGCGATCTTATGAGTAAAAATACTTGTACAGTTAATATACCCTTTCTGTTTTCCCAATCTGTATGCTCCATATTATTGATACTTCTGTATGTATCAACTCGGCTATCACTATCGGTATCAAGGCCAAAAATAAAGCGCATATTTTCAACGCCCTCCATTATAGTTTCGGTCGTAATTTTGCCACCAACTAAGCGTTTTCTCATTAATGCTGGCACCTTGAGGCTTTTATTATTTACTGTATAAGTTTGCTCTGATAAGTAATAAACATGATGGCTGTACGGCCATATTGATGCATTTACATTGATAGAACCTGCACCTATTACACCACGTTTAAATTGAGCCTTTTCTTGCTCTGCTATAAAGTAGTTTTCATCAGCCTGCGTTTCACCTGTATTAAGCTGATTGCCTTGTAAAAATTTTAACTGAATAATATCTGTATTTTTAATAGGGTTACTTGCACAGTTTAGCTCTTTTGAAGAAACAGCCACTTTGGCATAAATAGCTCTAAAGTTACTCGCTGTTGATAAATCAGGAAAACTGCCGTTATTTAAACCCTCTGTACAATCAGCACCGGGGTTCGATAAGGATGTCGTATTAGCGGATGTAAACGAATCATCATAATAAGTACCCCAAAATCCAATCTGTTCAATATCACGTTGCATTATATTTATAGCTAACCGACCTGACTCCTGAAGCTCACCAATAGTCATCGTATCCTTAGTGATTACCTTCATCCCTATATAAGTGAACATGACGCCCCCCAAAATTAGGCCACCTATAAATAACGAAATCATAACCTCTATAAGTGTAAAACCTGTTTGCTTCATGTTAGCTCCTAAGGTAAATGTAACTAGTTAAAACTACTAAGCGGCGTTTTTTATCCGCTGTGCCACATTTTATAGCGGCGGTAGCATCATTAGCGTTAAACTCCTGTCGTCCCTGCCATGAAACTATTACTTCTAAGTTAAATGCCTTACCGCCTGAACCTGCAACTGCTGTTGGCGCTATACATACTGTCGCATCGTCTAGCGACCCTGTGTTTTCCCGCGCTCGAATGGCGCGTTTCCATTGCTGTAAATCAAGCGCAGCAACTTGCGCTGCAGTGCATGAACCACTAAAACAAGCCATAGAGGTAGACGTTGAAGTTTCACTATTAAATGTTTGCGTATACAGGGCGACTAACTGAGCAGTATCATTTGCACGAATGCGCTGCACAATATCATTACCAAGGGCTACAGCAGCAGCGCGTTGCATGGAATCAAAGCTTGCCTGTTTTGCTTTTGCTTGAAGCGCTACGGCACCTAATAAACCAAAGCTTAAAATGATAAACGCAATTAGCACTTCAATTAAAGTGAAGCCTTTTTGTGTGTTAGTTTGAGGGGATCGCATAGTGAACCAAATAAAAATTATCTAATAGTAAGTTTATGTCATTCTAATTTAGTTTCAATAATTACTAGGATAGGCGGTTAAATTTGTTGATAAACGGTTAAAAAGCACTAAAGTCCGTTTATCTTTAGCGGTTAAATTTAAAGTCATATGATTGGAGTTTAAATAAGTCAGGGCCTATTTAATATGGTTGTTCTTATGACTAGACGATATCATAAGAATAGCCTCCAAAACCACGGAGCTAGAAACCTTGTGCAGTTATCCCCTAGATTTAGCAAACCTCAACCCTGGAAGATAATAGGCTCTAATTTAAAATATTTTTTACTGTTTTTAGCTCTCGCCTGCTAACGGTTAAATGATCGTTGCAACCCATAAGCTCTACGCTATGCACACCTGAGCCATGAGTATTTAAAGATAAAAGTTTGCTTTTATTTACTAAAGTATTTCGATGGATTCGTACCAATTGAGTAGGATACTGTGATTCCAGTTGCTTTAGACTGGATTCAATAAACGCTTCCCCGCCTTCAAATACCATATTAGTGTACTTTTCTTGGGCATTAAAATAATAAACATTGTCAAGCTCAACACTTTTAGTCGTTCCCCCCAACTGATAACTAATTTTAGTTGAGTGCTGTTTTTGCACATGCGCTTTGTTCAAGCGTCCAACCTGATCTAACACTTTTACTATGGATTGTTCTGTAACTGGTTTAACTAAATAACCTGCAGCACTCAGTTGCAGAGCATCAAGAGCATGTTCAGGGTGCGCGGTAATAAACACAACAGCTGGAGGTAAAGCTAAATTATTCAACTCATTCGCAACCTGCAACCCATTTAAACCAGGCATATCAACGTCTAAAAATATTAAATCGGGGGCGTATTTTTTAATAAATAATAAGGCTTCATTACCATTACTAGCTTCACCTTTAATAACTATATTTTTATTATGTGCTAGCAAACGGGTTAAACGCATTCTTGCTAATGGCTCGTCATCAACTATTAATATATTCATAAACCACCCTCAATATTCTTTTTGGGGATAACTACTTTCACTCTAAATACATCGTTTTTATTGGTGATAGTAAGCTGAGCTTTATTTTTATAATAAATATTTAAACGTTGACGAATATTATCAAGTGCCATGCCATTTTTGGGCCGAGTTTGATTATTAGTAATAGTGATGGGGTTAGAAACAATCATAGTTATATAGCCGGGAGTAATATGCAGCTCAACATTAATAATTGCGCCACTTTCGCTTATTTCAACACCATGACATACTGCATTTTCAATTAGCGGCTGAAGGGTTAAACATGGAATATGCAATGCAGGAAGTTCACTTGGTATGTGCCAATTAACCTTTAAACGCTCCCCAAAGCGCCACGTTTCCAAAGCGATATATTGCTTGCTCAATGCTATTTCATCACTGATTAATACACTTTTCCCTGAGCGCATTGCTGCTTGAGATAAGGCTGCTAGAGCTAAAATAGCTTGCTCAGCAGCACCAGCATCGTGATGAGTTAGCTCTGCAGCTGTATTTAAGCTGTTATATAAAAAGTGCGGACGGATCCTAGCTTGTAAGGCGTCCAACTCTGCGCGAGAAAGTGCCTTGGTTTGCTGCTCTTTTTCAGTATAGATAAATAAAAACTGTACAAACAAAGCGGCTAATAACAAAACTGTAACGCAGTTTCGCAATACAAAATAAATAAGGTTATCAGCCTTATCTATATCAAACGCAAATTGAGAAAATAAAACACTATATATGCAGGTAAATAATAAAAACGAGGTAAAAAATAGTGTTAGCTGAAAAACGTCTGTTCGCTTTTGTAAAAAGCGTTTAAAAAGATACAGAGCGGAGGTGCTTGATAAAACAGTTAAGTGTAAAAATAAGCTAATAACCCCAAGGTGTAACCAAATGTCACCTTGGATATTTGGCGCAAACGCCAATACAACAGCTATAACTTGAGTAACAACAAGCGAGGCAAGTACCCCTCGCTCATTAAAAAGAGCTGAAAAAAGCAATACATCAGAATGAACCGACTTGCTCATAACAGCTCTCCTTGTAATCTAAATAATTAATTTATATAGATTAACGTAGCTCAACAGGAACGGCAAATACGATGTTTTCTTCTTCACCTGGGTTTTCTACTACCTGCTTGCCACCAAGCTCTTTTAAACGCGTTATTACTTGCTGTACCAGTACTTCTGGTGCAGATGCTCCAGCCGTAACACCCACTGACTTAGACTCTGAAACCCATTGCTCTTGCACATCAGCTGCATCGTCAATTAAATAAGCCGTTGTGCCCATTTTATCTGCAAGTTCACGTAAGCGATTAGAGTTAGAGCTGTTTTTAGCCCCTACAACTAGAAGTACATCAACTTTATCAGCTAAATCACGTACCGCATCTTGGCGGTTTTGCGTTGCATAACAAATATCGTCTTTTCGAGGTCCATCTATAGCAGGAAACTTCTCGCGTAGTGCGTCAATGACATCTGCAGTATCATCTACTGAAAGCGTAGTTTGGCTACAATAAAATAAGTTTTCAGCATTTTTAACATTTAGCGCAATAACATCTTCCGCGGTTTCTACCAGGTAAATTCCGCCTTCATCGTTATCGTACTGCCCCATTGTACCCTCAACTTCAGGGTGGCCATGGTGTCCAATCAAAATACATTCAGTACCTTTGCGGCTAGCGCGAGTAACTTCCATATGAACTTTAGTCACCAGCGGACATGTTGCATCAAATACTTTTAAGTCGCGGCGTTTCGCCTCAGAGCGTACCGCTTGCGATACACCATGAGCACTAAAAATAACAATGCTATCGTCAGGTACTTGATCAAGTTCTTCAACGAACACTGCACCACGGTTTTTTAAACCGTCGACTACGTAACGGTTATGTACCACTTCGTGACGAACATAAATTGGCTTTTCGAAAATATCTAAAGCACGCTCTACAATGCTGATTGCACGGTCAACACCCGCACAAAAACCACGAGGGTTAGCTAATAAAATATCCATTAGCCTTCTACCTCAATAATATCTACTTCAAATGTTAGGCGCTGACCCGATAGCGGATGGTTAAAATCGATAGTAACCGACTCCCCTTGCACTTCTCGAACAAGCCCAGGAAGTTCAGTACCATCAGGTTGTGTAAACGCAATGATAGCGCCTACTTGAGCAGGTGTTTCTGGGCCAAACTTGCTACGGTCAACATAGTAAATATTATCTGGATTTGGTTGCCCAAATGCATCTTCTGGTTCAAGCTCAAATGTTTTACTTTCACCAGCCGTTAATCCTAGCAGGCATTTTTCAAAGTTAGCCGTTAAGCTACCATCGCCCATAGTCAATTTAGCTGGCTTGTTATGAACCTTTGTAGAGTCTGCGGCAGAGCCATCTTCTAACTTAATAGAAAAATGAAAAATAACGTGCGAGTTTTCACCAATTACAGCTTGGCTCATGCTTTATGCTCCTTCGGACTTTCGCCTGTAAAGGCATCAAATAATAATAACGCGGCACCAATACAAATAGCGCAATCAGCAATATTAAATACTGGAAAATGTGACTTATCGTAAAACACATGAATAAAGTCAATTACATAACCATAAGCTATACGGTCATATAAGTTGCCTATGGCGCCTGCAAGTACTAACGCATAAGCACTGCACAATATTTTGTTTGTGGCTGGCAAGCGCTTAAGCCACCATACAAGTAACCCACTAATGGCAATAGCTATAAAGCTTAAAAACCAACGTTGCCAACCACCTGCTTCACTTAAAAAGCTGTAGGCTGCGCCATAGTTATGTACGTAAGTAATACTAAAAACAGGCAGTAAATTTATAGACTCTTGATAAGCCATGGTATTCACGACTAGTGTTTTACTGGCAAAGTCTATTACTAACAGTAATAGACTCAACCAAAGCCACACTAAACCACTTTTTTGGGCTAGTTTGCTCACTGAGTAAAGCTCCTAAGCGAATTGACGCTTTTCACCTTCGCCATCAACATTACTTACGCAACGGCCACAAATTTCAGGGTGAGCAGGGTCAATTCCTACATCGTCGCTGTAGTGCCAACAACGCTCACACTTAGCTGCATCTGTTGCTGCAACGCTAATGTATAGACCTTCAATTTCTGTTGCTTGCGTATCTGCTGGTTGGCTATCAACCTGCTTAACGTTTACTGCTGATGTTAACAATACAAAACGAAGCTCATCACCTAGTGAAGCAAGTGTGCTTGCAAGGTCTTTATCCGCAAATAAATTAACTGTTGCTTGTAGTGTTGCACCAATTACTTCTTCTTTACGTGCAGCTTCTAACAAGCGGTTTACTTCATCGCGTACATTTAAAATTGCTTGCCAGTCATCGTTACTAAACTGACTGCTCGTTGGTGCTTGTAAGCCGTCGTACCATACTGATGTAAATACGTAATCACTACGCTCGCCTGGTAAGGCTTCCCAGATTTCTTGTGCTGTAAAGCTCATAATTGGTGCCATCCAGCGCGTCATAGCTTCTGCGATATGGTAAAGCGCAGTTTGACAAGAGCGACGCGCATGGCTTTCACTTTTAGCTGTGTACTGACGGTCTTTAATTACATCTAAGTAAAACGAGCCAAGTTCACCGGTACAGAAGTTCATTAGCTTTTGCGTTACTAATAACATTTGGTAGCTATCGTAAGCGGCTAAAATCTCGTCTTGTAACTGTGCTGCACGACCAACAATCCACTTATCAAGCTCAACCATGTCATCTACAGCAACTTGATCAGTTTTAGGATCAAAACCATTTAAGTTAGCTAATAAGTAACGGCTAGTGTTACGAATACGACGATATCGATCCGCAGAGCGTTTGAATATTTCATCAGACACAGTCATTTCTGCCGTGTAATCGGTAGAAGCAACCCACAAACGTAAAATGTCAGCACCAAGCTTATTCATTACATTTTGCGGAGAGATAACATTGCCTAGTGACTTAGACATTTTACGACCGTTTTCATCAACGGTAAAACCATGCGTAAGTACTTGCTTATATGGTGCATGTCCATTAATCGCAACCGATGTCATCATTGATGACATAAACCAACCACGATGCTGATCAGAACCTTCAAGATATAAATCAGCTGGGCCAACTAAGTCTTCACGTGCATCTACTACACATGCGTGCGACACACCTGAATCAAACCATACATCTAGCGTATCTTGCACTTTCATGTATTGCTTAGCATCTTCTTCGCCAAGTAAAGTCGCTGGCTCTAGGTCATACCACGCTTGAATACCTGACTTTTCAACAAGCTCTGCAGCTTGCTCGATAAGCTCTTGGGTATTTGGGTGTAAAGCACCGGTATCTTTATCAACAAATAAAGCAATTGGCACGCCCCATGTACGCTGACGAGATATACACCAATCAGGGCGGCCTTCAACCATGTTAGAAATACGGCTTTCGCCCCATTCAGGCAACCACTGTGTATTTTTGATTTCTTTAAGAGAATCTTGACGTAAATTAGCCTGTTCCATGCTTACAAACCACTGCGGTGTAGCACGGAAAATTATTGGCGTTTTGTGGCGCCAACAATGCGGGTAACTGTGTGTAAGTGCATGATGATGTACTAATGCACCGCGCTCTTTTAATACTTCAATTACGCTCGCGTTTGCTTTAAATACATGTTGACCTGCAAAAAGTTCAGTATCTGGTAAGTACACACCATTTGCACCAACAGGGTTAGCGACTTCTAGGTTGTAATTTAAGCCTGCCACGAAATCTTCTTGACCATGACCTGGCGCAGTGTGCACCACACCTGTACCTGAGTCAGTAGTAACGTGTTCAGCAACAATCACAGGTACATTAAAGTCATAAAAAGGATGCGCTACTTGCAAGTTTTCAAGTACAGCCCCTTTTACGTAACCTAAAACGTGGTAATGATCAAAGCCAAAACGGTCCATTGCATCTTTAACAAGTTCTGAGCCTAAAATTAAACGCTGCTGTGCGCCTTCATCTTCAACTTGCACAAGCGCATATTCTAAATCGGCATGAACAGCAACAGCACGGTTTGCAGGAAGCGTCCATGGCGTTGTTGTCCAAATAACAGTGCCAACACTACCTTGGCCTTCATGGCCTTGAGCTAGGTCAAACGCATTTACTACTGCGTCTTGGTCAGCAAAAATAAAGCGTACATCAATTGCTGGCGACTGTTTATCTTGATATTCAACTTCTGCTTCTGCTAATGCAGAGCCACAATCTGTACACCAATGTACAGGCTTAGCGCCTTTGTGTAAGTGACCGTTTTTAATAATACGACCAAGCACACGAATTGCATTCGCCTCAAAGTCAAAGTTCATTGTTAAGTAAGGCTTATCCCAATCAGCAAATACGCCTAAACGTTTAAAGTCTACTTTTTGACCTTCAACTTGCTTTTTGGCGTACGCACGGCATTTTTCACGAAACTCACTCGCCGTAACTTTTACACCCGGCTTACCTACTTTTTTCTCAACCATTAACTCAATTGGTAAACCGTGACAGTCCCAACCAGGTACATAAGGCGAATCAAAGTCTGATAAAGTTTTAGACTTAACAATAATATCTTTTAAAATCTTATTTACTGAGTGGCCTAAGTGGATGTCGCCATTTGCATACGGAGGGCCGTCATGCAAAATAAAGGTCTTTTTACCCTTTTTAGCGCTGCGAATTTGACCGTAAAGGTCGTCTTCATACCATGCTTTAAGCATTTTTGGTTCACGTTGTGCCAAATTGCCACGCATTGGAAACGGTGTTTCCGGTAAATTCAAAGTATGTTTATAGTCGCTCATTTATCCTACATTCCGTATCTATCGGCTGCCTAATTTAAACCAAAACACTGCTTAGCGGCGGCAACATCTGTTGCTATTTGCGCCGTGAGTTGTGTTAATGTCTCGAATTTTTTCTCATCGCGGAGTTTTTGTATTAACTCCACGTGCATAAATTGTCCATAAATGTCTTGTGCAAAATCAAAAAGATGAACCTCTAAAAGTGCACGTGTTCCATTAAATGTGGGTTTGTTGCCTATATTTGCAACCCCAAAAATTTGTTTACCTGCAATTGTAGCTTGCACAGCAAACACACCATTAACAGGGCAAACTTGGCGCTTAAGTGCTATGTTTGCTGTTCTAAATCCAAGCTCACGACCTCTTTTCCAGCCATGTATTACGCGCCCAGAGATAGCGTAGTCGTGGCCAAGCATCACTTTTGCACTGGCTAAATCACCAGCAGCTAATGCTTCACGAATCAATGTGCTGCTCACTCTAGCATTTAACTGGCGAAAACTCGCTGTGCTTTGCACATCCATTCCCGCCTGATTACCCATATTTACGAGTAAATCAAAGTTGCCTTTACGCTGCTGCCCAAATCTAAAATCATCACCTACGGTTAATGCTTTAACCCCGAGTTTTTTTATAAGTATGTCGCTTACAAATTGTTCAGCTTGCATATTCGCAAATTGCTGATTAAAGCTAATACAAATAACACGCTCAATGCCTAAATCGCTCAATAAACGCAACTTATCACGTAATCGCGTAAGCCTTGCTGGGGCATTGTTTTTAGCAAAAAACTCTTGAGGCTGAGGTTCAAAAAGCATTACTGTACTTGGTAAGTTGTGCGCTTTAGCATCTGCTAACAAACCTTTTAATACTTGTGAATGACCTAAGTGAACACCGTCAAAATTACCAATAGTCAGCACACATCCAAAGTGATGCGCCCGAATATTGTGTATACCTCTAATTAACTCCATGCCACCTAAAGCCTTTTTTCAGCGAGTATTATCACGACTTATACCAAGGAAAAGCCACAAGGCTGCCGATTATAATCTTTTTTTTAGTTTGATTCAGTAATTGCTACACTTTTTATCGTATTTAGTCTTACACCCATTAAAAAAAGCATCGCAAAGTAGCTAACTCCAGCTAATGCCACAAGGGAAATTAACAATATAACTTGCTGCGTAAATTCCCAAGAAGCCCAATAATAGTAACTACTTACATACCATGTAAAACAACCCATAACTATACTTGCAACAATACACTTTATGGTGAAGCGCAAACTCATAGAGGAAAACTGATAAACTTTTTCTTTTTTAAGCTGCCTGTAAAGTAAAAATGCATTACAACTGGCCGACATTGATGTAGCAAGGGCTAGCCCTAAGTAACCTATAAAAGGCGCCAACATAATGTTAAACACCATATTTAGTACAAGAGTTATAATACCAATGCGTACGGGCGTTTTAGTATCTTGACGGGAATAAAAACCCGGTGCGAGCACTTTAATCAACATAAAGCTAACTAACCCTACAGAGTAAGCAACAACACCTAAACTTACCGCTTTTACATGATCAACACTGTCCTCTTTAAAAGCACCATGATCGAATAGCACCGTAATTATAAGTGGGCTAATTATCATTAAGCCAACCATTGCTGGTATACCTAAAAATATTACAAATCGCACCCCCCAATCGAGTGTATGCTGAAAATCGCTCAATTTTTTACTACTGTGCAATTTAGACAGTGCGGGTAAAATAACCGTCGCAATACCAATTCCAAACAGACCAAGCGGAAACTCTATTAGCCTATCTGAGTAATAAAGCCATGCTATAGAGCCTGTCATTAATAATGAGGCTATCATTGTATCTAGTAATAAATTAATTTGGCTTATCGATACGCCAAACAATGCAGGAAGCATAAGCTTACGCACTTTTTTAACATTCTCGTCTTGCCAAGCCCAACGCGGGCGCGCCAACATTTTAGCGCGATATAAAAATGGCAATTGAAACAACAATTGCACAATACCCCCCACAAATACGCCTATAGCGAGGGCGTATGCACCAACACTAAACTTATCATGTAAAAAGATAGCGCAAGTAATTATTGATATATTAAGTAAAACGGGCGTAAAAGCAGCAACTGCAAAGCGGTTATAAACGTTCATTACTGCACCACTAAGCGCAACTAAGCTCACAAAAAATAAATACGGAAAAGTTAACTTTAATAACGAACTAGCAAGTTCAAATTTTTCAGCGTTTGGGCCACTCTGCCACCAATCTATAAACCAACCTGTACCAAATAAGGCCGCAATTACCGGTGAAGCAACGACACCAAATATGGTTACTATAAGTAAAATAGTACCGAGCGTACCGGCAGCTTGCGCCACAAAAAGTTTAACTTTGTCATCACCTTGTTGCTCTTTAATTTCACTAAGAACAGGTACAAACGCCTGTGCAAAGGCTCCTTCGGCAAACAAACGTCGTAAAAAATTAGGAATACGGTTAGCAAATAAAAAAACATCAGCAGCGGCGCTGGCCCCTAATAAATTTGCAACTACTGCATCTCGTACTAGCCCTAATATGCGTGAAATCATAGTCATACAACTCACAATCATACCTGAGCGAAATAAACCTTTTGACACCTTAAACCCACTTAAAAATCCCTAATATGGGCAATTATGCCACAGTCTTTTTTATAAATCGCTTTAAAGCACTAGGCTGGGAGTCTGTGCTTTGTTACAATATCGATATTAACTGCTAAAGCGGCAAATTGATGTTCGTTATAAGGAGCAGTTTTTCTTGGATTGTTAAATTTACATTGACATTCATGATAAAAACAGGCATATTCCACGGCCTTTAATTTAAGCTTTATTTAAGATTGTTAGGAGCAAACCTTGGCTAACATCAAGTCTGCAAAAAAACGCGCTATCACTAGCGAAAAAAACCGTCAGCACAACGCAAGCCGTCGTTCAATGATGCGCACTTACTTCAAAAAAGTAATTGTTGCTATTGAAGCTGGTGATAAAGAAGCTGCACAGCAAGCTTTTTCTGTTGCTACACCTATCCTAGACCGTTACGCAACTAAGGGTCTAATTCACAAAAACAAAGCAGCTCGTCATAAGAGCCGTATTGCCGCTAAAATTAAAGCGCTATAATTTGTTTTTGTAGAATATAAAAAACCGGCATTTGCCGGTTTTTTTTTGCTTTAATTTTAACTGCAATTAACTTGCTTATGCATTTTCTAAATCTGGGTAAAACTTCTTCAGCATTGCCGCTATTTTTTTAGGTGTAAATGGTTTTACAACAAACCCTTTAGCGCCCTTATCTATTGCATCCTTTACGTTATCAACACCTGAATGTGCAGATACCATCACCACATTTGTCTCTGGGCTTAATTCATTGATTTGCGAAATCAAATCTTTACCATCTCCATCTGGTAATTCAATATCTAAAAAAATCATATCGTAATTGGCAGCCTGACACTCACTAATACATTGCGAGGCCGTAGATGCCTCCTTTACATTGTCTATCCCTAAGTGCATGAGCGTTTGGCTCAAAAAGCTACGCACCGTGCTAACGTCATCTACAATTAAAATTGACAGCTGCGTATTCATCTTTATTCCTCGTAGGCTATAAGCTAACTTTAAGTTATCATACTGATATATAAATTTATTCATTTAATTATAGAGACCTACGCCAAAAAGGCCAGATTTGCTTTATGTCTAAAACACCAAACAAACAATCACTACTAGGCAAAACGCCCGCAAGAAAAAAAACAGCCCAAAAAAGAAAACCTCAGCCTTCAACCCAGCGCTCACAAACAAGTAACGAAAATGTACAAACTCTCAATGATGAACGCAAACACACCAAACCTAAAAAAGGGTTATTTATAACATTTGCAGTTATAGCAGTGATTATTTTAGCGTTTCCAAAACCGACCTTGCTCACCTATAAAAAATTAGGGATGGTAAGTGAAAGCATTTATTGGCCAGGTGTTTTTGGTAAAGGTGCGATGCTTATTGATTCAAACTTACACCCACAGTTTGATTCTAAGCGTAAATCCCTTTATTTATGCAGTGATTTACAAAAGCCACAAAGTTGCCAAAAGTATCAGGTAATAGCTGATAATGGAGTATTCGCGGTAATAGGCAGTTACTTTTAACATTAAAAAAACTAATCTGAAAATTTAAAATTACTTGGTTGAAAGGTGTGCAAAAGATCAACATAATGGCGCTCCTTTTTTCAACAACTGAACTATTGAAACGACCATGCTAAACGAGCTAGATTGGCTTTTAAACACGACACTACTTGCACTAGGTTTAGGTGCATTCTTTATTAACCAGATAACACTGCTGCGCGTTGCCGCCATTAGTGCTTGTGGTTTGTTATTCTTATCATTTAGCTTAGATATTATGTCGTCGAGTGTTATTTCAAATATGAGTTTAGTGTTGATCAACACTTTTTACTTGTTTAAAGTTTATACATTTGGGCAGTTTAACGTAACCCAAAATTAACAACTTCTCCTTAGAATATTTGATAGCCCAGCATTGCTGGGCTTTTTTATATTAAAATTTAAAGTTTGGGGTTCACAATGAACTGAGATAAAATTTAGTACGTATTATTCTAAATTTAGGTCTTACTATGCCTTTATCTGACTTTGATTTATTTTTATCTTCTATGGAAGATGTAAAACCAATAAACCACGATACGGTTACTCCCATTTCAAATAGCCACAGTGCAACCCTAGCCCAACAAGAAAAACGTAAAGCAGCACAAATTAATCTAGCAAATGATAAAAATTACTTACAATCTGAGCATGTTGAAATATTAGACCCACTCGCTATATTAAGCTTTAAAAAAGATGGCGTACAAAGTGCGGTTTTTAAAAACTTACGTTTGGCTAAATACCAAGTCGATGCCACGCTTGACCTACATGGGCAATTACTTAAAAACGCACGTAATACTTTATTTAGCTTTATCGTTGATTGCCACCAGCGAAATATACGTGTTGTATTAATACGCCACGGGATCGGCATAAAAAATAAGGCTAAACCAGGCATTTTAAAAAGTTATGTAAACAAGTGGCTACAAGAGTTGTCTCAAGTATTGGCTTTTCATACCGCACTGAGGCACCACGGTGGAAGCGGTGCTACTTATGTATTACTTAAAAAAAGTGAAGAAAAGAAACACGAAAACCGAGAAATACACAGTAAGCGGGGTTAATCCGCTACTGTTAACTCTTCCTTGGTTTGGATTTTTGAAGGGATATCTTCGGCATTAGCCTGATTAAACCAAGCAGAAACGCCAAGTACTACAATAGAAATGATAACTAGGCTTAATTTAACGCCACTTTGACTCGATTTCATAACACCCTCTTTGTAATTTTTATTAGTGAGAACAGCTTTACACTAATAAAAATTACAAATGTTAACAAGCTGTTTTTTAAACTAATTAGCTATCTCTTAATAACCTTTAGTTCTATCTATTGTATTATTAAGTGAAACGCCCTGATTTAAGCATTCAATATTTTTTGCTATTTGATCTATTACGCTATTAATATCAGATAATGCTGCACAGTGCGGAGTTAGAGTAACTTTAGGATGACACCAGTATGGGTGTTCTCGTGGCAGCGGCTCTTGCTCAAATACGTCAAGCGTTGCGCCGCGCAACGTATTATTATTTAAAGCGTTTAATAAATCTTGTTCTACTACATGTCCTCCTCGAGCCACATTAATAACTACAGCATGTTCAGGTAATTTAGATAGCAAGGAGCTATTAATAATACCTTGCGTTGCCTGTGTTAGAGGAAGTAAACATACTAAGTAATCAACGTTAGGAAGCATACTGCTAAGCCCTTGCTCAGCATAAAAAATATCTACACCTATTACATTTTTGCTACTTTGTGCCCACGCACTTACCTTAAAGCCATTATTAATAAGTTTTTGTGCACATGCCTTGCCTAGCTCTCCGTAGCCAAGAATACCAACATGCTTATTTTTGAATGCGCGTTTTGGTTTCCACGTTTGCTGCGCTTGTTTTAAGTAATACTCTTTTAAACGAAGCTTTTGAGCTAACACATGTGTTAGCACATATTCAGCCATATCCTTTGCAAGTTGCTCATCAACAATACGAACAACGTCAACCTTATCATTTAAAAGAGTTAAGTCTATACTGTCTACACCGGCACCAAATGACGACACAGCTTTTAAATTAGGTAGCTGTTGCCACATAGCCTCAGGTGCATTCCAAGCAAGTACAAATTCAACACCTTCTACATTTTTACACGCGGGCCATTGCTCTATCAGGGTATTAGGCAAACGCTGTTGTAACTTGGTTATTAGTTTTGTGTTATCTCGTCCAGTTATAGCCACTAATACCGACATAAATTCTCCTAGCAATACAAAGTTTATAAACTAACACTTTAAAAAGTCACACAACTGCAAAGTAATTGTCACACCCTTTTTTTAATCTTATAGATATGGCGAATAGGCCAAATTGAAGATGAGGTTAATATGATAAGTGTTGATAAAGTAATTGCTGCAAATTTACCACAACTAGATAACTCTCCAAAGGTAAAAGGGTTAGTAAAAAAAGGCCTTGGTTATTTGCTACATGAACAAGAGTTTGTTGCTTTTGGCGATGCATATCCTCATCTACAAGGATTAGAATTTGTCGAGCAAGTGCTTGATGAGCTCAATTTTGATACTCGTTATAAACCAAAGCAAATAGAGCATATACCAACAGAAGGTAAGTTAGTCATTGTTGCTAACCACCCTATTGGCTCATTAGACGCATTAGCGCTCATTAAAGTGCTCTCAGGTGTTAGGCAAGATTTAAAAGTAGTAGCTAACCGTATGCTTATGTCGGTAACGCCGATGCACTCGCTTTTACTGCCTGTAGATAACTTATCTGGAATGAGTAAAAAACAAGAGCTAAACAATATACAAAATCATTTAAAAAGCGAAGGAGCCCTGCTCATCTTTCCTGCTGGTGAAGTATCTCGTTTAGGGCCAACTGGTATAAAGGACTGCAAATGGAATAGTGGCTTTTTACGCATGGCAAAAAAAGCTAACTGCCCTATTCTACCTATTTATATTAAAGCTAAGAACAGTCCTCTGTTTTATGGCACTTCGATGATTTATAAGCCTTTGGCAAGCTTACTATTAGTAAAAGAAATGTTTAAACAACGTCAAAAATCATTGGAGTTTGAAATAGGTGCCTCAATCCCTCCAGAGTCATATTTAATAGAGAACTTAAAAGACAAAGAGGTTGTAAACCTAATTCGCAAACAGTTATATCGTCTTACCACTAAAAAAACATTACCACTTAAAACACAAACTCCCATTGCAGTGCCTGAGTGCAGAAAAGAGCTTAAAAAAGCCATAGAACAATGTGAGTTACTGGGTAAAACCCTAGATGGTATGCATATCTACCTATACCAATATACAGGTAGTTCACCCATATTTAGAGAGCTTGGCCGCCTTAGAGAAATTGCCTTTAGAGCCGTGGGCGAAGGAAGTGGTAAACGCCGCGACATAGATAAATACGATATTGACTATCAACATTTGGTACTTTGGGATCCCACTCAATTAGAGCTTGTAGGTGCTTATAGGCTTGCATATGCAAAAGATATTATAGATAAGCATGGCAGAGAAGGTTTATACACCGACAGCTTATTTAGCTATACCGATGCTATGAAACCCTATTTAGAACAAGGCATAGAGTTAGGCAGAAGCTTTGTACAACCTAAATATTGGGGGCGAAAAAGCTTAGATTATCTGTGGTATGGGATTGGTGCTTTTGTTAAAAACTATCCGCAATACCGTTACTTATTTGGCGCTGTAAGCGTTCCAAATACGTTACCAGATCAAGCAAAAGCCATGTTAGTTCATTATTACCAACACTATTATAAAACTGATGAAGCGCTTGCAAGCCCTAATAATGAATTTAAACCTAGCGAGCAAGAGCTCACACAATGTAATACTGTTTTTAGTGGTAACGACGTAAAAGAAGACTTTGTAGAGCTTAAACACGTTCTTGCAAATATGAGCGTGCAAGTACCTACTTTATTCAAACAATATACTGAGCTTTGTAAGCCTGGCGGGGTAAAGTTTTTAAGCTTTAGCATCGATCCCGATTTTAATAATTGTATCGATGGACTAGTACTCGTGGATATGCAAAACGTGAAAGATAACAAAGCAAAGCGTTACCTAGGTTAATAAGCATTAGCATAACTACCAGCATGTACTCGCTGTTAGTTTTCGTTTATAAAAATGCGCGATAATAGATTAGTGTAAATACCCTCAATCTTAATTAAATCATTAATTGAAACATGCTCGTTAACTTGGTGAATCGTCTTATTTAGTACACCGCACTCTATTACTTGGGTGTGGTTATTTGCAAAAAAACGCCCATCTGATGTGCCACCGCTGGTACTTAAAAGAGGGTAACTACCTGTTTGCTCATAAATGGCCTCCTCTACTTGCGCTATTAAGCACCCGTTATTATTAGCGCTGGTGTAGTACGGCTCGCATGGACGCTCCCATATGATAGATATTTTTTCTAAAAACTCATTTAATGTATTTAGTAATAATGCTTTAACAGCCATACTGTTATAACAGTGACTATAGCGTACATTAAATGTAATTTCGCACTCACTAGGTACTAAATTATCAACCACGTTATTTATATTTATACCTGTTACTTGCAGTGTTGTTTTAGAACTTGCTTCATCTAGAAACCAAACTTGCTCACTTAACAAATTTACTATTTTTGCGCCCAAATGCGCGGCATTAAGTGTATTTTGAGGATACGCGACATGCCCAGCCTTACCTCTTACGGTTATACGCGCAGAGAGCGCGCCACGGCGTCCGTTTTTAATTGTATCGCCAACTTGTATTGAGCTTGTAGGCTCTCCTACAATACAACCATCTAATACAATGCCTTGCTTAGTTAACCTATTTGCTATTTCTAAAGAGCCAAACTCAGCTTCACCTTCTTCATCAGACGTAATAAGCCAATAAAGTGTGCCTACTTTTGTAGATGTATTAGCAATTAAATTTTTTGTAGCGCTTAGCATCGCCGCTACACCGCCCTTCATGTCAGCAGCACCTCTGCCAAAAATAGCACCATTTACTATTTTACCTTCAAAAGGAGGGCTTAACCACGCGCCACCTGTTGCTGGTACAACATCAATATGGCCAGAGAAAGCAATGATCGGACCTTCTTTAAATTTAATACTCGCTATTAAGTTTGTTACGCCATTTATAGTAAATTTTTCATAATTAAAGCCCAGCTCTGTTAATTGCTTAATTAGCCAATCTATTGCACCCGCTTGCTCAGGTGTTACTGATTTAAAGCGAATGAGCGTCTGTAGGTACTCTACAACATCGGCTTTACTATCTGTGTGTTTTATTTGTGATTCGAGCGCCGCTAAAAACATATTAAATATACTATGTAGCCTAAGAAGCTTTTATTACAACGTGGTTTTATGACTCCCCTATGTCAGCCCTAATACATTCTTGTGACGATGAGCAAAATAAAATGTCAATATTTGCGATTAACGAATAACGCTAAAATTAATCTAAATCAATAAAGTGCTTCACAAGGTTCAAACATTTTTGAAACTTTGATCTAGAACAGGTTTTTAAATTTTTTATTCGTCAATAATAGCGGCAATTAAAAAGTCGTTCTCGGAGAACAGCATGAAAACTCAAATTAGCATTGCATTACTTACTTCTTTACTCGCACTCTCTCCAGCTGCACACGCTAACTTTAGCGTAAATGTTGGCGCTATTAACGTTAACCCTGACAACAGCAGCTCAGCAATTAACGAAGCGCCAACGTTGGGCCTTAAAGGCGATTCAGATACACAACTAGGTATTACTATCGATTACGCATTTAACGACAAATGGGTGCTAGAACTTATAGCAGCTACACCATTTTCTCACGATGTAAATGGCGCTGGTGGCTTGGCTGGTAATAAAATTGCGGATATAAAACAATTACCACCTTCACTTGTCGCTCAATACCACTTTTTAGATACGAGTTATGCGCTAAGACCTTTTGTAGGTGTGGGTATAAACTACACTGTATTTTTTGACGAACAGCCATCTCAAGCTCTTAAAACAACCCTGGGCACAGATGATGTAGAAGTAAAATTAGATGATTCTTTTGGTTTTGTAGCTCAAGTAGGCGCTAACTATAAAATTGATAAAAACTGGGGCTTGCACGCCATGGTATCGCTTATGGATATTGATACTGATGCAACGGTATACGCTAATAGTGCAAAAGCACTTACCTCAACGGTAGAGCTAGACCCTGTAGTGGCAATGTTTGGTGTGAGATATAGTTTTTAAAAAGTAGTATATATGTGTGTTAAAAAGGCGCTATGCGCCTTTTTGTTTATGGAGTGAAAAAAGTAATTCAGCTTCAGCTCTTGGTAATTCGCATTCGCGTATCACTTCTTCTAAATCAGCACCGAGCTCAACCATTTTCACAGCACGGGAGTAGATTTTAGCATCGGGATCATCGTACTTTTGAGCCGCTTGTTGCTGCATTAAATCTTGGTTTTGTTGTTCAACTTGAAGTACTCGCTTACCAATACTCAGCAATCCAGTTCTTAACTCGGACACTTCACTTCTTAAAATATGAGTTTGCTCAGAGGATTCTTTAAGTTGCTGCGAAATGGAATCGATTTCTGCAGTGTGTTTATTTTTTAATGCAATAATTAACGCCAGCGATATAAGACCTACCGCTAGCGCCGATATAGCTATACTTAGTAACAGCATAATATATTTGGTAAAGCTTATATATCGCTTAACTCATCCCATTCATCATCACTAAGTAGTTTATTTAGATCAACTAATATAAGTAATTCATTATCGCGATTACAAACACCTTGAATAAACTTAGCACTTTCTTCGGTACCTACATTAGGTGCACTGTCTATTTCAGAGCTTCGCAAATAAACAACTTCAGATACGCTATCGGCTAAAATTCCAATGACTTGCTCTTCTGCTTCAATAATCAGAATTCGAGAATTATCAGTAGTATCGGCTGCTGGTAAGCCAAAACGAGAGCGAGTATCAATAACTGTTACCACGTTCCCGCGCAGGTTAATAATACCAATAACATATGAAGGTGCACCCGGTACCGGAGCTATTTCTGTGTAACGAAGTATCTCTTGTACTTGCATTACATTTACGCCGTAGGTTTCTTCCTCGAGCTTAAACGTAACCCACTGTAAAATTTCATCATTATTATCTGCATTTTTGTTTGCTGACAGTAATTTATCTTGATTCATGCTATTACCCCGTAATGGTCATTACTACTGACGGCTGTCTAAGCCTTTCTCTAATAATATATTTAAGTTGTCTACATCAATTAAAGCACACATTTTCTCTTTTATAACACCCGCAAGCCATGGACGCTTACTTTGGTCTGTACGCCATTTTACATCTTCTTTACTCAATGTAATGTTATTTATCAATTTTTCAGCTAATAAACCCCACTGACTATCACCTAGTGTAATTAAATATTGATAATCTAATGACGCTTCTAATTTTTCATCGTACTTCTCTGGCATTACCCATCGAGCAGTATCAACAACGTTGAGTTTCTCCTCTCGGTTAAGCATGACACCTTTAAACCACTTTGGTTTGCCAAACAAATGATTTACTTCACCTAATTGATGAATACCGCCTAATGCCTTTAATGGCACAGCAAGTGTGAGCCCTGCCACTTCAAAAAATAATGCCTGAAACTCACCATCAAAATAATCAGCCTTACCATCAATTGAAAGCTGCGGCTCAGTACTTTCAAGTACGGTAGTGGTTGCTTCTACATTTTTGTTACTAACAACCTCACTAACATTTTCGGTATCAGATATTGGCTTCACATCTGATGCGAGTAAATCTTGATCGAATACTTTTTCTGCTGCTTTTAATTGCTCTTTAGGTTTTAAATGAACTTGCTCAGGCTCTGTGCCATCAGGGAGCTGCTCGAGTAACTTTGCTACTGGCTCAAGATTATCTACAGGCTCATCTTCACAAAGCAAAGCCCCTAGGTATTGTTTCATCACTTTTTCATTAGCAAATAATTGCTTACTCATTCATTAACCTTGTTCAATTAAATACTCCAATAGAGCCTTATATGCAAACACACCACGCGAGCGAGGGCAAAATTCTATTGGCACTTTTTGCGCTAAGCTTGCATCTCTAAATTTAGTATCCACCGGAATAACACCCGGCCATACTTTATTAGTGTATGTATTTTGTAATGTTTTATAGGCCTCTAGTGATGCTTTAGTACGCTTATCATACATAGTAGGGATTATAGTATATTGATAATCTTTCGCCTGAGAGGTTTGCATTAATTCCATTGTACGCATCATTCTATCAAGCCCTTTAAGCGCTAGAAACTCAGTTTGTACCGGGACTAAAATACGCTCACTTGCAGCTAATGCGTTAACCATCAACACTCCTAAAACAGGAGGGCAATCTAAAATGGCATAGTCATAATGTTCACTTATTTTTGCAAGCGATTTTTTTAATATTAACCCCATTCCCGTTTTGTTACCCATACTTCTATCAAGCGTAGCTATCGCCATTGTTGCAGGTAAAATATCTAGATTTTCGAGAGTTGATGGGCATAATGCTTGAAGTATTTCTTCGCTTTGCATGCTCGTACCACGTGCAAAAATATCGTACACGCTGACTTCTAAGTCTTCAGAGTCTATACCAAAATAATATGTGAGCGATGCATGAGGATCCGTATCTATAAGCAGCACACGTTTACCCTGTAAAGCTAAAATACCAGCAAGACTAACAGCAGTGGTTGTTTTTCCAACCCCACCCTTTTGATTTGCGACAGTCCAAATCTTCACATTGTGTCCTAATTATCATTCATTGCGTGTAGTTATGCGAATACCACCATGAGGCAGTCGAATTATTTTTATAGTATCGTCGTCAGAAGATAACTCGACTTCTGGCTCTATCGCTACAGGCTCACTTTCTTGCCCACCTTTTTTAACTTCTTTTTCAGGCGGTAGGCCATACTTAGAAAGTGCAATTACAACTTTACGGTTTTCAGCCCGCCCTTCGGCAGTACTGTTATCTGCAAACGGAGCGTATTGACCATATCCCTCTATAGCCATTCTCGCAGAGTTAATTCCAAGCGCCTCAAGTTCCATTAAAATAGAAGTGGCTCTGGCAACTGACAGCTCCCAGTTTGAGCGGAAAATTTCATTACGAATAGTTTCATCGTCAGTATAACCGCGCACTCGTACATAATTATCTACAGGAGCAATAATATCTTTAACTATTTTAACTACTTGTTTTGCTCTTGAGTGCGCAACTGAGCTTCCACTTGAAAACAGCATTCCAGAGCTAAGCTCTATAATTAACCAATCCTGATTTAGCTCTAGGCTAGCCTCGCCATTACGGATTTCATCAATTAGTGCTGACTGCAATTTAGTTAAAAGATTATCAAGGGGTTTCCCCAAGTACTTTTGCTGGATATTACTTGTATCGCTTTGCCCATCAAGAAGTTCAGGGCCTTGTTCTTGCTTTTGAATACTTTCACCATAGAGAACTTCCAGCTCAGGTGTCACTCTATCGGTCAAGATTCCATTGCCGTTAACACCTTCACCTTGCTGCGAAAATTGGCGTGCCGATTTATCAAAAACATGTCCAAGTGAGTCAGATAAAACCTGAAAACTTTCTTCTTTATTAATGGCAATAGCGTATAGCACTACAAAAAAAGCAAACATTATGGTCATGTAATCAGCATATGACACGAGCCAACGCTCTGTGTGTTGGTCTTTAGCAGCTGAATAGCGAAGACGCCTACGTAGCATAATTACGCATCCACTAAATTAGGACGCTCAACACGATAAGCTTCAAGCCTTAATTCTATATTCATAGGACTTTCGCCAACGCTTATAGCAATCACACCTTCAGCAAGCATTTCATGATATAGCATCTTTTGCTCAACTCGCTGCTTAAGCTTATTTGCCATTGGTAAAAACAGTAAATTAGCGAGTCCAACTCCATAAATTGTCGCTATAAAGGCAGTAGCGACACCTGCGCCCAACATTTGTGGTTCAGTAATAAAAGACATTGCCTGTATTAAGCCAAGCACAGCGCCTAAAATGCCAATGGTAGGACTGTACCCCCCCATGGCATCATAAACACGAGCTGCTTCTAATAAGCGATCACGTTCAAGCAGTAAATCAATTTCGAGAGTGTCGCGCAGCTTTTTCTCTGAACAGCCATCAATCAGTAAGCTTAAACCTTTTGCAGCATAAGCGTCTGAGTGTGTTAGTGCTTCGTTTTCAAGCACTAAATAACCTTCTTGTCGAGCTTTATAAGACCAGCGTTTAACTTGCTCTATCGCTTCATCGATATCATAGTGAGGAGCAACAAAAACCCAGCTAGTCATATTCAGCATTTTTTTTAATGTACTGCCTGAGGTTTGTAACATAACCGCACCAATAGTACCGCCTAATACAATAATTAATGCAGGCCCATTAAAAAGAGCAGATACAACACCGCCCTCTAAAGAATACCCAAAAGCTATTGCACCAAGCGCGACAACTAACCCGAGTATTGAGAGCTTATCCACACCCAATCTCTCTTTTGATTCTCATAGCAACGTCATCAAGCGCTAAGTTTTCACTTGCAAGCCCTGCGTTTGCGATAGCTTGTGGCATACCATAAACTACGCAGCTTTTTTCATCTTGAGCCCAAATTGTGGCGCCGGTTTGCTTCAACATTCTTGCACCATCACGCCCATCTGCGCCCATGCCGGTTAAAACAATAGCCAGCACATCACCTTGATAAGCCTTTGCTGCACTAGCAAAAGTAACATCAACACTAGGTTTGTAACTTATGCGTTCGCTGTTATCTTCAAATACACGCAATGTTCTATTTGAGCCGCGCCCTTCAACCATCATTTGTTGCCCACCAGGTGCTAAATATGCCGTCCCAGGCTGTAATCGGTCACCTTGTTGAGCTTCTTTTACTTTAATTTGGCACAATCCATTAAGGCGTGCAGCAAATGCTGGCGTGAAAGCTGCAGGCATATGTTGAATAAGTAAAATTGGGTGAGGGAAATTAGCAGGTAACTGAGTTAAAATGGTTTGTAGAGCTACAGGGCCACCTGTAGATGTACCTATCGCGACAAGTTGATATTGCTTACCACTTGCTCGTATTGATGCACTACTTGAAGAATTTTTTATAGGAGCTGTACGCTGAAAGCTTCTATCAGGCTGCTTGACAGTACTTGCCCCAGAAAGGCTAGAGCTTACAGGCGCTGACCTTTCTACTGGCTTACTTGAAGGTGCTGGCTTAAACGCTCTTGGTGCGCGCCTTCTGCCTATTTCTTTTACTTTTGTTTGTAGTAATTTAATAGCATCTTCGTTATTACGCGCAATATCTTCGAATTTTTTTGGTAAGAAATCCATAGCGCCAGCATCTAGTGCATCTAGAGTCGCCGTTGCGCCATCTCGCGTTAACGAAGAAAACATTAATATTGGCGTTGGATTACTCGCCATTATCTCTTTCACTGCACTAATGCCATCAAGCACTGGCATTTCTACATCCATAGTAATCATATCAGGGCGTAGCTGCGCTGTTTTATCTACAGCTTCTCTGCCATTTACAGCAAAACCTATAACGTGTATGTCGCTATCTTGCTCAAGTATTTCGCTTACTCTGCGGCGAAAAAAGCTTGAATCATCAACAACTAAAACTTTAACGGCCATTTAGCTCTCTTATTAGGTTTATATGCAGGTATGTACTACATACCTGCATTATTGTTAGCCTGCGTAATGTTTTAACATGCTTGGTACATCAAGTATAAGTGCAATACCACCATCTGATGTAATTGTAGCGCCAGCCATGCCTGGCGTACCTTGAAGTAAGGCATCAAGCGGCTTAATTACCACTTCCTCTTGGCCTATTAATGAATCTACAACGAAACCAACTTGCTGCGTGCCAATTTGAACAATAACAACATGTCCTTGCGCTTTTCGCAGAGAACGATCAGCACCTTTAACAAGCCAATGCTCTAGATAAAATAACGGAATCGCTTTTTTACGCACAATTATTGTTAATTGACCATCGACAACATTTGTTTTAGTTAAATCTAAATGGAATATCTCACTCACCCCAGCCAGTGGTAAGGCAAATGTTTGTGCCCCAACAATAACCATTAAGGTAGGTAAAATAGCTAAGGTTAGAGGAACTTTTATTTCTAAAATGGTACCTACACCTAACTCAGACTGTATGCTAACCGAACCATTCAATTGAGTGATTTTAGTTTTTACTACATCCATCCCTACACCACGGCCAGAAATATCTGAAATTTCTTCTTTAGTAGAAAAGCCTGGAGCAAAAATTAGGTTGTAAGCTTCGGTGTCAGAAAGTCGACTCGCTTGGTCATGATCGAGAACACCTTTACTAATCGCAATTTTCTTGAGTTTTTCAGCATCCATACCAGCACCATCGTCTTTAATGGTTAACAAAATATGATCGCCTTCTTGCGATGCTGATAAAGTAACATTACCTGTACGCGGTTTACCCGCAGCTTCACGATCAGCAGGCATTTCAATACCATGATCAACTGAATTACGCACCAAATGCACAAGAGGGTCGGCAAGCGCTTCAACTAAGTTTTTATCTAAATCAGTTTCTTCACCAACAAGTTGTAGGTTTATATCTTTATTTAAACTTCGTGCCAAATCACGAACAACACGAGGGAAGCGACCAAATACCTTTTTGATGGGCTGCATTCTTGTTTGCATAACTGCACCTTGAATATCAGCAGTTACCACATCAAGATTAGAAATTGCTTTACCCATGGCTTCGCTATCAGAATTAGTTGCAAGACTCACTAAGCGGTTTCGAACAAGCACTAACTCACCCACCATGTTCATAATTTGATCAAGGCGTTTTGTGTCTACACGAACAGTTGTCTCAGCTGGCGGTGGTGCTGCCTTTTTAGGAGCCGCAGGTGCAGCTTTGGCGACAGGTTTTTCTGGCACTTTTTCAACTGATTTTGGTGTAGAGGCTTTAGCTGGTTCAGCTTTTTTAACAGGCTCTGATTTTTTTGCAGCTGGCGGTGAAACAGGCTCAGGCTGTTTTGCAGCTGGTACGCTTTCTGCTGATTTAGGAGCAGTCCCTTTACCGTGAAGCTCATCAAGAAGCGCTTCAAACTCATCATCACTAATTTCATCATCTGAAGATGAATTAGCATCGCTTTGAGGCGCTTTAGCTTCTACTTTAGGCGGTTGTTCAGATTTACTTTTTTCAGACTCTGAACTTGCTCCCGCACCAAAGCTGCCAACACCGTGTAATTCATCTAATAAACTATCAAATTCATCATCTGTTATATCACCGCTAATATCAGCATCGCTTGGTGTTGACTCCTCCGCTACAGGAACTTGTCCTTTACCATGTAATTCATCAAGTAGGTTTTCAAATTCGTCTTCGGTAATTTCATCTATCTGTGAATCAGCTGCACTAGGGGCACCACTAAACATTTCGTCAAAAGCAAATGGGTCTTCTTCATCTACAGCATTAGATTCTGGAGATTCACCTTGAGGAGGCTCAGGTTCAGGCTGAGATGCTTCACCAGCTAATTCAGCCTCTGTTGGTGGTAAACCAAGTATGTGAAGTGTTTCGAGTAATTGAGGGTCTGCTGGTTCAGGTTTGTCTCTATTTTGAATCGTTGCAAACATTTCATTAATGGTATCAAGTGCTTGTAATATAACATCCATCAACTCGGAGTTAACAGTTCGCACTCCCTGACGCAGTAAATCAAATACATTTTCTGCACCATGACACGCATCAACGAGCTCTGTCATTGCTAAAAAGCCTGCACCACCTTTTACGGTATGAAAACCTCTAAATATAGCATTTAGTAGCTCGGTGTCTTCTGGGTTATTTTCCAGCTCAACTAACTGTTCAGATAAAAGCTCAAGGATTTCTCCAGCCTCTACCAAAAAGTCTTGTAAAATATCTTCATCGACTTCAAAGCTCATGCAGTTACTCTCCTCTTAGAAGCCCAAACTTGATAAAAGATCATCGACTTCATCTTGATCAGATACAACATCATTACGCGAATCTTTATCAATAATTGGGCCTTCCGGACCTGCTAAAGTTTGTGCGGTAACTGGTTCTTCTGTTTTTTGTTCTATTGTTTCAGCCGGGCTGTCATCTTGCGCTGCAAAAGCAGTTAAAAGATGCAGTAAGCTCTCTTCTACTTCTCTAACTAATTCAATAACTCGACGAATTACTTGCCCAGTTAGATCTTGATAGTCTTGAGCCATTAATACGTTGGTCATTAAGCTCTGTAACTCATCGGTTTTATGATGAGAGTTATTCATAAACTTATCGATGCTGTGGCATAGCGTCTTAAATTCGCCCAACTCTATTTCGCGACTCATTAAGCGATCCCAAGTCGGTTTGATATGAGATATTTCGTCTGCTAATTGCTGAGCAATAGGCAAGCTTGCCTCAACAGCATCCATCGTTTTATTCGCGGCATTTTCTGTCATTTCCATAACATAATTTAGCCGCTTTTTAGCATCAGGGATAGCATCAGTAGTTAAGTCAGTTAAACGAGTATCAAGCTCAAAGCTTTTAAGCGCTTCGTGCAATTGACGGGTTAACTTTCCAACTTCAGCAAATAATTCAGATTGCTCTTGTGAAGCAGTTTCTAAGATCAGCTGATTGGCTTTCTCTTGCTCACCGTTTTCTAAAAAAACAACGAGTTGCCGAGCTTGTTCTAAAGTTATTTGAGGCGCAGCAGGTGCTGGCATAAACCTCTCCCCTATCGTTAACCTAAACGTTCAAATACTTTTTCTAATTTTGTTTTTAGTGTTCCAGCCGTAAAAGGCTTCACTATATAACCATTAACGCCTGCTTGAGCTGCAGCAATTATTTGTTCTTTTTTCGCTTCAGCTGTCACCATTAGTACAGGGATATGTTTTAACTTATCATCCGCACGAATCGCTCTTAATAGGTCAATACCTTGCATACCAGGCATATTCCAATCTGTAACTACGAAATCAAAGACTTGATTTTGTAGCATAGGCAAAGCCGTAGAGCCGTCATCAGCCTCTTGAACGTTAGTGAAGCCTAAATCACGTAACAGATTTTTTATAATACGTCTCATCGTTGAGAAATCATCAACAACAAGAATTTTCATGTTTTTATCCAAAACATCCTCCAGTGAGGTTTTAACCTTAGTTTACTTACTACTAATTTATCCAGTCATTGATTTTAGCTTTAAGCTTAATCATGGCCTGACCATGTATTTGACTTACACGCGATTCACTTACATCGAGTATATGCCCTATTTCTTTTAAATTCATTTCATCGTTATAGTACAAAGAAAGCACCATTGCATCACGCTCTGGTAAAGACTTTATAGCACTTAGTAAAGATGCATTAAACCGTTCATTTTTAACATTATTAAAAGGTTTGTCTAGCGATAAATCTTGCCCTATAGGAGCAATTACATCTTCGTCAACACCAAGGTCTTCAATACCTAAAACTTTACTTGCGTTAACATCGTTTAAAATATGATGGTACTCATTTAACGAAATTTCAAGTTTTTCAGCAACTTCTATATCTGTTGGTTCACGGTTTAAGCTGTTTTCAAGTTCTGTGATAGCCTCAGCTACTTGCCTGCTTTTACGGTGTACTGAGCGAGGAGCCCAATCCCCTCTGCGCATTTCATCGAGCATAGCTCCGCGTATTCGTATTCCTGCGAAGGTTTCAAAGCTAGCTCCTTTGGCTGCATCAAAGTTTTTTGAAGCTTCAATTAAACCTATCATTCCTGATTGAATTAAGTCATCAAGTTGAACACTTGGTGGTAATCGAGCAATTAGATGACATGCCACTTTTTTTACAAGCGATGCATGCTTTTCAACAATCACATTTAAGTTTTGTGTTGTTTGATATCCCATAGCTCTATTCACCAATGTTGTCATAATTAGCCGTTTACTAGTTTTTCAATGAAAAACTCTAAGTGCCCAGATGGTTGGTTTGGTATTGGCCATTTTACTGCTTTTGTTGCCAACGTTTTAAATGCAAGGGCTGCTGGCGAATTCGGGAAAAGCTCTACAATTACTTTTTGACGACGCGTCGATTTACGCATATTTTCATCATATGGAACAGTTGCAACCAATTCCATTGATATATCTAAAAAACGATCTGTAACTTTAGATAATTTTGCAAATAACTCCTGGCCTTCTCGCATACTGCGGACCATATTTGCAACAATTTTAAATTTATAAACACCATGCTCACGGCTTAAAACTTTAATTAATGCGTATGCGTCCGTTATTGATGTTGGTTCATCACAAACTACAACCATGACATCTTGGGCCGCACGAGAAAAGCTTAGTACCATGTCTGAGATACCGGCGGCAGTATCTACAATTAAAATATCAAACTCAGTGTTAAGTTCACTGAAAGCACGTATTAAGCCAGCATGTTCTGATGGTGATAGTTCAACCATGCTTTGCGAGCCCGACGTAGCGGGTACAATTTTTATGCCAGCAGGCCCTTCAACTAAAATCTCATCCAGCTCACATTCACCAGATAAAACATGTGACAAATTACGCTCAACGCGCAAACCAAGCATCACATCACAATTTGCTAAGCCTAAATCGGCATCAAGTACTAAGACTCGATTACCTTGCTGCCCTAATGCAATAGCAGTATTCAGAGAAACATTTGTCTTCCCTACTCCACCTTTGCCACCAGTTACAGCGATAACTTTTACGCCGTTGTTATTGTTTTGACTCATTTTGCGCAGGCCGCTTGCTTGATCTAATACTGTGTTAATCATACATCCCTACTGTGCTCGACGCCACTGCTTGGTGCCTTGAATGTTGTGCTTTTATTCTTTTTAAATACAATTGCTCAGCCTTTTTAACTAGTTTCTCAGCATTTGCAACTCGAATATCTTCTGGTACTCGTTGTCCGTTAGTAAGATACCCTATTGGGAGGCGATTTTGAATCGCAATACTAATAATTTCCCCCAAACTTAAAGACTCGTCTAACTTAGTGAAAATACAACCACTTAACTGTACTTTTTTAAAGTGACGTACAGTTTCTTGAAGTACATTAATTTGTGCTGTTGCACTTAATACTAAGTAACTACGAATATCAACGCGTTGATTACGCATTAATGTATTTAACTGCTCAGTTAAACGCAAGTCTCGCTGGCTCATACCTGCTGTATCAATTAATACTAGACGTTTATTACGTAAATGATATAAAACTTCAGCCAATTCATTCGCATCTTTTACTTGTTTAACTCCACAACCAATGATTCGTCCGTATGTGGCAAGCTGCTCATAAGCACCAATTCTGTAAGTATCAGTTGTAATTAGTGCTACTTTATCAGCACCATATTTTTGAGCACCTAAAGCTGCAAGTTTAGCTACAGTTGTTGTTTTGCCAACACCTGTTGGGCCAACTAATGCATAAACACCACCTTGGCGAAGTATTTCGTTGTTCGTTGTTTGCATTTGGTCTTCGACCATAGTTAATAATGCTTTCCAACCTTGTTGACGAGATACATCGTCAGGCACAAAACACGCCATTTGCTGAGCAACTTCTTTATCTATCCCCATACCGACTAAACGGTCAACCATACATGCGCGTGTAGGATCGCGACGCGCCATATCTTGTTGCATTAGACCCGATACTTGGTGCTCAAGTAATTGACGAATTGCATTCATTTCTTCGCGCATATTTGTCATTTCTTCGCTTTCATTTTTTTTAGTTTGTGGGCGAGAATTTACAGGCGCTTCTAAATCATCAAAATCACGGTCTAAATCGTCAAACCCTAAGCTATCGGCTTGGGTATGCGGACGCGACGAAGCTACATCATCACGTGCAAACATATTTTCAGTAGGACGCGCTTTGGCTACAGGCTCTTGGTAGTTGTCGGTAGTATCAATACCCGATTGTGAAAACATTGAAGCAAGCTCTGGAGAGCGAGGTCGTGGAGACTGACGCTCTAGTAACGCTTGTAAACTATCTGCAACTTTTGCTTGCGGTTCTGGTTTAGCACGCTGTGGCTCTGGCTTTACAAAATTATGCATACTTTGCTGTGGAGCTTGAGCACGCGTATTTTGCTCTGTTTGAGGCTGCGAAGCTACTTTAGGGGCTGCTTTGTCATAATCAACCGCTGCTACAATTTCTACACCGTTAGCAAGCTTCTTGTTTGACATAATAACCGCATCAACACCTAACTCTTCTTTAACTTCTTTAAGTGCTGTGCGCATATCTTTAGCAAAAAAACGTTTAATCTTCATGGTTTAACCCCTGTTAAAATCTTATTGTTGGCCTACCGAGCTTACAATCTTGATCTGTCTTTCATCTGGTACCTCTTGATAAGACATTACCTTTAAACCAGGTATTGTGTACTTAACAAAACGAGATAACACAGTGCGTAACATTCCTGACGTTAGCAATATCGAAGGTTCACCAGCCATTTCTTGATTTTGATGCGCTTCGGTTAATGACACTTGAAGTCGCTCTGCAAGTCCTGGTTCTATACCGGCACCTTCGTCGCCTGCATTTTGTAATGACTGATGCAACATCTGTTCCAACTCAGGCGCCAAGGTTATGACAGGGATTTCTGATGACATACCCACTGCGTCTTGAACAATTAATCTACGCAGAGAAATGCGCACCGCAGCCGTTAAAACATCAGGGTCTTGGCTTCGCGGGCCATATTCAACAAGGGTTTGTACAATTGAGCGCATATCGCGAATAGCAACACCTTCGTTTAATAAATTTTGCAGTACTTTTACAATTACAGTTAATGGCAATACATCTGGCACTAGCCCTTCAACTAAGCGAGGGTGACTTTTAGCAAGCATATCAAGTAGGTTTTGAACCTCTTCGTGTCCTAGTAATAATGCAGCGCTATTTGTAAGTAACTGGCTTATATGCGTCGCAACAACGGTGGCAGAATCAACAACAGTGTAACCAAGAGATTGAGCTTCATCTTTTTGATCGGGCTTAATCCAAACAGCATCAAGTCCAAATGCAGGATCTTTTGTGTCAACACCTTTAATTGGCCCAAATACTTGACCAGGATTTATAGCAAGTTCGTCACCATGCTTAAGTTCACTCTCTCCAGTAGATACACCCATCAACGTGATTCTGTAAGCATTTGGATCTAGCTCTAAATTATCGCGAATATGTACAGGTGGCACTAAAAACCCAAGCTCTTGAGAAAGCTTTTTACGCACGCCTTTAATACGGTTTAGTAGCTCGCCACCTTGTGACTGATCAACTAATGGTATTAATCTGTAACCTACTTCTAGGCCTATGACGTCAATTTGTTGAACGTCATCCCAACCAAGCTCTTTTTGCTCTTGCTTATTAGCAACGCCTGTTGCTGGGTTATTTCCATTAGCAGCTGCTTCAGCCTCTAAAGCGGCTGCTTTTAATTTACTTTGTTGGGTGTAATACGCTACATAACCTAATAAACCACCTAGGCTCAAAAAGGCTAAGTGAGGCATACCGGGTACAAGCCCCATTACAATTAAAATACCTGATGCAATAAATAATGACTTTTCGTTACCAAGTTGCTTCTTAAATTGATCGCCCATATTAAGCGATTCATTTTGACGCGTTACAACAATTGCGGTACCAATTGAAAGAAGTAAAGAAGGAAGTTGGGCAACTAGGCCATCACCAATAGTCAGTAATGTATACACTTCCATTGCATTGCCAAAACTCATATTGTGTTGGATCATACCTACAAATAAGCCACCCACTATATTGATAACTAATATAACAATACCAGCAATTGCATCGCCTTTAACAAATTTACTAGCACCATCCATAGAACCGTAAAAATCAGCTTCGCGAGTAACTTCTTCACGACGATCTCGCGCTTGCTCTGCACTAATAAAACCAGCATTTAAGTCTGCATCTATAGCCATTTGCTTACCTGGCATGGCATCAAGAGTAAAACGTGCTGACACTTCAGATATTCGACCTGCGCCTTTAGTTATTACTACAAAGTTAATAATAATCAGAATTAAAAAAACCACTAAACCAACGGCGTAATTACCGCCAATAACCACCGAGCCAAAAGCCTCAATTACTTTACCTGCAGAGTCGCCACCGTTATGTCCTTCAAGTAATACTACACGGGTACTGGCAACGTTTAGGGCGAGTCGCATTATGGTTGCAATAAGGAGCACGGCCGGAAACATACCAAACTCAACGGGCTTCATTGTATAAACGGTCACAAGCAGCACAACTAAAGCAAGTGCTATATTGAACGAAAAGAGTATATCGAGAAGAAAAGGTGGGAGCGGTAAAATAACCATACCAAGCGCAGCTAACACCAACAATGGTGTTCCTACGCCTTTGGCGTACTCTTTTTTATCTTTATTAAGTTGTTGTAATACAGCTTTAAAATCCATAAATCTACAATTTCAAAAAATTGACACTACGCTGAAATTGCAATAACTATTCCAAGTTATAATCTTAACGACTAATACTTGTAAGCATCTGGAATTGGGAGTTTTTTATTAAGTGGAACAGGACGTTTGCCACGCCCTTTATTAAAACGTTTAAGCTGAAATACATACGCCAAAACTTGCGCAACAGCGGTAAATAATTGATCGGGTATTTGATCGCCGACCTCAGCGGTATGATAAAGCGCACGGGTTAGCATTGGCGACTCCACGATGGGAACTTCGTTACCTATTGCAACTTTACGAATTTGCATTGCCATTTCATCTGCGCCTTTGGCAAGCACAATAGGCGCGCCTGCACGCTCGGTATCGTATTTTAACGCTACAGAATAATGCGTAGGGTTAGTAACAATAACATCGGCATCTGGGACATCTTGCATCATTCTATTTTGCGACATTTGCCTTTGCGTTTGCCTAATACGCGCTTTAATTTGTGGATCACCTTCAGAGTTTTTATATTCGTCTTTAACCTCTTGCATGGTCATTTTAAGTTGTTTGTTATGGTTATAACTTTGAAATGGCGCATCTATCGCGGCAATCACAATTAAAGTGCATGAAAGGCCTAAAAACATCCACCCTAAAATTTCTAGCGCGTGGATTATATTACTGGGCGCACTTTCTAAACTTAAATGAAGGATTTCATCAAAATAAGTATTAATTAAAAAAACAGCAATAGTAGCCACTAAGCCAAACTTTAATAACGACTTAACAAGTTCTACACCGGCTTGAGGGCCAAACATACGTTTAAAGCCTTTCATTGGCGACATTTTACTAGCCTTAGGTGTAGCAGCTTCCCAGCTAAAGTTAAAGCCACCTAGTAAGGTATTACCAATAAATGCAGCAAGCACGATAATTAATACAAACATTGCCATTGGGAACATTAAGGCATCGGCTACTTCACCCCACACCGCAAACATTTTTGTCGTATCAAACGCTTCATTTCGGTTTAAGCTTAGGGTTCGTCCCATTACGTTGTATAAACCTTTACCAATTTCAGGCCCATACATTAATAAAGAAATAGCTGAAAATATAAGTACAAACATTGTCCCTAACTCTTTTGAGCGGGCTATTTGGCCTTTCTTTTTAGACTCATCCAATTTTTTGGATGTGGGTTCTTCTGTTTTTTCTTGCCCGGAATCTTCTGCCATTATTTCCTCCTAGGGCGAACAGCCAACTAAAGTACACATTAGCTCAACCATTTTAAGCCATTGAAACTCAAATTGAGTCACAAAATTGCCCAGCGTAGCCCAAATAATAATAAGCCCAGCCACTAAGGTGAACGGAAAACCAATAGAGAAAATATTCAATTGAGGGGCTGCACGCGTCATAATACCAAAGGACATATTAATAACGAGCATTGCGGTTAATGGCGCAAGAGACAACACCAAAGCAGTTGTAAACATCCACCCGCCCCACGTTACTATGTCCCAATAATGATCAACAGACCACCAATTACCATCAATTGGCAACACCTGAAAACTATGCACCACCATTTGAATCATCATTAAATGGCCATTAAAAACAAAAAATAAGAGAGTGGCTAAAATCAGAAAAAATTGACCGACTGCCGGTACGCTCGCACCATTTGAGGGGTCGATAACAGAGGCAAAACCTAAACCGGTTTGCATTGCGAGTATTTGGCCCGCTAAAACAAACGTATTTAATAAAAGGGTTGATGCAAAGCCAATAGCAACGCCTATCAACATTTGCTGAATAACCACTAAAATCATTTCAAATGAGAATAAGTTAGTAAATGTAGCGGGCGGTAATACGGGTACCACTAAAAACGTAACAACAACCGCTAAGCCCATTTTAATTCGAGTAGGTACATTTTTAGCACCTAAGCCCGCCATTATCATGATCATCGAGCTTATGCGCACTAACGGCAATAAAAAGTCGCTTAACCACTGAATAATAACGGCAAATGGATATTCCACAGTTAACCTGCAATTTCAGGAATAAGCAAAACTAAGCGGGTGAAAAAGTCCATTAGCTCTTGCGTTAGCCAATGGCCTCCCACTATAAGTGCACTAATTGTAATTAATAGGCGAGGTAAAAAGCTTAGTGTTTGTTCGTTTATTGAAGTTGCAGCTTGAAATACAGCAACCACTAAACCCACAATTAAACCTGGGACAACGATTGCAGACACCAATTTAATCACTAAAAATAACGCGTCACTTAGAATATCAACAAAAATTTCCGGTTCCATGTTGTACTCCTATTTTTGTATTACAGCTAAACTTTGCATTTTAAGTCCCTAAGCCAAAACTTTTAGCTAAAGTGCCCATTACTAAGCTCCAACCATCAACTAATACAAATAACATTATTTTAAATGGTAAAGATACAATCATTGGCGATAGCATCATCATACCCATCGCCATAAGAACCGAAGCCACAACTAAATCAACTATTAAAAATGGGATGAAAAACATAAACCCAATTATAAAAGCAGTTTGCAGCTCGCTGGTTACAAAAGCAGGTATAAGTACTATTAGCGGTGTATCTTCAGGTGAATCTAACTGATCGTAACCCGCTATTTTGGCAAATGTTTCTAAGTCTTTTAGGCGCACTTGCGAGAGCATAAATGCTTTCATTGGTTCTTTTGCAAGTTCTAGCGCTTGTACCGAGGTAACCTGCTCGTTTAAGTAAGGCTCAATGGCTCGCTCATTCACTTGCTGATAAATCGGCGACATTATAAAAATACTTAAAAATAACGACATACCCAGTAGCACTTGGTTTGATGGCGTTTGCTGCAAACCAATTGCTTGGCGCAAAATAGCAAGTACTACAATAATGCGGGTAAAAGAGGTCATCATAATGATGGCTGCTGGTATAAAACTCAGCGCCGTCATAATGGCTAAAACTTGTAATGTTACCGAGTAATCCTGAGTACCGTCGGCATTTGTGGTAATAGTCAGCGCATCAATTCCCTCTGCACTTACATTTGGTACAAATACCATGGCAAAAATAATAAGCAGCCACTTTGTCATAGGTTTAATTCTTTTTATTTTGGTTTGATTGTGTGTTTAAAAGCTTACCAAATCGCTTTGCAAGCTCAGGTAATTCTTTTTCACTTAATGGGGTTTCTAGCTTATGCAAATAATTAATACTGTGCGGAGTTACACCTAATAAATGCTGTGCGTTATCTATTTCAACAACTATTAAGCGCTCACGAGAGCCCAATGGTAAGCTTCGCACTACTTTAAACTCATCACTATTTGCTAAATTGGGATTAAGCTTTTTAACAAAAAATGCCAGTACTATAATCAGCACTAGCACCATTATTAACGACAACACCATAGAGAGAATATCTCCGGTAGGTGTTACCGCATCTGCTTTTGTAAAAACCGAATTCGTTAAAGCTACTAACGTGTTCATCGTAACTTTTTGATCCGCTCTACTTGGCTAATAACATCAGTTAAGCGAATACCAAACTTATCATTTACTACAACGACTTCACCGTGCGCAATGAGCGTACCATTTACTAGTACATCTAACGGCTCACCAGCAACACGGTCAAGCTCTACAACAGAGCCTTGGTTTAGCTGAAGTAAGTTACGAATATTAATTTTAGAGCGCCCAACTTCCATAGAAATAGTGACAGGTATATCTAAAATAGTATCGAGTTTGCGTTTTTCTTCGCCACTCATTTCGTGTTTAGAATCACTTAATTCATCAAGCTCGGCTACTTGCGCTTCTGCGCCTTCATCAGTGCCCTCAGCCTCAGCTAGTGCTGCTGCCCATTCATCCATTGTATCTTGATCATCGCTCATACTTTTAACCTTTTAAATCAATTACCAGTCTAAGTCTACACCGTCAGAAAGGTGTAAATCATCTTCTAGTTCTGCTAATTCTGCATCTGAGTCAATTTTCTTGCCGCCTTTGGTAAATACATGCAGCTCAGATTTAACTGAATCAGGTCGTTTAATTTTTTCACTAATTTGTAGCGCAACATTATCGCGAGAGCGGCCCATTTTGGCCCTAAAGGTAGGAAGCTCTTCAACAAATACTGTAATATGCTCCGGCATTTCTACCGGTATAATGTCACCCGCTTTAAGCTCCATAATTTGCTTAAGAGAAAGATCGACTTCAAGAAGCTGAGTCGACATATCAACTTCAACATCCATAATCTCATCGCGAAGCGCTTTACTCCAACGTAGGTCGGTGTCTTCAGTATCTGATTGCACACCGGCGTCGAGTAATTCTCTAATAGGCTCAAGCATTGAATAAGGAAGTGCAATATGAAAGTCGCCGCCGCCGCCATCAAGCTCAATATGAAAAGAGCTAATAACCACAACTTCTGTTGGGCTTACAATATTGGCCATTGCAGGGTTTACCTCTGAGTCGAGGTATTCAAAAGACACGTCCATAACCGGTGCCCACGCTTCTTTATAATCTTCAAAAATTATTTTAAGCAGCATTTGCACTATTCGGCGCTCGGTTGGGGTAAATTCGCGGCCTTCAATTTTTGCATGATAACGCCCATCACCACCAAAAAAGTTATCTACCAAAATAAACACAAGTCGTGCTTCCATGGTAATAAGGCCTGTGCCTTTTAGAGGTCTAAAACGCACCATATTTAAGCTAGTAGGGACAAATAGAGTATGGATATATTCGCCAAACTTAATCATTTGGACGCCGTTAATCGACACCTCAGCGGTGCGGCGCATCATATTAAATAAGCTGATTCGCATGTGACGAGCAAAGCGCTCATTAACAATTTCCAGTGTCGGCATGCGACCACGCACGATCCGATCTTGCGAAGAAAAGTCGTACTGAAGCGTACTTCCTCCGCCATCTTCACCTTCGTGTATATCTTCCTCTTCAACGTCATCAACACCGTGTAATAGCGCATCAATTTCATCTTGGGATAATAAATCGCTCACACTAACCCCTTATTGCATCACAAAGCCGGTAAACAATACCCGCTCAATTACTTTGCTGCCTTCAACATCGTTTAAAGCTGTTTGTACTTTTTCTAGCGCTGAAAAACGTAGTGTTTCCTTGCCTGCACTGGTGCTTAGTTCATCGGCAGTTGTAGTAGAGAACACGCTTAACAAGGTACCTTCAATAAGTGGAATATGCTTTTTAGCGGTCTCTTCGTTTACATCACCACGTACTAATAATTGCACTTTTACTTGAACAATTCTATCGCGGCTTGAGCCTGGAACATTAAATACAAAAGGCCTAGGCATAGCAACATACAAAGCACTCCCCATTTGAGCTGAAGAACTAGAAACTGCAGGAGCCTCCTCAGACATAGCCGTTTCTTCATCGAGTGTTTCAACAGGCGCATCTGAACCCGACATAAACAAGTAACCACCAACGCCACCAGCAATCAGTACAACAGCCGCTATTATAATAATTAGCTTCTTTTTACTTTTACCGGTTTCTTCTATTTCTAAACTTGCTTCTTCAGCCATAATGATTCCTTTATTTGCAAAGGTACTTGCTTGTTTTAATTGTTATAATAGCAGTACTTAGGCATAGTAATCTATTGATGATGAACTTTGTTGTCGAGAACTTTGTGAAACACTGTTTGCTTGCTCGTCATTTTCACCATTAACCGATTCGTTATTAGCTAACCCCGCTTGAGTACCGCCATCACTTTGATCCGGATTTTCACCGCCCGATTGCCCATAAGAAATAGTACTCTCGCCAAGCTCTAATCCCTGCTGAGCTAACATCTCACGTAGGCGTGGCATTGACTGTTCAAGCGCTTCTTTAGCCTGTTGGTTTTGCACTACAAAATTAATTTGAGCTTGTTCTGCATCACTTCTAATCCGTATTTGCATACTGCCCATTTCAGGTGGATCTAGGCGTATTTCAGCCTCTTTATTATTAATGCTGAGCATAGAGCTTACTCGCTCTTGCAAAAGTTTAGCTGCATCACTTTTTACAATGTTTATTGCTTGCATAACATCAGGGTCAATACTTACTTGCTTTACCTGTGCCGCGCTTTGTAATTGCTGGCTTTGCAAAAGCTGTGTATCTGCAAGCCCTTGATCATAGTTAAGCCCTTCATATAAGCCGGTACTATTAGCTTGCACTGTATTAAACGCAGCCGTAAGTTGAGTAAATATTTGTGCTACACGAGGTGAGCTTTGCTCCGCTGTTGTACTTTTAAGCCCTTCTTTGGAAAGTTGCTCCAATTGCTTAGCTAAATCATCATCGTTTGACACTGTAATTTTGTTTACTTCGGCATCCGCTTTATTTACCGATTTTGAGCTAGCCTGAGCAACTGTATTTACCGTATTCGGTGTTTCACCGGCAACAAATGTGTTTGGCTTGATTTTAGCACTATCAACTAACTTTATTTCAATGGACGCTTCAAGTTCACTAACCGTTTGCTTAAGGGCTTTCAACTGCTCACCCTGGGGCTGCTCTGTTTTAATGTATGCGTTTAATTGTGTTAATAATGCTTGTTTTTCACTTGTATTGAGCGTATTAATTTCTGAACTTACACTTTGCTTTACGGCTGTACTTTGAGTTTGTTCATTATCTGTAATAAATTGCGCAAGCATTTCTTTTAAACTTGAAGTATTACTTACATTACTCGAACTAGAATTTGTTATTGCTTGAGCTTGTGTATTAAGTTGCAAGCGCTGCTCAGAGGTTAAACTCGCAATCACTTTATCAGCAGCAGTTGATCCCATCTCTTTAGCTAATAAGTTAGTTGATGCTGTACTTTGTCCATTTTCAGAAGCTACTTTAGGTGATTGGTTTACTTCAATTTTATCTTGTATAGGCTTTTTATTATCTGAAAATTGCCCTTCTATGGCTTGCGCTAAAGTACTTTTGTAGTGCTTATTTTCATTGAGTAAAAAAGTATTTTCGCCACCACTTTGCGAGTCATCTGATGGGGTAGTCTCTGAACCGACAATCGCAGAACTTGTATTTTGCATTAAAGGTGATTCATCACCGCTTTTAGTAACTAAAGAGTGTAAAGAATTTTTTAGCTCTGTGTTGTTTAATGTGTCGGCAGGTTTATTAACAGATGTGTTCATGGTTTGTGCAGAGTTAATTTGCGCAAGCATGTTATCACCAGACATAAATACTATAACCGCATCTTCATCAGCCAACTTTGTGTTTTGCTCTTCATTTTGAGCTTCACTTTCTTGTGGCTGTTTATGTTTAGTAGCGGCAATAGAGTTTTCAGCTTCAGCCTGAGGTTTTTCATTGCCTTTTTTTTCAAGCTCAATAGAGTCATGTGCATTGTGGAGTTGGCTTAAAAATTCAGCACCTGAGTCATTTTCACTTTTAGCCAAGTTACCGTCTCTAACGGCTAATAAAGGGTCTTGCTCGGTAGTAGCCAAAAAAGAAATATCGTTCATCACCATAAATCACCTAATACTATTACGGCAATGTACCACCGCATATTGCCAAAAATTAAATACCACCGAGTAACAAAGCAATTAACGTGCCTAATTTATAAAGATTTACGACGTTGAAAAAATTGGTTGGCCGAAAACTCATCTAACATTTTTTGCTCATTTTTTGCTATTAAAGCACTGGCTTTAAGCTTTTGTTTTTCGATTAATTTAGCCACCGCTTTTGCCTTAATTTGCTGCTTTAACCATAGTGCTTTTCGCTGGGTAACAACTTGCTTTGCTGTATTTACTGTACTTGCTTGCTGGCGAATAGCCTCTTCAATTTTAGCTATAAACGCATGATACTGACCAAACCCGGCACTCGATAAACCCGATTTACCTTTTAAGTGTAATTGTTGTGAATACTCCAATCTAAAGTCGTTTAGCCCTTGAAGCTTCTGTTGGTTTGCTTGCAGGTTTTGATTTGCTTGTAAGTAATTCATTCGCAAACTTTCTTCTTTGTCGTTTTCGAGCTTTAGCAATAAATCGAGTTTATTTTTAGCCATTATGCTTGTCCTAATAACTGAGCAAGACCAAGTAAGCCGTCGTCGTAACTAATCACATCTCGCATACCTTGTTGTAAAAACGCATTTACTCTTGGCATCATGTTTATCGCTTGATCAAGCATTTGGTCGGTCCCTTTTTGGTAGGCGCCAAGAGTGATCATATCTTTGTTTTGCTGATACATCGAATACACTTGTTTTAACACGCGAGCTTGCTGCATATGCGGTTCAGACACAACTTGCGGCATAACACGCGAAATCGACTTTTCAATATCTATAGCGGGGTAATGTCCGCTGTCGGCTAAATCTCGAGAAAGCACAATATGTCCATCTAAAATAGCGCGAGCAGCATCGGCTATTGGGTCTTGCATATCATCACCTTCACTCAGTACAGTAAAAAAGGCGGTAATAGAGCCTTGTCCTTCCCCACCATTACCAGCGCGCTCAACCAATGCAGGAAGCTTTGCAAATACTGAAGGCGGATAGCCTTTAGTAGCCGGTGGCTCGCCTACAGCAAGCGCTATTTCACGTTGCGCCATGGCATAACGCGTTACCGAATCAAGTAACAACAATACATTTAATCCTTGATCCCTAAAGTATTCGGCAATGGTAACTGCACTTTCACAGCCTTTTAAGCGCATAAGGGGTGAAGCATCAGCAGGGGCTGCAACAACAACTGAGCGTTTACGTCCCTCAACACCTAGTATTTCTTCAATAAATTCTTTTACTTCTCGCCCACGTTCACCGACTAAACCAACAACAATTACATCGGCTTCGCTGCCTCGGGTCATCATTCCTAATAGCACCGACTTACCAACACCAGAGCCTGCAAACAAGCCCATACGCTGACCTTGCCCTACTGTAATTACGGAGTTGATGGCACGCACACCTACATCCATAGGTTTACTAATTGGCCTTCTTGAGAGGGGGTTTATTGTGTTTTGAGCAAACTTTAAATGATGTTCGGCATTTATTTTACCCAGCCCATCAAGAGGACGGCCTAAACCATCAACTACGCGACCTAGTAAGCTCATTCCCACCGGTAAACCGGTATCATTTACTTGAGGAATAACTCTGGCACCAGGTAACACGCCAGAAATATGATCATTTGGCATTAAATAGAGTGTTTGATCATTAAACCCGACGATTTCAGCATCAACAAAGCCGTGCATTGTTTCAATTTTGCATTGGCTACCAACAGGTGCACGCAAACCTTTAGCTTCTAAAGTAAGGCCTACCACTCGCGTTAAAATACCGGCCACAGCCGGCGCTGGAGTTTTTATATGTTGTTGGTATTGAGATAAGCGTTCGCTTAAAGGTGCACGTTGCTGTGACATAACACGCCAAAAATGAAATTAGATACCACTATTATGCAAAAAACTATCCAACGTTTCTTTGACACGTGTTTTTAGGGTCATATCGAGCGACGATTGTGCTGTTTTCACCTCACAGCCGCCGCGCTCAAGCGTTGGCTCTGCAACTAGCTGCCAATTATTATCAGCAATTGTTTGCTCGCCGTAACTCTCTTTTATAAGGGCAAGGTCGTCTGGGTGTAAATGTATGCGTACTTTTTCTTGTTCAGCATTAAGTGAATCAATGCTTTGCTTTAAGGTATGTAAAATAACATCGGGCGATGTTTTTACTTCTTGATAAATAACAGCTTCGGCTAACATACTTGCTAATTGTACTAATTGCTTTTCTGCTTGTTCATCTACTTTATTGAGGGGGATGGTTAAGCTCTCTAAAATGCTTTTTAAACTCGTTAACTGCTCTTCAATCAGCGGTTTAACGTCTTCATGACCTTGTGATTTGCCAAGCTCAACGCCCTCTTTGTAGCCAGCGTCTTTGCCTTCACCGACGCCTTTTTCAAAGCCATCTATGTAACCTTGCTCATGACCCTGTTTGAGCCCTTCCTCGTACGCGTCTTGTCTAATACGCTCAAGCTCAACCATAGTTAATGAAGGGAGTTCTGGCTCTTCGGGTTCATCAGCGGGCATCTCCTCCTCGAGCTCTTTTTTGTAAAGCTCACTCAGAGGGGTGCCATAAGCAGTAGAGCGATCGCCAAAACTACTTTCGTCTGGAGCTACATCAGGAATAGCCCAGTTTTTTAATAATTCATCAGCTTCGTCAGCGCGAAGGGTATGACCTTTGAGTTTGCTCATGGTTTACAAGAACTCCTCACCACCACCGCCACCAAGTTGAATTTCACCTGAGTCAGATAATCTGCGCGCAGTTGATAAAATCTCTTTTTGTGCAGCCTCTACTTCACTTATACGCACAGGTGCCATTGTCTCTAAATCATCAGCAAGCATTTCGGCTGCACGCTTAGACATATTGCCAAGTATTTTATCTTTAAGCGCATCATCTGTGCCCTTAATGGCCTTCATTAATACATCTTGCTGAACTTCACGCAATATTGCTTGAATACCACGATCTTCAACGTCCAGTAAGTTTTCAAACACAAACATCAGATCTTGAATTTGTTGCGACATTTCTTCGTCATGCTCACGAATAGAGTCCATTAACTGCCCTTCTACGTTTGTATCTAGGTAGTTCATAATATCTGCCGCAGCTTTTAAGCCACCCATTTTAGCTGCTTGCGCACCTGCTTGGCCGGCAAATTGTTTTTCCATAATTTCATTAAGCTCTTGTAAAGCAGCTGGTTGTACTTCTTCAAGATTGGCAATACGCATAGTTAAATCAAGACGCACTTTTTCAGGAAATTGCGCAATAATTTCAGCTGACTGCTCCGGCTCTAAGTACGACAGTACAATTGTTTGAATTTGCGGATGCTCATTGCGAATAATGTTGGCGACCTGTTTAGAGTCCATCCATTTTAATGAATCTAAACCTTTAGCCCCTGATCCCATAACAATCTGGTCAATAAGACTCGCGGCTTTATCTTCACCAAGAGCGGCTGTAAGCGCTTTTTTAATAAAGTCTTCTGACTGAAAACCAATAGTACTAAAGCTTTGAATTTGCTCTATAAACAAATTATGTACAGCACTTATTTTAGCCTGCGATAAATCATCTAGCGCAGCCATCGCCATACCCACCTTCTGTACTTGCTTTGGCTCCAAGTGTTTAAGTATTTGCGCGGCATCTTCTTCTGATAAACTCAAAAGTAATATAGCGGCTTTATCTACACCGTCTAGTTTATCAACATCAAACGATGGCGGGAGTTGTTTTTGTTCTTGATCAGTCATCTTCTGTTAACCACGCTTTCACTACTTGTGATGATAGTTCTGGTTCGTTAGCGACAAGGGCACGAATTGCTTTAAGTAAGTCTTCATCGCCATGTAAATCCGGTAACTGCAGTGTACCATCACTTGAGAAACCAACCGAAGCAGAATCAAAGTCTTTATTTAGCATATCGAGCGTACTGTCGCCAATATCTAAGCCTGAGCTTAATGCATCTTCGTCGTACTCTTCTAGAGTATCATCAGGGTAAATTAAGCGTTTAAGCATTGGTTTTACTACTGCCATTATTAATACAATAATAACTAAGGCACCAAGTACAAGGCGGACTATTTTCATAAACCAGTCTTGCTCCCAAAGCGGGACTTCAAAATCTAAATCAGTCGCTTCTCTTACAAATGGTACGGTAACTACTTCAAGCGCATCACCTCGTTGCATATCAAAGCCAACACCGCCTTGGAGTAAACGACGAATATTTGATAATGCCTCAACCGAGCGAGGAGCCATTGTTGTCTCGCCGTTTTCACCTACTTTAGGTAGATAATCAACAGCAACCGACACACTAATTCTACGTATTACACCGGTTTGTTGGCGTTTGTGGGAAATAGTTGTATCTAGCTCGTAGTTACGCGTTGCCTCTTTATGGCTGCGTGTTGGAGAAGTGGCAGTGCCTGCTCCGCCTTGCCCTGCGACCTCAGGAATATTTGAATTAACCGGAGGCTGATTAGTCAGCGCACCAGGAATACCCACAGCTAGACCACCTATGTTACTTTCTTCAAATGTGGTTTCGCTACGTACAGCGGGTAAGTCGGGGTTATAACGTTTTTGAGTTTCTTCTACAGCGCTAAAGTCCATACTTAAATCAACCTGAGCGGTGTAATTACCTAACCCTACAACCGGAATAAGTATGCTATCTATTTTTTCTAAATATTCTTGCTCGCGTTTACGCTCAAGGTCGTACTCTTTACGAGAGCGCGCTGCTAATGAACTTTGTGAGCCTGAATTTAATAAGCGGCCATTTTGATCGGTTACCGTTACACGAGCAGGCTCTAAGCCTTGAACGGCTGACGCTATCATATCAACAACTGAGTCAATTTCTTCACCATCAAGCATTCTGCCGCGTTTGAGAGTAAGTACCACTGTGGCTGATGGCTTTTTTTCTCTACGTGCAAAAACGTTTTCTTTTGGTATAGCTAGCAATACTTTGGCGCGAGTTACATTGTTAAGCTCTTCAATGGTGCGGGCAAGTTGTTGCTCTCGGCCATGCTTTAAACGTTCACGTTCTAAGCGTTGGCTTACACCAAAGCCCATATCTTGCATAATAATATCGCTACCAGATGTAGGCCCTTGCTCTAGCCCTTCGCGTGCCATTAATAATTTAATATTTTGGTATTCGCTTTCATCAACCGATACGACATTTCCGTCAAGTTGGTATTCAATTTTTTGTGCATCTAAAAAATCAAGCGTTTGAATAAGCTCTTCTGTAGGCATTTTACCTAATGGACGCATGTCTGGCTGACGAGCCCAAATAATAACAAAAATAGCGATAGCTAAACAAATAGCTAATGCAATAACAAGCGTGACTTGGCGTAATACATCAACACCATTTAACGCACTTAAATAGCCCGATTTTTGCTCTTGTTGACTATCGCCATCGCTTTGCTCGATTGTACCACCAGCAAGTGCAAGGTCTGTTGATTGATTAGATTGCGCCACAATAATTCTCCACTACCTAGTTAAACAGGCATGTTCATGATTTCTTTGTAAGCTTCTACAAGTTTATTACGAACCTGTACTGTTGCTTCAAATGCCACTGATGATTTTTGCGAAGCAATCATTGCATCGGCAAGCGATACACTGCGGTCGCCCATTTCAACGGCTTTTACTTTTTGGCCTGTGTCTTGTTGTAGCTCATGTACTGTATTTAGTGCATTACTTAACATATCGCCAAACTGTGCGCTTGAAGGTGATTGAACCTGAGTAGGCAGCTTATTTGTTTGATTACTACGGCCAGCTTCTAAGGCCATTGATTGCATTTCTTGAAATACAGCGCTGTTTTGAATTTTCATAATTTTTCTCTGACGGTGCAGTTAACTCTTAAAGGTAATTAAGCACAAAGCATGCCAAATAAATAAACCTTTAAATACAGTATGTTAACGCGTTACTTTGTGAGTCAGAGTTTTGACAACCCTAAATTCGTAGTTCGAATTTAGGGCTCAAAGGGAGCTATGCTGGAAGTGAAATACCTAAGTCGCGCATTTGCGCTAATTTATAACGTAAGGTTCGCGGGCTAATACCGAGCGTTTCGGCTACGTCTTTGCGTTTACCTTGACAACGCGCTAACGTTTCTAAAATTATTCGATGCTCTTTATCTTTTAGCTCGTCTTTATAGCTGCCGGTGTCTGGTGTCGGTAAATCTTGCTGGGGCATTACATCAGCACTTTGCTGATCATAGTAAGCGCTACTCAACGACTTTTTCTCTACCACTTCACTTTTTTCAGTCTGTGGAATAACAAAATTGCTCGGCGCTAAATTTTCAATAAAAATAGCATGCTCATTTATTGTGTCGCCACTGCGCAGTATAAGCGCACGTTGAATTACGTTATCGAGCTCACGTACATTACCAGGCCACGCATGAGCAAGTAACTTTTGCTCGGCCGCGCTATCTAAATACGCCATCGGCTCTTTGCTTTTACTTAAGTGACGTTCTATTAAGTGTTTAGCTAGCACAATTATATCACCAGGGCGTTCACATAAAGGCCGCCACATAAGCGGGAACACATTTAATCTGTAATATAAGTCTTCTCGAAACTGATTATCTGCCACGGCTTCTTTTAAATCGCGGTTACTTGTTGCAAGCACACGTACATTTAATTGAATTGTTTTACGACCACCCAAACGCTCTACTTCGCGCTCTTGCAACACACGTAATAGTTTAGCCTGTAGACCTAAATCCATTTCGGTTATTTCATCTAGTAAAATAGTGCCACCTTGTGCTTGCTCAAATTTACCTGGGCAAGCTTGAATAGCCCCTGTAAAAGCACCTTTTTCATAGCCAAACAAGGTTGCTTCAAGCATGTTCTCTGGTATTGCTGCGCAGTTAATTGCTACAAAAGGTTCACTACTACGGCTTGATTTATCATGAATATAACGTGCGAGTACCTCTTTACCTGAACCACTAGGGCCAAGCACCATAACACTTGCATCAGAGCGGGCAACCTTGCTTGCAAGCTCAAGTAGCTGAATGCTAGTAGGGTCGGCCACAATGGGGCCATCTGTATCTTTAGGTTTTTCAGGTAGGTAGCGGCTCACCATATTTAGTAACACCTCAGGTGCAAATGGTTTTGCCATATAATCAATAGCCCCTAAGCGCATTGCCTCTACTGCATCATCAATTGTTGCATACGCGGTCATCATTAATACAGGTAAGTCTGGATAATTTAATTTAATACTACGTAGTAAATCAAGACCACTCATTGCGCCCATTTGTACATCGCTTACCACTAGTGAAAATGACTCTTTTTTAAGTAGTAGCATTGCTTGCTCTGCACTATTTGCAGCTACACATTCAATACCCGACATTTCAAGTGTATCAATTAAGGCTTCGCGTAAGCCTGCGTCATCCTCAACAACTAAAATAGTGTTACTCATAATGATTCCTCTAATTTAGATGTGGTATTAATGGGAAGTAACATACTAAAGCAGGCTCCCCCGTGTTCATTATTAACCACGTCAACACGGCCTTGATGCGCACTAGCCACAGAACTTACAACCGCAAGTCCTAAGCCTGTGCCTTGGCTTTTTGTAGTAAAGAATGGCTCAAATATTTTATCGCCTTGGCTTAAATCAACGCCTGGGCCATTATCACAGACGCTAATTCGTACCATATTTGAGTCATGTGAATCTGTTTGAGCCGTTATTTTTACCACTGCGCCATTGCCAATAACTTGAATACTGTTATGCACTAAATTTTGAATCGCGCTCGCAAGCGCAGTTTTATTACCCACAATTTGTATGTCTGGCTCAGGTAGGCTGACATCTAGTTCACTATTATTAAGGGCTACCATAGCGTCCGCGCCAGTTTTAACCTCTGTTAATAGCTGCTGCATGGAAACTTGCTCAACAACTTGCTGATCACCACTTTTTGCAAATAGCAGCATGTCGTTAACTTGGGTCTCTAAATCTTTTAATCGCGACATTAATTTAGTTTGAAAGTTGTCACGAGAAGCTTCCGGCAAACGTTTTGAGCCTAAATTAGCTGCATATAACATAGCAGCAGAAAGAGGTGTACGAACTTGATGCGCCAATGACGCAACCATTTTACCCAGCGCACTTAACCGCTGCATATGGGCAACTCTTTTTTGTAATCGACGAGTTTCTGTTAAATCAGTCATTAAAATAAGTTGGCCAGGCTCAGGAGCGAGTGCGGTTATATCCAACTTTATTAAACGCCCATCTTTAAGTGACACTTCGTGCCCATCATCTTGATGCGGACGAAAAGAGCGCTGAATCACATTAAACCACTTCTCACCTTCTAATGGCTCACCAAGCATATCTATCGCTATTTGATTTGCTTTCGCTATCATGCCTTTGCCATCTAGCACCACCACACCTGCGGGCATAGTGTCTACTAAATGCGAAAGCCAGCTAGCTTGCTTACGCAGATCGCTTAACTCACCAATGTACTCCTCTTGAAGTAAACATGGGTTATACTGATTTGCAGAAATAAACTGTGGTTTTAACACGCTTGCAAGAGCCATAATCAAATCTCAAATAGATGTAGATATAGGGCTAAAAGCACGATTTATACCAAGATTTATTTATATATTTTTCATTAAGTTACATGCTAATTTTAAGCGACATAAAAATGACGCACACTAAAAGGAATAACAATGAGTAAGCAAAAAAAGTGCCGTTGCCCATGGCTCGACACCACTAAACCAGACTACGTTATTTACCATGATGAAGAATGGGGCGTGCCACTTTATGACGATACAAAACTATTTGAATTTATTACGCTAGAGTCGGCGCAAGCAGGTTTAAGTTGGTATACCATTTTAAAAAAGCGTGAAAACTACAAAAAAGCATTTGCTAACTTTGATGTGCACAAAGTAGCTAAATATACAGTACAGGACGTTGAGCGACTCATGCTTGATGAAGGGATAGTGCGTAACCGCTTAAAAATTTCTGCAACCGTTAATAATGCTAAACGATTTATAGAAATTCAAAAAGAATTTGGTAGTTTTAGTCATTACCAATGGCAGTTTGTAGGTAATAAGCCAACTATTAGTGATTTAAATAGTATTGATGACTACCCTGCAATTACAGAAGCTTCTGCCGCATTTGCAAAAGATTTAAAAAAACGTGGTTTTAAGTTTTTAGGCCCTACAACGGTATACGCACATATGCAGGCATGCGGTATGGTTAACGACCATAGTAATGATTGTTTTAGAAAAAAAGAAATTATTGAGGCTTTTAGCAAGTCGATGAGTAAGTACAGCTAAGTAATTAGAAGCTGCGCTTTTCACGCGAGCAAGCTTGGCGTCTACCGCCAAGGTTCAAGTGTGTATTTATCTTTCAAACCCAAAGCTGCATGCGCAATGGGTAAAGTTCGTAAAGTGATAGCGACAATGAATATGAAGAAAAAGTATTTTGTCTTTTGTGCACTATTAGTCTCGCGACAAGTTATACTTTTTCATTTTTTCGACGAGTGTTGTACGCCTCACACCTAGTATTTCTGCGGCGCGTGCCACAACATAATCAAAGCGTTCAAGTGCTTGAGTAATTAAGCTAATTTCAAGCTCCGCTAAATAGTCTTTAAGCTCAATACCGTCCTCAGGTAATAGTCCGCTACCTTGGTTAGTAAATTCAGCTTCGGGTTCAGAGTCATAATCACTAAAGCCAGTGCTAAAAATATCGTTAAAGGCATCTTTTTCTAAAAGCTCTTCAGGGTACTCTGGTTCATAGGCATCTACCTCTATGTAACGATATTTATTGGGTAAATCAGGTACATCAACCACCTTTTCAGGAAACATAATAACCATACGCTCAACCAAATTAGCAAGCTCACGAATATTTCCAGGCCAAGCATGTGCTTTTAAACTCTCAACCGCGCGCTCTGTAAATTTAGCGGTCGTACCGCTTTGCTCATTAACACGGCGCATTAACTCCTTTAATAGTAACGGAATGTCATCAGCACGCTCACTCAAAGAAGGGTTTTCGATAGGGAATACATTCAAGCGATAATATAAATCCTCCCTAAAACTTCCCTCTTCTATCATATTTTCAAGATTACGGTGAGTAGCGGCAATAACCCTCACATCAGCCTGAATGGCTTTTGTGCCACCTACTCTTTCATAGCTTCGCTCTTGCAGTACTCTAAGTAACTTAACTTGCATTTGCAGCGGCATATCACCTATTTCATCTAAAAATAGTGTGCCACCTTGAGCAAGTTCAAAACGGCCTTTACGCGCTGATATAGCCCCTGTAAACGCCCCTTTTTCGTGCCCAAACAGCTCACTTTCGAGTAGTTCCCCTGGTATTGCACCACAGTTAACAGGCACAAACGGCCCAGTATTTCGCTTAGACAATAAATGCACATTGCGCGCTACAACCTCTTTACCTGTACCCGACTCCCCTAAAATAAGCACGTTTGCATCGGTTTTAGCCACTTGTTCAATTAAAAAGCGCACATCTTTAACGGCTTCTGTTTCACCTACTAAGCCATCAAATGCTTTATGAGGTTTATGGCCTTTATGGTCGGTTGGCAGCATACGTTGATATTGCTGGCAATCGTGCAGCAGCTGCGTGGTTACTTCGTGGTTAAAAGGCTCACAAATCAAGCCTACAACATTTGCAATGCTTAGTAGTGGCTTTAGTGTTTCACCAATTAATAAAAAAGGGAGTGTTGGGTAGCGTTTAATTAAGCTTTCGTGATTTAAGCTTTGCAATGCACCTAAAATTACGATGCACTCTTGCTGCTGATACTTACTGCATATTTGCTCAAAGCTAGACTCATCTAGCAATTGTACAGCCTCACCTATAAAGGTAAGTGATGCGTTTAATCCTATTGAGCGATTGTTATTATTATCTAAAATCAAGATCATAGTTAGCGAGCCGTACTTTCACTAATTTATTTAATTAGTTAAATTGTAAGCCAGTTCAGCACGGATGCAAGCAATAGCGGCAGTTTTTTGACATAAACGCCAAAAAACAGACGGATTAGTAAATTAACCATACTTAAGAATTAATCATTAAGTATCAGTTTATAAAGACCTTATACAAAAAGCCCACTTAAAATTTTAAAGTACAAATTAGCTTATATGTAAAATATATAGGCTATTATTTACTTAAGTTGCAAGTAATAATGCCGATAACTATTAAGATGTAAGACGCTTGGCATTAATATTGCTTTTATTTTGATATAAGTTTTACATAATTTTAGTAGTTAAATTTAGGATCACCCATGGCTCATGTCTCACTGAAGAAATACAGTCAAGTTCGTGCAAGTAATATTGCAGAAATGGCGCCGTATGAACAAATAAACCTTATTTTTAGTAATATTATTGGTCGCTTGGCCGCCACTAAAGGTTTTATTGAACGCAAAGAAATAGAAAAAAAAGGTGAAAACCTTTCAGCATGCATTTTACTCTTAGGTGCGCTGCAAGATGCGCTTAACTTAGAGGTTGAGCAAGACCCTAGTATTTCTGATAATTTATTGGCGCTTTATGCCTACTGCCAGCGTAAATTAACGCAAGCTAATATAAATAATGATATTGAAGCAGTCGTTGAAGTTTCAAGCATCATTAAAGAAATAAAAGAAGGTTGGGATAGTATTCCAACAGATCAACGCATTCCAGCGGAATAGGGCTATGGGACAAAGCCTTTCAGCTAAAGCAAAACGTATTAATGTACTGCTTAATAATATTGAAGCATTAGTTCAAAGTAATAATGCAGATGAAGCTATGCCAATTATGGATACTTTAAATAGTGAGCTTAAGAGCTGGTGCGAAAGTGCCCCCCCGCCAAATACTCAAGAATTAGAGGCTATACACGCTGCTATAAATAAGATAAACAAGCAGGCAATGGCTAAAAAAAATGAATCATCGAAAGCTATAATTAGACAAAAAAAATCGGGGAAAGCCATTTCAGCATACAAGTCGGTTTAATTACTAACACAGTATTAAACGTAAATATCAGGCATAAAAAAACCGTTTTAAAACGGTTTTTTTATGCCTGATATATAGTATTTATAGTTAAGAGTTGTTACTCACTACACCTGGCATATTTTCAAGCTGAGCTTGCACGTAGCTACTAGTGGAGTTAAGATTCGCAACGAGTAAATCCATGGCGTTGTATTGAGCGTATAATCTATCAGACAACGACTCCATTTTACTTGCAAGACTGAGGCGCTGATCATCTACATCTTCCAATTGATTAGTTTTACTGTCAATACGATTTTGGATAATACCATCGGTGTCTGTATAAAAGCTCATAAGCTCATCAAACGACTGGGCAAAGCCACCTTCATCTTCATCACTGCCAATAAAAAACTGTTGCACTAAATCTACATCTTCATCAATTTTGTCATTTAATGTTTCAGTATTAAGCGTCAACACTCCGTAACGATCTGTTTCAACCCCCAGCTGAGAAAGTGACAATGAGTTACCATTACCTAAATCTACAGAGTCAGTTATCTGCTCTCGTAATTTAGACATAACGCCACGCAATAACGAATCACCAGCCATCACGCCGGCACCATCTTCACTTGAAGCGCCGAGAGTATTACTAAGCTCAAGTAATTCGTTATAGCTGGAAATAAAGTTATTTAAGCCTGACTGAATATTGTTGTTATTTTCTGTTATGGAGATATCACTTAAGTCATCATCAGTATCATGTGCTTTTTTTGCAGTTATAGTGATGCCATCTATCACATCAGTAAATGTATTTGAAGAACTGCTTACAGTAAGTGAGCCATCAATTGTAATTGATGCATCAGTAGCAGCGATAATTTCAGATGCATTTTGAACGCCTGCAGAATCAAAAGCTAACAGGGATAAACCGTTCGTATCTGTATTGTCACCGTCAATATCTGTTACTTCTACTTTTATCTCGCTTTCAAGGCCGCTATTTTTGGCTGAAAGTACTAAATGCTGGCCGGTATCATCAGTTATTATTGTTGCGTTGATACTATCGTTATCATTGCTGTCGTTAATCGCATCTCTGATTTCACTTAAGGTCGCAGTGTCAGACACTTCAACATCAAAGCTATTGTCACCTGAGCTAAGAGTCATAATACCTTCACCCACAGCAGTGTTAGCATCAAAAGCTTCTGAAAGTATTTTATGCTCCGTAGCAAGGTTATTGACCTCTACAGAATAACCACCTGGCTGTGCGTCTTCATCAGCACTGATAGAAACAAAATCATCATTACCTGATGTACTGCGTTGTTGGTAATTATCTGCATCACCTAGCGCTTCCATCGCAGTTTGCACTTGTTCCAAAGCAGATTTTAGTGCGCCTACAGCAGAAATGTCAGTAGTTAAGTTACTCTCAGTAGTATTTAAACGAGCCTCAGCAGGTGCTTGCTCTGAATTAACGAGTGCATCCACTATATCGGATACCGCTAAACCAGAGCCTAAACCATTAAACGAAATAGACATACTTCACCTCTTTAAATACCTAAAAATAAACTAACTATATACGTGTAGCAATAACCACTAAACAGTCTGGTCTATCAAAATACCAGCAGATTCCGAAAGCTTTGATACTAAGCTTAAAACCTCTTCTGAAGGATACTGCTTAATTACATCACCACTGGTTTTGTCTAGTATTTTAATAACGTCTCGGCCTGAGTCTTCATCAACTTGAAATTGCAGACTGCGGTTCATGTCACCCATAAATTCCTGCAATTGTTGCGCCACCTTTTCAAGCTGCTCACGTTCAAGCTGTTGGTTTTGTGAACTATTTGTATCAGAGTTTTGTTGTGTGAACTGATTATTTAACAGTTTTTGTGCACCTAAACCGTCTGATTTATTTACGTCATCAACAGCACGCTGAGTTAAAGTTGATGCAGACTGGCTTAGCTGCTTACTTTCACCCGTCAAAGATGTTGATGCTATCGTAACTTCTGCGTTTGAAGTAATGGTGTTCATAACGCCTCCTAAACTTACCTAACGTATATAGTTATTTGATTAACAATAGCTTAATTTATGCCCTTAAACCACAAAAGGAGGTAGCTAAAGCCACCTCCTTGTTTTAAAACTAATACTGACTTTATGTACTAGCTAGCTACCATTAAGCTAAAAGTTTAACTTATTAACCTAATAGGCTAAGTGCTGTCTGTGGTAACTGATTCGCCTGTGATAGTATTGACGTACCTGCTTGTTGCAAGATTTGGTTTTTCGTCATCTCTGCAGTTTCAGTTGCAAAGTCAGTGTCTTGAATACGACTACGTGAAGCAGATACGTTTTCAGAAATGTTAGACAAATTACTAATAGTATGGTCAAAACGGTTTTGAACCGCACCTAAGCTCGCACGTTGTGAATCAATATTTGCAATAGCATTATCAATAATTGCTAACGCATCTTGCGAACCTTCTTGGCTTGTAATATTAAGATCTGCAACATCATTTAATTTACTGGTTACAGGGTCTGTTCCTGCCGCTAAAGAAGCATCACTTGCGTCTACACTAAATGTCTCTGAAGAGTTCAACTGAACAGCACCCGATATTCTTGTTGCACCAGCTGCGTCATTTATTGTTACCGCTGTACCAGCAGCGCCATCATAACCTTCAGGTGTAACGTCAAGTGCAACTGATGGTGTACCATTGCTGTCGGTTAAACCTTCAAATGTAATATCTTCGCCGTTGTTATTTGATACAGAAAGAGCACCATTTTCAATTGTTGCAGTAACACCGGTATCATCAGTAGCACTGTTAATAGCCTCGGCTAGTGCTTGCTCATCACCAGCTTTAGTGCCGGTACCAACAAATGATAGTTTTTCACCATTAAGCTCAAAGCTAACTGACTCATCTTTACCCGCAAGAGCTGAAAGAGACAAATCAGCTTCAGTTCGTGCTTGAGCCGTAACACCCGTAGAACTTGTAACACTATTAATAGCATCCGCAGCATCTTTAGCGCTCGCACCAGCAGCAATAGTTACCTGAGCGTCATTACGTCCAGAAATGTCATATGTACCACCAGCAACACCACTAGCTGCTAAAGCAGTTGTTGCAGCTGCAGCCTGACCAAAGCCATCAGCCGCTGCAGATTGTAAGTTTACTTGATTAGAACCAATTTTTTCTGCTGCTACACTCGACAATGAAACATTAATTGTTTCATTGGCGTTAGCACCAATTTGGAATGACTTAGAGCCAAAGCTGCCGTCTAAAAGCTGTTGACCACCAAATGAGGTTGTCTCAGCAATACGTGTTAATTCAACTTGAAGTGCAGAGACTTCTTTTTGAAGAGATTCACGGTCTTCAGTAGAATTTGAACCATTAGCTGACTGTAGTGCAAGCTCACGCATACGTTGTAAAATACTTGTTGACTCATTCATTGCACCCTCAGCAGTTTGCGCCATTGATATACCATCGTTAGCGTTACGCTGTGCTACTGCTAAACCATTTACTTGTGATGTTAAACGGTTTGAAATTTGTAGGCCTGCCGCATCATCTTTTGCGCTATTGATACGCATACCCGATGATAAACGCTCCATTGACGTTGCAAGGTCAGAACCTGATTGAGATAGGTTACGCTGAGCGTTTAATGAAGATACATTTGTATTTACTGAAATCATAATAAAACTCCTGATTACTTTCGTAATGTGACTGTTTAAATTTAACCAAGAGCTGTCACAATTGTATGCTCAAGCTCTGTACTGGTTAAGTTAACGGCAGGAAAAATATTATCTTTAACGTTATTTTGATTTATTTTTAATAATTATTCGAAAATAGAATTAAGTAACTAATTTTAAATGAAATAATTAATTTTATTTTTTATTAAAGCGCTTCATTTACTTAAAATGAACTACTTACCCCCTAATAACGAAAAAAGCACATCGTACATGATGTGCTTTTTATTATCACTTGTACTAATGGCGTTTCTAGCCACCTAACAAGCTAATTGCTGCCTGTGGCACCTGGTTCGCTTGCGAAAGGATTGATGTGCCCGCCTGCTGCAATATTTGGTTTTTAGTCATTTCAGCAGTTTCTGTTGCAAAATCGGTATCTTGAATACGGCTTCGTGATGCAGATACATTTTGTTCGATGTTTGCAAGGTTACTAATTGTATGGCTAAAGCGATTTTGAACAGCACCCAACCCTGCACGCTGAGAGTCTATACTAGCGATAGCGTTATCAATTACCGATAAAGCATCTTGCGATCCTTTTTGACTCGTTATATCAATTTCAGCCGCATTCTCTAGAGAACTTGTTACTTTTGTCGCCACTTCATCCACAAAAGTTGTAGCTGTTGTTGCAAATGTTTCTGATGAATTAAGCTGTATCGCACCTGCTATTCTTGCAGAAGCGGAAGTTGCACTGCCTGTCTCGAGAGTAACAAGATCACCAGGCGAGTTTTCATTATAACCCTGAGGAGTTATATCTAATTGTGAACCTGCGCCCCCTGCAAATTCGACAATTTCAATATCAGCACCAGAGTTGTTTGACACAGATAAAACACCATTATCAAGAGTTGCGGTAACACCATGAACGTCTGTTTTACTGTTAATAGCTTCAGCCATCGCTTTTTCATCGCCTGTAGCTGTACCAGTAGCAACAAACGATACTTTTTCACCATTTAATTCAAAGCTTACAGACTCACCCGAAGTAGTTGCCGCGCCTGAAATATCTAGTTGTGCTTCTGTTCTTGCTTGAGCCTCTACCCCTGTCGCACTCGTTACTTGATTGATTAGCTCAGCAGCCTCTTCAGCACTCGCACCATTTGGAATAGCAACCGTAGAGTCCTCTCTGCCGGAAATAACCAAATCGCCATATGCAATAGCACTATCAGCGAGAGCGGCTCCAGTACCAGCAACTTCATTTACTTGACCAAAACCGTCTATAGTTGTTGCTGACTGTAAGTTCGTTTGATTAGAACCTATTTTTTCGGCTGCAACACTTGAAAGAGATACGTTAATAGTTTCATTAGCATTCGCGCCTACTTGGAATGCTTTACTACCATAGCTGCCATCTAATAGTTGTTGACCACCAAATGATGTCGTATCAGCAATACGTGTAAGTTCAACTTGAAGTGCTGAAACCTCTTTTTGGAGTGCTTCGCGGTCTTCAGGAGAATTCGAACCATTTGCCGATTGCAGAGCAAGCTCACGCATACGCTGCAAAATATTGGTTGACTCTTGCATGGCGCCCTCTGCAGTTTGCGCCATTGAAATACCGTCATTGGCATTACGCTGAGCAACGGCTAGGCCATTAATTTGTGAGGTCAAACGGTTAGAAATTTGTAGGCCAGCGGCATCATCTTTAGCGCTATTAATACGCATACCCGATGACAAGCGTTCCATTGAGGTTGCTAAGCCTTCGCCAGATTTTGATAAGTTACGTTGTGCGTTTAGTGACGACACATTAGTATTTACTGTTAATGCCATTTTACCATCTCCTAGGTTTAAACAGAGTGTGGTTCAACACGTTTTAACAGGAACCACTGTTCGATAATTATTTAACCATAACAAAGCATTTACTGTGCCAACTTTAAAACAAACTCAAACCACTGTTTTTATTATGTTTTTATAAGTTAAAGTGTAAGTTTTATGTTTTTCCGTAAGAGTGACAAATTATTGCCGCTATTTTGAGGGAGGTTTTTGCCGCTTTGTATTAGCTAAAGCGGCAAGGTATTTCTGCTTATAACCTGCTTATAAGTAATCAAACAATGAAAGGTTAGTCAAACGACCAAATGTGGCTTGAGATGCTTGCAGTGCGGTCTCTTGCTTAGTAAGTTCGCTAATAGCTTCAGCCATGTCTACTTCTACTAAATCAGAAAGGTTACTTTTATTTTGAATATCTTGTGCAAGGTTAGAGTCGCTAACGCTTTCAACTGCGTTCATACGACCACCTAAACTTGCTTGCGTATATACTACTTGTTCACTGGCATTTTGTAATTGAACCAAGCCATCGGCTAACACTTCTTGAAAATCATCACCTTCAAGTGTGCCGTCATTTAAACCTGTAATAAGTGATTGTAATGTATTGAGAACATTTTCTTTACCTGGTTTTTCAAGGCTAAAATCAAGCTGGCCAGGTGCTGTACCTTCAAATTCAATCTTCATACCTGCAAAATCGATTGGCTCATCTGTAACCTCACCCGTTACTGTTGGTGTTAGTGGAGCACCATCTCTATATATTTCGTAAGTTTGGGGATCGTCAGCCGTAGCCCCAGGGCTTACAAGTACACTATACGTATTTGCAGTTGCAGAAGCCGTTGGATCTGCGTTGTAATTTGCTTGATGGAAGTTATCAAACTCAGTTTGCCCGTCAACGTAAACGCTAGCAGCTGTAATAGAACCAGAAACACTTGCCGTATTAGATTCCACATTTAAACGCGCATCAGTTTTCTCAAATGTATCAAAGCCATTATCGCTCGATTTAATGCTTACACCTTCAGCAATTGTAATTGCATGCTGACCTTGATCCCCATTATAAGTATATTCACCCGCTGTTGAATCAAACTGGTATGGTTGAGTGCTATCTTGATAGCCTGAAAAAATAAACTTGCCGTCTTCTGAGCGCGTGTTCATTAAGTTAACAAGCGTTTTTTGTATTTCACTGAGTTCTGCAGCAATGGACTCTAAATCATCTTGAGTATAAGCACCATTACCGGCTTGAATAGTGAGTTCTTGCGCTTGCTGAATATTGGTATTTATACTTTGCAATATGGTTTCCTCTGTTTCGAGGCGTCCACTTAGCTGAGCAATATTCTTTGTATATTGCTCGTTTGTTTGTATTTTATTTGAATAGAGCATCCCTTGTGAAATAGCGGCAGGAGCTTCTGAAGTAGTTAAATACTTCTCACCAGTATTTACTTGCTCTTGTGCATTGGCAACGCTTTGTTGGCTGTCGAGTATTTTATTTATGTTGTTTTGGTACATTAAGTTATTTGATAAACGCATGATTACCTCGCCGCACTTAATAAGGTGTCAAAAATTTCTTGAGCTGCAGCCAATACTTGCGCTGATGCTGAGTATGATTGCTGAAAACGCAGTAAATTAGCAGCCTCTTCATCTAGGTTTACACCGGAAAGCGATTCATACCACGCTTCTGATTGCTGAGCTAACGCGTCAAATGCGCTTGCACTGGTAATAGCTTGGCCGGTTACTACGCCAATATCGCTCACCAAGCCTGAGTAAGCTTGATTAAATGTGTCGTGATTGTCGGCAGTGGCCGTAGTTACTACATTTTTACGCACTAATTCACCATTTTGTAAATCAGCTAGTTTCAAACCATTACGGTTATCATCAAAACCGCCTTCATTAAATTCAAGAGTAAACGTATCTCCAGTGGCTGGGGTACCTTCAATGTCAAAGTCAAAGCCGTAGCTATCAAAAGGTGCTCCAGCTTGTGCCAGCATGCCTTCCGCAGGAGGTGTTATGGTAAATGTTGAAGTACCACTTGCATCTGTAATTTGGTATTCGTTTGCAGTACCAGTTTTAACTAAGGTTATATCACCGTTTGTTAATCCCGGCGCCGAAGTAAAACCACCTGAGGTAACACTTGTTACCTCTCCTGCTGAAATAGTTGCTGTACTTGTATTGTCTATACTGTTTGCTGTACGAATTGGTGAAGCAAGCGCTAGGTCTTCACCTCTGCTTGTAGCAAGTGTAATGAGGGTCGCGGCTTCTGAATTTAATTTAATTTGAAATTGATCGCCTTCAACGCCACTTCCTGAAACGTTAATTTGCAGCCCAAATGATTCACCGCTAGTAATGTCGTCTGAGTCTATGATACCTGATGCCGGTATAGTCGCTAAAGACGCGCTACCTACAGGCTCACCTTTATTATCTATAGGTTGAATACTTACTTCATCAGCATTAGCGGTGTAGGTAATAATAAAATCACTTGCCGGTAATTCACTCCCTTTACCGGACTCTACTGTGGCTGTCATATTAGTAACACCACCGCTATTAGCTTTATATGCATAAGCGCCAACGGTAGGTATATTAAATATATCACCGCCTAGATCACCGTTTGCATCCATACCGAGTTTATTTTGTTCGTTAAACGCATCAGCAATTGCCAACCCCATTTGGCCTATTTGGTTTTGTGCCGGTACAAGTATGTCGTCTCTAAACGCCAATAAGCCACCAATTTTTCCCTTAAGTTTGCTTGCATCTATTTCAAGCGGCACAGCTTTGCCGCCATTTACATCAAGTGTGAGTTCTTTAAAATTAGGATCCGGGTCGCCCGACAGTGAAAACAAGTTAAAAGTACCGTTTTCCATAACTAAAGATTCGCCTGTACCCATAAATACAAGTTTTTCGCCATTAGGGCCATCGAGTGTTTCTATATCAACGAGCTCTGATAGTTCACGAATGGCTAAATCTCGCTGATTGTAAATAGAACTTGCATCGGATACGTTATTTGTTCCGTTTACTACCGCTATTTCTTGGTTCAAGGTATTAATATTTTGGATTAATGAATTAGCCTCTTCCGAGAAGATCTCAAGCTGTTCGTTCACTATGCTTTGCTGCTCAAGCACAATGCCAGAAAGTCTATCCATTTGATCAACTAGGCTTTGCGCATCGGTCATTACCAATGAGCGAGCAACCGACGAAGAGGGCTGGTTTAGCGCCTCTTGCACGTTGTTAAATAGCGAGTTGATGCCCGTTGATAAGTTATTCGACTCTTCAGAAAAAATAGTATCGACTCGATTTGCTTCTGTAACAAACTGATCGAAAAATGATTTATTGGAGGTGTCGCGGTTTAACTGCGATTGGGCAAACTCGTTTAAAAGCCTATATGTTTCGCCCCGCCCTACTTGGTTATCAACCATAGTTGTAAATTCAGTACGCTCACGTACGTAGCCTTCAGTATTTACATTGGTGATATTTTTACTGGTCGTTTGCAATAGTTCAGAGCTTGAACGAACCCCTGCACTGGCAATATTTAATAAACTAAACGACATATTACTTCACTCCTTGGGCAAACGCGCTTGTTGCAATATTTTTAAGCTCGCTGCTATTTAGCACTTTTTTTATTTTACTTGCGTAGTTAGGATCGGTTGCGTAGCCTGCTTTTTGCAGTGAATCTAAAAATTCATTTGGCTTTGCGGTATTTTTTAGTGCTTCTTCGTAACGTGGGTTTTGCGTTAAAAAATCAACAAAGTCGTTTACGCTATCTTTAATAGAATCGTAGGCTCTAAAGCTCGCTTGTTTTTTAACAGCGGTACCTTGCTCAAACTCAAGTGTTACTTTACTTGCTTTGTCGCCTTCCCAGCTTTTATCTGACTTAATATTAAATAAGTTATTTGAACTGCCACCATCACTTTTACTGATTATGTGCTTACCCCAACCCGTTTCAAGAGCGGCCTGAGCTACCATTACAGCCGGGTTTAAACCAATTTTTTGCGCCGCAGTTTTAGCGTGTTCCCACACAGAACTTACAAATTGCTCTGCTGTTTCAAAATTAGTGCTACTTGATTTAGGCTCATTAATGTTGGTTTGAGTGCTATCAATAGTGGTTGTTTGTTGCTCGTTTTTTTCATGTACAAGTGTTGACCCCGCACGCTTATCACTAAAGAAATCATTTGTAGTTCTAAGTACGGAACCAGGCATATAGTTATCTGCTTCAGGCGAAAGTTGCTGAACTATTAAATCTGCCAACCCAAGCGAGCCATTTGATGACAGCTCCGAGGAAAGTTGTTGATCGTGCATCTCTTCAAAAAACTTTACACCGCTTGAATTAAAAGGGCTGTCTTTATCTTCAAACGCTTCATTTGCTTTACGCATACCTTTTAGTAGCATTTGCGTAAAAATAGCTTCAAATTGTGCAGCCGCTTTTTTAAGCGCAGCTTTAGAAGCATCAGTTGATGCATCACCGCTGTTTAAAGCGTCTTGACGTAATGTATTTAAATTACTTAAATCAAAAAAGTTTTGCTTATCGAGGCGATTTGTTTCCATCAGCTTTTTGACACAAAAATGAATAATGCTTTAAGAAATGCAAAAATTGAGCCAAAAAAGATAGGTAATAAAAAAGCTTAAGACACTTTTGTATACTTAAGCTTTATTTGGAAGGATTAATAATTTATAACTGATCAAATAACAACAAGCTGACCGTTAATGGCTCCCGCTTCTTTGAGGGCTTCCAAAATAGCCATTAAATCACCAGGCGCTGCACCTACTTCGTTTATTGCACGTACTAAATCGTCAAGACTAACGCCAGGGTTAAAGACAAATGCACGAGAATCATCTTGATTAACATCAATAATACTTTGCTGTGTGACGACTGTATCACCTTGCGCCAATGGGTTGGGCTGCGAAACATTTTGCTGCTCAGCGATTGTAACCGTAAGGCCACCATGCGTAATTGCCGCGGGCTGAAGCTTTACGTTTTTACCAATAACAATGGTACCTGTTCGCGAATTAACAATGATTTTTGCAGCAGTATCAGCAGGTTTAAACTCAAGGTTTTCAAGCGTAGATAAGTAAGATACACGCTGCGAAGCATCCCGTGGCGCTAAAACCCTGATAGAAGCAGCATCAATTGCTTGTGCGCTATTAGGGCCAACTAAATCATTAATTGTTTTTTCTAAACGTTTAGCGGTTGTAAAGTCTGGGCGATTTAAATTAAAAGTAATGTAATCACCTTGCATAAATGGGCTTTCTACTGCTCGCTCAACTGTTGCCCCATTTGGCACTCTGCCAACGGTGGGTGTATTAATAACAACTCTACTGCCATCAAGCCCTTGAGCACCTAAACCACCTACAATTAGACTACCTTGTGCAATTGCGTATACATTGCCATCTACCCCTTTTAAAAAGGTTTGCAGCAACGTACCACCACGTAAACTGCCAGCACTACCAATAGACGATACAGTGATGTCTATTGTTTGGCCTGGCTTTCTAAAAGCAGGTAACTCGGCATGAACAGCGACTGCGGCTACATTTTTAATTTTAGGGCTTTGCGTAGAAGGAAGCGTAATACCAAAGCTATTTAGCATGCCTCTAAAACTTTGTTGCGTATAAGAGTTTTGCTCTCCAGTACCAGGTAGGCCGACCACTAAGCCATAACCAACTAATTGGTTAGACCTTACGCCTTCAACCATAGACACGTCTTTAATGCGTTCGGCACTGGCTGTAAATTGCACACTTAGTAATACAACTAAACATAAAGCTTTTAGGCTCTTCATGTTGCTACCCTCTAAAATGGAAACAGCGAACTGCTAAAGAAACGTGTAAGCCAACCTGGACTTTGCGATTCTTGTGTTTGACCTTTACCCGAATACTGAATACGAGCATTTGCTATACGGTTTGATTCTACTGTGTTATCGGCACTTACATCCTGCGGGCGAACTAAGCCTTCGAGCCTAATAAATTCTTCACCGGTATTTAACGTTAGCCATTTTTCACCGCGAATAACTAAATTACCATTTGGTAAAACACGCATAACATTTACCGAAATATCGCCGACTAAACTGTTAGATTGGTTTGATTTAGAATCACCTGTAAACGATGAATCGCTGCCAATACCAAACTGAATACTGTCACCACCAATATTTACAGGCAAACCACCTAAGCCAATAACAGGGTCGAGGCTTGACTCTGTTTCTTTATCTGTTTCTGTTTTAGCAGCTTTAGTCGCTTGGGTAGACTCTTCAAGCTTAACGGTAATTATATCGCCAGTGCGCAGTGCTTTTTTGTCTGAATATAAATCATTAGAAGTATGAGTATTAAACAAAGACCCAGTTGCTACCAGGGGCTCTACAACGGGCTCAGGGTACATAGGTGCATAGTACGGATCGTCTTGTACTACTTCACTATTTTGCGTAGACATACAACCACTTAAAAATAAAGCACCTGCTGAAATAAATAAAATTTTACGCATAAAAGTCCCCTTACTCTTTAAAGCTGTTGATTAATGTAACTCATCATTTCGTCAACGGCCGAGATAACCTTTGAGTTCATCTCGTAAATACGCTGTGTTTCGATTAGGTTTACCAGCTCTTCGGTTACATTCACGTTTGATGTTTCGAGTGAACCTTGAATAATACTTCCAAGCCCTTCAACTCCCGGGTTACCTTGCACCGGTGCACCGCTAACAGCAGTCTCGGTGTAAAGGTTTTGCCCAATTGGTTCAAGGCCTGATGGATTAATAAAGTCACTAATAGTTAACTGCCCAATAACTACGTTATCGGCTTGACCTGCAACACGTACCGACACTTCACCATCTTGTGAAACGGTTATTGATTGCGCATCATCCGGTACATTCATTTCGGGCTGAACTACATAGCCTGCTCCAGAGGTTACAATTCGACCATCGCCATCAGTTGTAAACTGCCCATTACGTGAATAAGCAATATTGCCATCTGGCTGAAGTACTTCGAAAAAGCCCTCACCTGAAATCATCCAATCTAAAGAGTTCTCGGTGGTTAACATGTTACCTTGAGTAAACTCTTTTTGGTTAGCAACCACCTTAGCACCCGCACCTAACATTAAACCTGATGGCATTTCGGTATCTTGCGACGAACGACCACCTGGCTGGTTAATATTTTGATAGAGTAAATCCTCAAATATAGCGCGGCTTTTTTTGTAACCTACAGTGCTAGCATTCGCTAAGTTATTTGAAATAACCGATATATCGGTTTGTTGAGCGTCTAGCCCTGTTTTACTGATCCACAATGCTGGATTCATAATTATGCCCTCACTTTAAAGTTAAACTATGCGCATCAGCTGGTCTTGACGTTCGTCAATTTCCTCAGCTGTTTTCATTAGTTTTACCTGTAATTCAAATTGACGCTGGTGGCTTATCATGTCGACCATTTCGTGAACTGGGTTCACATTAGACATCTCAAGCGAGCCACTTAATACTTTTACATTTGCTGATGTATCTACAGCCTCTCCAGGCACCGGCCTAAATAAACCATCGTTACCTTTTTCAAGTTGTGAGCTGTTAGCTTCTACAACCCTCAATGTGTCTACTTCTTCTAAAAAGTTAGCAGGAGCACCCTGTGGACGAACCTGAATGGCACCATCTTCACTAAAACCAATTTTTTCAACCGGCACAGGCAAAATAACAGGCCCGCCTTCGCCAATAACTTGACGGCCACCACTGGTCACCAACATACCCTGAGCTGTGATATTAAGCGTACCAACTTTCGTGTAAGCCTCATTGCCTGATTCATCTTGTACCGCAAGCCAAGCGTTATCGCTCATTGCAATATCTAAATCACGTCCAGTTTGTATTATGCCACCCGATACCATGTTTGAGCCTGGGCGCTCTTGCATTGAAAATACACGTGTCGGTAAACCTTCGCCAAACGCTTGCATGGAACGTGCTTGAGCAAAGTCAGCTTTAAAACCGGTTGTGTTTGCATTTGCCAAATTATTGGCTTTAAGCGCAAGCCCTTGAAGGCTTTGCTTAGCGCCAGAGGCAGCAATGTAGACCATTTTGTCCATAGTATCGACTCACATAAAAATCTCTGAATTGATAAATGCAAAATAGATGCCAGATTAAAATTGACACAGTGTTATGGAAGGATTTCATATAGGACATAGTAAAAAGGCTGCAAAATGCAGCCTTTTTTAGCATTAAATTTAACTTATCGAATCTGCAAGATGCTTTGCTGGATTGTTGAGTTAACTTCAAGTGCACGCGAGTTTGCCTGGTAATTTCGTTGGGCTGTAATTAAATCTACAAGCTCGTTTGTCAAATTTGTATTTGATTGCTCAAGTGCTGAGGAGTTGATACTACCAAAAGTACCTGATCCCGCCTCACCTGCAACAGGCTCACCCGAGTTAATACTTTGTTTCCAGCTGGTATCACCTACTTGCGATAAGCCTTGTGAATTAGGAAAGCGAACCATAGCTACTTGTCCAAGGTAAGTTGAATCACCATTACTGTATGAAGCAACCAGTTTACCATCAGTACCAATATCTACCCCAGCTAAACGCCCTACGGTCGAACCGTCTTGATCAAGTGCTTTAACTTCGAAACCACTTGAATACTGAGTAGGAATACGACCTGAAGTATTATTTTCATCTCGCCAGTTAATTTCTATGCCAGTATCAGGAAAAGTAGCACCATTATCAAGCATTGAAGATAATCCACCGGCAGCATTTTCTAAAGTAACTTCATCAAATGTTGTTAAGTTCGTGTTTGCAATACCATCCGTTGTTGCTGGCAAACCGCTTGAATTAAACCCTAACGTTGTTATTGGTGAGTAAGGCGTTGTAGTTTGCTCAGCTCCCGTTGTAGGATCAATTACTTTACCATCAAGAGTAGCATATACTTCCCAGCTGTTGTCTGAGCCACCAGAAGCAGCATCTTCTTCTTTAGCAAAAAAATACTGTAGGATGTGCGGTTCTCCTAACGAGTCATATACCGTGGTTGAGGTAGATGAATTGTAAGTACCATTTGAAGTTGGGTCAAAATCTAGACCTGTTGCATCTGCGGTTGCATCTAAATTAAACGATAGAAATACATTTTCAGTTGCACGAGGTGAACCCGACGAGTCTGGTATTTGAACTGGGTCTGTGGTGCTCAAACTAACTGATGTTGTATCACCGGTAGATGAATCGACAGGGAACGCTTGTAAAAAGTTACCGCTAGCGTCAACCATAAAATTATCTTGATTAAGCTTAAAGGCCCCGGCACGCGTGTAGGTTAAATCTTGTGATGAAATATCATCAGTCATTGCAAAATAACCTTCACCAGTAATCGCTAAATCTAGCGAGTTATTAGTAAACTGTAGCGACCCTTGATGAAACTGCTGTGCAACCATGGTGGTTTGAACACCGTCACCATTTTTAGTTTTACCAGCGCTAAATACCGATGATGCATATACATCAGCAAACTCAGCACGTGACTCTTTAAAGCCTGTAGTATTAACGTTTGCAATGTTGTTTGCCGTTACGTCTAAATCTTTTTGCGCGGCAGCAAGGCCGGTTAATGCAATATTGAAGCTCATAATTCACCTCTAACCTTTAAATATGTGGCCTGCTGGCAGGCAAAAAATACTAAAATTTACTATGCGATTTCTGCTACGTCTGTCAGTCTAACCGCGCCTTCTTTAGTGTTAATAATAATGCCGCTTGAACCATTTATATTAACGCTTTCAATGTTCTTAAATGTCGCTATTGGTAGGCTTGAAAACTCACCGTCAGTACTTCCTTCAGCTGATACCGTGTATTCACCTTCAGGTAATCGTTCACCGTTTTCGTTTGTACCATCCCAAGTGAAGCGAACCGCTCCAGCAGGCTGAGAGCCCATATCAATTGTTTTAACTAATTGACCTGAAGCATCAGTAACTTTAATTTTTAAATTATCTACAGCTTCTTCCGCAACTGCTGACCCTTTAGCATCACCTGTTTCATTTAAATCTAAAGAATTAGATTCTAACAGCGCTTGCTTACCTACAAGTGTTGAGGCTTGCAAAGCAGAGTTTGAGGTCATTGATGAAGCTAAAGATTCAAAGTTTGTGTTTAAATCTGTGATACCTTGCGCCATCGTAAAATTAGTCATTTGTGCAATCATTTGATCATTATCCGCAGGGTTACTGGGATCTTGATACGATAATTGCTGAGTTAACAAAGAGAAAAAGTCTTCTTGCGTTAACGCGTCACTTTCCTCATCAGCTGTTGCTACTTGGGTGTCTTGCCAAGTAATAGAGTCCAAATAGGATGAACTGGTACTAATATCGTTACTCATAACCTACCCTCGGTTATCGCTGCCCAAGTAACAGCGTTTTGCTTAACATTTGCTTAGCTGCATCTGCAACTTGCACGTTTGTTTGATAAGAGCGAGAGGCTGAGATCATATTTGCCATCTCCTCAACAACATTAACGTTGGGTTTATAGATATAGCCGTTTTCATCCGCGCTCGGGTGATTTGGGTTATATTCAATCTGTAATGGCTTGTCACTTTCAACAATTCCCAAAACTTTAACACCAACAGCGGAGCCCTGAGGATTACTCGCTGATGCTGACGCTTTAGTCAGTTCTGCTGCAAATACAGGCTGGCGCGCTCGGTAAGTTTGGTCTTGAGATGAACTAATCGTATTAGCATTAGAGATATTACTTGCGGTTGTATTTAAGCGAACATTTTGTGCGCTCATACCACTAGCTGAAATATCAAATACATTATATAAACTCATAATTTTTATCCTTGACTACCGAGGGCTTTGTTCAGACCTTTAAATCTGCCGCTTAAAAATTGCAAGCTGGCCTGATACTCCATCGCATTCTGTGTATACAAGTTTCGTTCCACCTGTATATCCACTGAGTTACCATCACCTGTATCTGTTTGATTTGGCATACGAAATAATTCAGAACCACCTACACTTCGAGTCCCACCGGCAATATGATTTGCATCTGTAGTAACCATTGAATTGCCGCTTTGCTGGGTTGACCTTGCCGCTTTTAATGCTGAGGCAAAGTCGATATCTTTTGCTTTATAGCCAGGCGTATCAGCATTCGCTATATTAGTAGCAATTAACTCTGCTCGCTGTGAACGGATCAACATGGCTTGCGGGTGCACACCTAATGCTTTATCAAAACTGATCGCCATAACCTTCTCCAAAAAATTGACTTATCTATGCTTAAAGCAAAAAGTAAGCCATTAATATTAGAGGTTGGTCGATTTTTATAAGAGCATGTTTAGAAAGAAAAAACGACGCATTTAGCGCCGTTATTAAGGAGGAAGGTTACATAATTATTTCTTTTGGTAGATGATGCCAGGGTTGCAACGTACCATATCAAACTCATCACTTAAGCCAGTCATCGACTCCGATGCACCTAAAAATAGATACCCTTTGGGATTTAAAGCTTGAGCAAATTGACTAATAATTTTTGCTTTAACTTCGGGTGAAAAGTAAATGAGTACATTTCGACAAAAAATTATATCAAATTTCCCCATAAGCGCATAAGAGTCAAGTAAGTTTAAATGCCTAAAGTTAACCTGCTTTCTCACAGCATCGTTAACCTGTGCCATACCATTGCCGCTATCTTTAAAGAATTTTTTGCGCCGATCAGCAGACAAACCTCTTGCAAGCGCAAGAGAATCATACTCTGCATTTTTACACATATCGAGCATGGTATTGGATATATCAGTCCCGGTAATTTGTGCCCCCATACGAAGCACGCTTGGATGCTTTGCCTGAAACTCTGCAACAGACATAGCAATAGAGTATGGCTCTTGTCCTGACGAGCTTGCAGCCGACCAAATTTTTAATGGCCTTTTAAGTTCTTTAAATTCAGGAAACAACCTATTTTGTAAAAGCTCAAAGGGATATTGATCTCTAAACCATAGCGTTTCATTTGTGGTCATCGCATCAACAACTGCGGCTCTTAATTGCCGCTCATGCGGCCCAAGTGTTTTACTGACTAGTTGCGATAAAGATTCCACATTAAATCGAGCCATTAATGGGGCAAGTCGGCTTTTAACTAAATATTGCTTATTTTCACCTAAAACAATACCGCATTGCTGCTCTAAAAACGAACGGAACTGATCGTATTCACTTTGCTGCAAATCTTTATTATTCAAATTAATAACACCTATAATTATTCGTCACTGTGAACCCATTTTTTAACCGCTGTTGCTAACTCATCAGGGTTAAACTTAGCAATAAAATCATCTGCGCCTACTTTTTCAATCATCGCTTGGTTAAAAACACCACTTAAAGATGTATGTAAAATAACATGCAACGGTGCTAGTTTTGGATCTGCTTTTATTTCAGCAGTTAATGTATAGCCGTCCATTTCAGGCATTTCAACATCTGATATCAATAAACCTACGCGCTCTGTAATATCATTTGTACAATCAAGCTCAGCTATTTCTTTTAGTCGTATTAATGCTTCTTTACCATTTTTAGCAAGCTCGGTCTGCACACCCAATGGCTCAAGTGCTCTTTTTACTTGGTTACGCGCTACAGCCGAATCATCGGCAATAAATACGATACGCTCACCTAAATCTTTTTGAATATCGCCACCGGCAGCAACCTCAGCACTTACTTCTGTATTCACTGGGCAAATTTCGTTAAGAATTTTTTCTACGTCGAGAATTTCTACTAATTCATTTTCGATTTCGGTCACAGCGGTTAAATATGAATATCTGCCAGCACCTGATGGAGGCGGCATTATTTTTTCCCAGTTCATATTTACTATTCGCTCTACACCACCTACTAAAAACCCTTGAACAGAGCGATTATATTCAGCAATGATAATAAAACTGTCTTTAATGTTTTCTATTGGACGCCCACCTACAGCCATCGATAAATCTATAACTGAGATAGTTTGGCCACGTATATGCGCAACACCACGAATGTACGCATTTGATTTAGGCATACTAGTAAGAGGCGGGCATTGTAGTACCTCTCTTACTTTAAACACGTTAATACCAAAACGCTGACGCCCTCTGAGCTTAAATAAAAGTAATTCTAGGCGGTTCTGCCCAACCAACTGTGTGCGTTGGTTTACTGAGTCTAAAATGCCTGCCATTCAAATCTCCTAAAGAAAACAAAAAATCCGGAACGATAATTGCTTTCTGATAATAAAGCTACATAACATCGCGGGAGCGTCTAAGTTTTGACGCAAAATATTTATACCCTGTTTTAAACCATAAGCATAGTCGAAACATTATGAGTTTGTTAAAAAAAGTCAGAAGATACAGTGTTTTTTATTTTGTTGCCAGCCTCTGCTTGGCAATACCTCTGCATGCAAAAGTGTTTAGCAAAGATTTACTGCAAGAGATGGCCGTTAATTATATAGCAAAGCAGGTCGATAGAACTGATACCAGCAAAACTCAGCTAAGCGCCCTTCCTCTTGATAGCCGCATACCTGATCGTGTATGCAAATCCCATCTTCAGTTAACGTCTACTAGCGAGCCGCCATTTAATAGACAGGTAACTATCCAAGCTAAATGTGAAGATGAACAACCTTGGGCGCAATATGTTCATGTAAGAGTTGTTGAAATGGCTCCAGTTGTAGTTGCAAACGCAAATCTAGCGCGTGGCGAAGTAATTACTAAGTCACATTTGAGTATACAAATGAAACCATCTCACTTTGTAAGAGTTCAATACTTAGATGACCCAACTATTTTGGTTGGTAGTAGAAGTAAGCGCAACATTAGAAGCGGTATGCCAGTGCTACTTAATCAAATTTGCATGGTATGTAAGGGAGATTCTGTTAATATTTACGCAAACCTTAGGGGGCTTCAAATAAAAACATCGGGGATAGCCCTTGAAGATGGAACCTTAGGTGAGCAAGTCCAGATTAAGAACAAAAAATCAGGTAAAATTTTAAATGCGCGAGTAGATGGTGTAGAGTCTGTTCAAGTAAACATTTAATTTAGATTTATACTAAAGTATCCTACGAATATGCCGATAGCTAGGCATTAGTTGGGTAATATACGGGTTTATTATTATGGTCAGTCAAGTTAATGGTAGTAATCAACAAGCAAATGCACTTTCAAACGCAAAGCAGCAACAGGTTGATTTAAAAAAAGATAATGCAAACACTCAAGCTGCACAATCGCAATCACCAAAGGCTGCGAGTGATTCAGTAAGCTTAACGCCACAAGCGCAACAATTAAAAACATTGCAAGACAAAGCGCAACAATCGCCAGGTTTTGACAGTGATAAAGTGGCTGAGCTTAAAAAAGCAATTACTGAAGGAAAATACCAAATCGATGCTGAAAAGCTGACAAAAAATCTAGCTGACTTTGAGTTTAATGTCTATGGCTGATCATAATGGTTTAATTTTCGTAAAGCTAAATGAGCAAATAAATTGCTTAGAATCATTAGACACGCTACTAAATGAAGAGCTTATAGTTATTTCCTCTCGACGAGGCGATGGCTTAAAAGAACTTGCCCAACAAAAAATGCCTTTTCTAGCTAAGCTTACGAAACTCGACAAAGAGTTAAATAAACTTTTTATAGCTAATGATAAAAACTCAGCAGAAGTGAATGAGCTTGTCTCTTCAGTTAAATCACAACTAGCCCAATGTCAGAAGCTCAATAAAGTTAATGCACACGCAGCACGTCAAGCTCACTTGAGTGTTAAACAGCTTAAAGAAATTTTAATTGGCGCCCCAACTAGTATGACTTACGACCAAGGCGGCAGTGTAGTTAACACAGACAGTAAACTAGTACGTAACTTAAAAGCCTAAGCTAATTTGGCAGCTAAACGCGCTATTGCCTTCAACGTTATTTTCTCTAAATTCACTATACAATTCTTATAAGTTTCAATTTTTCTTAAGTTTATAAACACACACTTTTAGCTAAAGTAATTAAGCAACACAGTGTGCCTAAAACCGTTTAAAAACCCGTTTAATATTGAGCGTTATCTTAGCCGTCGCAAGGCTTTTAAGCGCGCAAAGCACGTGCTAAACGTGACAACCTGAGGAGTTGAACTTTTACATTAGAGGAGCTCGTCTTCACATCAGCGCAGATCAGGCTTAAGGTAAGATAGTCTTTTTAGGCTAAAAAAAGCCAAAGGATTAATCCTTTGGCTTTTTTACACACATAATTTTATCTGGATTGTAAGGCTACGAAAACTGATTAAACAGGCTTTCCGTACTTAAACCTTCTTGTTGCAAAATATCTTTTAAGCGACGCAAGGCTTCAACCTGAATTTGTCTTACGCGTTCACGTGTCAGTCCAATTTCACGACCTACATCTTCAAGTGTTGATGGCTCGTAGCCAAGTAGGCCAAATCTGCGTGCAAGTACCTCACGTTGCTTAGGGTTTAATTCACCTAACCAATCTACGATATGCTTATTAATGTCGTTAGTTTGCACTTCACCTTCAGGGCCTGCGCTTTTTTCATCTGCAATAATATCTAGTAAAGCACTGTCATTTTCACCGCCGATAGGCATGTCGACGGAGGCTATTTTTTCATTTAAACGTAGCATTTTAGTTACGTCTTCAACAGGTCTATCAAGACTTGCTGCTATCTCTTCCGCAGTTGGTTCATGATCAAGCTTTTGCGTTAACTCACGAGCTGTACGTAAGTATACATTGAGTTCTTTAACTACATGGATAGGTAAGCGAATAGTACGGGTTTGATTCATTATGGCACGTTCAATAGTTTGACGTATCCACCATGTTGCGTAAGTAGAAAACCTAAAACCGCGCTCTGGGTCAAACTTTTCTACAGCACGGATTAAACCTAAATTACCTTCTTCAATTAAATCGAGTAATGCTAAACCACGGTTATTATAGCGGCGAGCAATTTTAACAACTAAACGTAAATTGCTTTCAATCATACGTTTGCGTGAGGCCTCACAACCTCGAAGTGATTTACGTGCAAAGAAAACCTCTTCTTCTGCACTAAGTAAAGGAGAGAAGCCAATCTCACCTAAATAAAGCTGAGTTGCATCAAGATTTTTAGTCACCTCTTCTTTTGCAAATATGTCATCTTCTTCTACTTTTTCAAGTAGCGTGTTAGTGTCTTCTACGGCGGTGTCATCGAACTTTTCATCAGTCGTGGTTTTTTTTGCTGCGCTAGCCATAAGCCTTCTCCCGAGCAATTATCAATACCTAAAAATTAGGGGAGGTATTTAGCAGGATTGACAGCTTGCCCACGGTAGCGAATTTCAAAACGAAGCGCAGTAACCGAAGATTCTGAATTACCAATTTCTGCTATTTTTTGTCCTGCCTTAACTTTCTGCTTTTCTTTAACAAGTAATTTCGAGTTATGTGCGTAAGCACTAAGGTAATCATCATTATGTTTCAATATGATTAAATTACCGTAACCTCGAAGAGCATTACCCGCGTACACCACCGTTCCTTGTGCCGCGGCTAAGACTGAAGCCCCTTTATGATTAGTAATCTGTAAACCTTTATAACCGTTTTCCTTATTAGAAAAGCGTTTGGTAACTTTGCCCTTTGCAGGCCAAAACCACTTAACTTTACTGCTCGACAAACGTTTAGTGTTACTAATTGTGTTACTGGCTTGTTTCTGAACATACTCTCGTTGTTTAGGTGGATCAAGCTCTTTTTTTAATTTTATGTTATTTTTTTGTGTATTTTTTATAGACTTTTTACTCAAACTCGTATATTTTTCATGCTTTTTTATTTTTTCGGTTGAAGCAACCAATGATATTCTCTGGCCTGGGAAGATAATATAAGGTGATGGTATTGAATTGTTTTTTGCGAGATTTCGAACATCTTGACCTGCGCTAAATGCGATAGAATAAAGTGTGTCTCCTTTTTGAACCTTATAATAATCACCATTGATGTTAATTGTATGACCTAAATCATTAACATTATTATTTAAGCTACTTACAGGCGCTGGAGCATTTCTTGAAGAACACCCTGTGAGAAAAAAACTAATGAATATAAACACATACAGTAAAAACTGACTATTCATCGTATTTTTCTCCTAAAGTTGAAAGTTATTGTTTTAATACTTATCGAAGTAAAAAGTATGCAAGTACTATCAATATAACTAAAGCCCAGCCAAGTACTTCAATATATTGACGTAATTTTTGTTCCATTTTCACTCCACCCCATTTCATTAAAGCCGAAACTAAAAAGAAACGTGCACCACGCCCAATAGCTGATGCGAGTAAAAACGGTAAAAAAGCCATTTGCATTACACCAGCACCAATCGTAAATACTTTATAAGGGATTGGAGAAAAGCCAGCTAAAAAAACAACCCACACACCGTATTCTTTAAACCAGGTAAGTGCAGTGTCAAATTTATCTTGCCAATGCATTTGAGCAATAAGTGGTTCTACTACAGGTTCGAATAACCAAAAACCTAGCAAATATCCTATAACACCACCAAAAACCGATGCTACAGTTGCAAAGCTTGCAAAACGCCACGCTTTACTTGGCTGTGCAAGCGACATAGGTGCAAGCATTACATCAGGTGGGACAGGAAAGAAAACAGACTCAGCAAAGCTCATGGCTGCTAAGTAACGCTCAGCATGGCGGTGTTTAGCCCATACTAGGGCCATATCGTATAACTTGGTAAACAACTTCAAAATGAATTCCTATTCAATATCGCCAGGTATCAACGGTACAAACCTTACGGGGGCAATAACATGCTCGGTATAGTTATCGCCATTGCGAATAACCATGGTTAACTTTTGCTCTTGCTCTCCTACAGGGGCGAGTAGCACACCACCATCAGATAGCTGAGCAAGTAAATCTTGTGGAACTTTAGACGCCGCAGCGGTAACAATTATGCCATCAAAAGGGGCTTGTGACTGCCAGCCTTGCCAGCCATCGCCATGTTTCATTGCTACATTATACAAATCAAGTTGATGCAAACGACGTTTAGCTTGCCATTGAAGCGCTTTGATGCGTTCAACCGAATATACCTTAGTAAACGATTTAGCCAGCACAGCGGTTTGATAACCTGAACCTGTGCCAATCTCAAGTACTTTGTCCCGAACACCGGCAAGACGCATTAACTCAGTCATACGGGCAACAATATAAGGCTGCGAAATTGTTTGCCCCTGCCCAATAGGCAATGCCGTATTTTCGTAGGCTTTGTGTTTTAGTACATCATCTATAAATACATGACGTGGTATATCTGCAATAGCACTTAGAACCTGCGTATCCTCTACTCCTTCACGCTTTAAAAGTTCAGCAAGCGCTTTTGCGCTTCGAGAGTAATTAGCTAGCACTATTTATCTCCAAATCAGCTAACCAGTCTCCCACCGCTGTTAAGCTATCTTTTGCAGTCATATCAACACTTAATGGTGTTACCGATGCAAAACCGTTATTGATAGCGTTAAAGTCAGTGCCTTCGCCAGCATCGCTTTCTGTACCTAAAGAACCATACCAAAAAATATCACGCCCCCATGGGTCTGTTTGCTTTGTCATTGTTTCGGCTTTATGGCGCGCGCCTAAACGGGTTACTTGCACACCTTTAAGCTCACTTAGCGGAATGTCTGGAACATTAACATTAATGATTTGATCTTTAGGAAGCGGGTGCGACGCCAAGCCTTTTATTATGTTTACGGTTACAGCAGCTGCGGTCTCAAAATGCTCACCATGATGCGAGCAAAGTGATACAGCAATTGCTGGCAAACCTAAATGGCGTCCTTCAGTTGCCGCTGCAACAGTACCAGAGTAAAGCGTGTCATCGCCTAAATTAGCACCATGATTGATACCAGCAACAACCAAATCAGGTGTTTCGTCAACCAACTGATTAACGCCTAAATGAACACAATCAGTAGGAGTACCGTTTACTGAAATAAAACCGTTTTCAAGCGTAGTCGCTCGTAATGGATTAATTAACGTTAGAGAGTTACTAGCACCACTGCAATTTCTATCCGGGGCAACCAGTGTTACATCAGCTATTTGTGTTAGCGCTTGATATAAAACCGCAATGCCTTTGGCGTTTACACCATCGTCATTACTTAGAAGTATCTTCATTATTGCTGTCCTTTTCTTTTCGCTCTCGTGGACTGGCATCTGTATAATCCACCAGCTCTCGTAATAATGCGGTTGCAAAACACCCTTTGGGTAAACCAAAGCTTAGTTTTAACGTGGTTTCATCAAGTGTTTCGACAGATAAGTCTTGTGGTATCAGACGCAGCATTCTGCGTTCATTTTTAAGACCAAGCTCACCTAAACCATCGCACCATGTTTGGTATGGTTTAAGCCATATTTTTTCTTGTTCAGTTAAGCCTTTTTCACTTTTACCGACCATAGGCGCCGACATCATAATATCGCCTGAAGCTAAACGAGCTATGTTTTCATCACTTATTGCATCTTCAAAAAATGCATTACTACCACTTAACATAAATACTTCGCGGTGCATGGTTTTAGCTAAGCCATGTTCTTTTACGCGCAAGCTCACTATTTGATTAAATACATGCGAGCGCGCTGCAGAAATAATAATACCGCGTAATTTTTTATCGCGAATACGCTCTCCAGCAAACATCTTTTCGGCCATTACTAAGTTATGGCCGCCATGCCCAAAGCGCTGCTCACCAAAATAGTTTGGTACACCTGAGCGCACCGCATTTATACGGCACAATATATCAAGCGGCTGTGTGACATTACGAAGCGTAATAGTAAATTTATTACCCTTATGACAACCCGTTCGTAGTTTTCGCTCATGGCGCTGCTGCGATACTATAAAAATGCTCTCGCTGTTAAGTTCACTAAAATCAATGTGCTTTTTAATGGGCACTTTTACGCTAAACCACTGGCTACATACACCGTGGCGATCTTTCATGCCCGCGTAACTTACATCACGTGGAGATACACCTGCTTTTTGAGCGATAATTTTAGCAACATATTGTGTGTTTTCGCCTTTTTTAACCACTTGTAAGCACACATGCTCACCGCTGCCAGTAAACTCAATACCAAGATCTTCATCTACCATAAAATCTTCAGCAGTGGTTTTAAAGTCAGCTTTAGACAGTGGCGCACCGTATAAATAATTTAAGTCGCTCATGCGTTTGCAGTACTCGTAAGTGCTTTACTCATAATAACCACCGCATGACTAGAAATACCTTCTTTACGCCCTTCAAAGCCCAGCTTTTCAGTTGTAGTAGCTTTAACATTTATTTGACTAAGATCGCAGTTTAAATCGCTGGCTAAATTTACGCGCATGGCTTGAATGTGTGGCAGCATTTTTGGTGCCTGTGCAACAATAGTCACATCACCATTGCCAAGTATATAGCCTTGCTCTTTAGCTAAGCCAACTACATGGCGTAGTAGAATACGGCTGTCGATATTTTCATACTCGCTTGCGGTGTCAGGAAAGTGTTTGCCAATATCGCCCATTGCAAGCGCGCCTAAAATAGCATCGCATAAAGCATGAATAGCGACATCGCCATCAGAGTGTGCTAAAAAGCCTTGTGGGTAATCAATTTTTTCACCACAAATAGTTAACGGGCCTATGCCGCCAAATTTATGTACGTCAAAACCATGGCCAATTCGAATCATACTGCACTCTCGTTTTGTTGTTTGTTTAATAAAAACCCCGCCAAATCTAAATCTTCTGGCGTGGTTATTTTAATATTGTCGCTGCGCCCAGTAATCAATTTAACCGGCTTATTTGCCCACTCTATGGCGCTTGCTTCGTCGGTAATTGTTACCCCATTTACCAGAGCATTTTGTAAAGCGCTTTTAAGCTCATCGTACTTAAAAAGCTGCGGAGTAAGCGCTTGCCATAAATCGTCCCGGGGTACAGTTTGCTCACTATAAGTGAGCCCGCGCTTTATGGTGTCTTTTACTTTACTGGCTAATATGCCGCCTTCATTTGCATTTATACATTCTTTAATAAGCGTGTTTATATCGTCAATATTTACAAGTGGCCGTGCAGCATCATGCACTAGCACCCACTGTGGTGGGTTGGCTTCTAAAAAAAGTAAGCTATTAAGCACAGAGTCGGCACGCTCTTTACCGCCACTTGCACGTATTACGCGTGAATCTATTTGCGGAAGCTCATCAAAGTAAGGGTCAGTGTCGCTGAGCGCCACTACAATACGACTTAATTGAGGGAGTTGAGATAGTTTAGCTAAGGTGTGCTCTAAAATAGTTTTACCAGCTAACTTTATATATTGCTTAGGCGCATTATGCCGCATTCTGCTGCCAACGCCTGCTGCAGGTACAATAGCAGCAATTGTATTTTTAGTTGTCATGTTGTTTACCCGGTAAAACACGAATAAATGTTTCGTCCGGCTTGATCATTCCTAATTCGTTACGTGCACGCTCTTCAATACCTTCTTGGCCAAGTTTTAAATCTTCTATATCGGCGGTAAGTACTTTATTACGTTTAATTAATTTTTCGTTTGTTTGCTGATGCGATGCTACCGCCGACTTTAATCGTGTGTAGTCTTGTACGCCATTATGGCCAAACCATAATCTATATTGCACAAACAGTGCTAAGCACAATAAGCCAATTTGAAAAAACCGCATTAACACTCCTTATTTTGTTTAATTACTCGCAGTTTAAGCAAGTGGGCGTTTAATATTACGCCAGTTAATATTCCCTGCCAGTAGCATTTCTCTAAGCGATAAAACACGTGGAATACTGCGCTTTGAAAACTGCCATTGGTGGCCACAACACGCTGCTGTTAAGCTCATTTTACTCGGCTTAATTAATTGCGCGTTTTGCCCTTCAAGGCTCTCGCCTAAAAAGCTAAACCAGCCAAGCTCGTTACAATGTAATTTATTGTCTTGAAGCTCATCAATACTGTCTATTCTAAAACGTACTTGGTCGTAGCCATGCAATAAAACAGGTACTACAAGCCCCACTTTGGCATACGATTTATAAAAAAGTTCATTAGCTTCAGTGGTTACTTCAGGCGGTGTTGGCTTTTGTTTTTCAAGCCACGAGCCATTTTGCGAATCAAGTTCAAAAGGCGTTTTGCTATTGGCAACCAAAGTAGCAGCTCGTTCAATATAATAAGGTAAACTTTTTAATTGCCTACGAAGTTTATCTGCGTCGGGCTCGGCGACCAAACGCTGAACCTCTCGCTGATAAAACGCATTACACAACTGAGCATATAGCACTTTTTGTGCATCAGTTTGCCAAATTTCAACTTGCTGCTGAGCACCAAGTGACTGATTTTTCGCGACCAATAGCTGTACTCAAAAACAAATAGGTAGTTGTTTTATAGCACAGTACCGAATACTTTTTAAGCGCCCTAATAATTTAAGCGCTTGGCTTTTCACCTAATTTTGCATTACCCGACTCTAAAAACTGCACAACCGTATTTCGCTTTTTACCTAATAACAAACTGCCATCGGCTAAAAACATAAAGTTTTGCCAGTTGCGTTTAAATACATCAAAGGTTGTTTCAATAATATTATTTCGCGCCATACAAAAATAAACGGTGGTATTAGCTTGCCAATCTAAGTGTTCTAAAATGGCCTGAGGTAAATGCTCGTCTGAGTTTTCCCACGCGCCTTCCCAATTTACTTCTTCACTAAAGCTTTCTTCTTTACCACACCAATCCGTTTTATCAAAAAAATCTGGGTGGTCATGTTCGCGGCTAACCATTGTTGACCACAGCACTGCAGCACGCTCTTCGCTCATTGGTTTTATGCGCGCCGCGTCCTCGTCTGAAACGGGAATATCTTTATGGCGAAAAACCCACGCCTTTTTGTAATCATCTAGCAGAATATAATTCATAGTATTTGGTATATTGTTTGGCATAATAAAAGCAAGCCACATTATACAAGAGAACAGCAAATGACTACAGCACTAAAACCGGGTTTATACCAACACTACAAAGGTCCACAATACAAAGTTATTCACGTTGCCACCCATAGTGAAACCGAGGAACAACTTGTTATTTATCAAGCCTTGTACGGTGAGTTTGGTATTTGGGCGCGCCCACTAAGTATGTTTTTAGAAACCGTCGAAAAAGGCGGCGAAACCATACCTCGTTTTGCTTACCTTGGACCTATAGATTAACTATGGCATTATAACTAAATAACTTACTGCTCAGACCAGACAAGGGTGCACCGTGCAATTTAACTCTACCGACAATTACATCGCAAGCAGCTCGCTAAAACAGGCCGTAAATGCCGCCATTATGCTCGAAAAACCATTATTAATTAAAGGTGAACCCGGCACAGGTAAAACCATGCTGGCTGAGGAGCTTGCAAAAAGTTTAGATACCGAGCTTATTCAATGGCACATTAAATCGACCACCAAAGCGCAGCAAGGTTTGTACGAATACGATGCCGTATCGCGCCTACGCGACAGCCAATTAGGTGACGAACGCGTGCATAATATTGGCAACTACATTGTTAAAGGTAAATTGTGGCAAGCGTTTAACTATGCCGAGCTTAACGGTAAACGCCCTGTACTTTTAATTGATGAAATAGATAAAGCCGACATCGAGTTCCCAAACGATTTACTGCTTGAGCTTGATAAAATGGAGTTTCACGTTTACGAAACTAACGAGCGCATTGTAGCCAAAGAGCGCCCTATTGTGATCATCACTTCAAACAATGAAAAAGAATTGCCAGATGCCTTTTTACGCCGCTGCTTTTTTCATTATATTGATTTTCCGAGCAGTGATGAAATGCAGCAAATTATTGATGTGCACTACCCGCATGTTAAACAAGATTTAGTTCGCCAAGCGCTAGAGGTATTTTTTAACTTACGTGAAGCAAATGGCCTTAAAAAGAAGCCCTCCACCAGCGAATTACTCGATTGGTTAAAGCTATTAATGGCAGAAGACATAGACGCCAAAACGCTGCACGACAAAGCGCAAAAAGGCGGATTAATGCCAATGTTTGGCGCCTTACTTAAAAACGAGCAAGACATAAGCCTAATCGAAAAACTTGCTTTTATGAGTCGTCGTTAATATGTTGATTGCGTTTTTCTTCAAACTGCGTGAATACCGTTTACCGGTGAGCTTGCGCGAACTACTCGATTTAATTAACGCCTTAAAAAAAGGCGTTATATTTGCCGACGTAGACGCCTTTTACCATTTAGCACGCACCATAATGGTAAAAGACGAAACCCATTTTGATCGGTTTGATAAAGCCTTTAGCGATTACTTTAGCGGTATTGCCGACCTTGATTTACTCGAGAGCTTAAAGCAACAGCACAACCTACCTGAAGATTGGCTACGCAAAGAGTTTGAAAAAAGCCTAAGCGATGAAGAAAAAGCTCAGCTAAAAGCCATGGGTGGGCTCGACGAGCTTATGAAAACCCTAAAAGAGCGTTTAGAAGAGCAACAAAAACGCCACGCTGGCGGCAATAAATGGGTGGGCACCGGTGGCACCTCACCTTTTGGCGCTTATGGGTATAACCCTGAGGGCGTGCGTATAGGGCAAGACGGCAACCGTAATCGCCAAGCGGTAAAAGTGTGGGATAAACGCGAATATAAAAACCTAGATACCGACAGAGAGATTGGCTCGCGCACAATTAAACTCGCTCTTAAAAAACTACGTAAATTTGCCCGCACTGGCGCAAGCGACACTCTGGATTTAAACGAGACCATTCGCGCTACCGCTAAACAAGGCGGCATGCTGGACGTAAAAATGGCCCCCGAACGCCACAACGCCGTAAAAGTACTCATGCTGTTTGATATTGGCGGCTCAATGGATGACTACATTCATACCTGTGAAGAGTTGTTTAGTGCCGCGCACAGCGAGTTTAAACATTTAGAGTTTTACTACTTTCATAACTGTTTATACGAACATGTTTGGCAAGATAACGCGCGCCGCCGTTCAAACATCATCGACACCATGACGCTGATTAATAAATTTACTAGCGACTACAAAGTAATATTTGTGGGCGATGCCACTATGGGCCCGTATGAAATAGCCTACCCCGGCGGCTCGGTAGAGCACTACAATGAAGAGCCCGGCAGTGCATGGTTGGCACGAATCACCAACCACTTTGATAAAGTCGCCTGGCTCAACCCACAACCCGTTGAACACTGGCCGTACTACCAATCAATTGGCTTTATAAAAGAGTTAATGAACAACCGCATGTATGCGCTGAGCTTAGATGGAATAAGTAGAGCGATAAAAGAGCTGAGTTAATTTTCAATAATAGGTGTGTGGAGGTAAGTATTTTTTGAAAGTAAATTTAATACATGTACTTTCCTACGCTCATATTTTAATAACCATTGTTTATTAACTTTGCTTGGCTCTGGATATTTAAGCCGGACTGAATACTCTACAGCTAACTGAAGTGAATCCTTTTTAATATCAAGCTTTAACTTTTTTGCTAATTCAGACAGACCTGTAATATTAGTACCTAAGTACGCATGATTTAAATAGCTTGATGCTATTTGCAACTTACTAAAACGATATGAAATTAAAATTGCCAATAATTGCTCTACTAACTTTCTTTTAATTGTTATTTCATACCTCCCAGTTAATGTTCTGACTAACTGTTGCTCTATTGTGCTACCACCTTGTAAGTTAGCATTCCAGAAATACTGCTTTAAAATTCTAGCAAAACTTAGGTAGTCTATACCAAAATGTTTATCACCCCTATGATCTTCAGCAACCTGAATAACCCTCAAATATATTTCTGGAAAATTATTATCAGAAGAAAGAACTTTTGTACTAACCTTACGTTCCAAATTACGAAATCTCCTACTAATCCTAAATAAAAAGCTAGCAATGAGAATGTACGGTATAGATATAGAGAAATAAGCTAGTCTCAATTTTTTTTACGAGTCCATGTCGATTTACCTTTTTGATCTGCAACCATAGACGAAAAAGTACCTACCATACCTTTTCTAGTAACTATCAATTCATACGAGTAAGTGGAAACTCTTCCAAACCCATCTTCAACCAAGTGTAAGGTTACTTTATCTTTTGAAAAGTAATTTTTTTGTATGTACCCGTTTACATTACTTCTCTTTCTATCCTTTCCAATAAAATCCTTGTTAATATTCACTGAATCTTCATGCACTTTCTCAGCTGTGCCTGAGACCTTACAACCTTCACACCAGAACATAATGATATAATCTAAAGTCATTCCTTTATAAGGATTATAAGCACTAGATTCGGTAGTATTTTCTACATACCAAACACCGCTTATATTAGGAATTGGAAAACACTTTTCTCGAAGTAAAAAAAATATAAATGTCAGAATAGCCCCGCCTGTGACGGTAGCTAAAACATTCCAAATGTAACTTTCCAACATATTAATTCCCTTAGTTAATTTATTTTCCCTATAACTTTTTTAAAGCATAGAAAAGAAAAATAACAGTTTATTGCTAATTTTCCACACTGGTTAAAAAAAGATTATAATTTTAGTTCATATTAGAAAACTACAAAATATTTTTATTAATAGCTGACACAACACATTTGTGCATAAATATTAGGTATAACCCTACAACTCCGCTATATGATTCAATGTTTCAGGATGACGCTGCACAAGCTTTAGCAAAGTTATCGCTTGCCCATTCGGTGCGCTGCGTCCTTGTTCCCAGTTTTCGAGCGTTCTTGCTGAGGTATGTAGAATGTTTGCAAATACACCGCGCGACATATTAAATGTTTCTCGAATATTTACTATTTCATCAGGTGAGATAGCAAGATCGTTAATATCATTTACCGTATGACTACGTAACGTAAGCTTTCCTTGTGAATGCGCTTTAGCGTCTACAAGTGCTGTAGTTAATTCTGAAAATAAATCACGTTTGCTCATTGTGCCACACCTCTAAGAATTCTTTTAATTGCTTTTTCTGATCTGCTGTTAAATCGGTTACTTCGTTTTTACTGTAAGTAGTGAGTAGATAAAAACGTCTTTTGTCGTCCAAGTAATAATATATAACTCTTGAACCGCCACGCTTACCTTTTCCTTTGCTCGCAACTCGGACTTTACGTAAGCCGCCTGCTCCTTGAATAACATCGCCCTGTTTTGGATTAACCATTAGATCTGCTTGAAATAAACGATACTCGTTATCACTCAAGTACAGCTCTCGATACTTTTCGAATATGTTTGATTCAACAAATAGGCCCTTCATACATTAAAGTATACGCAGATAGCGTATAAATTCAATTGAAGATTTTAAACGAGTAGCGGCAGGTATTTCTTGCTTTAACTAAAGCGCTTTACTCATATATAAACTTTGAGGGTGTAATATTATGGCGCAGTTGCTTTTGTATCGCTTTTCGTAATATATAACTTAGCATTATCAATAAAGCTTTGATTTATTAAGTAGCCAATAATCCCGCTATAAATATCAATCATGGCGTGAAGAATAATAACGATTAGCAAAGAATCTGTAAGGATATAAATACCACTAAAAACTAATCCATAAATACCGGTTCGAATAGCATTTAACCAACCTTGGTAAATATGACAAAGTCCAAATAAAAAACTACTTAATATTAAGCTGGAAAATAAGCCAATATAATCACTAAAAACAGAAAGTAAAAAACCACGAAACAATAACTCTTCGCAAATCCCTGCGGACATAGACACGCCAAATGTAAACCAAGTTAATTCGCAACGAGATGCGGGCATCATCCAACTATGAGTTTTCATTGTATTGCGTAGTTCTTCGTTATTTTTGGAATTACTTTTGGCTTTATAGACTCCCAACACCAAGTAAACGAATAAACACATTACCAAACAAGCGCCAACCCAATTGGCCATACTAGAGCGCCAATAAAGGCCAATATCACTGATTCTGACTACTTGCATCAATACTAAAGCAAGCAGCGTAACTGTTGGGAACCATAAATAAACCATCGTTTCTTGATACATGCGCAATTTAGTTTTATGTCCAGCAATGACCGCTCGCTTTGTTTTGTCAGATTCCCAGAAACTGTATATTGGCATTGCCATAATCATTAATAATACAATCCATTCACCTATATGTAATGTCATCATCTTTCCTGTCGAACTTATTTTGGTTGGTGAGGCAAGATTAATTGCTAGACTTAATTAAATAAATATATTAAAAACAGATAATAATTAAACAAAAAGTTTACTATGTTTCATCCAAGAGATTTAACGACCTTTTGTAAGGTTGCTGAAATAGGCAACATGTCTAGGGTTGCAGAGGCCGAAGCCAAAACAGTTATGGCTATTAGCAAACAAATTGCTCGTTTAGAAACTCAACTGAACCAAGCTTTATTTGTTCGATCTAGACGAAAACTAATTCTTACTGAATTTGGTAGTGCTTTTAAACACAAAGCAGCCCAGCTTCTTCAACAACATCAAGAGTTGGTATTGTGGAGCCACAATAGTGATAGCATGATTAATGGAGAGCTACGGGTTATTTGCCAAGCGAACGATATAATAAAAGAAACCCTAGTTCCTTGGATGGCAGAATTTACAGCACTTTATCCTGAACTCAATATAACAATGGACGTTAAAGAATCCCTTATTAATATTAATGAAAGCGAGTTTGATGTTTTTTGGGCTGTTAGCTCCTATCTGGGAGAGCGCTATCCAGGGTTAAAACGCAAGCCTTTGTGGCGTTCGAAATATGGCGTTTTTGCATCTCCTGAATACATACAGCGCCAAGGGGATCCGACAGATATTAAGGCATTGGAACATCATAACGTAGTAGGTTATTTGTATAATCAACCCAGTAATGTTTTAGTGTTGCAAAGTGAAAATGGTGAGCCTATTTATGTAACACCGCACTGCCAAGTTAAAACAGTAAGCGGTATCGTCGAACTGGCGGAAGCTGGTTTAGGGTTAATTAACGCCCCAGTAGACTCAAGTCAAATTCAAAAATCACTCAATGAAGGTCGCCTAGTCCCAATACTAAAAAAACATTGGTGGGAAGACGCTCAAGTGTACGCCTATTATCACCCATCAAATCCTATTCAGAGCAAAGTGCGCGCATTTTTAGACTTCTTTTGTGATAAACGCGATTATTGGTAACCTAAAAACAGGTTGAACAATTTACCAGTTGATTAAATAGAAAAATTAAATAAATAACTTAGCTTTCAGGTGAGCCAGCCAAGTGGAACTAATATAACTCTACATTTAAGCTAAAGCCCTTTACTCATAAACAAGCTGTACGGATCTAACTCATAATCACCAAAGGGTTCGCATTCTTTAAAACCAAACTGAGTATAAAGCTTTTGTGCAGGCAAAAATGCCTTTGCCGTGCCGGTCTCTAAACTTAACTTTTTATAACCTCGCAAAGTCGCTTGCTCAATAATATGCGTGAGTAACTTAGCCGCTATGCCTTGGCGTAAATAGTTGCTTGATGTACGCATTGATTTAATTTCGCCATGCGTTGTATTTAGTGCTTTTAAAGCGCCAACACCCGCTAAATTATTTCCAATCCATAAGCTATAAAAGGTTATATAGGGCTGAGTGAGTTTAGTTACATCCAGTGCATGTACGCTCTCAACAGGTGAGTGTTTTAGCATATCGTTATGATGCGCTTGTAATAGTTTTATAACCTCAGGGTTTGAAAGCTCACCTGTTTTAATTTTCATTTATAGCTCATTTTTTAGTGTATTAATATTTATTGTAAAGCGCTAATAACTTAACATTCAATTCATCATTATTAGAAGCTAAAACGCTACCGACTGATTTTGGGTTATCTAAATCCCCTACTTGCACCTCAAACGTTTTATTATCAAAGCTATCAATAAAAATATATCTTTCTTTTTGTTCATCAAAAAAGGATGCAAAATTATCTGTAATAGACATTTCAAATTTCATGTCACTTTCCTCATAAACACAAATTAATGCCTACACCTATGCTTAACTAACTTAAAAATATCATATTTATATAACTGGTTTATGCAGCTAGCTTCCATACTATAAACGCTACGGCAAACCCGATTAAATATATTAAACCTAACCAGCTTAAAATACGCAGTAATACACTGTGTTTAATATCGGGGTTTGAGCGTACTAGGCTAAAGTTAAGCCATGCAAAAACAGGAGTAGTTACAAAAGCAAGCGTCATGGCAAAAGTAAGCATAGGGCCAAGAGCGGATTTAAAAAATAAAATAACGGCCATACCGGCAAGTGCTTGTAGTATTAACCAAATATTTAGGCTGTGTTTTGATTGCTTAAAGCCAAGTAACTTATGAGATTCGTTAAGCGTACGGGCGTAGCCATCAAGTACAGTAAGTGTGGTGCCAAACATACATAAAAAGGCGATTGCTGATACAAGCGGCCTTGCCCACTCGCCTATTGTTAATGCATACATATCAATAAGCTGCTTAGCAAAGGCGACTCCACCGAGTTCTATGCTGCTGTTTTGCCCGTATTGTACCAATACACCTAAGCTAAAAAATACTAAGGCTAAGCACGCTGTTAACCAATAGCCTACATTAAAGTCGAACAAGCCTTGGCTTTTAGTGACTGTTTGCTGCGCTTGTTTTTCTTTTAGCCAAAGCGAACTCAGTGCTGATATTTCTATGGGTGCTGGCATCCAGCCCATTAAAGCCACCATAAAGCTAAGCATAGCAAGCTCATATGGTGATGGGCCCACATAGTCAGCAGGCGCCATTGGGCCGTTACTAAATGCGATAACGAGCGCAATAACAGTAGCCAGCGTTAATAACCCCATTATGCCTTTGGCCACGCTGTCGAGCGCTTTGAAGTGCCCTAACAATAATATGGCTAAGCACACACCGAGCAATATCCAACATAGCAGGGTTACCTCTATCACTACAGGCAGTGCGTAATGCAGTAAGCTGGCGGTAAGTAATAATACGCCTGCGGTATTAACAACAGCAGCGAGTATGTTTAGGCCTATAAAACTATAAAAATAAACTGGGCCTTTATTTTTATAGCCTTCTACTAAACTGTTTTTAGTGGCTAAGGTATATTCCATCCCAAACCGAAAAAACGGATACTTTAATACATTAACAACCAGTATTAGCCAAAACAGTTGCCAACCAAATAATGCGCCAGCTTGAGTTGACGCGACTAAGTGAGATCCGCCAATGGCGGCTGTAGCCATTAAAATGCCAGGGCCTAGGGCACCTAAACGAGACTTCCAAACTGCTTTTGTTGTGTGCATTAATTTCTCAAAATATGTGTGTTGTGTGTTCTTTTTATTAACTTTTACAATTAATAAACTGCAAGAACGCATAACTTACCTAAATTACAGGCAATAAAAAAGAGCCGTAAGGCTCTTTTTTATAGTACTTTGGGACTAATGCTTATTTTAGTTCCATCTCTTGAATGATCTCGTGTGCAATTTCAGGTGTTGTACTTACAGGCTTTTCATGTAGGTTTGCTTTTATTTGCCCTTTTCGATGTTTTAGTGCCGCATCGAGTTTTTTAGCTGCGCTTGCAATAGCTGGGTACATAACTTCGTTTTCCCCTTTTACTGATATTCGCGCACCTTCGTAATTAGTGCTAATTTCTGCTTGGATTTTATGATGTTCTTTAGACAAAATAATATCGAGTGCGATAAGTGATGGAAAGTGGCTCTCGATTTTTGAAAACTTTTCGTTTATGTGCTCTCTAATAGAGTCAGTAACGTCGACATGGTGACCAGAAAGATTAATTTTCATAGGGTATCCTTTTATTTGTTACCTCATAAATAGTATTGGGGGCTATTTAGATTAACACAAGGAAAAAGGTAAGATATTTGAGGTTTATTTACTCGTTTTGCTGATTTAAATCATGGGTTGTGCAAAGTTTATGCAAAGCCCATTAAGCATGGGCTTTCAGACGTCTAGCTATATTGGTTAATCTGTGTACGAACAACAGTAGTCGGCAAAATCAACAACTTTTACTTTAAAGCTTACGTTAGCATCTACGTTAAACGATTCACCCGCGTTAAACGTTTTCCATTCACTCTCACCTGGCAATAAAATATCCCACTGGCCACCTAAAAGCTCCATAAGCTCTTTTTTGCTTGTATCGAATACAAACTCGCCTGGCTGCATAAAGCCTAATGTTTTTGTAGTGCCATCGCTAAACACAACCGTACGGCTCGATACTTTTCCATCGAAATATACGTTAGCTTTTTTAATTACACTTACATTTTCAAACTGAGACATCCTCACTCCTGTTTATATTATTTTTAAAAATCAGCCACCACCTTGCCTGATAGAAAAATGCCTTGCAAGGAAAGTGCATTGAAAGTTACTCACTTACGGTTTTAAAGCGGTGTTTTTAGATATTAATTGCTGCGCTATTTACGTGGCAGGCTTTTTATTTAGCAAAAGTTTGAATGTGAGCTTCCTGAGTAAGCATTAAGCTTACTGTATTAAAAGTAACGCTTTTATATTTGCTCCAACAAAAAAGCCCGCCCTGTTTAAAACAAGGCGGGCTTTTAAATATTAAAGCTAACGCTTAAAACAAGGCGTTTGCTTTATTTACAATGTTTTCTACTGTAAAGCCAAAGAACTCGAACAGTTCGCCAGCAGGCGCAGACTCACCAAAGGTCGTCATACCCACTACTGCACCGTTTAGGCCTACGTACTTGTACCAGTAATCAGCAATACCCGCTTCTACTGCTACGCGGCGCGTAACAGCGGCCGGTAATACGCTTTCTTTGTACTCTGCACTTTGCTCTTCAAAGGCATCAGTACATGGCATAGATACAACACGTACCTTTTTGCCTTGGCTGCGTAGTTCTGCTGCTGAATCTTGTGCTAACTGAACTTCAGAACCTGTAGCAATAATAATTAGCTCTGGGTTGCCGTCACAGCTAAGGATGTAACCACCCTTTTTAACATCTGCTAGTTGTTGTGCGTCACGTGCTTGTTGCTCAAGACCTTGGCGAGTAAAGATAAGTGACGTAGGACCGTCTTTACGCTCAATAGCTTGTTGCCATGCAATTGCCGACTCAACTTGGTCACACGGGCGCCAGTTGTATAAGTTTGGCGTTAAACGCATGCTAGCAATTTGCTCTACCGGTTGGTGAGTTGGACCGTCTTCACCTAGGCCGATTGAATCGTGCGTGTATACAAAAATGCTTGGTTGCTTCATTAGTGCAGCCATACGTACCGCATTTTTTGCATATTCAACAAACATTAAGAACGTTGCACCGTAAGGAATAAAACCTTTATGAAGCGCAATACCATTCATAATAGCCGACATACCAAATTCACGTACACCGTAATAAATGTAGTTACCGCTTGCATCGTCTGCAGTTAACCCTTTAGAACCATCCCAAATTGTTAGGTTTGAGCCAGCTAAATCGGCTGAGCCACCCATGAATTCAGGTAATAACGGACCAAATGCATTTAGTGCATTTTGTGACGCTTTACGAGATGCAGGGTTTGCTGGGTTGGCTTGTAGTTGCTCAATGTATTCTTGAGATTTTGCAGCCCAATCATCTGGTAGCTCGTTGTTAATACGGCGCTTGTATTCAGCGGCAAGCTCTGGGTATGCGCTTGCGTAAGCTGCAAATTTTTCATCCCAGCTAGATTCTTGCTGTTGGCCTTTTTCTTTGCTATCCCACTGTGCGTAAATATCAGCAGGAATTTCGAATGCTTCGCCAGTCCAACCTAAAAATTCGCGAGACGCTTTAATTTCGTCATCACCTAGTGGCGCACCGTGACAGTCGTGGCTACCTGATTTATTAGGCGAGCCGTAACCAATTACTGTTTTACAACAAATTAGTGATGGTTTGTCGGTAACGCTTTTAGCCTCTGCTATTGCAGCACTAACAGCATCGCTATTGTGGCCATCAACGTCGCTGATCACATGCCAACCATACGCTTTAAAACGCGCTGGGGTATCGTCGCTAAACCAACCTTCAACTTCACCATCGATTGAAATGCCGTTGTCATCCCAAAATGCAACAAGCTTGCCTAAGCCTAATGTACCAGCAAGTGAACATGCTTCATGAGAAATACCTTCCATCAAACAACCATCGCCTAAAAAGGCATAGGTGTTGTGATCTACAATGTCGTGGCCTTCGCGGTTAAACTGTGCAGCAAGTGCTTTTTCAGCAATCGCCATACCTACGGCATTTGTGATCCCTTGACCTAGTGGACCCGTAGTAGTTTCGATTCCTGGTGCATAACCGTACTCAGGGTGACCTGGCGTTTTAGAATGCATTTGACGGAAGTTTTTAATTTCGTCCAATGGTAAATCGTAACCAGTTAGGTGCAATAGAGAATAGATAAGCATTGAACCGTGGCCGTTTGAAAGAATAAATCTGTCACGGTCAGCCCACTCTGGATTAGTTGGATTATGCTTTAGATAATCGCGCCATAATACTTCAGCGATATCGGCCATGCCCATAGGGGCTCCAGGGTGACCAGATTTGGCCTTTTGTACTGCGTCCATTGACAAGACGCGAATAGCATTTGCAAGTTCTTTGCGAGATGGCATGAATTCTCCTACCTTATATGTGTATTTGCGCGGGTATTTATGTTTTCGTTAATGCTCTTATATTACTAAAGAGCTTTTATGGCATCCATTCTTACTTATTGTGGGTGCACTGTGCAATTAAAAACCCCATAAATATGGGGCATTATGAATATTTTTTAAGACCGAAAAGTTATTACTCATTTTATTTAGACGTCTAGGCGTAAAAACACTATGCAAGCAGTTTCGTTTTAGATAAAATACGCCCCTTAATTTTTTAGCGCTAATACCGACGTTTGTGAAGCGCAATATTTGTGAGCAGAAATACAATGGCAAAACATTTATTTACTTCTGAATCTGTTTCTGAAGGTCATCCGGATAAAATCGCCGATCAAATCTCTGATGCGGTACTTGATGCTATCCTAGAGCAAGACTCTCATGCCCGTGTTGCGTGCGAAACTTACGTAAAAACCGGTATGGTTATGGTTGGTGGTGAAATCACTACTAGCGCATGGGTTGATATTGAAGAAATTACACGTAAAACAGTACGTGAAATTGGCTACACACATTCAGACATGGGTTTCGATGCAGACTCATGTGCTATTTTAAACACTATTGGTAAACAGTCTCCTGACATTAACCAAGGTGTTGACCGTACTAGCCCAGAAGAACAAGGCGCAGGCGATCAAGGCTTGATGTTTGGTTACGCATGTAACGAAACAGAAGTACTTATGCCAGCTCCAATTACTTACTCACACCGTTTAGTACAGCGCCAAGCTGAGGTTCGTAAAAGTGGCGAGCTTAACTGGTTACGTCCAGATGCAAAATCTCAAGTTACTTTTGCATACGAAAACGGCAAGCCAGTAGGTATTGATGCTGTAGTACTTTCTACTCAGCACAGCGAAGACATTTCACAAAAAGATTTAGTAGAAGCGGTGATGGAAACTATCATCAAGCCAGTGCTTCCTGCAGAGCTTGTTACAAGCGCAACTAAATTTTTCATTAACCCAACGGGTCGTTTTGTAATTGGCGGACCTATGGGTGATTGTGGTTTAACAGGTCGTAAAATCATCGTTGATACATACGGTGGTATGGCGCGTCACGGTGGTGGTGCTTTCTCTGGTAAAGATCCATCAAAAGTTGACCGTTCAGCTGCATACGCTGCACGTTACGTTGCTAAAAACGTAGTGGCTGCTGGCCTTGCTGATAAGTGTGAATTACAAGTGTCTTACGCAATCGGTGTTGCAGAGCCTACTTCTATCAGCGTTGAAACGTTTGGTACAAGTAAGTTAGAAGAAAGCCGTTTAATCGAGCTTATTCGTGAACACTTTGACCTACGCCCTTACGGCTTAATTCAAATGCTTGATTTAGAGCGCCCTATCTACCTTCCTACAGCGGCTTACGGCCACTTTGGTCGTGACGATTTCCCTTGGGAACGTACAGATAAAGCAGACGCACTTCGCGCAGCTGCTGGCCTTTAAGCCAACATAGTACAAAAAATATAAACGGCCCTTTTTAGGGCCGTTTTTATATCTAACGTTTAATAATTAATGAACTTATGAAAGTTTATTAATTAACAATAAAATCAATCTCGAACTCTTTTGCACTTTAGGTATATACTCACCTTATTATAAAAGCTTTAGGGATAGTTTAATGGCCGAAAACTTTCGCGTTATATTTGTAGAACTTGCACAAGGTGTTGATAGCAAAACAGTGTGCGTAAATTTAGCAACTAAATTAAAAACGTCAGAAGAAAAGGTGGCTCTTTTTTTAAAGGGTAAGCCATTGTTTGCGCCAAATAATAAAGACAAAGCGCTAAAACAAGCCAAGCTTTTAGCAAGCCTCGGTATTAAAAGTAAATTACAAGCAAGTACATCACCAACGCCCTCTCAACAAATGCCAAGCAGTCAGCGCGATGAAAGAATTTTTGATGCACTAGATTATATTACGAGCAGTTTAATCCGCTTAGAAGAAAAACTTGAAGAGCTAGAGCAACGTCTTCCTGAAGCTCAATTAAAAGCACCTGATGAAATTACAGATGAATGGCAAGATGACGACCTAGTGCTTGATGAAGAGCTTATAACAACACCAGCGAAGCGTAGTAATTGGCTTTTATATGTATTAATTGCGACCGTCGTTGTTTTGCTCGTTGTGCTTGCTGTTTATTTAGGTTTTCCAAATTTATTTTCTTTTTAGGTGCGGTTAAATAATTAAATGAGCAGTAAACGAGCACAAATAAGAACTAAAATACGTAAAATACGTAATAACTTGTCAAAAAACAAACAATTAATAGCCGCTCAATCACTAAAAGTGAATTTTACTCAACACCTAAAAAGCAAAAAAACATCTAAAAACAAGCATATTGCCATTTATTTTAGTAATGATGGTGAATTAGATACCTCATTGTTAATAAATGAATTATGGAAACAAAACCACACGCTTTACCTCCCTGTAATTCACCCATTTAATGGCACTACATTACTATTTCAGCGCTATGAAAAAAACTCACCCATGAAGGCAAATCGCTATGGTATCTTGGAGCCTAAGCTGAACTGCTCTCAAATATGCCCATTAACTGATCTAGATTACTTACTTATGCCATTAGTTGCATTTGATAACCAAGGTAACCGATTAGGAATGGGAGGTGGGTTTTACGATAAAACACTGGCACAACTTCACCAAGGCAATTGGCAAAAACCGCAACTTATTGGCTTAGCGCATAGCTGTCAAAAAGTAGATGCACTGCCTATTGAATCGTGGGATGTTCCACTTAAAACTATTATTACTCCTGATAAAATTTATCAATGGTAATAAGCACTCACTACACATTTGATATATGAGCATGACAATGACGCAAGACGAATTAAAAAAAGCAGCAGCATGGGCTGCACTCGAGTTTGTTAAAGAAAACACTATTGTTGGTGTTGGTACAGGCTCTACCGTAAATCATTTTATTGATGCCCTTGGCACAGTAAAAGACACCATAACAGGTGCGGTATCAAGCTCTGAAGCTTCAACAGCGCGCCTACAAGCGCTAGGTATTGAAGTGTTTGAGCTAAACAACATTGATGTACTTGATGTATACGTAGATGGCGCAGATGAAATCAACGCCCAAAATGAAATGATCAAGGGCGGAGGCGCAGCACTTACCCGCGAAAAAATAGTAGCAGCGGTAGCAAAACAGTTTGTGTGTATTGTTGATGACACAAAACTGGTAGATACATTGGGCGACTTCCCGCTTCCGGTAGAGGTTATCCCAATGGCACGCAGCTACGTTGCACGTGAATTATTAAAGCTTGGTGGTGACCCTGTTTACCGCCAAGGCGTAGTAACAGATAACGGTAACGTTATTTTAGATGTACACAATTTAAGTATTAGTAATGCCAGACAACTTGAAACACAAATTAATTCAATTGTTGGCGTAGTTACCAACGGCCTTTTTGCAATGCGCGGTGCTGATAAAGTAATTATCGGCACTAAAAATGGGCCACAAATTAAATAGGATGAGGTTATGAGTAAGGTATCGTTAGCAAAAGACAAAATTAAAATTCTCTTGCTTGAAGGTGTTCACCAAAGCGCAGTAGAAACGCTTAAACGTAATGGTTACAGTAACATCGACTACGTAAAAACATCCTTACCTGAGGACGAGCTTAAAGAGCGTATTAAAGATGTGCACTTTGTAGGACTTCGTTCTCGTACTCATATTAACCAAGCTGTTTTAGACTCAGCTGAAAAGCTAGTAGCCATTGGGTGTTTTTGTATTGGTACAAACCAAGTAGATTTAAGCGCAGCACGTGAGCGTGGTATTGCGGTATTCAATGCACCGTTTTCAAACACTCGCTCTGTAGCAGAGCTTGTACTTGGCGAAATACTATTATTATTACGCGGTATTCCACAGCGTAATGCAGCAGCGCACCGTGGCGGCTGGTTAAAAACAGCAACAGGCTCATTTGAAGCCCGAGGTAAAACTTTAGGTATTATCGGTTACGGCCATATTGGTACGCAACTAGGTATTATGGCTGAAAACATAGGTATGAACGTCGAGTATTACGATATCGAAGACAAACTGTCTTTAGGTAACGCTACGCAAGTACATAACCTAACGCAGCTTTTACAACGTGCTGATATTATTAGCTTACACGTTCCAGAAACACCGCAAACTAAAAACCTAATTGGCACAGCAGAACTGGCTGTAATGAAGCAAGGCTCTATTTTGATCAATGCTTCACGCGGTACTGTAGTAGATATTGATGCACTAGCAGAAGCACTTAGCGAGAAAAAACTCAGCGGCGCAGCTATTGATGTTTTCCCGGTTGAGCCAAAATCTAACGAAGAAGAATTTGTATCGCCACTGCGTGAATTCGACAACGTTATTTTAACGCCGCACATTGGTGGTTCAACCCAAGAAGCGCAAGAAAACATTGGTATTGAAGTAGCCGGTAAATTAGCTAAATACTCAGATAATGGCTCAACTATTACGGCTGTTAATTTCCCTGAGGTTTCGCTGCCAGAGCTTGCTAATCGTAGCCGTTTATTACACGTGCACCACAACCGCCCAGGTGTGTTAACGCAAATTAACCAAGCGTTTGCCCAGCACGGTATTAACATTGCTGCTCAGTACTTACAAACTGATGAATCAATTGGTTATGTAGTTATTGACGTAGATACCGATCAGTCAGAAGTTGCACTTAAAGAGCTAAGCGCAGTAGAAGGTACAATTAGAGCGCGTATTCTTCACTAAAATAGCTATTAGTCAAAATAATAAAAGCCGTATTTGATTAATCAAATACGGCTTTTTACATTCAGCTGATGATATGTAGATTATTGCTATTATTCGCCTTTAACTTCTAAATTAACAAGCTTGACTAATTCTTCAGGTTGACCAGCTAACATCATTATTTGTTGGTTAATTTCCATCATGGTTTTACCTTCAGGCAATTTTGCCGATACACTCAATGAGTTTAAACCTTTAGCAAAATCAGTTAGTGACTGTGCTATTTCTTCAGTCACGGGAGCTTGCTCTAACTGCTGCTGTAGCATCATTTGCATTTGCTCAAGTGTCATACCTTGTTTTTCAAGCTCACTGGCAAACAGCTCTTTTAATTGACCTTGATTATTAAGTACTAAGTTAATATTACGCGGCTCAAGCTTACTCATGGCTTGCATAATTAAGGTTTGCTGTTGTAACTCTTGCTCGTACGTAAGCGGCGTATTGCCAGCTTCTTGTTGCGCTTTGCTTATAGCAAGAGACGCGTCCATTAGCGCTTTGGAATTGGCAAGGCCTACATCCATATTAAAACTAGCAATATCTTTCGCATTAAGCCTTAAGGCTACGTCACTGTCGCCAGACTGCTCATCGTAATCAAGCGATGAGCTTAAGTCGTAACTTGCAGAGGCAAGCATCTCATTTGTATCAGCCGGTAGCATCGCTACAAAATCTTTATCAAACTGAAAGCTTTTAACCTCAAACGATGTATGCGGCGATATTTTATCGGTTTCGTAGCCACTTACTTCAATACTCTGAATATTGGCGACTTTATCACCTTCAGGACTCATTACTTCCATGTTAGTAATTTCAACACTTTTAGAAATAACACTTGCTGATAAACCCGCATATTTAAATGTTGCGCCGGTTTGTTCGCTCACTAGCGCAAGTTGCTTATCTACTTCAGTGCGTACTTCTTGAGTTGCTACATAATTTGCGTAGCTAACACCGCCTACGCCAGCTGCAACAATGGCTATAGCTATAACTAGTTTTTTCATGTTATTTCCTTATTTAATTCTTTATATAGACTGTCTTAGCCCAAGAGTAACATTGCAATGCAGTGCCTGTAACTGTTAATTAATCAAACTAAGTAACTCATGTACTGTTTTTACTGGTGTAATTTTGGCGCCTAGTCCTTCCATAGACTTATGGTAATTACGAAACGGAATAAATATTTCTGTAAAACCATGCTGCGCCGCTTCTTTAACGCGAGGCACGCCGCTGTCGATTGGGCGTACGTCTCCGTTTAGGCTGAGCTCGCCCATAATGCAGGTTGTACGCGGTACTACAAACTCGTTTAAGCTGCTTAAAAGCGCAGTAACTAACGCTAAATCAATACAGGTTTCGGTTTCATCGATTCGTAAACCGCCCACAATATTAAAAAACGTATCGTGGAATATTTTAGTTTTAGTATGCTTACGTAAAATACCAGTGAGCATTTTTATTCGGTTCATGTTCAAACCCACGCACACACGCTGCGGAAACTCTGCTTCGGTTTCGGTGGTTAAACATTGTATTTCGAGCAATAGATTACGATTACCTTTGCGAATACAGGTAATCGTAGAGCCTGGTGATTCTGTGCTTGAACCGGATAAGAAAATTTCGCTTGGGTTATCTACGCTTAACATTCCGCGTTCGCACATTTTAAAAATACCTACAGTATCAATGTCACCAAAACGGTTTTTGTTAGCTCTAAGAGTACGTACCTGTCCATCATTAGTATCAATATGCAGCAAGGCATCCACTATGTGTACTAATGTTTGCGGCCCTGCTATTTCGTTGTTTTTGTTTACATGGGCAATAATAAACATGGTTACATCATTTTGCTTACAGTACTGAGTAAGCGCTTGCGCAGCACTTTTTACTTGAGAAGGCGAACCTGGGCTGCCATTGGCAGTGTCGGTAACTACGGCTTGTATAGAGTCGATTACTGCAAACTTAATTTTATTTTTATCAAGTTCTTCGATAATGGTTTCTACGCTGGTTTCGGAGAGTAAGTAAAGTTCATCCGGGTTGTAATTAAGCTTTAGTCTGTTTACACGGTTTTTAAACTGCGACAGTGACTCCTCAGCCGTACAATAAAGTGACGGCATACGCTGTGACATTCTGGCAACTAAGTCAGATAAAAGCGTTGTTTTACCCGCCCCCGGATCGCCGGAAATAATATTTACCGAGCCTGTGGTTACACCGCCGCTTAATACACGGTCCAGCTCGCCAATTTCTGTAAGCTGTTTTTCGGCCTCAGTGGTGGCAACATCATCAATTTTTTTAGATCCGCCGCCAATACCACCTGCATAACCTCCTACTGTTGCTCGTGCAGCAGCCTTTTTGCTTTGCCCTGCTGAGGGTTTAAACTCAGCTAATGTGTTCCATGCGCCGCAGCGACACTGCCCTTGCCAACGTTGATAGTTCATGCCACATTCGGTACAAACAAATTCTACTTTTGCCGCTTTAGCCATTTATAACCTTACCTACTATTTTTAATTTTAAAATATGTGCTATTCGCTATAGCATTTTACTATTTTAGTGCTCTTACAAATATAAAAAAGCCAAAATACAACAGCTTGACCCTACAGTGGTTACAAGCTTGCGTTGTTTTTATACTTACTTTAGATTAGGGCATACTTTTTGCTTTTGATAACTTAAAGTAACTTGCCAACAAATTGGCATTTAACACATAATAACAAGAGTTAGACTGTACTTATACGAATAGCCGTTCCTATATTAATAGCACTGAGCGATGTTGCGTTTATTGAATTAGCAAATAAATGGACTTTACGGTATATCTACTTTTCAATTAGACGGTGATGATTTATAAATGGCTGAAGACATACTGCTCAAGTACGAAGACCTCGTAAACGAGCTAAAAACATATTTAGGTAATGCAAAATTCGACCTAATTTTCAAATCAAAAACGGCAAGCTTAACTAAACCAGAGCAGTTTTTGATGAAAATGGAAATGTCGCGCTTATCTCAGCCTGTGGCTCGCTTTATTGATCTACGCGGTTTAGTGACCGGACAAGTAAAACCTTATGAGCACAATGGCAAGCAGCACTTTATGGATACCACTGCCGTTGAGGTCTTTGAAAAAGCGCTAGAACAACATGGCGGATACACATTAGCTGTTTACGAAGCGGTTATGAATACCGAAAATAACCACCGCGTATTACAAAAGCAAGCCGCTGAGCAATCAGAACTTCAAGAGTTTGAAAATAAATTAAGTACGGAGGTAATTAAGTTTGCTTCTTACGAAAGCCGTCGCGAAGAGCGAATGAACTACTCAATCAAGGTAACTATTGAGTATAAAGATAATAAAAATATTGCAGCTACCACCTCCGATATATCTTTAAGTGGCTGTAAAATAAAGTTAGGCACTCGTTACTCAATAAAAAAAGGCGAGCTAATAGCCATGCGCTTAGTCGGGCTTGAGCAAGATTTTGAGCTAGGCTTAAAAAACGGAATTCAATATGAAGTTGTTGCCATTGAAAACATCTCTCGTGAATATAATCATATCCGTTTAAAACGTACCTACATTGAAAAAAACGAAGCCTTTGATAATTTTTTAAACAGCTTTATAAACGGCAATAAACGTCGCTACAAAGTAAATTTAGATAACACCCTTGATGCCGTTGTTTCCAAAGGCTACGAGCAATATTATATTCCTCGTGTTACGTCTTTATACGTGTTCTTGAGCAAAAAAGACGAGGCACTTTATCCGAGTTTAAGCTTAACCACCGAAAACAATATTTTTATTCAGCGTTACTTCACCGACGAAAGAAAAGTGCCATGTTTGTACAACGTACTTAACCATCAACGAGTTACGCAGCTTTTAGCACAAATAACGGCGGTTAAAGAAGATTACCTGTACACGTTTACACATGTATCATCGGGTAAGATTTACTATTACTCTGCAACAAGAACTGAGTTAAATAATAACCCTAAATTAAAAGATTTATTTTTAGGCTTTGGTAGTCAAAAAGAGAGCTGGCAAAGTTTTAAAATACAAATAATGCCGAGTCACCCTGATGACTCTTTTATTCCGCTTTCACTACCAAATAGTGTAGGCTCTAATATTGAAAAACTGAATAAGCCGCCTTCTCCACGCGTAAAAGGGCTTATTAAAGACGTAAAATATGTGGTTGTACTTACAAATATAGGTAACAAAGCTGAGCAAGAAGATTACAAGCAACTATCTTATGACAAAACACTCGTTAATCAGCTTAAGCTCTTTGGCCATGCCAAACACGAATCTCCACCTTATTTAGATATTGTGCCACTTGAGTACGTTAACTTACGCTCGCATAAACGCTACTTATATAAAACACCAGTCAGCATTACTGTAAATGGAACTGTATATAATGGATATACAAGGGATTTTTCGATAATGGGCTTACAGCTTGAGTGTGAACACCCCGTTACATTTAAAAAAGGTGACATTGTACTTTTAGACTTCCCTGAGCTGCAAAAAATAACGAAAAAGCATAAACTCAGTGAATTAAAATATGAGGTAATGGCAATTAGCAAGTCATTCACCACTATTAATTTAAAAGCTAACCGAGTAGCTGATTTGCCTCATGCTGGCGTTACTTTTTTTACTCAGTTAATAGAAGGGAACAAAGATAAACTAAAAGTATCTGAGGAAGCACCAAAAGTAGAAGGTCTCTCTACAGCCCTTAGAAATATGGTCACTAAAAGTGTATGCCAATTCCCACTATACTTACACAAAGAGGCTGCACATTTTAAAACAGGTGCTATTGGCTTTGGCTTATATGCAAGTCCAATGCATGTGATTTTGCAAAATTTTGGTTTATTGAATAATAAAACCGATTTATCGAGTGTTTTAACGCAAGAACAGATAGTTGATGTGATTACCCCCAATATTAAAGATCGTAGCCGGCAAGACCCACCTCTTGCTTTTACACTTGCTATTAACTTTGACCCACGTAAAAGCACTATTGAAGATGCTATTGTAAGCCAATGTGTATTAGGTGAAGATTACACTAGCTTTAACAAGCAAATAAGCAAAGGCATTAAGTCGGAGCTTATATTTGTAATGCGACTTTATATTTCGCGTACAGGACGCCCTGATACCGACTACTTATCCAACGAGCTAAAATACGTAACCCAATATGCCATGCACAAAGCAAAAGATTTAGAAGAAGCTTTATGGGCTGTTGCGGGTGTAGGCGACATGGTTGATATAACCGAAGAAGCTTTAAGTCACCTTGAGCTTAAAAAAGAGCAAGTAGAACAAATGAATCGTCGTAAATTAATTTGGTTAAACCGCTTACGCTAAGCGGTTTAACCTTTTACTTATGCGCTTGGCTTTTCATTTAGCGGAATAGCGAGCATATACAATAACTGCAATAACGAACCTTGGCATATAGCAGCTTGAGCCTGCTCAACCACTTTAGGCTTGCCATGTATGGCAACACCAAGCCCAGCTTGAGCCATCATAACTAAATCGTTTGCACCATCACCAATTGCTACCGTTTGTGCTTTTTTAAGGCCTAGCTTTTGCTGAAGAGACTCGAGTACCACTGCTTTTTGCTGCGCATCCACAATAGTTCCAAGTACTTTACCTGTTAACTTATCGTCTTCAAATTCCAGCACATTAGCATGCACTTCATCTAAATTAATTAGCTCTTGAACGCGCTCTGCAAAAGGCACAAAACCGCCCGACGCTATGGCTAAATACCACTGGTGCTGCTTTAAAATTTGGCACAACGCTTTAATACCTGGCATTAAAGGAAGCACACTTTTCAGATCATCTATTAAGCTTTTTTGTATGCCTGTGAGCTTAGCTACACGCTGATTTAAACTTTCGCTAAAATCAAGTTTGCCAGCCATCGCAAGCGCTGTCACTGAGGCGACCTCATCGTATACATTGGCTAAACGTGCTATTTCATCAATACATTCAATAGTAATGGCCGTTGAGTCCATATCCATAACAAGTAAGCCTGGCTCGTACAAGTTAGGAGGTGTGGCTACTTGCACTAGTTGGCAATCAAGGGAGCTTGAAAATTCTTGCAGCGCTAACGGGTTTATTGCTTGCTCTGCATTTTGTGCATAAAAACACAATGCAGGCGCTAAACCTAAATCTGGTTGATACTGACATACAGCTGTGACTGTTTGATTATATTTATCCAAAAATTCAATAATCTGTATAACATGCTTTTGCTCAAAATCTCCCGCAAATGCAATGCTAAATAACCCTAATTTTTTATCTGGAATATCATTAACCGGTATAAAATTGCCACCACTGTAAGTAAACCACTTATTTAAAGTTAAGTGTTGTAATGATTGCTCAGCAACTGGCTGTGCCATGCTCGTTTGCGACATGGGTTCTCCGTGTTTATTTTTATTTTCCTGATTTTGGCATATCAAAGGTTAACTAATATTTACGCTAAATTCGCCATCAGGTAGGGTTTAAGGTTATAGTTAGTGTAGTTGTAACATCAAATCAAAATGCTGTCAGCAGCATATACGGTGACTATGAAAAATAACCATATTAAAAACCCTATTACCGCATCTCAAAGAAAGCGCTTAGTACGCTTAATACTCGCGGCTGGCTGTTTTGTATTACTAAGCTGGGTAGGTGTTAATAGTAGTTTTCAAAGTCATCAGTTATTGTATGACAGCGCCGATAACACAGCACAAAGCTTAGCTAAATTTATGGCTTTAAACGTTAAAACACCGCTTATTGAAAAAAACAAACCTCAGCTCAATGCAATTTGTAATGATATAAGTAAAGATAAATTTGTGCTTTCGGCCACCATTTACGATCAACAAGGTATTTTAATTGCCAGTAGCGATAATTGGCAATCACATCATGTTTTTGGGCAACTGCCCGACTCTACCCCTGGTATTAGTAAGCTTAAAACACCTTTTATAGAACCTGTAATAAATAACGATGACCGCCCCATTGGCTTTGTATCAGTTACATATTTAACGCGCGCAGCTATATCAGACAGCCACAATCATTTTCATGATTTAGGCAGGCAAGTTTTATTAATGCTAGTAATTGCGTGTATTTTCACATGGCAACTGGGTCGAGGTTTAAAACGTTGGCAGGTTAGCCGCTATATACAAAAAACCTCAGAGCAAGAGTCATAAAGCGCTTTAGCAAGTACCTCTTTATTGCTGCTATGCTTTAAATTGCATAGTACGTTGAACACATTTGGAATGTGAAGCGGTGTATTAATCTCGCCTTGGTGGCCACTTAATGGCATTGAGGGCGAGTCTGTTTCGAGTACTAAATGTTGTGGCGCTATTTGAGCAATTACATTACGGGTTTTTGCTGCGCGCTCATAGGTAATAACCCCACCAACGCCTAACTTAAAACCTTGCTTAATATAATAGTGTGCTTGCTGCAGTGACCCCGAAAACGCATGTATCACCCCACCATATTTTGGCTTACAGCGTTTAAACGATTGCGCAATTAAATCATGGCTTTGTCTGTGGTGCACAATTAACGGTAAATTTAGCTCATTGGCAATCGTTATTTGTTGCTCAAATAACCGCGTTTGTTTTTCAAGGTCTTCAATACTTCTATCAAGCCCACACTCACCTATTGCCACCAGCTGGTTAATATTTGCTTTTGCAAAATCAAACAGCTGCGCTAAGTGTGGTTCTTTATGCTCATCTAAAAAATAAGGATGAAGCCCTGCGGCAATATGTACTGGTGGGTATTTGCTTTTAAACTTAATTAACTGTTTAGATTGGGCTAAGCTAATACCTGGCACAACAAAGCGCTCAACGCCCTTTGCCACACACGCTTTTATAAGTGATTCGCGCTCTGCGTCAAATTCATTAAAGTCGAGATGGCAATGGGAATCTATAAACTTCACAAGCGTAAACCAGTCAAGGGTTTAAACGTGTAACTTGCCAGCTATTATCATCCTGGCGTTGGTACATAAAACGGTCGTGTAAACGATGTGCGCCGCCTTGCCAAAACTCTATTTTAGTCGGGACTACGCAGTAACCGCCCCAAAAATCAGGAAGGGGGATTTCACCTTTGGCAAACTTACTCTTCATATTAGCAAAGGTTTCCATAAGGACTTTTCGAGACGACACGGGCCTACTTTGCGCTGAAGCCCAGGCAGCCAATTGGCTTTCTTTAGGGCGTGATAAAAAGTATTTTGCTACCGCTGATGTAGGTAATGGTTTAGCCTCGCCGTATACAATTACTTGGCGCTCCATATGGTGCCATGGAAAATGCAGCGATATTTTATTATTACCTTTTAGCTCTTGTGCTTTACGAGAGCCCGTATTAGTAAAAAATACAAACCCATTATCATCAAGGTGTTTTAACAATACAATACGCTGCGAAGGCTGCCCTGTTTCATCAACCGTTGCCACAACCATGGCCGTTGGATCAGGCACATTACTGCCCACAGCATGCTCAAGCCATGTTTCAAATTGTTTAAATGGGTCATCTTGCAAAGTGTCTTCGCTTAACGCGTCTTGCAAGTATTCACGGCGGATATCTTCGAGTTTCATAAACAAATCCTTCTCTGTTTATTAAAGCGTATGTAGGTAAGTAAAGTCAGGCAATCAATAGTAATCAGTAATAAGAACAATTTTATATTTTGGGTTAGTGCTTGGTTAATGTTGGGTTTCGTTTCACTCAACCCAACCTACGGTGCTATCAGCTACAAAATTGATTAACTTACAAAAGTTCGTCAAGTAAAGCCTAAAATCATCTGCAAGTGTAGGAGTGCTAGCAAGGCGCTAAAGCTATTTATGCCAAGGAGCATACGGTTTGTATGTGACTTAGGCTAAATAGTTTTACCAACGCAGCTAAAGCGAACTACACGAAGCAGAAGGTGATTACATTTGCTCCATGACTTCAATGCCTAACAGATCCAATCCTGTTTTTAGCGTATCTGCCACTAAATTACACAGCACTAAACGGCTGTCACGTACGCTTGGCTCTACGCCTTCTTTAAGTACTGGGCAGGCTTCATAGAATGTCATATATAAGCTAGCTAGTTCGTACAAGTACCCACATAATACGTGCGGAGTAGCCTCGTTGATCATTAAATCAAGTACTTCTTCAAGCTGCAGCAATTTAAGTGCTAGTGCTTTTTCTTGCGGCTCAGCTATGGCTACATTAGCACTTAGTGTAGCAGCATCGACACCTGATTTACGAAAAATACTACGCACACGCGTATAAGCATATTGTAAGTAAGGTGCTGTTGCGCCTTCAAAACTTAGCATGCTGTCCCAGTTGAATATGTAATCACTGGTACGGTGCTTAGAAAGATCAGCGTATTTAACGGCGCCAATACCTACTTTGCGGGCTATTTCACTACGATCATGATCCGATAAGTCAGATTCACGCTCTGCTAGTTTTGTTGCTGCACGGCTAATTGATTCTTCAAGTAAATCAGCCAGTTTTACAGTGCCACCGGTACGGGTTTTAAATGGTTTACCATCGGCGCCCATCATGGTGCCAAACGGGCAAAACTCGTAGCTTGTTTCATCGCGTAAAAGGCCAGCTTTTCGTGCTGTAAGCTCTACTTGATTAAAGTGAAGGCTTTGGCGTGCATCTACAAATATTAAAATACGTTCAGCACCCAATTTATTTGAGCGGTAATCACACGCGGCTAAATCAGTGGTTGCATATAAAAAGCCTCCACCTGATTTTTGCACGATAAACGCCGATGGCTCGCCATCTTTATTTGCAAGCTCATCTAAAAACACCACTTGTGCACCTTGCGACTCTACAGCAATGTCTTTATCTTTTAATAGGCTAATAATATCGTTAAGCTCACTGTTGTAAGCACTTTCAGCCATAATATCAGCTTGAGTAAGCGTTACATTTAGACGTTTGTAAACTTCTTCAGAGTGCTTAACTGAGGTTGCTATAAATAGCTTCCATAGTTTTTCACAGTGCGCATCGCCACCTTGTAGTTTAACAACGTAATCACGGGCTTTATCTGCAAAACCTTCCTCATCATCAAAACGTTTTTTAGCGTCGCGGTAAAACGTTTCTAAATCAGCAAGCGCTACCGACTCTAAATCTACGCCTTGGCTAATTTGATCTTCTAAATGCGCAATCAGCATACCAAATTGTGTGCCCCAATCGCCCATGTGGTTTTGACGAATGACTTTATCGCCTCTAAATTCAAGGGCGCGTACAATGGCATCACCAATAATGGTTGAGCGTAAATGACCTACGTGCATTTCTTTTGCAAGGTTAGGTGAAGAGTAATCTACCACGACAGTTTGTGGCTTAGTGTGCTCGTTTACGGCAAGCTTTGCATCGCTGTTAGCCGCTTCTACGCTTTTGGCTAAAAACTCAGGCTTTAAATGAATATTAATAAAACCAGGGCCAGCAATTTCAGTTTTTTCAGCAATGTCGCTTACATCTAACTGATCAATAATTTTTTGCGCAAGCTCACGTGGGTTACTTTTCATTTTTTTAGCGGCGCCCATTGCACCATTAATTTGGTAATCACCAAACTGTGGGCGTGTACTTTGTGTAACCGCTGGGTTTGTATCTTCAGGTAGGCCAGCTGCGGTCATGGCGGCAATGGCTTTTTCTACTAAAATAGTACGAATGTTCATTATATTATTTACCTTTGTAAGCCCGCCTTAGCAGGCTTTCAGTTAACTGTAGTCAGTCGATTCTAGTTTTCGCGAGTATGGTTAAAGGTTACTTCTGGATAACGCTCTACCGATAAATTAAGGTTTACACGGCTCGGTGCTATGTAAGTTAGGTTATCGCCACCATCAAGTGCTAAGTTGCTTTCGCACTTACGCTTAAACTCTTCAAACTTTTTAACGTCAGTTGAGCTTACCCAGCGCGCTGTATTGACGTTTACACCTTCGTAAATTGCATCTACGTTGTACTCAGCTTTTAAGCGCGCTACAACTACGTCAAACTGTAGTACACCTACCGCGCCTACAATTAAATCGTTATTAATAAGCGGTCTAAATACCTGTACTGCACCTTCTTCAGAAAGTTGTACTAGGCCTTTTAATAGCTGCTTTTGTTTAAGCGGATCACGCAAACGAATACGACGAAACAGCTCAGGCGCAAAGTTAGGAATACCGCTAAACTTAAGCTTTTCGCCTTGCGTAAAGGTATCACCAATTTGGATTGTACCGTGGTTATGTAGGCCTATAATATCGCCTGCAAATGCATCTGCTGCACGCTCACGATCGCCCGCCATAAACGTTACCGCATCAGAAATACTGACTTGTTTACCAAGGCGTACATGGTTCATTTTCATGCCTTGGCTGTATTTACCCGACACAATACGCATAAAGGCAATACGGTCACGGTGTTTAGGGTCCATGTTGGCCTGTATTTTAAATACAAAACCAGTAAAGTTCTCTTCTGTTGCAACTACTTGGCGGTCTTCTGTTTCACGTGGCAACGGCGTTGGGGCCCACTGTGTTAAACCATCAAGTACATGATCAACACCAAAGTTACCAAGAGCTGTACCAAAGTACACTGGCGAAAGTTCACCTGCTAAAAATAATTCAAGGTCAAATTCGTTTGAAGCACCAATTACAAGCTCAAGTTCTTCACGCAGTTGCTCAGCAAGTTCTTCACCTATGGCAGTATCAAGCTCTGGGTTATCAAGGCCTTTTACTGTACGTACTTCTTGAATAGTATGACCTTGGCCTGTTTTGTACAAAACTGCTTCGTCGTTATGAATATGGTAAACACCTTTAAACTCTTTACCACAACCAATTGGCCAAGTAATAGGTGCACAGGCAATGTTTAGCTCTGTTTCTACTTCATCGAGTAGTTCCATTGGGTCACGAATATCACGGTCACACTTATTCATAAAGGTAACGATAGGGGTAGTACGTAAGCGTGTAACTTCCATAAGTTTACGAGTACGTTCTTCTACACCTTTTGCGGCATCAATAACCATTAAGCACGAATCTACTGCGGTAAGAGTACGATAAGTATCTTCTGAGAAGTCTTCGTGTCCAGGGGTATCAAGTAAATTAACCAGCGCATTATTATATGGAAACTGCATTACTGAGGTAGTAACCGATATACCACGCTCTTTTTCCATTTCCATCCAGTCAGACTTTGCATGCTGATTAGAGCCACGGCCTTTTACAGTTCCGGCTTTTTGAATCGCTTGTCCGAACAAAAGTACTTTTTCGGTGATGGTAGTTTTACCAGCATCCGGATGCGATATGATTGCAAAAGTCCTTCGCTTGCTAATTTCGTTGATAATATTCTGGTCTGCCATTAATAAGTTCTTTTAGTTTGATACCAAGTTACATGCATAACGCTAAGTGTATGCAGGGCAACCCGTTAAGTTGATCGTTATTAACTGGGCTTTGAGCAATTTAGTATGAATAAATTGACAACAATTAACGCCATATAGCTAATTTTTTAATAGTGGCAATTGTAACAGGAGTCGGTATAAAAGTGTGCTATCTAACATAAAAATATCTTGGCTTTGTAATAAATCGAAATGACTCACTTAACTTAAGAACGATTAAAAATGATTGAAAGCTAATAATTTAAACATCTATGAATTAATAGTTAGGCAAAAATTTACTTTTATTTTTAAATTAACAACTTACTTTCAGTGTGTTACAAAAAATAAAACATCCCTTATACTAAGTGATTAACTTTTATAACTGGTTATATTTCAGCCATCGAGACCGCTATAAGCTTGTGTAATAAAGTCGTAACGCATATTATTGATAGATTGCACGGAGGATAAGTAGTTTGGTCATGAAAACCAGTAAGTTAAGTATTAGATTATTATGGTATATAACCCCCTTGGTTATTTTACCTTTGCTCTTTTTAGGTGGCTTTACGCTCACCAATGTAACTAATTCAACACAAAAACAAGCTGATTTAATAATGAGCCGTTTTGTTGAACAGCAACAGCAAAAAATATTTAACTACATTGACTCTTTTCACTCGACAGCAAAGCTACTTTCTACCTCGCCAGTACTTAGTGATTTTTTAACAAATGATATTAGAGCTAATGGCGATCATACCCGCAGACTTGGCGCTTTAATGGATGTATTTGCCAGCTACAGCGAAGCCTATCCTGACATTATTAGTATTAATTTGGTCTCTGCCAGTGGCAGAAGTGATGCGTATTACTCTAATAACCTAACCACTGCGCCTAAAAGTTACCCTTTTTTTAATAAAGTGCTGCAAAGTAATTTAAGTAAACAGCAGTTTATGATTCAAAAGGACGATGGCACCACAAGTTTGTACTTTATACAGCGAATTTATAGTGTTGATTACTATTTAAAACGCCCACAACAACTTGGTTTTATTGTTATACATGTAGAGCCTTCAATACTTAATACCAGTATTTTAGAAGCCCCATATAACAACACCCTTAATTTAATGCTTACCAAAGACGGTAAGATTTTATTTAGCTCTGACTACAACATGCGCGGCCAATATATTAGTGAGTACGAGCTTGAACAGGTACATAGTTTGGCAGATATAGGTATGCTTTCGACTATTGAGCTTTCAAGCATTGATAAAATTGAGCGAATGATTTTTGCCGTGCAAATGCCCGGTGGTTATTATTATGTTTCTACTATTCCTAAAGGCGTACTTTACCAATCGGGTAAAGCCATAAGCCTTATTACCGGCTTAATCGTTATTATATCGGTGATTACCCTACCTATTTTAATTTTTGTAGTAGTACGTAATTTATTACTTAACCCTATTGAGCTATTAGGTGCTGCCAGCCATCGCGTAGGTGACGGTGATTTATCAGTGCATTTACCTGCTCATACCAACGATGAAGTAGGCGTATTGTTTAACGACTTTAACCACATGGTTAATCAAATTAGGCATTACCAGCAGCAGCTTGAAGAATATAAACATCATCTTGAAGACAAGGTAGAAAGCCGTACTAAAGCGCTTGAGGCAATGAATAGTCAATTAGAGCTTGCTATTGGGCAAGCCGAGCAAGCAAACCAGCTTAAAAGTCGCTTTTTAGCAAATATGAGCCATGAAATACGCACTCCGCTTACTGCTATTATGGGCTTTACAGAGCAACTATTACATAACGATAAAGTAGCTAACGACAAACAACATTTAAGCACTATTTTACGAAACTCAAAACATCTATTAGAGCTTATAAATAACATACTCGATTTATCAAAAATTGAAGCTGAAAAACTCGCTGTTGATCAATCGGCACTAAATGTGGTGCAGCTAGTGCACGACATCGAATCGATAATTGAGCCTTTAGCACAAGAAAAACAACTAACGCTAAACGTAAAATACGATCTGCCACTGCCACGTACCATTTACAGCGATGTAACTCGCTTAAAGCAAATACTAATAAACATTGCTAATAACGCGGTTAAATTTACTGAGCAAGGTAACGTATCTATTTGTGTGCACTATTTAGAAGCTAGCCAAAAGCTTGAGTTTGTAATTAATGACACCGGCATTGGTATGTCTGAGCACCAAATAGAGAGAGTATTTAAACCGTTTGAGCAAGCTGATGCTACGACTACTCGTCGATTTGGTGGCACTGGGTTAGGCTTATGTATTTCTAAAAATTTAGCACAGCTACTTGGCGGCGATGTAACGCTTGAAAGCGAGGTGGGCGTTGGTAGCCGCTTTACAATCACCGTGGCATGTAAGCTCTCAGACGATCAACCAATGCTTGAGTTTTTAACACAGCAAAGCCAACTTGTGCCAGAAAAAGACCCGTTTTTATCGTTTGCTACAAACAGTTTTGATGCCAATATATTAGTGGCGGAAGATAACCCAGATAACCAGTTACTAATCAAACTACTACTGCAAACTTGGGGTCTTGAACCCGATATAGCTAATAATGGTGCGCAAGCAGTAGAAATGGCATTAGTTAACGACTATCAGCTTATTATTATGGACATGCAAATGCCGGTAATGGGCGGCTTAGAAGCCACAAAAATGCTACGCCATGCAGCGTACGACGGCCCTATAATTGCCCTTACAGCTAATGTAATGAACCATGATATAGGCACTTACCTAGAGGCTGGTTGCGACAAAGCACTAGCTAAACCTATAGACAAAGATGCCCTAGAAAACGTACTAGTAAGTTACCTAAACCTTGAAAAAGATAATCAAAATAAATGGGATAGCTTATTAAAAAGTGAGAAATTTCAGCAAATTGCTGATAATTACTTAGCTAATTTACCTGCTCATCTTGAAGAAGTTAAAGCTTTACAACACACTGATGATTGGGAGGCGTTAAGAACAATAGCGCATAGCATAAAAGGTAGCTCAGGTTGTTTTAACTTTGACGACATTTACCACAGTGCAGCAGCGCTTGAAGAAAACCTAAAAAGTAACAACAAAGTACCTAGAAATGAGTTAGTAAGCGATTTAATAAACGCTATAGAGCAAGCTACAAAAGATAAGATAAGTTAGTACAGGTATAGCTTCTGAAATACATACGGAAAGCGTTATTTGTTTATAGGTTACGAAAAGCCTAAACTTAACGCCATCCCCATTAAAATAGCATCTTCAAAGCCATTTTTAGCGGGGTTGTCACTTGGGTAATAGTTTTTACGCACAGACATTTCTATAAAGCCAGCACGCTCGTACAAAGCAATTGCGCGAGTATTTGACTCTCTAACTTCTAAAAATAAGTTTTCTGCGCTTTGCTGCTCGCCATATTCAATAAACTGGCTAAGCAACTGCCTAGCAATGCCCTTACCTTGCTGACTTGGTGTTACACAAATATCCATAAGTGTAAAATCAGGCCCCGCCTTTTCACCAATATAAAAACCCACTAATGTGCTTTTATCAAACGCCGCTAAGTTAAAGTAGCGTCCTCCCATACATGAACTCATTGTTTTAAGCGTCCAAGGGTGGCTATGGCAAGCAGTTTCAATTACCATTAATTGTTCAATAGCACTTTCATCTACGGCATTAAAGTTTATCAAGGTGTTTACTCATTAAAGCCCATAAAGCGCGCTTATCATTAGCACTGAGCTGTTCGGTTGGCAATGTAAGCTTATCATCAGTTAACTGCATCTCACTGCCTTTAAGCACACTATTAATAACCATAGGTTGAGCACTTAGCTTTATATCAGTAAATAACTGCTTATTAAGCGTTAAAGGCTCAGTACTTTGTATAGGCGCTGAAGTAGAATTAGTATTGTTTGGACGATAATGCTGATTTAGTTCGAGGTTCTCTATACCAAAAATAGCTGCGTAACGTGGATGCATAACAACTCAGTAAATTAAACACTTGAACAATATATGAAGTAATAAAAACGATGTAAAGAAGAAATGGCAGGGGCGGAGAGATTCGAACTCCCAACCGTCGGTTTTGGAGACCGCTGTTCTACCAATTGGAACTACGCCCCTGCAATGTCGACGAATTATAGAGACCTTTGAGAAAAGGTAAAGCAAAAAATCACTTTTTTAGTTTAACTGCTTTTAAAATAGGCAAAACGATGAATTAGCACACAAATATAGTGTATTTAACTTGTTTCATAAATTAAATACCTTAAAGCACAGCTTATTTTAGTCGGGGTATATGGGCTATTCTTTAGCTATGCATAACTAATAGTCGCAATAGCGCAAAAATAATTTGTAAATTTATTAGACCAAAGAGCATAAACAATTCAATAACATTATTAGCATTTGTGGTACGATTTTAATCTTAGGGGATCCGCGCCTTATCACCTAATTACATATTTCATCATGTATCTTACTTTCGCGGATCATTTACACTGCAAATATGGAGGAGCTTTACTATTGGCTTAGCTAATAGTTCACGCCACGTTATATGAAGTTTAAATCAAAAAAATACAGTATCGACTCAACCGATTATCAAGTAGGTCAAGATAACGTTAGTAAATGGGGCATGGATATCCATAGTAATGTGTTTTCCGTTTCTATTGGATTATCTCTACTATTTATTATTACTCTACTTGCCCTCTCACCTAGCGAAGCTAAAGACGCTATTAACACAATAAAAAATGCAGCTCTAACAAACTTTGACTACGTATTTATGTGGGGCGCTAACATACTCCTACTATTTGCAATAGGCATAGCAGCTTCACCACTTGGTAAAATTAGATTAGGAGGCGATAAAGCAAAGACGGAATACTCTACCCTTTCTTGGATCTCTATGCTGTTTGCAGCAGGTATGGGTATTGGCCTTATTTTTTGGGGTGTGGCTGAGCCTACCGCGTTTTACACTAACTGGTTTGGTACACCGCTAAATGCTGAGCCCTTTACTGAACAAGGGCGAGAAATGGCCTTAGGAGCAACGGTATTTCACTGGGGGCTTCATGCATGGGCTATTTATGGCATGACCGCACTGTGCTTAGCGTACTTTGTTTATAACAAAGGTTTACCGCTTTCTATGCGCTCAGTGTTTTACCCGCTTTTTGGCGATAGAGTATGGGGTAAACTCGGTGATGTTATAGATGTTATGGCTGTGTTGGTTACTCTTTTTGGCCTTGCTACATCGCTAGGCCTAGGAGGATCGCAAGCGGCTAGTGGCATAAGCCATGTTTTAGGGTTCGAAAATTCATTATTATTACAACAAGGTATTATTTTACTAATAATGGGCTTAGCTATTTTATCTATTGTGCGTGGTATGGATGGCGGCGTTAAATTGCTCAGTAATATAAATATGGGCATTGCTATTGTGTTTTTAGCACTTGTTTTTGTTTTAAACTTTACTACTGTACTTGATTCAGCCTACACAGCAGTAATAGGCTACGTAAAAAATATTATTCCGCTGAGTTCTAGCACCGGTCGAGAAGATACGCAGTGGCTTCACGGTTGGACTGTGTTCTATTGGGCTTGGTGGGTGGCTTATGCGCCATGTTTTGGTATGTTTGTAGCGCGCATTTCTAAAGGGCGTACCATACGCGAATTTTTAGTCTATGTACTTCTTATCCCCACTTTAGTTACCACTGCGTGGATGTCGGTGTTTGGCGGTGTGGCTATTGATCAAGTTATAAATGAGATTGGCGTACTCGGTGCTGATAAAGGTATTACCGATGTGTCACTTAGCTTATTTTATATGCTTGATGCGTACTCTTTTGGTACCGCGCTTTCACTTTTAGCTGTAGCATTAATAATTATATTCTTTGTAACCACACTTGATTCTGGCTCTATAGTAATTGACAGCCTTACATCAGGCGGGAAGCTTGAAGTGCCAATAAAGCAAAAGCTAGTATGGGCAAATATTGCCGGAGTTATTGCAATGCTTATGCTTTGGATTGGTGGTACTGAGTCTATTCAGGCACTACAGTATATAACCATTATTGCTGCGCTGCCTTTTACGTTTATTTTGCTGTTTGGCAGCGTAAGCCTTGTAAAAGGGCTGCTGACTGAATTAGAGCCAAAAACTAAGCGTTAAAATTAAAAGCTAAGAGCTAACATTAGCGCGTAAAAAAGCCCGTTTAATAAACGGGCTTTTTAATGTGCAATAATAAGCTCAGCAAAGTAAGCTTACTTATTTGGTATTATTCCCACTCAATAGTTGCAGGTGGTTTACCAGAGATATCGTAAACAACGCGTGAAATACCGTCAATTTCGTTAATGATACGGTTAGAAACCACACCTAAAAACTCATAAGGTAAATGTGACCAACGCGCCGTCATAAAATCAATAGTCTCAACACAACGAAGTGACACAACCCAATCGTATTTACGTGCATCACCCATAACCCCTACCGATTTAACAGGTAAGAACACAGTAAACGCTTGGCTTACTTTATGGTAAAGATCAGCTTTGTGTAGCTCTTCAATGAAAATAGCATCAGCACGGCGAAGTAAATCACAGTACTCTTTTTTAATTTCACCAAGTACACGTACACCTAAACCAGGACCAGGGAATGGGTGGCGGTAAAGCATGTCGTACGGTAAACCTAACTCTAAACCAATTTTACGTACTTCATCTTTAAATAACTCACGAAGTGGCTCAACGAGACCCATTTTCATGTCATCTGGTAATCCGCCCACATTGTGGTGAGATTTAATAACGTGCGCTTTACCTGTAGCAGATGCTGCAGACTCGATTACGTCTGGGTAAATAGTACCTTGGCCTAACCATTTAGCATTTTTAAGCTTTTTAGATTGCTCATCAAATACATTAATAAACGTGTGGCCGATAGCTTTACGTTTATCTTCTGGGTCTGATTTTCCCGCTAAGTCAGCTAAAAATTGATCTTCAGCGTCAACTTTTACAATGTTTAGCCCAAATTTATTACCAAACATGTCCATAACTTGCTGACCTTCGTTTAAACGAAGTAAGCCATTATCAACAAATACACATGTTAATCTATCGCCAATTGCGCGGTGAATAAGCATAGCCACAACCGATGAATCAACACCACCTGATAAGCCTAAAATAACTTCATCATCGCCAACAGTGTCTTTGATACGCTCAATGGCATCATCAATAATTTTTGCAGGCGTCCATAGCTTTTCACAACCACAGATATCAATAGCAAAGCGTTCAAGTAAGCGTTGCCCTTGGTGAGTGTGAGTTACTTCTGGGTGAAACTGTACGCCGTAAAAACGCTTTTCTTCGTTAGACATAGCAGCATGCGGACACGTTGGTGTTTTAGCTGTTGTGCTAAAGCTTGCTGGTACTTCCATAACTTTATCGCCGTGACTCATCCATACGTCTAAAACGCCGTTGCCGCCATCGGTAATATGATCTTCAATTGCATCAAACAATGCACAATTGCCTACCTTTTCAACTTGCGCGTAACCAAACTCTTTTTTATCAGAGCTGTGAACGCTACCGCCAAGTTGAGCGGCCATTGTTTGCATGCCGTAACAAATGCCTAATACAGGAACGCCTGCATTAAACACATACTCAGGAGCGCGCGGGCTGTTTTCCAGTGTTGTTGATTCTGGGCCACCAGAAAGAATGATACCTTGTGGGTTAAACTCGCGGATTTGCTCTTCAGTCACATCCCATGCCCACAGCTCACAATAAACACCAATTTCGCGTATACGACGCGCAATTAGCTGAGTGTATTGTGAACCAAAGTCTAAAATGAGAATTCGTGAATCGTGAATATCTTTGCTCATGGAGTATCTCGTAAAGTAGATGCTAAATGCCGTTTGTTAATGTAAACGACTAAAAAGAGGGCTTGCAAAGCAAGCCCAATAAATTGTTAATTACGCGCTTAGCCTAAGCGGTAATTTGGTGCTTCTTTGGTAATTTGCACATCATGTACGTGCGACTCACCCATACCAGCAGATGTAACACGTACAAACTGAGGTTTTGTATTAAGCTCTTCAATCGTTGCACAACCGGTTAAACCCATTGCACTACGAAGACCGCCTACTTGCTGATGAATAATCGTTGCAATTGGACCTTTGTAAGCTACGCGACCTTCAATACCTTCTGGTACTAACTTGTCAGCTTGGTTAGATTTTTGGAAGTAACGATCTGATGAACCTTCTTTTTGATCCATCGCACCTAAGCTACCCATACCACGGTATGATTTGTAGTAACGACCTTGATATAACTCAACTTCGCCAGGCGCTTCTTCAGTACCCGCAAGCATTGAGCCAACCATCACACATGATGCACCAGCAACAAGGGCTTTAACTATATCGCCAGAAAAACGAATACCACCATCAGCAATTACAGGTATGTCACGGCCTTTTAGGCCTTCAACCGCATCAGAAATAGCAGTAATTTGTGGAACACCACAACCCGTTACAATACGTGTAGTACAAATTGAACCAGGGCCGATACCTACTTTTACTGCATCAACACCAGCATCTGCAAGGGCAATAGCACCTTCTGCTGTCGCTACGTTACCCGCAATAATTTGTAAATCTGGGTATGCTTGACGAGTTTGCGATACACGGTCAATAACACCTTGAGAGTGGCCATGTGAAGTATCGATAAGTAAAACATCAACACCCGCTTCAACTAATGCAGCAATACGCTCATCAGTGCCTGCGCCAACACCAACCGCAGCACCTACACGTAAACGACCTTGGTCATCTTTACATGCATCCGGTTTATCTTGTGCTTTTTGGTAATCTTTAACGGTGATCATGCCTTTAAGTTTAAACGCATCGTCTACCACTAAGATTTTTTCAATGCGGTGTTCATGCATTAAACCTAAAATCTCTTCGCGAGAGGCACCCTCTTTAACAGTTACAAGCTTTTCTTTTTTAGTCATAACAGTAGAAACTGGCTGCTCTAGCTTAGTTTCAAAACGCATGTCACGGCTTGTTACAATACCAACAAGTACATTGTTGCTATCGGTAACAGGAAAGCCTGAAAAACCCTTTTCCTGAGAAAGCTCAACAGCGTCTGCAATAGTTAAATCTGCAGTTACTGTTACAGGGTAAGATACAATACCCGCTTCGTAGGTTTTAACTTTACGAACATTTTTCGCTTGTTCTGCGATGGTCATGTTTTTATGGATAAAACCAAGACCGCCTTCCTGCGCAAGGGCAATAGCTAAACGTGCTTCTGTAACAGTATCCATAGATGCTGAAATAAGCGGCAAGTTAAGTTTGATACCACGCGTTAAGCGAGTTGAAATATTTGCCGTGTGCGGCAAAACAGTAGAATGACCAGGTACTAAAAGTACGTCATCAAAGGTAAGAGCTTCTTTAGCAATTCTAAGCATTTTGGCAACTTCTCACATGTGGATCTAAGATAAGGAATTGCGGCCAAATTTTAACAGCGTTCTGAGCATTCGTAAATAATATTTCGCAATTATTTATGATAAACTTGCCTCATAAATAATTTTAGGTTGTTTTTTATGTTTTCGAAGCCTTCGCAGACGGTTTACACCGTTTCACGCCTTAACAGAGAAATTCGTACAGTGCTTGAGCAAGGCTTTGCATCTTTAGTGCTCACGGGTGAAATTTCTAACTTTATTACCCCTGCGTCTGGGCATTGGTATTTTTCGTTAAAAGACGATAAAGCGCAAATTAAGGCTGCTATGTGGCGAGGGAATAATCGCAACCAAAGCTACCGCCCTGCCAATGGCGCACAAGTCACCGTTAAAGCACGTGTATCACTTTATGAACCTCGGGGTGATTACCAACTTATTGTTGAACATATGGAGCCTGCAGGAGAAGGTCAGCTTAAGCAAGAGTTTGATGCACTAAAAATGCGCTTAGCCGCCGAAGGGTTATTTAGCTCTGCCTACAAAAAACCACTACCGCAAAATATAAACCGTATTGGTGTAATAACCTCAGCCACCGGCGCTGCAATAAAAGATATTTTAACTGTACTTAAACGCCGTGCACCGCAATTAGAAGTCATAATTTATCCTGCAATGGTGCAAGGCAAAGAAGCGCATGTGCATTTAATTAATCAAATAGAGTTGGCAAATGCGCGCAATGAGGTAGACGTGCTTATTTTAGGGCGCGGCGGCGGATCACTTGAAGATTTATGGTGCTTTAATCACGAGCAACTTGCGCGCGCAATTTATCAAAGCGAGCTGCCCGTTATAAGCGCTGTAGGCCATGAAATAGACACAACCATAAGCGACTATGTAGCCGATTTACGGGCTGCTACCCCATCAGCGGCTGCTGAGCTTGTAAGCCCTAACACGCAAGAGCTACACAACAAAGTAACGCAGCTCATTAACCGTTTAAACAATGCTTTTAAACACGATATTGCTGATAAACGCGCACTTGCTACGCAACTTCAGCACCGTCTTAACTTGTGTCATCCGCGTAACCAGCTAAATCAAAAGGCACAACGATTAGATGAATTAAGTATTGCGCTGCAACAAGCTATGCGAAACCGTTTATATCAGCATGAGCGCACACTCAATAATTTAACGCCGCGCTTAATGCGTCAATCGCCCGATAAAAAGCTAGCACAAGCTTCTCATCAACTGTCGCAATTACAAGCAAGGTTAAACCAAGCTATACAACAACAATTACAGCAAGCCAATAATAGCCTAGCATTACAAGCAAGTAAGCTGGACTCGGTAAGCCCTCTTAATGTTTTAGCGCGCGGCTATAGCATCACTAAAACACAACAAGGCAAAGTGGTTAAATCGGTGGGACAAATTAAAACAGGCGATGTGATAATTACAGAGCTTGCCGATGGCTCTGTAGAATCACAGGTCATACCTATTACTTAATACTGATACAGTTTAAAGCTCTGTGCTTAGTAACAAGCTAAGCTTAGTATCGCTTGATGTAGATGTAGAACTTACAAATTGTTTCCAAAATCCTTGTTTCATCAACTTGTCGTTTAGCTCACGCCATTGAGCACTCCCAAATGCATCGTTATCAGCGGGTGCGGCAAGTTCAAATTCACATACCGTCGTTTTACATTTTGCGCTAACAACATCAGGAATAATTGCTAAATCTGCTGTTAATAAAAAATCTTGTAGTGCCATTTCCGTATTGTAAGCCCACTCTTCATCACGTGTTTGGCTCTCGAATTTATCACGTAAGACTTTCTCAAAATCTGAAGGGCCTCTCATTTGCTTCAAAACACTTTTAAGTGCTGATTTTTGCTCGGCAAGTTGTTGCTTAAGTTGCACAACTTGCTCTTCTAAAGGTAGTTCATCAAGCTCTTGCGTTTCAGGATTAGTGAATGAGCTATTTTTATTTTGCTCTAAACTAACGACTTGTTCAGTAACATCTTGTACTGCATTGTTTGCTGTTACTTCGTTACTTTTTATCTGCTGAGCATAAGGTTTTTGCAAAAGAGTATCACTTTGCTGTAACTTCGCAGGCTCTAAATCATTTGGAGCTAAGCTAAAATACCCCCAAGTTAAACCTACACCAGTAATAAACCCAATACCTAAAGTTAACAAACTATTTTTGCTCATCTTAATTCCTTTTAAGTTTTATTTATCTATTACATATCATAGCATTGCACTGGTATGGGATTCATTCTCAGGCTCTGGGTTAGATAAAAAGTTTTGGTTCATACTTTGCGCCGGACAGGGACATTCCGGCTTGCCTACAATTTTAGCTGGTACGCCAACAGCAGTAGTATGTGGCGGTACAGCTGTTAAAACCACTGAACCGGCACCAATGCGAGCGCCCTCGCCCACTTCAATATTGCCAAGTACTTTTGCACCTGCACCAATAAGCACACCGGCTCTAATTTTAGGATGACGATCACCCTGCTCATTACCTGTACCGCCAAGTGTTACGGATTGAAGTATTGATACATTATCTTCAATGACTGCCGTTTCACCTATAACAATACCTGTTGCGTGGTCAAACATTATCCCTTTACCAACTTTACAAGCAGGGTGTATATCTACGCCAAACACCTCAGAAGTACGGCTTTGAATAAAACGCGCTAACTCTCTGCGATTTTGTTGCCATAAACAATTGGCCAAACGGTGCGCCTGAATAGCATGAAAACCTTTTAGGTTTAACATCACGGTAAGATGCGTTTCAGCAGCGGGGTCGCGGTCTTTCACTGCTTTGATATCTTCGGCAACAAAAGAAAGCATCCGGTCACATTTTACAAACGCTTGATCGAATAGCTCACGAATAGTAAATGCGGAGACCACAGCATCTGCCAATTTATTAGCAACAATAAAGCTTAGCGCCGAACCTAAACACTCATGATTCAAAATGCATGAATACACATGGCTTGCTAAAAGTGGTTCGCGAGTTACGACTTCATTTGCTTCACTACGAAGCTGTTGCCAAATTTCATGACGCATAATACTACACTGCCTTAAATTGATATAAAAAGAGCCTTTTGTTAAGTTTAACGGATTTAAAGCCGAAGGTGTTAACGCCTTAGTTATTTGTTCTGGTTATTAGGTATAACTAACAATCAGAAGTACAATTAAATGTACTTATCTATTTTTTTAAATTAATTTATACGACAGTAGTTAAAATTACCAATACATTATAAAAATAAAATAAGTTATTTAAAATCATAAGCTAACAACACATGACAGCATACCTGTCATATGCCAAAATGCCCACTGGCGTACCACTGACGGCGTAAAAAACAAAAGCAAACGCTAAATTAGCATCATCAACTCAACAAGGATAACGATGATGAAAAACGATATATTAAATACGAAAAAATTAGGATATAAATTTTACTTTCAAGATGGCGACAATCAAATAGCCTGTTTTGGGAGTTACTTTACTGGAAAAGAAGAAGTATTTATAAACGATGAGTTAGTTAGTAGTAAGCGTAGCGTTGGTAGAAAAAGCACGCATAGATTTGAGTTTAAAGAACATAACTATCAAGTTAAATATCACATGCTAAATATTATCACTGGTAAGCTTGAATGTACTTTTTTTAAAAATAATGAGCAAATAAAGCAGCAAGAACAAACTGTACTTCCTTTTATTAAAGATCCGAAAAGAGCCGTCCTCTTTTTTACCGCCAGTGTACTTGCCGGGTACTTAGGTGCGCATTTAACCTTTACGCTAATTGACTTAGTGGTAGGTAAATAAACACATGCAACTTAACCCTAAAACAATAAAAACACTTAGGCAGCAATTTAATTGGACGCAACAGCAACTTGCTGATGCCTGCGATGTAAGCTTACGTACCGTTCAGCGTGTAGAAAAAGAAGGTGCGGCATCAAAAGAAACCACAATGGCTTTATGCGCAGTATTTGAAGTGCGCCAAGGCGAGCTTATAAAACTGGACGACTTAGAAGTGAATGAAGCGGTTAAAGCCCAATCAACGAAAAAGTTTATTGTCGCTATTGCTATAAGCTCTTTAATTAGCTTTACACTCGGTGTTGGCTGTATGTTATTCATAACGAGCTTATGATTGTAATAACAAACCTATGCTTTCGCTTAAAGTGTTAATATAAAAATGCCCCAGAGCTTTAGGCTCTGAGGCATTTTTTATACGCTTAAAGATAGTTTAAACCACTTAAATTATTGAAATACTTTATCGACTTTCATTACTTCAATATTGTTAGCCGGAATTGCTAATTTATAATCAGCGATTACTTTATCCTCAGCCACAAGTTCTGCTGGTTTTTCTGTGTTGTAAACCATTGGCGAGGTTTGCTCTGACGCTAAACGTTTTTTCATGTCTTCGCCATCACCGGTAATAAACACGTACTGGACGTTATCGGTTTGCAGGTTATCTTTTATCACGCGATTAACATCAGCAAGCGTTAGCTTTTCAAGCTTACTTGTCACATATTTTACAAACGACTCTGTGTTGTAAAACTCGCTATCAAGTGCATACCCTAACTGACGGTTTTGACTTGCTACAAGCTGCGGCACGTAGTTAATTAAAAAGTTACGTGTTGCTTCAAAGTCTTTTTCGGTTAAGCCGTTTTTAATAAGTTTATCAAGCTCAAACAGCGCAGTACGCGTTGCAAAGTGTGCATCGTTATTCGAGCGCAGCGGGCGCAACCAAATTTGAAATATTTGCTCAGAGCGTCCTAAATTCGCATCGGGCTTAGTTTGAAACATCCCACGCGGGAAGTATTCAATGTACGAGTAATCGCCGTAGTTCATACCACGTGTTTGGCGAATTCGCTCATACAGGTATGAGTTAGAACTACGATGCTCACCAAAGTACGAACGCACAAGCCAAAGGGCGGTCCAATCTTCGCTACTACGAATAGTATCAATTGGGAAACCAAACGATACCGCAGTAGATTGCGCCGACTTTTCAACAATCGTTGCGTGATGACCTTTAAGTTCTGGTGCATCAGGAATACTTAAACGGCTTTGCTCACCTTTAGGTAAGGTTGCTAAGTCGCTCATAATATTCGCTTTAAGTGCTTTAGGCACTGCGCCAATTAAGCCAAGTGTTAGTTTAGATTGAGTAAGCTCGCTTTTGTAAAATGCTTTTACATCATCAAGCGTAAGGGCTTCTAAATCAGAAATATCACCGTAGTTGTAGCTTTCATATGGGTGGCCTTTGTAAAGCGTACTGTAAAGTACTTCTTTGCCTAGCTCTTCATCGTTAGATGCTTTTAAGCCCGACTTTATAGCGTCGATCATTTCTTTTTTAAGGCGTTTAAAGTCATCGTCTCTAAAACCTGGGTTAAGCAGTTGCTCGCTTATAAGTGCGTACCACGTTGCTGCATTATCTTTATGAATACGCCCTTGGAATGACAGCATTTCTTTATCTATCTGATAATCAAAGCTGCCCGCAAGCGGATAAAGCGCTTTTTGAATCTCTTTGTAACTCGTACTTTGCGAACCACCTTGAGCAAGCATAGCGGCGGTGAGCGCGGCTACACCTTTTTTACCTTGAGGGTCTGCGGCTGCACCTGTATTAAATAAAAAGTTTACATCAATAAGTGGTGAGCTATTGGTTTTATCAAGTACTTTAAATACCGGTGCCTCTGGTGCTTGTTCAAGCTTTGCAACTACAGCACTTAAGTCAGCCTCTTTTGCAAACCCTGGGGCTTTATCAAGTGCCGACATAGTCACGGTGGTACGCGAGTTATCTACAAAGTATTTATTCGCAACAGCTTTTATGTCCTCAGCGGTTATGTTGTCGGACGATTTATAAAGCTGATTAATAACCTCTGGATCGCGCTCAAAATGCATGTATCTTGCAAGGGTTGATGCAATCGCTTGAGACGAATCTAAGCCATTAATAAAACTGTATTTAAGATTAGACTTTAAATCGCTTAGCTTTTGGCTATCTACAAGCTCAGTGCGCGCTTTAGCATAAGTGCGGTTAATTGCATCACGTGCTTTTGCTAAATCATCCGCGTTTTCTACTTTTACAAACACATGTAATAAACCAGGATCTTTTGTTTCTGGATTGTAGGTAAACATTTGACTCGCTATTTGTTTATCAACAACAAGCTCTTGGTATAAATCTGAGTTGTTTGAAAAATAAAGCTGCGAGATTAAATCAAGTGCCGCCCTGTCTTTTTTGGCAGGCTCCCATGGCGCACCTTTGTACGATACAAGTAACCAATGCCCTGGTAATGCTTCGTTTTGCTCATGTATATATTTAGGTGCTTGCTGCTTTGGCTCAGCTTTTATATCGGCAACGTAATCGCCTTTTTTCCAGCCTCCCCAATGCTTTTTAACCATTGCCATTGTGGCCTTAGGGTCAACATCACCCACTATTACTAGCGATACATATTCAGGCTTGTAAAACTTATCAAAAAACTCTTTACCGTACGCCATTTGATCTGGCATGGCTTCTATATCTTCAAAAAAGCCCATAGTGGTATGTTTATAGGTATGTTTGTCAAAAGCTTCTTCGCGTACAGCACTTAACAATTTACGAATAGGGCTGGCGTTATTTTTTAAATACTCACCTTTAACCGTAAGCGCTTCGGTTCTAAATTGCTCTTCAGTGTAAGTAAGGTTTTGAAAAATATCGGCTTCAATTTCAAGTACTTTATCAAGATGCTGCTTTGAAAAGTTTAAATGGTAGTTTGTGTAATCATTGGTGGTGTAAGCACGGTTATCTACGCCTGCATTTTTAAATACGGCAGTGTATTCGTCTTGCGGGAATTTTTTAGAACCTTTGAACATCATGTGCTCAAAAAAGTGAGCAAAACCGGTTTTACCTTCTTTTACTTCATTACGCGAACCAACCGATACCGGAATTTGCAGCGAAACTACATCGGGGTAATCGGTTTTAACTACCATTACACGTAAGCCGTTATCTAGCTCTTCAATCAAGTATTCTTGCGAAAATACACGCTCATCAGCTTTTGTTGTTTGCTGTTGTTGTGCTGTTTGCATGTTTTCGCTTTGCTGTGTTGCACAGCCAGTTAAGGCAAGCGTTACCGCTAAGCTTGTTGCTAATAATTTAAATTTCATTGTTGTCCCTTTTTAAATTGAGCAAATTTATTGTTAGGTTATTACCAGAGCCTGTTGATCTTTCAAGGTTAAATTTGCAGCAGTCTGTTTGGTATTTAGGCAAGGCAGAGCCTATACAGTGTGGTTATTCCCCATAAATAGGCGATAACGTAGCATTAATGCCAAACAGGCGCTTCCCAAAAGGTTCTTCCTAGGGGCTATTTACTCTTTGTTGCTCGGTTTTGACTTAGCCCACTAGGTTACAAATCTCGCGTCGCGATTAAATAGCCCTTAGTTTGAACAAATTTAATCCGCAAAGTTCAACAGACCCTAACTCACCCTCGATTATGCCTTAAAGCGAGTAAATGTAAGAGTTTTAGCCCATTTTTTATGTAAACAACTGTGTCAATCAGCCTGTTTATTAAATTATTAGTATGAATATTATTCAACCAAGTTGAAAAACTTTCATTAAACAAATCTATCTAGACGTCTAAATGGCTGCTATATTAAATTACATACATTGGACTAAGCTGGAATGAGGATTATGGCTTTATCACTTCAAGAAAAAATAGAAGATACCAAACAAGGTGTTTATCTTATTGGTACTACCCCGCCTAAAATTGGCACCGATGAAGCACAATTAAAAACCATTGCAGAGAAGCTATTAGGCCGCTTGCATGAAATTGAATACGATGGCGTAATAATTTACGACATTCAAGATGAAAGCAGCCGAACTAACCAAGCTCGCCCATTTCCGTTTAAGCAAACTGTAGACCCGCGAGAGTACAGCCACTTACTACGTAATTTATCTGCTCAAGATGTAATTACCTATAAAAGTGTAGCGCAGCGTGGCGTTGGCGAATTTAAAGATTGGCTAGATGAAACTAAAAAAGACTACGATTTAAAAAATGTCGTGTTAGTGGGTAGTCCATCATCGGTAGGCGATATAAAGCTAAGCTTACCCGATGCCTATAAAGCACTGGCTGAGCAAAGTGATGACTTCTTTTTAGGGGGCGTTACCATAGCAGAGCGCCATTCAAGTAAACGAAATGAGCATGAACGCTTAATAGAAAAAACAGCACAGGGTTGCCAATTTTTTATATCGCAAGCTGTTTACGATGCCCAAGCCACAATTGATTTAATCACCAGCTACGCGCGTACCTGTAAAGCACAAGGCATTGCACCAAAACGACTTATTTTAACGTTTACCCCGTGCGGCGGCGAAAAAACCTTAGAGTTTATGCAATGGTTGGGTATCTCAGTGCCTGAGGCTACTAAATGGCGCATGCTTGATGCAGAAAACACATTAAGTGAATCTGTACGTATTTGCCGCGAAAACCTCGACTTAATACTTAAAAGCTGTGCGCACCTAGACGTGCCACTGGGCTTAAATATTGAAAGCTTAACAAACCGTAAAGAAGAAATCGACGCATCAATAAACCTATACCGTTTATTAAAAGCCATTATGGAATTAAACCTAGCCGAAAAACAAATCGCCTAAACGCTAAACTAAATCCACACCCTTTTTGGCAAGCCTAATGGCTTGCTTTTTTATCGCTATGATTAAGTGTACTGCTTTTATTGTTAAGTTTTTTTAAGCTGCTTATACGCTTGTTTATTTTTATACATGGCTTGGTCTGCATCATTTAATAACGCTTCAAAAGGCTGCTTTTGTTTGTTCGTAAAGCTATAACCTATGCTGAGCGATAAATCGCAAACGTCTTCTTTGAGTAAAGCTTTTGAATACTCAGAGGATATTTTATCTATGATGTAGCTAATTTTACTCTTATCGCTTACCTGTATTACTGCAACAAATTCGTCGCCGCCTAAACGCCCTACTATATCGGCACCTCTTAAATGTGTTTTTAGGGTATTAGCCAAAATAATTAACGCTTTGTCGCCTACTTCATGGCCGCAGGTATCGTTTAATTTTTTAAAATCGTTTATATCAATAAACAAGCAGCATACGTCAAAGCCTAAACGCAGTGCTAAGTTAAGTTTTTGCTGAGCTAGCAAGGTAAGTGCGCGGCGGTTATAAATGTGTGTAAGTGGGTCAAGCATGGCTATTTCGCGCATTTGCTCAAAGCTATAAATAAGCGCTAAGTCGTCTTCAATCAAGTCGCGAAGCTGCTCTATTAGCTCAAAATATTCATCTGTATAACTGGTATGTTTCGTGTCTTTTAAGCATAGCGTGCCAAACACATCACCTTCGGGCCAATGAATGGGTAATCCTAGGTATGATTGAACGCCATCTTCAATAACCTCAGGCATGGTATTCCATTGCTCATTATTGCAGGCATCGTTAACATATAAAATATTGTTATTTTCCGCTACGTATCTGCAAAAAAGAGGTGTTTGTGGAGGGAGTATTGAGTTGGTTTCAAAGTTAGAGCCGCCTTCGTTACTTCTAATAACAACTCGGTAGCCTTTGCTTGTTGCCTGTACTATATAACCAGACGGAGCCGAAAACAGCCCCGTAATAAGATCAATGGTCTTTTGCCATTTGTGCAGTGATATTTGGCCATCGACTCCCGAAAATGCCCATTGATCCGTTTCAAACATAACTTTACCTCAGCTATTTATTAGCTCAAGTATAGGCAAAAAAGCGAAACAAACGCTACTACTTACGGCGTCTACTCGGTGCTCTTTGACCTGTAATGCGTTTTTTATCACGATCTTTTCGCGCTTTATTGGTGTTTTTACGATTATCTTTAGGCTTTTTGTTTAAATCTGGCTCGTAACCTTCTAACCATTGAGGCGCTAAACGCGTATCAAGTAAGACTTCTATTTCTTCAAGCAGCCATTGCTCATCAATACTTACTAGCGACATTGCAAGGCCTTGCTCACCGGCGCGACCTGTACGGCCAATGCGGTGTACGTAGTCTTCTGCTATGTATGGCAGTTCAAAATTTATTACATATTTAAGCGCAGGTATATCGAGCCCGCGCGCTGCTACGTCGGTGGCAACTAATACGCGTGTAGTGCCTTCTTTAAAGTTTTGTAGTGCACGGTCACGCGCGCCTTGCGATTTATCGCCATGAATGGATTCTGTTTTTAAACCGTCTTTACACATTTCTTTGGCCAGCTTATCGGCCATTTGCTTGGTGCGGGTAAATATAAGTACTTGGCGCCAATTTTTCATACCAATCATGTGCGATACCAACTCGCGCTTACGGTCTTCATCTACCGAGTAAATAACTTGCTCGACTTCAACGGCGGCTGAATTACGTTTATCAACCTCTATAAGCTCAGGGTTTTTAAGTAGCTTTTTACTTAGCTCAAACACGCTGTCGTCAAATGTTGCTGAGAACAATAAAGTTTGGCGGTCACCTGGAATGTGGCGCAAAATACGTTTTATTTCATCAATAAAGCCCATGTCGAGCATGCGGTCTGCTTCATCAAACACTAATGAATCAACACTTGAGAGTATCACACTGCCTTTAACTATATGATCGAGTAATCGTCCAGGGGTTGCGACTATTACTTGCGCTGTTTTAAGTGCTTTAATTTGCGGGCCAATACTTGCGCCGCCATACGCTAAAGCGCCATTAATATTGCTGCCTTGTGCGTACTTTTCAAAGCTGGCATAAACTTGCTGAGCTAGCTCACGCGTTGGCGTTAAAATAACCACTCTAGCAATACCTGGTTCATCTTTTTTAGGCGTATTTAAAAGCTTATGTAGTAGCGGTAATACAAAGGCTGCTGTTTTACCCGTGCCTGTTTGTGCACTGCCCATTACATCACTACCCGCTAATATGTGCGGAATCGTTTTAATCTGAATAGCGGTAGGCGTTGTGTAGTTGTTTTGCTCGATTGCTGATAATAATAACGGATCGAGATTAAGTGATGAAAATGATGAGGCAGACATAGGCTTAGCTTAAAAATAACAAAGAGCGCCATTATACCTGAGCTTTAGTAATAAAAAAGGCGCTATAAATAGCGCCTTTATTTAAAATAAACTTTAAGCCGGTTTTAATGTGGCTTTTCGCTCATTATAAAATGCGATTAAATCGTCAACGGTTGCCTGGCAATATTCACGAATACCCGACACTACCATGTGCTTTTCACCAAAACCGACTTTTTCACCATTTTCGATTAAGTTAAAACGCAATGTAATTTTGCCGCGTTTACCTGTGTATTCAAAACTGGGTTCAGCAAATTCAAGTGTAGGTGCTTGAATATCAATGTTATCAAGGTTAATAATCATCGACTCATAAATAACCATAGGGCGAGCTGGATTTATCATTACATCTTGCTTACCCATCAGCGGAATAATGACATGAGGGAACGCAGCACCAGAAAACTCAACATAGTTTTTTATTAAGCTATTAGTAAGTGTTGGGCATTTGCTGGTTTTACCTTCGCGTTTTACCTTTAAAATTACTTTATCACCGTTGGTTACATCAAACTCGTCATCCCCTTGTGGGAAATTAAGTTTAGTGTTTTCGTCAACCATACCGGCAAAGGTAAATTCCATTCGCTCACTTATACCATAGCGGTCTAATACTAAAGAAAAAAGTAAGTCTCCTGGCGCGCAAAACTTTTTAGCATCTTTGTCGTGAAGTGGATTGTAATCATCGGCAACACATTTTGCGAAACGACAACCTTGCTCACGAGAGATAGAAACGTAATCAGCATGTTGCTGAAAATAAGGACTTAACATAGTTTGTTCACTGCTTAAACTGCTTATAACCTATCCATACTATCAGAAATAAAACAAAGAGAGGTCGAATCACTTACTAAATCTTACAATCAACTTAAGAGTAAATGTTGCACACTTCTGTTTTTGTTAGTAATTTACTTAGCAAACTACATAAGGGACTAATAATTATGTTACGTGTTATAGCAACAATAAGCGTACTCACAACCTTGGCAGGATGCTCTGGCGTGACTTTTCATACTGATATAGATAACGATATTCTATCTCAAGAAATCGGTACATACGTTAATAAACGAGATTTACAGCAGTTTTATAGCGACCAAGAAGCACACGAAAGTGGCGCTACACTTTTAGGCCGAATTGAAGGTGAAAGCTGTAATGGCGACGGTATGGGTAATAACAATACTAGCTACAACCGCTCTAAATCTGACGCTATAGATTTACTAAAAGCGGATGTCATGCGCAGAGGCGGCAATGCTTTTACTATTAATTCTTGTAGTGAAACGTCTGTATCATATTGCGATTTGTCTATTTTATGTACCGGCCAAGCCTACGATTATTAATTAAACACTCTATACATTAAGCGCAAAGCTAAGTAGCACGCGCTTACCCGATTCGATTTTAGATACGCTGTGTTCGTACTTATCGGGTCTAAATAAATAAACGCGGTTAAACCAATTAATAATGCATTTTGAGCATTTAAACACCCCGCCAGTTTTGGGTTTTACGAGTACAAAATTAAGCTTGTAGTAGCGCCCTTGTTGCACCGGGTCAATATGATTCATCACGCTGTGATTAGTTGGGTAAGTGACTAGGTTTATTGAAAATTTATTACTGCTAAAAATAGCTTTGTTTTTAACTGTTGCGATCATACTGCCTCCTTTTGTTTAAATGACGCATTTTAGCATTTGCTAAAGCACCAATGCTTGAACTAAACAATATCAATACGCGATGGCATATAGCTAAACAGCCTGAAACAAAAAAGCCGAGCTTATTTACTACTTAATAAGCTCGGCTTTAAAAGTGCATTATTTAATCATTACGCACTTGGGTATGTGCGGTACGCACGCTCAATATTTTTAGCCTGCTTTTTAGAAATACCTAAATGAGCAAGTGCAACACGTAAACGCGCACGTGATAAGTCAGAGCCTAAAATCTCCATTGCATCAAGTACCGACGTAGACGATGTTTTACCGGTAATTGCTACAAATATTGGCTCTAAAAAGTCTTTAATTTTAAGCTCGTGGAATGTAGCTACTTCTTTTGCAATGGCAAAAATTGCAGGCTTTTCAAAGCTTCGTAAGCCTTCTAACTGCCATACGAAAAATTGTAGCGCTTGGCGTATTACATTTTCGTCTGCTTTACCCGCAGTTAAAAGTGCTGGATCGTAAGTTGGAATGCCACCTACAAAATGACCTGCTAAATCAACCATATCCGACAGCGTATTAATACGTGTTTTAGCTTCAGGTAATACTTTAGCTAGCATTTCACCATTAAACTTCCAATCAACAAAGCGCTTCACAAGCTCTTCATCTGTTAGATTTTCGCGGATCCAAGTGCCGTTTAACCAGCTTAACTTATCTACGTCAAACACTGGGCCACCGAGTGATACACGCTTCATATCGAAGTGTTCGATCATCTCGTTAAGGGTGAATTTTTCACGCTCGTCAGGCATTGACCAACCCATGCGGCCTAAGTAGTTAAGCACAGCTTCTGGTAGATAACCCATTTCTTTGTAGTAATTTATTGATGTTGGATTTTTACGCTTAGAAAGCTTTGATTTATCAGGGTTACGTAGTAGTGGTAAATGACCAAGTACCGGCGCTTCCCAACCAAAATCTTCGTAAAGCTTTAATAATTTAGGGGCTGAATTAATCCACTCTTCGCCACGGAAAATATGGCTAATTTGCATGTGATGATCATCTACCACATTTGCTAAAAAGTACGTTGGAAAACCATCTGCTTTTAGTAGCACTTGCATGTCAACGTTTTCCCACGGGATCTCAATTTCATCTCGTAGGTAGTCGTTAAATTTAAAGGTGCCTTCGCTTGGGATTTTCATACGTATAACGTAAGGCTTACCAGCAGCTAAGTTTGCTTTAATTTCGTCTTCTGTATGGTTTAAACCACGGCCATCGTATTTAGGGCGCAAGCCTTCTGCCATTTGCTCTTCACGCATTTGATCAAGCTCTTCGCTTGTTGCAAAGCAGTAAAACGCTTTACCTTGCTCAACTAGCTGATGCGCGTATTTTTTGTATAAATCGCTACGCTCAGACTGACGGTAAGGGCCAAATTCGCCACCTACATCAGGACCATGATCCCACTCAAGGCCTAACCAACGCAGGCTATCCATAATAGCTTGCTCTGATTCTGGTGTGCTGCGCACTTGGTCGGTATCTTCTATACGAAGAACAAACTCGCCGCCTTGCTGTTTAGCAAAACAGTAGTTAAATAAAGCAATGTAAGCTGTGCCAAGATGCGGGTCACCTGTTGGTGACGGGGCAACACGAGTACGGATTGTCATGGTAATGTCTCTTTAAATAAGTGAGATAAAAATTATGTGGTTACGTTTAAGCTGCTACTTTATTTAAGTAAGCAATAATATCGTTTGATTCGTAAAGCCATTCTACTTGGCCATTTTTTTCGATACGTAGGCATGGCACTTTAATTTTGCCGCCTTGCTCTAACAGCTCTTGACGATATTGCTGATTATTCTTTGCATCACGCGTTTCTACTTTTAAGCCCTCGCGCTTAATAGCACGGCGCACTTTTACGCAAAACGGGCATGATTTAAATTGATAGAGTTTAAATTGTGAAGTTTGTAGATCAAGCTTTGCTTGCTCGTCGCTTGCACGCTTTTTACTGCGAGGAGTAAATACAAAATTAAAGAATAAAATTATACAACCTAAAAACCAACGAACGAATTTCATGTTTTATGCTCTGCCTACAACAATTTAAGGAGCCAGATTTTAGCACAAATTTACAATCAAAAAAGCTCAATACTGTTATCTACTTGTTGTTGACCATTTACGCCTAATTCATTGTAAGGCATTACTCTGTTGCGGCCATTATTTTTAAAGTGGTATAGCGCTAAATCGGCTTGATTAACAATGCTTGAAACCGTATCAATACTTGCCAGCCCTAAAAAGCCACAACTAATGGTGAGCTGCACTATTTGAGGAAAAAAATACTCTGCAGTATTTAAGCGTAATCGATTAAGCGCTACTCGCGCTTCAGTCTCAGTGTTGGTGTGAAATAATAGGGCAACCCCTTCACCGCCGCATCTAAATACGCAATCTACTAATCTATAATTATTTTTTAAAAGCCTTGCCACTAATAAAATAACCCCACAGCCGATTGCATGTCCGTAGTTATCATTCACGTTTTTAAAATGATCAATATCGGCAATGGCTAAATACCATCGGCGCTTATTTGAAACCTCACTTCGCGGTTTTAAAAAGCTATTACTGAGACTATTTCAATAACTTTTTTGTCGATAGTTTGCTTATTTAATAGCTCTGTTAATGGGTCTAAGCGCGATTCATACAAAAGCCCAAGTTGGTTAGCATAAATATTTAAAATATGAATAGCCAACGCGCCTGTCCGTTCACTTAGTCTATGCTGAGTTTCTATTAATTCAACCCCATTACTTCGCCAAAATGATAAACCGCTAAATAACTTCTAATTACACCACTATTCGCCTTCATCAAAAATGCCTAAACTGTTTATTACCTCAACTGCTAAGACAAAATTATCAGTTTTGCTAAATTATTAGCAACACCTTATCCCCATACAATAATAGGTTTAAAATAAGACTAAATCATCTCGGTGTAATACCTCTGCTCCTGTGTCGTAATCGAGTAACTCGCCTATTTTATTTGAATGCGCCCCTTTAATTTTATTTACCTCAACGCTGCTGAAGCGTGTTAAGCCACGTGCAATAACTTGGTTGTTAGTATCAATTAAATCTATTAAGTCGCCGCGCTCAAAGCGGCCAAACGCATTTGTAACCCCCTTAGAGAGCAAACTTGCGCCTTTGTTTTGAAGTGCTGCAATAGCCCCTGCATCAATCACTATTTGGCCTGTACTTTTAGGCCCTGCCATTAGCCATTTTTTTCGGCCATCTTTTGGCGCACTAAGCTTTAAAAAACGTGTACCGGGTAATTGCTCACTCATGCATTTTAAAATAACGTTGTTGCCAGCGCCTTTGGCAATAATAACTTCAACGCCTGCGCGCCTTGCGATATCGGCCGCTTGAAGTTTTGTAGCCATACCGCCGGTGCCTAAGTTTGTACCACTGCCACCAGCAAGTTGGCGAAGTTCATCGTTTATGTGGGTTACTTCGTCAATTAGTTTTGCATCGGCGTTGGTGCGAGGGTCGCTGGTAAATAAGCCTTCTTGGTCGGTAAGTAGCAATAATTTTTTCGCATTAGCTAAAATGGCTACAAGGGCCGATAAGTTATCGTTATCGCCCACTTTTATTTCGCTTGTAGCAACGGCATCGTTTTCGTTAATAATGGGCACTACATCGTAATTTAATAATGCATTGAGTGTATCGCGAGCATTTAAATAGCGAGCGCGATCATCTACATCCGCTCGGGTCAGTAACATCTGCCCTACATTAATGCCATATAAAGCAAATAAGCTTTGCCAAATATGAATAAGTTGGCCTTGCCCTACCGCTGCTAGCATTTGCTTATCAATGAGGCTTCGGCCACAGGGTTTAATTAGTTGCTCGCGCCCAGCAGCGACAGCACCGCTTGATACTAAAATGACTTGGTAACCTTGTTTTTTTAGCTCGCTACATTGGCGTACAAGTTCAACCATGTGTGCTTTGTCTAATTTATCGGTGCCACCAGTAAGTACACTTGTACCTAGCTTTACAACTATTACCTGTTCCCTTTGCATTATTTTTTACTATTAAAATTTTTAGATAATTTAACTTATACCAGCTCGGTATTTTTGAACAAGTTAAAATTATTCATGCTAGGATCGCATTATATTTTATTGTTTAAATTACCCGCTATGCCCGCCAGTTTATGTTTAATTATTGCCACCTTTTTATGGGGCAGCTCTTTTATTGCACTTAAGTATGCTATTGCCATTTACGACCCCGCATTAGTAATATTTTTGCGCATGCTGACCACGTTAGTTTTATCGCTCTGTTTATGGCGTTACGTTATTCGATTTGAATATTTAAAAGGTGACTGGAAATATTTACTGGGAATGTCGCTTGCTGAGCCTTGTTTGTACTTTTTATTTGAAGGCCATGCAATGGAGTACACCTCAGCCTCGCAGGCGGGTGTTATTGTATCGTGCTTGCCTATTATTGTGGCGTTACTAGCGTTTTTTATGCTTAAAGAGTACATAAGTAAAGCCATTGTTATCGGTTTTACCTTATGTATTGGCGGCAGTATTTTACTTACTTTACTCTCTCCAAACTCTGAGCAAGCACCCAACCCGCTACTAGGTAATTTTTTAGAATTAATGGCCATGGTGTGCGCCGCGTTTTATACCGTTAGCATTAAACATTTAGCAAATCGTTACTCCCCCATTACTCTTATTGCACTTCAAGGCATTAGCGGTAGTTTATTTTTTGCGCCCTTTTTATTTTTTATCGACCTGCCAAGCGAAAACCAACACGACTTAACCGCACTTATGAGTATTTTATATTTAGGCTCGTGCGTCACCCTTGGCGGCTACGGCATGTATAACTATGCCATTAGTAAAGTGTCGGTATTAACTGCGGCTGCGTATTCTAATTTAATCCCTATATTTACGCTTATTTTGTCAGCCATTATTTTGGGAGAAGTACTTAACGTTTGGCAATGGCTGAGTATCTTTGTCGTGTTTATTGGTGTAATGATAAGCCAGCGTCATCAAGAACTAGTGGTTGATATTCCCCTTAGTGAATCTGGCGAAGATATTAATGCAGATACTACTTTATCTGACATTAACTCAGCTGAAACCAATAGCCTTAAATCAGTACCAGCAGTAAGCGAATCAAAAGGGTAACAGGTAAGCAAATACAGTCCGGGTGTTTGTAAAAATGTGTTTTGGGATTGATGAATAACCTCAATCCCCGTTACCTTATAATTTTGAATCACCCCACTTTGCAGTTGCAAAGTAAATGCCTCCCCCACTTTGGTGTGTTGTAAAAATGCAAAATGGGTGTCGTTATGCCCTGCTATTAGCGCGCCTTTTTCGTTGCCAAATTCTTTTCCGCCAAGCTCCCCTGCAGGTAAAAATAGGCTTGGCGCAAACGCTAAATTACGACCACTTGCCCCCGCTAAAACAGTCAGTACTTTGTTATGATTAGGCCAATTAAGTTGTGCAGTTACAAAGCTGTCGGCGTAAAACCAGGGCTTTACTTTAGCGCTTGGAAATTGAAGTGCCTCTTGCCATGCTTGCTCAATTAGTACTTGAGCAAGCCACGCTTTTGCCTGCATATAAGCGCCGTGACCAAATAACCCAAGCCCAGCGATTAGTAAGCCTGCGCTTAGCCACTTTTTCATTTATGTTCCTTAGTAAATTTAAACCCTCGGTTTATTTTAAGCGCGCCAAATCCTAATAATAAAATACAGCCAAATACTATGTGTAACCTACTTTGCCCATCGGTTTGTGGTAAGCGCATAGCCAGGCCCTGTGGCGGTGCGTTTTTAGCCAGTGCAGTTTGCTTTGCAGACTCTTTAACTTGAGTGTGTTCAATGGCTATAAAAGCAGTAAACGGGCTCAGTAATTGATGGGCAAGTGCTAGGTGTTGTACTTCGTCTTTTACTTTGTGTTGCTCATTGTATAAAAGTAATGACTTAATTTTTTGACGAGCCCATAACTTATCAATCCCTTTTGCATTTGCACTATTTTGTGCGCTTAATTTAATACTTAATGGGCCTTGTGCGGTTTGCCCAGTAAGTACCACATTGCTTGTATTATCAAGCTTTATAGCCACCATAATAGGTTCACCAAAGTATAAATCGGGTAAGGGCGATGGCCAAAAATCTAAGCTGTTAGTGCTTTCATCACTTAGCGCTAAATTAGTAATAGCTGGGTGGGCGAGCTTATCAAATAACTGCTGCATTTTAGGTTGCACCTCATTTGTGCTGCCAATAAACGTAAACGATCCTTTACCTATATCAGCGGCGCGGCGCATAAAAAAGCTGTTAGGTGCACTGCCAATGCCTACAGTAAATAAACGGCTATCGCCTAATTTACGCTGAATGTTTTTAAATAAAGCATCCTCGTTACTTACACTGCCATCGGTTAAAAATACGACTTGGCGTACAAAGCCTTCATAACTACTACCATCTAACACTGCATTAAGCGCACCTTGTATTTCGGTGCCGCCATCGGCCTCTAGGCTATAAATAAAGCGCTCAGCGCGGCGTAAATTAAAATCGCTGGCAATGAGGGGTTTATCGCCCATGGGGGTAACCACGTTATCAAAGCCAATAATGTTAAAGCTGTCGTCGCTATCGAGTAAAGAAAGCGCATAAAACAGCGCCTTTTTAGCTTGCTCCATAGATTGCCCGTGCATAGAGCCTGACGTATCTACAACAAATACCATTTCGCGAGGAAGGCGCTGCGTTTGCGTAAAGTGATCTGCTGGAGGCATTAGCATAGCAAGTCCGTATCGGTCGCCATTTTCAAACTGCTGGGTAAAAAATGCCGCTTGAGCGCTTTCTTTTTGCAGCGGTTTAAACTCAAGTACAAAGTCGCGGTTTATGGCATTTTGCTCATTTAATGCAACGGTATATTGGCCAAATGCAGGGTTATGAATATCTACGTTATGAAATTTAGAGTTTATATCCACCAGCTCTAAACCTACGTCAATATCAATATTTAGGCTGAATTTGCTATTAAGTGCATCGCCATGACTTTGCGCCGCGCTTTGCACGCTGTAAACAGGGCTTAACCAGCCGCTTGGTGCGGTGTTTACACGAGTTTGGTTTTGCTCATTAAGCTCTGCTTTACCGCTAATTGCGTGATAGCGTGGCGTAATAGTCGTAGGAAAACGAATTGCAAATGTACCGCTGCTGTAATCAATAATCTCTTGATACTCAAGCTCAACAACAACCTTTTCGCCAGGGCCAATATTTGCTACGTTGGTAATAAACATATTAGCGCGTTGCTGGCGTACTAGAGCCGCTTGCTTACCTGCTTTTTTAGCTGCGTGGTATTTTTTTTCGGCCTCCACTTTTTTATCAATTTGACCTTTAATGACTCTTTCGCCTATACGCATCGTCATGGCGTGCACGGCACTTTCATCAGGCAGCGGAAAAACGTAGCGCGCATTAACCGCAAACGGGTTTTCGTTTTGATACGTTTGCTTAACTACCACATGGTTAATTAAGCCTGTTAGGGTCATGTTAGCGTCACTTTTTAAAATAATGGCTGGCGCTAAAGATGCGCCGCCACTGTCAAAAAGTTCAAGCTTGGGTGATTGTGCATGGCTATTAAAACTGACCAACAGCACACTCACTAAGAAAATAAAAATGCTTACTTTAGTAAGCATTTTGGTTGGGCTACTCAACATAAAATCACTCCATCGAACGCTTAGCTTTACTTAAATTCGGTTTGGTTTAGTTACTCGCCGTTTGGCCATTTACCGGGTTTATTGAACGAGTGGTAAGCGTTACGCGTCTATCAAAAAAGTTATCCTCAACGGTGTTGCTACGAGCTAATGTTTGCTGCTCGCCAAATGCTTGCGTGCTTAAGCGCTTATGGCTAATGCCGTGCTTTATTAGGTAGCTTTGCACTGCATTTACACGCTTTTTAGACAATATAAAGTTGGCTTGCTCGTCTCCGCGTTGATCAGCAAACCCACTTAAATCAAGCGCTAATTGTGGCCGGTTATTTAAAAGTGTCACTAATTGGTCAAGCTGCTGCGCAAAATGCGGCGCTATAACACTTGAACCCGTTTTAAATTGCACGGTCATGGCAAGTAGGTTTTTTATTTGCGCTTGAGTTAATTGCTCATTTTGATTAGCCAGCGCATCTAACTGCTGCTCAAGCCTATTGTTATGATTAAGTACGTGCATGTAATCGCTGGTTTTTTCCTGCATTACTGTTATTGCTCGTTGTTGCTGGGCTATTTTGTCATCGGCTACTTTAGAGTCGCCAATTAAGCCCCCTGCAAATGCGCCAATAAATGCCCCAATAGGCCCGCCAACCACACCGCCAATAATAGCGCCCGCACCCAAACCAATAGCGGTTTCTTTATGTGCTTCTTTAGAAGGCGTATTAGCGGTTGATGCAAATGCAGGTGAACAAACACTGGCGACTAGCGTTAATGCGATTAATGTCTTCTTCATGGTAGTCCTCTTAAACTTGTTTTAATTTGTGATGTTTTGTTTTGATGGGTGTATTAAAACAGCTTCAAATGGCAGCAAAGGGGAGCAAAAATGGCAAACCGCTGAGCAATTGTGGCAAAAAAATGGCAATTGCCTTTTTAACCGTACACAGCTTAAAAACTTCGATATAGTGCAAAATAAGTTAGATAGGATAATGATTAGAATGAAAAAAATAGCCATCATTGAAGATGAAAAAGCAATCCGCGAAAACTATATTGAAATGCTTAGCGCACAAGGTTACCAAGTAAGTGGCTTTGCAGATCGCCCGAGCGCTGAGATTGCATTTAAAGATGCCCTACCCGATTTAGCCATTGTTGATATAGGCTTAGGCCACGAAATAGATGGCGGTTTTTTGCTTTGCCAAACCTTGCGTACGCTTTCTAAAACACTGCCTATTATTTTTCTAACCGCCCGCGATAGCGAAATAGACACAGTATGTGGCCTGCGTATGGGCGCCGACGACTACCTAACAAAAGATATTAGCTTGGCACACTTAGCCGCGCGTATTGGCGCGCTATTTAGAAGAATGGAAGCGCTTGAGCAACCCGCCGATGCCAACGCACTTATAACGCGTGGGCAGCTGGTGCTCGACACGCAACGTATGCAGGTATTTTGGCAACAGCAATTAGTTGATTTAACGGTCACCGAGTTTTGGATGTTGCACTCACTCGCACAGCGTCCTGGGCATGTTAAAAGCCGTAATGACTTAATGAGCGATGCAAAAATTTATGTAGATGACAGCACCATAACCTCGCATGTAAAACGTATTCGCAAAAAGTTTATGGCACTTGATAGCAACTTTGACTGCATAGATACCGTGTACGGTATGGGCTACAGGTGGGAGCAACACTAATGCTACGATTTGGCCTGCGCAGTAAATTTATATTACTTTCGTGCTTTTTGTTTTTACTGCCATGGCTTGGCTACGAATACGTATGGGAAATGGAAAAGTTTTTACGCCAAGGCCAAGAAAAAACCCTCGTAGGCACTACTCGTGCACTTGCTACTGCGCTGCATGAGCGCCCCGCACTCTTTGACGAGCAAACTAACTTTTTAGACCAAGTAGTAAAAGGGCGCGATCTATACGCGTATAATCTTAAAAACCCAATCCAGCTTGATGGCAAACTTAGCGACTGGCAAAGCTATCAACCACTCTTTTGGCAATACGACAAACGCTATTTACAAAAAGCAGACAAAGAGCATAAAGCCGGAGATTTATCGTTTGAGCACATGGTGGGTAAGTTTGATAATTATTTGTATGCGCTATTTAAAGTAACTGATAACACATTAATTTATCGCGCTAAAAACAGCTTAAGTATTACCAATAACGATTACTTAAAAATTGGTTTAAAAACCCCAGGCGGCCAATTTCAAACGTATATTATTGCGCCGCGCCAAGATGGCTGGGTCAATGCGTTTGATGCCAATACCAAAATACCGTTTACAAAAATTCAAGGGTATTTTGAAAGTACTAAATCAGGTTATAACGTAGAGCTGCGCTTTCCTATAGACATGCTTGGTAATAAACTTGGTTTTGCCGTCGTTGATGTAGATAGTAAAAATGCATTGGCAGCGCCTAAAACCATGTCGACTTCTAATTTAAATAACCCTAGCGATCTAGGCTCAGTGCTTGTTCCGTCTCCTGAAATTAACCGCATTTTAAAAGGTATGGGCCACAGTGGTAGCCGTATTTGGGTAGTAGATAACCACCATCGCGTATTAGCGCAATCGGGCACGATTCAAAATGCCGATGGTGTATGGGCCGATGGCCTTAAAAATCAGCCGCCTAAAAATGCATGGCAACGCTTTGAGCAAACGTATTTGCACCCACTGTATTATAAAATTTTAACCCGCCCAGAAAACGAATTTTTAGATACCCTACACGATGTGGCATCAATGCAAGGCACGCATTTAGCTAAGGCACTCAAGGGGCAACCAGCGTCGTCTTGGCGCTTAACGCCCGACAGTAAAGCCGTTATTTTATCGGCAGCGTACCCTATTTGGATTGACGATAATGTCATAGGCGCAGTCATTGCTGAGGAAACCACAAATGGCGTACGCACGCTACGTAATAAATCGCTCGAAAAACTCTTTAACGTTATTTTAGCGGTGATGCTTATTGGCACCGTAACCTTGTTCTTTTTTGCCTCACGAATTTCTAGCCGCATTAGGCGATTGCGCGATACCGCAGAGCAAGCAATTGATGCCCAAGGCCGTATAACCGGCAGCATTAATTACAGCGATGCTAATGATGAAATTGGTGATCTTTCTCGTAGTTTCTCAAACATTGTTAGTCGACTTCGTGGGTATACCGACTATTTAGAAAATATGTCGTCGAGGCTATCTCACGAGCTACGCACACCGGTTGCTGTGGTACGTTCATCACTTGAAAACTTACAGAGCTTGCCACAAAACGAGCTAAGTCAAAAATACCTAGATCGCGCAAGTGAAGGGGTTGAGCGTTTAGGAAAAATAATTACCACCATGAGCGAGGCCACACGCCTAGAGCAAAGTATTCAAAGTAATGAACCCGAGCCTTTTGATTTACAAAAGGTCATAAATGGGTGCATGCAAGGCTATCAACTTACTTATCCTGAGCAATTATTTAAACTTGATATAAGCCAAAACCCTTTACCTATGCAAGGTGCTCCCGAATTTATAGCCCAGCTACTTGATAAGCTAATTAATAACGCGTTGGAATTTTGCGAAGAAGGTACAGCCATCACTGTAGAGCTTGCTCAAGTCAATAATGTAGCTGAACTATCAATATGCAATATTGGCCCTATACTACCAAAAGGGTTAACGGAACATATTTTTGATTCTATGGTATCGATAAGAAGTCAGCAAATGCAGCAACAACCGCATTTAGGACTTGGCCTTTATATTGTAAGGCTGGTATGCGATTACCATAAAGGCAGTGTAGCCGCGCAAAATAACCAGCAAGGTAACGGAGTAATATTCAAGATTAATTTTCCATTAGCAAAAGTAGACTAACGGCTAAAATTAGAACTAATGTAAACCAATAGTTTTAAAACGATGCGCTTTAAATAAGGTGCATTGTTTTTTAAATTAATAACACAAGTATGAAATATACAATTAGGTTAAATTAAGAGTTATAAATTAAAGTTGCCAATGTAAAATATCAAAGCTTTACAATTAACAAACAATCATTAAAAATAACAACTTGATACCGCTTATCACCTAAATCCCGCCAGTTACAATTTAATACCACTCTAAATAAAACTATTCATTTTTAATTCAGTCAAATGACCATACCCTACATCATAGTAAAGTATTAAATTAAAGGAATACCCATGAATACATCCTTGCTAGAACGTGAAGAAATAGATTTTATTTTTGACTTATACAGGCCAGATAAACAATCTGAATCTGAAAATATTAACTCAAAAAGTACACATTACAAAGACACTAGAAAACCTGACATTGATAAAAACAAAGGTGTTTCAGAGTATCTTATTTAGCATCACTTAATGATTTAAGCCATGCTATTTTGCAAAAATGCTTTAATACACTCTATTTCAGCAAGCTTTACAGCCTCACCTATTTCAGGCCCTTTTTTACCGCTTTGAAGTGCACTTTGCACTACCTGCTTTTTGTCCATTTTTTGTAATTCACTAAAAATTTCACGCAGCTTAACTGCTTGTGGATATGGCTTATCAACCAATGTTTCTCCACGACCTTGCGCGTCGCACTGGCATGCTTGAGTAAACGCAATAAACCGCTCAGGATGCACAAGTGCATTTAAATTAGTCACGATTAACTTATGGATAGTTTGCGGCCTTAACTGATCAACCGTGTGACACAAAGTATGGTTGTCGCTGGTGAGTACACCAATATCACGAAACCGGTTGGGTACTTTTAAACGCTCACAAAATTTTTCAACTACAGCAACACCTTCGCGCTCATGGCCGCGTAAATTACCGCGTTTTTTGAAGCTCAGGGCTTTACCAAAATCATGAGTAAGTGCAGCAAAACGTGTCTCAAGGTTAAAATTCAAATCAGCAGCGCGCCTTAACACCAGCATCGTATGTACAAATACATCGCCTTCTGGGTGATGATTCGCTGGCTGGGGTACACCCTCCATTCGCTCTATTTCAGGAAAAATACCTAAGCCATGTAACGCTTTAAAATAAAGCTCTGGGTGTTTTTCGCCAAGAGCTTTTTCGGTTTCAAGCCAAACCCGTTCGGGTACTAAGTGATTAAGCTCTCCCTTATTTTTAAGCTTGCGCATTAGTGCATAAGTACTTGGGTGAATACTCCACTGGCTGCCATAGCGCGCTAAAAACCGCGCAATACGTAATACACGGACGGGGTCTTCTACAAAAGCCCCTGTGGTGTGGCGCAGTATTTTGTTATGCAAATCACCTTGGCCATTAAATGGGTCAATAATGTTACCATTTTCGTCAAGCGCCATTGAGTTAATAGTTAGATCGCGCCTTGCTAAGTCTTCTTCAAGGGTTACATTTGGACTGGCATCAACCACAAAGCCGGTATAGCCTTTACCACTTTTTCGCTCAGTACGGCCAAGTGCATATTCTTCTTTTGTTTTTGGGTGTAAATAAACTGGAAAGTCGCTACCTATTGGTACAAAACCAAGTGACTCCATAGTTTGTGGCGTTTCACCTATTACTACATAGTCGTTGTCTTTTGATTCTATATTTAGTAGTTGATCGCGCACTGCACCACCTACTAGGTATACTTTTTTTAAGCTACTTCTCACTTTATTCCCAATAACACTTGCCCAATTGTTTGACGCTAATCATATCATTATTTAAAAAAAACTGCGGCGTTTGCCAAGCTAAAGGAAGCTCATTACAATGGCGCATTGTTTTTAAGCCGTAGCCTCACATTCAATGAAAAACCATTCATCAAAAAAAGAACTTATGTTACTCCCCATTTTATTAGTGGTTATTTTAATGTGCGTGGCGGGACATTTTTTAATGCAAGCAAACTTTCAAGACAGCAACATGGTTGAATACATGTTGGCAGCACTGCCATTTGCTATGTTTGGATTAGTTATTGTGGCATTTAAAATGGCAGCTAAAAGCGAAGAAGGTAGTGATGAAAAGTAGTGATTAAACACTATGTATTATCTATTGGTAAGACTTTTCTGCAATAGTTACTTTTTCTAAATATCTGCGAGACTCCTCTCTAGAGTGTTTAGTGGTCAATATTTCGTATAATTGGCTAGCCGTAAGTCTGTTTATTTGCGAAAAAGCGACCTCTCTACTTTGGTTAAATATTCTTAATACATTTCCTGCACCGCCGTTATAAGATGAAATCATCGCATAATGTCGGTTTTGATCTGCGTTAATTTTATTCAAATAATTATTTTGTAGAATACTTAAATAAGCACTTCCTATATCAATATTATTTTTAGGATCAAAAAGGACTGCTTTAGTTGGTTGGCCTGAAACTTTCTTGATTCTCTGATAGACGTCTCTGCCTGCCGTTGCAGGTATTATTTGCATTAACCCATACGCATTAGAGGAGCTTACTGCATAAGGGTTAAAATGACTCTCAGTCTCAATAATACCGTAGATAAGCGATGCAGATATTTTATATTTTTTTGATGCAGCTAAAACATAATCACTATACTTTTGCTTTCGTAAGTGTGCATTTTGTTCCACTAAAGGAAAGGACACAGATGTGATTGAGTGACCGTTACTACGTTTTTTTTGCGTCTTAGTTTCAACTAAATACCGAGCAAAACGGTTTGCTCGCCATTGATACTTTATTGGTAATCCATCTTCATCTAGAACTTGCTGATATAAAAAAGGCTCTCCCTCTAAAATAGGTGATTTGCTGGTAAAAATATCTGTTTTATGTGGATCGCTTGAGGTTAATAATGTTGTAACTATCGCTTTAGTCAGTAGCACATCTGTATTTTTAGTTGCTATTGTCTCGACTCTAACAGTGCTGCTTTCAAAATCAATAATTGCTCTAGCTTGATAGTTATTGCTGTATTTTACATATTTTTTGCGCGTTGGTTGCTGAGTATTTCCTTTTCCCCACTTACGACTAACGATACTTTCCAGCACAGCTAATAATTTACTAACACTTCCTACTTGCTGCTTAATTGAATAATGTGTTTTTTCTACCTGTTTTTTTATACTTTTGACGTCTGTAGGGTTAGTTTTAACTTGCTTGACTAGCTCGTTAAGATCTCTTACTGGAGCCAAGTGAGAGACCGACTCACATCCACTTAACAATATAATTAAGCACCACAATCCAAATTTTTTCACGCGCTATCCCTAAGTAAGCTAATTTATAAAATATGATAGCCAAACCAGTCTGGCTTTATTATTTGAGCTTGCCCGCTCGGGGTCAGTTTAATATTTAATTGGCTGTCGAGTAAGTCAATGGCAAAGCAGTCATCCACATCGTGTAAATCATCTTTATGAATATGACTAAGGCCTGCGAGTAAATCGTTTTTGGCGCGTTGTTTAGCCTCATTACTACTACTTGCAACATACAATGCAAAGTCGTGTTGCTCAGCCATAGAGTCGCTTCTATAAGCGCCTAAATTAACAAAATAAAGCTGCTTATTTTGCTCAACATAAGTATCAACCACTTCAACTTTAAAGCCATCTATATGGTTTATAGCCATAAAACTATCCATATGCACGCTACTTTTATCGCCCACCCATTGGCTTTTTAACTTTGAGTAGGTTTGTTCTATATTCTCCCCTACTACAAAGCGAATATCGTGCATTTCTATATGGCAGCCTTGAATTCGCCCACCTAAATACACCATAAATAACTGCATTTGCTTACCTTTATAAATTATCTACATCGATATTATGTTTTTTAATCAGTTTATAAAAGTCTGAACGGTTACGTTTAGCAAGCTTTGCGCCTTCGGCTACATTACCGCCCGCCATTTTTAATGTATTGATTACATAATCGCGTTCAAACTCTTTTTTAGCATCGTTAAGTGATAATGGCTCTACATTTTTTTCGTTACTATTAAGGGCTGCTAACACTAAGTGTTCTGATATTACTTCGCTTGGCGTTAATGCAACAACTTGCTCTACTACGTTTTGTAGTTGACGAATATTACCTGGCCAGTCGTAGCGTACAAGTGCATGCATCGCATCGCTTGCAAAACGTTTTTCGCTTTGGTTCATACGTTTTGCAATACTTGCGCTAAAATGCTGAGCAAGCAGACTTATGTCTTCACGGCGCTCATGAAGTGGCGGTAATTTTAAATTAATAACATTTAGGCGATAGTATAAATCCTCCCTAAATTGCTGATTCAAAATCGCATCCGGTAAGTTTTTATGAGTTGCAGACACTATTCGCACATCTATAGGAATTTCTTCTTGAAAACCCACCGGCCGAATGGTTTTTTCCTGTAGTACTCGCAGTAACTTAACTTGAAGGTTAAGCGGCATATCGCCAATTTCATCTAAAAATAACGTGCCGCCCTGCGCTTGTTGAAACAAACCTTGGTGATCTTTCACAGCCCCTGTAAAAGCACCTTTTTTATGGCCAAATAATTCAGACTCTAAAAGCTCCCCAGGTACAGCACCGCAGTTAATAGCAACAAATGGTCCTTCGCTTACATGGCTGTGTTGATGAATAGCCTGAGCAAGTAGCTCTTTACCTGTACCGCTGGCACCAGAGATAAGCACATTAACTTGTGTTGGACCTAGTAGCTTAACTTGCTCAAGCAAATGCAACATAGCGCCACTGCGGGTCACAATATTACTTTTTGGTACAACTTCATCGGCGTTTACACCATGAATTTCTATAGCTTTTGCAAGGCTGTCGAATAACTCATCTTTATCTACTGGTTTTGTTATAAAAGCAAAAATGCCTTGTTTAGTGGCTTCAACCGCATCAGGAATAGAACCATGGGCTGTCATCATAATAACAGGCAGTGCCGGGTAGCGACTTTGCAACTGGCGATGTAACGTCATGCCATCCATTTCGTCCATTCGTAAATCGGTTATTACCGCATCAAACACTTGGTTTTTAAGTATTTGCAGTGCCGTAATACCACTTTCGCAAGTAGTTACCTCATAGCCTTTTGACTCAATACGAATGGCCAATAACTTTAATAAGCTGGCGTCGTCGTCAACTAATAATACTTTTGCACCTTGCGGCTTTTGTTCGGCCATAATTACTGCTCCTTGGTATCTTCACGCAATAAAAGCTGCTGCTCTATGGTTGCTAATGACGAAAGGGTTTCTTGCATTTTATCATTTAGCGCTTGTTGTTCTTTTTTGGCATTTATTTGCATTGTTACTTGCTGCTTTTGAAGCCATAAGTATTGCTTTATATCGTCAGGCCAAAAGTAAGCCAAATCAAGCTTTAGTAATTTACTCATAACCGCATTAGGGTTGGTATTTACGTTTAAGCACATGTATTTAAAAAAGTGTTTAAGCTCAGTTTCACCTAAGTAAGTTTGCTTTACAGGGATTACTTTAAACCCACCACATTGATTAGCATGCCAGGCAATAACTTGCTCTGTAGGTGGATAGATCGGATCGCTTTTAGGGCGTACTTTTGGGCTAGGTAATGTGCTTTTATTTTTTGTTGTATCATTTACAGCCGCAGGTGAAGATACAGCACGTTGATGTGCATTGTTTATTTCACAGCCTGATAAAACAATAGTACTGCTCAGCACACATAAAATAGCCATTGAACGCGAGCGCATGCTAGTTAACTCCTTGATTTTTTATAATGGGAATTTTTATTAAAAATTGGCAACCACTAGGCTCGTTATGCTCAACGCTCAACTTACCTCTTAGTTGTTCAACCGACTCTTTAACTATGGTTAAGCCTAATCCACTGCCTTGCAGCGTAACATCTTTATTATGTTTACCTTGATAAAATGCGCCAAAAATCTGTGTTTTTTCTTGCTCTTTTATACCACAGCCATTATCTATTACTTTTATATTAAGCTGGCTTTGTTCAAGCGATATATCTATAGCTACATGCTGCCCTTGCTCTGAAAACTTTAAACCATTTGAAATGAGCTGTATTAAAATCATTTCTATTAATTCACTAGGCAAAGCCAGTGGCTTATTTGATAAGTTATTTTGCCACTGAAGAGTTTGATTTTTTGCCGTTAGACGATGTTCAAAATGACTATTAATTTTCTTAATTAAATAGCTAAACTCTACCTCGCTTAAACTGTCTTTACTGGTACGAATTGCATTGTAGCTAAGTAGGCTATCAATCATGGTTCGCAGGCGCACCATTGACTGGCTGATCAGCTCAAGGACTGCTTTTTGTTCATCGGTTATAGGGCCTACAATTTCATCACTTAAAAGATCAGTCCCTTCGACCATTGAAGCAAGCGGTGTTTTTAGCTCGTGTGTTACATGGCGTAAAAAGGTATCTTTTTGCTGTTCAAGTACATGTAGCTGCTCTTGCACCCACTGTAGTTTATTACCAAGTTCTACGAGCTCTGCAGAGCCATGTACGGCTATTTTTTGCTGCCAATGCCCTTGCCCTAACTTGTCGATTACTGACGTTAAACCCTTTAGGCGCTTACTAATACGCCATAAAAAACCGCCACCAACAACTAAAGTAAGCGGAATAAGTGCTACTAACCAATTAATAAATGAAGACTGCAGTGAAGAAAGCTCGTTTTGATTACTCTGTATTTGTGCTGCGTTTACGTCACGAAGCCATATAGTTTGCTCTGCTACTAAGTCGCTAATAGGTAAGAATAGCTCAGCTTGCTGCTGTTTTTCTTCGACTAATTGAGTATGAGCTGCTTGTAAGGTTTGCGCTAAACGCCGCCATTTAGCATTGTAATCGGCTGATGCACTAAGTTGAGTTAGCTCCTCAATTGTTTGCAGCGATGCTTGCCATTTATTTACTATTAACTCATCAAGAGATTCACTTTTTAAAACCCAGTTTTGCCGAGTCGCACGCTCTAAACTATTGAGATCTTGCTTTAAGGTGTTAAATGATTTGGTAACGAGGTAATTATTACTGACTATTTGCTGAGTAACGGCGAGTTGTTTATTAAGCGCATTCAAAAACACAATTACCACTAACGAAAGTGGTAATAAAGATAACAACATACTTATTACAAACTGACCGATTAAGTTAGGGCGCCAATTAAGTAATGCATGGTATTTTTTAGCCATAGTTGCTGGCATTGTGTTTAATCCTTTGCTTTTTAGTATCTATTATCAGGCTTTTACTTTATACACTGGCTGAATCAGTAATTATATTTAATACGTTCAAGCCCTATTACGCCTTAACTGTTGCCAAATGGCAACAACCTAAGCTATTGATATTGTAGCCATACAAAGCAATACAGTTAAAAGTGTTGCAAAAATCACACAAAGTTCTATAAAAACTTCCTATTTAAACACACCAAAAACTATAACCTATTGATAAGAAGCAAAAATAAATATTGGCATTGTTTTTGTAATAGCTAATCTAAATTTATTTAATAAGGAAATAATTATGAACAACCGCTTTTTAGTGATCTCATCATTAGCTGCTTTAGGCTTTTTAAGCGCAAGCGCCTTTGCAATGGACGTTCAAGCCACTTTTAATGAACTAGATAAAGACAGCAACGGTACTTTAAGTGAAGCCGAAGCTGGTGAAGACGCAGTGCTTCACGAAAATTTTTCGCAAATCGACACCAACCAAGATGGTCAGTTGTCGCTAAACGAATTCAAAAAGTTTATTCAATAACTCATTAAATAAGGAACGTGATTATGAAACAACTTATAGCCGCCTTTTCATTAATGTTTTTAGCCATTAGCGCAACAGTTTTAGCATCGCAGGTAAATGTTCGCTTTGCCCATTTAGACACAGACATGGACGGGCAAATTTCACTTGCTGAAGCAAAGCAAGACAAGGAAGTAATGAGACAATTTACTGATTTAGATGAAAACGACGATGAAAAAGTTTCAAAAAAAGAGTTTGAGAGTTTTAAACCATAACCAACACTCGCTAATTAAGTTTCACTTAAGATAGTTACTGTTAAAGTAGAATTAAAAGCATTTGCCATAATCCCTGAGGGAGTGTGTAAACGGATTTAATGTTGGGAATTAAATTACGGCAAGTGCTTTTTCTCTTTCCAGTAGCCAAATTAAAACACATCTTTTGGAAGGAATACCATGAAGATACTTACATTTGTATCAAGCCTATTTTTGCTTTTTAGCTTTAATGCCGCTGCACTTGATGTAAAACAACGCTTTGATCATCTCGATAGCAATAAAAGTGGCTACCTAACCCAAGATGAACTTGAACCTCAACCGCAACTTTTGAGCACGTTTGTGATGTGGGACAAGAACCAAGATAACCAAATTTCGTTAGTCGAATTTAAAAATTATCTCACCAATAACCTCTACTAAGTGATTTGTATGAAAAACATAAGCTATATGGCTCTCTTCGCGTTTAGTATTTTTAGCGCAGCTACATTTGCAGCCAACAACAATATTGCAGAGCAATTTAAAAAATTAGATAGAAACAAAAATGGCTTTTTATCTCGAGCAGAAACCGCAATAGATCCCGCCTTATGGTCACGCTTTGCAAGCTACGATAAAGACAAAGACAGCCGACTTTCACTTAGCGAATACGGCATATATGCAAGTAAGTAGTTATAGTTAGGTGATAAAACACCTAACTATATACCTTTATTTAATTATTCTAAGCTCACTGGATTCAATAAACTTTTCTCCAGTTACTAGAAATGTTTCTCCAGCAGGGCAGTTTTTCAAATATTTTTTACCTACAGGTTTTGAAGTAAGCGTGAAATCAATCCTAATATGAGTTAAGACAGGCTCTTTAGCTGTATTTGCAGCTGTTGGGAGCCAAGACCATGTATTTAAAGACTGTGCGGCTGCTTTATCGAATAATCCTTTAGGATATGAAGAGAGCACTTTATATCCTTGCGCCTTACCCTCAGAATTAATAATAGTAATGAGTTCTACACAACCTGCTAGATTTTTTCTTGCAGCTTCTACCGGATACCGTGGCTCTGTTCTTGTAGCAATTCCCCAATAATCTTTCACTTTATCGCGTAACTCAATACTCGATAAATCTATATAATCGAGCTTTTCAACACCTGATACATCTGTATGCTTTAATTTTTCTACATTTTTCTCTGCCGTAGATGTTGATCCACATGCCGTGAGCAATGTAGTCAATGGAAGTAATAAATAGAGGGCTTTCATAGCGTTTCCTTATGCTTATTCTTATTGATTTTTTTAAAGATACACATACTTTACCTGTTTCGCAAACAAACTATTCACAAATGCCATTATAAATATTCTAAAACAGTTATTGGTATTATAAATTTTGGTTTGCTAGTGTTAACGCACAAACAATAAAAAATAATACCTTATGCAACTAAAAACATTGATAAAACCACTGCTACTAGCAAGCATTTTAGCTAGTTCTTACCACGCGGTTGCTCAAACCAAAGTTATATTCAACGCAAACGGCTACACGCCTTTATACAAAGGTGAAGTACAGCAATTTTCTACCCTAGTTATTAAAAACGGTAAAGTAGTAAAACTAGGTGGCGAAGCGCTTAAAAATAGTTTTCCTGATGCGAAACTGATTGATGCGCATGGTAACACTTTGCTACCAGGTTTGATTGACGCGCACGGCCATGTAATTGGCCTTGGCGACAACTTATCGCAATTAGATGTACGAGGTGCAAAATCGGTTAAGGACGTTACCTCAAAATTAGAAGAGTTTGCAAAAGATAAACAAGGCTGGATCATAGGCCGAGGTTGGAACCAAGAACTTTGGAGCGATACCCGCTTTCCAACAGCTAAAGACTTAGACAAAATAGTTAACGACCGCCCAGTGGTTCTCTCTCGCGTTGACAGTCACGCTATTTGGGTAAATAGTAAAGCACTTGAACTTGCAGGTATAACCGCTACAACAAAAGCCCCTGAAGGCGGTGAAATAATAAAAGATGAGTTTGGCAATCCTACTGGCGTATTTGTTGATAAAGCCGAAGCGCTAATTACAAAACATATGCCAGCGCCTTCAAAAGACGATATTAGCAATTCACTAGATGCAGCCGGCAAGCACTTATTAAGTCTAGGCATTACCTCTACACACGATGCAGGCATTGATAAAACAACATGGCAAGTTTACAAAGAACGTGGTGACTTGGGTAACTTACCACTTAGAATTGTGGCTATGTTAAGCGGTGCAAGCCCAGATTTAGAAGAAATGCTAAAAGCAGGCCGCTACCACGATAAAAATGACTTTATGGAAATTCGTAGTGTAAAAGTATATGCCGATGGCGCATTAGGCTCTCGTGGCGCTGCTCTTATTGAAGAGTATGCGGACAGAGCAGGTCATCATGGCTTAATGCTTGAAACACAGCAAAAGCTAGAATCTATTTTTACTCAAAGCTTTAAAAGCGGCTTTAGTGCAAATACGCACGCTATTGGCGATAAAGCAAATAAGGTAGTACTAGATGCCTATCAAAACGTATTTAAAAAAACCGGCGGAATACTTCTTCGAAACCGTATAGAGCATGCACAAATTGTAACGCCTGACGATATTCCTCGCTTCAAAACATTAAAAATAATTCCATCTATGCAGCCTGTGCATGCAACATCAGATATGCACATGGCAGAGCAGCGTCTAACTGACAAACAGCTAAGTGGCGCTTATGCTTGGCAAACATTTCTAAAACAAGGTTCGGTAGTGGCTGCAGGGTCAGATTACCCCGTAGAACTTGCCAACCCGTTCGATGGTTTGTATTCAGCTATCACACGAATGGATCATAATAAACTGCCTAAAAATGGCTGGCGTGCAAGTGAAGTGTTAAGCAGAGAAGATGCCTTACGTGCATTCACATTAGGGGGGGCCTATGCAGCGCACCAAGAGTTTAAAGTTGGTAGCTTAGAGCAAGGTAAATGGGCTGACTTTATTTTAATAGACAAAGATTACTTTAAAGTACCCGTTGAAGAAATTTACAATACCCATGTATTACAAACATGGATTGCCGGAAAGCTTAAATACGAAAAAGAGGTAAGCGGTAAATAAAACCAAAAAAGGGTTAACGTTTGAAGTTAACCCTTTTTAGCACTATCGAGTGGTTTAGCTTTTAGCTGAAACCACTTTTGGCTGGCGATATAATTTAAAAATGTGATACATGTTTACTAGCGCAAGTAGGCCATTAGTAAAAATGACAGGTACGGCACCAATTGCCACACCATAAGCTGTAAAAACAATACAGCCAAACATATTATACCAACGTAGTTTAACTACATCGGTCATTGTTAACGATGCAACCAACAAAGCTGATGCAATATAACCTAAATATTCCCAACTCAATTGTTCTCTCCTAGGCTTTAGGTTAGCATTACATTACTGCTAACTTATTGCACTTATAAGTATTGCAAAGTATTAAATAAAAAAGCTAACTTGCATAAAAACCCAAAAAAGTTTGCTGGTGGTTGCCAACAACTTTCTAAACCATTACACGGGAAATGAAGGTAAAATAATACAATTAGCAAAGCTAAATGTAATTGCAAGTTAGCGTAAATTCTTAGAGCTTTAATGTTAACGTCATTAAGGTGTAATAAATAGGACAATTGTCCGAAGAGCATATTGATGTTTCAATACCATTTTTCTAGTTATCTTGTTGAGCAACTTCTTACCTTTGCGGGTAGTAGTTATCAGCAATCAAAAAAAGAAGTGCTGATCCACCAAGATCAGCCCTTAAGCAAGCTTGTACTTGTGCGCAGTGGCACTGTGTCGTTTAGTTACGATGTAGGCAATGGACGCCGCCTGCTGTTAGGTCAATTGGATTGCAATAATACGTTAATAGGCGAAATAGAAGCGCTTAACAATAACCCATGTATTTATACTGTTACGTGTTTTAGTGATGTAACCTATAACTTAATTGAATTACGACACTGGCGAGCATTATTACTCGAAAAGCCAGAACTTAGCTTATACACGGCACAAACTATCGCGGCTAAGTTTCAGGAAAACCAAAAAATCAATTTAGATAAGCTATTACTCCCCCTGAGCTACAACATAGCTAAAGATTGCTTATTAAGAGCCGAGAATAACAACCCTACGCTGCTAAGAGCCTATCCCACAGTAAATGCCGAAGCCGAACGTTTTGCTACCACTGAGCGCGCGTACAGGCGTGTTGTGACAGAGCTCGTTGAAAAAAATCTAGTGCAAAGAAGTACGCACGGCTTACAGGCGGTCGATATTCCTAAACTTAGCGAATATGTTGATAGCTTTGCTCAACTTTAAATTCTTTAAAATTTATCCATAAAAAAAGGCCTTAACGGCCTTTTTTTATGGATAAATTACATACTACTTTTCTAGTAAAATATCGTGAATCTTCGCAAGGTCTGATTTACCTTCAATGATTTCATCTGGCGTTAAACCCGATAGCTCATGCGGGAACACTAACCATTCTTCCGACTCATGAATGTAGTAATCAGGGATTGTATCTACTTTAGAGTTTTTTGGTTTGTAGTACGGGCATGCAATACGAATATCGCTAGGGAGATTTAAGCGCATTAACTCAGAAAGTTTTTCTTTAAGGGCTACAATACTGCGGCCTGAGTCAAATACGTCATCAACAATCAATAGCGAATCACCTGCGTTAGCATTTTCTACAATGTAATGTAGACCGTGAACTTTAATCTCTTTTGATTGCTTACCAATGCCGTAATAAGACGAAGTACGTACAGCAATATGATCTGTTTCAATGCCTTTGTAATCGTAATACTCTTGCACAGCAATACCAATTGGTGCACCACCTCGCCAAATACCAATAATAAAGTCTGGACGAAAGCCGTCTTTATAAACTTGTGCCGCTACGCGGAATGAATCTTCAAGTAGCTGTTGAGCTGTGATGTAGCACTTATCTGACATAGTTTGAACCCCAGTGGTGAGTATAACATTTGAGTGAAGGCGCTTTAGCCAATAAATAAACACTCAAACAGGTATTGGCGCAGGATTTTACCGCAAATAAAAAAAAATTGCTTGTAAGTAAATAATAAAATAGGCACCAAAAGGTGCCTATATAAAGTATTAAAAGCTCATTTTACGTAATATTAAGCTTTTTCTAACAAGGTACGCGCAACTGTTCTCATACCCTGTGTCGTTGCACCCGCAGCCCATTGACTGGTGCTGCCCATATTAAATGCAGCAGCTAAATCTATGTGTACCCATCCTTTACCGTCATTTGGTACAAAGCGTGATAAAAAGCCAGCTGCATTTGATGCGCCGCCGTAGCCGCCACCCTTTTGAGCTCGGCTATTAGCGGTATCAGCGTAAGGTGACGGGCAATTTTGTTGATGCCATTTTTCAAGTGGTAATGGCCATGCCGCTTCCATTTCTTGAGACGCAAAATCTTCTACTTCACGAGCAAGTTCTTTATCTAGTGCAAATAATGCGTTGTACTCTTGGCCAACAGCAACAAGTGCAGCGCCTGTTAACGTAGCTGCATCAATAATTAATGGTGCACCCGTTTCGCCTGCAGCCATTAGGCCATCGGCAAGTACTAAGCGCCCCTCTGCATCGGTATTTACAATTTCAACCGTCGTGCCGTTTTTGTAAGTTAAAATATCGCCTAACTTGTATGCATGACCAGAGATTAAGTTCTCTGCACAACATAAAAATAGCTTAATGCGTTTTTCTACACCACGGTTAATAGCCAATGCTAAACCTGCGGTTACCGTTGCTGCACCGCCCATGTCGCACTTCATACCAAGCATACCTTCGCTTGACTTGATTGAATAACCGCCTGAGTCAAATGTAATACCTTTACCTACAAGGGCTGCACTTACTGGTGCATTTTCATCACCTGTAGGGTTGTAATCAAGCTCAAGTAATACTGGTGGGCGAACACTACCACGGCCAACAGCGTGAATACCAATCCACTGCTGCTCTAATAATGCATCACCTTTAATAATTTGGTAGCTTACGTGCTCAGGCGCTAATGATTGAATAAACTCAGCGGCTTTTTCAGCAAGGCTCTCAGGGTAAATGTCATCAGCTGTGCCGTTTACCATTTCACGTGCCCAGGTAGCCGAGGCTTTTAAATGTGCAAGCTCTTTAATATCTGACTGTGCGTTATCTGTAAATTCAACACCATCTAATAACTTTGGTGTTACAAAGCCTTGGTAAAAAGCCCACTGGCTTTCGGTGCACCATGCATCGCCTGCTAATACAACGCTTTTAACGCCTTGGTTAGCAATAGTACGCGCTGCTTTTTGAACATTTTTTAATGTTTCTTGCTCAGATAAATGAACCGTTGCGCCTTGCTCGTTAAAAGACAACGTGGCGCTTTCGCCCCAATGACTCGGTGCTGCTTGTTCGCTTAGTTGAACAACAAATTTTTCACTCATGTTAGAATACCCTTGCACTTAAATGTGCCAACGAGTTTACTATAGTGCGCACAAGTTCCCAACAGCTTGAGATAAATAACATAAACCAACGTACCAGCTGCGTTTAGTATTGGAATATTTAATGAAATACAGCCCGGCCCTACAGAGCGCGACCTTATTAAAGCGCTACAAACGTTTTTTAGCCGACCTACAACTTAAAGATGGCAGCGAGTTTACCGCTCATTGTGCCAACACAGGCAAAATGACTGGCTGTGCAGAACCTGGATTTAGCGCTTTTTATTCAACCAGCGATAACACCAAGCGAAAATACCCACAATCATTAGAGCTGACCAAAAATAATTTATCGCAACTTATTTGTGTAAATACAGCCATTGCTAATAAAGTGGTTGAAGAGGCTATAAACAACAATGTTATTACTGAGCTTAACGGCTATGAGCAACTACAAAGCGAAGTAAAGTACGGCAGTGAAAATAGCCGTATAGACTTTTTACTTACCGATAGCAGTAAAAGTGATTGCTACGTTGAAGTAAAGTCGGTCACATTACTAAGTCAAAGCGACCCCCAAAGTGGTCAAGGCTATTTTCCGGATGCGCAAACGCTGCGTGGGCAAAAACATATTCGCGAACTCATAGAAATGATCGAACAAGGCCACCGAGCAGTATTACTGTTCGCTGTATTGCATGAAGGGATAAATAAAGTGAGCGGTGCTGCGCATATAGATGAAAAATATAATGCCTTGCTAAACTACGCTATTAGTAAAGGTGTTGAGGTTTTAGTTTATAAAGCAAGCATTAGTGCCAATGAAGTAATACTCAATGAGAAAATTGCATTTATAGCTAACTCGTAAAAATATGAGTCTATAATGCTTAAAATTAAAAATTTAACTTGTTTTTAAACTTTTTGCCCATACTAATAGGCAAGTTTTAGAAAGCGAAAACACGGCTATTAAAAGGACAATTAGCAATAAAAGTGCTTTTTAGTCGCAAAATATGGTTGAAGCTAATTCGATTAATCAAAAATAAATTTGCCTAGGGTATAAGATTCTGCTATTTATACCGCCGGCTAATGCTGAGGCATTAAATTAAGGATTTAGGAGAGAGTTATGCCAGACCAAAAAAGACATGGTTTATTGGCTCAGGCCGGTTTAGAACCATACCAAGAAAAGCCGGGCGAAGAGTATATGAATGAAGCACAACGTGCTCATTTTAAAGCGATTTTAGAAGCATGGCGCAACGACTTACGTAACGAAGTTGACCGCACAAAATCGCATATGCAAGACGAAGCTGCTAACTTTCCTGATCCAGTTGACCGCGCTGCGCAAGAAGAAGAGTTCTCTTTAGAACTAAGAACTCGTGACCGCGAACGTAAACTGATCAAAAAAATTGAAAAAACAATCAATTTAATTAAAGAAGATGATTTTGGCTTTTGTGAATCATGTGGCATCGAAATTGGCATTCGCCGCTTAGAAGCGCGCCCAACTGCTGATTTATGTGTAGATTGTAAAACACTTGCAGAAATCAAAGAAAAACAAGCTGGACGCGGTTAATTAACCAATATTAATTAACTATGTCTCCTACAGCCGTTACCACGCCTTTGCGTGACTATCGCGGTCGTTTCGCACCGTCTCCTTCTGGGCCATTACATTTTGGCTCACTTGTGGCGGCTGTGGGTAGCTTTCTTGATGCTAAAGCTAACCAAGGAAAGTGGTTAGTACGCATAGAAGACATAGATACTACGCGCGTGGTCAAAAACGCCGACTCCGATATTTTACATACCCTACAAGCTTATGCCCTGAACTGGGATGAACCCGTTGTATATCAAACGCAGCGCTTAGATTTATACCAAGATGTTACTCAGACACTTTTAAAACAAAACCTTATTTATGCATGTCGTTGTACGCGTAAACAAATAAAAGCCATTGGTGGTATTTATCAAGGGTATTGCAAGTCACTTAATCATGATACAACTACAGGTGCACTTCGCCTTACTCAGCAGTACCCCACTACTCATTTTAGCGATTTAATTCAAGGTGATATAAACGTAAATAAAGCCCTCGCCTTTGAAGATTACCTTATAAAGCGAAGTGATGGATTATTTGCATACCAGCTTGTTGTTGTTGTCGATGATATTGACCAAGGTATAAATCGTATTGTTAGAGGTGCTGATTTAATAGAGCCAACAGCAAGGCAAATAAGTTTATTTAAACAACTTAACAGCCCTATCCCTGAGTTTGCCCATTTACCTTTAGCGGTGGCAGAGCCAGGCTTTAAACTTTCTAAACAAAATTACGCACCCGCAATCAGTACACAAAACCCAAAACCGGCTTTGATTAGCGCGTTTGAATTTTTAGGTTTGCCCATCAACGCTGATTTAATGGATTTAAATATTGAACAATTAATTGCGTGGGGAATTAAAAACTTTAGCTTAAGGCAAGTACCTAAAGTGCCCGAAATACAAATTTCTCAACATCCTACTCATCAAGCAGTCCAATTTACGCATTTAAGCAAATAAAATAGCTAAAAACGGCTTAATTTCAACACATCAACTTAATTTTTAAACCCTGCTGGTATATGATAGCCGCCTAAATATATGCTAATTATGTTAAGCAGCCAGTAATACGTTTTAACGCCTATACTTGCTGCAGTTTTGATTGCAATACAGAGCCAATCAACACCTTCTGTAGGAGACAGATTATTATTTCCAAGCTTTTTCAATTTTGCAGGCAGATTATTGGCCCAAGTACCAATACTGAAAGTGCCACTGTAAGTAGCGAACCGCTAGTGATCCCGCGTGGTGAGCACGGTATTTCTCGCAAACAATTTAGCCCAAATGCAATCAAAGTATTATACCGCTTAAAAGATGGCGGTTACGATGCCTACCTCGTTGGTGGTTGTATTCGCGATATATTGTTAGGTCAACAGCCAAAAGATTTTGACGTAGTAACAAATGCAACGCCTGATCAGGTAAAAAAGCTTTTTAGAAACTGTCGCCTTATTGGCCGCCGCTTTCGTTTAGCGCACATTGTTTTTGGTCGCGAAATTATTGAAGTAGCCACAATGCGCGGGCACCATGAAGCGCAAGAAGACAAAAACCAAGTAAGCCAATCAAGTAACGAAGGGCAATTATTGCGCGACAACGTTTTTGGTAGCATTGAAGAAGACGCAGAGCGCCGTGACTTTTCAATCAACGCTTTGTATTACTCAATTAACGATTTTAGCATTCACGATTACGCTAACGGCTTAGCTGCAATTAAAGCAAAGCAAATTGAGCTAATTGGCGATCCTGAAACACGTTACCGTGAAGACCCTGTTCGTATGCTACGAGCGGTACGCTTTGCTACAAAACTTGATATGAGCATTGCACCTAATAGCGAAAAGCCAATTACTGCACTTGCCAGCTTACTTGATAACATTCCGCCTGCGCGTTTGTTTGAAGAAGTACTTAAACTGTTTTTAAACGGTAAAGCCGAAGCTAACTTTTTAATGTTACGCCAATACGGTTTATTTAAGTCGCTATTTCCTGAACTTGATAAAATTTTAGATAAAAACCCTGACGGTCTTGAAACTGCATTTGTTCAGCAAATGTTTCAAAATACCGATAAACGCATAAATGCTGATAAAAAAGTAACACCCGCTTTTGTATTTGCCGCGTTACTATGGTTTCCGCTACTTGAACGTACTAAAAAGATTCAAAACCAAGAGCAACTTTCTGAATATGACGCTTTTGCACAAGCAATGAATAAAGTACTCAGCGAAAACTCACAGCATATTGCTGTACCAAAACGCTTTACCTTAGGGGCCCGCGATATTTGGCATATTCAGCACCGTTTAGATAAACGAGCAGGCCAACGAGCTTACAGGCTAACGCAACAGCCTCGCTTTAAAGCAGCTTATGACTTTTTATTATTGCGCGTAGATGCAGGCGAAACACAACACAGCGAATTAGCGCAGTGGTGGACTCAATACTTAAGCCAAGATATTAACGGTCAAAAAGAGATGGTTAAAAACTTAGGCCATCAAGGTGGACCTAAGCCACGTAAACGCCCTCGTCGCCGTAATACAAAAAAGCCAACTGAGTAGAAACATGCAGTGTGTTTATTTGGGTTTAGGGGCCAACCTAAACTCACCAAAAGAGCAGCTTGATAACGCAGTAACAGCGCTTAAAAAGCTGCCTAATTGCGAATTTATAAGCGTATCGCATTACTATGCAAGTAAACCTATGGGCCCGCAAGATCAGCCCGATTACGTTAACGCAGTAGCCTGTATAAAAACATCCCTTGAGCCAGAGCAATTACTTGATTTAACTCAAGCAATTGAACTTGAGCACGGCCGTGTTAGAAAGGCGCAGCGTTGGGGGCCGCGCACGCTAGACATAGACACGCTACTTTTTGGCCAGCAGATTATTAATACGACCCGTTTAACGGTGCCACATTATGGTTTATGCGAACGTGAGTTTGTAGTTTATCCGTTACTAGAACTTGCACCCGAACTTATTTTACCAAGCGGTATTGCATTAAAAACCATTGCAGATGGTTTACCGCTCAACGACCTACAACAATTACCTCTGTAATTAACCAAGGCTTTAGCCTGCGAGGAATATTATGTCTAAAATAACCGTGTCTACTTTAAATAAAATGAAAGCAGAAAATAACAAAATCACTGCGCTAACGGCCTACGATGCCAGCTTTGCTAAGTTATTTCATGATAACGGCGTAGAAGTTATTTTAGTGGGTGATTCGTTAGGTATGGTACTTCAAGGTGGCGACGACACACTTGGTGTAACTAATCAAGATATCGCCTATCACACACGTTGTGTACGCGCAGGTAGCCGTGAGCTATTTGTTATTGCCGATTTACCATTTATGACCTATTCAAGTGTAAGTGACACCTGTAAAAATGCCGCAGAGCTAATGCGTGCTGGCGCTAACATGGTAAAGCTTGAAGGTGGCGAATGGCTATACGACAGCATTAAAACGCTCACTCAACAAGGTATTCCGGTATGTGGTCATTTAGGACTAACACCGCAATCAGTGCATGTATTTGGTGGTTTTAAAATTCAAGGCCGCGAAGACGACAAAGCGCAAAAAATGATTGATGATGCAAAAGCGCTTGAAGCTGCTGGCGCGCAATTATTAGTACTTGAGTGTATTCCAAGTGCCCTTGCTAAACGTATTACTGATGCGATTAACATACCTACTATTGGTATTGGCGCAGGAAGTTTAACCGATGGTCAAATATTAGTAATGCACGACCTTGTGGGTATTTCAGCAGGTTATATCCCTAAATTTTCTAAAAACTTTTTGCTCGAAACTGGCAACATGCCACAAGCCGTTCAAAAATATTGTACAGACGTTAAAAGTGGCGCGTTCCCTAGCGCCGAACACGAGTTTAAATAATGCAGTCAATTACAGAAATCAAATCATTACGTAGTCAAATCAAAGCATGGCGCCAAGCAGGTCTTAGCGTGGCATTAGTGCCCACCATGGGTAACTTACACCGCGGCCATTTTTCGCTTGTAGAAAAAGCAAAAACATTGGCCGATAAGGTAGTCGTAAGCATTTTTGTAAATCCAATGCAATTTGGCGCAAATGAAGATTTAGATAACTACCCGCGTACACTCAATGAAGATAAACAAGGTCTTGCCGACCTTGAAACAGATATTGTATTTACCCCAAACGTAGAGACCATTTACCCTAACGGTTTAGGCGCACAGAGCTTTGTTGACGTACCTGATGTGTCTATGGGCTATTGCGGAGGCTCACGCCCAGGGCACTTTAGAGGTGTCGCAACGGTGGTTACTAAGCTATTTAATTTAGTACAACCAGATTACGCCTGCTTTGGTGAAAAAGACTTCCAGCAACTGCAAGTTATTAAAACCATGACTCGAGACTTATCAATACCGGTTGAAGTTATTGGTGTTCCTACGATGCGAGAAGTATCAGGCCTTGCCATGAGCTCGCGTAACGGTTACCTATCGGCTGCTCAAAAAGCGACGGCTACAGTACTTTTTAAAACCTTAAACGAGTGCGCAGAGCAAATAAAAAGCGGTAATAAAGATTTTATTGCACTGAGTAATAGCGCTAAGCAAAACTTAGAAGCGGCAGGTCTAAAACCTGACTATTTTGAGATAGCTCAACGAGATACATTAAAAGCTGCTACACTCGATGATACACAATTTGTTATTTTAGCCGCAGCCTTTTTAGGCAGTGTTAGATTAATAGACAACTTACAAGTTGTTATTTAATACCTGTTCGCTTAATTAAGTGATCTATTGTGAGGGTGGAAAAACGTGTTGATAGTTAGGCAATAAATTTGCTATTTGGTTGTTTTGGGCAATTGCTTCTGCATTGCTCTACCTTCTGCATCCACGCAATCGTAAATAAGAATTTTTTACGCAGGTAGCGACACGTTTAGCCCCACAAAATGATTAAGTATGATTGCGGGTTGGTTTAACACTTTAGCGAGCGACTTTAAGGATAAGATAAGCATGCAAACTTTAATAAAATCAAGCGTAGTTGCCCTAACCTTCGTATTATTAGCTGGTTGTCAAAACCAAATTGAAAACCCTGAGATGAAGCAGTGTGCTCAACAAAACTATCAGTGCGAAACCAGCTGTGAGCAACAAACAACAGCCCAAAGCTTAAAAAAGCAAGTATGCTCAGCTAAATGTGTAGAAAGCTATAACCAGTGTAAAATACAAGCCGAAAAATTAGGTAATATATAATTTAGCTTTAGATTATAGATACAAAAAAACCGCTCATTGAGCGGTTTTTTTATTAGCTAATAATTTATATTATAAACCAAGCTTTTTAAGTTCAACTTCTACTAACTTAGCTGATAGTGGTACGTAACCATCTTTTTCAACGATTTGTTGACCGTCTTTAGAAAGTACCATTTTTAAGAACTCAGCTTCAATTGGCGAAAGTGGCTTATTAGGGTGCTTGTTTACATAAAGGTATAAAAAGCGCGACAGAGGGTATTTACCTTGCGCAACGTTTTCAAGTGTTGCATCTACAAAGTTAGTGCCTTTTTTAGCTAGTGGCACAGTACGTACACCTGACGTTTTGTAACCAATACCTGAGTAACCAATAGCGTTTAATGACGAAGAGATTGACTGCACTACAGATGCAGACCCAGGTTGCTCGTTTACGTTGTTACGGAAATCACCTTTACATAGTGCTTTCTTTTTAAAGTAACCGTAAGTACCAGATACAGAGTTACGTCCGTATAATTGGATATCTTTTGCAGCCCAGTCGCCAGTTAAGCCAACATCACTCCAACGGTTAACTTGCTCAGACGCACCACATTTACGAGTAGAAGAAAAAACAGCATCAACTTGGTCAATGCGTAAGCCTTCAATTGGGTTATCTTTGTGTACAAATACCGCGAGTGCATCAATTGCTACACGTACTTCAGTTGGTTTGTAACCGTAACGCTTTTCGAACGCTTCAATTTCTTTTGATTTCATTTTACGGCTCATAGGTCCCATGTTTGAGGTACCTTCGGTTAGAGCCGGTGGAGCAGTTGAAGAACCTGCAGCCTGAATTTGAATGTTTACATTTGGGTAAATACGCTTGTACTCTTCAGCCCAAAAAGTCATCATGTTGGCTAAAGTGTCAGAACCTACAGATGAAAAGTTACCTGAAACACCGTTAATTTTTTGATATTCAGGAATTGCGTTATCAAGTGCAACAGCCTGCGCAGATACTAAAGTTGTAACAGCCACACCCATTGCGGCAACTAAATTTTTAAATTTCATGTGGGGTTCTCCGATTTGTTCGTCCCATTTTCTAACTGCCGTCTACTCTAAAGTGAGTAGATGACAGTTACATTACTCTTAAATGACACTTTTATGACTTTGATTTTTTACGCTTGTGGAACTATCTTATCTATTGAAAATTCAAAAGAAAAACAAGACCCTTTACCAACTACGCTACTAATATTTAATTGGCTATCATGCCTTGTAAGCACATGTTTTGTGATCGCAAGCCCTAAACCTGAGCCACCTGTTGTTCTACTGCGAGCTTTATCGACGCGGTAAAAGCGCTCGGTTAAACGGTTTATATGCTCAGGCGCAATACCATCGCCATTATCATTTACGCTAAAACAGGCATGATTATTTTTACGCTGCCAAGTTACTTCAATTTTTCCACCGGGTTTAGTGTAATGAATTGCGTTAAATACTAAGTTAGAAAATGCGCTGCGTAGCTCATCCTCTGCCCCTTTAATATCTAAAGTGGTATCTATATTAAAAATTAGTTCGTGGCCTTTATCTTGGTTAATCGATTGCGCTTCGGTTTGAATATAACCAAGTAGCTGAGGTACATTTACTGCTTTATCGCTGTCTTGACGACGAGCGCCTTCAATTCGCGATAGCGATAGAAGCTGATTAACTAAGCTATCCATGCGCTTACATTGCTCAAGCATGGTATTTTGTGCTTTATTCCACATAGCTGGTGGTGGCATCATATCGCCATCCATCATTTCTAGGTAACCTGTCACTACCGTAAGCGGCGTGCGCAGCTCGTGCGATACATTGGCAACAAAGTCTTTGCGCATTTGTTCAAGCTGCTTTAAACGTGTTACATCACGCACAACAACCATAAGCTGAGTACTTGCGTACGGCATTACCCTAAACTCGAGCACTTGCTCTATTGCATGACCATTATCAAGTTCTAATGGCTCCTCAAACTGACCACGGTGCATGTATTTTGCAAATTTAGGTTCGCGTATTAAGTTATCTAAGCGCTGACCATGATCTGTAGGCCATTGCAGGCCTAATACCTTAAGCGCTAACTGATTACACCACACAATACTTAAATCGTTTTGTAGTACTACAACTGCATCGGGTACCGCTTCAGCGCCATCACGAAATCGCCTAATTAAATCAGCAAGTTCGTTACGCTTTTTACGATTGCGATGTTGTAAATGATATATACCTTCAAACACTTGCTCCCACGCGCCCTCACCCTCAGGCGGATTAAAGCTGCGTTGATTTAAGAGCCAATCACTCAAACGATAAAGTTGATGGTAGTGCCATACAAGAAGGGAAGTTGTGCCTAAAAATAAAAGCAAAAATGGTGCGCCAACTAGCACACCAATTAATAGTAAGGGTAAAAAATAAATAAACAGGCGCTTTGCTAACGCCTGCTTGTTAACAACTCGATACATACACTCACTTTACCTTAGAGTAGTACTTTACAAGCAAGCAAAGCTGTAAGTACGTTATAATTTGCTTGAAAAACGATAACCTGCGCCACGTACAGTTTGTACTAAACGGTCATGTCCAAGTGGTGCAATCGCTTTACGCAAGCGACGAATATGCACATCAACAGTACGGTCTTCAACGTATACGTTAGTACCCCAAACATGATCTAGCAGTTGTTCACGGCTATACACACGCTCTGGGTGGGTCATAAAAAAGTGTAATAATCTAAATTCGGTTGGGCCCATATCAAGCTCGCTTCCCTCAGAGGTTACACGATGCGAGATAGGATCTAAACGAAGACCATGAACTTCTATCGCTTCTTCTAATGACGTTGGCGAAACACGGCGAATAACCGCTTTAATACGCGCCATAAGCTCTTTAGGTGAAAACGGTTTAGTCACGTAATCATCTGCGCCAACTTCAAGGCCGCGAACTTTATCTTCTTCTTCGCCGCGAGCAGTAAGCATAATTATAGGAATTTGACGAGTATATTCACTTTGCTTAAACTTTTTAGCAATTTGAATACCGCTGCCGCCTGGCAACATCCAATCAAGTAAAACCATGTCTGGGTAAGGTTCTACCATTGCAGCAATGGCAGAGTCGTAATCTTCTGCTTCAATTGCCTGAAATCCATTTTGCTCTAAAACAAAAACCAACATCTCCCTGATAGGAGCTTCGTCATCTACGACTAGTACTTTACGTGACATTCCAAATTATCTCTTACGCTATCGAATTAGTTTTCATTATTATGACTAAGTATGACATTTTTATGAAAGTGTAACGTGTAAATTAAAATCGTGGTAAAAAAAATACAAATTAGTGACAAAAACCCTCATTAACGTCATATTTTTAAAAACATTTTAATTATTAATGCCGTTAAAAACATATTTTAAAGCGATGACAGTTTTATTTCGTTTAGGATAAACAGATCTTTTTAATGGGATCATCACTTTACTAACTTAGCTTATAAACTTTTGCTTTTGCCCAACATTAATGGATGCATGTAACCATTCGCTCAAAAAATAGATCGGCTTTTTACTAAGAGCTAAGTGAAAGATCAGAATTTTACCAAGCTGATCGGTGTTGAGATCAGAGTTTTACTTAGTAAAAACGCTAAGCAACTGATTATTTGTATAAATAAAAAACGATCTGATTATTTATAATGCCAAAACCGCCTTAATATAGGCTGTGCTTAGTAAATTGATGATCCAAAATTAGATGTGTTAGTAAATGCGTGATCCCAAATAACCGGGTTAGTAATACAGTGATCTCAGCATAATAAAATTAATAGGCATTAAAAAAGCCAGCAACTAAGTTACTGGCTTTTGAAAAAATCGCTTATAAGAGCGTATTATCTAATTTTTGGGTCTAGTTCGCCGCTTAAGTATTTAAGGTGCATTTCATCGAGTGAAATTGGCTTAATTTTACTTGCCTGCCCTGCTGTGCCAAACGAGTTGTAACGCGCTACACAAATCTCTGTCATTGCTTTTGTAGCGTCTGCTAAGTATTTACGCGGGTCAAAGTTAGATGGGTTAAGCGCCATATGGCGGCGAATAGCACCGGTAGAGGCTAAACGTAAGTCTGTATCTATATTTACCTTGCGAACGCCAAACTTAATACCTTCTACAATTTGCTCTACTGGTACACCGTAAGTTTCAGGAATTTCGCCACCGTATTGATTTATGATCTCTAACCACTCTTGTGGTACAGACGACGATCCATGCATTACTAAATGCGTATCAGGAATACGTGCGTGAATCTCTTTAATACGATCAATTGCTAAAATATCATCCGTTGGCGGGCGCGTAAATTTGTAAGCCCCGTGTGAAGTACCACAAGCAATAGCAAGGGCATCAACATGGGTTTTATTTACAAAGTCTGCAGCTTCTTCAGGGTTGGTAAGCATTTGGTCAGTCGTTAGTTTACCTTCTGCGCCTACACCATCTTCTTCGCCGGCTTCACCTGTTTCAAGTGAGCCAAGTACACCTAACTCGCCTTCTACCGATACGCCACACGCGTGCGCCATCGCAACAGTTTCGCGTGTTACTTCTACATTGTATTCGTAGCTTGAAGGGGTTTTACCATCGCTCATTAATGAGCCATCCATCATTACAGATGAAAAACCTAGTTGAATTGAGCGTTGGCAAACACCGGGAGAGGTGCCGTGATCTTGGTGCATTACAACGGGGATATGTGGCCATTCTTCAACGGCTGCTAAAATCATGTGGCGGATAAATGGAGCACCAGCATAAGCACGTGCGCCTGCTGATCCTTGAACAATTACTGGGCTGTTTGTTTTATCAGCCGCTTCCATTATTGCGCGCATTTGCTCTTGGTTATTCACGTTAAAGGCTGGAACGCCGTAACCGTGTTCAGCTGCATGATCTAAAAGTTGTCGCATACTGATTAAAGCCATTGGGTATTCTCCAATTTATCGACAGCAGTCTCCTACCATCTAGTTTGAACGGATTTGTTAGTTTGGCGTTTAAATAACACCACGAAAAATCACTGCTTCGCAGCAAAGTTCCGTCAAAATTAATTATTAAATTAGGGTGAGAGGTATTTAATAATTAATTGTTGGCGAGGGTTTCCCCTCACCTTACACGGCTAAATAAATTTATTTAGCGCGCGACTCTAGCATTTCTACTGCTGGAAGTTTTTTGCCTTCTAAAAACTCTAAGAACGCACCACCACCGGTAGAAATGTAAGAAACCTTATCGGCAATGCCGTATTTATCAATTGCAGCTAAGGTATCACCGCCACCAGCAATTGAAAATGCTTTTGAATTTGCAATTGCTTGTGCAATAGCGCGCGTGCCATTACCAAACTGATCAAACTCAAATACGCCAACAGGGCCATTCCACACTACAGTACCTGCATTTGCTATAATTTTAGCAAGTTGACTGGCTGTATCTGGGCCAATATCAAAAATCATATCGTCGCTTGTCACTTCGCTTACATCTTTAAGCGTAGCAACAGCTGAGTCAGAAAACTCATTACCTACTACAACATCGGTAGGAACCGGAATTTCGCCATCGTTTGCTTTAGCTGCTGCACATAAACGATTTGCTTCGTCCATTAAATCAGCCTCGTAAAGTGATTTACCAACCGGATGACCTGCTGCTGCAATAAAGGTATTAGCAATACCACCGCCAGTTACTAGCTGGTCAACGATTTTAGAAAGCGAGTCTAAAACGGTTAATTTAGTTGATACTTTTGAGCCACCAACAATAGCAACTAATGGGCGAGCTGGGTTATCAAGTGCTTTACCTAATGCTTCAAGTTCAGCCGATAATAGCGGTCCTGCACAGGCTACATCTGCAAATAAGCCAACGCCATGCGTAGAGGCTTGTGCACGGTGAGCCGTACCAAATGCATCCATTACATACACATCACACAGTGCTGCAAGTTGTTTTGATAACGCTTCATCGTTTTTCTTCTCGCCTTTGTTAAAGCGCACGTTTTCAAATACAACGACTTCGTTATCGGCAACATCAACGCCGTTTAGGTAATCTTTTTCAAGACGTACTGTTTGCTCTAGGGCATCGTTTAGGTAATCAGCTACAGGTGCAAGCGAAAACGCTTCATCGTATTCCCCTTCAGTAGGACGGCCAAGGTGTGACATAACCATTACTTTAGCGCCTTTCTCAAGCGCTAATTTAATAGTCGGTAGCGCTGCACGAATACGCGCATCTGACGTCACTTTACCTGCTTTCACTGGTACATTTAAATCTTCACGAATTAATACGCGTTTGCCGTTTAAATCTAAATCTGCCATTTTTATGACCGACATGAACATCTCCTTAGTTAACGATTCTTGAACCTGAAAAATATATTTAAAATTATTATAAAATGCGTTTACTTAGCCATCATCGCACGAGCAGTATCGAGCATGCGATTGGCAAAACCCCATTCATTATCACACCACACTAGTAACTTTATCAGCCTTTTATGACTAACACGTGTTTGCGTGCCATCGATAATACAAGAATGCGGGTCGTGATTAAAATCAACCGATACAAGTGGCTCTTCGGTATAACTTAAAATACCTTCTAAGCGGTCTTTCGCTTGTGCTTTAAGTGCATTATTAACTGCATTTAAATCAACATCAGCGTTAACCGTTACGCTTAAATCCATCGCTGTAACATTAATCGTTGGTACACGCACCGCAATCGCTTCAAAGCGACCTTTAAATTTAGGCAAAATACGGTCTATACCACGGGCAAGCTTTGTATCTACCGGAATAATAGACTGACTCGCAGCGCGAGTACGGCGTAAATCATGATGATACGCATCTATTACTTGCTGATCGTTCATAGAAGCATGAATAGTAGTAATAGCGCCCGACTCAATACTAAACGCATCGTCTAATACTTTAATTACGGGTACCACACAGTTTGTGGTACACGAGCCGTTAGATACAATAGTATGCTCGCTTTTAAGCTTATCGTCGTTTATGCCATAAACAATGGTGGCATCTACGTCGTTATCAGCCGGATGCGAAAACAACACCTTTTTAGCGCCCGCTGTAATGTGTAGCTGTGCGTGTTCACGCGAATGATAAACACCAGTACATTCAAGCACTACATCTACATCAAGGGTTTGCCAAGGTAATTCTACTGGGTTTTCTTCACAAAAAAGTGCAATGGTATCGCCTGCAACATTAATGGTGTCTTCACCAAGTTTTACAGGAAAAGAAAAACGACCATGGGATGTGTCGTATTTTAATAAATGAGCAATAGCTTCAGGGTCAGCAAGTTCGTTAATCGCAACAATTTTAATCTCGTCGCTTAAACCTGACTCGTATAACGCGCGGACAATATTTCGACCAATACGACCAAAACCATTAATTGCAAGTTTGATTGCCATGAAATATAAAATCCACTCTAGTTACGTGCAGATAAAGGCAATATGCCTTTTAGGTGGCTGTATTGTAATCGACCTTAAACATTATTATAAGAGGGAGCGATTAGAAACTTTAAATTAACCTAAAAGTAGCTTAATAGCTCAGCTACTTTTGGGCGTTTACCATGGTTAAAACTTATTCTTTACTGCAGTACTTTCAATGCATTAATAATATCTTCTGGCTCTGAGCGTGTGCGGTAATCAACGTCAACATAACGCCACGTTACCCTACCTTCGCTATTTAAAACAAAGGTGGCAGGGATAGGTAAAATACTGCCATTGCCGTCATTGAGCGACTCTAAATCAAGGCCGCGGTCTACGCGCATATGCTCGAGTAAAAATGTAGGGACTTTCCATGCTACGCCATAACTTGCTGCAACATCCGCATTTTGATCACTTAGCACTACAAAATCCATGTTACTTATATCGCTTTCACTCATTGATCCATCAGGCACTTGTGGGCTAATAGCCACCAGCTGTGCGCCTAATGCATGAATTTCAGGTAAGCGAGCTTGAAGCGCTTTAAGCTGTAAATTACAGTATGGGCACCAACTACCACGATAAAAAGTAATAACCACGGGGCCTTTAGCAAGTAACTCGGTTAACTGCACCGATTGCCCATGTTGATTTGGTAACTCAAAGTTTGGCGCGTTTTGGTTTAGAGCAAGTGCATTAGCACCCTCTTGAAAAGATTTTGCTTGAGCAATGCTCTCATCAACACCTTTCATAAAAGCAGGATTGCCCTTTCGCCCCGCAGCTACTTTTGCCTCAGTTTGTGCTTTTAATGTGTTGCTTTCATCACTCATAGTATGGCTACCTTCAAATTATTCAAAAACATGAAGCCAGCTTACAGTACGAAACTGTATTTGAAATTAAAATTTTAACTTAATCTTCTACTTCTAAATCAAACACCACATTTATAGATGAGGAGATACTAATTATTGAATCAGCACTGATTGTTTTATCAATATAGTGTTCATGTTCAAAGGGATTTGAATTACTAGTATAACTCGATGAAACAGGGTGCTTTTCATCATCTTCGTTACCGCAGTAATTCACTTGGTTTGACTTCGAACTAATGCTGTAAATTTTCCCAAGTTTAGCGCCAAATGCTTTAGCGAGCAGGTTTCCTTTAGCTATTGCGTCATCTACTGCAGCTTGTGTTGCCTGCGACTCTAACAACTTTACTTTTGAAGATAAACTCTCGATTGCTATACCATTATTTATTTTTATACTTTGTGCAAATTCAATAAAACCATCTATTTTTTTAATATCGTTGATGGTTACTTTAACCGTTTTTAGCGCTAAGTACTTATCGTCTGAAACAGTCCCCGCTTCTGTACCAATAATATTGTATACATTGCTTTTTAAACCAGATACAAAAACATCGTCTAGCTCAACACCGTATTTATCAACGCCTTCAAGTAACAAGTTAACCTGAGTATCAAGATCACGTTTAGCCTCAAGTAACGTATCTTGAGTGCTCATTACTTCAAAAGTAACTTGAGCTAAATCAGGTTCAACCAATATCTCAGCATAACCTTGCACTGCAATATGACGATTAGCAGGTAAGCTTGAATTAGCAAAAGCGATAGCAGGGAATAAGATTAGAAAAATAAAGGTAATGAGGTTCATAATCTTTCCTTGAGGTAATGATTAGTTGAAATAAAGTTTACTCGAAATAGTAACAAAGCATGCGTACCTATAATTATACAGATTATAATAAAAGTAAACTGTTCCTATTGTAGCCAATAGCTTATCTCTCGCGGCATATAACCGCGCCTACAGCTAACCTACATCCCCCCACTTTTATCTCTTTACCACGGCTTATTTGATGGCACTGCGCTAGTAGTAATTCGGCGGCGCTTGTTCATCGATAAGCGCATGATGACAGTGATAGCTTAGTAACGCATAACGCGCACGACACGCACTTAGGGTTAAATCATCTTATTTTATATCACATAAATAATTAATTAAGCGCTTTTGTTCTATATGGAGTGTATAGAGAGTGAGTTTGAGTTGAATATGTATATTTACTTTTTAGCGCGACTTTACAAAGTTCCAATTAAGCATTGCATCATTAAACACTAAATACAGGCTTAATTGGTAAATATAGTCTTTTCTACTAACCTGAAAATACAACCTCGTTAGTATTGCTTCAAGCACCTTAATAAATTTAAAGTGGATAGTTACACTTTAAATTTATTAAGGTTAATTCTTAAGTTATTAATATATCTGGCGATACTTTCATTTGCTTCAGATGTATCTTGTGCTCCTGTCGATGTTTCTGTAGCAATATCTGTAATGTTAATTAAGTTTTGATTTATTTCACTTACAACAGCCGACTGCTCTTCTGCAGCGGTAGCAATCTGTAAGTTCAAATCCGTAATTTCGTTCACTGCAATGGCAGAATCAGCAAATATTTCTGATGTTTCAGTACTCTTTTTAAGGCACTCATCGGCACTACTAATTCCCTTATTCATACTCATCACTGCATTTTGAGCTTCACTTTGTAAACGGGTAACCAAACTTTGAATATCAACAGTAGAAACTTGTGTTCGTTGCGCTAAAGCCCTTACTTCATCAGCAACAACAGCAAAGCCTCTACCTGTATCACCAGCTCGCGCAGCCTCAATTGCAGCATTTAAAGCAAGCAAATTAGTTTGCTCAGCAATGCTTTGTATAGTGTCCAAAACACTGCCAATATTATTTGTTTCTGTTACAAGACTCTCTATCACAGTACTTGCTTCATCTATTTCTGTCGCTAAACGTTGAATGACTAATTTTGCTTGAGACGCTTCTAATTTTCCCTTTAATACTCGCTCTTTAACAGCCTCGGTCACTGTTGATGCATTTTGAGTATTACTTGCCACCTCTAAAGTTGTACAGGTCATTTCTTCAACGGCAGTTGAAACCATTTCAGTTTCAACCCTTTGCTTGTCAACGTTGGTCACTGTTTGTTGCATAATATTTATTGCAAATTTAGATGAATCATCTAATTGCGATAAATGTATATTCGCTTCACTGATTGTTTCTCTTAGCATTAATAAAAACTTGTTGAATGCTCTTGCTGTATCTCCTATTTCATCGCTGGCACTTTCATCAAGCGTTAAGGTTAAATCGCCATCACCATCTGCTATTTCAACTAATCTAGTTTTTAGTCTATTTACTGGTTGAGAAATTGCTCTGCTTATAAAATATGATAACGCCATACCAACAATAACGGAGAAAAGGAATATATATAAGATTATATCAATACCTTGCTTTTCATCACTTTCAGCTTTTAAGGCTGAATCTAAAGTAAATTGTTGTATTTGGGAAAGTAATGCTATTAGTTTTTTTTCAAATTTGTCTTCTGCGACTTCAATTGTACTTATTTTATCGCCCAAATCAGAAACAGATTGAGTTTTAACCGCTTCAATTACATTATTAATGTTCGCTGTAATACTTTGATATTCTGTATTTAGGAGCTTCAAATCATTTGCCAAGGCTTTAAAACTTGTTTTAGCCTTTTCGTTATGTAATTGAACAATAGAGTCACGAACAAATTTTTCTGATTTGTTAAATTCACTTTGAATTTTTTGTGTTAACGACGAGAGCTTATTTTCAATTTCTTCATTGCTTTCACCTGATGCTAAACTTTCGTGTAACAAAGCTCGCTGAAAATATATTGTTTGCTCTAATTTATGCTCCGACATTGTAGTAAGCATATTGCTAAGAGGAATATCTCTCTCAGCTATGTCAACTAGCTCTAAACCTATTTTATTCATCTGTATTAAAGATATAACCCCAATTATCAACATTAATATTATTTGCGAAATACCTAGGAAGTATATTTTACTGGTAATGGACAACTTACTTAACATTTTAAACCTCTTCAATTTTAGGGCTAAACCTTACATAATTGCTGAAAAGTAAAAATCAAAAAGGTCGAGTGATAGCAAAACCAATAACAATAGCCTCTTCGTCATCAATAAAATCTACCGCTACAGTAGGTGCGATACCAAAATCTCCAACATGAAAATCATAAGCACTACTGATACGATATAAATCTTCATTGTGAGGGTGCCCCCCGCCTATGCGCTCTTCACCAAAACCAACCCCAAAACGAATATTTTTAGTCGGGTGATAGAAAAGAGAAGCTAGAACTACAGCTGTACCATCGCCATGATGTGCATCATTTGTTCTTTCATATACCACTCCAGCGCCCCATTCATTAGTAAATTTATACTCATATTCAATCCCAAAGGTAAATTCACTTTCACTATCAAAATGAGTGGTGCCAATAAAAATTCCAGGGACGTGTTTAACTTCGTCACTTGCCTGAACAGCTGGAATTAAAAATATTAGAGAACACGCGATGCACTTTAAAATTTTATTTCTCATATTTTTCTCTTTTAAATAAACAATAATGAATTTAGATGTTTCTGGAGCTACAACAGATCTAGAGCAAACACTTTAGCCCACCAATAATTAACATTATAGACAATCTATATTTACATATTAGTTTCTTTATACGATCAAGCAAGATTTAATGCTACATGTTTAGATTGATCATATTTAGTGAGCTATCGGGGCTGAATTGACTTAATAAAAACCAGGGAGGAATTTATTTTTAGATAAATAATTTTTGTGTGTTCTGTTATCACTAATTATCAATCAAACTTAATTAAAATAACTCTGCATTTAAAATTTGTAAGCCTATGTTAACTCTTTCACTTTTAGCTCTTTACCACGGCTTATTTGATGGCACTGAGCTTGTAGTAATTCGGCGGTCGCTTGTGCATCGGTAAGCGCATGATGACAATGATAGCTTGGTAACTCATAACGTGTGCGGCAGGCACTTAGGGTTAAATCATCTTGTTTTATATCACATGAATAATTAATTAAGCGTTTTTTTTCTATATGGAGCGTGTCGAGGATGAGTTTGGGTTGAATATTAATATTTGCGTTTTTTAGCGCCACTTTTAAAAAGCCCCAATCAAGTATGGCATTATGAAACACTAAAATACAGTTGCTAAAGTGGCTGCTTAATTGCGCTAATATATTGGTAAGGCTTTGCCCTTTAGCTAAAGTATCGTCGTTAATTCCATGATATACAGGGCTTTGCTCTAGGCTTTTAACATCTTTATTAACTAAGTGTTTTGACTCACTCATTTTTATACATTGGTTATCTATTACAACCCACGCTACCGATACAATTTCGTGTTGTTTTGCATCAAGCCCTGTTAGCTCTAAATCAATAACTAAATAGCGCTGCGTTAACGCATTTTGACTTAATAAATTTCGCTTTTTAAAGTATTCGCTAAGCAATTTTTTTACCATGGTCTTTCCTAAAATACGCCTTATAAACTGCCACGAGCAAATTTAAACGCGGCGGCTTGCTGCGCGTGCTTAACTAAGTAAAAAGCTTCTTTTAACTGATGGCGCTCAAGCGAGTTTAACTTATCAGGATTAATACAGTTACTTGGCAATCCCTCTTCATTTATTTGAGTACTTAAGCGCAGTTGAGTTAAGAATCGCCAGCAATCTTTTAAATTATATATATCCTTTTTACTGAGTAAGCTGTGCTTTAAAAGCGCATCTAATCGCTCTTGTGTATTAGCGCGCCTAATTCCAGCTTTAAGTGCGTATAACCTTGCTATGTCGTTAATAATAACCACACCACGTGTTTTTAAATCTATGTATTTATTATTTTGATCGGTTTTTTCGGTTTTAAACTTGTTAAATAGACCAATCGGTACGCTGTTACTGCTTATATCAGTTGCCATAGCGGCATAAAATAATTCATTGCGAGATATGCGAGTAAGCTGCTCACAAAAGCTGCTGTACAAGGCATTTGAGCCTTCAATAAAGCGCAAATCAAAAAATATTTTGCAGTTAAGCATGGCGTTTGGCGTTGGGCTTTTTATCCATTTAAAAAAGCGCTCACACCAGTCACTTATACTCATTCGGCATAAATCGCTGCTGGCCATAATATTTCCAGGGCAACGTCTAATTCCGCACTCTACTAACTGTTCACAAACAAACTCCCCCATATGTTTAAAGTAAGCGTGTTGTTCATCACTTAAATCATCAGGCAGTAGTAAACCGTTGTCTTGGTCTGAGTGCAGGGTTTGCTCTTCTCGCGCTTGCGAGCCAAAACAAATAAAGCTAAAACTGGTGGGCGCTGCACCATTATCTTCTTGAAATAAATGAATAAGGCGCGATGTTAGTGCATCGGTTAAACCACTTAATAATTTACCAATTAGTGATATATCATCAATGTTGTATGAAAAACTACGCAGGAGCTCAGGAATTTCTTTTGCGTAGCGTTTTAAGTCAGTAATAGTATGCGCTTTATAAATGCGGCCAATGAGCTGAACTGGGTCGCTTTTTTGCTGGCGTAGTAAATCGGTGCTAGTAAGCATACCCAATGGTTTATGGTTTTCATCAAGTACAGGTAAGTGGTGAATATTGTATTTAAGCATTAAATGCAGCGCAGAAAACACGCGGTTATTTTCAAAAATAAACTTGGGTTTAGCGGTCATTATGCTGCTAACAGCTTCTTGTGGGTTTACTTCGTCGGCAAGTACCCTGTTACGTAAATCGCGGTCAGTAACTACACCGACTAAATGGGCATGTTCGGTGATCATAATTGATGACACACCATGCTCTTTCATTTTTTTAGCACTTTGTCTAATGCTCGCATCGGGCGCTAAAGTTATCGCTTTACGGGTCATAAGCTCAGATATTTTGCGCTCAGACCAGCTATCGTTTTTACTTTTATAATGTGATGAGAGTAAACGGTTTGCGTGTGCTCTTACAAAGTATTGTTCAAACGGTTTGTATTCACGGCGTAAAAAATCAAAATGCTCTTGGCTGAGCATATACACTATACCCTCTTTTTGAACCGCTAACCTATTTTGTATTGCTTCACCGATTAAAAGCGAGGGGTAACCAAAATAGTCACCTTGCGCTAAACGCGTTATTACATTGCCTTTGGCATCAACCAAATCGTATAAACCTGAGCGAATTAAAAAGAGCTTTGGGCTTTCGCTTTGCAGCCATTGAGTTTGATTTTCGCGTGTTAGGTAAACACAATCTAAATGGCTTACAAAGTATTCGCATGCACTTGTTTGCAGCATACTAAAAGGCGCTTGCATACACACATACTGGGCTACTTCTTGTTGTTCTACACTCATTGTTGCACTCATTAAAAAGTATACACTGCTCCAATGTACTCATTATTTATACAAATAAAAAGCCCGACTAAAGTCGGGCTTTTGGTGCTTTATAAATAAGTAGGCTTAGTGAGCATGTGCTCCAGCCGACCCTTTAGGATTACGAATACCTTCAACCATTTGTTGAATTTCAACAGGTGTAGGCTGAGTAAACTTAAGTACAGTCGCTGCAACTACAAAGTTAATAATCATACCAACTAGGCCTATGCCTTCTGGAGAAATACCTAAGAACCAGTTTTCAGGACTATTTAACTCAGGGCTTACAAACTTAAAGAAGATAATATACGCAGCGGTAAAGCCAATACCCGTTACCATGCCGGCAATTGCGCCTTCTCTATTCATTGTTTTAGAGAATATTCCCATAATAATTGCTGGGAAGAAACTCGCCGCCGCTAAACCAAATGCAAACGCGACCACCGATGCTACAAACCCTGGCGGATTAATACCAAAGTACGCGGATATAACAATGGCAACCATCGCAGCTAATCGAGCGGCCAGTAGCTCTTGTTTATCGCTAATATCGGGTTTAAGGGTGCGCTTGAGTAAATCGTGCGACACGGAGGTCGAAATAACCAGCAGTAAACCGGCGGTGGTAGAGAGTGCTGCTGCAATACCCCCTGCGGCTACTAAGGCAATTACCCATGCTGGTAAGTTGGCAATTTCAGGGTTAGCAAGCACCATAATATCGCGGTCTACTTTTACTTCGTTTGCGCTATTTGGATCTTCAATTTTACCCGCTGTGTAGAACATTTTGCCATCACCGTTTTTATCATCAAAGATAATAAGGCCTGTGCGTTCCCAGTTTTTAATCCACGCTGGTGCTTCTGCGTACTCTGTACCACTGCCGTCTTTGCCGTTAATGGTATCAATCATGTTTACACGAGCAAACGAGGCAACCGCGGGTGCTGTGGTATAAACAATAGCAATAAATACCAGTGTCCACGCTGCTGAAATACGTGTGTCTTTAACACGAGGTACAGTGAAAAAGCGAACAATTACATGTGGTAAACCAGCAGTACCCACCATTAACGCACCTGTAATTGCAAATACGTCAATCATGCTCTTAGAGCCTTCGGTGTATTGGGCAAAGCCAAGCTCTGCACTTAAACCGTCTAACTTATCGAGAACATAAACGCCGTCGGTGCCAATAAGTGTGGCGCCAAACCCTGTTTGTGGGAAGAAGTGGCCTGTCATCATCATCGAGATAAAAATAGCAGGAACAAGGTAAGCAAATACAAGCACACAGTACTGTGCTACTTGCGTGTAGGTAATGCCTTTCATGCCGCCAAGTACTGCATAAAAGAATACAATCACCATACCAATGTATACACCGGTTTCAATTTCTACTTCTAAAAAGCGAGAAAATACCACGCCTACGCCGCGCATTTGCCCTGCAATGTAAGTAAAACAAATAAAGATGGCACACAAAATAGCAACAACACGCGCTGTTTGTGAATAGTAACGGTCGCCAATAAAATCAGGTACCGTGAATTTGCCGAATTTACGTAAGTAAGGCGCTAAACACATAGCGAGTAATACATAACCGCCGGTCCACCCCATTAAGTAAACGCCGCCATCATACCCTGCGAACGAAATAATACCCGCCATTGAAATAAATGACGCGGCGCTCATCCAATCGGCAGCTGTTGCCATACCATTAGCAAGTGGTGGTACGCCGCCGCCCGCTACGTAAAATTCTTTAGTTGAGCCCGCTCGAGCCCAAATTGCAATGCCGATATAAAGCGCAAAGCTTAAACCAACAATTATAAATGTGAGTGTTTGAACATCCATTGCTTAGCTCCTATTCGTCTACGCCGTATTTTTTATCTAACGTATTCATTTTGAAAACGTACACAAAAATCAAAGCAACAAAGGTGTAAATCGCGCCTTGCTGGGAGAACCAGAAGCCAAGTTTAAACCCAAAAAAACGTACTTCATTAAGTACATCTACCAGTAATATGCCAAAGCCAAACGAGACCACAAACCACACTGCTAGTAATTTAAACAGTAGTGAAATGTTTTCTGCCCAATAAGCTTTTGCTTGTTCTTCATCTTTAAAAGCCATTTTTATTTTCCCCTTTAAGCATCGCAATATCGCGATGGGTGGTTTTTTATCTTCGCTAATCAATTTAGCAACGCAGCTTAAATATTGAATTGAGACCATAGTCGTAACAGCCTGTTAACGTTTACGTAAACTGTAAAACAACATTTAACAAGCAACCACAAAAGATAGAATTTTCATGACGTTATGGTATTAGGTAAGAAGTTATAAAGCACAGTAGCTCTAAATTGGTCAATAATGCGACATTAGTCTAATAAAAATACCAAATATAAATTTACTTAATATATTCAATAGATTATAAAAATAAGCGCGTTTTAAAATAAAAATCTGCACGCACACTTATTGCCAGTTCTGGTATTGTGTTAATGCTCTCAAGGTTGAGGGAAATGTTTTACTAATAAGGTTAATAACAACATGACTGCCGTACTCATTATTGTTGCTTTAGGTTATATAGGTGTGCTGTTTTGGCTTGCCAACTGGGGCGATAAAACAACACCATTGGCAAAGCGTATAAGCCATCACCCTTTTGTATATTCATTATCTTTAGGTATTTATTGTACATCGTGGACCTACTATGGCTCTGTAGGTACAGCGGCCACCAGCAGCTGGAGTTATTTACCCATATTATTAGGCCCTGCACTGTTGTTTTTTTTCGGCCAAGGGTTTTTACGCAAACTGGTGTTAGTCAGTAAAAAGCAAAACATAACCACCATTGCCGACTTTATTTCTGCGCGTTATGGCAAGCGCCAAACCACTGCAATTATGGTTACTTTAATCGCATTATTAGCGACTATTCCTTATATTGCGCTGCAATTAAAAGCCCTTAGTACCAGCTTTTTACTTCTGCAAAGTAGTAATAAAATATCGGGCGATATGCTCGCGCTTTCGGCCACATTAATTATGGCAATGTTTGCAATATTTTTTGGTACTCGCAAAGTGGATGTAACAGAGTACCGTTCAGGTTTAATGCTCGCTGTGGCATTTGAATCGATGATAAAACTTATTGCACTTGTTGCAGTAGCAGGGCTAGCTGTTTACACCCTTTTTAATATGCCTGTGGCAACCTCAAACAAAGTAAGCGAGTCTATTTGGCAGCACTGGGCCGATTTTAACTTTTTTAGTTTTAACTTTATTGGCCAATCGCTCATGGCCGCTGCGGCAATTATATGTTTACCGCGTCAATTTCATGTAACCGTGGTCGACAACCAAGACAAGCGCCATTTATTTACTGCCCGCTGGGCGTTTCCGCTTTATTTACTGCTTACCGCCGCGATGATTTTACCCATTGCCACCGCTGCTATTCATCCCGATATTGGCTCAGGTTTCTCCCCCGACAGCTTTGTATTAGCACTTCCGTTAATTCACGACCAAGCATTTTTAACCACCTTTGTATTTATAGGCGGGCTTAGCGCTGCAACTGCTATGATAGTCGTTGCAACACTTACGCTAAGTACCATGATCTCAAACGATGTAGTATTACCTCTTATGCTACGTCGTAAATTTAAACGTAATTTAATTACCAGTAGCTATAAATCGCGCATATTACTTGTTAGGCGTTTTACTATTGCTGGCATATTAATTTTGGCCTATTTTTATCAGCAATGGTTTGGTCACAGTAGTGCATTGGCTAGTATGGGATTAGTTGCATTTTCGTTGGTTACACAGTTATTACCTTCAATTGTCGGTGGTTTATATTGGCGAAAAGGCCACGCTTATGGCGTATATGCTGGCTTAGTGGCGGGTTTTATTTGTTGGATATTATTTTTAATGATACCAATACTTGATGCTGGCGCAATGATTGATAGCGAGCTGCAACAAACGCTTATTACTCGAGGTACTTTAATTGCGTTGTTTGCCAATATTGGTTGTTACATTAGCTTTTCGTTAGGAGCAGAGGAGCGCTTAATTGATAAAATTCAAGCAGCTGCATTTGTTAATCCTAAAGATCAGGCTATTTTATCTCGCCGCTTAAACAAAAACGTTAAAGCCACGGTTTACGATTTTAAAATACTTTTGCAAACCTTTTTAGGCATTCAGCGCAGCCAGCAAGTGTTAGCTCATTATGCGCTAGCGCATCATTTAAATGACAACAGCGGACACCCGGAGCCTGAATTTATAGCTTACTGCGAGCGCGCACTAACCGGTGTATTAGGTGCATCTTCTGCTCAAGCACTTATTCATACGGTGTCATCGGGTAAACGCATGGCCTTTGAAGAAGTAGTCAACTTTTTTGACGAAACCACCCAAGCCCTGCAATTTAACCAAAATTTATTGTATACCTCGCTTGAAAATTTAAGCCACGGTATTTCGGTTGTCGATAAAGATCTAAACCTAGTTGCATGGAATAAACGCTACGGCGAAATGTTTGGCTACCCAGAAGGCTTTTTAGAAGTAGGTCAACCCATACAAGACATTATTAGATACAACGCAGAGCGCGGTGAATGTGGCCCCGGCGAAATAGACCGCCAAGTAGAAAAACGTGTTCAGCATTTAAAAAATGGCAGCTCTCATCACTTTATACGCCATCGCCGCAATGGCCAAGTATACGAAATGATTGGTAACCCTCTACCTGATGGCGGCTTTGTAACGAGCTTTTCAGATATTACTAATCACATTAGCACGCAAAATGCCCTTGAAGAAATAAACATGGATCTTGAAAACCGCATAGAAGCGCGAACACAAGAGGTGCAAACCATTAATAAAGATTTACAAGCACAAATAGACAGCCGCGTACAAACAGAGCAAGCACTTACTTTAGCCAAACGCGAAGCAGAGCAAGCTAACGACAGTAAAACACGGTTTTTAGCGCTCGCGAGTCACGATATTTTGCAGCCACTTAATGCAGCACGTTTATATCTAGCCGCTATTGACGAAAAACAACTCGATAAAACGAATCAAAATAGCTTTGATAAGCTTGGCGATAGCCTAGATTCTACGGTGCATTTAATGTCGGCATTATTAGAAATTGCCAAGCTAGAACAAGGCGCCATGACCCCTACCCCGCGCCATTTTTCTATTGATGATATTTTAGCGCCACTACAAAGTGAGTACGCTATTTTATCAAGCGATAAAGGTCTTAAGCTTAGCGTGCGATCAAATCAGCAAATAGTGCACAGCGATATAACCTATCTACGTCGTATTATTCAAAACTTAGTATCGAACGCTGTTAAATATACCGACAAAGGCCGGGTACTTATTGCTTGTAGGAACCGTAAGCACAATTTACGAATAGAAGTATGGGATACAGGCCCAGGTATTAGCGAAGTAGAACAAGCTAAAATATTTAACGACTTTTACCGCATAGAAGCCGGTGATAACAAAGGTGTAGGCCTCGGGCTTGGCGTTGTAAAACGTATGGCCGATTTATTAAGCTTAGAGCTTGATGTGCACTCAGAGCCAGGCAAAGGCAGCCGCTTTAGCATAGAAGTACCCTACGGCGATGCGCAATTTGTACAACAAAAACCAGCCGCTAGCAGCTTAATAGAAAACCGTGCGGCTATAAATATAGTGGCCGTTGACGACGACCCAGAAAACCTAGCGGCTATGGCCAGCTTACTTAAAAAGTGGCAAGCCAATTACACCTTATTTGACGATGTAGACAAGGTGCTTGAGCATGCAAAACAAAGTAAAGCGCCAGATGTAATTCTAATGGATTATCAATTAGGCAATGAGTGCGATGGCATCACTTTAATTAAAACGCTCAGAGAAATATGGCAAGGCGATATTCCGGCTATTTTAATTACCGCAGTGCGCGACACCGAGCTAAAACAAGAAACCAAAGCCGCTAATATTCATTATTTAAGCAAACCCATTAAGCCCGGTAAGCTAAAAGCACTGCTTAATCACAGTACTTAATTTTATTAGTTACTTAGCTTTTGCTAAGCTAAATCAGCAAAAAGCCCAGTATATTTACTGGGCTTTGCTTTATAAAATATCAGTATTATATAACTTTTGAGCGGCTTCTAAGCTTTTGAAATAACCAACTTAACCCCACTAATGAGAGCCCTAAGCCAATAAACGAAAGCGCTTTTAACAGCCCTGTTAAATTAGCCATATCAATTAAAAACACTTTTACAATAACCGCAGCGAGTAACCCTAAACCTATTTTTTGAATGAGTAACTGATTTTTAAGGTGCCCTAATATAACCGTAGCGGCGCCTAGTATTAGCCAAATAATAGAATAGCTATACAGCTCTGCGTTACTTGCCCCTTTTGATAGGTAAATATAAGGCCCTTGCCAGTATTGGCGAATAAAACTGTTAATAGCAATTAAGCCAAGTAAACCTGCAACACCCAGTACAAACGGCGCTACCTTAGCGTTTATAGGTTTAATAAGTGAATATAACCAAATCGTTAAGCCTGCAGGTACTAACCAAAGCAAAAATAGCCAGTTAAATACAGGGAGCTCGCCAATATAAATAGAGCTTAATAACGGGTTGTCATCGAGTAGTGTTTTAACTGAAATAAAGCCAGCTCCGCCTGCTAATACACACCCTGCAATTTGATAAAGCTTAGCTAAGCTCCCTGCTATACGAGCGCGATGTAAATAAACGCAGCCCAGCGCAAGCCAGTTACATGTAAGCAATATTTGCTCATAAAAACTAAGCGAGTCAAATTGTGGATAATGCCCAACGAGCTGATAACTTGTTTCTGTCGTAATAAATAGCGCTAAACAATGAAGAGCGGCCCCTTCTAACCATACTTTTAATTGCGATGATTTATAGCATTTAGCCGCAGCAAAAAATAATGCGGTACACAGCGGATAAACAATAATACTCCAGTGCAAGCCAAATAATGTGAGAGCGTCGTAACTTGGTGTCCATGGCGCAAGCGTTAAGCGCAGTAATAAAGCAGCCACTAACGCTTTAATTGGCGAATGCGGCATAGGCACATTAAAACGTTTTATAAGCACACTAATTAACAGCACTTGAATAGCTAAGGCAATGGTTAAACCGCTGTCGCTTAATAGCATGGTGATTGCTAACGTAATATTAGCATTTGCCCCTACCCAATAGGTAAAACGCTGAAATAGTGTTGTATTATGCTGCGCACACTTAATTAAAATAGCCGCTACAACAAATAATACAAAAGCCCAAAGAGGGTAAGCAGTACTTAATGCGCTATTTGGAATAAGCGAATATAACGTACCTATCATCACAAAAAAGCTAAACGCTGCACTAATATGAAACGCTAAACGTTTAATATGTTTTTTACCAAAATAAAGCCCGTACGCCATAAAGCCAAAACCAAGCAATAAACCTAAGCCGTATTCGCCTTTAAATATAAATAATCCATCATCAAAAAAAGTAGATAAAGAACTTGTTTGCTCTGCACTTATAATCATTAACGTAGCGATAATAAGCGATAGCCCTTGCCATAAATCCCAGCGGCTATTTTTAAGTACTAAAAATAATAACAAACCAATGCTCAACACACCGATAGTTTGCCACTGTAAAGTGTAATAACTAATCGACATGGTAAAAATTAGCGGGACTATAAAGGCGAGTAATAAGAGGTGATCGGGTAATACTTTTACAAGGCGCTTTAAAGAGTGCGGGCGATGTTCAATGCTTTTCAATTTTAAGCCTAAACGCGGCAAAGCAATCAAGCCAACAATACTCAGTAATGCAAAGGTTGCAAATAACCATGGTGTATTGCTTTTTAACTCTGTAATTAAAAACCCGACTAAATACCAGCCTATGTGTCCTGCCCATAATAAGTACCAAAGCCAAGCGCGCTGTACTTTTTGTGCAACCAATGATGCCGACAAACTAACAAAGCCCACATACATAAATAACGCTAATAAATTATTACTGCCGGTATTAACCCAAATAGGCACACTGTATGCGCCAATTATACCCAGCACAGCTAGCAAAGGTCCTAGCTTAAGCGCCATAGCACTGGCACTTATAGCAATGATCGCCAGTACAATAAATGCAGCTGTTGGGCTTATCATGCTGTAGGAGCTATAAGCTAAAAGTGTTAATGCAAAGCATGTAATAAAACCGCCGCTGGCAAGCGCTGCCGGTATATAGTTATTAAAGCCTTCAAAAATAATACGTTTGTAATGTAAGTAACTTGCCACTGCAATTAAGCTCAGCCCAAATACGCCACCTAAACTAAGCCTCGTTAGGGGTGATAAAAGCCCAGCTTCTAAACTGTACTTAGCTAAAAATATACCGCCGAAAGCAAGCGCTATTGCGCCTATCCAGGTCATCCAGTTTTGCTCAAACCCAGTGCGTAATTTTTCAAACAACGTGGTAATAAATGAAGGCGTGGCTGGTTTAGCTTTATTAGGCGCTACCGGCTTGTGTTTTATCGCGCCATTGGGGGCGCTTTGTACTGCTAAAGGTGGCTCAGTATTAATAGGCATAGCCTGAGTATTAGGTTCAGGGCTTTTTACCTCACCCTGTGCATTATTAAATGACGCGATTTTAGTGGCTTGTAATTTCGTTACTTTAGCCCGCAATACTGCAATTTCTTGCTTTAATCCGTTTAATTGTATTAATGCAATTAACCCACATAAAGCCCCTGCAGCAATAACTAGCATTGCTATAACTGCTAACCCAACTAACTCATCCATGGCATGCTCTTGTTATTTATTATGCTACGAGTGTACCTAATTACTAATTAACAAGTAAATTTTGTTCAATAAAAAAGCCTAAACACATTATATGTTTAGGCTTTAACACTACTTAAAACTTAAATTAATTACTCAACGCTATCAGTCACGGTAAGGTTAAGTGTCATTTTGTAGCCTGACGCACTTGTTTCATCATGCTCTATAATTAGTATGTAGTTACCCTCTTGAGTAAAATCCATATCGCTTTGTTGAATAAGCACAATTTGCTGGCCATTGTCTTCATATACGGCGTAAACAGTGTAAACCTCGTTATCAACAACTTGCTCTTCTTGATCGTATTTATCAAGGCCATCTACAACATTACTTGTATCGTCAACTGTTTCACCATCAAGGGTAAAGTAAACGTCAATGTCTGATACTGTTTGTCCGGCGTAACTTTCAATTAAGTTAACTACCGATACGGTATGGCTGTAGCTACTTGGCGTTAGGTTTTCTTCAACGCTCATCATACGAAGGCCGTTATCTACATCGTTGTAAAAAATACCAACAGCACTTTGCTCACGCTCAAGCGTCATTAAAAAGTTATCGGCAAGTTTAGTCCCTTCTTCGTCGTACATAGCAATGCTGTAACTATTAGGTGAAAGCTCAATATAATTAGTGTAGGTATCGCTTGCTACTGTATCTGTTGTATTTTCAGTAGTGCCACGGGTTGTTGTAAAACTCACTGGCGAGTAATCGTCTACTGTATTTATAAAACGTAACTGCCCCAAAGCAGATTGGTGATTAAGCTCAGTTACATAGTTATTATCTGTTACTATATCAAGAGTAATACCATCATCCTCGGTTGCATAGCTTGGGCGGATCATTGCTACGTAACTCGCTTCATCATAAAAATACACAGACGATGACTCGTAAATAACATCAGTACTGCCCGCTTTAGTAATATAAATCGTGTAGTAACCTTCATCTAAGCTTTGTAAATCTAACTCACTTAAATACTGCTCTGATGAAAAAAGATTTGCGCTTTCAAATACACCATCATCGGTTGCAAGGTAAACATCGTAGCTATCTTCTTCACCAGCGATATTGTAAAAGTCTAAATTAAATTCACCTGTATCGCTTGATGTAGGTATGCTTAATTCTGTAAATGTAGGCTCGTCAAAATTGCCACTCATGACTACTAACTGCGTTTTATCGCCTTTAATTGATACTTCTTGTTCGCTAATCGTTATGTAGCTGTCGTTAGCGTCTAGGTATTCAAAACTTACATCGTAAGTACCTGTGCTGTAGTTATGACGCGTAGTTACATCAGCAAAGTCGGTACCTGAACGCTCTGTTTCCTCAACAAACAAACGCGTATAAGGGCTGTTGTATGATCCATTATAAAGTTGGATATAGCCCGTTGAGCTTGAGCTATCGCTGCCGCCACAACCAGCCAAAATAGATATTAAACTTATCGGTAAAGCAGCTTTAAGTAGAGTGTGAGTCATTAAGTTATTCCTTATTATTAAAATCACTATTATGACTCTATTGCAGCATTAAAATTTCATGGTTTACAAAGTATTACCCTCACTGACACTTCCTTACGTAATCGTTAAAAAGTGTAGCAAATGTGCAAATAATAAGGACGTATTTAACTATTAAAAAATTAGGTAGATGAAATTTCAAAACGATCGCGCCCCGTGTTTTTAGCTACGTATAGGGCTTGGTCGGCACGCTTCATCACTTTATCGAGGGGCTCGTAAGGGGCTTGTTTTGCTACGCCAATACTTACTGTTAAGTGGCGCGTATTTTTAACATTAATGGTGTGCGCAAGGCCTATTAATTGCTGACAAAACTCACTAACTTGCTCTATATTACTTGTCGGTAAATAACCTCCAAACTCCTCACCGCCTAAGCGAGCAAACTGCGCGTTTCCTTCAAATGCATTATTGTATGTAGTTGCTAACTGCTGAAGAATTATATCGCCCACATCATGGCCAAACTCATCATTAATAGACTTAAAATGGTCTATATCAATAATTAAAATAACATATGGTGTAGTGTTTGCACTTTTAACATATCGATAAAAGTAGCGTCTATTATGCACTTTAGTTAAGTCATCTATTATTAACTCTGCGGCTAACCTATTATGAATACTCTGGACAAAACGCATGGTTTTAAATAAACCATAAGAGGTAAAAAGCATACCTAAGGTTCTGCATAAGTCTTCAAAATAAACACTCACCCAGTAAGGCTGTACCACTAGCTCATCGAATACATCGGCAGTAGCGCCCATCGTCCACAAAAATAAACCGAGTGTGGAAAATATGTAGGCTTTTTTAGACAATTCTGAGCATTGGACCATCCAAAATAGAAACGTCAACACAACTAAATTTATAAAGTCGGTCGTAAAACCATATATATTGTTTTGTACTTGTAAAAACGGGAACGTCGCTAAAACGTAAGTCGAAAAAAACATTATATAAGCCAATAAAGCCACGCTTGCGACCTTATTAGGCATAGGCATTTCATAAAAATTAGAAAGCCTTACGGTAAGCTTTACTGTTTCAATCATTTTAATTATACGTTTTTAACGGCTTTGTTAAAAAACTATAGCACATTAATAAAAAGGACCACTGAGATAAAACTCATTTAAAACATGTAAATGAGCCTAAATTACGGTACTAAGCCCCCATAGGCCTAACACTAAAATAGTGATACCAATCATCGCTTTTGTTTTATGTTTACTTATAATTCGTTCAGCTTGGTTACCTGCATAATAAACAACAATTGCTAAGCCAAAATAACGAATGGAACGCGCAATACCCGAGGCTAATAAAAATAGCCAAATAGAGTACTTAGTCGCGCCTGCTGCAAGCATTGCTATTTGAAACGGAATGGGCACAATGCCTAGCGTCATTACAAACCAAAAGCCTTGGTCTTGCATTTTTTGCTTAACATTTTCAAATTGCTCTGGATTCGAAAACGTATTAATAACCCAATCGCCAATGGCATCAAATAAGTAATAACCCAATGCATAACCAAACAAAGCACCTACAATGCACCCTAATGTAGCCATAAGCGCTATTAACCATAGTTTTTCACGGCGAGCCTGCATCAGAGGCACCAGCACAGCCTCAAGAGGAATAGGTACAATGGTGGATTCTAAAAACGAAGCCACCGTAATACCACTTAACATGTGCTTTGAGTCAATAAAATTCCGTGTTTTTTCTTTTAGTTTTTTTTGAATAGCCATGTGCATTCCCTATTGCTACGAAAGTAAGTATGAGTGGCTTTAATCATTACATAATCAGGTTAATACAGCCTGAAAATACCTAACGTTGTTAGTCAGCTATTCATCATTAACAAATTAGTAATATCTATAGGAATATTTTATTATGTGTCCACGTAGTTAGATTCCCTATCACAGTAGTTATTAATTTATGCAAAACGCACGTTTTATTCCCTTTCGAAAGCAAGATATTGTTGATATGTGTAGTGCTGAACTTAAAAGCATTTCAGAGCAAAGATCGTTTAAACAATTTTGCGATTTACTAGCAAGCCTTATTCATTACGATTACCACACAACACTTGAGTCGCTTAAAAATAACTACGCCCCCTTTGATCCTAATAGTGACACGCGATCGTTAGCGCCAGTATCAGAGGATCAAAAAGCGCAGTGCCAACGTGAATTTGCGCACGACTTTGCCAAAGTGCTCAACGCAGCTAACTTTGAAGTGATCACTAATCAAGATTTACAAGATGCATTAAACGAAGAGTCACTATTTAAAGTGCGCCTTGAAGTTGAATTTGATGACTTTGAAGAAGTGGTTTTTTATCGCCGTGGCGAGTCGCAACTGACCGAAACCATAACCAGCTTTTGGGGCCTTCGTAAAAAGCCGCTGCACTTTACTAATTACGACCGTGTTGCGGTGTTTATTCGTTTTAAAGATAAAGCCCACTTTGATGCTAAAAATAAAACACCTTTAGGGTTTGAGCCAAGCTCTACCATAGTTAAGCTGTTTCAAAATGTACCAAAAGCCGACCTTGAAATGCTATTTCCTAATAGCGAAGTACGCATGCGCCCTATTGATAAAGTAATTATTGGCTCATCGGCTTTAGTTGGTGGTGCGGTGGTACTTATAACTAAGTTAGGCGCATCAATTTTATTGTTATTTGCTTTGTTTGCTTTTTGGGGTGGCTTTAGAAGTGAAGCCGTAGAAATGACACAACAACACTTTATTACCTTTGCCATTGGCATGGGAGTATTTGGCAGCTTTATTTTTAAAGAGTGGAGTAAGTTTAAAAACCGTAAAATTAAATTTATGAAAGCGCTTAGCGATAACCTCTACTTTAAAAACCTCGATAATAACGCCGGTGTTTTTCACACCCTTATAGACGCCGCCGAAGAAGAAGACATAAAAGAAGCCCTGCTTGCGTATACCTTTTTACTAAAATCAGAAAGTGGCTTAACTGCCCAAACGCTTGATGAACAAATAGAGGCGTGGTTTAAAAGTAAATACCAGTGCAATCTTGATTTTGAAATTAGTGACGCACTTGAAAAGCTGGTACGTATGCGCTTAGTGACGAGCACTAATGATGTGTATAGCGCAATAAACTTGGAACATGCAAAAACTATTTTGGATGAGCGCTGGGATAACCTTTTTCAATATAATTAACCTGCAAAGTTTACTTAACAACAAAAAAGCAGCTGAAACTTCAGCTGCTTTTTACGTTATCTAACAGGTGCAATTAGCTAAGCTGTTTATTGCTTGTTAAATTTTGCATGTACTAGCTTATAAAGTGCTGGCAATATTAATAGCGTAAGTAGAGTTGATGAAATAATCCCTCCTACTACAACCGTTGCCAATGGCCGTTGTAGCTCAGCGCCGGTGCCTGTATTTAGCGCCATAGGAATAAACCCTAAACTTGCCACTAAAGCGGTCATAAGGACTGGGCGCAAACGCGAAAGAGCACCGGTTTGTATCGCATCTATTAAACTAAGCCCATCGGCTCTTAATTGTTTAATAAACGAAAGCATAACCACACCATTTAATACCGCTACACCGCTAAGCGCTATAAACCCCACGCCTGCCGATATTGAAAGCGGCATATCGCGTAATAGTAACGCAAGCACACCACCGGTCAGTGCAAGTGGTACGCCGCTAAATATAATTAACGAATCACGCAGTGAATTAAACGCACTGTAAAGCAGGCCAAATATAAGCAATAAAGTAACTGGCACCACCAGCGATAACCGCTTACTTGCCGATTCTAATTGCTCAAATGTGCCGCCGTATTCAATCCAATAACCACTTGGTAAATTAAGATCTGAATTTAAAGCGGCTTGTGCATCACTTACAAAGCTTGCTAAATCGCGCCCTTCTACATTTGCAGTAACAACAACATTACGCTTACCGCTTTCACGGTTTATTTGATTGGGTCCTTTATCAATACTAATTGTTGCTACTTCACCAAGCGGTACAAATGCAAGGTCGGGGTTAGCACTTTTAGGCACAGCTACTGGCAAACGCGCAAGCTGCGATATATCGCTCGACCATCGTTCATCTAAACGAACTAATAACGAAAAGCGTTTATCCCCCTCGTAAATAAGCCCCGTTTGCACACCACCTACCGCTGCGCTCACACTTTGCTGTATATCGGTTACGGTTAAGCCTAACAGCGCCATATGGTCGCGAAGCGGCGTAACCGAAAGTGTAGGCAAACCTTCCATTTGTTCAAGGCGTACATCAGTTGCGCCAGTAATGTTTTGCACCAGCGCTGTGGCTTTTTCACCGTACTGTTTTAATGTTGATAAATCATCGCCATAAATACGCACTGCCACATCGGCGCGCACGCCTGCTATTAGCTCGTTAAAACGCATTTCTATTGGCTGCGTAAACTCATAGTTATTACCTGGCACTTCATTTACTAAATGGCGAATTTGCTTAACCAGTTCTTCTTTGCTTAAAGCAGGGTTAGGCCATTGTTCGCGCGGCTTTAACATTAAGAATGTATCGGCAACGTTAGGTGGCATAGGATCATTTGCTACATCAGGCGTACCAATTTTTGAAAATACCTTTTCAACTTCAGGTATATCTAAAATGGCTTGCTCTAACTCTTTTTGCATTTTTACCGATTGCTCAATGCCGGTGCCAGTAATGCGCAGTGCATGCATGGCTATATCGCCTTCATCAAGCTGTGGTAAAAATTCAGCACCCATATTTTTAACTTTGAAGCCAAGTGCAATTACAAGCACAGCAGCAATGCTTAGCATTACCCACGGTAACTTAAGCGATAAGCCAAGTAGCGGTTTGTAGCCTTTTTTAATACCGCGCATAACCGCATTTTCGCTCTCACTCACTTTACCGCGTACAAATACCGCAATAGCGGCAGGTACAAAGGTAACGGCAAAAATAAGTGCGCCAACTAATGCAGCAACCACTGTAAACGCCATTGGCTGAAACATTTTGCCCTCAACACCACTAAGTGCAAACAGCGGTAAATACACCAGCATAATAATTAAAATACCAAATACCGCAGGGCTAAATACTTCTTTAGTGGCGGCGGTTACAACATTTAAACGCTCATTTAATGTAAGTAACCTGCCATGTTTGTGCTGCGCAAGGCCAAGTTGCCTTAAACAGTTTTCAACCACAATGACTGCGCCATCAACAATTAAACCAAAATCGATTGCGCCTAAGCTCATTAAATTCCCCGAAACACGATTGCCAACCATACCGGTAATGGCAAATAACATGCTAAGCGGGATAACCATTGCCGTAATAAGCGCACCAGTTACATTACCTAATAACAGCAGCAGAATAACAATCACTAATACCGCACCTTCGAACAGGTTAGTTTTTACGGTTTCTATGGTTTTATCTACAAGGGTTGTACGGTCATAAACTGCCTCAACTACAACCCCTTCAGGTAAGCTTAGCTGTACGTCGTTAAGTTTATCGGCCATCGCTTTTGCTACTACGCGGCTGTTTTCGCCAATTAACATCATGGCGGTGCCAAGTACGGTCTCTTTGCCGTTATAAGTGGCTGCGCCAGTTCTAAGCTCTTTGCCTAAACGCACATTTGCGACATCTTTAATGCGTACAGGCGCATCATCACGTTTTGCAACCACGGTATTAGCTATATCATCAATGGTTTTTAATTGCCCTGGCGAGCGCACTAAATATTGCCCGTCAAAACGCTCTATAAACCCTGCGCCTTGGTTGCTGTTATTTAATTTAAGTGCCGTAATTACATCGCTGAGCGTAAGCTTATAAGCTAATAGCTTTTCAGGCATCGGCGCTACCTGGTATTGGCGCTCAAATCCCCCTTGGCTGTTTATTTCGGTAACACCTTTTACTTTTAAAAGCTGCGGGCGAATTACCCAATCTTGCAAAGTACGTAAGTCTTCTGCATTAAATGGGGTGCCATCGTCTTTTATCGCGCCTTTATTTGCATGCACAGAGTAAGTAAAAATCTCGCCTAGCCCGCTGGCAATTGGTCCTAAGTTTGGCTCAATATTGGCTGGCAAGTCAGAGCGAATACTCTGAATGCGCTCACTAATTTGCTGGCGAGCCCAGTAAATATCGGTGCCTTCGTTAAAAATAACAGTTACTTGCGAAAGCCCATAACGCGAAATCGAACGGGTGTAATCAAGCTTAGGTATACCTGCCATCGCAGTTTCAATTAAATAGGTTATTCGCTGCTCTGCTTCAAGCGGGGTAAACCCGGGTGCTTTGGTGTTAATTTGCACTTGCACATTAGTTATATCAGGTACGGCATCCACCGCTAAATTTTGTGTGTTGTATACACCAAAGCCTGCAAATAAAAGCGTGAGTGCAAGCACCATCATGCGGCGTTTAACCGCAAAAGAAACGATCCAATCAATCATGCTGCCTCCTAGTGTGAGTGGCTTGCGCCGCTTTTTAATATATCGGCTTTAATTACATAGCTATTTTGCGTTACATACTCGCTATTTGGCGAAAGCCCCTCAAGTACCTCTACCCACTCGCTGTTTTTAGCACCAAGTTTTACAGGGCGTACTTCAAACACATTACCGCTTTTAATAAACACACTAGGTTTGCCGTTAAATTCCTGCACAGCGGTAGCTTTTACTCGCACAGCAGCATTTACATTTGCGATACTAACGTCGCTATTTACGTGCATGCCCGGGCGCCAATGGCCATCTTGGTTTTTAAGCTCGATTCGCGCACGCGCAATATGTCCGCCCGTCATCATAGGTGCTATAAAAAACACCTCGCCTTGGGCGTTTAAATGATGATGTAAGTCGTACACCTTAGCGCTTTGCCCTATGGCGAGTTTTTCAATATTTTCAGGAAACGCCGAGAGCTCAACCCATACAGTTTCAAGATTGACTATTTGCATTAACGCGCTACTCGCAAGCTCACCGCGCTTTAAATATTGCTCGGTAATAACGCCTGTCATTGGGCTTTTTATGATGTAATTTTGCAGTGTTTCACGGTTAGTGATACTTGCAAGCCTATCGCCTTTTTTAACGTTTTGACCAATGCTTACAAAAATATCGTTAACTAAACCGGTATAAGGCGCCATTACTTCCACGGTGCCGTGTGCGGTGGGTGCTATAACACCAAATAAAGTATCGGTTTGTTCAACGCTACCCGCTTTTGCAATCTCGGTTTTAATACCTGCACGTTCAATTGCAGCCTCGCTTAGCGTTGTACGCCCCTCTTCTTGCTCATAGTGGTAGTTAATTTTTTGCCCTTTATAACTTGCCATTACATCAAGCTTAAATGAGTGCGGTTCATTCACGCTCACGGTACTAACTAAATAATCATCTTCGGCTTTAAAGCGAATAAGCTGTGGCTCCTCACTTAAACGCTGAACGTTTATGGTTACGTCCAACTGATTTATATCCACAGCTTTATCGTTATTAAATCCATATATTCGCAGCTCGGTATTACCTGCAAACTGGGTTAATTTAAGCTCTAAATCAAGCGCGTTATTGGTTAGTAAAAACCCGCCGTGTGGGCCCTTTTCTTGGTGTTCATCTTCATGGCCTTCTTCATGACCTTCTGCGTGATGATTAGCCGACGCCATAGCCGTGCTACTTAATAATGGGAGTGCAAAAAATTGTGTAATTAATAATGCGATAAGTGTTTTGTTCATGATTGATGAGTCTCAATTAAAGATTGGCCAGTTAAGCGCTCAAGAGTAAGTAGTACTTGATATAGTTCGCTATGGGTGTTGATAAGTGCCCGTTTAGAATCAAATAAAGCTTGCTGTGCGTCTAGCAATTGCAATACCGATATTTGCCCTTGTTGGTAGCTTTTTAAGCTTTGTTCTATCAGCGTTTTGGCTTGAGGAATAACGTGCTGCGCTAAAAGTTGTGCTTGCTCAGTTTTACCTTGGTAGTACGCATACAGCGTGCGTATTTGTTGGCGCAACTGAATACGCAATTGCCCTTGTTGCTCGTTAAGTAAGGTAAGTTGATGCTGCGCCGCCTCAATATTACCGCTATTAGAATTGCTTAATTGCAGCGGCATTGAAAACGAAAACACAAACGAGCTGGCGTCAGCTTGCTGGTTATAACGCACACCGCCGCCAAGCGTTAAATCACTTTGACCCGTTGATTTTTGCAGTGCTAAGTTGGCAGTTTGTTGCAAATATTGTTGCTGTAGCAATGCAAACTCAGGTGCACTATTAACCGCATCAAGCAATGCTTGCTCGCTTTTAAGAGGGGTAATGGCACTTAAATCACCGGCATAATAATCGCTATATACCTGTTTTTGCCAAAGCTCATTAAGCGCTAAACGAGCTCGCGATAATTCGCTATTTAGTAAAGCACTATTTAATTCAACTTGGCTTAATGCATAGCGCATACGAGTTACATCAGCAAGGGATGCAGCGCCTGCATTTGCACGCTGCTCTATTGCTTTAAGCGCCTGCTGTACTGTATTTCTTCGCTCTGTATTTAGTGCAATTAGAGCTTGGTATTTTAGCGCTTGATAGTAACGCTCAGCCGTTGTTGCTAAAAGCGCCAAACGGGTATTTTTATACTCAATTGTTTGCGCTTTTATATTAGCTGTTGCGTAATTTACGCGCTGTTGGCGTTTATCACCCAGCTCTATTAATTGGCTTAGCGCCAATGTGTATTGCGCCCCTTTAATGCCACTATAGGCCTGAGTGCCCATAATGTTTTCAGCTTCAAAGCTTACAACGGGATTAGGCTTAAGTGCAGCTTGGTCTTTTAAAGCGCTTAAGATTTTTTGATGATAAGGATAGCGCTTAAGCACTGCATTTTGCTGCTCGGTATTTATTAGCGCTTGCTTAAGCGTTAATACGTTTTGAGGCTCTTTTTTTGCCAAAGCGCTCTGTGTGGATAATGCGCACAGTAGCGCCACCAGCATTAGTGGTTTTTTATTCATATAGCATGTCCGTTTTTTAACAAACAGAGTTGGCTTAATCACTGCACTTGTATTAAAAACATGCGCGATCAAGCAACCTAAATATGCACACAACTAGCCTAACAACGCTTATTCGCAGGCAGTTATTTACAAAGTATTTAAAATTAGAAACTAGCTATAAAAATTAGGTGGCGGAACATCTGGTGGGTAATTCAAACCATTGTAACAAGCATTGTTTGTGGCTTGGCTTTGTTCAGGGCTTATAGAATGGTTTATCGTACTGTAGTAGCCACAGTGGCAATGCTGATGGGCATGAATTTCTGTAGGTGATTGCGTATCGTCGTCATTGGTATCGCTATGAGCGTGAATATGCGTGGCATGATCTACTTCTTCTTGTAAATGATACGCGGCAGCATCACAGCTAATAAAGCTGTGCACAAGCACTAAAAGTATCACGACTAAAAAGTAGTTTGAGCGCATTACCTACCTAAAACTATAAAATGAAATTTAAGAAATCGCACAATACCTTAAATTTATTCAAATGTAGAGAGCCACTCACGTTATTTTCTAAATTCACTTGGTGAAACACCCACTGATTTTTTAAACCGTTTAGAAAAATTATATATATTAGGGTACCCCACATAAGCGGCAATATGAGCAACAGGCCAGCGGGTATTTAGTAGTAAGCTTTTAGCTCGTTTAATACGTAAATAAATAAGCTGCTGCATTGGGCTTTTGCCATATTGCGCTTGGCATAACCTATGTAAATGCGGTGCTGAGTAATGCACGTGTTCGCACATAGCGTCTATTGTCCAATCAAACTGCAGGCGCTCTTCTACCTCTAAAAACAAACTGGTTAATCTGTTTTGCCCACCTATTTGTGGCTCACTTTGAAGCGTAATGTTTAAATAGTGGCTTAAAATAGGCATAACGCCTTCGCGCAAAGTAGCGTTACTTTCGCTATATAAAAGCTCCATAGCTAAATGTAATGGCCCTAACTGCTGATTAGTTAATACCTTAGCGTGCGCTGAATTTAAATGTTGCCAGCGCTTAGTATTTGCAAGGTTTAGCCAAATCACATCCCATTTTTCACTTGCTATTTTAACCTCAAAAATTTGCCGCGCAGGCAATATAGCTAAGCTATTTTCAGTTAATGAGTATTGGTTATTAATGGTTTTTAGCGTGCCCTGACCAGCCAAAGTATAAAAAAGAGTATGTTCAAGCGTGTTGGTACGTGCAACACAATAATCAACCAATAATCAACCAATAATCAACCAATAAATTAGAGCAACCTGCCAGCTCTATTCCAAGGTTTGGCATTTGTGACAGCGTCGTTAAATCAATAAACCGCTCTGGTACAAATAATATTTAACTTTTTTGGCTAAAAGTTATACCAACCTGGATAAATCTTTGATCAATTTAGCGAATTAAATTGCACTATAACGTCGTTAAAAATTTTTATTTAGAACAACTAGATACAAAAATTTTTGCCTAGTTCTAGTGTAATTTTCTTAACGTTAAATAAATCCCATATATAAGCAGATTGGTATTAAATATTATTTTTAGTCCACAAAAAGCCGCTAACTTAAAAGTTAGCGGCTTTTGTTTTACTAAAATAAACGTTTAGTTAAGCAAAATTAAGCAACTGCTTGCTCTAAAATTTCGCGGCTTTCTTTTAGCGTAATTGCTTGGTTTTCGCCAAGTGCAACCATACCATGCGCTTCAAGTTTACCAATAATATTGTCAATAGCAGCGGCTTTATCATCGCCATGTTCAGTAAGCTGGGTCGCTACGTCGAGGCTGTGGTAAAACGCTTCAATTGCTTGAATTGTATGCTCAGCTAAGTCGTCAGACTGCGCAAGACCAAATACGTTTTTGCCCATTTGCTCAAGCTTTGCTTTTTTAACTGCAAATTGGTTGCGTAGTAAAGAAGGCTGAACAATAGCAAGTGAACGTGCGTGGTCAACACCGTAAGCGGCTGTAAGCTCGTGGCCAATCATATGTGTAGCCCAATCTTGCGATACACCAGAACCAATTAAACCATTAAGTGCTTGGTTAGCAGCCCACATAAGGTTTGCACGCCATGCGTCATCTTGGTTTTCAAAGTTATCACCTAAAGTTTTAAGCGTTCTTAAAAGTGCCTCTGCGTAACCTTCTTGAACTAATGCTGTCTCAGGGAATGTTAAATACTGCTCACAGGTATGAACCCATGCATCTACTAAACCATTTACAAGTTGGCGCTGCGGTAATGTTTTCATTACATCAGGGTCCATAATCGCAAATTTAGGCAGTACTTCTGGTGATGCAAACGGTAGTTTTTGCTTCGTTGCTTCTTTGCTCACAACTGAGTTTTGGTTAGATTCAGAACCCGTTGCTGGCAACGTTAATATTGCACCGATTGGTAAAGCGCTAGTAATAGTATGCTTACCAGTAGGAATATCCCAACCTTCGCCATCATAAACGGCTGATGCGGCAATGTATTTAACGCCGTCAATTACTGAACCGCCGCCTACGCCTAATACGAAGTCGATATCTTGTTCTTTACAAATTTTTACTGCTTTATCTAGCACTTCAATTGTTGGGTTAGCGCCAACACCCGAAAACTCAACCCAGTCAAAGCCTTCAAGTGCAGCTGCAACTTGGTCGTACACGCCGTTCTTTTTAATTGAACCGCCGCCGTACACTACAAGTACTTTTTGATCTTTTGCGATCAAATCAGATAGTGCCGCAATTTGTTGCTGGCCGAATTGGATAAGTGTTGGATTTACGTAGCTAAATTTCATTATTTTGCTCCTAAGTGACGGTTAATTGCGATTTGCTTTACTTAGTTACCCATTCAAAGTATCTAATAAAGTATCGATACATGCATATTAGTATCAGAATAAACATAAAAAAAGCCCAATAAATCGCAAAAGCTTGCCTAAAACTATCAGCATTGCTATTTTACGCAAAATACACTCATTTAAAGGCGCCTTTTATGCCCACCATAGCCAATATGTTGCAACAATACGCCGAGCATAATCAATTACTCAGCTTTGAAGGCACCATGGAAACTATCATTCCAGGCGTGTATTTTCATCGAGCAACTAAAAGCTCGCCGCGCCAGCCGCTTATATATAACTCAGGTATTATTATTGTTGGGCAAGGTCATAAAATAATTCATTTCCCTGAACATCAAATAAAATACGGTGCAGGCGACTACTTAGTCCTTGGCGTACCGGTGCCATTAGAGTGTGAAGCATTCACCGATAACGACTTACCCGTTATGGGCATTGCCGTAGATATAAACCCTACAATGCTTCACAAACTCGTTAACCAAATAATGCAAAATAAACCTCTTTCAGCGTCATCATCGTCAACACAAATTGGCGCAGTGCAATCGGCAACTCTAGATACAGCAATGGAGCTCGTTACTCATAGGTTATTAACTGTTTTAAATAACCCCATAGAGGCAGAGATATTTGGCGAGGATATAGTCAAAGAATTGGTATATCGCGTGCTCTGTGGTCCACAAGGACATACTTTGATAGGGCTTGCTATGCATGATGGGCATTATGCACGTATTGCCCGCACGCTCTCAACGATGCATAGTAGTTATGCTAAACAAATTACGGTTGAAGGGTTAGCTGAAGAGGTAAACATGAGCGTATCGTCATTTCATCGTGCTTTTAGGCAAGTAACATTTGAATCCCCTTTGCAGTATTTAAAAAAAGTACGCTTAGCCAAGGCTAAAGAACTTATAACTAGTAGTGGAAGTAAGGCAAATGAAGCTGCATTAAAGGTAGGTTATACGAGCCCTTCGCAATTTAGCCGAGAATTTAAACGCCACTTTAATAAAACCCCAAGTGAAGTACATCTACGATGAAAGTGAACTTATTTTTGCGCTAAATACATTATCACTAAGTCGTGTTGATCTTTGGAGTTAAATTTGTTGCAGATGTTGGATTTTAGGCTGCACTGTGATTACTCAAACTACAATAAATTAAAATCTTAGATACATAAAGTCAGACTTAACTTCTTAATGTTGTTAGCACTGAAAAAGCCAGACTTCATAAAGTCTGGCTTTGTATTTCACTCTAATATCCATTTAGGCTGCAATTGATTTGGATCCCCATCAAAGGATCTTGCTTGTTTTGGTTATACCAAAGATAATTTTGCCCGAAAGTTTTTTTATTATTCCAAAGTCCACTTTGAGCAATAAGCTTATATTTTGCTTAAGCGTATTAGGGTTTTAACGCACTACTGACAATTAGCGTTGGGGAAGTTATTAACCTGTGTTGCAATATGCTTATTGTAGCTGTTATTGGAAATTGCAGTTGTGCCGTAATAGCCCGCCTCTTCGCCAATCGTAAAGCTTTGTGATGCACTCAGGCCTGACTTTATAAATGCTTCGGCATCTGTTTTTGCATTGCCATAAGCACGAACGATCTTGATACCATTCGCCTCAAGTTTATTGATCTGTTCTGTTTTGTACTGTGCAGTTTTAAACAAACTAGTTTCGTTGCTCAAAGAAGTACGTAAATAACCTGGTGGTAAACCCATCCAAGACAACCATCTTCGTGTACCTTTTCCATACCAATAAACACGTGCGGTTAAAAAAATTGGTTGATAGCCCAAATCTAAATAGCTGCGTACTAAAGTATAAGCCCCATCTTTTGCATCAGCATAATCAATCTCAGTGTAGTCACCAACTTGTTCGGCATCAGACTCAGTTAATGTACCATCGATATCAAATAGCACTGCTTCTGTATTGGGTTCAACAACCGTTAAGTAGCCTTCAGTACCAGTTCCATCAGCAACCACACCGGCATAAATTCGATATTGACCAGCCGACATTCCACCCAATGATAAAGTCGCCTTACCATCACTATTTGTGGTCGCAGAAGTTAAGTACTGCCACTGCGTATCGCTTTGACCACGAATATAAAATTTAACTGTTTCGAACTCTAAATCCTTGTGTACCACGCGACCATAATCAAACTTTGCCGTCATAGTTATCGGATTACCAACAGCCGCGACTTCATCGTGGATCATGTGATAATTAGGCAACCAAGTGATAGAACGGTTCAAACCATTTTTGTACTGTCCAGTTTCGAAGTTAGGAGCACTAAAGCGCTGCTCCATAAATTCAGGTTGGGGGCATTGAGGTAGAGCAAAAACTGAAGAAGCACTAGTAAGCAGAAGAGATGCTAAAAGCAATTTTTTATTGTTCATATTTTTCCTTGAGTAAAAGTTTTGATTACTCAAGCAGCGTAAACAACAAACGTTACAGAAAAGTTAAAAAATAGAGTTTGTTGACTTTTTAGGGTTAAAATTCGTTTAATCCATTGAAGATTTGATTGCGGCGTAAGATATACAACCAAGCTGGTTCGCTCGCGGCGACTATGTCAATCTGCTGGCTTACATCCGTGTAAGAATAAGTACAAACCGAGCAAAGCTTCCGCGTCCTGTTCACTCCCCTTGCCTACATCCATGTAAGCAACAAAGAGTTAATCGTTCCTAGAAAGAACCCGACGGGCAGCGCATGTTTGGTATTTATGTTGCGTTATCGCCTACCTATGGGGAATAACCACACCACATAGGCTCTGTCTTGCCTAAAAGCCGAACACACTGTAGGAAGTTCAACCACCAAAGATCAACACGCCCTACACAAGTAACTATACTTTTTTAAATAAAACCTCAGGGTTTACCATGGTTTTCATTTCAAGCACATTGCCGTTTGGATCTTCAATAAAAAACGTTTCTTGCTCAAACTCATCACCTATAAATCGACGATATGGTTTATCAAGGTATTCGATTCCAGCAGCTTCAATACGCTTTTTTAAACCATTAAATTCATCTTCAGACAAATGAATACCAAAATGCGGCACTGCAACTGCGCCCATATCTACATCGTGGCGAACAGTCGGTAAACGTTCAACACTTTGATGTAGTGTTAACTCATTTCCCCAAAAATCTATATCTACCCAGCGCCCCTCTTCACTATTACCTGTTTTACAACCAAGTACGTCACAGTAAAACGTTTTAGCTACTTTTAAATCACCAGCCGGAATAGCCAAATGTAGACAGTTAGACATAAATTACCTTTAATTTTTGGTTTTTGTATATTAATAGCCTTTATTATACATAAAATATAATTTATGAAACATTAACAGTAATAAATTGGCATAGTTAATACCTTACCAGTTTAAAAATTGAGCTTAATAACATTTAGCGCTAAAAGTAGTCTTTAATTTATTAGAGATTGTTAGAAAGCATAAAAAGATTAGTTTAAAATGCCCTCCTATGATTAAATTCTTACTTTTAAAATTCATCACTTTCTTTTTTGGCTTTTTAGCCTGCTTTGCAATGCACACTACTTTTGCATTGCCTTTAGTGATTTCAGCTGCTCTTACGGGCCTTGTTGGCTCGTTTATTCCTTTTCCTGCGCGTTATAAAAATCATCCATATGCGGCAATTTATGCAGGCAGTTTTGCCGGTATGTGCTCTACGCACTTAATTACAAGTTATTGGGAAATAGCAATAATTTCAGTTATTGGGGCAGGCCTATATGTACTTACCATAAATATGTTTACTGGTTTTGGCGGTAAGCTTGGCAGCGTAGCCTTTGCAAGCGTCGCTTTATTTATGTTGGCCAAAGGTGTCGCTTTATGAACTTAGAATATCCACTTATTGCTTTACTCGGCGCATTTTTAACATTCTATTTAGCCAAACATAATCGCTTTGATGGTATACGTGCATCGGCCTCGCTCTCTATTATTGCTTATTTAATTTTGAGTGCCTTAAACCTCAATCCTAACTTATACTCAGTCGTATTTTTTGGCGGTACATTTATAGGCATGAGCGCCCCCCATCGTTTTGGTGTTTACACGGTTGCCAGCTCATCTATTTTATTTTCTTTACTGTTTGAGTACTTAGTACCAAAGCTCGATGGGTACGGCGGCGCATTGGGTATAAGTGCGTTTTTGTCAGTGTGTATTTGCCACATGTGTATACTGCTTGGCGCCCCAAGAAGTAAAAAAAACCAAGGATAACTCTCTGAAATTCAGTTTTAGCTATACCCCATTCATCTAGTAGTAAACAGCTTATTTTTAATAACACAGATACTTTTAAGAGCTTTATTAAAATAAATACTTCCCGTACTGAAAAGTTCGAAGGCTAAACGGCAATATATTTACTTACATAAAACAGACATTAAATGTATACCTTTTAAGCAACACTCACTAGACTAGCGGTAATACAATTAAAAAAGATTTTTTATGTTTGTGCGGGTTGTATTAAGTACCTTAGTAATAATGTTGTATAGCACAATATGCAGCGCACATTCGGTTACTTTTATTGCAGAAGATCTCCCTCCTTATCATTTTATAAATAAAAATAACGAACCTGACGGTGCATTAATTGATATAGCAAAAGCGGTTATAAAACAGAGTAATTTATCCGCTGAATTTGAAATAATGCCTATGGCCCGTATTTTCAAGCAGCAACAAGCAAACCCCAATGCGATTATGCTATCGCTATTAAAAACGCCTAATCGTATAAATAAGTTTATTTGGTTAGGCGAAGTATATTTTGCAGATGCTTACCTGATTAGTTTAAAAAGCCACATAGACGAGGTCGTGCACTTAAATTACGCAAAAGAATATAAAGTGGCGACTATCAGGGGGTATTCGAGCGAAGCTTACTTAAGGCGCAAAGGCTTTACAGAAAATAAAAATTTAGTACTTGTTAGCTACTACCAACAACTTTGGCAAATGCTATATAAAAGCCGTATTGATTTTGTTGTTACTAATACACTTACACTCGATAACGAATTAAAAAGTTTAGGGCTCGATCCAAATTTAATAACTAAACGCATTCATTTAGATGAACTTCCTTCTTCGCTTAACTTTGCCGCTAATAAGCTGTTAGATACTCAATCTGCATACGCGATTACTAAAGGTTTAAAACAAATTAAAGAAAACGGGGAATACCAAGCTATTTTGCAAAAGTGGCAGCTATCATTACCAAGTACTGCCAACTAATTGTAATATATAGCGCCTATAATTTATGCAACGCTAACAGCACAACTTGGCTATGCGAAGAATTAAAACACCACAAGGTATAAAGCTTCATTACCAAGATGAAGGCGATAAAAAGTCACCTGTAGTCATTTTAATTATGGGGCTGGGCGCGCAAATGACCGTATGGCCCGACACGCTTTACTACGGCTTAGTAAAAAAAGGCTTTAGGGTCATCCGTTTTGATAATCGTGATACCGGCTTTTCAACTCACTTAGATTATTACACCAGCCCCAATTTATTTAAATCATGGCTTAGTAAGCGCTTTCCAATACGTACTAAACCCCCTTACTTACTGGACGATATGGCAGATGATGTGCTCGCACTCATGGCTGCACTTAAAATAAAAAAAGCGCATATGGTAGGCGCTTCAATGGGTGGAATGATAGCTCAGCTTATTGCAGCTCAACATAAAAAGAAGGTAATAAGCTTATCCACTATTATGTCATGTTCAAGCCTACCTAGATTAAGTGCTAAAAGTATTGGTGTATTTATAAAGCTTGCTAAATTGCAGCCTAAAACCTGTAGCCGAGAAGAAGCTATAAACTACAACATTAGATTAAATCAGATAATTGGAAGCCCAGCTTATCCTCAAACTGAAGACGTATTACGCCATCATGCAACTCAAATTGTAGATCGTGCCCATAACCCCAACGGCTATAAACGCCAATTAACAGCTATGGCCGCAAGTAAAGATAGGCTGCATTTAATTCGTAAAATTAAAGCGCCAACCTTGATCATTCATGGTAGTGATGATGTGGTGATCCCGCTCAATGCAGGAAAAAAAACGGCAGCACTTATAAAAAAATCGAAATTAAAAGTAGTCCCTGGTATGGGCCATAACTTTGCCCCTGAGCTAATGCCAAAAATGACAAAATGGCTCACTAAGCACATAAAAAAAGCGCAGCGTAAGCACTTAAATAAAAAACAAAATAAGCAAAAGCGGTAAAAACACACCATTGGTTATACCAATAACCGCGTTAAAAATAACAAATTGGTAATGTTGATATTTATAATTGGTATGTTAAATTAAAGCCAAACGAAGTTAATATCGTTCACTTTAACTATCATCACACAGAGACAACAATGAAAAATCCAACATCCACTTTCAAACTCACAGCACTCGCTGCTGTTACCTCTTTATTGTTTATGGGCTGCGCTAGTACAAGCACTAAGGTTGAAAACGATGCTGCAGTACCAGCGTCAAAATTTGATTTATCACACTGGAAAATAAACGTACCCGTTGATTTAAACAACGACGGTAAAATTGACACAATCGACGTTGAAGAAATCCAAAACTATGCGCATCCTGATTTTTTCTATCTTGATGATCAAGGTTATATGGTATTTACCTCACCAAATAAAGCGCTCACCAGTGCTAATTCTACCAACACCCGTAGTGAACTTAGACAAATGATCCGCGGATCAAATACAAAAATCAAAACTAAAAGTCCAAAAAACAACTTTGCACTTGCCGTGCACCCTCTATCGGAGCGTTTTGGCTCGGTAGGTGGAAAAATGGAAGCCACTTTAAAAGTGGATCATGTTGCTTTACGTGCTACAAACCCTAATAAAAAAGCAGCTTATTCCGTGGTTGTTGGGCAAATTCACGCTGGTAAAGATCAAGCATTAATAGATACCAAACTAGGCTTTGGCTGGGGCAATGAACCGCTTAAGATTTACTACAAAAAATGGCCAGATCATAAAACGGGTTCAATTTTTTGGAACTATGAACGCAACTTACCAAAAAAAGATTCTAACCGAACCGATATAGCCTACCCTGTTTGGGGTAACACGTGGGAAAACCCAAATGATCCAGGCGACTCAGGTATCGCACTAGGTGAAGACTTTAGTTACACAGTTAACGTACATGGTAATGTAATGCACCTTACGTTTAGTGCTAAGGGCAAAGAAGATGTTAATTATTCTATTAATTTAGGTAATAACGTAGATGCCTATGGCAAAGTCGATGAGAAAGATCATCCTAACGGCTATGCAGCCGATTGGCATTACTTTAAAGCAGGTGCTTACAATCAATGTAGTACCAAAAATGCCAAAGGTATTTGGTACCCAGGCTGCTTAGGCACTGGCGATTGGACTACCGACAAACAAAATGGCGATTACGCGCAAGTGAGCTTTAAAAAATTAGTATTAAGCCCATCAACTAAGCCGTAAGCGCTGCAGTGGTTAAGTAATTTTTAAGTGATGTAAACAGTGGCGTAGGTAAGTTATTAATATCATACCAGCGCCACTGAATACATTTATTAGGCTCCTTTAACACAGGTTCACCGCTTTCATAATCAGCTTTTACGTATAAAGTAATGTAATGTTTGTTTTCAGCAGTAAAAATATCATTAGTGTAATCAAGCTTAGTAATTTTACTTACATTTAGCCCTGTTTCCTCAAATACTTCGCGCATCGCGCACTGCTCAATACTTTCACCAAACTCCAAATGCCCACCAGGTGTAGCCCATGTATTAGCACCATGCGCACCTATTCGCTCCCCTAACAAAATAGTGTTCTCGCGCATTATAATAACCGCAACCCCTACTCTTACTATGTTACTCATATCGTGTTTTCACTTATTTTTAATGCAAGCTATGCTGAGCGACTCGTTTTATTTTGTCAATTTTGCAGTATAAAAAACAGTATTGATTAAATTTTGGCCGACCATAGTCGAATACCTAATACTAAAAAAAAGACCTACCTTTTGTAAGGTCTCTCACACACTAAGTATTAGGAGCCATTATGTTAGGCCCATATAAACAGCACTATAATAACTTTAAGCAAAACCCAGAGCAGTTTTGGCTTAAACAAGCAAAACGCCTGCCTTGGTACAAAACCCCCAAACACGCCTACACACAAGACACCGATGGTCTTTACCATTGGTTTGATGGCGGTGAATTAAATAGCTGTTTTTTAGCGCTTGATCAGCATGTAATTGCAGGCTTTGGGGATCAAGCGGCTCTTATTTACGACTCTCCTGTAACTAATACCAAGCAAACCTATAGTTACTTACAACTACAACAACACGTGGCTAAATTTGCAGGAGTAATGCAATCGTTAGGCGTTAATAAAGGCGACCGCGTTGTTATTTACATGCCTATGATCCCACAAGCTGTAATAGGTATGTTAGCGTGCGCTCGCTTAGGGGCAATTCACTCTGTTGTATTTGGTGGGTTTGCAGCCCACGAACTTGCTGTACGCATTGACGATGCTAAACCAAAACTAGTACTGAGCGCCTCATGTGGCGTAGAGGTAGATAGCATTATTGAATACAAACCCCTGTTAGATAACGCCTTAGACCTTGCCACACACAAGGTAGATCATTGTGTTATTTATCAGCGCGAGCAAGCAATTGCGCCATTAACGCCTACGCGCGATATTAATTGGGACAACGCAATGCAAAGCGCCAAAGAAGTAGCGCCTGTTGCCGTTGATGCAAGCGATCCGCTTTATATTTTATATACCTCTGGCACCACAGGCACACCTAAAGGTGTAGTACGCGAAAACGGCGGCCATGCAGTTGCTATGCACTACAGCATGGAAACCGTTTACGGTATGCAGCCCGGCGATGTGTTTTGGGCCGCATCAGATATTGGCTGGGTAGTTGGGCACTCATATATAGTGTACGCACCGCTTATGTACCGCTGTACCACCATTTTATTTGAAGGCAAACCTGTTCGCACACCCGATGCCAGTGCATTTTGGCGAGTGGTTGAAGAGTATAAAGTAAATGCACTATTTAGCGCGCCAACTGCATTTAGAGCCATCAAAAAAGAAGACCCAAATGCAAAAGGGTTTAAGCAATACAACACCCGTAGTTTAAAACGACTATTTTTAGCAGGCGAGCGGCTAGACCCGCCAACCTACAATTGGCTTAAAGAAAAAACGAATCTGCCAATACTCGATCACTGGTGGCAAACCGAAACCGGCTGGGCAATTGCCTGCAACCCCGTAGGCATAGAAGAGTTAGTAACAAAACCAGGTAGCTCAACAGTGCCAACCCCTGGATTTGATGTGCAAATATTGAATATGCATGGCGAGCAATGCGCACCAAACGAACAAGGTGCCGTAGTAATAAAGTTACCACTGCCACCTGGATGCCTGCCAACCATTTGGCAAAATACACCGCGTTTTAAAACAGGTTATTTAACACAGTACCCTGGTTATTATCTTTCGGGCGATGGTGGCTACATAGATGATGATGGCTACTTATTTATAATGGGCCGCACAGATGACGTAATAAATGTGGCAGGCCATAGACTTTCAACTGGCGAAATGGAAGAAATAGTCGCAGCGCACCCAGCCGTTGCCGAATGTGCCGTGTTTGGGGTAAGCGATAACCTAAAAGGCCAACTGCCTATGGCTATGATTGTGCTTAAAAATGATTTTACAGGCTCCCCTATCGATGTAGAGCAAGAACTCGTGCAAACAGTGCGCAACCAAATAGGCGCTATAGCGTGCCTTAAAACAATAGTAAGTGTAGAGCGATTACCTAAAACCCGTTCTGGTAAAATACTACGTAAAAATTTGCGCCAACTAATCGATGGCGACGAACTACAAATACCATCAACCATAGACGATGCTGGTATTTTTGAAGAAATAAACCAACAAATAGCACAGCGCTAAGCTCAAACTAACATAGCTAGTATGTATCAATAGCTATGTTAGTTCACGCCACTCTAAAATTACTTATGCTTACTATTTTTATAAAAATAGGCAACCGATTAAAAACTCTAGTAAAGTACAAAATGTAACTATAATAAGATGTACTCATGATAATGTAGGATTTGTTGATGTTTGTTTTAAGTAAAAAGTATCTAGAAATTAAAAATGATAAAGATGAACTAGTTAAAAAAATTGAAGAGTTGACTGCGCATAACGAACTACTAGCACAAGAGAACAAGCACTTAGAACAACAACTAAGCTTTACACAAACCACAAATGACGAACAATTTACCGAAAGCTTACTTTCAAGTTCTATAGGTTGCATAAGCCAAATTGAAGGTGTTCGCCAAACGGTACTTGAATCTTACTCAACCATTGAGCAAGAAAGCCAAGTTAGCTATCAAATAAATGACCTTTTAAATAACTCAAATGAATCTTTAACGCATATAGCCAGTGAGATGGAGCTTATGACCCATAAAATGGGGAGTATGAGTGAAAACATATCAGGCCTCTCAAGCCTTGCTGGTAGTATAAATACCTTTGTATCGACCATATCTAAAATATCTGATCAAACAAATTTATTGGCACTTAATGCAGCCATTGAGGCTGCCCGAGCAGGCGAAGCTGGCCGAGGTTTTAGCGTGGTTGCCGACGAGGTACGCGTACTCGCCACTAATACTAATAAATCGGCGCAAGAGGTGGCCGACCTAGTAAAAGAAATTATCGATAAAACGGAAGTAACCGTTACCTCGGCTGACGACATACAGCAAAATAACACACAACTTACTAGCAATTTTGCATCGTTAAATAGCGATTACGCATCAATCATTGATTTTTGCACCAACATGAAAAACACCATTTCACAGGCATCTATTCGCTCATTTATTCAAACAGTTAAGTTAGATCATATTGTATACAAAGGTGAAGTGTACGCCGTAGCCAATGGCAAAATTAATAAATCGATAGATGATTTTACCGATCACACAATGTGCCGCCTAGGTAAATGGTACAAATCAGACGAATCAAATGAATACAAATCGCTAAGCGCATTTAAACAAATAGATAAGCCTCACAGCGAAGTACACAAAAACGGCGTTCAAGCACTGCAATTAATTAAGCAAGGCAAAAAAGCTGAAGCAGTTAAACATATACACTTAATGGAATCAGCCAGTGAGCAAGTAATGCATTTACTCGATCAGCTAGTTCGTTAAAAATTAGCGGGTTAAATTAATTTTAACCCGCAACTTTACTCTTAAATGAAAGTTTTTTCTTACTCGCACTTTCTTACTTACTACTCATAACGTTTAACTGGAATGTGCATGCTTCGCTTATTAAAAACACTACTTGCCACCAACCTACTATTTATTGGGTTTATGGCGCAAAGTTACGAAATAGAAGATTTAGGCGATGGCCTCCACCGCTTTATTGACGACAGACACCGTTCGGTATTTTTAATTACCCCACAAGGCGCAATCGTTACCGACCCACTTAATAAAAAAGCAGCCACATGGCTAAATGAGCAAATTAAAACGCGTTTTAATGTGCCAGTTAAATATGTTGTTTATAGCCATAACCACAGTGACCACATTTATGGTGCTGAAGTATTTAAAAGCCCACACACAACATTTGTTGCACATAAACTGACAGCGCAAGATATAAAAAATACACACATGACCACGGTTATGCCCACCCTCACTTTTGATGACGAGCTGACTCTTAATTTGGGCGGTTCAACTGTAAAGCTTAATTACCACGGGCCAAACGATGGAAGAGGCTCTGTAAGCATGCTGTTCGAAAAGCAAAAAGCCTTATTTGTTGTTGATTGGATAGTCATTGGCAGAATGCCTTGGCAAAAACTGTGGAGCTACGATATTCAAGGTATGATTAACTCAACCCAAGCGGTACTCCAATATGACTTTGATACTTTTGTGGGCGGGCACGCTGATGTTGGCAGTAAGGCTGATGTAACACGTTATTTAAGCTATATAGAGCAGCTTTATAGTCAAGTTACCGCAGGTGCACTTGCAGGGCAAAGCCTAGAGCAAATAAAACAAAACGTTAAACTCGATGAGTTTTCAGATTTAAAGCAATACAAAGCGTGGCTACCACTTAATATTGAAGGGGTATACGAGCGCTTAATGGAAGAATCTGGCATGGGTTGGCGCAGCGATTTATAGGTTTTGAACCGGTCTTTTTTCAAATCAAATATTTTAAATACAAAGGCATTAGGGCGCTATTGCCTTTGTACATCCCCCCTTTTACACTTCCCTTACGTTTATTGACAGCACTATACAAAAAAAGGTTTATCTTAAAGCTGATTTAAAGCAGAAAGAGGATAAATACCTATGAACTTATCTTTAAAAATTATTGGTATAGCAACAATGGCAATAACCATGAGTGGGTGTACTGTCTATCAAAAAGCGCCAGCGGTGCATAAACCTTATAAAAAAACGGTTAAAGTGGCCGCTCCTTTACCAGTTGCTGAGCACAATTCGCCTAACATCATAATAGTTAAAACAAAACCGGCAAAAAAAGCCTGCACTAAGCACAAAGATCATTGGCATTGTAAACGCTAACTAAACACTGTGCGGTAGCAAGGTTATTTATAATATTAAAATAACCCCACACTGGGGCGAGTGGCCTTTGTTGGTTGAATTTGCAGTAGCATTTTTGTTTATTAAGCGAGGCAAGCCTAAGTAGTGTGGTTGTTCCCCATAAATAGGCAATAAAGCAGCATAAAACCAAATATGCGCTACCTTTTGGGTTCAATCTACAAAGTTGAAAACGCCCTAGTTAAAGTCAACCACAACCTCATAGCGCCCTGGTAGGTCATTTACCTCATAAAACCAGCCATGGCGCTTTATTACTTTTTCACTTAACTGCAAACCAAGCCCGTAACCTATACTGGCGTTTTTTGTGGTGTCGTCACTTATAAAAGCTTCCTCGTTTTGAGTGCTGCAATTTACTACCGTAACCTTGCTGCCTTGTTGCGTAATATGCACCTGCCCGTTTTGCGTATGCTGATAAGCGTTACGAATTAAATTAGTTAGCACAATATGACAAGCTGTAGGCTCCGTACTAACTACACTGTGTTGTTGGTCTGAACTTATAAGTACAGTAACCTGTTTAGCATTTAATAAATAACCAAGCTCGTTACTTAATGTAGTTATTTTTTCACTGAGATCGACTGGCTCAATTTCACCTTGCTGTTCATCACCTCTGCTAAGCCAAAGTAACGTATTCGTTAAATCGCTCATGGTTAAACCGGCGCGCTCTATTCGCTCAAGGGTAAGCTGTTGTTTATCACTTAATGGCGCTTTTTCGCTTAAGCGGTTGAGTAGCTCTACATTGCTGCGAATAACCGATATTGGCGTACGCAACTCGTGGCTAGCATAGCTTAAAAAACGCTGTTCGCGCTCTACACTTTCGTGCGCTGAAAGCAAACTACTGCGTATTAGCGTGGCCAGTGTATTTAGTTCGTTGTAATTAAAATCCGGCGGCGTTTGTTGTAAATTAGCTTGGCTAAGCGATTTAGCCCATTTTTTTAATGACTCAATTGGCTTAGCAATTTTTTTCATAATCATAAATAAAAAAAATGCAAACAATGTAATAGCCGCAAGTGCCGTTAAGGCTATCCAAAACACCCTTTGCATTGGTTTTTCATCGGTGACTTGTGTTTTAGGGCGGTCTTTTTCAAGCATGATGCGCGATACATAACGCGACTCTCCAGCTTCGTTTTGATAATACACGGCAAAAAATAGGTTTTCGGGCATCGAAAAAAAAGATGACTTATCTGCCCTTTTTTGAAGTACGCCATTGTGAGTTGGTTTTGTAAATCGTTGCTTTATCTCCTTTGGCATATCTTCCCAGCGACTAGCAACACTAAAACCGACCATTTCAATTGGTTGCCCATCTTCAACCTTTGCCGTTTGCGAAAGCGCAAACATAACACCATTTAACCCTTTATCTAAACCATCAACAAAATAGTTAACACTCAAAAACGAAAAGCCGATGGCCATAATCGAACTTAATACCAGCATGCTGGCAAAAAAATAAAGCCTCAAGCTGGGTCTTATTTTCATTGTGCATCTCCTTGCACTGTTTTTATCGCAAAGCCAATATTAGGGATGGTTTCTAGCTTTACTTGTTGAGTCGCAGCTTCTAGCTGCTTGCGTAAGTGATAAATATGCACTTTTAAACTATTACTGTCGGGCTGCTCTTCTCCCCAAATGGCTTGCATAATGACACTACGTGTAACTGGCTGTGGCGCTTCGCGCACGAGCGTTTCAAGTAGCTTAAAAGCAATAGGCGAGAGCTTTAAAGTACTCTCCCCTACTATGGCACAGTGCTTGGTCAAGTCTAACTGTAAATTGGCTAAAGTAAGGCGCTTTACCTCACCACTTTTACGCTTTGCGAGTACTTGCACCCGTGCTACCAGCTCTTTCATGGCAAAGGGCTTTACTAAATAATCGTCACTGCCGGCGGCAAAGCCCTCTAGCTTATTATCAAGACTATCGCGTGCTGTAAGCATTAACACGGGTGTATTTTTGCCTTGTTCGCGCAACTTTTTGCACAGTGTTAAGCCGTCCATTTTGGGCATATTAATATCGAGAATAATCATTTGGTACTGATTATTTTCTATTAAATTTAGCCCCATTACACCGTTACTTGCATGGTCACACGATATGTCTTCTATATCGAGATAATCAACAATAGTAGTGGCTAGGTCTATATCATCTTCAACCAGTAGTACGTTTATCATTAAGAGGCAGCTCCTTGGGTACGCTTACCACTTAAAAAGTGTAACACATTGGTAAGTAGGCGCTTAATGTCTGTTTGAATCATTAATAATGCAGGTATAAGGATGAGAGTAATCACAGTGGCAAACAAAATACCGTAGCCTAATGATGCCGCTGCAGGGATTAAAAACTGCGCTTGCAAAGAGGTCTCGCTTAACAGCGGGATCAAGCCTGCATACGTTGTTACTGAAGTAAGCATGACTGCACGCAAGCGGCTTGTACACGACTCAACAATTGCATCGTGTGTGTTCATACCCTCTTCTTTTGTTAACTCGTTAAAGCGCGAAACAAGTAACAAGCTATCGTTTACTACAACTCCACTTAGCGCCAAAATACCGTTGAGCGATAATATACTAATGGTTAAGTCGTTCCACCAATGGCCTAAAATAGCCCCCACAATACCAAATGGAATTGCCACCATAATTAGCACTGGTTGAATATATGATTTAAGTGGAATCGCCAGCAAAACGTAAATAACCAGTAATGCGGCTAAAAACATCGTGCTCATAGAGCCTGTGGTTTCATCTTGCTCTTCGGCTTCACCTGCAAAGTGTATACTTAAGTTTGGAAACTGCGCAGTTAACTCCGGTACTAAGTCGCGGGTTAAGCTGTCTACTAATTCATTAGGTGCTATAACATTTTTATCTACTTGAGCACTTAAATAAATAGCACGTAGGCCGTCGATACGGGTTATTTCATCTTGTTGGTATTCGCTACTAATACTTGCTACGTTAACCAGCGGTACAATTGTACCATCGGGCAAACGTATACGAGATTGCATAATATCGGCAGGTGTTTTACGGGCGTTTTCAGGGTAACGTACACGTACTTTAATTTCGTCTTTATTGCGCTGGTATCGCTGTACAATAGCCCCACCAAAGGCTTGCAACACTTGCTGTGATAAACTGGCGGTATCCATACCTAGTGCGCGCCCTTGTGCATTAAGGGTAAATTTAAGTTGCGGTTGCCCTGGGTTGAAGTTGTCGTCTATACCATTAACGCCTGCAATACCTTCTAAGCGCTCTTTAAAAATAGCGCCTGCTGCCATAACGGTTTCGTCGTCCCACGCTTTTAGCTCTACTTTAAAGTTATCGACCATTTTGCGCGTGGCTAATACTTGTAGTTTTTTACTGCCCTCGGGAGTACCTGCTACACGTTGCCATTCTTGTGCAAATTCGGTCGCGGTAAACTCACCTTCATTTAATAACTCAACACTTACAGAGCCGCTGGTATCGCTACTACTTAATACTTGTAAACTCGTAATTTCGCTTTCTTGTGAGTCATACTTATCCATTAAATTTTGCTGTGCTTTTAAGGCACTTTGCTCAAGCGCTAACAAGTTTTTATTAGTTTGCCCGTAAGCCACATCATTTTGCATAACCAGCTCTGCACTAACAGTATCGCCAGGAATACTTGGGAAAAACCCCACTTTAACCGCGCCGGTCATTGGCATGCCTATAACCAATATAAAAAAGGCAATAAACGCAGCCACTACTGCGTACCTAAAGCGCAGTGAGTATTCAATAACACGGCGATAAATATGCGCACTAAACCAGTTTAAGCCACTGTCTGCGCCGTGTTGCACTTTTGCCCATAAACCACTAATGCCCGATTTAAGCTGGCGTTTGGTACTAATATGCGCCAAGTGAGAGGGTAAAATAAGCTTTGACTCAACCACTGACAGCAACAAACAAATGGTGACCACGGTTGCAAATTGCGCATATATTTTACCTAAATTACCCGACACATTAGAAAGCGCCATAAATGCAGCAACCGTCGTTAGTACACCAAAAATAGTAGGGACGGCTACTTTCATAGTGCCTAAAACAGTATTATTGAGCGTATCACCATGCTTTTTACGAGTCGTGTAAATACTCTCCCCAACGACCACGGCGTCATCCACTACAATACCCAGCGCCATAATAAAACCAAAGGTGGTCATTTCGTTAATGGTAAGTGCGGTATAGCTGTCGGTCATAAAATACAGCGTACCAAAAAACACAAATGGCAAACCACCAGCAACCCACAAGGCAACGCGTACGTTTAAAAATATGGCTAAAATAACAAACACCATAATAATACCGGTTACGGCATTTTTGGTGAGCAACGATAAGCGCTCAGTGATCATAGTGCTTTTATCTTGCCAGCTTTCAAGCTCTACATTTTGCGGCAACAACCCGCGCTCGTGCCATTTATCAATGACACTTTGTGCTTGCTCAACAATGCTGGTTATATCGCTATTTTCATCCATAAGTATTTCAATACCTATGGCATTTTGTTGATTATAACGACTTAGTGAGTTGGTATCCTCAGCAAAACTGTCGGTAACAGTTGCTACATCACCGAGTTTAATTTGCGCGCCAGCAGGCGTTGTAAGTAAAACGATATCAGCAAAGTCACGCTGCCAATAAGCTTGCTCGGCTGCTTTTAAACGAATAATTTTATTACTATCACGTAGACTTGTTGAAAGCGGGCTTGATGATTCGTTATTAATCACTTCGCTTACATCACTGATAGTTAAGCCGTAGGCTTGTAATTTACCTTCGTCGATTTCTATCGACATCATAGGATCTAATACACCTGACTGAGTAACGTCACTTATTCCTGACTCAGCAAGTAAATCGGCTTTAAGCTGTTCACCTAAGGTTTGTAACGTATGACGGTCGGCATCACCAAATAATTGCAACGTGAGTGCATGATCTTGCCTACGAGCTTTATCTATAACAGGTTGCTCGGCATCTGCCGGAAAGTTGTTTATAGCATCAACTTGGTTTTTTACATCAGTAAGTAGCTCATCAAGCGAGTAATCCGTTTTTTTCTCAATACTTACATGGCTGCCGCTGGCATCTGATGTTGAAGTAATACGCTTAATACCGGGTACGGTTTCGAGTGCTTCTTCTATTTTAAGGGCTATGCCTTCCTCAGCTTGCAGGGCATCGCCACTGTCGTAAACCACCGATACCGAAATGGTATCAGGCTCAAGGCTCGGAAACGCCTCTTTACGCAATGTAGAAAGCGACATTATACCCATTACTATTACGCTAATTAGTAATAAATTAGCCGCCACTGAGTTATTTGCAAACCAATTAATAATGCCATGCAGCGGGTTATGTGAGCTAGGCGATTGTGGTGCTTGATGTGGACTCATTATGGCATCTCCTCAACAATGGGGTTTACCCGCATTTCGTTTAGGTAGCTCACTAATGGGCGCGCCACTACACGTAAATTACTTTGCCCAGCAATTGGCGATATATAAACATAATCATTGCGCTCAAAAACCTTATTTGCGGTGGTACTTACTAATGTATTTTGTTCACTGACATACCAAATTAAGCCTTCTTGCGAAATCGCCGATGCAGGAAGTTTAATAACATTATCAAGCGTTTTACCGGCAATTTGTACAGCTAAAAAAGTACCGGGTAACAAGGGAGTTGCTTGTTCAAAAGGTTTATCGAGGGCAACCACTACGCTGCGCTGGCGTGAACTATCATCAAGGTGTTGCTCAAATCGTGCAATGTAACCTTGCCACTGATTTTGGGTTGTTACATCACTTAAAATAACCTCTTTGCTTTTATCACTTGCTAGGTTTTGCCACTGATTCAATGAAAGCGGCACGCTAATCTCTACTTTGTCGGTACTGTTTAATGTAGCGAGGGTATCGCCAATATTTACGTATGTGCCAAGGTCAATATCGCGAGACAATACCACAGCATCAAACGGCGCACTTATATGGGTGTTTTTCTCATCACGCTGGGCGGTTTGCAGTGCATATTGGGCGTTATCAAGTGTGGCTTGTGCGGCCTCTAGCTGAAGCGTTCTAAATACCAGTGGCGAGCTAGGTGCTTGTGTTACCCCTGAGCGTTCCCACTCCCGCTTTGCTTGGCTTCCTAAATCTTGCTCTTCTTGTAACGCTAATTTTGCATCAGCAAGTGCAACTTTAGTACTTGCGAGGGCTTGTAGGTATTCGGTGTTATCAATTTGTGCAAACTCTTGGTCTTTAGCAATTAAATTACCAGTGGCAAATTGCTCACTCATATTGATGACTTCGCCTTTAACTTGCGCTTTTAACGTTAATGTCCAGTGTGCTTTTGCTTCACCGTGGCCACTAACATATGCCTGATAAGTACCGGGTATCGCGTTAATTACCGACACATTCGGTGCTATAGCATCAACTTGAGCAGGTTTAGAGCCACGTGCCTGCTGCGCCATTTTATGACTGTTATATGCCACAGCAATCCCTATAGATACCACTGCAATAAGGGTTACAACAACAGGTATTGGGGAAATTTTCATGATGATACTCCAAGGCCTAAAGCAAGACCTAAATCGATACGGTTAGTTAAAAGGGTGTAATTTATTTGGCTAAGCTGAGCTTGCAGGTCGTACACTTGTTGTTGCACGGTAAGTAAGTCTAAAATATCAACTAAACCTTGTTGATACTTACTTTGGTAATTACTAAAGCTGCGCTTTGCGCTGGTAAGTGCTTTACTTATTTGAAGTTGCTGCTGCGTTAATGATTGCTCTTGACCCAACGCGTTTTCTACTTCGTTTACCGCACTAAGTAGCGTGTCTTGGTATTGCCAATAAGCTTGTTCAGCATTGAGTTTGGCTACATCAACTTGCGCACGCAGTGCTCCGCCTTCAAATAATGGTGCACTTAAGCTGCCTAATAAATTCCACACAGGGCTTGTTAACAATGCTTGGCTTGGTGTTGTGGCCAAATCACTCAAAGACGCTGAAAGCGAAATACTTGGCAGTAAGTCTTTGTAGGCCACATCAACTAAATAACGTTTTGCTTGAATATTATAATAAGCACTTTGTAAATCAGGTCGGCGTGCTAAATCTTGCTCTGGTAAGGCGCTAAGTGGCTCAATAACATCAGGAAACGTTGATGTTGTAGGTAGGTTTTCAAGTTTATCAACGCCTACTAATAATACCAAAGCGCGTTTAGCTTGGGCTATTTGCTCTTGGTAATCGGCAATAGTGGCTCGGGTAGAGGCGGTATTGGTACGTGCGGTATCTAAAGCCTCTAAATCGCCTAATCCATATTGGTAACGCTCTACGATACTTTGCTCGTTATTTTCTAAAACAGTTAAGCGCTGCTGCTCTATGTTGAGTAAATCTTGCTGCAAAATAATATTTAAATAAGTACGAATGACACTTGCTACTAACGTATCTTTAGCGCTTTGATATGTTGCTTGATTACTGGCGATGTTCATGTCTTGCGCGGCCACATTATCTGCAATTTTTTGCCACACGTCGGCCTCCCAGCTCACACCTACCGATGAGCTGTACTGCGTGCCGGTAGCTTCATTGCGCTGTGCATCAAAATCAGCACTAACGCTAAACCACTGGCTTGCTGCGGTTACATCACGCTGTGCATAAGCAAGTTTTAGCGCCACATGCACTTGATTAAACGACGGGTTATTTGCAATGGCTTGCTCTATAAGCGCATCAAGCCCCGCTATATTCACTAAATCAGTAATATAACTTACCTCGGTTGCATCATTTTGTGTGTATTGCCAATTTGCATGCTGCTTTAGCGATTGCTCGGTGCTATTACCTGTATAGCTTGGCTGGCTACTACACGCAGCAAGCGTACAGCTAAGTGCAAGCAATAAAACTGTTGAGTGCTTTTTAAAATAAACCATTTAACTATGCCTAATTTACATCATTGCACGCAGTATATTAAGGCGAGGGTTAAGAGTGGGTTAACAGGGTTTAATCAAAAAATAGTAAGATAACGTTTACTGCGCTCCTATTTGATAATATATTAATTTACACTATTTTTTATAAAAAAAATTGATAATGAATATTGCCCATTTAAACCTATTTGTCAGAATTGCTAACACACATAATATTAGCCTTGCAGGAAAAGAGCTTGGGCTTTCTGCTGCGGTATCTAGCGCACAAATTAACAAACTCGAAGAAACCCTGGGCGTTAAGTTAATGCACCGCACCACCCGAAAAGTGTCATTAACCGAAGAAGGGCAAGCTTTTTTACCTCATGCTGAAGAAGTGTTAGCTAATGTAGAATTAGCCCGTGCATCGGTCGGTATTGGCAGTATTACGCCACAAGGAAAATTACGCATCACCGCCCCAGCCTCATTTGGACGAATGCATATTATTCCTGCGTTAGAAGGGTTTATTACTCAATACCCCGATCTAACTATAGATTTGCGCCTAAGTGATAGCATTATTGATATGGTGGCTGGAGGGTTTGATATAGCAATACGCGATGCCGCATTAGAAGATTCAACACTTATAGCCAAAAAAATAACACGCGATAAACGCTTAATTTGTGCCTCCCCTAAGTACCTTGCCAAGCATGGCACGCCTAAAACACCACAAGATTTAAAAAATCATACCTGTGTTAATTTACATAGCTTAACAACATGGTCGTTTAATACAGAGCGAGGTTTACAAAATATAAAAACTAACAATGTATTACTCGCTGATAACGGTGAAGCTGTGCGCGACGCTTGCGCTCAAGGCTTAGGTATTACCTTAATGTCGAGCTGGTGTGCGTATAAAAAATTACAACGTGGCGAACTAGTACAAATTTTAGAAAACTACCCACTTGCCTCTGATACGGCTATTTGGAGTGTATACCCAAGTACCCGATTGTTAGCGCCTAAAGTAAGAGCTTTTATAGACTACTTTAGCAGCTATTTTGGCGATACTCCCTACTGGGAAAAACTATAATTATTTAAGTTTTATATCCTTTAATAGGCTTACCTAGCTTGCTCTTCGAGGTTAAGTTTACAATGCTATAAAGGAAATTTATTTAGACGATATTGTGCTTTTAGTATGTTTTTATAAGTAGGCAATACTGCGCTTTAAACGTTAAACATACTCAGTTTTAAGTGTGTTTAATTGGCAATTAATCTTTCATTATTAAACATGTGTTATTAAATAATTTTTACGTATCTGTATTTTCATTTTGTTTGCACAATTTATTGCCATACTTGGAGTATATTACTAAACAGTATTTGGGATAAATATGGCGCTCTTTAAATTAAATTATTTATTAGCCTGTGACATAAATAGTAGAAAAGCAGCAATGGTAGTATTTTTATTGAGCTGCGCGCTACTTTTGTCAGCCTGTGAGAAACACACTAAAAATGAAAGCATTACGGCTCCTTCTTTTACAAAAAATGCGAATAGCTCATCAATTAACACAGATGCCTTTAACGTAAAAGCCATGGTGAAGCTTCCCCAAACCGTAGACTGCACACTAGAGAATGGCTTAGAGTCACAATGCGCGCAAATAGTTTTGAAGTACCAGCCCGACAACATTGAAGTCGGCCCTTTTTGCCCAGAAACGCTCAATGACGTTGGCGGCATTTGGGATTGGGATGGCACGGATGCTGGACTATACCGATTAGATGAAGCGTTTTTAACCATGCTTAACGAGCAAGGCTTTACCTTTTATGACGAAGACGGCAACGTACATATTGTAGATAACGCCACCATTCGCCCCTCTGTTGATCACGCCTGTATAAACGTATCGGTAGATAAGAGCGTAGAAATTACCGCCCTTTTACCCCTTCATCCTGTTATGGCTAAAAACTCAAAAAAGCTTGGTGTAGTATCAAAAGTAGGTATTGCTCTTGCCGGCGTGCCTATTTTTTCAGACGCGCCAAGTGTACAGCATACTGGCCATTTGCCAGCACTGGATACTTGCGCCGGCCATATTGACCCTGGTGGTTGGTATCACTACCACGGTACCGCGAGCGATATCGACAGCGTTTATAAACATGAACACGTAAATGCCAACTGTAATAACTTACCACAAGCCCCAAGCGCCTTGTTTGGTTATGGATTTGACGGTTTTCCAATTTTCGGAAGCCTTGAAGTTGACGCTTCCATACCAACTGATCTTGATAGCTGTAATGGGCACACCGGCCCTACTGGTGAAAAAGGCATAATTACGTATCACTACCATGCAAGTAATACATTTCCAAACTTACCTAAATGCCTAAAAGGTGTTGTAGCTAAAAACAATTTTACCACTACAGCTCAAGCCGGTATTGGTGCTAAACCACCTCAAGGCACTAAAATTACGCGCCATGAACCACTTGGCGGCGGAGGTGGTAAAATGCCACGACCAGACTTTTCTCAAGCGGCTAAAAAGCTAGGTATTAGCGAACAACTACTTTTAAAAACAATGCAAGATGCTGGTGGCCCTAACGCTGACTTAAGCGTAGTGGCAAAAAAATTAAATGTTACACAAGATGAGCTAAAATCAGCTCTCCCTAAAAAGCCAACACGTTAATGTTAATTTGCGCCATGCATAAAGAGTGCTTGGCGCAACAATTAATATCATAAATATAAGACTATTAGTTTCGAAAAGCGGCAAAAGTGTGAGTAAGTGTAGGCTAATGTCAACAACAGTAAGTGTTAGTAAAAAGCTGTAAAGGTAAGGCATATAATTAAAATAGGTCAGTTAACATTCAGTTTAAAACGCTAGTATTGAACTCAATTATGTAATACATACATGAGGCAATATTATGAAACTAACTTATTTACTACCAGCACTACTGGCTTTTGGCTGTATATCTGGCTCTGCGCTTGGAGCACAAAACGAGCGAGAAAAGGTTAATAAAGAACGTGCAAAGCGCGTTGAATATAAGCGTGATGAACGTCGCGAAGACAAAAAACAACGTATAGCATATAAAAAAGATAAACCAACACAGCGTAAAAAAGAAAAACGCGAACAACGTAAAGAGACAAAACGTAAAATTGCTCATTACAAACATGACAAGCGCAAGTACACTTATTTAAAAAATAAGCGCCATAATGTGGTTACATACAGGCCTGGGCGTTACTTTAGCAACATACCGCGAAACAGCGCATCAATTAGATTTAATGGTATTTCGTTTACATTCAGTGACGGCATTTACTACCGAAAAGCAAAAAGCGGCTATCATGTGGTTAAGCCACCAAGAGGCCTAAGAGTTCGCTCATTACCAAAGCATTACTCGTATTTTAAACGTCATAATACAACGTACTACACGTACCAAAATGTATATTACGTAGCAGACAATAATGGTTATAGAGTAGTTGACGCTCCAAACGTAATAGTTAATAAGGCGGTAAAGGTAGGTACTGCTATCAATTACGAACTTGGGCAAACTTACGATACGCTGCCTATTACAGCTGAGGCAGTTACAATTAATGAGCAACAATATTTTAAATATGACGATATTTATTTTTTACCGCAAATAAGTGAAGACGAAATAAAATATTTAGCTATAAATTTAGGCTAATAAACCTACGAATAAAAAGAGCAAGCCGTGTTAGGCGTCTTGCTCTTTTGTCATTAAATTAGCCATTCGTTGTTCAATACTTTCTTTCTCCACATCTTTTTTTTGATTTGCCACTGTCCATATATGGCCAAACGGGTCTTCAAATGTGCCAGCACGATCACCATAAAATTGCGTGTGTATAGGTCTAACGAGCTTAGCGCCCAGCGTTAGCGCGCGACTAAATACACTATCAACATCTTTAACATAAAGTATTAGGTTTACGGGTGAGCCTCCAATTTTATGCGGGCTGTGGTGGCCTTCTTGTGGACAAGCGTCGGCTACAACTAATGGTGTATTACCAATAGCTATTTCAGCATGCGCTATACCTCCTTCAGGCAAGGGCATTTGCGAAATTAGCTCGGCATTAAATACCTTCTTATAAAAACTAATGGCTTGCTGTGCATCATCCATAATTAAAAACGGTATTATCGTATTGTGCTCTTTTGACATGGCTGTAAAGGTCATAACAGTTATCCTTTGTTTTGCGCAAATTTAGGCATGTTAGTTAACCTAAACTCAGATTAACTAACATTAAACAATGCGCAAAATTTTAACTTAACGCTTCCAAAAGCGAAGATTACGCAACGATTTAACAAAGCCATCGCTAGATACTTTATCTAAATCAATCCATCCTTCATCTTTTTTACTCTCAAGCCCTGCAGCTTTAAACAGCGGCTCCGCGTTTGGCGTAAAGCCAATGTATTTCATATGCGCATAAGCATCGTTTATGAAGTCTTTAGCTTCAGGAATATCGGCAAGCTTTTGCGCACCTTCAGTTGTGCTAAGAATTAGCACTGCATCGTATAGTACAGATGGGCCGCCATTAATAACTTGATCTGCTGCGACATGTTTACCATTACTACAGCTTGCTCCACCTACTTGCGCAGCAATAATCTCAAAATTAGCACCTTCGTCATCAAGCTTGTTTGTTACAGAATTAAAAATATCTGCGTCAAAGCCATCACTAACCAAAATACCCAACTTTCGTCCTTTAAAGGTGCTAGGTGCATTTTTTAAAATACTGAGTGCATCTGAAGTAGGCAAATCGTCGCGAGTTGGCATTGCCGCTTCAGCTGGCTCTGGCATTTCTTTTAGGCGAAGCCCTTTGGCTACTTCGTGGGCCAATGTGTTGTCTATATTGAGTAAATGCGAAACCATGCGCTCTCGTATTCCAACATGCTCTACTTTTGAAAGCTCAAAGACTAGGGCATATTGAATATGCGCTTGCTCAACGTCTGTTTGACTTAAATAAAACTGGCGTGCTTGACTGTAGTGATCTGCAAATGTTTCAGAGCGATATCTAAGTTTGTCGCCTCCCTCTTCTTTACTTGAGCTTTTAAATCCATGCGCCAGGCATTCGCGCGGGTTGTTTTCGTCGCCGTTCCAGGAGTTTGGCTCGTAATTAACACGCCCTTTTGGATTGTGCATTGCCATGTGCCCATCTTGCTGAAAGTGGCGCATTGGGCATTTAGGCGCATTCACCGGAATGTGCGTAAAGTTAGGGCCGCCAAGGCGTTTTGTTTGCGTATCTAAATATGAAAAGTTACGTCCTTGCAATAACGGATCAGGTGTAAAATCAAGTCCTGGCACAATATTCTGTGTACAAAAAGCAACTTGTTCTGTTTCTGCAAAAAAATTATCTACTACGCGGTCAAGTACCATTCGGCCAACAATTTGTACTGGCACTTGCTCTTCTGGTATAAGTTTAGTGGCATCAAAAACATCAAATTCAAACTCATCTGCGAATTGCTGGTCAAATACTTGTACGCCTAATTCCCATTCAGGGAAATCGCCATTACCTATAGACTCCCACATGTCTCTGCGGTGAAAATCAGGATCAGCGCCATTGAGTTTAAGTGCTTCGTTCCATACAACTGATTGCATGCCACCTTTAGGTTTCCAATGAAACTTAACAAATTTTTCATCGCCTTTAGCGTTAATAAATTTGAATGTATGAACACCAAAACCTTCCATAAATCGCAGCGAGCGAGGAATAGCTCTGTCAGACATTGCCCACATAACCATGTGCATTGCCTCTGGTGATAAACTCACAAAATCCCAAAAATTGTCATGAGCAGTTTGTGCTTGCGGGAAGCCGCGATCAGGTTCTGCTTTAGCGCTATGAATTAAATCAGGAAACTTCATTGCATCCTGAATAAAGAATACAGGTATGTTGTTACCCACTAAATCCCAGTTACCTTCCTGGGTGTAAAACTTAACCGCAAAGCCGCGTACATCACGTGCTAGATCCGGCGAACCTTTATTGCCTGCAACTGTTGAAAATCGTGCAAATACAGGTGTTTTTTCACCTTTACGCTGAAAAATATCGGCGCATGTTAAATCTTCAAGCGTATCGTAAGTTTCAAAGTAACCATGAGCACCATAACCTCTAGCGTGCACTACACGCTCTGGAATACGCTCGTGATCAAAGTGAAATATTTTTTCTCGCATTACGTGATCTTCTAGCAACCCTGGTCCGCGTTTGCCTGAGCGTAATGAGTTTTGATCATCACTCACTGGGCAGCCTTGCGCTGTGGTCATTGCAGGGTGTTCATCTGAGGCCTGTTGATGGAGTTCGCCGCCGTGCCCTTTATTACCAGCATATTTAAATGATTCAGCCATGTTTATTCCTTCATACAATTTGATTTGGTGGATTAGAGGTGTTTACACGCTTTAACGCTAAAGAAATTAATCAAATGCAAAATGAAGACCATTCACTCAACCGAGTAAAAAGAGGCTATGCAGGTAAAAAAGTAGTATTTGAGATAATTTACAAAAGAAAAAATTACAAAGGCGTGTAACTTTTTCATATAAAAAAAGAGCACTAAAAAGTGCTCTATTTAAAAGGATTTATATTAGTCTTTATTTTCGTTAACTAAGATAACTTTACGATGAGGGAACGGGATCTCTATATTGTTTTCATCTAGTGCTTTTTTAATTAGCTCTGGCACAGTGTATAAAATTTCAAAGTAATGTTCGCCTTTACAAAATGGGCGTACTAAAAAATCAACCGAGCTGTTATTAAGTGTTTCTACTTCAACAAAAGGTGCTGGATCTTTTAAAATATGTGGATGAGCCTCTAACACGCTATCTATTACTTTACGAACTGCATCAGTGTTCTCGTCGTAAGCTACGCCAAAATGCATGTCTACACCACGAATTGGGTGATGTGAGTGATTAATTATTTGCGCTCCCCAAATTTGACTATTTGGAATGATAACTTGCTGATTATCGAATGTTTGTAAAATAGTGGTAAACATATCAACTTCTGTCACTTTACCAAAACGCCCTGCAGCTTCAATAAAATCGTTCACTTTGTAAGGTCTAAATATAAGCAACATAACGCCTGCAGCTAAGTTAGACATAGCACCTTGCAGTGCTAAACCAATTGCTAGCCCTGCAGCGCCTAATAACGCAATAATAGAAGCTGTCTGCACACCAAAACGGTTTAATACCGCAATAAATACAAACGCTAAAATAATGTAACGAGCCATACTACCTAAAAAGCGAAACAGCGTATCGTCTAAATGCGTGTATTTATGGCACAAACCTATAATTAAATTTCTTACTTTACCCGCAAGCCATAAGCCTACTAGCAGTATAGCGATTGCTAGCAATATATTAGTAGCCCACTCAAGAGCAGCCGGTAAATATTGATTCACATCAATATCATTTATTAAGTCATTCATTCATGTTCCTATAAAAGAAGTTGTAAATTAACCGACGCATTATAAGTTTATTTATTTAACTATTCATTAACTAAATTAGGAATTTATACCTAATAAATACATCTCTTACTGAAGAGATTTATTATTCCCCTTATTTAAGTGAACATAATGTGAGCAAATTATTATTTCATTGCGTATATATTGTTCAATTTGTAAATAAAGACAATGTGTTCTAAACCTTTAAGAGACACCTTGTTAAGGAACATTGTTATGCCAACAACAAACACCATTAATAAACATGTTGAATTTGCTCGCTGCATTGAATGCAATAAAGTAGATACCTTTGCTGCTTTCCACTGGCTTGCACTCGCATTCAAAGATATAACTCGCGCTCCCATTTTAAGCCTCATTTATGGGGTTATATTTACGCTTATACCTGTTGCCATTGTCTATTCAGCCGTTTTTACAGGCACCTACTTGGTCATCCTGCCGGCTACCGTTGCTTTTGTTCTTATAGGACCAGCTTTTGCTGCAGGACTTTACGACGTGGCTTGGGAGCTAGAAAAAGGCCATAAACCAACCTTTAAGCATTCTATTAAGTCGATGTTTAGAAACCCAGTAGGAGAATGGGGATTTGCCATACTACTTATGGTAATAATGATTGCATGGATGCGTTTAGCTGCACTTGTTCACGCATTGTATCCAAGCCATGCTAATCCAACATTTGAAGAGTTATCTGCATTTTTAACTCTTGGCAGCTTGATTGGCGCAGTGCTGTTAGTCACTGTGTTTTCTCTATCGGCATTTGCTCCTCAAATAATGATGGAACGCCGTGTAGACATTATGACTGCAGTTATAAGCTCTATGAATGCAGTAAAAACTAATTTTTCAGCTATGATCGTTTGGTCAATATGCATATTTTTGCTAGTAGCCATTGGTTTTGCCACAGGCGCTACCGGCTTTATAGTAATCATGCCCTTACTAAGCTACGCCAGCTGGCACGCTTATATAGCAGTGATCAAAACTAAAAAGCCTCGTGGCTACGAGTAATTGTTACAACCAACCACACTAAGTACACCAACCACACTAAATAAAAATAGCGCCTTAGGCGCTATTTTTTTATAAGTAATAAAACCAGCTACAAAGCAACCTCTGGTTTAAAGTGCTTATTAAAACACCCATAGTGCATGCAAAAATGGCTGATTTTCTATGTCATCGGTACCAAGCTTGTTATACCAATAGCGCCATTCAATCCCTACCATTAATTGCTTAGCATCAAGCTCAAAGTTTTGGCCTACGTCCCAATATATGGCGGGCTGAGCGAGTAACCACTCGTTTACCTTATTACCTTGCTCGTCATTACGCCCTGAAATATATTCAACATGTCCGGTAAAGTAAAATGCTTGCTTGGCGAGCGAAAAAGGTGCCCCCCAAGCAAGATCCACAAAAATACTGTTATCTTGCTTAGCTAACTGCTCCTTTTGGATACCACCGTTAGCGTCAATGTATCCTGCAAAAGTAGTGGTTAAAAAATCAAAGCCTGGTGCATCCCAACTTAGCTTTATACCTGGGGTATATTTCATTAAACCTTCTTCGCCTGCATTAATTCCAAAGACTAAACCTGTATCTTTTATATGGCCATAGCTCCACCGCGTATTGAATGCTTTGGTTAAGCTCAATGTTGTGTACCACTCGCCATAGATCCCCGTATCTTGAAAACCATCTGTATAGCTGTCGTTTAAAAAATCGATAAAAAAGTAGTTGTCTCCTAGGCCATGCTCAGATGCATGCTCTAAGGTGTATGTGCGTGTAAATGACGACTCCCCTGTGAAAGGGTTTAAAGCATCACCAAAATTTGTATGGAGCTGTGTAACACTCCAATTTTCTGCCCATGCTGTGTGAGACAAAAGCAGTATAAATGCTGTAAACAGTGTTTTTAAAAAATTCATATATTATTAACAGAACTCCAATTAAAATGCGGCAGGAGTATATCAGTGAGTAATCACCAACTAAAGTAAGTAGTAATAAATATTAATGCCAGCTTATAAGTACTTTAGCTACATATCTGAAGGGACTAAATATCGGTGTGCATAATTTACAAAAGAGCTGCAGATAATTCATAAACACATTTTATTTTAACGCTTAGAAAGATTTAAATTTAAATTATATCATTAAAAATCAATCAATTATAAAAGTTAAAAATTCGGCATACGCATTGCTTCTTCATTACCAAGTCATGTTTGTAAAATCCTACAAGCAATAAATCACATAACAGGAGACATTATGAGCAATACAAATAAAGTAGCCGAATTTACAGCACCCGGTATGGATAACGATGCAGCGCAAAGCACAATTGCCACACTCGACAACCGTATGGTTGCGCTTATCGATTTACAGCTAACTTTAAAACATATTCACTGGAATGTTGTTGGCCCTAACTTTATAGGTGTGCATGAAATGCTAGATCCACAGGTTGAAGTTGTACGCGAAATGACTGATACAATAGCAGAGCGCATTGCTACGCTTGGCGGCGTACCTGTTGGCACACCACAGTCAATTGTTGACCGCCGTTCATGGAACGAATATTCAGTTGGGAAAGGTTTAGTTACCGAGCATTTAGGTGCACTCGACAAAGTATACAATGGCATTAACAGCGATCATCGCAAGGCAATCGAAACGCTTTCTGAGTTAGATCCAGTATCTGAAGACATGATCACAAGTCAACTAGCTGAGTTAGAACAATTTCAATGGTTTGTACGTGCTCATATTGAGTCGGCTTCAGGCCAATTACAAAACTAATACAGTTGTATTGAAAAGCCTCGTGTTTATACGGGGCTTTTTTGTGTGCATTTAAGATAAAAATCCCTCCCGCTTAATACCTCTTAGCAAATCCCTTAATACATAATTAATTTAAAAACAATAGAATATTGGTATTACCAAATAAATTATAAAAATTTAAAACAATAATTTTTGCCTAGCTATTTCATCGTAGATGTTTTGTAAGCATCCACTCAATCAATGTCTCTCCAAACTAATATGGGCAAAATATTAACGACTAAATACCTATAAAAAATATTCTAAATAGTTATAAATACCTCAATAAATAATAAAAATCATACATAAAATGTCTTTGGTAAAGGTTATTTTTTTAATTAGGTTAAATATTTTTAAAATCACTCATATTACTTAACCTATTGAACAAATTAAATATAAGTTAATTAAAAAACAATTTGTAATACATTACATGAAATTTTGGTAAACAAAGGTTGTAATAAAATTTAAATTGTACTAATTTCAACCACACAATCTGTATGACACAATACAGAAAGCACACAACAATATTGGTTAACCAAAACCAAATACACACACACAATGACGCAAGTCGTACCCAAACGGGAGAGATACATGAAACTCAATCAAATCACTTCAACGCTAATTAATAAGCACCCAAAAAGTAGCTCAACTACACTTAGTGCTGCAGCCCTATTATTAATGGCATCTTCTACTATTTCAGCACAGGAAGCGCCAACCACATCAGATATACCCGCTGATGATATAGAAGTTATTGAAGTAAAAGGTATGCTAGGCAGTATGAAAGCCGCAGCAATGCTAAAACGCACAGACGGACGTATTGTAGATGCTGTTGTAGCAGAAGATATTGGTAAACTGCCTGATAATAATATTGCTGAAGCACTTCAGCGTATTACAGGCGTCTCTATTAATACCGACTTTGGTGTGGGTGACAGTGTATCTATTCGTGGCTTGCCGCAAAACCGCGTTGAATTAAATGGCCGTTCTACCATTGGTGACTCGCGTGATGGTATTAGCTTACAAGATTACCCTTCTAGCTTCCTAAAAACAGTAGAAGTTGTTAAATCACCAACCGCTGACATGATTGAAGGCGCGTTAGGCGGAACCGTTAGCTTAAAAACAGTTCGCCCTTTAGAGCTTGATAAACTTACAGGCGCTATTTCTATCGATGGCGAATATGCAGATAAAACTGAAAATTTAGCCCCTATTTTTAGTGGCTCAATTGGTGACAATTGGGACTTTGATGAAATGGGTAGTTTTGGTGCTATTGTGATGTTTTCATATCAAGACCGTGAAATTCGTCAAGATGAAACCTCAAGCCGTGTAAAACCGCAAGATATTGAAATTAATGGTCAACCAGGCAATACACCTAGTGGTAATGCCATAGTAAGAGACGAGCACAGTGTTGAGCAATACGTAGAAAAACGTGAACGCACCGCTGTAAATTTATCGCTGCAGTGGGCTCCACAGTCTGGTAACGGTATGGTGTATCTTGATTTAAGCGGCACTAAGCGCTCTGGTGATCAAGCCGGTAACTCAATTTTAGGTGTGGCAGGCTCTTTATCAACCGATGCAAACACTACTCAGGATGCCAATGGCGTAAATAATTACACACTAACAAACGAATTTGGCATTCCAAAAACATACAGTGACTTTAGAGAAACTGACTCGTTTTCAAATGCACTTGGTGCAGAATGGAATATCACTGACAATATAAAAATTTCTGGTGAAATTGCTGTTGCATCATCTGAAAGCGTAAGACCTGATTCTGAATTTACTCTTCGCCCAATTGAAAAATCTACATTTGAAGCAAGCGGCGGTGTTGATTTAGTAAACCACTTATACGACGGTACTTTTTCGCAAGATGGGAATAAACTACCCAGCATCATTCACTCAGATCCCAACGCGTTTACCGACCCTCAAAACCTTGCATTACGCACTTTTAAAAGTGAAGACAAAAGAACAGACAACGATGAAACAGCCATTCGTTTTGACGTAGAAATGTTTGAACCTATCAGCAGCTTAAGCTGGGTATCTAAAATAAAAACCGGTGTACGTGTTACCAACCGAGATTACGAGTACGAGCAATACAAAGTTGAAATTAAAGACATTTATAAAAATGCATTTAATGACTCAGACGGTTCATTAGCGACTTTATGGGTAGATGATTACAATGCTGCTTTTTCAAATAGCTTTACAACAGTGAGTCACGATAACTCGTTTGATCAACTAGGCAGCTCTGGCCAAAACGACCTACTCACATTTTTAAGCTATAACGGTTTGTCTAACCCTGCAAATACTTATGCTCAGTTACAACAGTTACTTGCAGGTACTAACTTAGCTTCTACAGGTAGCCTTTCAGATAACCAAGAGTTTCAAGAGAGTGCGTACCGTAACGTAGTTGAAGATACAGCCGCAATTTATGTTTCAGCTTACTTAGACTTTGACAACATCACTGCAATTGTCGGTGGTCGTTATGTAACAACAGATTTAGAATCAAGCGTTTATTTAAACGGTGAAAAAGTAACAGGTGAAAATGACTACAGTGACTTTTTACCAAGCTTAAACGTTACCTATAACTACTCTGATGAAACATTATTTCGCTTTGCAGCTGCAAAAGTAATGCGAAGAGCTGATTTTAGTGAGCTAAGCCCTGCGTTTGATGTTAATAACGATATTACAGGCGCAACGCAAGGGTCTATAGATTTAGAACCATACCGTGCAACTCAATACGACCTATCAGTAGAGCATTACTTTGACGAAGGGAACGTAATATCGTTTGCAGTGTTTTATAAGGACGTTGAATCTTTCTTAAGTAACGAAAGCAGCTGTCAGGCATCTTCTAGCACTGCGGGTCAAAACGTGACGCAGTGGAACCAAGTATGTCAGCTTGATACCGCAGGTGTATCTCAAGATAACTTAGTTTACTCAGATACAACCGACTTCCCTGTTGATGCTGATGGCTTTAACCATGTATCAGAGCTTCGCGATGCAGGCTTAACAGGTATTGATACCGTTAAAAATGTAAATGGCGAAAATGGTTCAGTTCAAGGTTTTGAAGTAGGCTACCAGCAGTTCTTTACAAGCTTACCTGGTGCTTTTTCTGGTCTGGGTATAAACGCAAACTACACCTACGCAGACAGCGAACAACCTAACGGTAACCCATTGTTAGATATTTCTAAAAATACCTATAACTTACAAGTATTTTGGGAATACGAAGGATTTTCTACACGTTTAGCTTATAACTACCGCGATAGCTTCTTAGATAGTGAAAACGAAAAACGCGTTGAAAATATTAACTCAGACGGCAGTATTTCAGCAGAAGGTACTGTTTACGGTAACAACTACCGCGACGACCGTGGTCAGTTAGACTTCTCAGCAAGTTGGGACATTAACGAAAACGTGACCTTAGTAGGCAATGCAACTAACTTAACAGGTGAGCCTTCTATCTACCTATCTGAATTAGGTGGCGCTTGGAAATACACCGAAGCAGATCGCAGATACAGCTTTGGTATCCGCGCTAAGTTCTAATTTCCCTGAAAGCTAAAGCCTGCGTAAAGCAGGCTTTTTTAATAACTTTAAAATATAAGATTCTATTTAGTAAGCTATTTTGGCTTATCGTATCAATATATTAGAACTCTATGATTTAGGGTAGTTAGACGGGAAGAATGCTCGTTTAGCCTCTTCATCAAACTCTTTCTTAAAAGCTACATCGGTACCAATTTTACGCGCACGAGCAACCGCTGGGCGGCTATCTATGCTCTCAAACCAACGTTTTAAATTAGGGTATGGTGCTAAGCCCTCTTCACCTAATACTACTGGTGCTTTATCAATCCAACCCCAAGCAGATACATCAGCAATTGTGTATTCATCACCCACTATAAAGTCACGGCCTTCAAGGTGTGTATCAAGGACTTCATAATGGCGCTGCGCTTCACGTAAGTAACGATTAACCGCGTAATCAAGCCCTTCAGGTGCCATATGTCTAAAGTGAACACTTTGTCCTGAGTATGGACCTAAACCCGATGCAATAAACATTAACCATGAAAGCATTTCAGCGCGGTCTTCAGCTTTGCCTTCTAGCTTTGCATATTTTTCAGAAAGGTACATTAAAATAGCATTCGAATCGAACACACGAGTTTCACCATCAACAATTGCTGGCGCTTTAGCATTTGGATTAATTGCCTTAAATTCAGGTGTATGTTGCTCACCTTTTAAAGTATCAAGAGGAACAAGTTCAAACGGCAAGCCTGTTTCTTCTAAAAAAAGTGCAACCTTCATTGGGTTAGGAGTATGGTGAAAATAAAATTTAATCATGTAAAGTTCCTCAATAATTGAGCAATGATTAAAGCACAACTTGAGCGAACGTTCAAATTAAGTTTTAACTAAGTAAAATACACAGTTAAAACGTGATTTAATTGTGAGGATTTCGTGATACTTCATTCGTAAATATCATTTAAGCTGAATGCAATATCAGCCTTTGCGAGAAGTAACATGCCTCTTAAAGCACTATCCCAGCCATTTTTTATCTCACTTGTTGGGTTAATAATTTTTTGCTTTCAAAGCCAAGCTGCTGAGCAAGTAACTATTTCCAGTACAGCTAATCCGACTACCTTTTTAGAGCTTTACACATCGCAAGGTTGCAGTAGTTGCCCACCAGCAGAGCGCTGGATTTCAACGTTTACAGATGATAAAAAGCTATGGACTGATTTAATTCCTATTAATTTTCATGTTACTTATTGGGATTATTTGGGATGGAAAGACCCGTTTGCCTTGACTGTTTTTAGTAAAAGACAACGCACGTACAAGGCACTCGGTAAAAGTAGTATTGTAGCAACACCCGGGTTTATGGTTAACGGCAGCGGGTGGCAAGGTTGGTTTTATAAACAAGACATACCTATAACTAAAACCCCTTATTTAGGTAATTTAAAAGCGACTATAAACAACAGTAAAATTAACCTCAAATACGATACGGTTAATACCGAAGGTGGCACTAACCAAAACTTAATAGCTCATGTAGTTCTGTTAGGCTTTGGTATAGAAACACAAATACACAGCGGCGAAAACGCAGGCTATAAGTTAAAGCACGACTTTGTAGTTGTTGGTTACGAGCAAAGTGACATGAAAACCAAGCAGCAATTATCATTAACCGACTTAACCCTGCCTCGCGCTAAAAAAATATCGCCAACAAAGCAAGCCCTAGTATTTTGGGTATCTGAAAAAGGCGACCCTACCCCACTACAAGTTGCAGCTGATTGGTTTTAAAATTAAGGTTAATTGGAATAAAATTACGAATTAACAACTCAGCGCGCAATAAATGCCCTTTATATCAACTATCGAAAAAGGCTTTCAATAATTTAAAAACTAATGAATTAGCATTGTTATTACAAAGAATTTATTCTTTTTTATTGTGTGTACCTGCATAAAATACAAATAACATTGTATTTACATCAACTTTTGTTTATAAAGTAAGTTGAATGGACTCTTGAAATAAGTAATTGACTTATAAGTATAAAAAACAAGCGCCTATCAATAAAAACTTCTGCAATTATCTATATGGACAAAAATTTATGCGAATTAACCAAAGCCACATTAAAACAATTGTAATCGCTGCAATTACAGCTTCGTCTTTAGCTGGGTGTGCTACAACGTCATCAAAAGTAATAGAAACACCAACTGTTGCTAGCTATAACACAACCTACTCAGGTACAAAAAGTAAACTAGTCGTAGGTCAGTTTGTAAACCGTTCAAGCTTTCAAAATGGTATATTTTCATCGGGTCAAGACCGTTTAGGCAGCCAAGCAAAAACAACACTAATGAGCCACTTACAACAAACAAATCGCTTCAGTGTGCTTGATCGCGACAATATGGCAGCCCTTGCAGAAGAAGCAAAGCTAACAGGTACAAAGCAAGTTCTTAGCGGTGCTAAATTTGTTGTAACTGGTGATGTAACAGAGTTTGGCCGTAAAGCTATTGGCGACCGTCAACTTTTTGGTTTATTGGGTAAAGGTAAATCGCAAATTGCTTACGCTAAAGTAACGCTTAATGTTGTTGATGTTACTACATCAGAAGTTATTTATTCAGTGCAAGGTGCAGGTGAATACAGCTTATCAGAACGTGAAGTTATTGGTTTTGGTAGCACAGCTTCATACGATGCCACATTAAATGGCAAAGTACTTGACCTAGCAATTCGCGAAGTCGTTAACAAGTTAGTGACTGGTCTTGAAGCTGGCCAATGGGGCAATAAATAATGAAAAAGCTAGTTACCTTAGCATTTGTTTGTATAGCCCTAACGGGTTGTAACTCAACGAAAGAACCTATTTACTATTACGGCGACTATAGCACTGCCGTATACGCCTATTTAAAAGCAGATGACGTAACAGCCGAAGAGCAAATTAGTATGCTTGAGCAAATTATCGCCGATGCCGCAAACAAAAGTAAGAATGTTGCCCCTGGCCTACATGCTCATCTAGGTATGCTGTACTTTGAAACGGGTAATCCTTCATTAGGCACTACCCACTTCGAAACTGAGAAATCACTTTTCCCAGAATCAGTTCATTACATTGACTTCCTTCTAAAATCTGCGAAAGGCGCTTAATATGTTTAATTTAAAATCATACACAGCGATCGCATTAGTCGCATTACTCGCTGGTTGTGTTTCACCTCCACCAGCACATGACTACACAGCATTTAAACAAGCAGACCCTCACTCAGTTATTATTTTACCTCCACTGAATAATACACCTGAAGTAATTGCCCCATACAGTGTGATGACTCAAATGGTCGCGCCTATAGCTGAGTCGGGTTTCTATGTTTTTCCTGTTGCTTTAGTTGAGCAAACCTTTAAAGGTAATGGCCTCACTGTTGCAAGCGACGTGCATCAAGTACCGCTGAATAAGTTACATGAAATTTTTGGTGCAGACTCTGCGCTTTACATCACTATTGAAGAATACGGTACTAGCTATGTTGTAATTTCTAGCGAAACAGCTGTAACTGTGTCAGCCTCATTAGTTGATTTACGCACTGGCGAGCAATTATGGCAAGGCAAAGCAAGAGCCTCTTCAGCGGAACAACAAAGTAACGGAGGTGGCGGCCTTGTAGGTATGCTTGTTATTGCAGCAATTAATCAAATTGCTGAAACTGTCACTGATAAAGGCTTTGAAATCGCAGCAATGACTTCAACACGCTTACTTTCTTCAGATATTTACAACGGCTTATTATATGGACCTCGTTCACCTAATTATGGCCAACCAGCACCAAGCGAAAAGAAAAAATAACTCTTATTGTTATTAACCTAAAACTTAAAAAGGCCGAACCATAAAATGGGATTCGGCCTTATTAATAACAGCTTACTTAGCTAAAAAGCCTAGCTAAGTTACTTTTAAGTATTTAGAGCAGATTTTAAAAACTAAAATTAATAGCAACAGAAAAAATAGTTTTTATAAAAATACTAACTAAAAAAGCCAACATAAAAAACATAGCAAATGCTGAAACAGCGCCACCACCGGTATACCCTGCTTTAGCTTTTTCCAACATCAATACATAAATTCCCAACCCTACACTTACCTTAAACCATAGCCAGTAATCGTTGCTAAAAAGAGGAATTGCAGCAAAGCCAATTACGGGTACTAATATTTTGGCTTCTTCGTTTTTATGTAATAAATAAAAAGCCATAATAGCTATATAAATAAGCGCCGTTACATCAGGCATAAAATCTACTTCCTTTTAAATTTCAACAATATTTCTTCACTAAGGGAATACACTACAGCCCGCCCATATTTTACTATTAATTGCTTTACGCAATGTTAGTTTATGTATATTTGAGCCTTTAGGGTTCTTTTTCTGCTCCTGCTCTTATTTAATGTGAAACGCTCATAACGACTATTTTTAGCAACCTCTTTCAAGGCCGTTCTCATTTACATGCTTAATCAGCTCTGGAAAAAATGCTAAAAATACCGCTTCTAATTCATTGTAGTTACGCGTTATATCCTCAGCGGAACCTGCAAAGTTATTAGTAAACCGAATGCGTTTGGCTATGTTATCAAGCGCAAGCCCGACTCCATTTATCGTTTCGTACTCTTTAAACCAATCGTTTTTAGTCATACTGGCTACAACCTGTTGCATACGCGGTGGCATAATCGGTATACGTTTGTTTAAAAGCGCAAAGCTGTTGTACTTAAAATCGTTTAAAGGCTGCTTATTAAAGCGTTGCCAATGCATAATTAAAAAGTGATCGAACACCACATCAATAGCCACGCCAGCAAAGCGCTTTCGCTCGGGTGAAAAGTACTGTTTGGCTTCTTTTACTAATGGGTGAGAGTCGGTAAATTTATCAACTAAATAGTGGTTATCGAGCCCATTTTTAACAGTGTTTGGCAATTGTTCTAGGTGCCTTTTGCCACCAAAGTCACCCAGCAAATTTCCAAAGTGAGAATCAGCGGTAGGCTTTGCTAAATAAAGGTGAGCTAAATAATTCACATGTTCCCTGATTTAGTTATTAACGTTTATTAATGGTAACCTAAATTTGCATAAAATTCAGATGAGCTCGCTCAAAGCAATAAAATCACGCACTTTAAAGCGCCTCAGCAATTACAATTATGTTTTATTAATTCAGTAAAGGGTCAGTCTTATTTTGTTATCACTGTTTCTGAATTTTGGTGCGCATAAATAGTAAAGTATTTTACTTTTTATATTGCCCTGCAAACAGCTGACATAGGCCTCCCATGGATCACGAAAATACCTTTTTAAGTCAACCACAACAAACTGCTCTTCAGCAAGCGCTAGTCAGTACAAGGTTTTTAGGCAGCCTCTCAATAAACAGTGAAAACAGCCCTTCTCTTGAGCAACAAGCTTATGGGGATATTGCAGTGGTGCTTTACCGCTTTAATTTACAAAAAATAAAATGGCCATCATTTTTAAAAAAAGCAATAAACTCAGCGACCAATACCTGCCAATGGTTAACGACCGAACTTATAAGGTGCCAGCAAGAATACAAAGCCCAACCAAACGACGCTGTAATCATTGAACAATGCGCATTTTTTAACGGAGTTTTTAGTGAAGAACTCGCCTACATAAACGCCTTACTAGGTACTGACCCGCAAACTTAATAATATTGCTAAGCATCAGTAAAATAACCTCTTAGTTAATAGCAGTGCTTTTTATCCTCAAACGTCTATCGGTACGTAAATTGCTGTTTTTAATGTTCTTACTTTAAGAGTTAACAACTAATAACTCTGCCGCTATTAAATAAAACGAGGACAATATGAGTAATAAACAACTAATTACGACGATAGGTATAGGTCTCGCAGCTGCTTCTGCAGGTATGTTAACAAGGAAAACTTTACAAAAGTCGTGGGAAAAGGTTACCAATGAGCCTGCACCTAAAGACAAGCCAAGCGAAAAAACCGATCTTAAAGAAGCTGTTACATGGGCAGTGGTTTCGGGGATTGGCGCTGGCGCTGCAAGAATGGCTGTGCGTTATGTACTAGATAAGCGAAAATCTAAGTAACCGAAGTAAGTCACTCTAATACAGCAAATCCCCCTTATAAATACTTATATTTATAAGGGGGATTTGCTGCTAGCTATACAAGAGATTGCACTATGTATGTTTAAGCTTAATTGCTTAGTACATAAAAATTAGCACAAAAAAAAGGTGAAACTAAGTTTCACCTTTTTCTAAATCAATAAATGATTATGCAGTAGACACGTTACTTGCGCCTGCGTTGTTAAGTATCTCTTCAATAGCATTTTTGTTATCGCTATCGTACTTAACACCTATTAAAATAGAGCCTTTTTCAATCGCATCTTCATAATATTTAATTTCGTGCTCAGGAATAAACGCACCGATTGCAGCACCTAAAGTACCACCTACAGCAGCACCAGCACCACCCGCTGCAAACGCGGCCACTAATGGGCCTGCTACTAATAAACCAGTACCACCTGTTGCCACTGTACCTACGGCGGTAAAACCACCAACAATGGCTGCAATAATACCACCTGAAGCCGCACCTACAATGCCACCCTCAGCAGCTTTTGTTCCTTCGTCAACAGCAAAATCTTCCTTTGCGTATGAGTCGTTAGCTACAACACTTATGTCAGCTTCGCTAACGCCTAACGCTTCTAATCTATAAATAGCCAGTGTTGCTTGTGATGCATTATCAAATAACCCAGTAATAACGGTACTCATAATAACTCCTTTATTTATTTAAAAAATACACCTATTACTAAGCAAAACGTAAGCCATTAAAAATACCCAATCTAATCAATAAGTTAACATTAAACTTTATACCTACCTTAAATTCTTTAAAGTAAATATTGCTAACGTTTGTAAAATACTCCTACTTCCATTAGTAAAATTATTATGCCGAAAACAGTTTTAAAACATGCAGTTATTTAATGCAGGTTAAAAGCACAACTCTAATTAACTATTTACTAGCCCACGTAACTTCGGCAATTTGATTAGTCGCTGTTTGATGAATAATTAAACCATTATTCCCCATACGCATATGCCTAATTAAGCCAGAATAAACCCCACCTTTACTCGGAACTTGCCAGCTTTGCATGGTTTGAGCTTTTAAATCAAACCTTACTAACGTTTCGGGGCGCTTGGCTGACTCGTTAAACCAAATAGCGTTATCGGCATATTCAATAGCATACGGGTGGCTGTTTTTACCGCTTGGGTTATCCCACTGCGTTATTTTACCGTTTTTGGGGTTATAGCGGCCAAGTTTACCCATGCCAGAGTTCACATAAAACACCATATCATCAGGCGTAATAGCAAGGCGCCTAGTATGTGTTTTAGCGCCTGGGAGTTTTATTTCGCTAAGCGCCATGGTGTTTTTATCAACTTTGATTAAACAGTTACTGCCGTTACACGACACCCACGGCGTACCTTTTGAATCAAGCTTAATACCATAAGGACGCGAGCCTTTAGTGGGTAAAGTAGCCAGTTTAATATCGCCACTTTTTGGGTCTAGCTTGCCAACCATGTTGCTGTGCTGCAGGGTAAACCAAAATATGCCTGCGCTATCAAACACGCCAGTATGCGGGTCTTGGGCGTTTTTATCAGGCATTTTATACACCTTAAATTTTTCGGTTTTTAAGTCTAAAAACCCAACCGTGCCATTTTTATTGCCTAAAAACCAAGGGGTTTGGTTTTTGTCAAGCGATACACTGTGCGCGTACGTACCACTTGGCAACGTGTACTCTTTCATTTCACCTGTTTTAGGATTTAACTTACCTAAAATGTTGCCCCACTGGCCAACCCACCAAATAATCCCGTTTTACCTTGCACGGGATCGCGAGCGCGCTGCCCAAGCGTTGGTACTTGCCAGTATTTAAAAGTAAGTTTTAAATCGCCTTTTACCACCGTTGACTCGCGCTTAGTGTTAACAGGGTAATGCTTTGCCAAATACGTGCTTATATCTTTACTAAGAGCAGTGCCTTCACCGGTATCAACCATATAGCTTATTAGTGTTTGCCAATCCTCTTTGCTATAACCCGCACTGCGCTCAAGGTTGTTTAAACTATGGCAACTGGCACAAACCTGCTCAACTAACACCCCAGGCTCATTACTTAGTACAGGCAACGGCACAGCTAAAGCCCCTAGCGTAGCCATTGCCACAACGTGTTTATTAAATAAAAATCGATTTTTACGCATAACGCCCCCTTGTTTTTAATATTAAAGCATAGGGCGAGAGTGTTTACTATGTGAGCGGTTTAGGTTTAACTTTTTAGCCCCTAGTGCCAGCAAGCTGAGCGCGTACCTCCCATAGCATCTGTATTCTTCTTTAGCTGTGGTTGTTACATAGGCTTTATGTTGGGTTTCGCTGCATTCAAACCAACCTTCGGTTGTTGCCCGCCTACAAGCTTGCGTATAATGCCTTTATTCTGGCTGTATGTGTTAGCCGCTAATTTGGACTTTAATAATGAAAAAACTCTCTGCAGTGCAAGTAAAACAACAAGCACTAGTGCTTAATGTGGCCGATAAACTAGAAGCACAAGGGCGCGAAGAAATCCCTGGTATGTTGCAGTGTTGGTTTGATGTGGAATATCACTTATTTCCAAGTTCACTACTGCTTTGTTTTCAGTTTGAAAGCGAGCAAGCATTGGCAGCCGCAGAGCCTGATTTATTAAAATGGCAAAAGCGTTTAAGCGGTGCAATGCTTAAAAAAGGCGTAATTTTAAAAGATATGCGTAAGCATTTAGTGTTTACTTTAAAAGGGCCTGACGATTAATTAGAGGGCTTTTTAAGGGCTATAAAACATTATCCTCGTATTACCGAAGCGCATAAAACCATAACCGAAAGCCGCTGCATTACTGCAACGGCTTTTTGCTTTTATGAGCACTTAAAGTAGAACCCATAAAGATCAATTTTTAACTCAAAGATTTTTATTAACCGATAATGCTAATTGGCCAGTTAAATAATACCAATGCTCGGCAAAAGCAAATTTTAGTCGATTCAACGTTAATAGATTGCTCTTGATTAGCAATCATAGGATAGTAAATTACATATAAAACAATAGCCTTATATTAGGAACATTATGATCAAAGTATTATTAGCGACCAGCTTAATAGCCTCTTCATTCGCTGCTTTAAGTAATCCTTTAACTGTTGAAGAACAGCGTATCAACAAAGCCCAATCGGCAATGCCAAATGTTTTAAAAGCATTTACCCCACAAGTATCTAGTTTTGAGCAACAATTTAAAGAGCTTAACAACTTTAAAAGTGCAAAAACATTAGTACAAAGCTTTAGTTTTGAACTTTGGGAAAGCGCCAAGCAACGCATAATAAAAACCAATAACTACGACGACCGAGAGCTTTACTGGGCGCGCCTGCTTTCAAGCAAAGTAATACGCACAACATCGCCTAAGTTTTCAATTACGCAGGCTCAACTAAATACTTTACTAACCCTACTTGAGAACGGCAGCAGAGGACGTACCGACCTTGCTTTTTCATCAGGCAGCACTAAAAAAATATTACTAACGGGCTTTGACCCTTTTTTACTCGATAAAAACATAAACCAAAGTAACCCCTCAGGTGTTGCAGCGTTATTACTCGACGGCCAAGTTATTAATTACAACGGCGTGAGCGCCGAAATTAACACCGTTATGGTGCCTGTGCGCTACGAAGACTTTGATCAAGGTATAATAGAGTCGCTACTTGCCCCCTACTACGCACTTAATAATGTAGACATGGTAGTCACCGTAAGTATGGGCAGAACAGAATTTGACTTAGAGCATTTCCCAGGTAAACGCCGCAGTGTAACCGCCCCCGATAATGCCAATATTGTGTATGGCGGCACGCAAACAAACCCAGTAATACCAAAACTTAATGGCCGACCGCTACCGGGCAACGAGTTTGTAAAATTTAGCTTGCCTGTAACTTACATGCAAAACGCCAAAGGCCCTTATAAAGTTATCGATAATCACGAAGTCACCACACTTGAAAAAACCTATAAAGCGCCTTCGTACGGCGATCTTAAAAATAGTATTGCGGTTAATGGCGGCGGCGGTGGCTACTTATCTAACGAAATATCGTACCGAAGTATTCGCCTGCGCGATGCGCTTAATTCAAGTATACCTACAGGGCATATTCATACCCCACGTATACAACAATTCGAACCTGAAACAGAAGCTAAAATAGTAAAACAAATAAAAGCAATGCTAGCGCAAAGCTTAGTCGCGCTATAGTTCAGAGCTACTAGTTTAAGCATGTAATAAAGGGCAATAACATTGCCCTTTTTTCTCATGCACTCTCCCACTGTTAATCACATGGTAAACGCATTCTTAAGCTTTATTCGTCGTGGTCTAGACAGAGTAATTGACTCTATAAGCAATTAACTAAAAAGCTAGGTAATTGGTATGTAGTCAAAATTTACTGCCTTTGGTTCCACTAGAAAGTCGACTTGCTGCACAAATGTTATGGGGCTTTGGGGATCTGCATGAAGGCTAAATCCTTTTACCATACTATAGAAATAATTAACCCCTCGCAGGGCGCTGAGCTTACGGGTAGCGGGAGGGGTGTTGTTACGGGTAATTATAGGGCTTAAAAGTATAACTTCAAGATATTTGTAGCTTGGCTGATATTGGCACTAAACGATGAGTGAGAGGTAAGCCAATGACCTTAATTAATCATCAATAATGCTTAATTAAACTGCCTAAATTCATATGGCGCTCTTTATTCAAGCCACGGTGAATATTCACACCAATCGACGTCATTACTCGCTGTATAAGGTACAGTGCGTAGTCATATTTACATTGAGTTTAAATAATAAAAACACTTGGTTTTTGAATAAAAAAGATCAAGAAAATATAGCTTCCAACTTGATCGGAACTTTCTAATGGGTGACCCTTTTGATTCACATTTATTGTATATTTCTTGTATTGTTAGTTTATCTATTCAAATTTAAAAGCAATAAATTCACTCGCTTTTTCATATAAACCTATATACGGTTTGTTATTTTTAGAGCTGTTGTAATAACCATACACTAAGAAGCTTGCTCCATGTAATAGTGGATAAGTATTTTCATTCTCTTCAAGCTGAGGGTGGCGAGATTTCAAACTTTCCAAAACTGTTTTAGGTATCATGATGGATAGCTCATTTTTGTTATCTCCAATGTTTAACCATATAGCACCGTCATGTATTACTTTAGTTGATACGATCATGCCGTAAAAAAAAGCTGGGATAGATTTTGGCTTGAGATATTTAACGACTCTTTTTGCATGATAGAATGCTTTATTTATAGGTTTAACGTATCCCATAACTTTTATTTTGTCATTACTCTTAACGAAATCATCACTTTCACATAGAGTTCTAAGTATCGTACTTAGCCTTCTTGACCATTCACTTTTACCTATTTGATTAGCTTCGCCAAATTTACGATATGTACCAGGCTTTTTTCTATAAAGCTTTTCAACATCTTTACTAGATTTAGCTGGTTTTACAACTTGTTCAGATGCTCCAAAATTGAAATCAACAACAAAAATGTTATCATCATTTTTTAATTCATTAACTGATTTATATGTATTTGGATCAATATGAATTGTATCGGCACTCTTTCGATCACAATCTTTACCATTTACCTGCCTATGAACACTTTTAAAATGTGGAGCTCTCCCGTCTTTACCTCTTGACACAAAAGCGGCTTGAGAAAAGCAACCAGGACAAAAAATATGATGCCTAACTTTTTGAAATTGAATTTCAGGTAAATCTTCTAGTCGAGTAGCTCGATAATAGTTTTCACTCGGCTCAACTTCAGGCGTATTGTCTTCTGAGTAAATTACAACTTCCATTTTTTATCCTTTATTCCTAAATTTAGAACTGCTTTCTTTAGCTAAGTTTGCGTAACATTCTAATTTGTCATCTTGGTTTTCACGGATTATCATTTTAATTAAATCATTTAAAGTATCATCTTTTGACAACGTATAAATTTCAGATAATGAAGCAACTAACCGTTTATATCTACCGCCACCAAGAAAACAACCATTTATATTCATGAGATCGAATGTAAGCATAATAAATTCATGTAAATAGGTCGTTTTTAAAGATTTAACACTACATTCAGCCATTAAAATTTTCATTATTTCTGCATAATGTAAAGCGCAGGTTTCTACTGAGTGTGCTCTTAGTTTTATTTCATGAGGGAGGGGTCTGTTCATGAAGTAAAATACTTCAATGGATACTAATAGGGAAAACGTACGGGAATCTCGAACAGATAACGGCTGTTTATGAAGTAACTCAATTAACTTGCTGTTCTGCCGTTCGACTAAATCACAAACAACCTTATTATTCTCTTGTGTTAAAAGGTGCTCTAGCTGTTTCTTTGCTATTTTAGATTGCTCAGCAGCATGACTTTCTGTTTTACTAAGAGCTGCAGAAGATTTAGCTAATTCTTCACGTGTTAATCTTAGCTCTTTTCGTTGGTAAAAAAGAGAGACCAACAAAAGTAAAATTGTTACAAAAGAGAAGATTGGGTTCAATATCCCACCAAAATAATCACCGAGAGCACCAAGACTACCTCTAATCTGGCTCTCATTTGGCGTAAAATCCTGCTGTGGAATTACTGAATCAAATGTACCTGTGTATGCAGTAGTAAATAACCACAAAATTGAACACACTATTAATATGCAAGTTATAATTAGCAATAGCGGAAAATATTTACTTATACCTAGAAGATATTTATTTTCCTTTTTATTTTTCATTAAAAATCCTTTATCTATAAATTACCCACATAAAAAGTAGAGGAACATATTAGAAACGTTTCAAACTCCGCCTCCAGCTTATCTAATACCACACTTGTAACAGTCACGCGACCAAAACACTGCATAAGTGCTTAGGAAGCGTTGGAAAATGCAGAGGTGAGATTTTGCATCTTGCCAAGACCAAGCACCAATATCACGTTTAACACCCCTCCCCGTCATCACGCCCTGAAAATAAGCAATTGATAAGTAATGCATTTCATGGATGAAATGAAAGCCATGCTTGCACATGGATGTGCTTTCATGGCGTTTACGTTCACATCAATTGTGGTTTGAAGGATTAAGCGTGATGCTCGGGTGCGCTGAGAGGTGACGAATAACCGAAGCGCAGCTTCGCAGTATGAGGAAGTGAAGGCATGGATGCCGACAGTAACCCAGCTTCAAGGATGAATTACTTGCAGCAGAGTTAAGTTTGAAAATCTATAGCCGCCCCTTGGTTGCCGCCAGCAATCTGGCAAAAAACCTTGAATAAGGTTTCTAATTTCTAGAAGTATCAAACGTATTCGCGTTATCGTTGATGATAACCTCACCCCCCTATTCAAATACTTATTCGAGCTGCCCGCGCGTCAGCAAGCTAAACCCCTACAACTAATAGCACATACTCTTGGCTTTTAAGCGAGTAAGTATATTTGGAGTTTGTTGGGTTTCATTGCATACTACCTAGCCTATGCAACTTGTGTTGTAAGGCGAAAGTTAAGTGCTTTCATCACTTTAAAAATAGTTTCCCAACGTGGCTTGGTTTTACCGTTAACTGCCTTATATAAGCTTTCACGGTTTAACCCCGTTGCTTTAGCAATATCACTCACGCCATGTTTTTTAACTAATAAGCCAAGTGCTTCAATAAAGGTATTTGGATCATCATCAGCTAAACACTCTTCTAAAAATGTATTAATTTCTTGTTGTGTTTCCATATAGTCAAACGGGTTAAAATCTGATGTTTGTAGCGCCATAATAATTACTCTAATTTATTCAACTTGCTAAATTAATGTAGCCTAAAAGCTACAGTCGCACAATGTTATTTATAGCTTTAAGGCTGCCGCCAGCGCGTCAGCAAGCTTAACGCCTACAACAATTAAACACCTTTTGGGCTGCGCCCAACACGCCAGCAAGCTGTGCGTCTACAATGTTTAAACACACACAAAAAAGCCGTTGCATTGCTGCAACGGCTTTTATAATTTTGATAAATTCCCAAACTATAATGGAACTTACTACCCATTGAAGGTCAAAAATTAGTCTCAGCTCTTAGTCTCAGCTCTTAGTCGCGGTAAGTCTCAACCGCTGGGCATGAACATACTAAGTTACGGTCGCCGTATACGTCATCTATTCGTGTAACGGTTGGCCAAAACTTGTCTTTAGCAACGCTTGGTACTGGGAAGGCTGCGTAAAAACGGTCGTACGCACGGTCCCACTCGTTACCTAACACGTCAGCTTGTGTATGCGGTGCAAATACAAGTGGGTTGTTTTCGATAGACCATTCGCCAGAGATTACTTTGTCGATTTCGCCTTTAATTGACACCATTGCTTCGATAAAGCGGTCAATCTCGCCTTTTGATTCAGACTCAGTTGGCTCAATCATCAATGTGCCCGCTACTGGGAACGACATAGTGGGTGAATGGAAGCCGTAATCTTGTAGGCGCTTAGCGACGTCCATTTCAGTAATGCCTGACGCTTCTTTTAATGGGCGCAAGTCAACAATACATTCGTGAGCAACGCGGTTGTTGCGGCCACGGTATAAAATTGGAAAGTGCTGGCTTAACTCGTGTGTTAAGTAGTTAGCATTAACGATTGCCATTTCGGTGGCTTGTTTTAAGCCCTCGCTCCCCATCATGGTAATGTAAGCCCATGAAATAGGTAAAATAGCCGCTGAACCGTAAGGCGCTGCCGATACGGCACCGTTATTAACGTTTGTACCTGGTACGTTAATTACGCTGTGGTTTGGCATAAATGGCGCAAGGTGCGATTTAACACCAATTGGGCCTACACCTGGGCCGCCGCCTCCGTGTGGAATACAAAACGTTTTATGCAAGTTTAAGTGCGATACGTCTGAGCCAATAAAGCCCGGGCTTGTTACGCCTACTTGCGCGTTCATGTTTGCGCCGTCCATGTAAACTTGGCCGCCGTGCTCATGAATAATGTCACAAATTTCGCGAATTGTTTCTTCGTAAACACCGTGTGTAGATGGGTATGTGATCATAATACACGATAGGTTTTCAGACACTTCCTCAGCTTTCGCTTTAAGATCTGCCATGTCTACGTTACCGTTTTTGTCGCAGTTAACTACCACAATTTTCATGCTGGCCATTTGCGCTGATGCAGGGTTAGTACCGTGCGCAGAGCTTGGGATCAAACATACATTACGGTGCGCATCGCCGCGTGACTCGTGGTATTTACGAATCGCGATTAAGCCTGCGTATTCACCTTGTGCACCCGAGTTTGGCTGAAGTGAAACCGCATCGTAACCGGTAATGTTAACTAGCCAGTCGTGCAGCTCGTTAATCATTATTTGGTAACCTTCTGCTTGGTCTAGCGGGCAGAATGGGTGAAGGTTTGCAAATTCAGGCCATGTAATTGGGATCATCTCAGCGGTCGCATTTAGTTTCATAGTACATGAACCTAATGAGATCATTGAGTGGTTAAGCGCTAAATCTTTGTTTTCAAGGCGCTTAATATAGCGAAGCATGTCTGTTTCGCTGTGGTAGCTGTTAAAGTTTGGATGCGTTAGTACTTCGTCATCACGTACTAAACTTGCAGGAATTGACTCGCTGCCATTTGCTTCAATATCGGCTGCAATAGCATCAACACTTAGGCCGTGGCCTTCGCCTAGTACAATATCAAATAACTGCGCTACGTCTTCACGTGTGGTGGTTTCTGATACTGAAATTGAGTATTCGCCATCGTGGTTTGTAGCGAAGTTAACGCCTTGTGCAATAGCACGTGCAATTACGTCGTCTTTACTGTCGCCAACGATTGTTAGCGTATCAAACCAAGTGCTGTGCTTAAGTGCGATACCTTTAGCTTTTAGGCCTGTTGCTAAAATATCAGCAAAGCGATGTATACGCTGCGCGATAGTTTTTAAGCCTTGTGGGCCGTGGTACACCGCGTAAAACGCGGCCATGTTGGCAAGTAATACCTGCGCTGTACAAATGTTTGAGTTGGCTTTGTCGCGGCGAATGTGTTGTTCGCGCGTTTGCATTGCCATACGAAGTGCGTCGTTACCTAAACGGTCTTTAGATACACCAATAATACGCCCTGGTAATGAACGTTTGTATGCGTCACGTGTTGCAAAAAATGCAGCGTGTGGACCGCCGTAACCCATAGGTACACCAAAACGCTGAGCCGAACCAAGTACTACGTCTGCGCCTAGTTTACCCGGTGCTTTTAATAGTAATAAACTCATTATGTCGGCAGCAACACAGGCAATGGCCTTTTTGCTTTGTACGCCTGCAATTAGGTCGGTTACATCAACTACTTCACCCGATGTTGATGGATATTGGAAAAGCGCACCAAAAATGTCGTGGTTAACTGCATCGGTGGCTTTACCTACAATTATGTCAAAACCAAACTGCTCAGCACGGGTGCTTACTACGTCAATAGTTTGTGTGTGTACGTCGTCGGCGATAAAAAAGGCATTGGCTTTTTTAGCTTTAGATACGCGTTTTGCAAGGCCCATTGCCTCTGCAGCAGCGGTTGATTCGTCAAGTAGTGACGCACTTGCTAAATCAAGGCCTGTTAAATCTAGGGTCATAGTTTGAAAATTTAATAACGACTCTAAACGCCCTTGCGCAATTTCTGGCTGGTACGGCGTGTACGCAGTATACCAACCTGGGTTTTCTAGTACGTTACGTAAAATTACGTGCGGTACGTGCGTTGGGTGGTAGCCTTGGCCAATGTACGATTTGAAAACTTTATTTTTGCTTGCTACCGATTTTAAGTAGCTTAGTGTTTCAACTTCCGTACGGCTTTCGCCAACTGTTAATGGCTGCTCTAAGCGAATGCTTGCAGGTACAGTTTGGTCGATCAGCTCTTGCACACTTGATACTTCTAAAGCACTTAGCATATCGCTTACTTGTGCTGGGCTAGGCCCAATATGGCGGCGAATAAAATCTTGCTTTTGCTCTAGTTGTTCAAGAGATTTGGCGTTTGACATGAGTCTAGATTCCTATGATCCTAAATACTAATGGGTAATTAGTATGATTAAAATATGTGATGATTTAATAACTTACTTTGTATGGGGGTAAGCTGTTAAATCATAAAAGCCCCATAAATACTCAGTGGGGCTTTTGTTATCTGCTAAGAGTGATTACTCTTCGTCGATAGTGTTAGCGTAATCTTCTGCGCTAAGTAGGTTTTCAAGCTCTGACTCGTCAGATGCTTTAATACGGAATAACCAACCGTCGCCGTAAGCGTCGTTGTTTACCGTCTCTGGTGCGTCTTCTAGCTCTTCGTTAATAGCAACAATTTCGCCTGCAATTGGCGCGTAAATGTCTGATGCTGCTTTAACCGACTCAGCTACTGCACAGTCTTCGCCCGCGTCTACTTCATCGCCAACTTCTGGTAATTCAACAAATACCATGTCGCCAAGTAGCTCTTGCGCATGCTCTGAAATACCAACAGTAAATGTACCGTCGCCTTCGTTACGAACCCACTCGTGTGAAGAGGCGTATTTTAAATCGCTAGGGATATTGCTCATTATTTTGTTCCTTTGGTTTATATTGGGAGGATACCAATCACAATAATTATTGTGATTGGTATAACCAAATTTTTTAAATTATTGATTTGCCGTTACGTACAAAGCTAGGCTTTACTACTTTAACGTTAACTAATTTTTTGCGCATTTCTACTTGGGCTGTATCCCCTATTGAACGCGGTACACGTGCAAGGGCTACACTAAAACCAAGCGTTGGTGAGAAAGTACCTGAGGTAATGACCCCTTCACCACCATCAACAATTACTTTTGAGCCGCTACGCAATACGCCTTTTTCTTCAAGCACTAGGCCAACAAGTTTGTCAGTGCTTTTTTCAGCGCGTTGCTTAACAAGTACGTCACGACCAATAAAGTCACGATCTTCTGGTTCCCATGCAATGGTCCATGCCATGTTAGCAGCAAGTGGCGATACGCTTTCGTCCATATCTAGGCCATAAAGGTTCATACCTGCTTCTAAACGTAGCGTGTCGCGTGCACCTAAACCAGCAGGCGCAACGCCTGCATCTAGCAGTTGTTGCCATAAATCGGCAGCTTGCTCGTTCGGTACTACAATTTCGTAACCGTCTTCGCCAGTATAACCCGTTGTGGCAATAAATAAATCACCTACTTGAACACCAAAAAACGGCTTCATGCCTTCAACGGCTGCTTGTTGCTCAGCATTTAAAAGTGTGGCTGTTTTTGCTTTAGCGTTAGGGCCTTGCACTGCAATCATTGCAAACTCAGGGCGCTCAGTAACAGTTACATCAAAGTCGCTCGATACGTTGGCTAGGTGCGCTAAATCTTTTTCGCGTGTTGCTGAGTTAACAACTAGGCGATAAAAGGTTTCGCTAAAGTAGTAAATAATTAAGTCGTCAATTACGCCGCCTTGCTCGTTAAGCATGCCTGTGTAAAGTGCTTTACCAGGGACTGTTAATTTAGCTACGTCGTTTGCTACTAACTTGCGTAAAAATGCTTTTGCTTGAGGGCCTGCAATATCAACAATAGTCATGTGTGATACGTCAAACATACCTGCATCGGTACGCACAGCATTGTGTTCTTCTATTTGTGAGCCGTAGTTGATTGGCATTTCCCAGCCATGAAAATCAACCATTTTTGCGCCTGCTTCAAGGTGCTTAGCATGTAGTACAGTTTTAGCAGTCATAACATTCCTTCACGTTTTAAATTAACCCTGTGCGGGCGTGGCTTAAATAGATCTAAAAACAGGTAAACATAAAATGTTTACCTGTTTGTTGTTTGTGTTTAAGCAGCTTCGTTTTGCATTAGCGCAAAACCTTGTGCTTGTAAGTGTTGTTGCCATTTTTGTAGTTCTTGCTGTTTGGCGACTAACACAAAATGTTGTTCGTCGTTTTTGTCTATTGCAGTAATAAATACATCGCCGCTTTGTGCACCGTAACATAATTGCGGATTTGATAAGCGCAGCCCCGGCGTTAATTTAAACGCGTCGATTAATGCATCAAATGCGTTGTTTCCGCTTAAGGTAAATGTAGAAAGGTCGGTACGTATTACGTAGTCAATATCAAAACGAAGTTGTTGCTCGTTTATAAGCGCTTGTAATTGCAGGCTTGCGCTGTGAGGTAATACAAATCTGTATGCAGTTTCACTAAAGTAATAAACAGCAAAGCTGTAGTCAGAATTATAGTCGCCATCGAGCGTGCCTTTTAAGCCAATACCACTGGCGGTTAGCTTAGTTAAATCTAGGCCTAAAATAGTGCTTAAAAATACACTGGTTTCGGTACCGCTAAAATCCATTACAACGTGAGCGTTGTTAGTTTGTAAAGCGTTAGTAACCGCACTACTTGCATTGCTGTGGCGGGCAAACATTATTGGGTTAAAAGTCATAACAAACACCTGTGTATTTTTAATGGTAAAAGTATATTGCGCACATCTATTAACAACAAATTGTAATTATTTATCAATTGATAAATAATACTTATATATATAGCCGTATAAATTGTAATTTTAAATATGAAAAATATATCAACCGATGGTTTGCGCACGTTTGTAATGGTAGTTGAGGTAGGTGGTTTTGCTAAAGCGGGTGATTTACTGGGTCTTTCGCAACCTGCTGTGAGCCTACAAATTAAGCGCCTCGAGGATATGATTGGCTATAAGCTATTTAAAAAACAAGGGCAACGCCAAGTGCTTAATCAGTACGGTGAGCTATTACTGCCTATGGCTAAACAAATGATGCAACATAACGATGCTATTTTGCAGCAGTTCACCTCTGAAAACATTGCCGGTAAAGTGCGCTTAGGTATACCAAGCGAATTTGCGGCGCGCATACTACCTTCTATTATTGGCGACTTTGTAGCGTTTTATCCTGAAGTGTCGTTAGAGGTTAAATCGCGCTTGAGTAAGCATTTGCTTTCGGCTTCAAGGCAAGATCAGTTTGATTTAGTGCTTGCCCTTAATGAGCGACTCAACTCTGATAAATTTCCAATTTTTATGCAAGACGAACTTGTATGGGTAGGCGACCTTTCACTTGCAAAAAATGCAGTAGTGACCTTAGTTACAGCGCCCGAGGGCTGTATTTATCGTCGTAGAGCCATTGATGCATTAAAAAATGCAAGCATAAAATACCGTATTGTTTACAGCAACGCCGATTTAACCGGCCTTATTGCCGCTTTAAAAGAAGGGTTGGGTATTACAGTACTTGCTAAAAGTACTGTGCCTAACGATCTTAACTTTCAAATTCAAACAAAACACTTACCAAGCTTAGGCAGTATAGGTATTAGCTTAATTAAAAGCGGTGGCGAATCGGAGCACGCTGTAGATAAACTGGCTGAATTTATAGCGCTGAGGCTTGGTTAACTAAGTATACAAAACCGATACTTAAGAATGAACGTTAAACTGACACTGTCATACAAAAGAAACAATTTAGTTAACAAAGTAGCATAAGTGAGTGATTTTAATTCTAAAAAACTGAACTATTAAACAGTTAATAACATTGATTCGTATTCGTTAACGTGTTCAAATTACGCCAATTAAAATAATTGACATGATCAGGACACACAATGACCTCTAAGTTTTTAGTATCTACCCTTGCAACTGCGGTTGCTTTGTCTTTTAGTGCTACTGCAATAGCACAAGGCAGTTCTAACCAAGATCAGCGTTTTGAACAAATTACCGTTATTGGCTCACAGCAAGCTATTAACGATATTCCTGGTTCTGCGACGTTTATTACTGACGAAGAACTACAAAAATTTGAATACACCGATATCTCACGTGTTTTAGCTTCTGTTCCGGGTGTATACGTGCAAGAAGAAGACGGCTACGGCCTTCGTCCTAATATTGGTATGCGCGGTACAGGTACTGGCCGTAACGATAAAATATCAGTAATGGAAGACGGTGTATTAGTTGCACCCGCTCCTTACTCTGCACCTTCAGCTTACTACTTCCCTACTATGGGCCGTATGGAGTCTATTGAAGTATTAAAAGGTGCAGCCTCTGTTAAGTACGGCCCGCGTACTACGGGTGGTGTTTTAAATTTACTTTCTCGCAGTTTACCCACTGAGGCAAATAGCTCAAAAGCAATGGTAGATGCAGCGCTTGGCGGCGACGGTTACTACAAAGGCCACGCTTACTTTGGTAAAGAAAAAAACAACACAGCGGGCTTAATTGAAGTATTTACTTATGGCGCCGACGGATTTAAAGAGCTGCCAGTAGGTAGCGACAACACTGGCTTTGAAAAAACAGATGTACTATTAAAGTTTGGCCACACGTTTGGTAAAAACGATGCGCATAGCTTAGAGCTAAAAGTAAAATACTCTGATGAAACATCTGATGAAACGTACATGGGTTTAACCGAAGAAGATTACAACTCAAACCCTTACCGCCGTTATGCAGCATCGCAAAACGATGAAATGAACACTCGCCATAATGCATACCAGCTTAACTATGCTTACCAATTTGGTGAAGGTTATGAGCTACTAGCAACGGCTTACTTAAACGATTTTCATCGTAACTGGTATAAAGCAAGCAGTGTAGGTACAAGCACGCTTGAGCAGTACAGTGAGTTTGAAGCAAACCCAACGAGTGAAGGCATTGAAGGTATTGGCGTAAAAGCAAATAACCGTGATTACCAAGCTAAAGGCATTCAATCAGAATTACACATTCCTGCAGGCGATCACTACGTGACTGTTGGCGTACGTTACCACGAAGACGAAATGGACCGTTTTCAGTGGCAAGATACGTACACGTTAAATCAAGATTTAAGCATGACATTAACGTCGCAAGGTATCCCAGGGTCTGACAGCAACCGCGTAGATAGCGCTAAAGCAAAAACCTTATTTGTTCAAGACGAGTGGACAATAGATGCATTAGTAGTAAGTGCTGGCCTTCGTTATGAAGACATTACGATTACACGTGAAGAGTGGTCTAAAACAGATCCAACACGCAGTGAAGGATTAACTAAAGATGTATCGAACGATACTGAAATTTTAGTTCCGTCACTTGGCGCAACCTATACACTTAACGAAAACGTGACGTTACTTGCGGGCATTCAAAAAGGGTATGCACCAGCAGCACCTGGTAATGCAGACCAAGACGAAGAAGAAAGTGTAAATATTGAGTTTGGTTCGCGCTTCAACGCCGCTGGTTTTACAGGTGAAGTGATTGCGTTTTTCTCAGATTACGACAACATGCACGGTAACTGTACTGCTGCTGTTGGCTGTAGCGATGAAAACATTGGCGACCAGTACAACTACGGTGAAGTAGAAGTATCAGGCTTTGAATTTAGTGCTGCACGTACGTTTGCCACTGACACGGCGATCTTCCCTGTAAAACTAACTTACACTTACACAGATTCAGAGTTCCAAAACGATTTTGATTCTGAAATTTGGGGTTCGGTAGAAAAAGGCGATGCAATGCCATACGTACCAGAAAACCAAGTAGCCCTTTCGTTAGGTGCTGAGTTTTCAGCTTTTGTTATTAACAGCCAAGTGCGTTATGTATCAAGTGCGCATGCTGATTTAACTGACTCAGGCTTAGATGCCATTGATAGCCGTGTAGTATGGGATTTAGCCGCTAAATACTTAATTGATGAAAAACAAAAAGTTTACCTAACCGTAGATAATCTGTTTGATAAAACCTATATCGCTAACCGCGCTAATGGTGGTATTCAGCCAGGTAAGCCACGTACAGTTCAAGTAGGCTACACATATAGTTTTTAAGTTTTAAAGCTGGTTAAACGGTTCACTAACAGCGTTAATAATTTTTTATGTAAGAGTACTACACATCTAAATTATTGCCTTGTTATTAAACCGTTTACCTGCGCTTTGTATAAGATAAACGGTTCACTACCAGCGTTAATAATTTTTTATGTAAGAGCACTACACATCTAAATTATTGCCTTGTTATTAAACCGTTTACCTGCGCTTTGTATGGGATAAACGGTTCACTAGCTACGTTAAAAATAACTAATATAAGAACACTGTATTTCGTTATTTTTGCCTTGCTATAAAGCTATTTTCCTATCGCTATAATAAAGCATCAATTGATATAAAATTAAAAGCGTAAATTACAGATACAAAAAAGCCGAGATTGAATTTCAACCTCGGCTTTTTTAATACATTAAACTATTAGTTATTTGCGTTACGCTGGCGTAATACTTCAAATAAACAAATACCTGTAGCAACCGATACGTTTAAGCTTGAAACTGTGCCTGCCATTGGAATTTTAACAAGTACATCGCAATGCTCACGTGTTAAACGGCGCATCCCCTCGCCTTCAGCACCCATAACAATAGCCATCGGGCCCGTTAGGTTGGCTTCAAATACATGTGTATCTGTCTCGCCGGCCGTGCCTACAACCCATACACCTGCATCTTTAATTTCACGTAGTGTACGCGCAAGGTTAGTAACTTGAATAAGCGGTACTGTTTCAGCTGCGCCACAGGCCACTTTACGTGCAGTACCGTTAAGCTTAGCCGACTTATCTTTAGGTACAATCACAGCGTGTACGCCTGCAGCATCTGCACTGCGCAGGCATGCACCTAAGTTATGCGGATCGGTTATACCATCAAGCACAAGTAAAAACGGTGTGTCTTCGCGTGCAATGATCTCATCTAGATCTTTTTCATTAAACGTTGGCGCTGCTTTAACGTTTGCAATAATGCCCTGATGTTGCTCGCCTTTTGATTTGCTATCAAGCGCTTTACGCTGCATAAATTGCACTGAAATACCAAACTTACGTGCTTCATCAATAATCGGGGTTGAGCGTTTGTCGTCACGGCCTTTAAGCGCGTAAATCTCTATAAAACGCTCAGGCTCACTTTCTAAAATTGCTTCAACAGAATGAAAGCCAAAAATTAATTCATTACTCACGTATTATCTGCTCCTGGGCTATTACGTTTACGGGCATTTTTGCCTGGTCTTTTAGGCTTTTTAGCTGCCTTTTTCTTTGGTTTTTTCTTAGGTGTGCCATCAGCGGCTTTTACTGCCTTTTTACTTTTACCCGCTGGCTTTTTTTTACCTTTAGGTTTTTCATCCGTAGCAGATGACTTGCCAGGTATTTTACCTGCTTTTAATTGCGAGCGAACACTTGCTGGTGCATGGCCAGATTTACCCGCGCCTTTTGCACCACGGCGGCGTGAATATCTATCTTGTGCTACATCGCCTTTAAGCATTAAGTTTATACGGCGCTCATCTAAGCTAACCGATGCAACTTGCACAGTTACTTTATCGCCAAGGCGATAAACTTTATGTGTGTGCTCACCTATTAGGGTGTGTTTTGCAGCATCATGCTGGAAGTATTCATCACCTAAATTAGTAACATGAATAAGCCCATCAATTTGTAAATCGTCTAGGCGTATAAACAAACCAAAATTAGTGACCGATGAAATAACCCCATTGAACTCATCGCCAACGTGATCTTGCATAAACTCACATTTAAGCCAGTCGGCAACTTCACGCGTTGCGTCGTCTGCGCGGCGCTCTGTTGTTGAACATTGCTCGCCTAATTGATCTACCTCATCGTCGGTATAAGCATATGCGCCTGATGTTTGCTGACCTTGTGCTTTTATTACCGCTTTAATTGCGCGGTGCACTACTAAATCTGGGTAACGACGAATTGGCGATGTAAAGTGTGCATAAGCCGAAAGCGCTAAACCAAAGTGGCCTATGTTATCTGGCTGATATACAGCCTGCTTCATTGAACGAAGTAACATAGTTTGAATAAGCTCAGCTTCTGGGCGGTCGCCTAAGCGAGCTAATACTTGGGTTATTTCTTTTGGTGTTGGCTCATCACTTAACGTGCTTTGAATACCAAGCTCAGTTAAAAACTTAGTAAAGTTACCTAGCTTTTCTTGATCTGGTTCGTCGTGCACACGATAAAGCGCGCTAGCTTCGTGTTTTTCGAGTAATTTAGCCGCCGAAACGTTGGCCAAAATCATACATTCTTCAATGAGTTTGTGCGCGTCATTACGAATAACAGGCACTATTGATTCTATTTTGCGTTGCGCGTTAAATACAAAACGTGTTTCGAGTGTTTCAAACTCGATGGCACCGCGCTCTTGGCGGGCAGCTTTAAGTGCCATGTACATTTGCTGTAGGTCAGTTAAATGTGGCACTACGGCTGAGTATTCATCGCGTAGTTTTTCATCACCTTTTAAAATAGCGTTTACTTTGGTGTAAGTTAAACGTGCGTGAGAGTTCATCACGGCTTCGTAAAACTTATAACCCGAAAGCTTACCCGCATCCGATACGGTCATTTCGGCAACCATACATAAACGATCTACTTTAGGATTAAGTGAACATAAACCGTTAGAAAGCACTTTTGGCAGCATAGGAATTACTTGCTCAGGAAAATACACTGAGTTACCACGCGCTATGGCTTCTTTATTAAGCGGCGTGTTCATGCCTACATAATGCGATACGTCGGCAATGGCAACCCATAAGCGCCAACCACCCGATTTTTTACGTTCACAATATACTGCATCATCAAAGTCGCGTGCATCTTCGCCATCAATAGTTACAAGCGGAAGGTCACGTAAATCTACACGGCCTTCTTTATCAGTATCTTCTACAAATTCGCCAAGGTGAGCCACTTGTGCTTCTACTTCTTCTGGCCAAACATGAGGAATATCGTGATTACGAAGCGCTACTTCAATTTCCATACCTGGGGCTAAATGCTCGCCAAGTACGTCTATAACTTTACCCACGGCGTTCATATTACGACTTGGATTTTGAGTGATTTTTACCTGCACCATTTGATTATGGCGGGCACCGTTTTCGTTGCCTGGTAAAATCATTATATCTTGGGTAATGCGCGGATCTTCAGCGACTACAACGGCTATGCCGTGTTCAACAAAGTAACGCCCTACTATAGGTGCGCGCTCGTTGGTAAGCACTTTAATAATGCGGGCATCACATTTTGAGCCAGAGCCACGCTTTGTGCCTTTAGCTAGTACAATGTCGCCATGTAGCACCATGTTCATTTGGTGCTTAGCTATAAACCAATCTTTGCTCTCGCCTTCAACTTCTAAAAAGCCAAAACCGTCTCTGTGGCCTATTACTTTGCCTTTAGTTAGACCGGCTTCGTCTATTAAGGCGTAACATTTAAACTTATTGAAATACAATTGCCCGTCGCGCTCCATAGCACGAAGGCGGCGTTTAAATGCTATTTGGCGCTCTTCATCGTTTACCGCAAGCTCTTCGCATAATTGTGCGTAGTTAGCTGGTTTTGAACGCTCTTGAAGGTGAGTAAGTATAAACTCACGGCTAGGGACTGGGTTTTCGTACTTTTCTTGTTCTCGACTGAGATTTGGATCTTGGTTTGACATTCACTATCTTGTTAGTTGGTTATGTAGGTATTTTAACCCATATACGTAAAATGAGACAGGTAAAAGCTATTAAACTTTTACCAACTTAATTTTGTGTTTAAAAATATAAGATAACAGGACTTAACACGTCCTTAATTATGCTGCGTGTTTGTTTCAATTATAAGTTAAACACGCAGGATTTAAGTCTACTTTTTCTGTAGGTTTTTCCAGAGCAGTTTACTAATATTTTCTATAAATGCTGGGTCTTCTTGTTTTATTGTTTGTAAAATATGTTTGTTTATTTGTGTTTTATTTTGAGCATAAATCCAGCGATTTTTATTAAATTGCTGTGCAAATTCAAGTACACCAGCTTGTAGCTCTTCGTTATTAGTAAACACTTCTTCTATTACATTGTTTGTTAAAAGTTCGCTCGCACCAACACGCTGCCCAGACATAGCTAAGCGGTTAAAGTAGGTGTGAGGAATTGCTTTATGAATAATAGGGATCATAGAAGGCACAAACGGGACGAGTACATCAACCTCAGGAAAACAGAAAAAGCCTTTGTCTGATTTCATAAATCTAAAATCACACGCACACGCAAGTACAGCACCATTACCATAAGTATGGCCGTTTAACGCTGCTATAATAGGCATTGGAAAGGTAACAATACGCTTTAATAGCTGGGTTATTTCAAGCATAAAGTTAGCGATATCTGTAGGTGTGTTACTTGAGTTAGCCATCCATTGTAAGTCGATTCCAAGTGACCAGTTTTTATCACTCGATGATGTTAATACTACCGATGTAATGGCTTGGTTACTTTCAGTGTTATCTAGGTGTTGGTTAAGCTGCGCTAAAAATGCGGGGTTGTGGCGGTTTTCAGCGGTGTTCATCGTTAATATAGCGGTGTTATTTTCGTTTTTAAACTCTATTAATGCTGTCATTAAACTCTCACTTGTTGTTTTTTAGCATAACTTTAAGCGCTGTTCGTTACTTTTATAAGTAACATAGTAATACTTTACTTATAATTTATAAACCCAGAGCAAGTTAAGAAGCCCTCCTGCGTTAATTGTGTGGTTTATGGCTATCGCGTTAAATTAGTGAGTTATTTAACGCGATACCGAATTTGTTTTTAATAAAAAGGATACTAAAGCCAGCCTTTTTGCCTTGCAATACGCGCTGCATCTACGCGGTTTGTAGCGTTTAGCTTTGCGATTGCATCAGACAAATAGTTACGCGTAGTGCCTTCGCTTATAAAAAGCAGCTTAGCAATCTCACTTGTTTTAAGACCATCGCTTGCAAGCTTGAGTGCTTTGCGTTCTTTGTCGGTCAGTGGATCGGCATCATCTAGGGCGTTAATGGCAAGCTCTGGGTCAATTACTTTTTGCCCTTGCATTACTTTTTTAAGCGCGTTGATAAGCTCATCGCTCGGGGCTTCTTTTAATATAAATCCTTTAACACCCGCACTTAATGAGCGCCTTATATAACCCGCTCGTGAAAACGTGGTCATTATTACCACTTTTATATCAGGAAATTTTACCGCTATTTGCTCACTCAGCTCTATGCCATTCATATTTGGCATTTCGATATCGGTTAAAATAATATCAGGCATGCTGTCGTATGTAAGGCTAGTTATTGCTGTTAGCGCATCTTGGCCGTTACTTGCTTGGCCTATTACCTCAATATTAAAATCAAGGCTTAGCAAAGCAGCAACTGCGTCGCGAACCAGTGCTTGATCTTCCACTAAATATACTTTGATCATTGTAAATCCTTAGCTGTAATTGGCAGTATTACATTTAAAGTAAAGCGCTCGCCACATGTAAAACTAGCACTACCATTAAGTTGCTCTGCGCGCTCTTTTATACCGTTTAAGCCATTACCTGCGTTTAACGTGCTGCAAGGTGCATGATCGATAACCGTTATAAGTAATTGCTGCGCTGTTTGCTCTATATTTATTTCGCTGTTTTTTGTACTGCTATGGCGCAGTAAATTAGTAACGGCTTCTTTAATTATAAGGCCTGCTAACCCCTCTACTTTAGCGGGCAAAGTATTTAAAACCACGTTAAATGTAACGTTAAACTCTTGCTCTATAAGCCTTTGTTTAAGCTGCGCCAGCTGACTAACTAAATTAAGCTGTTTTAAATCACTTACGGCGTTTCTCACGTCGCTTAACAGTTGCCTTGCAAGATCAGCAACTTGTGCTATTTCGTTATTTGCCTGCTCATATCGCTCACCCTGATTCAACTTATTGGCAAGCTCTGCTTTTAACGCAATTGATGAAAGTGAATGACCTAAAATATCGTGCAGGTCGCGCGCTATTCGTTCACGCTCAGCAATGGCAGCTAATTGCTCTAATTGGTTAGCGCTTTCTTGCTCGCGCATTTTGTGCAGCCGCTCTTTTTGACTAGCTATACCAAAGGCAAATAATGCGGCTGAAATTAATAATGTGCCTGCTAAAAAATATTTTACATTTTCCATATCAGCTAAGTAGGCGCTTAATAATACCGCAAAAGCAATACCAAATACTGCGTATACCCTGTGCCTTTTACTATACGATTCACCCGCTATAAAAGTGATAAATCCGTATAAGGTAGACGTGCCTGTGGTATAAAATGTAGCGCTAAAACAAACCACTAACATCATTATAAACAGTTTAGAGATAGCTTTTGTTTCACAGTTCATGGCTTTTATATAAAGCAAAATAAATACAATATAAAACGCCACACTCATTACAATTGTGTTTACTGGCAAATGCGATAAGTTAAAAAGAGTGGGTAATAAATAAAACCCCGTAAAAATTAATGGCACGTACTTCCAAAAATTTTTATCTGCTGGTTTTGAAAGTGTGTTAGCTTCACTCATACACATACCTCTAAGTTATTATTTTTATTTAAAGCACTATTTTTATTAATAAATATAAATAACACAAAAACACTAATGAGTATAAAGTAATCATTTATTGAAACACTAAAGCTAATTGATTCCAAAAACTCGCTAATCGCCAAGCTTATTAAAACGAATGTATTCATAGCAACCTCCAAGTAAGTAAGGTAACTATGCCAAACCCTAAAATTAATAAGAGTGTGAAATGTCATTAACTTTGCTGACAATTGTCATGTTTTATAAATTTCATCCTGTAGGCGCTCGCCCAGTGATAACATATTAAAAAAAGGAGATGATGTTTAAATGCAGCCACAACAGCAAAGTTTAATTTACTTACATATTGCCGTATTACTTTTTGGGGGCACTGCCCTTTTTGCAAAACTAATTGGTTTAAATGCGCTTGATATTACTGTTTACAGAACCGCCATTGCTGGTATGGCACTTTTGGCGATGCTGTATTTTCAAAAAAAACAAATAAAACTAAATAAACCTAAAGACTATTTAATAGCACTATTTTTAGGTGTAGCAGTAGGCTTACATTGGGTAACTTATTTTGCAGGCATGCAAATGGCCGGTGTTACTATTGGTATGCTGGCTTTTTTTAGCTACCCCGTTATGACGGTTTTTTTAGAGCCGGTGTTTAATAAAAGTAGGCCCCAAGCGAAAGATATAATAAGTGCAGCTATTGTAGTAGTTGGCATATATTTACTCGTGCCAAGTGCCGATTTAGGTGACGATGTAACCTTTGGTGTCATTACGGGAATTGTATCGGCTTTGTTTTTTTCAATTAGAAACATCATCCACAAGCGCTACTTTAGCCAGTACGGCGGCCCACAGACTATGTTTTATCAAACCTTGGTGGCAAGTTTAATGTTATGCGCATTTATTGAAGTTCCTGTGTATGAGGTTAGTAACCACGACCTTATTTTAATTGCTGTGGCGGGTATTATTTTTACCGCTACACCACACTCGTTATTTGCAGCCAGTTTAAAGCATTTATCTGCAGCAACTGCGGGGTTAATTTCTTGCTTACAGCCACTTTATGGCACAATACTGGCTATAGTAATTATTCATGAACGCCCTACTTTAATGACACTTATTGGCGGTGCGCTTATTGTTAGTGCTGCATGTTTTGAAACCTGGTCAATCACTAAAAAGGCTCGACAATGAAAGTATTCGCACACAGAGGTGCCAGTGGCGATTTTCCTGAAAACACTAAAAGCGCAATTTTAGAAGCACTAAAAGCCAACATTGATGGCATTGAAGTTGATGTTCAGAGTACGCTTGATGATTACATGATTATTCATGATTCGTGGCTTGATAGAACCACCAGCGGCACAGGTAAGGTAAGGGACTTTACTGCCCAAGACTTGTCTAAACTAAATGCGGGTAACGGCGAAAAAATACCAACGCTTCAGCAGCTAATTGATTGGAATAACAATAAAACATTATTAAATTTAGAGCTTAAACATACCTTTGAACTTGAAAAGTTTACAACGGTGCTTGAGTGTAATATTGCAGCAGGCAAAATATCAAAAGAAAACATTTTAGTGTCGTCGTTTGATCATCATCAATTGCAGTACCTTAAAAAAATACTACCATGGCTTAAAATAGGCGCATTAACATCATCGATCCCGCTTCACTACGCAAAATTTGCTCAAGAGCTAAATGCATTTAGTGTCCATGTAGATAAAAACTTTGTAAATAAAGAATTTGCAGATGATGCTAAAAAACGAGGCCTAAAGATTTATGCTTATACGGTCGATAAAGAGCAAGATATATCACTGATGCTTGAATATGGTGTAGAGGGAATTTTTACCAACTATCCAGCCCACACTAAAGCTTATTTAGCATCGTTATAGTAAAGGTAGCTTACCTATTGCTAATCAAAATTACAGGACTTGAGTTCAATGAGTGGTTTTATGAAAATTTATGATTATGTAGAACAAACATTCTTTTTTACACTAACCCGTAAAATAGTGGGTAATTTGAGTTTTGTATTTTTGTTTCAAGCAATTACATTATTTTGGTTATATCAAACCTTAAGCGAACAACAGCAAAGTACAGGGTTATTTTGGTTGCTAACTTTCGTTATTGTAGCTGGCTTTGTTTTTACTCTTTTTTATATGCGCTTTCTAATTGTACGTCCTGTAACTGCAATGCGAGACACTTTAATACAAATAAACCAGCAAGATGCCAATTTAGCAGCAAAACTCCCTCATTTTTCTTATGATGAATTTAAAGATTTAAGTACGCAGTACAATATATTCACCACTCATTTAAGTGAGTTATTAAGCACTACGCACAATAGCGCTCAAGCTAGTGCGCACAGTAACACTCAAGTGACTGAGTCTATGCATAGTACTGAGCAATCAAGTGAGCAGCAAATAAACTTAAGCCGCAGTATTATTAATGCCAGTATGCAAATAACGCAAAGCTTACAAAACATAGTAAGCAACACAGACAGCGTGCATGAGGTAAATAATGAACACCTTAATTTTGTAAAGCTCTCTGCATCCGAACTTTTAGCCTTAGTTGAGCAAGTTGGTTTGATTACTAATATGCTGGGTAGCTTTTCAAACACGGTAGCAGGGCTTAAAGAAAACAGCGAAAATATTCGCAGCATATTAAAAATGGTTGAAGAGTTTTCTGATCAAACTAATTTATTGGCGCTCAATGCTGCAATTGAAGCGGCTAGAGCCGGTGACGCAGGTAGAGGCTTTGCTGTTGTTGCCGATGAAGTACGTACGCTGTCAATAAAAGTAAGCGGTGCAACTAGGCAAATTAGCGACTTTATTAACCAAATGAACGAGCTAGTAAATGAAACAAACAAAGAGTCAGAGCAATTAATTACCCATTCTAATAATGCGCAAAGCGCGATAAGTAATACATCCGATGGCTTTACTAAAATGCTGAATGAGTTTGAACAAAACCAACAACAGCTCCAACAAATAGTAAATGCTGTACATACGTTAGAAAACACTCAAACACAGACCCATCAATCGGTAGAGCAGATAGTAGCTTTAGGCGAGCAAGCCAAACAACAAATAGATACTGCCCTTAACGATTGCCAACAATCTCAGCAATTAAGCTTACAAACCCAGCAACAGTTAAAGCGATTTGTGCTCTGACAGGCGTTTTCGCCCACCAGCAAATATGTTAAATTACGCGGCTATTAATTTAAGCGTGAAATGTGTGTGAGCAACCCTACTCCAAATTATGAACAACTAGCCCAACAAATTAAAGTATGGGGGCAAGAGCTTGGCTTTAGCGAAGTTGGCATAACCGACATTGATTTATCTAAGCACGAAGCACAATTACAGCGCTGGCTTGATGCAGGTTATCACGGGTCAATGGATTATATGGCGGCACATGGCATGAAACGCGCTCGCCCTGCTGAATTAGTTCCTGGTACTCAGCGCGTTATTTCGGTAAAAATGAATTACCTCCCCCCTGATGCAAGCTTTGCTAAAACACTTAAAAATACCGAAAAAGCCTACATTAGCCGCTATGCTTTAGGGCGTGATTACCATAAATTAATGCGTAATAGGTTAAAAAAACTAGGCCAAAAAATAGAGCAAGAAATTGGCGATTATGGCTTTAGGCCGTTTGTAGACTCAGCGCCGGTGCTTGAGCGCCAACTTGCTGAAAAAGCAGGTTTAGGCTGGCGTGGCAAACATTCATTGTTAATAAACCAAGAAGCTGGCTCATGGTTTTTTTTAGGTGAGTTATTTGTTGATTTACCCCTACCGATTGATGATGAAAACACCTTCGAAGGCTGCGGAAAATGTGTAGCCTGCATTACGCTTTGCCCTACAGGTGCAATTGTAGAGCCTTATGTAGTTGATGCACGCAAATGCATATCGTACTTAACTATTGAGCATCAAGGCGCTATACCTGAGCAATATAGAGCTTTATTAGGTAATCGTATTTATGGCTGCGATGACTGCCAACTGGTATGCCCATGGAACCGATATGGACAAATAACTGATGAAAATGACTTTCACCCTCGCACACAATTAAAAGATAAAGACTTACTTGAGTTATTTGCTTGGGATGAAGCAACGTTTTTAAAAAACACTGAAGGCAGCCCTATTCGCCGTATTGGCCATGAGCGATGGCTACGTAATTTAGCGGTGGGTTTAGGAAATGCCGATTTTAGCCCTAAGATAGTTTTTGCCCTTGAAGATAAAGCTCTGAATTGCAGCGAGCTTGTTTTAGAGCATATTAATTGGGCACTTACACAGCAAAACGACAAACAGCGTGTGCAACTTCGAAAAACCCTAAGACTGATTAGAATTGTTGAAAAAGGTTTACCCCGAGATGCTTAAATACCCGAAAGTAAACCTCAAAATTTAAAACATACTAGCTTTTTAATAACAACGAAAGATGTTGCTCAATTTCAGCAAAGGCTGCTTTTACCTGTTTTACAGACTCCTCTCTAGCAATTGAATTTTGGATTGTTTTATCTACTTTTTTATAAATAAACACCTCCTGATCTTCATCTAACCCCATTGTAGGAATACGCTCTTCAAGCTCTTCTTGTAATTGTTTAAATACTCTTTCGTTACTTTGGCGGTTCTCATTTAATAAGCTAATTAGCCCATGAAATTTGCTGTGTACCGCACTTGCAACAGCATTAAGTTTCGCCTGTTGCGACTCAAGCATTTTTTTGGTCATGATTGCGCGTAATTGTTGTTCGGTCACGCTTACAATAAAACACACGTGATCGCGTATGCGCCCGTGTTTATCTGGATCGTGATCTGGCATGTTTAAAATAAGCAGGCTAATCAGTTCATAATTAACTAAAATTCGGTGCGAAAACTCATGTAAACGCCCTTTATTTTTAAGCATTTCAAATAGCTCAACGACTATTGGCGAACATACACCATTTAGCGCAAAATGGCTTATTTCATCGCCCTGCCTAAATTCAACATTACTTTGTAAGTCAAATGATTTAAGGCAATCTATAAGTGCTTTACCTAGCTCTTCTGGTTCATTAATAAAACCTATGTTTTCAACATAGTTAACTATTTCGCCCATTTCACTACTGTTGGCCATCGCATTAAATGCTGTAGAAGTCGCGTCTTCAACTTGCTTTTCGAGGCTTTGTTTTTCAATAAGTACTTGGTTTAAGTTTTTGAGTTTTGATTTAAGTTCATCGTGTCCAAATGGCTTTACAATATAATCCTCTGCACCTACTGAATAGCCTTCCATTCGCTCTTCAACAGTACCGCGTGCTGAAACAAACATAACAATTATATGCGCTGTATTAGGGTTAGCCTTAAGTGCTTTACACACCTCATAACCGTTCATTTGCGGCATACTTACGTCGAGTAATATAACCTGAGGCATATAATCTTCAACCATGCCTAAGCATTCTGGGCCGCTGGTTGCTACTTGCAATTCAAAATCAAGTTCTTCTAAAATTTCTTCAATTATTTCAAGGTTAAACGGCTCGTCATCGACGGCAAGAATTTTAGTTAAGGCCATAATTTATCATCCATTCAAATTCTTAAAAAAAGTTACTTGGCTTGCCAAAAATAATTAGTGGTTTTGCTGCTCTAATTGCTCTTCGGCCAAATGTTCATCTAGGTTTATTTCCAGTGGTACTTGTATGCATACTGTTGCACCACCGTTTTCGTTATTTTGCGCGGTTATTTCACCTTGGTGTAAAGACACAAACTCCCTACATAAGGCAAGGCCTAAACCGGTACCGCCTGCACCACTATTTGTTTTACTACTTTGTGCAAACTTAGTAAAAATATGTTCGAGCTCATCCTCAGGTATACCAATGCCGTTATCAATCACTTCTATTATGGCAAGCTCATTGTTTGACTCAAGAGTTACTTTAATTTTGCTTTTTGGCTCACTAAATTTTAAGGCGTTGCCGAGTACATTTCGTAATAACTGATTTATTTGTTCTTCATCGCACTGTGCAATAACGGGTAGTGGTTGGGCAATAAAAGCTATTTCTATTTCTTTTTCCATAGCAGTACCCGATACATCATCAATGCTTGTTTTTATAATATTTGCTAAGTTGTATGGTCGAGGGTTAAAGGGAAATTTACCCACGTCGAGTTTAGATAAATCGAGCAAGTTATTAAGTAACGAAAGTAGGCGCTCACCACTACTTTCAATGCGAGATAAATATTTTACGAGTTTTTCTTTAGCAAAATCGCCAGCAGCTAATTTGCTCAAGCCAAAGCGCGAAAAGCTTAATATTGAATGCATTGGTGTACGTAACTCATGCGACATGTTGGCCAAAAACTCTGATTTACTAAGATTGGCAGCTTCAGCGACATTTTTAGCATGCTCAAGTTGCGAGGTACGCGCTCTTACTTGTTCCTCAAGTACATCTTTTGCTTCTAACAGTAAATCTTCTTTTTGCTTAAGGTGCGTTACATTTTTAAAAATAACAGCAAGGGCTATATCACCATGGTGATCTATTTCGTTAAAAGAACCCACCAGCGGAATGTAACCCCCCGTCGTTTTAGCTAAACGCAAATCACAACTAAATTGACGATTACTATTTAGCGTTGAAATTTTATCTTTAATACCGCTAATAGAATCCTCATCTAAAAAGCTAAATACAGATTTACCTTCCAGTTCATTAAACGGTAAATTAAACAGCTTTAAACATGCATCATTAGCTTCTATTACTTTACCACCGCGCTGAAACAGCATGATGGCATCGGGTGTATGTTTATAAATAACTTGAAGTAGGCTGTCTTTTTCGATTAATGCATCTACGGTATCTTGAAGCCTTTCAACAAGCTCTGCGTTGTCGCGTTTTAGTAGCTCTGTTTGCCATAGTTTATGTACCGACTGAAGTAAAACACTGTCATTTAAAGGTTTAATGAGTACATCTTCTACGCCTTGGCGAATAGCCTCTATCATCGAAACTTGATCAGGACGAGAGGTAAATAACAAACAGCGGCAATGTGATTGCGAAACTTTTAAGCGTGAAAAAATATCTAACCCAGTACCATCATTTAAAATAAAATCGCTTATGAGTATGTCTATGTGCTTATCTTTACTTATTTCTAATGCTTGGGTGCTATCAGTGGCTGTATAAGTTTCTATGTGCGCACCAACCAAACTGGTTTTCATTTTTTCAAGGCGCTCAGGGATATGGTCAACTAATAAAATGGTTGGCAGTTTTAATATATGATTTGAGCCAAGTTCAAGTAGGCTCTCTAGCAGTGAAGTGATTTCTTTATTGGAAAAAAATGGGTAAACCACCGTTGCATTAGGTGCAACATGGTTTAGCTCACTAAAGGCAGTTAATTGCTCACCGTTCTCAGCTTTAGGTGCAAGCAGCATAAAGCGCTCTTGCACAACTTCATTCGCAAGCGGTTTTATAGCATCTACAGGCACACCATGAGCGACTATAACAAGGTCATAGTCAGCGATCCGAGTGTACATTTCTAGCATGCTAAAGTGAATTAATTCGACTTCACATCCTATTAATTCTAAAAGCACCTTCACCCTCATGGCGATGATACTGCTACTATCAACAATTAATATTTTTCGAACCATCAAGCTACACTTAAAATTAATAAACTTAATATGTTAATAGCGTAGTCCATTTTTATTTAATTAGCATAAGTCCTTGTACTTATTTTGTAAAAAAAATATAACTCAGATTTAAAACATCATTCTATTATAGGTGTTTTCCAAAAATAGTTAGGCTATATGGTGTATCGTCCATAATGGCAACATTAGGTAATTCGCCCCATACATCAAACTCAAAATGTTTAAATAACTTTATGCTTGGCACGTTATGACTAAAAATAAAACCTAGTAATACTTTAATACCTAACTGCTTAGCTTTTGTTTGAGCAAATTCCATTAACTTTTTACCTAAACCTTTACCTTGCGCTTTGCTGGTAATATAAATACTTATTTCTACTGTGCCATCGTAAGCTGGGCGGCCATAAAACGACTTATAACTAAGCCAAGCCAGTACTTTTTCTTCTTCGCAGTAAACATAGATGGGGCGATTTGCAGTATGGCTATTAAACCACTCACGCTTTTGCTCCACGCTCACTTCTTCGGTATCAGCGGTCACCATTCGAGACGCAATTGTTTCGTTATAAATGGAGACTATTTCATTTAAATCATTAATATTTGCAAGGCGAGTTGTCATAGTAACTTGAAGGGTTGATCAATTTTGTTCATATTAGCGTATGTTCCCCCTATCAAACAATCGTAAATGTAGGAGCTAGTTATGCTAAAAAAAATAATTTTAGGGTTAGCTGCTTTATGTATAAATATACCATTGCACGCACACGCGTTAACGAATGAAAGCGCAGAAGCATGCCAAGATTTTACCAATGTAGATATACGAAAGCTGCGTTCTGAGCAAACAATTAACTTGTGTCAGTTTAAAAATAAGCCTTTGCTTATTGTAAACACAGCCAGTAATTGTGGGTTCACCCCACAATTTAGAGGACTAGAGGCACTTTACAAACAATACAAAGACGAAGGGTTAGTAATACTTGGTTTCCCGTCTGACGATTTCTTTCAAGAAGAAAATGACGAAAAGTTAACGGCAAAAGTATGTTTTGTAAATTATGGGGTCACTTTCCCTATGTTTGCCACCAGCGAAGTACGCGGTAGTAATGCTAATGCAATATTTAAACACTTAAATGAGCGGACGAGTTCACCTAATTGGAATTTTTATAAATATTTGGTATCTGCTGATCGTAAAACAATTACTCGCTTTAACTCTAAAACTGAACCTTCGTCAGCACGCTTAGTTAACGCAATTGAAAAAGCACTATCTAATAACTAAACTGGTACAATTAGCGTAACCTGACTAGACTAGTTTCAATTTTATTAAAAAACATTACTTTAAATCCAGGAGATTTTGATGACAGTAGCAAGCGCACGACACATACTTGTAGATAGCGAAGCACAATGCTTAGACCTAAAAACACAAATTGAACAGGGCGAAGATTTTGCTGAATTAGCAAAAGCACATTCTAACTGTCCTTCGGGTCAAGATGGTGGCGCTCTTGGTGAGTTTGGCCCAGGCATGATGGTACCTGAATTTGATAAAGTTGTATTCTCTGCACCTATTAACCAAGTGCAAGGCCCTGTTCAAACACAGTTTGGCTATCATTTACTTGAAGTTACAAGCCGTTCAGAATAACGTTGTGTTACTACAATAAACAAAAAGCCGCTTATGCGGCTTTTTTTAGGAGTATTTATGAAGCTTATTGGTACTGATGCCTCACCTTATGCTCGGCGCATAAGAATGTGGGCTCTTGAAAACAACTGTGATTTAGAATTTGTTACTTTAAATATATTTTCTGAAAAAGGCCGCCCTACCCTTGCTAATAATAACCCTGCACGCAAAGTACCTATTTTGGTTGATGGCGATCTCACGTTAGGCGATTCAAATACAATTTTACGCTACCTTCTTAAAAAAACAGCTAAGCCTGATCTGACATGGCCACAAGAGCAATTACTTACAATCGTTAATGCCTGCAATGATTCACTTGTTGAAATGGTGCTATGCAAACGCTCTGGTTTTGATACTCAAAGCGATAAGCTATTTTTTAATCTGCAAAACGAACGCATTGCTGAAACATTAAGCTATTTAAATACGCATTTAGCCGATGATGAATTTAAAAGCTGTGAATACCTCAACATCAGTTTATACTGCCTGCTTGATTGGATTTGCTTTCGCGAACTGACTGACTTTAGTCAGCACAGTGAGCTTGTTGCTTTTCATGAGCAATATAGCAAGCGCCAAGCAGCAATAAATACCAGTCCTAGTCTCTAATTTAAAAAGGTAAACACATGAGCGATATCGAAATAGAATCACAACTAGTTAGCTTTGTAGAAAAAGTACGTGTAAGCGAGCAAGTATGGGCACTAAGCAGCGATGATGGCGGCTTTGTTGTATGTGAGTCAAATCAGTTTGCAGAAACTGACGTATTACTTTTGTGGGAAAGCGAAGAAGCAGCTAAAGCCCAATGTAAAGACGAATGGGCTGAATATAGCCCAGCAGAAATCAATCTTGATGAGTTTTTAGATGATTGGGTTGAAGATTTAAACGAAGATAGTGCTTTAGTTGGTCTAAATTGGAATGATGACCAAGTATGTGTAGAAATAGAACCTGTAGGTTTAGCACGCGCTTTAAGCGAATAATTTACGCTATAAACTGATAGCGAATAAAAACACCCTGCCTATTTTTATGCAGGGTGTTTTTGTTTAAGCAATTAAATAACCTAAATTCTAGAATCGATACTCGCATCTTTGTATAGTTTGAGTATAAAATAGAACACGTCATTACTTTCAAGGTATTACGTTGAAAACCCATCTTGGTCGTCGCCCTTTTTCAGCTATGGAACTGCATACACTTTATAGTGGATATATATATGGTGATGTTAAAGTTGCACGTGAGCAAGCCAAACATTGGCACTTTTGGCTGCCTTTAATCGCTTATTATAGCGGCGCGTATAGCGACGAAATAGGTTGCTTAACACTTGATGACCTTGTTTATGAGCATGGCAATTTATGTTTTAGCTTTCATACCCACGGAAAAATAAAACCGCGCTTAGTACCTGTGCATCAGGCTTTAATTGATGCAGGCTTTAATGACTACCTTAATTTTATTAAAGCCCGCGACCAGACCCGCTTAATGTTCGACTTACCAGCCAAAACAGGCCGCTATAGCGAAAAAGTACGTATATGGTTTTCCGGTGAAGGGGAGCGCGCTGGGTATTTGCAAAAATGCGCCATTCCTAATGTAGACCAATTAGGAATGAAAACGGCCATTAGCAGTCTGCGTCTTAACTTTGAGCAACAAATTCGTATTTATGCGCTGCAAGCAGGCTCAAAAGATGCCTTTAACTACTTAATGGGCTTTAACGAATATCAGCACGATAAGTTTGACGACATTTCATTATTAAATAATGTGATTCAGCAAATTCGTATCATTAACTCTCACGTGCATTGGACACGTTTTACCCTGCGTGAAAGTCATTGACAAACTTTGTTACTCTTTAGCCTCTTTTTGACTATTTTATCCAAGCTATAATCAATTACTCCATTCTAAAAAGCTGTTAGGATACCCACACTCTAAATAATTAACGCATAAAAAAGCCTATTTAGGGTAGTTTCTAACAACAACAATCTAGGGATTATTATGTTTTTTAAAAGCTTCTTAACGGTGAGCGTTGCTTTAGCAATGAATGCTGCAAACGCTAACGAATTCGTTATCGAAAAACTCGCAAAACCAAGCTCTCAGCAGGTATCGTTAACTCTCGACCCAAGCCAAGATACATTCACAGGGATGACTGAAATAGCCCTAGAAGTACTAAAACCAACAAAATACATTGAGCTAAACGGGGTAGCTTACGCTGTTAAAATGGCGCAACTACTTGGCGAAGAAAACTGTGATTTAAGTAATGAAATGCTTAAAACCGGTAAAGTTAAATTTAGCTGTAATGAGCAAATTCAACCGGGTAAATACACGCTTAAAGTTGATTTTTCTGCGCCTTATAACCGCCAAAGTGTCGGTTTATATAAAACGTTAGACCAAGGCACACCTTATTTATTTACCCAATTTGAAATGAATGATGCGCGTCGTGCGTTTCCTGTTTTTGATGAACCAAATTATAAAATTCCATTTCAACTGACAATTACCGCGCCTACATCTCAAAAAGTATATGCTAATACGCCAGAGTTAAAAACAACCGTTAACGGCGATATGACCACTCACTATTTTGATAAAACGCCGCCAATTCCTTCATACCTTGTAGCGATGGCTGTTGGCCCGTTTGAAGAGTTAAACATTGAAGGCATGCCTATTCCTGGTCGTGTTATTACGCCACAAGGCAAAATTCACTTAGCCCAATACGCTAAAGAAAATATGCCAAAAGTACTGAGCGCACTTGAAGCCTACTTTGGTATTCCTTATGTTTATAAAAAACTAGACTCTGTTGCTGTTCCAGAATTCCCGTTTGGCGCAATGGAAAATTCAGGTCTGGTAACTTACCGTGAAGATATTTTACTAGTTGATTTAGCCGCTGCAACTCGCAGTAAAAAGCAGCGCAACGTGTCTATTATTGCTCACGAACTTGCTCACCAATGGTACGGTAACTTGGTAACCATGAAGTGGTGGAACGACTTATGGTTAAATGAAGCGTTTGCAAGCTGGATGGCGGCTAAAATTACTAAGCAGCTTAACCCTGAGTTTGAATCACACCTTGATTTACCGCAAAACAACGTAATGGCACTTGATGCTCGCCTAAGTACTAAACCTATTCGTAAGCCTATTAAAACCGATGCCGATATTATGGATGGCTTAGGCTTAGCATACTCTAAAGGTAGCTCAGTGCTTGCAATGGTTGAAAACTGGATTGGCGAAGATGCATTCCAAAAAGGTATTCAAAGCTATTTAAAAGCGTTTTCTTTTAAAAATGCCGAAGCTGCAGATTTATGGGAAGCGTTAGGTAAAGCGTCAAATAAAGATGTAGCAAGTGTTTTAAAATCGTTTATTGAGCAATCGTCTTTCCCACTAGTAAATGTTAAGCAGCAAGGTAAAAAGCTTACTATTTCGCAAAGCCGTTTTGCAAACGCCGGAGTTGATGCCCCTGCACAACTTTGGAATGTACCTGTAGCTATAAAATATGGCGCCGGCGATAAAGTAAAAACAGCTAATATTTTACTAAATAAACAAAGCCAAACGCTTGATCTAGATTTTGAACCTGAGTGGATTTACCCTGACCAAGGTGCTTTAGGCTACTACCGCTGGGTAATGGATGATGCACAATTTAGCGCACTTATTAAAAAAGCCCCTAGCGTACTAAGCGATCGTGAGCGCCTAGCACTGCTTTCAGCTACTGATGCATTACTTGATGCAGGTGTTATATCTGCAGCAAAATTAATGCAAACGCTTGAAGTATTTGTAAGCGATAGCCACCCTCGCGTAGCTAATACTGCACTGGGTTACTTAGTATCGCAGCAGCGCACCTTTAAAGATGAAAGCAATAAAGATCTATGGCCTGAATTTATTCGTGGTGCTGTAACGCCTGCGGCTAAAAAATATGGCCTAGAAGCGAAAGCCGGTGAAGACGGTGCTATTTCACAGTTAAGAGCAGCTGTTGTGTCTCGTTTAGGTTTTGATGGCGAAGATCAAAGTGTAATTAATAAAGCAAAAGAGCAAACACAAGCTTACTTAAAAGATCCGCAAAAAGTAGACCCTTATTTAGCGGGCACCTACTTAACACTTGCCGCTTTTCATGGTGATGAAGCATTACTTGATCAATTCATGACGACGTTTAAAACGACAAAAGATCCACAAGTACGTACGAACATGCTTGCTGCAATGAGCTTTTTTGGCGAGCCAAAACTTCAAAAAGCGGTATTGGCTTATAGCCTAACTGACGAGGTAACGGCTTCTGATATGCGTACTATTTTATCAGGCCAACGTTATACCGATGAGCGCCAAGCGCTATTTATAGATTGGGTATACAACAATTACGATAAAGTAACTGCAAGCTTGCCACCTTTCTTTATTCCTAACTTACCGTACTTTACAACAGCAAGTTGTGACGCACAGAGCTTAGCTAAAACTCAGGCCTTTTTTAACAAAAAAGTAGCTGATGTAGCCGGTTATGCACGTACATTGAGTAAACTAGAAGAAAGCACAAGCGATTGTATCGCTCTTAAAACACGCGAGCTTGAATCGGTTAATAGCTTCTTAAAAAGTAAGTAACTCTTAGATTCATTAAACTATAAAAATACAAAAGCCGCTGAATATTAAATTCAGCGGCTTTTTAATAAATATCTTAACCAAGTTTTTGCTTAACTAAGCCTTTTATTAACCACCAATGATCATAGTTAATTTAGCTACAAAGTCTTTTGCAGCTTGCTCTGAGTTTATTTTAAACGCCACGCCGTAATGAATTGGCTGAGCACTTTTAAATATACGCGTAGGGAAACGGGTCATTTCACTACTGTGAAAATAACCGGGGGCGCGTACAACCCCATCTATATCACTAAAGTCATCGCTAAACACTTCGAATGCTGGGCGAATTACAATTTTACCTTTACCACTTTCGCTGTGAGTGTAAAACGCTTCTTTAGAGTTTACTAACATGTACTCTGCAATGTTCTTAATTTTAAAATTACTTCTGCACTGTAATTTAATGAGCTGCTCTGTAAGCTCTTCTGCGCTGTAAGCCACGTTGTAAATCCTATAATAGTAAGTTGCGCAATACAGTAACGTATACGCACTGCAAAGTCCGAATTTATTTTACATCACACACAAAAGCGAGCTTATCATTGTTATAGCTCATACGAGTGATTGTGGTATCGCAATAAGTAGTTAAATCTAGCCACTGTGAAACCTCATTATTACCTGTAAGTTGACGTTGATACACGCGGTTTTTAATTGCATAAGCAATCGTTGTATCATTTTTTAAAATAAAGTCTTGTACGTTTGCAGGTAACCTTAATAAGTCTTCAACTTGCTTAGTTTGTGCATTAAAGCTCGCTAAAATATGCTGATCGTTTTTAGTGTAACTAAATAAAAATTTAGCCATTGAATGGTTATAAATTAAGGTCCGGCCAATATTACTTGCCGCAATATGCCCTTTAGCAGCCTCTACTGAGGTGTATTGCAGTGTATGAGGCTCACCTAATATAAACATGACTAAATCATTTTGAACACCCCAAACATGGTAGCCTACAGGTTCTATCCAATCAAAAATACGACGTGGGCTTTGCTGTGTATCTAACGGGTACTCCCATAGTTTTTGCTTAGAATCTTCCTCAACCACAATGGCTGATAAACTCTTTTTGTTTGGCATAACTGTTGGAGAGTATTCACTTACAGGTGAGTTTGTAAGATTACTAACTTGTTTTGTAGCGAAATCATAATACGCAATATCTGTTTGGCTTTGCTGATTAGAGATAACTTCATGAGTAAAGTAAATACCAGTATTTGTTAGATAAGGTTGGTTGTTATAGCTCTTTTTATCACTTATCAGCTTAACTTGTACCCCAAAAGGCATATTTAAATCAGCGAGTAATATTTGGCTCTTTGGCATGCTAGCATGCGCCACACTTAGGCTAAGCGCTGCTATTGAGAAGAGTCCGAGTAATGGGTTAATAAGTTTCATGCTTTCTCTCGTTTTAATTTTAAGCACCCCATGATAACGTTATTTGCTGGTGGCGTCACTTGAGCAGAGCCAGTAGACTTTTTATAACTAACGTGGTCCTTAAAAAGAGAAATAAACATGTCAGCTAAACATCCTATCATTGCTATTACAGGTTCTTCTGGTGCCGGTACTACTACCACCACTAATGCTATTAAACATATTTTTCGTAGCTTAAATATAGACGCAGCTTTTGTCGAAGGAGATAGCTTTCACCGTTACACTCGCCCTGAAATGGATAAAAAAATACGCGAAGCCCAACAAGAAAGTAAGCATATTAGTTATTTTGGCCGAGAGGCAAATGACTTTGGTGCACTAGAAACGCTCTTTAGCCAATACAGCGAAACAGGGCAAGGTAAGCTACGTCGTTACTTACATACTTTTGATGAAGCAGTGCCTTATAACCAATTACCGGGTACGTTTACACCGTGGCAAGATCTTGAATCAAGTACCGATTTAATGTTTTACGAAGGTCTGCATGGCGGTGTCGTTGATCAAGATCATGATGTAGCTAAGCACGTTGATTTACTTATAGGCATGGTGCCTATAATTAACCTTGAATGGATCCAAAAGCTGATCCGCGATACCCAAGATCGTGGCCACTCTCGTGAAAAAGTAATGGATTCAATTGTACGCAGTATGGATGACTACATTAATCATATTACGCCGCAGTTTTCGCGTACTCATATTAACTTTCAACGTGTACCAACCGTTGACACTTCTAATCCTTTTAGCGCAAAAGATATTCCATCACTTGATGAAAGCTTTGTCGTTATTCGTTTTAGGGGGATTGATGATGTTGATTTTCCGTATTATTTACAAATGATCGAAGGCAGCTTCATGTCTCGTATAAACACACTTGTGGTCCCTGGTGGGAAAATGGGTTTAGCGATGGAGCTGGTGCTTACCCCACTTATTAAAGATATTATTATTAAAAAACGTGCCTTGGAGAACTTAGCACCTTTGGATATACCAATATAACTAATCTTCTCAGGTCTAGTTTTCTCACGTACACTGCTGATTTATAGTAACAATAAGGGATATTGTGTCGTACTCATTAAAAATTGTTGTAGGTTCTAAAAACCCTGTAAAAATTAACGCTGCTAAACATATTTTTGCAATGTATTTTCCTGAGCATGAGATTGATTGCCAAAGTGTTGATGCCCCCTCCAATGTACCAGATCAACCTATTGGCGAAGAGCAAACGCGCATTGGTGCACAAAACAGAGTAACCTTTTGCAAAAATACCTATAAAGCAGACTACTACTGTGCAATGGAAGGCGGCGCAGAGCAATTTAGTTACGGTGCGGCAACCTTTGCCTATGTAGTAATTAATAACGGTTCAGAGCAATCTGTAGGACGCAGTAGCAACTTACCCTTACCTCAAGTTTTATATAATGCACTGTTAAACGGTGAAGAGCTTGGCGACGTAATGGATAAAGCCTTTAATACTCAAAATATTAAGCAAAAAGGTGGCGCTATTGGGCTTCTTACTAATAACCATGCAACCCGTGAAAGTACTTACACTCAAGCACTTACTTTAGCTATGGCACCATTTTTACACCCTGCTTTATATAGCAAATGAATTAATTTAGGAAGCTTAATGAAATACAGTTATGTACTGTTTGATGCCGATGAAACATTGTTTAGATTTGATATTCTTGCGGGTATGACCCGTATGTTTAAAGCATACGGTATACAGTTTACTAAAGATGATTATGTACATTATCAAAAAACCAATAAGCAGCTGTGGCTAGATTATCAAGATGGAAAAATTAGCGCTGATTACTTGCAGGTAACCCGCTTCAACGAATGGGCTGAAAAACTAGATGTACCAGCCAAAGAATTAAATGATGCTTTTTTAGATTCTATGGCGCAAATTTGCGAGCCTTTACCCGGCGCTATTGAGCTTTTAAATAAACTAAAGCCACACGCTAAATTAGGTATCATAACTAACGGGTTTGCCCGCTTGCAGACTGTGCGTTTAGAGCACACTGGTTTAAAAGATATGTTTGAGTGGTTGGTCATATCAGAGCTCGTGGGAATAGCAAAACCTAATAAAGCTATTTTTGATCATACTTTTGAGTTAATGGGTAACCCCGATAAGAGCCAAATATTAATGGTGGGTGATACTGCCTCAAGCGACGTACTTGGCGGTAGTAACGCTGGTATTGATACGTGTTGGCTACAACATCCAGGGGAGCAGCTGCCGGAAGGTATAACTCCGACTTATACAATAACCACCTTAGATCAATTGCAGTCCATTCTTAAAATTTAGCTAAATTAAAAGCAAAAAAAATGACGCTATTTAGCGTCATTTTTTATAACTGTTTGTGAGCGTGTATTTTTTAAAATACTAAGTTAGGCAGTCGCTAACTCAAGGCCGGGTGCAGGCATCGTAACAGGCGTTTCAAATGTTGCCCACTCCCACGCTGACTCTGTCGCCATAACTTTACGAAGTAACTTATTATTTAAATCGTGACCCGATTTAAATGCCGTCACTTTACCTAAAAGGTTGTGACCTGTCATAAACATGTCACCAACACAGTCTAGTATTTTATGCTTAACGAACTCATCGCTGTAGCGTAAACCATTAGGGTTTAACACTTTAAACTCATCAAGTACTACTGCACTATCCATGCTACCACCTAGCGCTAGGTTGTTAGCATGCATGTATTCTATATCTTTCATAAAACCAAAAGTACGTGCGCGGCTAATTTCTTCAGTAAAGCTTTGTGCCGTAATGTCTAAACCAACACGTTGGCGACTTTCGTTAATTGCCGGATGATCAAAAGCAATTTCAAAGTCGATATGAAAACCATCATATGGTTCTACTTCGGCCCATTTATCGCCTTCTTCAATACGTACTTTTTCTTTAATACGAATAAAGCGTTTTGCGACATTTTGCTCTTCTATGCCGCCTTTTTGTAACAAGTATATAAATGGTAATGCACTACCATCCATAATAGGTACTTCTGAGCTATCTAATTCTACAATTAGATTATCAATACCCATTGCAGCAACCGCTGCAATTAAGTGCTCGGTAGTAGATAAGCGAACGCCATCTTTGTTTATTAAACAGGTACATAACTGCGTATCACCAACGGCTTCAGGTGTTGTTTCAAATTCAACAACCGGATCAAGGTCCACACGACGAAATACAATCCCAGTATTTGCGCTCGCAGGTCGGAGAGTTATTGTGACCTTCTCACCTTTATGAAGTCCAATTCCTATGGCTTTGACTACTTGTGCAATCGTACGCTGTTTAATCATAGGTTCGCTCACTTTAAAATCAGTTACAGTTAGACGGCGGAGTTTAACATAAATCCTTTTGCCTTTCAATATTCGTACATATTTCAAACAAAAGTATTAATTAATGTTAATCAGCCTGCTTACGTAAAAAAGCAGGAATATCAAAATAATCACCGCCTTCTGATTTATCTGCTTTTTTACTGTTTTGCGCCGAAGAGCTAGTTGAACTGCTTGAGCTGGTAGATTCTGTTTGTTCTTTAGTTTCTACTTGTGTGCTAGCAGTGCTTTCTTCAGAGCTTGTACCTTGGCTTGCAAAGCTTGGTACGTACATACTACTTGTTTGGTTTGATGAACTAGTAACATCAGAACCTGACGCCTTTTTAATACCGTTATCGACAATACCAAATTGTGGACGACGATCGCCGCCTAAACCAGTTGCAACAACCGTTACACGTAACTCGTCGCTCATTTCTGGATCAATAACCGCACCAACAACAACCGTTGCATTTTCAGACGCTAGCGCCTTAACGTGGTTACCAACAATTTCAAATTCTTCAATTGCAATGTCCATACCTGCGGTAATGTTAACTAATATGCCTTTAGCACCAGTTAAATCAACGTCTTCTAGTAATGGGCTTGAAATTGCTGCTTCAGCAGCTTCTTGTGCACGATCAGGGCCAGACGCAGAAGCAGTACCCATCATAGCAGTACCCATCGCTGACATTACTGTACGTACATCGGCGAAATCCACGTTAATCAAACCAGAACGTGTAATCAGCTCGGCAATACCTTGTACTGCGCCAAATAATACGTCATTAGCTTTAGCGAAGGCATCTAGAAGTGTAGTCCCTTTTCCTAAAACTTTAAGCAATTTATTGTTCGGAATTGTAATAAGAGAGTCTACAATTTCTGACAATTCATTAATGCCTTGTTCAGCCGCAGATGCACGTTTTTTACCTTCAAAATCAAAAGGACGCGTTACTACTGCAACGGTTAAAATACCTAACTCTTTAGCAATTTTAGCAACCACTGGTGCTGCACCAGTACCTGTACCACCGCCCATACCCGCAGCAATAAATACCATGTCGGCGCCTTCAAGGCTTGCACGGATGGTTTCTTCGTCTTCTTCAGCTGATTGACGGCCTACTTCTGGGTTTGCGCCCGCACCTAACCCAGAGGTTATTTGCGTGCCAAGTTGTACTGTAATGTCTGCTGCTGAATTACGTAATGCTTGTGCATCCGTATTAGCAGCAATAAAACGTACGCCTTCAATTTGTTGTTTTACCATGTGCTCAACAGCGTTACCGCCGCCACCGCCCACGCCAATTACCTTTATTACGGCTTCTTCACCGTGCTGTTCCATCATATCAAACATGTTTACTCTCCGACTTGAGTATTAAAACTCGCCTTGGAACCATTTAGTAATGCGGTTCCACCAATTATTGTTATCCTCTGCTTTCGACTTTTGTGCATTCATCGATTGCATAGTGCGCCCGTATTGTAACAAACCAACAGCGGTTGCGTACGAAGGATCATCTACATAGTCTGTCAAACCAACCATCCCGATTGGTTTGCCTATTCTTACTGGCATTTGAAAAATGTCTTCTGCCACTTCCATAGCGCCAGTCATTTTAGCAGTCCCGCCCGTGATAACGAGGCCTGCCGCAATTTGGTCTTCTAAGCCTGAACGACGAATTTCTTCCATCGCCAACTCAAATAATTCTCTAAAACGAGGCTCAACAACCTCAGATAACGTATGACGCGACATTAATCTTGCAGGTCGCCCACCTACGCTTGGTACTTCAATAGTGTCTTCACTACTGGCCATTTGGCTATTTGCACATGCGTATTGTACTTTGAGTGACTCTGCATGTGATATAGGTGTACGAAATATTTTTGCAATATCACCCGTCACTTGGTTACCTGCCACTGGAATAACAGCTGAATGACGCTGAGCACCATTAATATAAATGGTGATATCCATTGTACCACCACCAATATCAAGTACGGCTACACCTAGCTCTTTTTCGTCATCAGTTAAAACTGAGTAACACGACGCCAGTGCCGTAAATATAAGTTGATCTACTTCTAATCCGCAGCGCTGAACACATTTTTCAATGTTTTTAGCCATGTCGTTCGAACACGTAATTATGTGTGCTCGCGCTTCCATACGCACGCCGCTCATGCCTAGTGGGTTTTTAATCCCTTCTTGCATGTCGATGCTGTACTCTTGCGGTAATGCATGTAGCATTTTTCGCTCTGCAGAAATAGGCACTGAACGCGCAATATGAATGACGTTTTCAATGTCTTCATCTGTCACTTCGGTGTTGTTGATTGCAACTACACCGCTTTCGTTTTGACACTGGATATGTTTGCCAGAAATTCCTAAGTACACTGAGCTAATTCGACAATCAGCCATTAACTCGGCCTCATCAATAGCTCGGCGAATCGACTCAGACACTAAGTTTAAATCGTTAACGCCGCCTTTATCCATACCATGAGATACTTGGCTGCCCACACCAACAATGCTGAGCTTGTTATCTGCGGTGATTTCACCTACCGTGGCAACCACTTTCGAGGTACCAACGTCTAATCCAATCACGAGGTTTCTTTCTGCTGACTTAGTCATGCCTTACTCTTATTTTGTAATTGTTCTTCTTGCAGCGGCTTAAAGCTTACTGCAAGGCCGGTATCATACCGTAAATCGATTGTATCTACTTGTGCATTTGCACGTTGTTCCATTCGCGGGTAAACATCTATAAAACGTTGTACGCGTTTAGCTTTATCTTTACGCCCTAAATCTAAGCGTATTCCGTTATCTAACCATAACTGCCACGAAAACCGCTCAGACAGTGCAAGGCTTGAAAGCGTCAGGTTATTTACCTTTAGCATTTCATCAAATTGCTTAAACGCAACCCATGCTTCTTCTTCACTGCCTTCAGGGCCATATAATTGCGGCAGGTCGTGTAACTTATCACTACTTGCTTGAAACGCTTGGCCACCTTGGTTAAGTAACAAATCACTATTCCAATGAGCTACAGCCTTATGCTCAACAACATATACTTGAACTGTATCGGGCCATTGCTTTCGTACTGAAACAGTAGCAACCCAAGGCAAGTCTTGAACTAGCTGCTGCACATGCTTTACATCTAATTCAAAAAAGCTACTTAAGTCAGCCTGCTTTATTGCTTTTATAATTGCTGTTTCTTCAGTGTACTTTGGTTGGCCTTGTACAATTAAGTGCTTTATCTGCGCATCTTTGTTCTCTACAAGCCAATCTGATACACCCGTAGTAATTTGCACAAGGCCGATGACTACTATCAGAAAAAAACTCACCCCAAAAACCAGCGACCAATTTAGGTTCAGCTTGATTTGTTGGGCTTTTTCTAAAAGGGGGTGCATATTAAAGCGTTTGCTCTAAAATGCGAACAACTAATTGCTCAAAAGTTGCCCCATTCGCTTTTGCCGCCATTGGCACGAGCGATTTTTCGGTCATACCCGGTACTGTATTTACTTCTAATAAATAAAAATTACCTTGCTCGTCTTGCATAGCATCTACTCGCCCCCAGCCACTTGCCCCTACTAAATCAAAAGCATCAAGCGACATTGCTTGTAAGTGCTGTGTATCTTGCGCCGATAAATCGGCTGGGCAATGATACTGCGTTGTATTTGATTGATACTTAGCTTGATAATCATAAAAACCGTTAGGTGTAGTCATTTCAATAACAGGCTGCACTTCGCCGCCAAGCACTGTAACGGTAAATTCTCGCCCTGTTATCCACTGCTCCACTAGCACTTGATTATCGAACTTAAATGCGTGAGCCAAAGCTTCATCTAGCTCTTGTGCTGTGCTTGCTTGCGCCATACCAATGCTTGAGCCTTCATGTGATGGCTTAACCATTACTTTTTTAAACTCATCCATAATGGCTTTAGCATCAAAACCTTTTTTAGCATCGACGACTGCATAAGGTGCTGTACTTAAACCAGCAGATTTAAATAGATGCTTACAACGAACTTTATCCATAGCCAGCGCAGAGCCAAGCACATTACTACCTGTGTAAGGTAGATTCATAAACTCAAGCGCACCTTGCACAGTGCCATCTTCACCACCACGGCCGTGAAGAGCAATAAAAACACGATCTACATTTAATTCTTTTAAATCCCACAGCGAGCGATTTTGAGGGTCGAATGCAATTGCATCTACGCCACTATTTTGTAGCGCGTTTAAAACAGCCTGACCCGAGCGTAAAGACACTTCACGTTCTGCTGAGTTTCCACCTAGCAGTACCGCTACTTTACCAAATTGTGTATTTACCTGAGTCATACTTCACCCTGTTTAAGTTTTTCTATCGACATACCCGTGGCAGCTAATGTTTTAACTAGTTGGCCTATGTTACCAGCACCTTGGGTTAATACTAAATCATTATTTTGTAAGTTTGCTGCTAGCACACCTGCAAGTTCAGCATTGGTAGCTACGTGCAGAGGCTCTTTGCCGCGTTGACGCAAACTACGACACAGACTTTTACTATCAGCTCCTACAATGGGGTCTTCTCCAGCGCTGTACACATCAAGTAAAAGTAATTGATCAACATCGGCTAATACTTTTATAAAGTCTTCGTATAAGTCACGAGTACGGCTAAATCTATGTGGTTGATAAACCATTACCAAGCGCTTATCTGGCCACCCATCACGAACAGCCGCTATGGTAGCCGCTACTTCTGACGGGTGATGACCATAATCATCAACAAGCATTACATTACCGCGCTCGTTCTCAAATTCACCGTAATGCTGAAAACGACGACCAATTCCTTCAAACTTTTGCAGTGCTTCTAAAATCGCATAATTAGCAATGTTTTGATCTTTAGCTACAGCAATTGCAGCAGTTGCATTTAATGCATTGTGCTTACCAGGCATATTAAGCGTGGCCGTTAAGCTATCGCCATTTTTACTTGTTACGGTAAACGTACACGTATTGGCAGATTGACTAAAGTCGCTCATGCGATAATCTGCATCGCGCGCTTCGCCATAAGTAATGACAGGACGAGCAAAACGCGGAATTAGCTCGCTAGCTACTTCTGAGTCAATGCACACCACAGCTAAGCCATAAAACGGTAGGTTATGGATAAAATCTACATAGGTGTCTTTCATTTTCTCAAGACTACCACCGTAGGTATCCATGTGATCCTCTTCAATATTAGTGATCACCGAGACCATTGGCTGTAAATGTAAAAACGACGCATCACTTTCATCTGCTTCTGCAATTAAAAAGTCGCTTTTACCAACCTTTGCATTACTACCTGCACTATTTAATAAACCACCAATGATAAAGGTAGGATCAAGCCCAGCTTGGGCATAAATACTGGCAATTAAACTCGTTGTTGTTGTTTTACCATGAGTACCCGCAATAGCAATACCATGGCGAAAACGCATTAACTCGGCAAGCATTTCTGCACGGCGAACTACTGGTATACGCGCCGCTTTTGCAGCTATAATTTCTGGGTTTGTTTCATCTATTGCGCTTGAGACAACCACTACGTTGGCATCTTTTACGTTATTTTCATGATGGCCAATAAAGACTTCTGCACCGGCTTTTATCAGGCGCTCTGTCATTGCACTGTGTGCAATATCAGACCCTGTAATACGGTAACCTTCAAAAGCAAGCACTTCTGCAATACCGCCCATACCAGCACCACCAATACCTATAAAGTGTATAGTGTCTATTCGACGCATTGCTGGTCGTGAATATTTTTCTTGTAATGACGTTTCTTTCACTTATTTTCTCTTATTTGTTACTTGCTCACAGTGCGCAGCTACGCTTGCTGTGGCATCTAAAATGGCTTGCTTTTTAGCATTATTAGCCATTTCATCAATTAATTTTGGTTGCGCTAAATAAGGACTCAACAGCGCAACAATAGACTGATTATTAAATTGCCCTTGTGGCATCAATAAAGCGCCATTAGCCATTACTAAATACTGTGCGTTAGCAGTTTGATGATCGTCAACGGCATGCGGAAATGGTACAAATACGGCCATTTTACCCGCTGCGGCAATTTCGCTTACCGTTAGTGCTCCCGCTCGGCAAATTACGATGTCGGCCCAACTATACGCTGCATCCATATCATCAATAAATTGTGCTACTTTTACTTGCTGCTCAGTAAATTGATGTAGTTTATAAGCAGCTTTAACGCTCTCTAAGTGCCCTTTACCCGTTTGGTGCCACACATTTAAATCACATGTGTTTGCCATAACTTTAAATGCTTCAGGTAAGGTCTGATTAAGTACTTGAGCACCTAACGATCCACCTACAACGAGTACATTTATAGGGTTTGAAACTTCTCGCTTAGGCACATCAGCCACACTTTGGCGAACAGGATTACCTACAAGCTCAGCTTGGCCTTTATCAAAAGCACTTGGAAAAGCAGCGAGTACTTTATTAGCAAATTTAGCCAACCATCTATTACTCATTCCAGCAACCGCATTTTGCTCATGAATAACCAGTGGAATACCTAAACTTTTAGCCGCAATACCGGTTGGCCCGGTTACATAGCCACCCATAGCAAGTACTACATCAGGTTGTTGAGATTTCAATACCTTACGCGCCTGCAATATTGCATTAAGTACCATGAATGGGGCTTTAATAAGACGCTTTAAGCCATTACCGCGTACGCCCTTTACATTAATAAAATCAATCTCAATATTGTGCTTTGGCACAACCTCGGCTTCCATTCTGTCTGGTGTGCCTATCCAGCTGACTACCCAGCCTTGGTTTTTTAAATAATCAGCTACAGCGATCCCCGGAAATATATGCCCGCCAGTTCCGCCTGCTACTACTACTAATTTTTTACTCATCGCTTACCTCCACGTGAGGTGGCTTGCTTGGTGGCCATTTTAGTTTCAAAATCAACACGCAATAAAATACCAGTGGCAATCGTCATCATTAATAAGCTTGAGCCACCATACGAAATAAACGGAAGCGTTAACCCTTTAGTGGGTAATATTCCCGCACTGGCACCAACATTAACCATGGTTTGAAACGCAAACCAAATGCCAATTGCTAACGCTAAATAGCCCTCATATTCTTTACCGTTTTTAAGTGCTGTTTGGCCAATTAATAAAGCCCTAAACACCAAAGTACCTAACACCATTAAAATGCTTAGTACGCCTACAAAACCAAGTTCTTCTGCGATAACAGCAAAAATAAAGTCGGTATGAGCTTCTGGTAAGTACTGTAATTTTTGTACACTATTTCCAAGCCCTTGACCAAACCAATCACCTTGACTGTATGCCATCAATGACTGCACTAACTGATAGCCTTTACCAAATGGATCATCCCAAGGCTCTAAAAAGCCAACAACCCGTGCCATTCGATATGGCTCTAAAACAATTAAGCCAACAACCAGCGCAACGCCTGTTAAAATTAATGCAAAAAACTGCCAAAGCTTTGCGCCAGCTAAAAATAAAAGGCCTACCGTTGTAACAAACATAACAACCACGGTGCCTAAATCGGGCTGTAATAAAATAAGTAATGCGTATACAGCAAACACTGCTATTGGCTTTGCAAAGCCTTTAATATTTTCTTGTACTTCTTCTCGTTTACGTACCAAATAACCGGCTATATAACTAAAAAAGAATAACTTAGCTAACTCAGATGCTTGTATATTAAAAGGCCCTACAGGTATCCAACGCGTTGAACCATTTACCTCACGGCCAACTATTAGCACAACAAGTAGCAGCACTAAACCTATTAGCAATAAATAAGGGTTGGCTTTTTTCCACCAACTCATAGGCACTAACGTGGTTATCCAAAATAAACAAAACGACAACGCTAAAAAAATACCGTGTCGAATTGTAAAATGGTAAATATCACCAAACAGCCTATCTGCAGTAGGCATTGAGGCGCTGGTCACCATTATAAAACCCACCCCAATAAGCATTAACATGCAATAAAGCAAAGGCACATCATAAAGCTGGGCCGATGGTTTAGGCGTTAGGGCTTCTTTTAAATCAGCAAAAGCAATCATAATTGCCCTTCCATTACACACTGCACAAAGTCATCACCACGTTGCATATAATTGTTATACATATCAATGCTGGCACACGCAGGAGCAAGCAAAACAATATCACCACGTTTGCTAAGTACTTGTGCAAGTGCCACAGCTTCTTGCATATTATTTACTAAATGAGATTTACTAGTAAGTGCCGCAAGTTTATTTGCATCTTTACCAAAGCAAACGAGCGCTTTTACATGATTTTTTATATATGGTTTTAGCGCACTTAAATCAGCACCTTTAGCATCGCCACCCGCTATTACAATCAGGTTTTCGTACTCTGAGGCTAAACTATCGATTGCCGCTATAGTTGCGCCAACATTAGTGGCTTTAGAATCGTTAAAGTACTTAACGCCATTTTTATCGCTTACAAATTGACAGCGGTGCGCTAAACCATGAAATTGGCTAAGTGCTGTTGCGTACTGATCTTTGGTAATATTAAACGGGCTCAATAACGCCATAACGGACAGGGTATTTAAGTAATTGTGCTTACCTACTACCGCAAGTGTACTAACAGGTAGAAATGCCTCGCCCTTCGCTATAAAGTGCAGCTCACTATTATGCTCAGCTAAGTGATAATCACCTTGGTCAGTGCCAAAACTCATTTGCGGCGCTAAAGAGCGGCTAATAGGCTTAGTTTGAATATCATCTGCGTTTATTACTACAAGCTCAGCATTGTTATAAATGCTTAATTTTGAGTCGATATAAGCTTGGTAGCTGTCGTAACGATCTAGGTGATCTTCAGATACATTTAATACCGTCGCGCTAATAGGTTTTAAGCTCGAGCTGGTATCAAGCTGAAAACTTGAAAGCTCCAGCACATAAACGTCAAAATCATCGCTTAATAAATCTAATACCGCAGTACCAATATTACCGCCAAGCGCGACTTTATAACCTGCCGCTTTTAGTACTTCATAGGCAAGGGTTACAACGGTTGATTTACCATTTGAACCCGTTACCGCTACAACCGGTTTAGTATTTATGCGAGCAAATAGCTCAACGTCACCAATTACTTCAACGCCTGACTCAATAGCCTTTGCGATAGCGGGTATTTTTAAGCTTAGCCCTGGGCTAATAATGATCATGTCACTTTTACAAAGTGCTGCACCGTCCAAGTTACCAAAGTGAGTACTTAGCTGTGGCGCATGCTCTTTTAGCCAATCAATCCCGGGGGGATTTTTGCGGCTATCTATAACCTTTGGCGAAAAGCCATGAGATAATAAAAAACGCACAATGCCCAGACCGGTTACACCGAGTCCGAGCACTGTTATTTGTTTGTTTTTTATCTCGTTTAAATACTGCATTTATCGAATCTTTAATGTCGCAAGGCCTGCAAGCACAAGCACAATAGAAATAATCCAAAAGCGCACAATAACGCGTGGCTCAGGCCACCCCTTTAGTTCGTAATGATGATGAATGGGTGCCATTCTGAAAATTCGTTGTCCCCGTAATTTGTATGAGCCTACTTGTAATATTACCGACACAGCTTCCATCACAAACACGCCACCCATAATAATAAGCAGCAACTCCTGGCGAACTAAAATAGCAATAATGCCCAGCGCACCACCAAGTGCAAGCGAACCTACATCGCCCATAAATACTTGTGCCGGATAAGTGTTAAACCATAAGAAGCCTAATCCAGCGCCAACAATAGCGGTACACACCACTACAAGCTCACTAGCAAGTGGTAAATGCGGAATATGTAAGTAAGCCGAAAAGTTAATGTTACCCGTTAAGTAAGCAATTATGGCAAGTGCTGCCGCGACTAAAATAGTAGGTACTATAGCTAAGCCATCTAGGCCATCGGTTAAGTTTACGGCGTTTGAGGTACCGACTAATGCAAAGTAGGTAATTACAATGTAGAACAGGCCTAACTGCGGTAATACGTCTTTAAAAAATGGCACAACGAGAGAGGTTTCAGCCGCTTGTGTGCTGGTTGCGTAAAGCGCTGTGGCAACCACTAATGCAATTACCGATTGCCAAAAATACTTCCACTTTGCAATTAGACCTTTTGGGTCTTTACGAATAACCTTACGGTAATCATCTATAAAGCCCACCACACCTAATGAGCCAATTACAAATAAAGTAGCCCACACATATTTATTTGATAAATCAGCCCACAGCAAGGTACTTGTAAAAATAGCGCCTAAAATTAATATGCCGCCCATAGTAGGCGTGCCTCTTTTAGACAAATGCGATTCAGGGCCATCGTGGCGAACAACTTGGCCTATTTGCATGCGTTGTAATGCACGAATCAGCTTTGGGCCAAAATATAACGACATCATTAACGCAGTCAAAATACCTAAAATGGCACGCAGCGTTAGATACGAAAAAACATGAAAACCACTAAAATACTGAGTTAAATACTCTGCCAGCCAAACTAACATGATGATACTCCATTGATGGCATGTTGCTGGCCATTTACTAAATCGGTTACTAATAATTCCATACGAGAACTGCGCGATCCTTTCACTACTATTGTGGTTTTACTATCTACTTTACTAAGACTTAATTGAATTTGTTTGAGCATCTCATCACGATTTGAAAAATGACGATTAGGCTTTTCAAATACATCACTGGCTGACTTGCTAAGCACACCGAGGGTAAATAGCTCATCAATCCCTTGCTCTAATGCATACTCGCCAACCTCTTGATGATACATACGAGCATCTTCACCAAGCTCTCCCATATCACCAAGCGCTAAAATACGGTGACCTTTAATATCACCAAGCAAATCAATAGCGGCTTTTACCGACTTAACGTTTGCGTTATAACTGTCATCAATTACCGTTAATACGTCACTGACTTTAATTAGATTTACGCGGCCTTTAACATCTCCCATAGTGGCAAGTGCATTAGCAATTTCTTCAAGAGATACGTCAAATTCGCTGGTAAGTGCTGCGGCAATTAGTGCGTTACTAATATTATGTTTACCCGGAAGCGCCAAAGTTACAGGCACTTGTTTGTTGTTGGTACACAGGGTAAAGCTTGCTCTAGCGTTTTCGTCTAGGCTAATATTTTCAGCCCAAATATCGAGTTTTTCTGTACTTGATAAGCGCTTAACATTTTTACCTGTTAGTTTATCAAGCCAATATTGGCTAAATTCACTATCGCAATTAACAATGGCAACGCCATCATCTTTTAGGCCATCAAAAATCTCACCCTTTGCTTTAGCAACACCCATTAAGCTGCCAAAACCTTCTAAATGAGCAGCCGCCACATTACATACAACAGCTACATCGGGTTTAGCCATTGCTGTTGTATAAGCAATTTCACCTAAATGGTTTGCTCCAAGCTCTATTACAGCAAAGCGATGCTGTGGCTCTAAACGCAATAAAGTAAGTGGTACACCAATGTCGTTATTAAAATTACCTTTAGTGGCAAGTACATCACCATGCACAGATAAAATAGCAGCGCACATTTCTTTTACAGTGGTTTTACCCACACTGCCGGTAATAGCAATTGTTTTAGGAGCAACTTGCGCCATTACCGCTGCACCAATATCACCTAATGCAATGCGCGTATCGCCAACAACAAATTGTGCAATATCAACAGCTACTTTATGTTGAACAATGACACCAATAGCGCCTTTTTGTTTTGCTTGTTCTATAAATTTATGGCCATCAAAATTAGGGCCTTTAAGTGCTAAAAACACGTCACCTTCGCAAATGCTGCGGGTATCAGTATTTATATTAATCACTTTTTGATTATCACCTTGATAATCGGTTGCTAGCACATTAGCCAGCCAATCAAAATCCATTGGGATCATTGAGTTATCCCTCTTACTGCTTTTTTTAGTTGTTCTTGTACATAACGGCGATCACAAAAGTCTATGCGCGTATCGCCAATTATTTGATAATCTTCATGTCCTTTGCCAGCAATTAAAATAACGTCGCCGGCTGCCGCATTATTTATTGCGTAACTAATTGCGGTTGCTCTGTCGGCCTCTAAATGAGCCTTTTCAGGATGCGTTAAACCTGCTGCCACATCTGCAATAATGGCGTCTGGGTTTTCTGAACGTGGGTTATCGCTAGTAATAATAACCTTGTTAGCATTTTGCTCTGCAGCTTGCGCCATTAAAGCACGCTTGCCTTTATCTCTATCACCACCACAGCCAAATACACAGCTTACACCGCCTGGCACATGTTTTTGCAGCGCTTGTAATGCAAGTGCTAACGCCTCAGGTGTATGTGCATAATCAACAACACATGTTGGCTTGTCTGCTTCGCTAAATGCTTGCATACGCCCAGCAACAGGCTGTAAATGCGCACAACCTGCAACAAGTTGCTCCAGCGGATAACCTAAACTAAGTAATGTAGCGAGCGCGGCAGTTAAATTATATAAATTAAATTCGCCAAACAGCGGTGATTTTATCTTAACATCACCCCAACTTGTGATTAATTGCGCCGAAATACCATTGTTAGAATATTCAACGTCAGAAAAATACACAAATTTGGCATTAGCAGGGGCTAAATTTTTACGCCCATAACATACTAAGTGATTAAAACTGTATTTTTCTAGCCACTGCTCTGCTTGCCCATCATCTTGATTGAGGACTACATGCTGTGGTTCAAAATCGCGAAACAACATCAGTTTTGCATCGCCATAACTTGCCATATCACCATGGTAATCTAAGTGGTCACGCGATAAATTAGTAAACACCGCCGCTTTAAATTGGCACTGTGCTACACGCTGCTGCACTAAACCATGCGATGAGACTTCCATAGCAATCAGTGCTTTATGCTGTTGGTTTAAGTCGCTTAGTATATGCTGTAAATCAACAGTCGAAGGCGTGGTATTAATAAGGGGCGTAAGTGTATCAGGATGACCATACCCTAACGTGCCTATAATGGCCGAATCTGTACTGCAAAATTGCGCTAAATGAGCAATCATTGCTGTTGTGGTTGATTTGCCGTTAGTACCCGTTACACCAATTAAATCTAAATCGTGACTAGGTTGGTCATAGAAACGACTTGCTAGTTCTGGCAGTTTTTTATCAAGCTCTGTTACTAAATAAAGAGGTTCAAAGCTTACGTCAAATTCACATAATCTGTCTGCAATAATAGCTGTAGCGCCGTTCTCTATTGCTTTTTCAATAAACTGTCCACCATCTAATTGGTGACCTTTTATAGCAACAAACACATCTCCGGGGGTAACATCACGGCTATCGAGTCGTAGATGTTTAACTACCTGCGAAGGTGCATCTATTTCGATGTATTTTAAAATCGCCTTTAAATCACGCATCGTTATCTTTACCTTTTACGTACGCAACCTCTTCCTTGTCTGGTGCAACGTTTAATATTCTTAATGCGTTAGAGATGATTTCTGCAAATGCAGGGCCAGCAGTGGCACCTCCATAGTACACATCACCACCAGGCTCGTTAATCATAACTACCACAGCCAAACGTGGGTTACTCGCAGGTGCAACACCCGCAAAATAACCTACGTATTCATCACCATAACCACCAGCAACAGCCTTTTTAGAAGTCCCTGTTTTACCAGCAGCGCGGTATCCATCAACTTTTACATTACGCGCAGTGCCATCTTTTTCAAACACGCTTTCCATCATGTGTACTACGGCTTCTACGTCTTTTTGCTTAAAGATACGCTCGCCTTCAGGTACATTATCTTGCTTTAAAATAGTAAGAGGACGATTTACACCACCGGCCCCTAACATGGTATAAAAACGCGCCATTTGTGCGGTACTTACCGAAATAGCATAACCAAACGACAGCGTTGCAATTTCAAAGTCCGACCAACGACGATTTGGATAAAATAAACCACTGCTTTCACCCACCATGCCAGTGCCGGTATCGCTGCCAAAGCCTACTTTTTGGTATAGCCCTACAAGGTAATCTTTTGGCACTTGTTGCGTTACTTTAGCTACGCCCATGTTTGATGAGTATTTTAGGATTTCGCGAAGAGTCATTTCACCATGGTTACGGGTATCTCTTACTAAGCTTCCACCTAAACGCATCCAACCTGGGTAGGTATCAATCGTGTCGTCAGCTTTAATTGCGCCGTAGTCTAGCCCAGCCAAAATGGCTAGTGGCTTAACGGTTGAGCCAGGTTCAAACAAATCGGTAATTGCACGGTTACGACGCTTATGTGGCGCTGCGTCATTTAAGTTATTGGGATTGAATGAAGGGCTGTTCACCATGGCAAGAACTTCACCGGTTTTAACATCAACCACCATGGCCGATCCCGATGTTGCTTTATAGGTGAGTACTGCAGATTTTACTGCTTTATAAGCTATGGCTTGAATACGTTGGTCAATACTTAGTTGAATGCTTTCTGGCTCTACACGCTCACGTTCATCTAGTACTTCAACCTCACGACCTTGGGCATCTTTACGAATAGTACGGCGACCCTCTTCGCCTGTAAGTGCATTTTCGTAGAGCTTTTCAATGCCCTCAATGCCTTTACCATCAATGTTTGTAAAGCCAATAATATGGGCTGTTACTTCACCTGCTGGGTAATAACGTTTAGATTCATCAAGTAAATGAATGCCTGGCAAGCGTAGATCGCCAATATAATTTGCAACAGCTGGCGTAACTTGACGCTTTAAATACACAAAACGACGGCTAGGATCGTTCAAAAGTCTTGAATTGATCTTTTTAGGGTCAATCCGCAGTACATCAGCAAGCTCGCGCCAGCGTAAATCGTTTTTATAATATAAGCTGGTACGTTTATCTAGCTCTGCGGTATTTTCAGCAAGTGCTAGGTGCTCTTCACCATCTTTACGCGCTTGTTTAACTACTTTAGCAACAAGTGATTTATGCAGCGCTTTTGGATCTGCATACACACTCACCACAGGTACACTGACAGCCAGTTCTTTACCGTGTCGGTCAAATATCATCCCACGTTGTACATGCAGTTTTTCTACTCGTACAGTACGTTTATCGCTTTCTGAGCGCGCTTTATCAGGCTCAATTACTTGCAAATAAGCAGCGCGAGACACCAGTGTAACAAACACCATAAACACCACACCACACACTAACATAAAGCGCCATGTGATTAAGTTTGCTGCTGGTTTTTTGCCTCTACTTGTTCTCATTGTACTATTATTACCTGCTCATCTTGACTGGTAGGTCGTTTCATTTTTAATTGCGATGTAGCTACTTCTTCAATACGTGCATGCTGTGAGTAAAACTCTTCTTCTACAAGTAAATAGCGCCATTCTAAATCAAGTTCATCACGCTCTTGTAGCAGCGTATCTTGCTTAATGAGCTGTCCACGGGCTAAGTGAGTTACCTGCACAACAGCTAAGCTTGATGCGAATATCACAACCAACAAGGCCGAGGTTAGCTTGTTAGCTCCTAGGCCTTTTAATATTTCTAAAAATAAATTGGGTTGGCGATAATTCGCTTTTTTACTCATCCCAGCCTCTGTGCAATCCTAAGTACTGAACTACGCGAACGAGGATTACGTTCTATTTCTGCAGCACTTGGCTTGATAGCTTTACCCACTGCTTTTAACGTCAGATTTTTATTTATTTGTGCATCGGTTAAAGGCAGACCTCTGGGTAATGCTTCTCCCTTACTCTGTTTTCTAATAAATTGTTTAACAATTCTATCTTCAAGAGAATGAAACGAAATAACCACTAGACGCCCACCTGGTTTAAGCACTTTAACGGCAGACTGTAATGCAGTTTGAATCTCTTCAAGCTCACTGTTTATATAAATTCTGATTGCTTGGAAGGTACGTGTCGCTGGGTGCTTAAACTTATCTTTTACCGGCACAGCTTCATCAACCAAATCAGCAAGCTGCTTAGTGGTCGTAATTGGTGTATGTTCACGTACCTCGAGTACTTTATGCGCAATACGTTTACCAAACTTTTCTTCACCGTAGGTTTTAATTACATGGGTAATGTCTTCAAGCTCTGCTTCTGCAAGCCACTGCGCTGCGCTTCTTCCACTGGTTGGATCCATACGCATATCCAGCGGGCCGTCTTTCATAAAGCTAAAACCACGCTCCGCGTCATCAAGCTGAGGTGACGACACCCCTATATCAAGCAAAATGCCATCTACTTTACCTAACAGATCGTTTTGCTCTGCTACGTCGTATAGGTTTGAAAAGCGGGTGTGTGCAATCGCAAAACGAGAGTCGTCTGCAAATTTTTCAGCTGATTTTATAGCTTGTGGATCTTGATCTATCGCTTGTAAGCGACCTTCATTACCAAGGCGTGCTAAAATTTGTCCAGAGTGACCGCCACGTCCAAAAGTACCATCCATGTATATACCGTCTGGCTTAATTGCAAGGGCATCGATGGTTTCGTCCATAAGTACGGATACGTGTTCAAATTGCGCTGTCATTAGCTATTGTTTGCCTTTTTTTGTGCCGTTAGAGTGTGAAATTATCTAAATCTTGGTTAGGTTCAAAATTACCAAGCCTCTCAAGCTCAGTGTCCTGCTGCATTTGCTCGTGCCAACGCGCCTCGTCCCAAATTTCAAATTTATTCATCAAACCAACCAGCATTATTTTTTTGCCAAGTGATGCATGCGACCGCAATGACGGCGCTAGCAAAATTCGACCATTTTTATCAAGTTGATACTCTGTGGCGTTACCAAGCAACATACGCTGCATGCGACGAGCGCGAGGATTCATATTAGAGATTTTGGCCAAACGGCTTTCAATTTCAAGCCACTCAGCAAGTGGATACAACCATAAGCACGGCTCATTTAATGCGACGGTACATATAACCGTTCCCTGATCTTCAGATAGCAGCGTATCTCGGTACTTGGTAGGTACCGCAAAACGTCCTTTATCGTCCAAACTCAGTGAACTCGCGCCACGAAACATGAAAAGCCTACTTTTAAATTGTGTAATCGACTTTCGATTAATTTGATCCAGTTAGATCCACTAAAAACCACTTTTTACCACAGTGCTCCAGTTTAGGGCTTGACAAGCTCATTTGTCAAGTAAGCTGACCAGCTTTAACGACTCTCAAAGCTAATAAAAATAAGGGTTCAAGCAAAGCGGTTGAATTAAGTGGGAAAAAGTGGAATTAAAGGATAAAAATTATTTACCATCCATTTGGTAACTTTCTGTTTACACTCTTTGCTTGCTGAATAACCAGTGAATAATTACAAATAATTAAACCTTAATTATTAGGGCAAGTTGACCTTTCAGGATTGAAATTTATTAAATTTGGGGACAATTTAATCACGGCGTTAAGTTTATAACCTAATGGGGTCGGTAACTGCTCCTGCGTTACCCTACAGGCTTACATCCATGTAAGAATAAATAAAACCAAACAAAGCTTCCGCTTGCTGCTCTCGCACCCTGATACATCCATGTAGATAACAAAGAATAAATTGCCTCTAGGCAGAACTCTTTGGGCAGCACATGTTTGGATTTGATTCTATGCTATCGCTTATTTATAGGGAATAACCACACTACATAAGTGCTGCCTGCCTGAACACTAAACATGCTGCTGCGAATTTAACCTCAAAGATAAGCAGGCCCTAGTATGTAAAATTTACTCAAAGAAGTAGAAATTGTTACTTCATGATACTAGCTCGATAATTACAAGGGGAATAAAAATTAAAAATAAATCCATATAAATCATAACGTTAATTTTATTTTAACTATTGGTTTGAACGTTGCATTAGTAAAACTACCAGTTAAATTTTTTTATTTACTTATTAAGGATTGATTATGGCTACTGCAACAAACACTAAAGCGAATACTGATACAAATACTCAGACGAATATTAAACCTGAGCTTAAACAAACCGAAAGCGAAGCACCATTTACAGAAAAGGCAACTTCTGTAGCGCATGAAGCAGTTGATGCTCTTTCAAGTAAAGCATCTGTAGCTGAGTCAAGTGTACGCAAAGGTGCCTCAAGTTCAGCGGAAGCACTAAGTGAGAAACAACTTATAGCTCGTGAAAAGCTTTCTGAATGTACTACCAAAACACGTGCATTTGCTTCAGAAAATCCGTTAGCAACTGCCGGAATTGCATTTGCAGCAGGTATGTTACTTACTTCATTATTACGTCGTAAGTAATAAACAATGAATAGCTCAAATACAGAAGCAGCCCGCAAGGATGAGGCTGCTCAAGACCAAACCACTGACGAACAAAGCCAAAAGGACGATTGGCAGGATCATATAGCTAAGATCATTGAATACTCTAAGCAACTCAAGGAGGATTACCATACTCAAGGAAAGATCACCCACCAACTTGCTAAAGCTGAGTGGAAATTATCGCTTAGATCGATGGCTTTAATTACTATATTTTTAGGCTGTTTTGCCAGTGGTTTGATTTTATTATGGGCTGGTTTATTAGGGGCCATTGGCTATGGCATGTACGACTTGTTTGGCTCAGTGTGGCTAAGTATTGCAACGGCCGCCTTGGCGCAAATTATTTGTCTTGTATGGCTGTGGAGAAATACGGTGTATTTAGGTAATAAGATTGGTTTTAGTAGAACAATCAAAAGCTTAAAACAGTTATTTAATTTATAAGGAAGTTGATATGTTAGTTAACTATTTAATTAAAGCACCCAATGAAAACGTTGAAGCTCTTTCAAAGCAAATGGATATGCGCGATGAGCTAAAGCGTCAGCATCACGCAGCGTTCAAGTATCGTATTAAACGGTTTGCCGCCACCAAGGTAGGACTAACATCAGCCTTTATGGCGGGAGTTACCGTACAAGCAGGTAAGAGCGATACAAGCTTCATAAGGAAATATGGTTGGCTTGCGAAGTTATTGGCTTAAAGTAATTATTTGATCCCCTCCCTGTTATGGGCCCTTTTATAGTTAATTTGTGGCCCTTTGGGCACTATCTGCGTTGGGTTTATCATAGCGTGGCTAAAATAGTAGTGGCGTTTGATATGATAAAAATTAGTTGTTTTACTAATGCCTTTAAATTGATAAAGCTCACGCAGGTACTCTCGTAGAAAGGGATAACTTTCAATCGAGCGTAAGTTACATTTAAAGTGCCCTACATAAACACTGTCAAAACGTATTAGAGTGGTAAATAAACGCCAATCAGCTTCGGTCAAACTACTACCCGTCAAATAACGATTAGTCCTTAAAACCTTCTCGATTTCATCAAGCGCAGTAAATAGCGCATCAAATGACTCTTCATAGGCTGCTTGAGTTGTTGCAAACCCCGTTTTATACACGCCATTATTTATATTTGGATATACGAGTGCATTTATTTCATCTATTGAAGTACGCAGATCTTTGGGATAATAATCATTAATATTGCCCGTTACCTCATTGAACGCGCTATTAAACATACGGATAATATCGGCCGACTCGTTACTAACTATTTTATTTTGCTGTTTATCCCATAGCACAGGTACAGTTACTCGCCCTGTGTAGCTAGAATTATTTCTTGTGTAAATTTGGTGTAAGTATTCACTGTCAAATAAATCATCACCTGTACTGTGGTTGTTTTTATCAAAGCTCCAACCATTATTGAGCATATCAGGGCTTACAACCGAAATAGAGATTATACTTTCAAGCTGCTTCAGTACTCTAAAAATTAGCGCTCTGTGAGCCCATGGGCATGCGAGTGATACATATAAATGATAGCGATTTGGCTGTGCTTTAAAACCCCCTTCTCCTGTGATTCCTGCACTGCCATCACTCGTTATCCAGTTACGAAGCTGTGCATCTTCGCGTTTAAATTTTCCGTTATTTGAATCGGTGTCATACCATTTATCTTGCCATTGGCCATCTACTAATAAACCCATTTCTTTCTCCCTAAATTTTGCCAAATTCACCATTTTGAAAATCACGAACAGCTTGTTTAATCTCATCTTGCGTGGTCATTACAAATGGCCCCATATGCGCTATTGACTGATTCAATGGCTGCCCAGCAAGTATTAATACACCAGCGCCCTCTTTTGATTTTAAGCTTATGTCGCTATTGCGCTCTAAAATAATCAGCTTTCCTGTAGTAAAATCTTGCTCATCACTGGTACTTATTGAACCGCTGTGTACATAAATCATCACCTTTTGTTGTACTAATGGCGCTAACTGAATACTTTTTCCCGCAGGTATCTGTATATCAGCTAATGCAGCACTGGCGGCCAAGCTTTGTAAACTGGCATTTAATGATTGATCTGAAAATTGCCAATTCCCTGCAAGTGCTTTTAGCGTGACACCTTGCTCATTTGTAAAACTTGGTACAGGATTTTTGGTGGTATCTTGATAACGTGGTTCACGCATTTTTTCATCGCTTGGCATGTTGATCCATATTTGGAATCCATGTAAGCCATCTATCTCATCAGCTAAAGGCATTTCACTGTGCATTACACCTTTGCCAGTACTCATCCACTGTGCATCTCCAGCTCTTATGGCTTCTTTATTTCCCATTTGATCTTGGTGTTCAAACCCACCTTTTAAAATATAGGTAAATGTTTCAATACCTCTGTGCGGGTGTGCAGGAAAGCCGCCAATATAATCGTTTTTGTCATCCGATTTTAGTTCGTCAATCATCAAAAAAGGATCTAAATATTTGCCATCAAATCCTGGTATTCGACGAATATTCACACCGTCACCATCTTGGGTTGCGTAAGCTGTTAAGACTTTAGATATTTTCATTTCAAGTTCACGATAAACAATATTAAGTGGTTTTTATTAAAGCATTCTATTAATAAAACAACTATGTCTTTAAATAGAGTTAAACATTCTATTTTTTAGAATAAATTCTTAATAACTTTCTTATTTATATATTCGGAACATTTAATTAAACGCTTAATAAATACATACTTATTTATTAAGTACTTAAACTTTAGTTTTATTTGATACAACCCTATATATTGTATGGTTATTTTCAGATTTTATGTCTACAATCATTTTTTAGGAAATTAAGATTTAGGGAAAAACTATTTTTACTTCATCGCTTAAAAGCCAGCTTTACAGACTATTGATCCTACTTAGCATTCCTGGTGCAGCTGTTACTGTATTTACGCTTTGGTTTGAGCGTGATGCTGCTATTGAAAAAAGTGAGGAAAGAATAGTTAGCATAGCTAAGCAATTAACTTTACATCAGAAAAATATGATTGATGATGTAAAACGTTTAACTATATTTTTGGCTGGCAAAACGCCAAGCAATGAAGAACTACCAACCACCTGCCCAGACTATTTTTTTGAAATTAAAGCCCTTTACAGCAATATTGCAAATATAGGTATTGTTAACGCCGATGGTGAGCTGCAATGCGTAACAAATGGCCGCAGTAATAACATTAATATTAGTGATAGAACGTATTTTCAAAATGCGATTAGTAATAGAGACTTTTCTGTTGGATATTTTCAATACGATAGAAGTATTCAAGCTCAAAGCGTGAATTTTGCATACCCGATAATTGATACTAATAATAAATTAAAAGGTACCTTAGTTACTGTAATTGCTTTGAACTGGTGGAATATTGCATTAAATGAAGCTGAATTTCCTAATAACGCTAAAGCTGTTATTGCCGACCCTAATGGCTTAATTATTGCCAATTACCCAAGTCGCCCGAGCAGACTAGGTAAAAAAATTACAGACACAGACTTGCTCCACAATAAAAGCTCTTTAAAAGTGTTTAAAAATGCGCAAGGGGAAAACCAAATATTTCATCGTTCTGTTATTTACGAAGACGCACATAATAACAATTTAGATATATATATAGCCGTATCAGTAGAAGATTTTATAAACGAAGTAAACGCCAATTTTATAAAAACGATTTTCGCTTTTTTAACCGCTATTGCTTTGCTCGTACTGCTTGCTAGGCGCCTTATTAAAATTAGTATATTTAATCCCATTGCCAACTTATCAAATGCCACTGATGAACTTGCAAATGGCACAATGCCTAAATATATAAAAAAACCAAACAGCCCTGAATTACATGCCCTTTATAGTCGTTTTGAGGTAATGGCCCAAACTCGCCTATCTGCAGAAGCCAAGTTAAAAAATAAGCACAATGAATTAATGAGTTTATTAAATGCTTTACCCGATACTTATATGCGTATAAATGAACTTGGCGATGTGTTGTATATAGGTGGGCATGTCAGTTCTCTGCTTAGTGTAAATACACAAGGTTCGCTAAAATTAACTGAAGTATTACCCAAAGAGAGCGCGCAGTTATTGCTTTCACATTTAAATGACTTAGATAACTCGCATGCAATTGAGTTTAAATTAAGAATTAATACCAATGAACACTTTTTTGAAGCCCGTATTAATGCGCTAGAAAGTAATAATGAATTTATTATCGTTTTGAGGGATATTAGTCAAAAAAGAATTAACGAAAAAGCGCTTCATTTAGCCTCTCTTGTGTATAGCAATAGTAGCGAAGGAATGGCTATCACTGATCCAAACGGTATTATTTATGATGTTAACCCTGCATTTTGCAAGACGACTCAATACAGTAAAGAAGAAGTCATAGGCAAAACTAGCCATATTTTATCATCTGGTGAGCACTCTAAAGACTTTTATCAACAAATGTGGGCAGAACTTAGAAGTACAGGCCGGTGGCAAGGCGAAATAATAAACCGTAAAAAGAACGGTGATATTTATACTGAATGGCTAAAAATAGATACTGTTTATGATGATAAAAACATACCCACTCGTCGGGTCGCTATTTTTACTGATCTAACAGATAAAAAACGAGCAGATGAAACTATATGGCGACAAACTCATTTTGATCACCTAACCGACCTGCCTAATCGTTTAGAACTCAAAGAGCGTTTAAACCAGCGCTTTAACGCTATTCAAAACGAAGATAATAACCTTGTTATTATGCTTCTCGACATAGATCGCTTTAAAGATATTAACGACACGCTGGGCCATCATTATGGTGATAACCTGCTTAAATTGGTTTCTCAACGTATTGTGCACTCAGCCAAAAATGCCGAGTTTGTCGCTCGTATTGGCGGTGATGAATTTGTGATTGTTTTTAATCACGTAAAAAGTAATCGCCATATAAACCAAATAGCAAGCAATATATTACAAAGCCTTTCATCTGGCCTTATGCTTGAAAACGAAGAAGTATTTATTAGTGCGAGTATGGGAATAGCCTGCGCACCTAGTGATGGGCAAAGCACTGAGCAGCTTTTAAAAGCCGCTGACCAAGCTATGTATAAAGCTAAAAGCAATGGCCGTAATGGCTTTGAGTTTTTCTCAGAAGACATGCGTATTCGTGCACAAGCCCGTATGCAATTATTAAAAGATTTACGAAGCGCAATAGACCTTCATCAGTTTGAGTTATTTTATCAACCTATCGTAGCCCTAAATGATTTACATATACACAAAGCCGAAGGACTAATACGTTGGCACCACCCTGTAAATGGTTTGGTCTCACCTGATTCTTTTATCCCATTAGCAGAGGAAACAAGGCAAATAAATGTATTAGGCCAATTTGTATTTTCTCAGGCTATTCAAACACTCACAGAAATAAAAACAGCAAGCGGTCAACCGTTCCAAATTAGCGTTAACGTATCTCCAATACAGCTCTCGACTGCCGATAGCGGAATCGATGACTGGTGCGATATGCTGGCCGCTGCAAAACTACCAGCATCGGCTATTGTTGCAGAAATTACCGAAGGCCTAATGGTAAACCCAGAAGCGCTTACGCAGAGCAGGTTAAAAACGTTGGTTCAATCGGGTATGGAACTCGCACTTGATGACTTTGGCACGGGGTATTCATCGCTTGCCTACCTTCAAGAAATGGATACTGATTATCTAAAAATAGATAAACGTTTTGTAGATGACATTAAAGCAGGCAGCCAAGAACTGGCTTTGTGTGAAGCTATTATAGTGATGGCACATCAGCTTGGGCTTAAAGTGATTGCAGAAGGAATTGAAACGCCATTACAAATGGAGCTTTTATTAAAAGCGGGCTGTGACTACGGTCAAGGCTACTTGTTTGCCAAACCAATGCCTAAAAAAGAATTTATGACACTGCTAATTAGCAATAAGGTGGTTATTTCTGACAATAAATAAGCTATTACGCAATAAAAATGTGCTGTGTGCGGTCAAGTTATTCAATCGATAGAGTCGTAATAGGATTTGAATATGGCAAAAGCAACACTAGAGCAATGGCGAATGTTTAAAGCCGTTGTTGAACATGGTGGATTTGCGGGAGCAAGCGTCGCTGTGCACAAGAGCCAATCCACGGTACATCACGCCGTTCAAAAGCTAGAAGCTGCATTGCAAATAAAGCTGCTTGAAGTAAAAGGTCGAAAAGCATTTTTAACCGACAGCGGAAGACTTATATTGCGTCGTGCTGAGTTTTTAATAGAAGAAGCGAGTAAAATAGAATCGGTTGCCAGCACGCTAAGCGAAGGCATAGAAAGCACATTAAAAATAGCCGTTGACGAGGTGTTCCCGAGCGCCACTTTATATCAAGCACTGGCTAAAACCAGCGAGCTATACCCTCTTTTAAAAATAGAGCTAGTGCAAAGTGTATTAACAGGCGCAAATGAGCTACTAAACGATGGTGTTGTTGACTTAGCGATTTCATCAATTCCTATATACGGCATTAGCTGTAGCATGTTGTGCGATGCAGAATTTATTGCTGTTGCCCATAAAGATCATCCACTGCATCAGCAAACAGAGCAGCTTAATTTTCGCGATTTAAAACTACATCGGCAGATAGTAGTACGCGATTCAGCAAATCATAGTAATCAAGATGAAGGCTGGTTAGGCGCGGATATGCGCTGGACTGTGAGCCACTTACAAAACTCTATTGATATGGTAAACCAGAATTTAGGCTATGCATGGCTGCCAAAAACTCAAATAGCAGATTTAATTGAAAGCCAAACCCTCATTACACTCGACTTAGAGCAAGGTACTACCCGTACTTTAAACCTATATTTAATGTGTAACGATACAGACAGGCTAGGCCCTGCCGCACAAGAGTTTAAACAACAGCTTGTCGCGCTTACTTACTATAATTAAATAGGCTTTAAACAACTAAAGCCATTATTCATTTTCTACATCGAGATGATCTGCAACGTAGGCACCTCGTTGGCCGCGCTTTTTGGCAGGCCCTATTGTACTGTCTTTAGCTGTTTGTTGCTCAGTAGCAGCGTTAATTACAGCGCCTAAAGTGATTATATACGCACTGATATATAGCCACATTAGCATGATCACCACACCACCAAGCGATCCATACGTTTCGTTATAGCTAGAAAAACGTGATACATAAAACGAAAAACCGATAGAGGCTAATATCCATAATATCGTAGCAATAGACGATCCCAGCGTGATCCATCTCCATTTAGCGGGTTTTCGGTGCGGTGCATAACGGTACAAAAGAACTAATGCAAAGTTAAAAGTAAACGCAAGTAATGGCCACGATATAAGCTTAATAAGTAAATCTATACTTTCTTTTAATCCCACTAAATTAAGTACAATAGGTAAAATACCAATAATAAGTAGTGCAAAAATGGCGACCACAATAGCGCCAACCGAAAATAAAAAACGCACTATTTGTGCCTGAAAAAAAGAGCGTTTTTCGTATTCTCTATAACTAATATTACACGCTGTGATAAGCGCCTGACTGCCCTTTGAGCTACTCCAAATAGTGAGAATTAAAGTCCCTATTGCACTTAAGCTCAGGCTTGCACTAGATGTTTGAGCAAGGCTTGAGACTTGAGAAAGGATAAGGTCGCTGGTGCTTTGCGGTAGTAAAGTAACAATTTTGCTTAAATGTTCACTAATATCGGTAGGCGATGAAAAATAAGCATAAACAGAGACAATCGCAGCAATAGCGGGAAAAATAGCTAATAATGCATAAAATGCGACGCCTGCAGCCACCAGCGATAAATTATCGTCGCTCATTTGTTTAAAAATACGCTTTGTTATATCCCACCAGCCTCGCATAGGAATATGAACTGGTTGCTCTGCCTGCTGTCCACGTTTTGCTTTGATCATACTAATATCCTTAATTTTTATAATAGATATACAGCAATATGTTTGCCAATACTCAAACATTTGCAAATACATGGTTTGGTTTTTAATTTGGTACTAAGCTTGCTAAATCAAGGGTAATTAAAATTCAAGGACGGTACGCATGCTTAGTCACTTTAACCTGCTAACAACCCTAAATAATGAAGCTGCAAGTAAGATATCAACCAACATAAATATATTTAGCTGGCAGTATTTTTACGATCAAAGCGTGCAATTGCTACATACTACAGCGCAAATATTACCCACCCTTTTATTGGGTTTTATATTACTCGCAGTAAGTTATTTTATAGCCTCTCCACTTTCTAAAATACTCATAAAACCCATTGATTACATGACCGATAGCAAATTAGTGCATTTAGTTGTTAGACGCGGCATAAGTATTTTAATTTTATTATTGGGTATGTATTTATTTTTACGACTTGCCGGGTTAACCGAATTTGCGGTAGCCATAATGAGCGGCACAGGTCTTATTGGCTTAATATTGGGCTTTGCTTTTAGAGATATTGCTGAAAATTTTATAGCGAGTTTATTATTAAGCGTACAACGCCCTTTTAAAATAGACGACGTAATTGAAGTTGATGGGCGTTTAGGGGTTGTTAAAAAAGTAACGGCAAGAGCTACAACGCTTGTTGATTACGATGGAAATCACATACAAATTCCTAATGCGACAGTTTACAAAAATATTATTAAAAACCTCACGGCTAACCCAAAAATGCGTGGCAAGGTCGAAATAGGCATTGGTTATGATAACGATATTCGCAGCGCACAAACTCTCGCACTAAAAATTATCAATCAGCAAGGTGCGGTACTTAGCGATCCCCCTGCTCAGGTACTTATTAAAAACTTAGGGTCCTCTACTATTAATTTCAACCTGTTTTTTTGGGTGAATAGTGAACAACACAGTCCATTAAAAGTGGCCTCTCAGCTAATGCGTGTGCTAGTAAATGAATTTACCACGCAAAATATCAGCATGCCTGATGATGCACGAGAGAGAATTTTATTAAATGACGATAAAGAGAGTACCGACGTTGATAAAAACGTTACTCACCCGTTACCCGCACAAGGTAATAAAAGCGAAACTTTAGAACAAAGTGAAACGCTTGATGATGTAAGCAGTGATACAAATGAAATACGTGAACAAGCAGAACAGTCACGCGATCCAGAGCAAGGTAAAAATATTATTTAATGTCTTTGGGCTAACGTTTAATTAACCCAAAGAGTTTCGGTTAGGCCAATTCGTATCGTCATGCCCTTTAATTGAGGAAAATAACGATTTAGCTTCCACATTATATATATTACGAATTGGCTTTATCTAATTTTAATTACTACTAACAGACTTGCCTAATGCAAAAGCCGTTACTAAACCCATTAATAGTGCAGCAGCAACGCCAATGAATACGCCCCCTATCGCACCATACACTGCAATAAAACACATCACCGCGATGATAAATACACATAGGCTTAAAAAGCGACTTACAGTGTTGGCCTTTCTTAGTAACAGGCTACTAATTAACAATAAAATACATGCAACAGCTAAGTAAAATGTAGTCATACAGGCTCCTGTTTAAGTACTGTTTGTTGTTTTAACTCAAAGCGATTTGCCACAACACGTTGACTGAGATATATAATTCCTGCTCCAAGAATTAAAAAGCTAATATCAACCACCGTCACTAATAAGTTATCAGCCATAAATGCATGACTTTCTGACAACAAAAGGTTTAAAGGTAAAACCGTAATACACGCTAGACCGGTTATAACTAAAGTCATCTGTAAGTAGCGATGATAATTTAGTGGAAAAATAGCGAGTAAACACCAAGCTAACCACGAATAAAAGAATAGAGGCCCAAAGTAGGCATTATGAAATTGCGCCGCAACAAAATGATTTAATAACACTTGAGCCGGGAACAAAATAGCGGTTGCAAGCACTAACCCGCCACAACTTCCAATAATAACCCGATTCCACGCTTGATAAGCGCTTTGTGATAAAGTGGGATTACTGCCACGGCTGCGCTTAGCTAACCACATCATCATGCCCGACAAAGGTAGTAATGCTGTTGTTAATCCAAGTAGAGACCAAATTATTTTCACGAATACACCAGCAAAATTGCCAAAGTGTAAAGGGAACAAAAGTGATAGCACTTTAATCGCAGGGCCAGGAATATCACCAAAACTGCTCATTGTTTTGCTAAACTCACCCGAGCCATGATATTGCAAAAGCTGAGAGGCCACCGCATCGCCACCAATTAAACGTAAATACACCTCTGCGTTTTGGTCATTGTGCGCCATGATAGTTAAATCAACCACCTTTGCTTTAGGGTAACGCGTTTTAGCGTCTACTAAAATAGAATTAATATCAGTCATTTGGTATTGCTCAGAAATAACCGGCTCGGGCATAGCTGTAAATTTTTGAACCAATTTATCTTGGTCGCCACCAAAACTTACAAACGCAGCAGCAGGCAATAGTATAACTGTCGCAAGACCCAAAAATGCGCCCGTAAAACCTATAACACCATGAAACAAACTACCCCAAATACCCATAATTTTATGGGCATCATTAACCACAACATCCAAGTCTTTATTGCGTCTAAACGTAAATAGTTCTTTTATTAATTGGCGATGTATAAAAAGCCCAGTAATAGTAGATACCAGTAATGTAAGACCTAAAAATCCTGTTAAAATCAAGCCAATAGGCCGGCCTAAGTGTAAATCAGCATGAAAATGCCCAATAAACGATGGCGCATCCGTTTTACGATTCTCATAAAAATAATCAGCGGCCCCATAATATTGGTTAACTAGCTTAAAATTACGCGGGTCAAACTGATAAACATACGCAGCCTCCTCATCATAGTTTTCATCACCTTCATGTGATTCAAATAAAATAGTCAATAAATGCGTGTTATGCCCTGAGGGTAAATACACATGTATATTTTTACCAAACGAAGGCGGTACTTGCTGATGATACTGATTAATAAGCGCTGTTACTTTTTCACTAGGCAGTGCACTTAACTGATGTAGCTCAGGGTTCGCCCAAATTTTTAACTCCGGGCGGCTAAGCACAGCAATTGCACCACTAAAACATACAATAAAAAGCAAAATCCCGGTAACAATCCCTACCCAGCTATGCAGTAAAAATAGCTTTTTTAACGAAATAGACTTCATCCCTGCGCTCCTGATAATGCAAAAAAGCTTAAACCCGCATGGCTTGCAATAATTGCCAGCATAAGCACAAAGGGTACCCATGCTTTTTCAGCCATGTAGGCATATATAAATAACCCCGCCCAAATAAGCGGAAATAACATAATGGGTATTAATATTTGCTGCTCCATCGCAAATGGCAAATAAGTAGTCATACCGGGGATCATAACCACTGCGGTTATTAACGCCAGCACACAAGCCGTTAAATGGCGCCGCTTAGTGGCTGAGAAAGTGCGTTTTATATTCATTACAACTCCTAAAATGACTACTTAATGAGCAGCCATTTTTTCATATTAAAACTTAGCTTCAAAGCGAACGCTTGCAGTACGTGGATCACCAAGTGTTTGATTACCAAAACCAGCCGGGGCTAACGCGATATACTCAGCATCTAATACATTATCTACTAACGCGTATACACCATAATTACCCCACTCGTAACCAACACGTGTATTAACTAACCAGTACGCGTCATTTCGAGGGTCATTACTCGTAGCAAGACGCTGCGAGCTGCCAGTGTAACTAGCATTTATATTTGCTATAAACCCAGCGTCATTTGCATAATCAAAACCAAACAAAGCGGTCCATTCTGGCGCGCCTGCAAACGAAAGGCCGCTATAGTCTTGCTCCTCACCATTAAAACTGGCGCTAAACTCATCAAACTCTGTTTTTGAATAACCAATACCACCGTACACATTTATTGTTGGTGATAAATCATAACTAATTTCAGTTTCAAACCCTTGAACATGCGACTCACCAACATTGCGCGTTTCACGGTCATACTGATTCCCTGATAAATAAACGGATACCTGCTGATCGGTCCAATCTAGATAAAATATATTTGTATTTACAACTAATGAATCATCAAGCCAAACAGAGCGTAATGCTAACTCATAGTTCCATGTATATTCAGGGTCAAACGTAAACGCAGTTGCTTGGGCAACATTGGTACCTACGCCACCTGAGCGATACCCTTTTTGAACAGTAAAGCTACTCGACACATCATCGTTAAAACGGTACGTTACACCCAACTTTGGCAACCAAGCAGAAAAAGACGCATCCTCAACGGGTTCATCGCCTGAAGCACCATCAGCCATAGCGTACAACTGTTGATTAATACCTGTAATTAACTGCGCTAGTACAGGATTTGTAGCAAAATCACTTGGATTAGGTAAAGCATTTTTGGTTTCATCGGTAATATAAACGTCAGCAATCGTCCCGTTTGATTGCTCTTCCTTATCGTAACGGACACCAGCAAAAACATCCCACGCATCGTTTATTTCATACGTAAAATCAGCAAATAATGCTTTTGTTTTTACTTTTTGTGTAAAGTCAGAAGACTGGCCAATAAAAACGGGATCAGCACCTACATAAAATTGCAGTACCTGATCAGCCAACGCACTCGGTAGCCCCAAACCACCAAACTCAGCAGGCGCAGTTAATAACGTACGCACACCAAGCTGTTCAAATGTAATACCTCGTTCACCCGTACTGCTATCAAACACATCTAAATCAGAGTAATAAGCACCTATTAAACCTGTTAACTTATCGCCTTCATAAGTAAAGCGAAGCTCTTGAGTCGTCGTTTCATCTGTACGTGTATCAGTTAATACCGATTGCGGTAGAAGTAAGCTTGCATCTCCGTCCCATTCATAACTGTATTGAGCATCTGAGTAAGTCGTAATTGAAGAGAAAGACCACTCATCTGAGATATCGTAATTAAGATTTAAAATATATAAATCAGTATCTGTTGTTTCAAATGTTGGCGAGTCTAAATATACGTAGCGGTCATCGTAAATGTTATTAATAGGAAACGCCGCATCACCACTTTGCTGCGCGACCCAAGGAACGCCTTTGTCGTTTTCACTGTGCATAAAGCTCAATTGTGCTTCAAATTCAGGCAATGCAGAAGGTGTGTAACGAAGCTTAGCGCGATAAAATTCATTATTATCATGGTCTGACTCTTTACCCGTACCAACATTGGTATTGTAGCCATCAAAGTCACGCTTTTCAGCGCTCACACGAAATGCAAGCTCATCCTCGATTAACTCACCACCAAAGGCAACTGCCGCTTCCTTTCTACCGTATTCCCCCATACCAACACGCGCTTTAAAATCATATTCTTGCACTGCATCACGGGTTTTCATTACCACGGCACCGGCCAGTGAGTTACGCCCTTGTAATGTAGATTGCGGGCCACGTAAAATTTCAACCTGACCAATATCCCACGTTGAAAATGCACCTTGTTGCATCATACGAAACGGTATAGGCGCACCATCAACATAAACACTAGCAAGACCACCAGAGCCGCCATCAGTAACGCCAAAAGCATCAATACCACGAATATTAAAACCCGAACCATCAGTGCCAGAAGTATTAGGCGTACGTGCTAATACATCAAAAAAGTCGTTTAAGTTTTCATTTTCAATAGTTTGGCTCGTTAAAACCGCCACACTTGCTGGCGTATCTTGTAAAGTACGGTCTATTTTTTGACCTTTCACCATTATTTTTTCTATTTTTTTAATGTCATCAGCATGCACCATGCTACTAAATGCCAAACCTGAAAAAGCGAACGAAATAGCACACGCTAATAACGATTTCGATGGATAAAAACCCATAAAACTAAACTCCACATTAATAATTATAAATGATAACTATTTTTATTATATTACCTTTTTTGTCGACAAGAAATATATAATTAACATAGGTAACCAAATAAAGAGTTCTCATTCATGTAAAGTAAATGCAAAAGTGAGACGTTAAAAAGCAGAATTTAGCTATAAAATTTAAAGAAAAATGAGAACAAAACAAGACTTTTCATAGTTTGCTTTTAAGTGAAATGCGTATATCGGAGCAGATAAATTTACGACGGAAAACATAACGAAAAATAGTAACGCTCTTTTCGTAGTATAAGGTATTCGGGGAGTTTAATATGCCTCATTAAGTTACCTATGTGCAAGTAACGCACTGAGTTTATTTAGCACGCTTTTAAATTTTGAAAAGGTGACCGACGGGGTCAAATCTTGACTTCATACATTCATAATTTACAGCCCGATTATTACTCTTTATTGAAATTCTACCGAGTACAATAAGCCGGTACTTAAAAACTAATAACTTCCCCCTAAAATTTAAACACAAAAAAACCCGCAGCGTTAACTGCGGGCTTTTTATTGAATGAGTGAGTCAGCCTATAAGCCGGGTTTTGTCCTTTCCGAAGAAAGTGATAATCATTCGTCTAGGCCATAAATCGCTCTATGGCTCAAGCAACCTACCCGGTTCCAACGTGGGCCACGCGTTCATTATTTAAAATGATAGAACCCTATTTGGTCTTGCTCCGAGTGGAGTTTACCTTGCAACCGACTATTACTAGCGGCCCGGTGCGCTCTTACCGCACCCTTTCACCCTTACCAACCGAGGTTGGCGGTCTCCTCTCTGCTGCACTTGTCGTGGGCTCACGCCCCCCAGCCGTTAGCTGGCACTCTGCCCTGTGGAGCCCGGACTTTCCTCCCCCTGATCATTTTCGTCACAGGCAGCGATCATCTTGGCTGACTCGGCGCGCAGTATACATGACGCAAACACCGAACGCAGTAATATTTACTCTTTTTCTTCAATAATTGTTTTGTATAGTGCATTTTTTTTCATTCCAAAGTACTCAGCCACTACACCACAGGCTTTTTTCATTGGCATTTCGCTCTCAAGCAGTGCCAGCATTTTGCGCGCTTCAGGCGGTATATCGTCTACTAACTTTGGTTTGCCCGGCAACATTAATACAATTTCGCCGCGTTGCTTAGTGGGATCATTTGTTAAAAACTGCTTTAACTCGCTTACGCTACCATTAAAAAAGGTTTCAAAGGTTTTGGTAAGCTCTTTAGCAAACACCACTTGCTGCTCATCACCAAGTGCTTGCGCCAAATCATCAAGGCTTGCCATAATACGGTGCGTACTTTCGTACATTATGCTGGTTATGCCCGAATTAACTGCCTCAATGAAAAAGTCTTGCCTTGCTTTACTTTTAGCAGGTGTAAACCCAATAAATTGAAAGCGATCAGTGGGTAAGCCAGAGCAACATACCGCAGTAATTGCAGCACATGCACCGGGAACAGGTGTTACATGAGCCCCTTGTTCGCGACATAAATTTACAACCGCATAACCTGGATCGCTAATAAGCGGTGTACCGGCGTCGGATACTAACGCAATATTTAAACCTTGATTAAGTTGATCAATAATTTGCTGTGCTTTTTGCTTTTCGTTGTGGTCGTGTAATGCGAACGTTTTTGCCTTAATTCCAAAGTGGCTAAGTAGCTTGCCGGTATGGCGAGTGTCTTCAGCAGCTATTAAGTCAACCTGCGATAATGTCGCGATGGCACGGTGACTTAAGTCGTCATAATTGCCAATTGGGGTGGCAACAATGTAAAGAGTGCCAATTTTCTGTGAATTCTCCTCATTTAACATTGAGGTCTCCTGCGTCAGTCAGTAATATAAGCAAATCGCGTTAACGTATTGGGAAATCATTTGTGCGACTTAAACTAGTTAGTCTATTAATTATATTGTCAGGGTTATCGGCGTGTAGCACAACCGAAAAACCAACTAAAAACAGCGATAACGTAAGTAACCGCGCTAATGCACTGCAAAATCAAGCAACCAGTGCGCAATCTATCTATCAATTAGCACAAAACCGCCAAGGTGCCGATAAAATACAATTACTTTACAGTGCCCGTGATGCGGCCATTAGTGAACAAAATTGGCCTTTATTAGAGCAAATTGGTAGTGACCTTGAATTAACAGCAAGCGTTGATCAAATTCAAAATCGCCTTTATATTGCTTTTGCACAAAAACAACAAAACAAAAATGATAAAGCACTCGTTATTTTGCAATCGTTAGATGGGCAACTTACACAACCTGAGCATTTTGCGTGGCATCAGTTTTTAACTGCCAGTATTTATACATCACAAAACTTTCCAAAACGAGCTGCCCCATACTTTTTTAGAGCCTCTGAAACGGCAACAAAAAACAACATCGAAATTCCTCAACTTAATCAAGATCTGTGGGATAACTTAACAAAGCTTTCTTCTTATGCGCTTGAGCGCTTTAATCGTGGCTCTGTTATTCAACAAGGCTGGATTAACTTAGCTTTATATCATCAGGTTTATGCTAACAGTACCGTAGAACTTGATCAGGCAATTAATAATTGGCGAAGGCGCTATGTTGGGCACCCAGCATTTACTGTTTTGCCAGAGCAAGATGAATCTCTTACACAGCTTGCACCGATTAATATTGAGCGCTTAGTGGTTTTATTTCCGCAATCAGGCCCTAACGAAAGATTAGGCGATGCATTAAAAGCAGGCGCGTTAGCTGCACTTGATACACAAAACATTAATGAAACGATTTTTATCGATGAAAATTTAAGTACACAAGAAATTGCCGCACAGCTTGAGCAAATAAAGCCAGACTTTGTCGTTGGCCCACTGCTAAAAGCCAACATAGACAAGCTGGCTAATGCAAAAACGCTAATAGATACACCCACTTTACATTTAAATACATTTGATGGTGAACGAATTTCGCTACAACATTATTACTTTGCTTTAAATCCAGAGCATGAAGTGCAGCAAGCTTTAGAGCACTTTTTAACTAAGGGCTATCAAAAACCAATGCTACTTGCGCCAAATAATGCAAATGGCCAACGCTTAGTCGACTACTTTAACTTGCAGTGGCAACGCTATAGCGAGACAAAGCCGCAAATTGGCTTTTATAATGACAAAAAAGATATGCCAAATACAATCACAAGCCTATTGGAAGTTGATAAGTCTAAACAGCGCATTACAGCTGTTAAAGCATTATTCAGACAAGAAGTAGAAAACGAAACTCGCTCTCGTAGCGATATAGACGTTATTTACATTTTAGGCGATGCAATAGAAACGCGCCTAATTAAGCCTTACCTAGATGTGAATGTAAGTACTTTTGCAGAGCGAATTCCATTATACGCCAGCTCAAAAAGTCACAGTAAACAAATTGACCGTACAGATAAAGGCGACTTAGATGGCCTATACTTTACCGAATTACCGTGGATGCTCGACTCGCAAATCAAGCAGCATAACCTTCGTGAGCAATATAATGCACTTTGGCCTGAGCAAGTAGATATAAGCCAACGCTTATTTGCTATGGCATACGATGCAGTATCAATATTGCACGATATTAGACAACTCAGTGTTATGCCAGGTAATCAATATAGCGGCTTAAGCGGTAAGTTGTCTGTTAATACCAGCGGCCATATTGAGCGCACACTAGACTGGGCGCAGTACATTAACCGTCGTATCAAAACTGTGCAGTTAAAAACGCAGCGCCCTGTGCCATTATTTATGCAATCGGCGAGTGAGATGCAAACTATCAATTAACGTTATTAAGGGGGCGGCATGTCGTGGTTTAAAGAGCTGTGGCAAAATAGTCGCGAAAAAGGCCAGTATTACGAGCTGCAAGCGCAAAAATACTTAGTTTCCCAGGGGTTAACCCCTATTGAGCGGAATTATTACTGCCCCTTTGGTGAACTAGATGTCATTATGAAAGAGGGTGATACGCTAGTATTTGTTGAAGTTAAATTTAGGAAAAACAATGCTCGTGGTGGTGCTAATTACGCTCTAAGCCCTCAAAAACAGGCACGATTAAAACGCAGTATTTATCATTACTTAGCCGCTAAAAATTTAACTAATCAAGCGTTAAGAATTGATTATGTAGCCATAACAGGTGAGTCATCCCCGAATATAAATTGGCTTAAAAACGTATTTTAAAGCTGGCTTAAATTGAATATAAAGATTAGGTATAAATTGTTGGTATTCTATGCAAGATACAATTAAAGAAATTTTTACGGAAAGTATCCAAGTACAAATAGCCGCAGGTGAAGTTTTACCTAGCGCACTCGAATCAGCTGCATTCACAATTGCACAAAGCTTGATCAACGGTAATAAACTCATTTGTTGTGGCACTGCAAATTGCCACATGCTTGCCCAACACATGGCTGGCGTATTAGTAAATCATTATGAAACAGAGCGCCCTTGCCTGCCCGCTATTGCCTTATCGCAAGAGAACATTAACTTAGGGCAAAGTACACAAGTAGACGATCATGATACGTTTGCACGTCAAGTACGTGCTTTTGCTCAGCAAGGTGATTTACTACTCGCTTTAGCTATTAACGGCAACGAAAAACATGTTATTTCTGCTGTTGAAGCCGCACTGACTAAAGATATGAAGGTCATAGTTATGGTTGGCGACGATGGCGGTGAACTTGTCGGTTTACTAGGCCCCAACGACGTAGAAATAAGAACACCTTCTAAGCGCCCTAGCCGCATTATTGAATCTCACCTAGTAAACTTACACTGTTTAAGTGAACTAGTTGATTTAACGCTTTTCCCTCAGGATGAAAATTATGTTTAAACGCTCTCTTATTGTCTTAGGTACAGTCGTATTACTGCAAGGTTGTGCAGCTGCTGTTGTTGCAGGTACAGCCAGTGCAGTAACTGCAGCGAATGATCGCCGTACTATAGGCTCGCAAATAGACGATAATAATATTGAAATAAAAGCCAGCATTGCACTTAGCGAAGTAGAACGAATCGAAAAATTTGCGAATGTAGACGCTGTAAGCGTCAATGGCATTGTTTTACTTGTAGGACAAGTACCAAACGAAGAAATAAAAAACGAAGCTCAGCGCACCATTGAGAACGTTTCAGGCATTCGTAAAATACACAATCAAATTCGTATTGGTTCAAACATTGGCATTACAACGCAAACACATGACTCTTGGCTTACATCTAAAGTTAAAGCTCAGCTGTTAACAGCTAAAGATATTAGCAGTAATAATATTAAAGTAGTGACTGAGAACGCTGAAGTATTTTTAATGGGCCTAGTGTCTGATGCAGAATCTACCCAGGCTGTAAATATTGCCCGTAATGTATCGGGTGTAGAGCGTGTAATTAAAGCGTTTGAATACTTGTAAACACAAAATACAGATATAAAAAAACCGCTTTAAAAGCGGTTTTTTTGTATTTACGTATTATTTTATAACACGTAAATGTGAGCCTTTTTTCTTCTGCGGCTTTTCTGCTGGAGCTTCATCGATGACTTCATCTGATGAATCAACACTTTCAAGCTCTGGTACAAATTCGTCTTCGTCCTCTAAAAACTCATCTGTAGTAAAGACTGTTCCTTCGCCATTTTCACGCGCATATATTGCAAGCACAGCACCTATTGGTACGTAAACCTGCATTGGCTGACCACCAAAGCGCGCATCGAAGCTAAGTTGGGTTTTGTCTAACGAAAACTGAGTAACTGCAGAAGGACTTATGTTTAAAACAATTTGTCCATCCTGTACAAATTGCGTTGGCACTTGTACTGCAGGGTAATCAGCGTCTACCACTAAATGTGGCGTACAGTCGTTATCGACAATCCAATCAAAAAAAGCACGTAATAAATAAGGACGATTAGGCGTCATTATAAACGGATCTCACGCTCAGCTTCAGTTAAAGAGGCTTGGAATGACTCACGTTCAAATAAACGGATCATGTATTCTTTAAGCTCTTTAGAACCCGCACCATTTAGCTCAATACCAAACTCAGGTAAACGCCATAATAGTGGAGCTAAGTAACAATCGACTAAGCTAAACTCTTCACTCATAAAGTAAGGTGCTTCGCTAAAAATAGGTGCGATTGCAAGCAATGCTTCTGTTAACTCTTTACGAGCTTGCGCAGCATCTGAAGCATTATTGCTGATTTTGTCAGCTAAGCTGTACCAATCAGTATCAATACGATGCATCATTAAACGGCTACGACCACGCATTACCGGGTAAACAGGCATTAGTGGAGGATGAGGAAAACGCTCATCAAGGTATTCCATGATGATGTTTGCCTGATATAAACCAAGCTCACGGTCAATCAGTGTTGGTACTGTACCGTAAGGGTTAATTTCGTGAAGTGCCTCTGGCAGGTTATCCTTTTCAGCCAAATGAATATCTACACTTACACCCTTTTCCGCAAGTACAATACGTACTTGGTGGCTATACATACAGTTAGCACCAGAAAAAAGGGTCATTACAGGGCGCTTATTGGCAGCTACGGCCATGCCTATACCTCCATTAAATAACTAAAACAGCAATAGGGGCTTAAGCCCCTATTGCAAAATTACCTTGTAAAACGCTCAAATTAATGAACATCTCTCCAGTATTCTTTCTTAAGCATAAATGCCAAGATAAATAGGATGATTAAAAATCCAATTACCTTAATACCTAACGCTTCTGACTCAAGACGTGTAGGCTCACCTACATACTCGAGGAAGTTCGTTAAATCACGAGCCGCTTGGTCGTATTCATCAACACTTAATTCGCCAGTACCATCAGTTTCAAGACGAACAATTTTAGTCACAGTCTGACCATGTTCTTCAACTTCTTCAGTGATAGCTGTTGGTAAACCTTGAAGTTCTTGTAGAACATGCGGCATACCAACCGATGGGAATAATGTATTGTTTACGCCAAATGGGCGAGACTCATCTTTGTAAAATGATTTTAAATAGGTGTAAATCCAATCACTGCCACGCACACGCGCAACATTTGTTAGATCCGGCGGAGCCGCACCAAACCATTTTGCAGCATCTTCTTTAGCAATCGCATTTTTGATATGGCTACCGACTTTAGAACCATCAAAAATCAATTGTTCTTGACCAACTTCAGTTGGGATACCAATATCACGGAAAGTACGTTCATAACGTTGATACTGCATTTGGTGACAACCAAGACAGTAATTCATGAACAACTTTGCGCCGCGCTGTAAAGAAGGCTGATCAGATATATCGTTATTCGCTTCCATTAAAGGAACCGACGCACTTGCTGCCATAACCACGTTAGGCAACAAGTTTACTGATAAAGCAAATAAACCGATAATTAGCTTTTTCATCATTTCGTTAACCTCTCAGGCAATGGCTTAGTTTTTTCATTCTTACTGTATACAAATAACAGTACGAAGAACATAAAGTAAGTCACAGTACAGATTTGAGAAATTATCGTTTTCATGTCAGTTTGTGGAGTTGCACCCACCCAACCTAAAAGAACGAAGGTTACAACAAAACCTGCAATGTTCCATTTGTGGAAACCACAACGGTAACGAACCGATTTAACACGACCACGGTCAATCCATGGTAATAATGCTAATACCACAATTGATGCACCCATTGCTGCAACACCGATAAGCTTATCAGGGATTGCACGTAAGATTGCATAGAATGGCGTAAAGTACCAAACTGGGAAAATATGCTCTGGTGTTTTAAGTGGATTCGCCGCTTCGAAGTTTGGCGCTTCTAGGAAGAAACCATTCATCGCAGGCATAAAGAATACAACCCAACAGAACAAGATTAAGAAACCAACCACACCCACAATATCTTTTACTGTGTAGTACGGGTGGAACGGTATCGCATCAACAATGTCTTTTTTGTTAGTGTAATACTCATGGAATTTAAATTTAGGCTTATCTTCTTCTGCAACAGAGCCTTTCTTACGTTTAATTTCAATGCCTTCAGGGTTGTTAGAACCCACTTCGTGCAAAGCAACAATATGTAAAAATACTAAGATTACAATAACCAATGGTAATGCAATAACATGTAATGCAAAGAAGCGGTTAAGCGTTGCACCTGATATTACGTAGTCACCACGGATCCAAAGTGTTAAGTCATCACCAATAACCGGAATAGCCCCGAATAATGAAATGATTACCTGTGCACCCCAAAATGACATTTGACCCCATGGTAATAAATAACCCATGAATGCTTCAGCCATTAGCGCTAAGAAAATAAACATACCAAACAACCAAAGTAACTCTCGTGGTTTTTGATAAGAACCGTAGATCATGCCACGGAACATGTGCATATATACAACGATAAAGAACGCTGAAGCACCTGTTGAGTGCAAGTAACGTAATAACCAGCCGTACTCTACATCACGCATGATGTACTCTACTGAAGCGAATGCGCCTTCAGAAGACGGAACAAAGTTCATCGTTAACCAAATACCCGTTAGGATTTGGTTTACTAGTACTAACATGGCTAAAGAGCCAAAAAAGTACCAGAAGTTAAAGTTTTTAGGTGCTGGATACTGTGCAATGTGCATGTTCCAAACACGTGTCATTGGGATACGATCGTCGATCCAACTAACAATTTTACCAAACATTAGGCTACCCCTTTTTCTTCGCCCACTAAAATAGTGGTCTCATCAAGAAAAGTATAAGGTGGTATTTCTAAGTTCAATGGTGCAGGAACCGATTGAAATACTCGGCCAGCCATATCAAATTTAGAACCGTGACATGGACAGTAAAAACCATCATCAGTCCCTTCAACTTTTTCACCAAAGTTACCTTGGAAAAAGCCTGGAGAACAACCTAAATGCGTACAAATACCAACAGCGACAAAAATCTCTGGGCGTAATGAACGGTAATCATTTGTTGATGATTCTAATTGTTGTGGCTCTTGCGATTGCGGATCACGAAGTTGACCTTCATGTTCTTTCATCTGCTCAAGCATTTTAGGGGTCCGTGATACAACCCATACAGGTTTACCACGCCACTCGACACGTATTAATTGTCCCGGCTCAAGTTTGCTGATATCTACTTCTACAGGCGCACCCGCAGATTTAGCTCGCTCACTTGGGTTCCAAGACGCAATAAAAGGAACAGCAGCCCCAGCCGCACCAACACCACCTACAACAGAGGTAGCTATGGTTAAAAAGCGACGTCGGCCATTGTCTACAGGCGCATTGCTCATCCACTTATCTCCACTATGATTCTCAACACTTGCTATATTGAGAACATCAGTTACAGCAGGTTAATTATTCGAAATTTTTAAAATAGAAGCGATCATAATTAAAACCCTTGATTAAAACAAGGTTATTCACAGCCCCATACTCGAATAAACCTGACTTGATCAAACATTTGATTAAGTTAGCTCGAGAATAAAGCCGAACGACTATAATAGCGCTTCTGTAAAAACAATATACTGACCAAGATCAACACCACTAAGAGGAAACAGTAAAAACTGCACATAGTGTGGTTAAACTCACTCATTTTACTTGCCAGCCAATTGTAGCAAAAAATTCCACCAATTAACTGATGGATTTAAACTAATTACGATAATTATTTAACTTTTTTGCAGCTATCTGGGTATTTTTTAACTTTCGTACATTTAATACGCGCGTTTACATAAATATGATCAGTGTTTAGGTCGCGAAAAATCTGGATTTAAGAGGTAAGTATTTAAAATTTAGTTGTTAATTTGCAAGTAACAATTACTAGTTTTTAATAACAAAAAACCCAGCATAAGCTGGGTTTTTGAATTCTTGATAACGTATAGATTAACGTTTTGAGAACTGTGGACGCTTACGCGCTTTCTTAAGACCCACTTTCTTACGTTCAACTTTACGTGCATCACGTGTAACAAAACCTGCTTTACGAAGTTGTGGACGTAATGACTCGTCAAACTCCATAAGTGCACGAGTGATACCGTGACGGATAGCACCAGCTTGACCAGTTGTACCACCACCGGCAACGGTGATGTGAAGGTCAAATTTTTCAGTCATATCTACAAGCTCAAGAGCTTGACGAACAACCATGCGTGCTGTTTCGCGACCAAAGTACTCTTCTAAAGAGCGCTTGTTGATTACGATGTTACCAGTGCCTGGGCGTAAGAATACGCGAGCACTTGAACTTTTACGACGACCTGTACCGTAGTATTGATTTGCCATGATAGTGCTCCTTAAATGTCTAGAACCTGAGGCTGTTGTGCAGCATGATTGTGCTCAGTACCTGCGTAAACTTTAAGCTTACGGTACATAGCGCGGCCTAAAGGACCACGTGGCAACATGCCTTTTACAGCTTTCTCGATGATCATTTCAGGCTTTGCAGCTTGAAGTTTATCAAAAGTAGTAGACTTAAGACCACCTGGGAAACCAGAGTGAGCGTAGTACACTTTATCTTTGAATTTGTTACCAGTTACAGTAACTTTTTCAGCGTTGATAACGATGATGTAATCACCAGTATCTACGTGAGGAGTGTATTCAGCTTTATGCTTACCGCGTAGGCGATGAGCGATTTCAGTAGCGATGCGACCTAAAGTTTTACCTTCAGCGTCAACTACGTACCAGTCACGTTTTACTGTTTCTGGTTTAGCAACAAACGTTTTCATTTATAAAAATCCAATGTTTTTCAATTAAAACCACAGGTAGTTAATGTTAACTACCGCTCTAAGTATGCTACAACCCCTTCGAGTTTTAGACTTTTGCGCCGCTCACAAGTGGCTAAACTATATGAGGACATAGAACGCAACGTGGCAGACGCGGGAGTATACCAGCACTTAAATCACATTGCTACTGGGCGCTTGTTTTTTCCGCAAGAAATTTAATAAAATTAAACACTCTAAAATATATAGCTTAATTTCTAAGTTAAATGCTCTTTTGCTAAATACTCTAAAGACTGCATTTCTTGGAGGCGGCTTATACAGCGTTTAAATTCAAAGTTTAGATTGCCCTGCGTATAAAGCTCGGTGATCGGTTTTTCAGCAGATATAATTAATGTGACATGGCGCTCATAAAATTCATCAACTAACGCAATAAAACGTCTTGCTGCATCATCATTAGTTTGCCCAAGCTGTTTCACATTAGAAATAATTACAGTGTTAAATAAACGGCTAATTTCCATATAATCTACTTGACTACGTGCAGTTTCACATAACTCACTAAATTCAAACATAACTACGCATTTAGCAACTTTGCGAGTGTTAATTAAACGCCCTTCAATTTCGATTGGCTCATCATGTTTTCCAGCCTCTGGCGATAGCTTGTCGAAATATTCAAATAAGTTTTTATCTGCTTGCGCATCTAATGGGCTATGAAATATTTCAGCTTGCTCAAGGGTACGCAACCTATAATCAATCCCTGAGTCTACATTGACTATTTCAGTGTTTGCTTTTACCAGCTCGATAGCCGGTACAAAACGTGCGCGCTGTAAGCCATTTCGATATAAGTCATCAGGAATAATGTTTGAGGTAGCGACAAGGACTATACCGCGCGCAAACAACGCCTCCATTAGCCCACCAAGCAGCATTGCATCAGTAATATCTTGAACAAAAAACTCATCAAAGCAGATTATGTCGGTCTCGGCTTTAAAAATATCAGCAATTTTTTCAAGCGGATTGGCTGTGTTATTTAATTTTTTAAGCTCATCGTGGACACGATGCATAAAACGATGAAAATGCACTCGCATTTTACGATTACCAGGCAATGCCTCATAAAAGGTATCAACTAAATAGGTTTTACCACGCCCTACACCTCCCCAAAAATATAAACCTTTTATAGGCGCAGGTTCATCTTTACTAAATAACTTCGCAAAAAAGCCCGACTTTTTAGGTTTTGCTTGAGTTAGGTCATCGTATAAACGCTGCAAATGACGTACTGCATTTTCTTGTGCTGAGTCATGTACAAAGTCATCACGCTTGAGGTCTTGCTGGTATGTTTGCCAAGGAGTCATATCTATTTACATTTAAAACGCAGTTTAATTTGTAAAGCATATTAACACGCATCATCAGTCGGGGTATATTACACTTAGTATGATTTGTAATTGAATCAGGCATTCATTAGTTATTTTCCCAAAGGGGTAGAATTATGGGCACAGTTATGTGGGTAGGTTTAGTTGTTATTACTGCTGTAGTGGCTTTTTTTATCGGTGCATTTGTTACTAAAAAACAATTTAAGCAAGATGAATTAAAAGAACAAGCCGAGCAAGCTGAAAACGCGCTTGAGCAATATCGTCAAGATGTGGCCGATCATTTAGCGAGCACAGGCAAGCTCGTCAATAAAATGAAAGACAACTACGATCAGCTTCTTAGCCACGTTGAAGAAACCAACCAACTATTATTAGAAGATAGAGATAAAACCCCTGCGGAACCGTTTTTTTCTAAAGAAACAACAGAGCAATTACAGGCGTCTTTAAAAGAGCGTCAGTGCGATCGCTCAAATGCACAAGCACAACCGGCCGATTATGTATCGGGTGAGTCGGGGTTATTTGCTGGGCAAAATAAAGTTTCAGAACATTCTAAAGCATCTTGATGAACTTTTTTTTGACCCCATAGTCTTTAGATATAACAGCTTTGTTGTTTTATCTTACTGACAAACTTGAAAAGGCTGCTTATGCAGCCTTTTTTAATTTTTGTTTTTCCTAAGTGGAGTAAACCCTGACTATGAAAATGAAATTATCACTTATCAGCGCAGCTATTCTTTCTACTAGCTTGTTACTAAGCCCGGTCGCCTCGTATGCAAAATTACCGGTAGCAGTTAATGGTCAACAATTACCAACACTCGCCCCTATGCTTGAGCAAATTACCCCTGGGGTAGTTAGTATTCAAGTTTCTGGTTCAAAAGAAGTACGCCGCCGTGCCGATCCACTTGAATTCTTTTTTGGCACTCCTCAACCTCGTAGCCAAAAACGTCAATTTAGCGGTTTAGGCTCTGGCGTTATTATTGATGCAGATGAAGGTTATGTAGTAACAAATAATCATGTTGTTCAAGATGCTGAAAAAATGGTTGTTACCCTCGAAGATGGCCGTGAATATGAAGCAACCAAAATTGGCAGTGATAAAGAGTCTGACATTGCGTTGTTACAAATTGACGCAGATGACTTAGTAGAAGTTAAGCTTGCCAACTCTGATAGTTTGCGAGTAGGTGATTTCGCCGTTGCGATTGGTAATCCATTTGGGCTAAGCCACACAGTAACGTCAGGTATTGTAAGCGCACTTGGGCGCAGTGGTTTAAACATTGAGGGTTATGAAGACTTTATCCAAACAGATGCAGCAATTAATCAAGGTAACTCTGGTGGTGCATTAGTTAATTTAAATGGTGAGTTGATTGGTATTAATACTGCAATTTTAGGGGCATCAGGCGGTAATGTGGGTATTGGCTTTGCTATCCCATCAAACATGATGAAGAACTTAGTTGATCAAATAATTGAACACGGTGAAGTCCGCCGAGGCTCTTTAGGTATTTCTGGCCGCCCACTAGATGCAGGGCTAGCTAAAGCGCAGCAACTTGACGTGAAGCAAGGTGCTTACGTCATGCAAGTAATGGATGATACCGCAGCAAGCAAGGCAGGTATTAAAGCTGGCGACGTAATTACCAGTATTAATGGCAGCGATATAAGTGGTTTCCATGAACTACGTAGCAAAATAGCAACCTTAGGTGAAGGTCGTGAAGTTAAACTAGGCATTTACCGCGACGGTAAAGTTAAAACAGTTGAAGTAACACTTGATGGTGCGTCAGGGGTTACCGCGACAGGCGAAGAGCTTCATCCTGCTTTTCAAGGTGCAGAACTTGAAAACGTGCAAAAAAATAGTAATAAGGGTGTTGAAGTTACCTCTGTAGACCCTCGCTCGCCTTCGGCTCGTGTAGGCTTAGAAGAAGGCGATGTGATCATGCAGGTAAACCGTCAACGTGTAGAAACAATTCGTGATATGAATAAAATCATCGAAAATACGCAAGGCAATATCGTACTTGGCGTAAAACGCGGCCGAGAGTCAATCTTTATACTCATTCAATAATTAATCGCAGTATAAATGTAATAAAAATAACAGTGGCACTTGCCGCTGTTATTTTTTTTATGCCATCATAAAGAGATTGCTCATAAATAATAAGAAACTCGTGCTGAAACTACTAAAATTTGTTCTCCCCCCATTGTTCGCAGGCTTAGGTATTGCCTTTCTAGTGGTTTTCTTTAGCCCAAATATGAGAGCAGCCCTATTGCCTAATGTACCAATCCCAAGCGCAATGAGCTCAAGCCATTTAAGCTTTTCTGATGCAGTAAAACGAGCTGCGCCATCTGTAGTGACTATTTTTTCAGAAAGCATCTCAAAAGAGCCTCGCTATAAACGACAAAATACCGTACAAGAGTTAGGTTCTGGCGTTATTATGGCTCAGGACGGCTATATATTAACTAATTACCACGTTATTAATAATGCAGACCAGATCATGGTTATTCTTACCGATGGTCGACGCTTTTTTGACGTGCAGTTAATCGGTTTCGATACTATTACTGATTTAGCACTACTAAAAATAAACGCCGATCACTTACCTGTAATTCCCGTTGATGATGACTATTCATCAAGTGTTGGCGATGTCGTGCTTGCAATTGGTAACCCACTTAATTTAGGCCAAACCATTACGCAAGGAATTATCAGTGCGACAGGTAAACAAAAAATTACCGACAGCCCTTATAACAACCTACTGCAAATGGATGCAGCTATAAATGTTGGTAACTCAGGTGGGGCGTTGGTGAACTCAAATGGTGACTTAGTGGGAATCACTTCGGCGCAGTTTAAAACCCGCGAGAATCTTAATATTCAAGGCATATTTTTTGCGGTCCCTTACTCACTAGCTAAAGAGGTGATGGGTAAATTAATACGCCATGGCCGCGTTGTGCGTGGCTATTTAGGCTTTGAAGGCACTGCGGTAGATAGTACAGGAAAAGAAGTAAATGATAGCCTGACTAAAGTTGTCGGAATGCGTATTACTAACTTAGACCCATTAGGCCCGGCTTGGCAAGCTGGTATTGAAGAGCAAGATATTGTTATTAAAATTGCCGGATTATCTGTAGCAAACCCTCAAAAGGTGCTCGAAAAAATAGGTAATACAGAACCCGGTAAAGAAATTGAATTTGAGCTTTATCGTAACGGTAAAATAGAAAAGATTATGGTTACAGTGGCAGAGCTAGAAACTAAACTATAATTGCTCCGTAGCATTAAAAAGGTCGGATAGCGTACGCATATCCGACCTTTTTTAGTTTTATGTAAAAACTAACGCAACGCGCTAATGTTAACTACTTCTGCGCTTAATACTAGCGCCCAACGCACTTAGCTTATCTTCAATACGCTGATAACCTCTATCAACGTGGTAAATACGATCCACAACCGTTTCACCTTGAGCAACTATACCCGTTAAAATTAGGCTCGCTGAGGCGCGTAAATCAGTTGCCATTACTTGCGCACCCGTTAAGCTTTCAGTATCGCCACAAATAGCGGTATGCCCTTCTAAGCGAATATTAGCACCCATACGTTGTAGTTCAGGTACGTGCATAAAACGGTTTTCAAAAATAGTTTCCGTGATAGTTGCACTACCATTAGCCACTACGTTTAAAGCAGTAAACTGTGCTTGCATATCAGTAGGAAAACCCGGGTGCGGCATTGTTTTAATATTTACAGCTTTAAGCTCTCGATTACGCATATCTAAATATATGCTACCTTCTTTTACTTCAACGAGTGCATTAGCAGCACGCAGTTTTTCAATAACAGGCTCAAGCGAATGGAAGTCTGTATTTTTACAAAGCACTTCACCGCCAGCCATTGCTGCTGCAACTAAAAACGTTCCGGTTTCAATACGATCAGGTAAAATACTGTGCTCACAACCAGCTAATCGCTCAACACCTTCAACTTCAATGCGGCTAGTACCAGCACCACTGATTTTAGCGCCCATTGCGATTAAGCAATTTGCTAAATCAGTAATTTCAGGCTCACGAGCAGCATTGTCTAAAATTGTTTTACCATCAGCTAATGCAGCCGCCATTAATAGGTTTTCGGTAGCGCCTACACTCACCATTTCCATAAAAATTTCGGCGCCTTTTAAGCGGCCATCAACCTTGGCATTAATGTAACCATTCTCAACGTTGATTATAGCGCCCATGCGCTCTAAACCCTGAATATGAATATCTACTGGGCGAGCACCAATAGCACAGCCGCCAGGTAAAGACACTTGCGCCTCACCAAAGCGAGCAACTAAAGGACCGAGCGTTAAAACAGATGCACGCATTTGTTTTACTAACTCATATGGAGCCAGAGTTTTATTAACGCTAGAACCATCGATTATTAGTGTATCGCCCTGCCAATTAACCTCTGCACCCAATGTTTGTAATAATGCTTCTGTTGTTACTATGTCACGAAGGCGAGGCACATTAGTAAATGTACTTACACCGTCAGCAAGTAATGAAGCAAATAAAATAGGCAATGCAGCGTTTTTAGCGCCAGAAATAGTAACTTCACCCGCAAGTGAAGTGCCACCTTGAATTACAAATTGATCCATTAGGAGGCCTTAACTATTGAGGTAAAATAAATTTTTGTTCACGTTTCCACTCGGTAGGAGTAAAAGCACGAATTGATACAGCGTGAATTGTGCCATCAGAAATAGTATTCATTAATGGGCCATAAACTAGCTGTTGCTTTTTAACTCGGCTTAAACCGTCAAAGCATTCACCTACGGCAATCACTTCATAATGGCTACCATTGGCTTTTACATGTACTTCAGATAATTGAAGTTCGTCGCGTAATAATGTTTCGACTTGGCTAGTTTCCATAACTCTCACTCAAATAGGGTTGTAACTTGACCCAATTGCATTAAATTTTGCAATTGCTCAGGTGGGTTTTGCAATTCAAGGCGGATACCTTGTTGCTTAAATTCTGCAAAAGAGTGAATTAACCAAGCTAAGCCCGCTGTGTCAACCCTAGATACCTCACTAAGGTCAAAATAAGTGGTTTTATGCTTAGTTAATAACTTATCGTTCAGAAGCTGTTCATTGCCAATTGAATTTCGAGTAAGTTCTCCACTTACCCGAAAGTGCTGTTCATCAACTTGGCTTATTGCCAATTTAGTCATTTGAATTGTTGCCTCTAAACTGAACTGGCAGTTGGCTCTTTTGCTCTAAAAGGTTGCTTACACTGTCGATACCTTGCTGGCGTAAAATACCTTGTAACTCGCTTTGTTTAGCATCTAGTAAGCTTATACCTTCAGCAATCATGTCGTATGCACGCCACTCACCGCTGCGATCTTCGCGTACTTTAAAATCAATTTTAATATCCGGTTTACCGTCTTCGGTGATCTTGGTTTTTACAACAACCACGTCTTTGCCTTTAAATGGCTGCTCTGCACCAAATTCTACATGCTGATCGGTATATTGAGTAAATACACCAGCGTAAGTTGCCACAAGGTATTCTCTAAATACGCCAATAAAACGCTGGATTTCTTTGATCGCTTTGGCTTTTTCAGCTTCATCTTTAATTGCACGTACTTTAGATACTTCGCTGCCTAAGACACGAAGTGCTGCGTATTTGTAGTCAATGTAAGGCATAAGCTCTTCTTCAACAATAACGCGAAGATGCTCTTTGTTTTTACTGATCAGTGCGTGATCTTTTTTTATCCTATCAAAGGTGTACTCCGACACTTGGCGGACCATTTTATTAGGATCATCTAGTTTAACTTCTGCGGCATTAACGCTTTGGATTAATGCCACCGCACCGATGGCTACAACTGCTAAAAACTTTTTCAACATAATAATTACTCACTACCTTGGTTGAATAAAAACTGCCCAATTAACTCTTCAAGCACGATGGCAGACTTTGTATCTGTGATTGTATCTTTATCACCTAATGCTTTGCTTTCTACACCAAATAAATCATCAATGGCTTCATCTTGCTTATTCTCAGTGACCGTTTCGCCTAAACAACGCTGCTCTGCTGAAGTTGGGGCAATAACGGGATGAATACCCAAGTACTGTTCACCTAAAATACCCGACGTTAAAATTGAGATAGAGCTAGTGTCTGAAAAACGACATAAGTACTGCGCATCTATTGTCATATTTACGACAGGTAAGAACTCTTGCGGGTGAACATAAATAGACTCAACACGACCAATCACTACACCACCCACTTTTACAGGAGCACGAGCTTTAAGTGAGCCTATGTTTTCAAATTTAGCATTTAGCGTATATGTTTCGCCTGAGCCACTAATACCCGAGTTGGCTACTTTCAATGCCAGCATCGCAAACGCCAAAATGCCAAGCGCTACAAAAAAACCAACTAAAATCTCTAATTTCCGTGAATTCATTATCTACACCCTATTAGCTGGTAAACATTACCGCTGTCAAAATAAAGTCAAAACCTAAAACTGCCAATGAAGAATGAACAACCGTTTCGGTGGTTGCCTTACTAATACCTTCAGAGGTTGGCACACAGTCATACCCTTTATAAAGGGCAATCCAAGTTACTACAATTGCAAACACAAAGCTTTTAATTAAGCCATTTAATATGTCTTGCTGAAACGATACTTGCGACTGCATGATTGACCAAAAACTACCTGTATCAACACCTAACCAATCAACGCCCACCAAGTGAGCACCAATGATTGCTACCGCTGAAAATATAAGTGCAAGTAAAGGCATACTAATAAAACCAGCCCAAAAACGCGGTGCTATTATGCGTTTTAAAGGGTCAATTGCCATCATTTCAAGTGATGACAATTGCTCTGTTGCTTTCATTAAGCCAATTTCTGCAGTAAGCGCACTTCCTGCTCGCCCTGCAAATAATAGCGCAGTAACAACTGGCCCAAGCTCTCGTAATAAACTCAATGCCACTAAGGGACCAAGACTATCTTCCGCGCCATAGCCAACTAAAACCGTATACCCTTGTAGCGCTAAAACCATACCTATAAATAAGCCAGATACCATTATGATAAGTAATGACTGCGAGCCCACCATGTAAAGTTGACGTACAAGTAGAGGGGTACCTTTTTTAAAATTAGGAACGTGTGCAAGCGCACTAAACAGCATATGTGCTGAACGGCCAAGCGCAGCAAAACGCCCTAGCGTTTTTCGCCCTAGCCTTTGAAATAGATCCAACATTATGCTTTTTCTCCAAGTAACTCATCGGCATATGTTTGCGCAGGAAAATGAAATGGTACAGGTCCATCCGACAAACCATTTAAAAACTGCTGCACTAATGGAGATTCATGATTGCGCATCTCATCGGGAGTCCCTGAGCCTATTACACCTTGATCTGCAATAATGATAACGTGATCGGCAATACTCATAACCTCTGTCACATCGTGAGTTACAATTAAAGAAGATAGACCAAGCACTTCATTTAAAGACTTTATTAGCTTAACCAATACCCCCATCGAAATAGGGTCCTGTCCAGCAAATGGTTCATCATACATAATGAGTTCGGGGTCTAAAGCAATAGAGCGTGCTAATGCAGCACGCCTTGCCATACCACCTGATAACTCAGAGGGCATTAAATCTTTAGCACCACGCAAACCAACTGCTTGAAGCTTCATTAAGACTATTAATCGAATGATATCTTCACTTAAATTAGTATGCTCCCTAATTGGGAATGCAATATTGTCAAATACTGACATGTCGGTAAATAAAGCACCGCTTTGAAAAAGCATGCTCATTTTAGTTCGTGCCGCATACAGTTCTTTACGCGACATACTTGGAATGCTGCCACCTTCAAATAAAATATCACCAGAATAAGGCTTAAGCTGACCGCCGATTAAACGCAGCATGGTGGTTTTGCCAATTCCGCTTGGCCCCATAATGGCAGTGATTTTACCTTTAGGTACGCTGAAACTCATATTTTTGTATATGGTTCTATCGCCACGCGAAAAGCTCACATCCTTGACTTCTACTATTGATTGCGACAAGTCGCTCTCCATAACAATGTTCACTAGTGCTCCTATTTTAAGGGTTTTTTATCAAAGATGGAAAAAACAATTCGTAAGATTTTGTAATACACCTGTAAAAAGTGGCCTAAGGCTGAGGGAATTTCCCTTAACGCATGCTTAAGTTTCTAAATATAAACTAAAAGCACTGGGCACATTAAAGTAGACCAGACTCTTTTATTTATACTTTCATGTTGGCTTTTGTTACTATTCGCGCCATCTGTATTTTGAATAACTGGCTTATCACAATGGTTACCTCGTTTGTTATTTTGATTCTTGGTTTTGCGGCTCTAGTTTGGAGTGCAGACAGGTTTGTTTATGGGGCTGCAGCCCTTGCTAAAAACTTTGGTGTCCCTACACTGATTGTAGGTTTAACCGTTGTAGCTATGGGGTCTTCAGCGCCCGAAATGATGGTTTCGGCCTCTGCTGCATTAGCTAATAAAACCGATACAGCTGTTGGTAATGCTGTGGGTTCAAACATTACAAACATTTTACTCGTGTTAGGTATTACCGCCCTTTTTCGCCCTCTTGCGGTATCTTCAAGTACGTTAAAACGTGAAATGCCATTGGTGATGCTCGTTTCATTAGCTACTTGGTATATTTTCTCCGATAACTACTTTTCACTAGGTGAAGGCATTGCACTTTTAATTGGCTTTATCGTTTTTATTGGCGGGCTAATTATTGTTTCTATGCGCGCAAAAAATGAAGATGATCCGTTTGTATCAGAAGCATGCGATGAAGTACCTAATGACGTTCCAACAAAAAAAGCTGTATTTTGGCTAGTTATTGGCATGATTTTACTTCCTGTAAGTTCACATTTTTTAGTGGGCTCAGCGGTTGATATTGCAAAATACTTTGGCTTGAGCGATTTAGTCATCGGCTTAACGATTATTGCTATAGGTACGAGTTTACCTGAGCTTGCAGCCTCTATTGCAGGTGTATTAAAAAATGAAGACGACCTCGCTCTTGGTAATATTGTGGGCTCAAACATATTTAATATTTTAGCTGTATTACCACTAGCCGGTATTATTAACCCTTCAGCAATTGATCCGTCTTTAGTGAGTCGAGATGTATTAATAATGATAGGTGCAACACTTGCTCTTATTATTATGTCGTTGAACTTTAGAGGTTCTCAGCGTATCAATAGAGTAGAAGGCGGCTTATTGCTATTCGCATTTTTAGGCTACCAAGGTTATATTTTTAGTCAAATAGGGTAAACATGGCGCAGTTAAACTTTATTGAACAAGGCCTTCGCGTTCTTGATATTGAACGCCAAGCATTGAGTGATATTTCTCAATATATTGATGAAAACTTCCATCAAGCATGCCAATTAATGTACGACTGTCAGGGCCGCGTTATTGTTATTGGCATGGGTAAATCTGGCCATGTTGGCAATAAAATAGCGGCGACTCTGGCAAGTACGGGTAGTCCTGCCTTTTTTGTTCACCCTGGTGAAGCAAGTCATGGCGACCTAGGCATGATCACAAAAAATGACGTGGTTATGCTTATTTCAAACTCAGGGGAAACCAGCGAAGTTTTAAATATCATCCCAGTCTTAAAACGACTGGGTGCAAAAATGATAGCCATGACGGGTAATATGCAATCAAGCATGGCAACTCTTGCTAATGTACATGTTTGCATAAAAGTAGAAAAAGAGGCTTGTTCATTAGGTCTTGCACCAACAGCAAGCACCACAGCCACTTTAGCTATGGGAGATGCTATGGCTGTGGCACTCCTAGAGGCTAGAGGTTTTACCGCAGATGACTTTGCACTATCGCACCCAGGAGGCAGCCTAGGTAAGCGTTTACTATTAACGCTAAAAGACGTAATGCACAGTGGTACAAACACACCTATTATTAATATTTCACAAACCATAAAAGATGCATTAATTGAAATGTCAGCCAAAGGCTTAGGCATGACTGCGATTGTTAATGACAATAAAGAACTTGCGGGATTATTTACCGATGGCGATTTACGCCGTATTTTAGAGCAACGTATTGATATTCATACCACTTTGATTAGTGTGGTAATGACTACGTCATGTACAACGGCTACCCAAGATATACTTGCAGCTGAAGCGCTCAATATAATGGAAAACAAACGTATCAATGGGTTGATTGTGGTTAACGAACAAAATCAGCCAATTGGCGCACTTAACATGCAAGACCTATTAAAAGCAGGAGTGTTATAAATGCAATTTGAAGATCTCTATCAACCGCTAAGTGCAGACGCAAAAGCGCGTGCAAAAAAAGTAAAACTACTTATATGCGATATTGATGGTGTTTTTTCTGATGGGCGAATCTACCTTGGTAACCAAGGCGAAGAGCTAAAAGCGTTTAACACCAAAGATGGCTTTGGCATAAAGGCATTAATAAATAGTGGCTTTGAAGTAGCCGTTATTACTGGGCGTCATTCTCAAATAGTGCAAACCCGTATGAGCAGCTTAACAGTGCAACATATTTATCAAGGCCAAGAAGACAAACTCATTGCTTACCAAGAGCTAAAAAACAAGCTTAACCTTAGCGACGAGCACATTGCCTATATTGGCGATGATGGCCCCGATATGCCTGTAATGGAACAAGTCGGCTTTGCCGTTGCTGTAAACGATGCCCACCCACTTATTAAACGTTTATCGCATTATGTTACACAAATGCCTGGAGGCTTTGGAGCCGTAAGAGAACTTACCGATTTACTCATGCTTGAAAATGGTAAGGCGCTTACCACACAAGGCACTAGTTCATGAATGCGGCGCGTATAATACTTAGCATTTTATTCATTAGCTGTATGGTTTGGCTTTGGTACCCTTATTTTACCCAAACAAATACAGCACCTCAGGAAGAAGCTGAAGTGATTGCTGAGCCTGATTATATAGCTATTGAACTTAAACAAACAGCTTACGATGAACAGGGTAAAATTAGCCACAAAGTAACAGCGGCTAAAATGGAATTATACCAGCAACTAGGTTTTACATTTTTTGAAAAGCCTATATTTACCCTATATAACGAAAAACAAACGTGGCAAATAAAGGCTGACGAAGCAACATTATACGAAGACAAACAGTTAATTTTAGAAGGTAATGTAGTTGCCATAAATTTAACCGACAACGCTATGATAGACAAAATCAACGCTGACAATATTCAAGTTGATATAAACCTATTAACAATGCGTTCAGAACAACCTGTTGTCATTACGGGGCCAAATTTAAAAATCACCGGTAAAGGCCTTGAAGCCGACTTAAAAACTGAAGTGATTAAACTAATTAACCATACGCGAACCATATATTATGACCAATAAAATGTCTAAAATACTTATAATTCCAGCCCTTCTACTTGCTTTTAATGGCTATACGGCAGAGCGAGAAGCTCCTGCTGCCGATCAAATTTCAATTAGCGCCGACAAACAAGAAGGTCAGCTAAAAGCCAATGTCGGGATTTTTGAAAAGAACGTTGAAATTATTCACGGTAATCGTCGTATTACAGCTGACCGCTTAGAAGTACATAAGCGCGATGATTTAGGTGATAACAAACAGTTACTAATAGCAACAGGTAGCCCAGCTTATTTCGAAGAAAAACAAGCTGACGGCACGGTAATGAGCGCCAGTGCAAACGAAGTGCGTTACGATGTAGCAAAACGATTTTTAACGCTTGTTGGTGATGCTGAAGTTGCGCAAGCAGGTCAAAAAATCAATGCAAAAAGCATTACGTACGACATGCAACAGCAATTAATTAGCGCCGAAAAAGATGAAAACTCAACCGACCGCGTGCACACTATTTTAGTGCCTGTTAAGCCAAAAAAAGAAAGTGATAAAGGTCAGCCATGAGCACATTAAAAGCAGAGCTATTAGCAAAAAGCTATAAAGGTCGCGAAGTTGTAAAAAACGTTGGCCTTGAAGTCAAAGCCGGCAGTATTGTAGGGTTACTCGGACCAAATGGTGCAGGCAAAACGACTACTTTTTATATGATAGTAGGCCTTGTACCAAGCGATAAAGGCAAAATTTCTATCGATGAGAACGATATTACTCTTTTACCCATGCATAGTCGTGCTAGATTAGGCATAGGTTACTTGCCACAAGAATCGTCAATTTTTAGAAAGCTTAGCGTTTATCAAAACCTAATGGCTATTTTAGAAACGCGTAAAGAGCTTAATAAAAAAGCGAGAGAAGATACGCTTAACAACTTGTTAGATGAATTTAGTATCCAACATATTCGAGACAGCCAAGGTATGGCTTTATCGGGTGGTGAGCGCCGTCGCGTAGAAATAGCGCGCGCATTAGCCGCTAATCCTAAATTTATTTTATTGGATGAGCCTTTTGCAGGTGTTGACCCTATATCGGTATTAGATATAAAGAAAATAATAGAACACCTTAAAAATCGCGGCATTGGTGTATTAATTACCGACCATAATGTTAGAGAAACCCTTGATGTTTGTGAAAAAGCCTACATTGTTTCTCATGGAGAGTTAATTGCTTCTGGTACACCAGAGCACGTATTAAACGATAAAACGGTACGCGATGTTTATTTAGGCGAGCAATTTAGGCTGTAACATTTACGCCATGTCTTTAAGCATCTGCTAGTATTAATTATAACAACATAAAAGGATTGTTAGAGATACATGAGGCAATCATTACAGCTGCGCATGGGCCAGCAACTTACAATGACTCCACAGCTGCAACAAGCAATTCGTTTGTTGCAACTCAGTACATTGGATCTCCAGCAAGAAATACAAGAAGCGCTTGATAGTAATCCGCTTCTCGAAGTAGATGAACAAGATTACACGGAAGAATCGGCTGGTAAAAACGAGCAAAAAGCAGATAACGACGAAGTAACCGTAAGCGCTAGTGCTGACGAAAAACCGAGCGAGTACGAGCAAGATAGTGGTGAAGCACTTACTAAAGATACAGTAAGTGACGAAATGGCTATGGATGTAAGCTGGGATGAGTACATGAGCGCAGCACCTGCTTCATCATCAGGCCCAATGCCAGAAGATGAATCTATTTACCAAGGTGCTTCAACCGAAACACTTCACGAATACCTAATGTGGCAATTACAGCTCACGCCATTTAGTCCCACGGATGAAGCTATCGCAATAGCGATAGTTGAAGCAGTCGATGACTCTGGTATTTTAACACTTAGTTGTGAAGAAATTTTAGAAAGCTTTAATCAAGAGAATGACGACGAAGGTGAAGTTGAACTTGATGAAATAGAGGCCGTTTTAAAACGTATACAGTTATTTGACCCTGTGGGTATAGCAGCTCGTAGCTTACAAGAGTGTTTGTGTATTCAGCTAAATCAGTTTGATAAAAATGCGCCTTTTATCAATGAAACAAAGATGATTTTAACCGAGCATATTGATCTATTAGCAGCTCGCGACTATCGTACATTAATGAAGAAAACTAAGCTCAAAGAAGACGAGCTTAAAGAAGTAATGACGTTAATTCACACTCTAAACCCTAAACCCGCAGATACTATAGTAAGGGAAGAGTCAGAGTATGTAATTCCCGATGTGTCGGTGAAAAAAATAAAAGGCCGCTGGGTCGTTGAGCTAAACCCAGATAGCATGCCTAAAATACGTGTTAATAGCCAATATGCAGCTATGTCGCGTACAGTTAAATCTAGTGGTGATAGTCAATTTATTCGCTCTCATTTACAAGAAGCTAAATGGTTTATAAAAAGCCTAGAGAGCAGAAACGACACATTGCTTAAAGTAACTAATTGTATTGTTAAGCAGCAACAGGGCTTTTTTGAGCATGGTCCAGAGGCCATGAAGCCTATGGTTTTAAACGATGTTGCTGAAATGGTAGAAATGCACGAATCGACTATTTCGCGCGTAACTACTCAAAAGTACATGCACACGCCACGTGGTATATTTGAGCTTAAATACTTTTTCTCAAGCCATGTAAGCACCGAAAATGGTGGTGAGTGTTCGTCTACAGCAATACGTGCTTTGATTAAAAAATTGATTGCCGCAGAAAACTCAGCAAAACCATTGAGTGATAGTAAAATTGCGGATATATTGGCTGAGCAAGGAATTAAAGTAGCTAGACGCACAATCGCAAAATACCGCGAATCTCTGGCTATTCCACCGTCTAATCAACGAAAGAGTTTGATATAAGACGCAAAACAAAGAGGAAAACGCTTATGCAACTAAACTTAACTGGTCGTCATGTAGATGTTACTGATTCATTGAGAGACTACGTAAATAATAAATTTGCAAAGCTAGAAAGGCATTCTGATCATATAAACAATGTTCATGTCATTCTCGATGTAGAAAAACTCAACCAAAAAGCTGAAGCTACTATCCATGTAAGTGGTGCAGAATTATTTGCATCTACTGAACATCAAGATATGTATGCTGCCATTGACTCGTTGATTGATAAGCTCGATCGTCAAGTTATTAAACACAAAGAGAAGCTTGCTCGACACTAATATGATGAAATTAAGCTCACTTATATGCCAGGACTGCAGCAAAGCTGCGGTCCTTTTTAATAGCAAAAAAAGAATTTTAGAGTTTATTAGTGAGCTTGCTCATGAAAAGCTTCCTTACCTTTCCCAACAAGATATCTTATCTGCTTTAATGAATAGAGAGAAACTTGGCAGCACGGGGATAGGCCGTGGTATAGCAATCCCTCATGGAAGAATGAGTGGTGCAGAAGAGCCATTAGCATTAGTACTTGTAAGTGAAAAAGCAATAAATTTTGACGCGATTGATAACCGCCCAGTTGATATATTTGTTGCACTCATCGTACCAGATGGCGATAACCAGCAGCACCTAAAGACTCTTGCAACTATAGCTGATAGACTAAATGACAAAGAGTTTTGTAAGCAGCTACGCTGTGCAAAATCTGATGCTGAGCTTTACCAAGTCATTGTTAACCAATCGTAGTTTAAAAGGGTGATAAATGGAGTTAATTATCATAAGTGGCCGCTCCGGTTCTGGAAAGTCGGTTGCTTTACGCGTTGTAGAAGATTTAGGTTATTATTGCGTAGATAATATACCAGTAAACCTACTCCCCTCTTTAGTGCGAAGTGTGTCGGACACCTACGATAAAATAGCTGTTAGTATCGATGTGCGTAACATCCCAAAAGAACAAGATGAATTTAATGATATCTTTGAATACCTTCCAGGTTTTGCAAATCCCACTTTATTTTATCTAGATAGTGACGATCAAACCCTGATCAAACGCTTTTCTGAAACACGCCGGTTACACCCGCTTTCTATTGACTCGTTACCACTTGATTTAGCTATACAAAAAGAAAAAGAATTGCTAGATGTATTGGTAACCCGTGCTGACTTTATGCTCGATACAAGCGACTTGAGTGTTCACCAATTAGCGGAGTCTATCCGTGAGAAAATTCTCGGTAAAAAAGATAAGCAACTTATTGTAACCTTTGAGTCATTTGGTTTTAAACACGGTATCCCTAAAGAGGCTGACTATGTATTTGACGCTCGTTTTTTGCCAAATCCGCATTGGGAGCCAGAGCTTAAGCCTTTAAATGGCTTAGACCAACCGGTTAAAGATTATTTAGCGAGCCACAGCATAGTACAAAAATTCACTTGGCAAATTCAAACATTTGTACAAACATGGCTACCACACCTAGAGCGTAATAATCGTAGTTACTTAACAATTGCCATTGGCTGTACTGGCGGGCAACACCGTTCGGTGTATTTAGCTCAAACAATTGGTGAGAGCTTTGCGATGACGCACCCTAATGTAAAAATTAGACACCGTGAACAAGAAAAATAATACAGCCGAATAATCACCTGTTCAGCTTACATAGAGTAGATTATGCATTGTGAAGACACTTTTTTAATAAAAAACAAACTTGGCTTACACGCTAGAGCTGCGACAGTGCTTGCACAGTTAGCCGTGCAGTTTGATGCCACCATTACACTGTTTCAAGATGATAAAGAAGCAGCTGGCGATAGCGTACTTGCATTAATGCTACTAGAAAGCAGCCAAGGTAAAGAAGTTAAAGTAGTGTGTGAAGGCCCTGATTCTGAGCAAGCCTTACATGCTGTTGGGCAGTTAATTGCACAACGGTTTAATGAACAAGAATAATTAAGCTTAACTTTTAGTAATAAAAAATTTTACCCGGTTAAGCTTATAAATAAGGTTAGTGCGCCTGTACACTTACCGCCTCCCCTAAGTAATATAAAAATTTGTAAAGGACGCCAATGCCTGAAGCTTTTGAACAAGATTACCCACTTCAACAATTAAAACAGGTGACCAAGTCACTTAATAGTGGTCAATTTGTTCAAGTTAGGCGCATGCTTGCAAAAACAGCTCCTTGTGACACTGCACTATTATTAGAATCATCACCTCATAAAATCCGTCGTTTACTTTGGCAATTAGTTGACCCTGATGTGCAAGGTGATGTTCTTGAAGAACTCTCTGAAGATGTACGTTTAGGCATTATTGCTCAAATGGAGCCTAAGCACATAGCCGCCGCCACTGAAGACATGGGGCATGATGATTTAGGTGAAGTGCTACGAAGCCTGCCCGACACCGTTTATAAAGACGTTGTTAGCGCAATGGATATTCAAGACAGGGAACGAGCAACTCAAGCCCTATCATATCAAGAGCGCTCCGCTGGCGCGTTGATGAACACCGATACGGTAACCATTCGCCCTGATGTTACTCTTGATGTAGTGCTCCGTTATATAAGACTCAGAGGCGAGCTCCCTGAAGGCACTGATGACTTATATGTAGTCGATAAACATAACTGTTTTTTAGGTGCATTATCACTCAGTACCTTACTAACTAACCCACCAGAAAAAATCGTTCTTGATTTAATGGACGAAGATTGTGAATCAATTCCAATCTCTATGGATGAAAGTGAAGTTGCACAGCTTTTTGAGCGTCATAACTGGATATCTGCACCGGTAGTTGATGATAACGCACACCTGTTAGGCCGTGTCACCATTGATGACATTGTTGATGTAATACGCGAAGACGCTGAGCATAGCCTTTTGAGCTTAGCGGGTCTTGATGACGAAGAAGATACCTTTGCACCCGTTTTAAAAAGCTCAAAAAAACGCTCAGTTTGGTTAGGTGTAAACTTATTGACCGCTCTTGCAGCAGCCTTTGTAGCAAGCTTTTTTGAAGGTACTTTAGATGTATTGCCTATTTTGGCGGTGCTAAACGGTATTGTGCCTTCTATGGGGGGCGTTGCTGGCAGCCAATCTTTAACACTTGTTATTCGTGGTATTGCTGTAGGTCATATAAATCAAACAAACCAACGCTTCTTAATGATGAAGGAGCTTGCCATTGGCGCGTTAAACGGTATTTTGTGGTCTCTTTTAATTGCTGGTGTTATAGCACTTTGGCAGTGGGATTTTATGCTTGGTGGCGTACTCGCTTTCGCTATGTTTATGAACTTAGTCGTCGCGGGCGTGGCGGGTGCAAGTATTCCTATTATATTGAAAAAGATGAATATTGACCCCGCATTGGCAGGCAGTGTTGTGCTTACTACCGTAACTGATATTGTTGGTATTTTTGCCTTTTTAGGCACAGCGACTTGGTTGCTGATATAAGTTAAAACCGTTTGATAAAAGTGATTTGAATAAGCACTCTCATGGCAGCTAATAACAAACCTAAAAAATCCCTCAAACATAAAGGGCTTTCAGCACTGAAAAGTGTGTTGGTATATGGTTTTATATTTATCATAATTTATACGACTATCAATTGGTGGCGACAACCTGTGATGCCAGCTAACCCGCAATTGCAGTTAATAGACTATCAAGATAAGTCCATAAACCTAGGTAAAATTAGCCAAAGTAAACCAACGCTTATTTATTTTTGGGGTACTTGGTGCCCTATTTGTAGTATTACCTCTGAAGCTATAAACGAGCTTGCAAAAGACACTCATTACTCGATAGTGACCATTGCAATAAAGTCGGGATCGGATCAAGATCTTCATCGCTATCTCATTGAAAACAACTACACCTTTACAACAATAAATGATCGAAATGGTGAGATATTTGCCGATTGGCAAGGACAAGTAACGCCTTCCTACATAATCTTAAAAGATAGTAAAATGACGCAAGGGCTTACAGGCATTCAGCCTTTATGGTCGCTTAAATTACGCTTATGGTTATCTGAAGCTTTTTAGCAAAAAACTCTTTATTGCCCATACTAATGTGACAATAAAGAGCTTTTAAATTTAGGCTTGCGTGGCTATTACCTTACTCGCTGACGATTACCACCCACTTTTGGTTTTGTATTCGCCTTTTTAAATTGGCTAAAACCGGTATGGCGCGTTAAAGCTGGGCGACCTTTAGCGCCTTTACCTGCTTTTTCATCTCGCCCTTCTTCTGGTACTAAGCAATTAGGGCCTTTACCTATTAAATTAGCTTTACCCATTTTACGCAGTGCTTCACGGATCATAGGCCAACCAGATGCATCATGATAGCGCAAAATCGCTTTATGCAATCGACGTTGGCGAGCCCCTTTAGGAACAGGCACCACCTCAGCGTTATTTTTGATGTTGCGAAGCGAGTTCATTTCAGTATGGTAAATAGTCGTCGCATTAGCCATTGGCGAAGGGTAAAAGTTTTGCACTTGGTCTAGCTTAAAGTCATTCGTTTTAAGCCACAAAGCCATATTTACCATGTCTTCGTCTTTTGTCCCTGGGTGAGCAGATATAAAGTACGGTATTAAATACTGTTTTTTACCAGCTTCTTTTGAGTACTTATCAAATAAATCTTTAAATTGATCGTATGCGCCCATGCCCGGCTTCATCATTTTAGACAAAGGACCGTCTTCAGTGTGCTCTGGTGCAATTTTTAAATAGCCGCCAACATGATGTGTTACTAATTCTTTAACGTATCGAGGATCGCGCACAGCTAAGTCGTAACGTACACCCGAGGCAATTAATATTTTTTTAATACCTTTCACTTCACGGGCTTTTTTATACAAATCGATTGTTGGTGTGTGGTCGGTATCCATGTGTTTACAAATATCGGGATAAACACACGATAAACGACGGCACGTACTCTCTGCTTTTTTACTCGTGCATCGTAGTTTATACATGTTAGCAGTAGGGCCACCTAAATCAGAAATAACCCCAGTAAAGCCTGGCACTTTATCTCTAATTTGTTCAATTTCTTCAATTATTGATTCTTGCGAGCGACTTTGAATAATTCGTCCTTCGTGCTCTGTAATTGAACAGAACGAACAACCACCAAAGCAGCCACGCATAATATTAACCGACGTTTTAATCATGTCGTAAGCTGGTATTTTAGCATCACCATAACTTGGGTGCGGAATACGCTGGTACGGCAAGCCAAATACATCATCCATTTCATGTGTTTCAAGCGGATAAGCAGGCGGATTTACCCAAATAGAGCGATCTCCATGGCGCTGAAAAAGCGCACGGGCACAACCAGGGTTTGTTTCTTGATGTAAAATACGTGATGCATGAGCGTATAGAGGTTTATTAACACTTACTTGCTCAAATGCAGGGAGTTTTACGTATGTTTTTTCCCACGGTTTAGGACGAGCAGGTTGAATAGTTATAGGCTTTGCAGCTTCAGCTTTTAAATCAATACCTGCTTGTTTAAATTCTGACTTACTACAGCCAACATCATCAGCACCGTATGGATTAGGAATCGGATCTATTTTACCTATTTTATCAATCGCGGTTGAATCACTACCACGCCAACCAGGTAAAGGCTCTTTACGAATAACAGCAGTACCACGGATATCTTGAATTGTATCCATTGTTTCACCTGCTGCAATTCTATGTGCAACTTCAACTAATGGACGTTCAGCATTTCCATAAATAAGTATGTCAGCTTTGGAATCAAATAAAATACTACGGCGTACTTTTTCTTGCCAATAGTCGTAATGAGCAATACGGCGTAAGCTTGCTTCAATACCACCAATAACAATAGGCACACCTTTGTAAGCCTCTCGTAAGCGCTGTGAGTAAATCATTACAGCTCGGTCTGGGCGTTTCCCACCTACATTTCCAGGGGTGTAAGCATCATCATGGCGCATGCGTTTTTCAGCCGTATAACGGTTGATCATCGAGTCCATATTACCGGCAGTTACACCAAAAAATAAATTAGGTTTACCAAGCCCCATAAAGGCATCTTTAGAATTCCAGTCTGGTTGAGCAATAATACCGACTCTAAAGCCTTGTGCTTCAAGGACTCGGCCTATTACAGCCATACCAAAACTAGGGTGATCGACATATGCATCGCCACTGATGATTATTACGTCACAGCTGTCCCAGCCAAGTGCATCCATTTCTTCGCGTGATGTTGGTAAAAATGGTGCGGTGCCATAACACTCAGCCCAGTATTTTGGGTAAGAGAATAAGGCGCGCTTAGCTTTGAGTGTGCTCATAAATGTGGCCGTAGAATAACAAAAGGCGCGAATTATACATCATAGCATTGTGTATTTATACAACATTAAAAGTATCCACGCCTTTAATTATAAATCATTAATTCATTTAAGTTTTATTATCTCGTTTGTTTATAAATTCAATTAGTTCGTGCTCTGGCATGGGTTTAGCGTACATAAACCCTTGAACCTCATCACAACCTAGATCCTTTAAAAATTGGGCCTGTTGCTGTGTTTCAACGCCTTCAGCAATGGTTTTTAAACCTAACTTAGCACCCAGAGAAATAACTAACGATGCTATAGCACCAGTGTCTTTATCAGGTAAGTCTTTAATAAATGCTCTATCTATTTTAAGTCTATCCAATGGTAAACTTTGTATATAGCTTAATGATGAAAAACCAGTACCAAAATCATCAATGGCCACTTCTATCCCCAGCTCTTTAAGCTCTCTTAATGTATTTACAACCGTATCAAGTTCGTCCATTACGACGCTTTCCGTCACTTCTAACTCAATATTTTTAGGTTTAACATCGTACTTTTCTAGGGTTGCTTTTACATTTTGAGCGTAACCTTTAACTTTAAATTGAGGTACAGATACGTTAACTGCAATGCCAATTTCTTCACCCATTTTTTCTAGGCGTTTTTGCTGTTGGCAAGCCTGCTCAAGCACCCACTGACCTATATCTACAATTAGTCCAGCATCCTCAGCTAACGGTACAAATACAACGGGTGATATGTAAGTCCCATTCTCGCTTGGCCACCTTAGCAAAGCCTCACACCCTATTAATGACAAGTCATCTAGTGATAATTGTGGCTGATACCATACCTCTAATTTGTTACGTGAAAAATCATGTCTTAATTGTCTTATAATACCTAAACGCCAAGCCATTTTATCTTGCATCTCAATGGTGTAGTACACACCCTCCTTGTGCTTTAATTTTTTAGCTTGGTTTAAGGCAATATACGCCACTTTAAGAGTATCAATGCCAGTACTTTGAAAGTCTTGTTGTTCACAAAGTGCTATTCTAAAATCAATTGGTAATACATTATCTTCCGCGTGAAATGGTTTACTCAAATATTCATTTAGCGCTTTTAAATCAAATTCATCTCGCCTAACAAGAAACCCAAAAACATCAGCACCAATACGCGATAACTCTTTAGCCGTCGGGTAAGTTTCTTTTAGACGCTGAACAATCCCTATTAAAAGCTTATTGCCAACTTCTTGTCCAAGCCCATTATTGATATCTGCAAAATTTACAACATCAATTAATACAAAAACATAGTCATTTACATGAGGGTTTTGAAAGTGTGCTACGCGTTCTATAAAATTTGTTCTATTAGAAATTCCAGTAAGTACATCTTTATAAGCCGCATCCCTTAGCTTTACAAAAAGCCTTACATTATCAAGTGCGACACTTACATTGGTTAGAAATATTTCGGCAAACTGAAGCTGTTCATCAGTGGGGATGTTGTCACATTCAATATATAAAGCGGCTTTTCTGTGTTTGCTTTTTAATAAAAAAGTCGCTGTGGAGTCAGTATAATGATGCTCAGATAGATTAAAACACTGCTCGACTTGGGAAAAAATGTCATGATTGATTGTAGAGAGCTTTTCACCAAAGCAGCTATGGTATGCGCCATTACCCCCTAAGACCTGAATAAAATCATCACCATCTAGCTTGCTACACACTAACCCTTGCGCTTCACATTGCAAAATAATGCCCATGTGATCAACAATCTCTTTGCAAAGTTGCTTTATATCCGTCAGCCCTAAAATAGATTTAGACGCAGAAACAATTGTATTCATTGCATAGCTTTGATACTCAAGCTTGCACACCTGCTCGTACGAACGAACAGCCGTGATCAAGGCCGTTACTAATTTTGAACGTGTAAGCTCAGTTTTAGTTTTGTAGTCATTTATATCATACTCACGTATTACTTTTTCTTCAGGTATATTGCCAGCCTGCCCTGTTCTTAAAATGATTCTGACATGTTGATTATTAAGTTCTTCACGTACTTTTTTTACTACCTGTAAACCTGCGTCGTCAGTTTCCATGATAACGTCTAAAAGTATTAAGCAAATGCTATCGTTATTGGCCAATACTTCCATGGCCTCAGCGCCAGAGTAAGCGTCATGAAACCTTAAGCCTGCTCCACCGTATTCAAAGCCTGATAAAGCAAGTTTTGTTACTGAATGAATTTCTGGCTCGTCATCAACAATTAAAATGTCCCAAAACTTAGACTCCTCAGCGACTTCTTCATCTTCATAGTCTTGATCTAAAAATAAAAAGTCATTTTGTTCTGACGACATCTGAACTCCTACGTAATAACAAAAAATTATTTTGGTTTCTATCCTAATTCATACTATAGTCGATTAATAAAAAGTTGTTGTATTTCAACTCAAAAAACTCATTAAGGTGTGCTTATTAAACCATTAAAAATGCTTATACAGAGCGTACTATTGTTGTCGTTAGTATTGGTACTTATTGGCCTTATACTTCCACAGCACTATAGCGTGAGCAAAACAGTAAAGATAAATGCAGCTCAGGAAGTAGTAAAACCACTGTTCACCGATTTTAGCCAATGGTACAAATGGTCTCCTTGGGAGAAAGTAGACTCAAGTATTGAGTTTAATATAGGCGAGCCATCCTCTGGTGTTGGTGCCCATCAGTCATGGCAAGGTAAATGGGGCTATGGCGAAATGACCATTACCGCTGTAAGCGATAATAAGATAGATTTTAATATTTTATTAAATGCTGAGCACATAATCACAGGTACTTTTACATTTATCGAACAAAATAATACCGTTACTTTAACCTGCATCATTGAGGGCCAAACCACAGCGCCTTTGATATCTGGCTACACTGCAATTTTAAGTGAGTATGTACTGAAAAACACAGTATCTCTAGGATTAAATAACCTACAAACCATTGCTCAGCTTAGTAATCCAAAAAGAGTAGAAAAAAGCCATGACAGTCAAAACAGCCCAAGCGAGAATTAATCTAGCCAATATCATTGAATCCTTGCTTGGTTACCCAATAACTAAAGTTGGTTCAAATGGCGTACTTTCTTCAAGTAATGAAAATTATGGCCCTAAAGGGGATGTAAAGCCGCTTTATCATATCAACAGTGACAACTCGATTTTAGCGCGGGCGCAAAAACGTAAAGATTTACTATTAATAAAGCAGCAGCAAAATATAGAAGCGATTTTAGCTAAGGCGATGGGGTTTTGCCCTGATGTAGCCAGTAATAAGCAACCTGATGCCGATTGGATTGAGCATTTTATAGCGCTTTGCGAAGACACTTCAAATCAATCAATGCAAACGCTTTGGGCAAAAATTCTAACGGGTGAAACTTTAAACCCTGGCACATTTTCAATAAAAAGCTTACAAACCTTAAAGCACATGACCCAACGTGAAGCTGATGCCTTACAAAAGTGTGTATCGCTTTGTGCATACAATGAAAAAGACGATAGCCACTTCATTCTACTGGGTTTTTATAAAAAACCATCACTATTCGATTTACTGCGTAAAGGCAATAAAGTATCGCTAAACTTAGGGAAAACAGGCATTAGTTTCCCTGAGATATTAACACTTATGGATCTTAATTTACTCTATAGAAAAGAAATTGAATCGGCGGTTTTAAAATCAGGACAAGAACTAACATTCTCATTTTTATCACAAAAAGTGACATTAAAAGCAAAAAGTAGTGACTTGGTTTTGAGCTATTATAAATTTACTCAAACAGGCGATGAGCTATCAAAGTTAATTAATTACCCAGTTAATAAAGTGTATAAGCAACTGATTAACACTGCACTTGAAGGAGAGTTTGATTTAACGTGGCATGTTAATAAATAACACACCACGCTGTAAGCTCACTAATTAAAAGTGAACCTGAATACCCGCAAATGGGCCTGATGCATCAATATCAGTTGTAATATCATCAACATCATCAAGTTCTAATATCATAGAACGGTAACCTGCTTTAATCGCTACATCTACTGCTAGGTTATCAATAAGCTCATACGCTACACCTACTTGATAATCTTGTACTTTACTATCGTCGATAGCCAAAAAGCTACCTTCAAAAAATACACTTAAGCCCGTAAATGGTAAGCCTGCTTCAGCACGGCCGTAAGCAAGTGGAACAAAGCCCGAAAAATCTTTAGTTTCTGTAAAATTAGTACCACCTTCTTGAGTAGTACCATTTACCACAATATCACCGTCAAACTGCTTAGCATTTAAACCTAAATCGATTGATACTAAATCGTTATCAAAAATCTCGTAATAAAGAATGTAGTCAATGTGTGTTAAGTCACTAACGGTATTGACCGTAGTACCAACGACATAATCAGAACCATTAAAGCTAAAGGTATCTGACAAAACAGCTGAGCCGTTAAGCTCAAGTTCTGTATACTTTAGCTTAATATTTGGAACTAGTGGCACTGGGTGCTCAAGAGCTGCGTAGTAACTTACAAATGTTTCATCTTCAAAGTTAAAATCTTGAGATGCATTATTTTTGTAAGAAAACTGTCCGTCGTTATCCGTTTTCCAACCATCTACACCTACGTATAGACCTAATAAAGTGTCAGCTTGCGCTGCAGGTGCTAAACATGCCATTGAAAGGGCTGCTGCTAAACAATACTTTTTCATTTTTTATCCTTGAGCTAGTAGTTCGCTAAGTTCGATTAAAGCCGCATTGGCTCTAGAAATATAATTTGCCATAACTAAAGAGTGGTTAGCTACGTAGCCAAAACCATTCCCGTTTAAAATTATTGGGCTCCACACGGTTTCTTGAGTTGCCTCAAGCTCACGTATAATTTGCTGTAAGCTAACACGTGCATTTTTCTTTTCAAGCACATCAGCAAAGTCGTACTCTACCGCCTGTAAAAAGTGTAAAAGTGCCCATGTAGCACCACGTGACTCGTAAAATACATCATCTATTTTCCACCACGATGTTCTTACTTGTTGCTGAAGAGGGCTATAAGTTGCCTGCTTATTTGAAGAGTTACCGGCTAAATCTGTATTTACTTTATCTTGCCCTACACTTGCACTCAAACGCTGGCTTAAACTACCTAAACGCTTTTCAGCTTCTTTCAACCAACTACGTAGGTTGTCTGCGCGCGCATAAAACTGGCTATCACGCTCATGCTGATTCGCAATTTGTGCACGATAAACTCGTAAGTAATCAATTCCTTTTTGGTATTCACCTTCAGCACTTGGCCACGCCCATGCTTCAGAGCTAATATTAAATTGCGGCTGCGCCTTTTTAAGTGCTTCGTGCTCGGTTGATTGCGACTGCGAACGGCTAAAATCTTTACGCATAGAAAGCGCTAAATCTCGCACCATTTCAAGTGCACCATATTCCCACGCTGGCATATCATCCATTATTACACTTGGCGGCATTACATCATTTGATAGATAGCCACCTGGCTTTTCAAGTAATGTGCTCGCTACTGTTATTAACGTTGTTGTGGTGGTGTAGCCAGTTACCATTGTTTCATTTTTAAGGGCTGCTTGCTCTTTAGCATTGCTCACCACATCAAAACGTGCAGGCTCGGTACTCCAATAAACTGCAATGGCGTAAAATATAATAAGCAGTACAACAAGTGCACCTACTATTTTTCCTTTATGTTGCGACATTTATCCTCCTAGTGATGAGCGTGATGTTTAGATGGTTTTGTCGGCGCGGCTTGCGCCTCAAGAGATACCACTTGAGCATTAGTAAACAAGCGGTTACCGTCATTAAAATATAGCGTGAGTTTACGTTCTTGCCCTACTTTTAATGGCTCTTTTGGATCAAACACCATTAAATGATAACCCCCAGGCTGAAAGCTTACGCTCTCGTGGGCTTTAATTGTCACCGATTTAACCTGTTGCATCTTCATCATGCCGTTAACATGTGAATGTTTGTGTATTTCTACTCGTCCTAAACCATCAAGTGTTGCTTTGGTTAATGTTGCCGGCGTACCACTGTGGTTAATTATTGTTAGGTAGCCCACGCTTGAGTTACTTGCAGGTAAAAACGTCCTTACTTGTGCATTAGTGACTTCAAGTTTGGCCACGTCAGCGTCATGATCATGCCCTGCGTGCGCCGCCAATGATGACGAAAAAAAACTAAATACTAATGCAGAAGCCATCAAAAAACACAGTCTCGCCATCATTCTAATCCTTGTGAAAACATTAAATTACACGCTAAATTTAACATAGTTAACTTGTAATAGTCAGTTAAATTAAGGATTAAGAGGCCACTTTTTTGTTATCAATAACAAGCCAACACAGAACTGCAACAAATAATAACGGCCACGCAATCATTAATGATCCAAATAAAAGTGCTAAAACGGTTCCTACTAATGCCACTATTCCCGCCCCCACTAAGCCCATTGTTACTAGGGCAACTACAGCTACAACAGTAATGATTGCAGCTAAAGCGCCCACCAACTCAAGCCCAGCCCAACTAATATCGGCAATCCATAACGGCAATTGCCAAGAATCAACATGTATAAACGCTATAAAATCGGTAAACAATAATAAATAGATAAGTACACATATCGCTATGGCTTTCATGGTCTTACCCCTTAATATGCTTTATCTTCAAGGCAACAATGCGCAATAAAGTATCCCAGCGCTACTGCAAACGGAAAGCTCAAAAACAATAAAATTGCTACTAAACGAGTTGCCCATACCGGAAAATCTAACCTATGTGCTAAACCGCTACACACACCAGATAATTTTTTATTTAACGTATCTTTATACCAACCACGTTGGCGATTAAAACTATTCATCATATTCCCCTTAAGCCGTGTGTTTTAAGTCATTTTTTTTACTTGCTTTAAGCTGAGCTAATTCAGCGTCAATTTTCTCGTTTTTAGCAAGTGCTTCTATTTGCGTGGCTGTTGTACTTGCTGTATCGGATAGCTCATATGCTTCAACTTGTGCTTCAATACTCTCTACTCGTTGCTCTACTTGCTCAAACCTAGATAGTGCGTTAGCTACTTTTTCGCTTTGCAAAGTAGTACTTATTTTTTCTCTAGCAATGGCAACATCGTGGCGCTTAATTAATTGCGCTTGCTTAGTTTTAGCTTGCGCCATTTTTTGTTGAAGTCGTTCGCAATCAGCTGTAATTTTTATAATCGACTTTTTTAATGCTTCAAGTGCAGCTTGCTTACTAGCAATAACATCTATTACACGCTGTTTTTCGATGAGAGCCGACTTTGCAAGATCGTCACGATCCTTCTCAATAGCTAACTCTGCTTTAGTTTGCCAATTATTGAGTTCAGTATTTTTATTTTCGATTTGACGTTTAAGTATTTTTTCCTCACAAAGTAAAGAAGCAGCTGTGCTTCGGCACTCATTAAGCGCATCTTGCATCTCTGTAAGCATTAGATTTAATAGTTTTTCTGGGTCTTGTGCTTTATCAAGCATGGCAACAATATTTGATTGAATTACATCATTTACGCGGTTAAATATGCTCATTGTATTCTCCTGTTGATTTTTAATTAATTACAGCAAGAGGATTCCAATAGTTGTGCCAACTTCACAAAACTTTATACAAAACGTTAAATTTCAATTAGTTAAATATTAAAGTTTAAATTATTTAGTGACTTCGAGCTGAACAACTTAAAGTGTAATTAGCCAATAAATTAGTGTTTTGACTAATATTTAGGATCAAAAAAGCCACTCGAAAGTGGCTTAATAAGTAAGGTGTGGCTTAGGTTTACTCTGGCACAAAACTCAGCGCTTTATCCATTACCGATAAATCAGCTTGTTTGCCGTGACCATTTTCAGAAAGGTGACGTCTAAAACCTCGCGCGCCTGGTTGCCCCTGAAAAATCCCCAACATATGACGAGCGACATGCCAAAAGTTAGCACCTTTAGACATTTCCCCTTCAATGTAGTCATACATAGAGCGAACTACATCATGACGTGATTGCGTGTTGGCAACCTCGCCGTAAATTTTTTCATCCACTTCATTAAGCATAAATGGATTGCTATACGCTTCGCGACCGATCATTACGCCATCTATATGCTGTAAATGCTCAAGGCTCTGCTCAATTGTTTTTACGCCACCATTAATGCTTAAATCAAGCTGTGGATAGTCTTTTTTCAATTGATAAACACGCGGGTAATCAAGAGGTGGAACTTCACGATTTTCTTTAGGGCTTAAGCCATTAAGCCATGCTTTACGAGCATGAATAATAAAATCATCACAACCTACTTTATGAGAAGCTTCAATTAATGCACATAAAAACTCATACGAGTCTTGCTCATCAATACCAATACGCGTTTTAACCGTAACAGGAATATTTACTTCACTTTTCATTGCAGCAACACACTCTGCAACAAGTTCAGGCTCTGCCATTAAACATGCACCAAAACGACCGTTTTGAACTCTGTCTGATGGGCAACCTACGTTTAAATTTATTTCGTCATAACCACGTTCACCGGCAAGCTTTGCACATTGAGCAAGAGCTTTAGGATCGGAGCCTCCTAACTGCAGCGCAACAGGGCCTTCGTGCTTATTAAAATGCAGGTAATCACCACGGCCAAACAAAATAGCTCCTGTAGTAATCATTTCTGTATATAAAACCGTGTGCTTAGTCATTTTACGATGAAAAGTACGACAATGGCGATCAGTCCAATCAAGCATTGGGGCTACAGAAAAGCGTCTGTTCAAAGTTCGTTTATCCAAAGTATATTCATCCAAAGTAAAACCCTAAAGGGCGTAAAAAGCGAGGCTATATAAAGGCGCTGCATTTTACACAAAAGCCTAATAAGCATCAATGCTAAGAGAAGACCTGTAAGCCAAAGTAGTGCGCTATGCCATTTAAAATATTGGTAACGGCAACAGAGCTTAAAATAAGCCCCATAATTCTACTTATTATACTTGCACCACTGTCACCAATTAATTTATGTACATGTGTGGCAAGCAGTAACAAAACCAGTACAACCGCTAAAACAGCAAGCATCATCGAAGACGTTAGCAACTGCTCAACCCAGGTATATTCTTCATTACGAGTCATTAAAACGGCGCCTAACATGGCTCCTGGGCTTGCAATAGAAGGGATCGCAAGTGGAAATATGGCTGTTTCCATACTATCACGTACACTCTTTATCTCGGTTTCAGGCTTACTTTCACCAAATATCATCGATAGAGCAAAAATAAGCAGCACAATGCCTCCTGCGATCTGAAAAGCAGAAAGTGGAATTTCTATTGCATTTAATAACTGCTCACCAGCTAATACGAAAAACATTAATACTAATGCCGATACACCTACCGCTTTAAATATTACTTTTCGCTTAAACTTATCGTCTTCCCCCCGGGTAACTGCGATAAATACAGGTACAGTGCCTATGGGGTCGATTACAGCAAAAAAGAAAATAAATATCGCTAATAATTCATGCATTACTAGATTTCCTAGATAAAAAGCGTTCAATAAAAACACTGCAAGTACAACACAGTATGTTAGTATATCACGGTAGCGTAAGGATAAGAGTAATGATGAATATAGAATCACTTGTAAGTAAAGCAAAGCAAGTTTGTGATAACCGTGGTGCGCGTTTTACGCCAATCCGCGAAAAAGTATTTCGCCTGTTAGCCAGCGCCCAAGGTGGTGTAGGTGCATATGATTTACTAGAGCAATTAAAAATAACAGAAACAGGTGCTAAGCCTGCAACTATTTACCGTGCTTTAGACTTTTTGGCTGAACTTGGTTTCATTCATAAAATAGAAAGCACAAATGCATTTATGTTGTGCCATCATTTTGATCATATTCACCCTGTACAATTATTAATCTGCGATACTTGTGGCTTTGTTAAAGAGCTTCACTCTGGTGTTATTTCACATGAGCTTAGCAACCTAGCCGCTGAAAGTGGCTTTGTTGTATCTGGCCAAACTATAGAAGCCCACGGTAAATGTGAGTCTTGCAGAGCATCGTAACTCCCAAAGTAATCCTTAGTGGCTATACTCATATTATATAGTCACTTTAAAGCCCCAAATTAAGAGTAACCACTATGAATGTAGAGTTCATCAATCCTTTTTTATCATCTTTAATCAATGTGTTAAGCACTATGGCTCAAACTCAATTGAAGCCTGGCAGACCTCGAATTAAAACCGATGAGATAGCGTGTGGCGACGTCTCTGGCCTTATTGGCATGGTAGGCCCACAAACTCGTGGTTCATTTTCAATCACGTTTGATGAGGAGCTTGCATTAACCATTATGGAACGTATGCTTGGTGAACGCCCAGACATAATAGATGAAGAAGTTACCGATATGGTGGGTGAAATAACCAATATGGTAACCGGTGGCGCTAAAAACTTATTAGGCGAAAAAGGCTTCGACTTTGATATGGCAACCCCTGTTGTTGTATCCGGCAAAGGCCATACTATTACTCATAAAAGCCAAGGCAAAAAAATTATTATGCCATTTAGCAGTGATGCTGGTAACGCCAATATTGAAGTTAGCTTCGACAAACTATGAGCTGGCAACAAAAGCTAATCATATTAAAGCCTCGCTCTAGAGGTTTTCATTTAATTGACGATGAAATACTCGCCCAATTAAATGAGCTTGCTAATTATAAAGTAGGTTTGCTGCATTTATTTATTCAACACACTTCAGCTAGCCTTACCATAAACGAAAATGCCGATCCTACTGTACGTATGGATATGGAAAGTCATTTCAATAAATTTGTACCTGAGCGTCAACCATACTACCGCCACGATTACGAAGGCGACGACGATATGCCTGCCCACATAAAAACCAGCACACTTGGCTGTGAGTTAAGCATTCCTATTTCCAATGGATATTTAGCATTAGGCACTTGGCAGGGTATTTATTTAGGCGAGCACCGCGATGCTGGTGGCGCAAGGCGTATTATAGCAACCATTCAGGGGGAGTTGTTTTAGTAAACGTTTTACCGCTTAAAAGCATTACCCACTACTTCACTCCTGCTATACAATCTCAAAGTTAATCCCTTTTTTTGTAGGCGCAGAGCTTGCTCGCGCGAGAAGCGGTAGCTTCTAACAACCAAAACTTCAATACCGAATTACATTTAGAATGAGTTAATAAGAGAGATTTTAAATTATTTTTTATTTATGATTTTTAATACAAAAAACTTTGAAAGGATGTAAAAATATTGGAGCGGTACACGAGGCTCGAACTCGTGACCTCGACCTTGGCAAGGTCGCGCTCTACCAACTGAGCTAGTACCGCATTTTGACTTCTTTAGTAATTTTACGTTGGTGCGCGACGGGTCGCGTTCAACATTCTAGCAACTGAGCTAGTACCGCATTACACTTTTATTCAACACTGCAATTTCTTTTGGTTAGAAATTGGAGCGGTACACGAGGCTCGAACTCGTGACCTCGACCTTGGCAAGGTCGCGCTCTACCAACTGAGCTAGTACCGCATTTTGACTTCTTTAGTTATTTTACGTTGGTGCGCGACGGGTCGCGTTCAACATTCTAGCAACTGAGCTAGTACCGCATTACATTTTTATTCACACTGCAATTTCTTTTGGTTAGAAATTGGAGCGGTACACGAGGCTCGAACTCGTGACCTCGACCTTGGCAAGGTCGCGCTCTACCAACTGAGCTAGTACCGCATTTACTGATGGTAATTTAACCACTTAAACACACCAACCCCGCGTGGGTTATCGTCTTAAGCGGGGCAGGATTCTACAATAATACGGGGTGTTTGCAAGTGTTTTTTACAAATTAAAGAATTTTTCTCTATAGACCTTTAATTCCATAATCGAATCTTTAATGTCATCAAGTGCAAGGTGTGACCCTTTTTTATTCACCTGAGCTAAAACTTCAGGCTTCCAACGACGGGCTAATTCTTTAATGGTACTTACATCTAAGTTGCGGTAATGAAAAAAGTCCTCAAGCTCGCGCATGTACTTATTCATAAAGCGTCTGTCTTGGCCTATCGAGTTACCGCACATTGGCGATGCCCCCGCTGGCACCCACTGCTTTAAGAAGTCTAGTGTTTGCTCTACAGCGTACGCTTCATCAAAAGTACTCGCTTTACAGCGCGCTGTTAATCCTGAGTTACCATGTTGTGTAGTACACCACTCATCCATACCATTAAGTAATTCATCGCTTTGATGAATTGCAATAGTTGGCCCTTCGGCTAATATATTCAAGTCGGCGTCAGTGACAACAGTCGCAATTTCAAGTATTTTGTCGCTCGCAGGTTCAAGTCCGGTCATTTCCAGATCGAGCCAAATTAAATTTGATTTATTAATAGTCATAATTACCTTAAACGGTGCTTTTCTTTAGATCCAACGCATTTCGATATATCATATTAGCATCAACCGTCGAGCTAAAGCTTTTTTTATACCAATTCGGTTAATTAAGTAATCTATTTTGAGGTAGTAAAACATTGTCGATAGCAAGGCAAAAACTTCGTTATTTAGTTGTTCTAAATAAGAAATTTTTGACATAGCTAACGTCAGGTTTGGCCACTCAAAATGATTAAGTATTATTGCGAATTGGAATTATGATCAAAACCGACATTTAAACAAGGTTATAGGCCAAAAGTGGCAAAACAGAAAAAATTAAGTAAAGGCCAATCGCGTCAGATCAAGGCCAATCATCAAAAGCGTATTAACAGCGCAGGCTCAAAACCGGCTAAAAAAGGTGCCCAAGAGTGGCAAACCGATAATTTAGGCCAAGTAGAGAGCGCAATTGTGATCAGTCGCTTTGGTCAACACGCCGATGTAGAAACACAAAATGGCGACGTATTGCGCTGTAATATTCGTCGTACGGTATCTAATTTAGTGTGTGGCGATGAAGTTTTATTTCGCCGTGCAAAAGTAAGCGAAGGCGATTTGGCTGGTGTTATAGAAGCAACGCAAGAGCGTCGCTCACAGCTTACTCGCCCAGATTTTTACGATGGTGTTAAAGTAATTGCGGCAAATATAGATCAAATATTAATGGTGTCGGCAGTATTGCCGGAGTTTACACCAAGTATTATTGACCGTTATTTAATAGCCTGTGAAGACATGGGCATTGAGCCCATTTTAGTACTTAATAAAATCGATTTAATCGACGAAGCAGGTCTAAGCGAAATACAAAAGATTCTCGATATTTATCGAAGCCTTGGCTATCAAGTTCTACTTGTAAGTAATATTACCGGCGAAGGCATTGAGCAATTAAAAGACGTACTTGTTGGTAAAAATAATATTTTTGTTGGCCAAAGTGGTGTTGGTAAATCAACCCTCGTTAATACAGTATTGCCCAACGCTGAAATATTAACTAAAGAAGTATCTGAAAACAGTGGCCTTGGCCAGCATACAACGACAGTTTCGCGCTTACATCACTTACCTAGCGGCGGTAATTTGATTGACTCACCGGGTATTCGTGAATTTGGTTTATGGCACTTAGATGTTGAACGTGTAACCTGGTGCTTTAAAGAATTTAGAGAGTTTATAGGTGGGTGTCGTTTTAGAGATTGTAAACATTTAAACGATCCGGGCTGTATTATTAAACAAGCGGTAGCCGATGGCGATATTTCGCAATTACGCTTTGATAGCTACCACAGAATTTTAGAAACTATGGCTGATGGCCGTGCTGGGGCTCGTGCGCCTCGCGTATAAATTAGGGAACAACCTGTGAATTTAGATAAATTTAAAATCGCAATGCAGTACGCAATGCCAAAACATTTTATTTCACGCGTAGTAGGTAAATTAGCAGCAGCTAAAGCTGGCGCTCTCACTACAACATTAATAAAGCTTTTTATTAAGCAATATAAAATTGATATGAGCGAGGCTGAATATTCAGATCCTGCGCATTACAAAACGTTTAACGAGTTTTTTACTCGCCCATTAAAAGATGGTGTACGCCCAATGGCACAGGGCGACAATGTTATTACTCACCCAGTAGATGGCGCAATTAGCCAGCTAGGTGATATTGTTGACGGACAGCTAATACAAGCAAAAGGTCACGATTATAGCTTACAAGCACTGTTAGGTGGCTCTGAAGACGATACCACACCATTTTTAGGCGGAAAGTTTGCAACTATTTATCTTGCGCCAAAAGACTACCACCGCATTCATATGCCAATTGATGGCACATTGAGCAAAATGATTTACGTACCTGGCGATTTATTTTCGGTAAATCCGCTTACTGCGCAAAACGTGCCTAATTTATTTGCGCGTAACGAACGGGTTGTCGCTATTTTTGAAACCGAAATTGGTCCACTGGCTATGGTACTTGTAGGCGCCACCATTGTTGCCAGTATTGAAACCATTTGGGCAGGTACCGTTACTCCACCAGCAGGTAGCGATGTATTTAGCTGGAACTACCCAACTAAAGGCGAAAATGCGATTCCCCTTAAAAAAGGTGAAGAAATGGGTCGCTTTAAATTAGGCTCAACCGTAGTACTCGCTTGGGGCGCCGATAAAGCAGATATTTTAGACGATCAGCTACCTGAAACAGTCACTCGCTTAAATACAGCCTTTGCAACAATTAACGACTAAAATCAATCGTTAATTAGAAATCAAAAAAACCGCGTTTAATTAAACGCGGTTTTTTATTTTGTAGACGTAGAGCTTGCTCACGTGAAAAGCGCAGCTTTTAGTTTTTAACGACACATGTAATAACAGGCACAAGCCCCTTCAAACCTATTTTCCGCACTCTTTACAATTTAAATCTTTCACTACTTTAAAATGTTGCTGCTTTAAGCTCAGCGCATCGAAGGCAATAAACACACTCCCCTCAACGTGCCCTAATAATATATTAAGCGTAAGTTGTGCCTGCATAGAACCAATAACACCCAATAAAGGGCTTATTACACCCGCATTACTACAATTTACCACAGGCGCAGAGTCACTTTTTGTAAAAACGCAGCCATAACACGGGCTATTATTTTTCCTAAAATCAAACCCCATTAACTGCCCACTACTTGCAATCGCCGCTCCTGCAATTAACGGTGTTTTATTGGCAATGCAATAGCGATTAACACTATAACGTGTGGCAAAATTATCTGAGCAATCAAGTATTACATCGACATTGTTTAAAAGCTCAGCGGCGTTGTTATCATCAAGCTTCTTATTGTGCGTCACTATGTGTATTTGATTATTAAGGCTTGTTAATACTTTGCCTGCAGCTGTTACTTTGCTTTGCCCTAAGTGATTGACTTTATAAAGCACCTGGCGCTGTAAGTTCGAAAGCTCAACAGCATCATCATCTATTAATATAAGCGTACCAATACCCGCTGCCGCTAAATACAAAAGTGCAGGGCTACCTAAACCGCCCGCACCGACTACAGCAACGGTTGCAGCTTTTAGTGCTAACTGCCCTTCTAGGCCCACTTCTTTTAATAATAAATGGCGACTATAACGCAGGGTTTCTTTATCGCTTAGCTTATCCATTAGGCTGATTTATAGCACTTTGTAGCGCGCTAATCGCAGCAATATAATCATCCGCTTCACTAATTGCACGTACTACCGCAACGCTGCCTACTCCTGTTTGTGCGACCTCGCTTGCGCGTGTTATATCTATTCCGCCAATGGCAACCGTTGGGTAGCTTTGCATTAATGGCACAAACTTTTTAAGTTTATCGAGCCCTTGTATTTGCCCTGTCATATCTTTGGTAGTGGTTGGGTAAATTGCGCCAAATGCCATATAACTTGGTCGATAGTTGTGCGCACGTAGCATTTCGTAAAAGCCATGAGTAGAAAGCCCAAGCCTTAAACCCGCGTCTTTAATGGCGGCTAAATTAGCAATTTCTAAATCTTCTTGGCCTAAATGCACGCCATAAGCACCGTGCTTTATAGCTAACTGCCAGTAGTCATTTATAAATACGTGAGCGCCGTACTTTTTACCCAGTTCAACTGCCTGTTTTATGAGTTCATCAAGCTCAATATCAGTTTTATTTTTAACGCGCAGCTGCACTGTTTTAATGCCTTGTTCTAAGCATTTAGTTAACCAGTCAATGCTACTAACCACAGCATATAAGCCGAGTATTTTACTCTCACAGGGCGCAAAATCCGCAGCCATATTAAATTCAAGCGGCACATCAAAATCAAGCTCATCACCAAGCCAACTACCTGGCTCAATCACTTGTGGAAAATCGTCTAAATTTACAGGAAAAGCAGTATGCGCAACCGGGCCGATTCCTTCACCGTATCTAACTGACTGCTTTAAGCCTTGGTTTATATAAGCTTTAGCTAAAATAAAAGCATCTTTCAGCGGGTAGTCTTTTGCTAAACACGCGGCAATAACCGAAGCCATGCTGCAACCTGTGCCATGGCTATGAGGGCTTTGAATTTTTTTATTACCAAGCCAATACTCTTCACCCTTTTTCGTAAAATTGTTGATACAGTAATCAATACAATAACCGCTTGGGTAATCCCAATGCCCACCTTTAATAACAACCGCTTTTGCACCCCAACTTAATAACTTATTTGCGGCATCTTTAACGGCGCTTGGGCCAATTAAATACACACCGGTTAGTAATTGAGTTTCGTGCGTGTTAGGTGTAATCACATCCACCAGCGGCATTAAGCATTCTTTAATCGCACTTACGGTATCTTCTTCTGTTAATACATCACCACTTGAGGCAATAGCAACAGGGTCGTAAACAATCACAGGAGGGACTGGCCATTTAGCTTTGTAATGCGCTATATGCTCGCTTATTAATTGAATTTGCTGCACATTTGCTAACATGCCAATTTTAATTACTTTGGCTTTCATATCACTTTCAAGCGCCAGTAATTGCGATTCAATAATATCGGTAGATACTGCGTTAATAGCCTCTACACCTAAGCTATTTTGCGCCGTAAGCGCAGTAATTGCAGTGCAACCATGTACACCAAAGCTTTGCATTGCTTTTATATCGGCCTGAATACCTGCACCACCGCCAGAGTCAGAGCCGGCAATTGTCCACACTAGATTATTCATACTCTTTATTTCCTTACTGCTGATGCCAAAACGGCATGCCCATTGTAGGGGTTGAGGGGGCTGCTAAGTCTTTTTCAGGCATTGCTTTGGCATTATATGCAAAGCGCCCAGCCTCCACTGCGGCTTTAAATGCGCGGCTCATCGTAATTGGGCAACCCGCCCCTGCGATCGCTGAATTTAATAATACCGCATCATACCCTAATTCGAGTGCTTGGCAGGCATGTGAAGGTAAACCAAGCCCCGCATCAACAATCAGTGTTGTGTTTGGTAAGCGTTCGCGAATTGTTTTTAAATTATAACTATTTAAAAGCCCTTTTCCGGTGCCTATAGGCGCGCCCCATGGCATAAGCACTTCACAACCTAGCTCATTTAAACGCTGGCAAAGAACTAAATCATCAGTGCAATAGGGCAATACTTTAAAGCCATCATTAATTAATATTTCTGTTGCCTTTAGTAGCGCAAAAGGGTCGGGCTGTAAGTTATAGTCATCGCCAATGAGTTCAAGCTTAATCCAATCAGTGGCAAATACTTCACGGCACATTTTAGCAAGCGTAACGGCTTCTTTCACACTATGGCACCCTGCCGTATTGGGGAGTATTTTAAGACCGGTATTTTTAATTAATTGCCAAAAGTCATCCCCAGCTGCTGCACTTTGTTGGCGCCTTAATGACACCGTCACTATTTGCGCGCCAGAGGCACTAATCGACTCTTCCATCACCGCTGGAGATGGGTAAAGTGCAGAACCTATTAATAGCCGGCTACTTAGTTGCTCACCATAGATAGTTAAGTAATCGTTACTTTGCATAATGCTACCCACCTTGAATAGGCGATAACAATTCTATGCTATCACCATCGTTAATATTGGTGCTGTCGTGCAGGCTTTGTGGAATAAACTCACCGTTAATAGCAACAGCGAATGGAGGCTTTGCACCAAAACTTTGTAATACTTTAACAAGCGATGCGCCTTTAATAGTTAGCAACTCACCATTAATTGTTATATTCATTAGGTACTTATCCTATTTTTGCAAGTGCGTCTGCCACGAGTGCCGGTGCTAGCATATAACCGTGGCGGTATAAGCCATTAATACTAATTACATTACCCTCTTTCAAAACAGTAGGGCGATTATCACTAAAAGCCGGGCGTAAACCGGTTTGAATATTGAGTAATCGTGCCTCAGCAAATCCACTGTGTACCGTATAAGCAGCCGAAAGTAATTCAAGCGTTGAGCGCACAGTCGCAGGGCCATTATCGTCAGATTCTATTTCGGTAGCACCAATTACATATTCATTATTAGGCTTTGGCGCTATGTAAATTGGATAACGTGGATGCATTAAACGCACCGGCCGCGTTAAATTTACCTCTGGCGCATGTAACCTAGTCACCTCACCGCGCACCCCTCTAACTGGTTTGTCCGTTTTAGCACCTAAGCCTCTACAATCAATAATATAATCAAATGCCCGATTATTAATCTCGCCGTTTTTAATACTGACTCGCTGATTAAATACAAACTTAACTTTACGTTTATTGAGCATGCTAAAACTTGCTTTATAAAAGGCTTGGTTATCTATTTGTCCCTCGCAAGGTAAAAACACACCTTGGTTAAAACGATTAGTGAGTTCAGGCTCTAACTGCGCTATTTGTTGAGCGTTTAATACCTGTGCGCTATGCCCTGCTATTGGCTTTATTCGCTGAGTAAAACTCTGAAGGTCGCCTTTATCTTGCTGATGCGCAACGATTAATGTGCCTTGCTGCTGAAAAAAAACGTCACTTTCAAGTTCGCTTATTATTTCTGGCCAGCGCTTTAGTGAGTTAAGCCCCATAATTGCTAAATCAGTCTCACATAACACCGACTCGGCTAACGGTGCCAGCATAGCCGCAGCCACTTTACCGGCACTATTTTGCGTTTGCTCATCATCCGCTTCAAATACAGTCACATGATGACATTTGCTAAGTTCAAGTGCAGCTAACCGACCAGCTAGGCCAAAGCCTACCACCGCAATGTTGTAAAACATAAAACCTCCTTTTAGCAAATAAGCTACGCGTTACTTAAATTAGCTAACGCGCAACTTGCACTGAACCTATATCGCTTTATGATAAATCTCTGAGCCAGTTTGCTTAAACTCTTCAGACTTAGCCTTCATTTGTGCTTCTACATCAATCATTTTGATCTCTATTGCTTCACCTGCATTATTAGGATCAATACCATTAACTTCTAAGTCTTTTGCGTAATCACGCACTTCTTGGCTAATTTTCATTGAGCAAAACTTAGGGCCACACATAGAACAAAAGTGTGCAACTTTGCCTGATTCTTGCGGAAGTGTTTCATCGTGGTATTCACGGGCACGTTCAGGGTCTAAACCAATATTAAATTGATCATGCCATCTAAATTCAAAGCGCGCTTTCGATAATGCATTATCACGCTCTTGCGCCCCAGGGTGTCCTTTTGCTAAATCGGCGGCATGCGCTGCAATTTTATAGGTGATTAAGCCCTCTTTAACATCTTCTTTATTAGGCAAGCCTAAATGCTCTTTTGGTGTTACATAGCAAAGCATTGCACAGCCGTACCACGCTATTTGCGCAGCTCCTATACCCGATGTTATATGGTCGTACCCTGGTGCAATATCGGTCGTTAACGGACCTAATGTGTAAAATGGTGCTTCGTCGCAATGTTTTAATTGCTCATCCATATTGGCTTTAATCATGTGCATTGGCACATGTCCTGGGCCTTCAATAAAGACTTGTACGTCGTGCTTCCATGCAATTTTAGTCAGCTCACCTAAGGTGCGTAACTCACTAAATTGCGCCTCATCGTTGGCATCAGCAATAGAACCTGGACGAAGGCCATCACCGAGTGAAAAACACACATCGTATTGTTTTAAAATTTCGCAAATATCTTCAAAGTGGGTGTATAAAAAGTTTTCTTTATGGTGTGCTAAACACCACTTAGCCATAATTGAGCCACCGCGCGATACAATACCAGTAACACGTTTTGCCGTCATTGGCACATAACGCAGCAATACACCGGCATGAATAGTAAAGTAATCAACGCCCTGCTCGGCTTGCTCTATAAGCGTATCGCGGAAAATTTCCCACGTTAAGTCCTCAGCCACACCGTTTACTTTTTCAAGCGCTTGATAAATCGGTACTGTACCAATGGGCACTGGTGAATTGCGTACTACCCACTCACGCGTTTCGTGAATATAACGCCCGGTAGATAAATCCATTACGGTATCGGCGCCCCAACGGGTAGACCACACCATTTTTTCTACTTCTTCTTCGATTGATGAACTTACCGATGAATTACCAATATTGGCGTTAACTTTTACTAAAAAATTACGCCCCACTATCATCGGCTCAGTTTCTGGATGGTTAATGTTGTTAGGTAAAATAGCGCGGCCTCGTGCAATTTCGTCGCGTACAAATTCAGGGGTAATGAAATCAGGAATGCTCGCACCAAACGACTCGCCTTTATGCTGGGCTGCTAATAACTCTTCACGAATTTGTGCACGTCCCATGTTTTCGCGTACTGCCACGTACTCCATTTCAGGGGTGATAATGCCTTGGCGAGCATAATGCATTTGCGTTACATTTTTGCCCGCTTTACCACGGCGAATTTTTGGTAAATGATCAAAGCGAATATGATCAAGTCCGTCATCAGCCATACGTTGCTGCGCAAACTGCGAGGTGACAGAATCGAGTATTTCGGTGTCATCTCGGTTTTGTATCCATTGCTCACGAAATTTAGGCAGGCCTTTGCGTACATCTAATTCAAAATTAGGATCGGTATACGGGCCCGATGTATCGTAAACACGAAGCGGGTCATTAGGTTCATACACAGGGTTTTCGTCGGTGCCACCGATAAAGGTGTCGCTTAGTGTTATTTCGCGCATACCTACACGCACGCCCGGCTGGCTGCCTTCTACATAAACTTTATGCGAGCTTGGAAACGGCTGGCCCGTTAAATTGTAAATATAGTCAGATGCGGCTGCGCGCGTCTCTCTGCGTGTTGATTTATTTGTAGTGTTTGACATGACTTACCTCATTGCTTAATGGGTTGTCTTGTCAGATATTCCATAAGGAATAGAGAAAGATCGTAAAGCAGCTGTAATGCTACTTTGCGGCCTAAAAAGATGACATTTTGTTGTGCGCATAAAAAAAGACGCACAAGCGTCCCATTTTAGGCAGCTTGTTCCCTACGCAGGTATTAACCTGATCAGGTTCACGGATCCCGCTTTCGCGATCTCAGCCTAAATTAAACTTAGGCACTCCGACAAGTATTGATATATAAAATTTGTTCGTTGATTTGACAAATAATTCGTCTAATCTGCGCTGAGTGTACGCCAGTTAAAAATTGCCTGCAAGGGGCTAGTTTTTAAAAGCTCAAAAATTATTTTGGAATAAACACAAACGTTTGCTCGCCTTGCATCACCAATTGTTGGTCTTGCATTTTAAGCTCTGCGCCTTGTTTTAAAGCCTCTAGTAGCTGCTGCTCAAACTCGTCAAGCTCTTCACCGCACGACTTTCGCGTCATACCTAACTTACTTACTGTTAAACTACTTTTTTCAAGTTCGCCTTCGCCAAAAAACTTATTACAGCCAGCAAAACCGTTCACTTGAAGTGCTTCTATAAAACTCATGGAGGCGTTATAAGACGCCGGAATAGCTAAACCATCAACCTTTGATAATTGCCATTGTGTGTACTTTAGCTGCTCAGTGGTAACTGTCCCTGTTGATGTGCAACCAACACATAAACCGATTATAAGCATCGGTATTGCTGCTAATTTCATACTACTACTAACTAATTGTTTAATTAGCGACATAGTAACAATTTTTATGCTATTTATCCGTTAAAAATGCATGTTTTAAATGTAAATTTTTGTTCTATGATAGTTTAAAAGTTAAACAGCTTAATTTAGATCTCGGTTTTAAATAGGTTATCTATTTCGGGCGGTAAAAATGGTCGACCTTTTTCGTTTACCGAAGTACCAGTTACAAGCGCGTTAAGCATTACTTTTTCATCACACTTGCGCACCACTGTTTGCTTAAACGCAAATTTTAAACGACTAATGCGTACAGGCTCTACAGCCACGTAAAACTCATCACCCGGTATTAAAGAGTGTTTGTAATCCATTTCACTACGTATCACTACAAGGTTAATTTTATCTTTTGCTAATTGAGCAAAATCAACACCTTTAGCGTATAAAAACTCGTGGCGCGCGTGCTCTAAATAATTAAAGTAAACACTGTTATTTACAATACCCTGTAAGTCACATTCATAATCACGCACTTTAAAGTCAACTTTAAAGGTCATATTAGTAATCCTAATTATTTAACGTATAATTGCCGCGTTTATAGCACATGTGCTGAAATAATTGCTACCATACGAGTCCCTAAAATGGAGTTAAGTAACCCAATGAACTTACGTTTGTCTTTAATTACTGCCGCACTTTTACCGCTAATGAGTGCACCACTTGTAGCTTACGCTGATGACAGCGACCTTGAAAAAATCGTTGTAACTGGCGACTTTCAACGTGAAAGCATTCAAACGCTAAGTGCCAGTGCAAGCCTATTTAGCGAGTCTGAAATAAACCAACGCGGTGCAAATTTCTTAGACGAAATGCTAGGTAGTACAGCTAACGTAAACTTTACTTCAGGCGCTTCTCGTGGTCGTTATATTCAAATACGTGGTGTGGGGCTTCGTTCACAATTCGTAGATCCAATTAATCCATCGGTTGGTTTAGTTATTGATGGAATAAACTATTCAGGCCTTGGTGGCAGCTCATTATTGTTTGATATTGACCAAGTCGAAATTTACCGTGGCCCGCAAGGCACACGTTTTGGCGCAGATGGCATGGCCGGTATGATCCAAATGGAATCAGCTCAAGCCACTGCCGATCCTAGTTTAAAACTACAAGTAGGTATGGGCACGTACAACTCACGTGAAGCAGGCCTTGCAGCAAGTACAGGCTTAACAGATGACACTAGCGCACGCGTAAGCTACTTTCGTAGAAAATCAGACGGCTACGTTGATAACCTATATTTAAATGACGAAACTCAACAACAGGATGAGCAAGTAGCCCGCTTTAAATTAAATAGCCAACTTAGTGAGCATTTAAACACCGAACTAAACCTTCACTACATTGATATAAACAACGGTTACGATGCGTTCACGCTCGATAACAGCCGCAATAGTGTAGCCGATGAACCAGGGCAAGATAATCAAGAAAGCTACGCAATAGGTATTAATAATACCTACACAGGTTTTGATGCCTTTGATATCAGCTTAAACGTATCGGCTATTGATACCGAGTTACTTTACAGCTTTGATGAAGACTGGGTCTGTAACGATCCGAGCGAACCACAATTATGTGCAGCAGGTTTGAATCCAGACGGTTATAGCCATGAAGACGCTTACTATCGCGATCGTGATGATAGAGCAACTGAATTGCAGCTCAGTGGTAAATTAAAAAATTGGGTCTTGGGTGCGTATTACCAAGAGCGTGATGTAGGCCTTGACCGTCAACGTAGAAAATTTTCTGAATACCAAACCTTTAATTCTCGATATGAAGTAAGCAATGCTGCGATTTATGGCCAAGTAGCGACATCGATTGGGCCTAAAACCACATTAATTACAGGTTTACGTGTTGAACAGTATCAAGGCGATTACACCGACAGCAACGGCTTTATCGAAGATACAGACGATATAATGGTTGGTGGTAAAGTAGCACTTGAGTACCAAGTAATTGATCGTACCATGATCTACGCAAGTATTACCCGTGGCTACAAAGCCGGCGGCATTAACTCTGAAGCACTCGCTAAAGCTAAAGATGAGGGTTTAAGCCTAAGCGCTGATTTTCTCCAGCAGCACACCAGTTTCGACCCTGAATATTTATGGAGTGGTGAATTTGGTGTTAAGGGCTCATCGCTTGATGATAAATTTACCCTGCGTTTAGCGGCGTTTTATATGCACCGTGACAACATGCAGTTAAAAGGATGGTTAATAGAAGATCAACAATTTACCAGCTATGTTGACAATGCAAGTTCTGGTAGCAACTACGGACTTGAAATTGAAGGAAGCTACCAACTAACTGATAATCTGTTTTTAACAGGCAGTGCTGGTTACTTAAATACAGAAATTGATAACTTTGTTGCTAGGAGTGACATTTATCAACCCCCTTTGGACCAAGACGGCCGCGAACAAGCGCAATCACCTAAGTACCAATACGCGTTTAGCGCACGTTATAACTTTACGAATGAGCTGTACGGGATGATTGGTGTTGAAGGTAAGGACGATTATTACTTCTCAGATAGCCATAACTCACAAGCGCCAAACAGCAATTTAGTTAACCTAAGTGTTGGCTACGAAGCCGACATGTGGGCAGTACGTGCATGGGCTCGTAACGTGTTTGACGAAACAGTACCAACCCGCGGCTTTGAATTTGGTAACGATCCACTTGTTGGTTACGAAACACATACCTACGTACAATTAGGCGAACCTCGCGTAGCGGGTGTAACGTTTACGCTAGAGCTTTAAAATAAAACTGATAGTTGTCAGTTAAAGATTAGAAAACACCGCGCTTAATTAAAGCGCGGTGTTTTTATTTGTAGACGTCGAGCTTGCTCTCGTGAGAAGCGCAGCTTCTAATTACTTAAATTGAGTATAAACGGCATAATCGGACAACTTTTTAAAGCTTCGCTTTAACGCGCCAGCAAGCTGTGCGCCTACAGGCTAGGCATTAGGCTCTCTCTACATCAAACGCTATTACGTCTTTAATTTTATCTTTATCAGTTGCAAGCATTACTAGCCTGTCTATTCCCATTGCAACACCTGCACACTTTGGCAGTCCGTGCTCAAGTGCGGCTATTAAACGCTTATCCATGGGCACGTGGTTTAAACCATTGTCAGCACGGTATGCGTTATCTTCGTCAAAGCGTTTTGCCTGCTCTTTAGCATTAGTTAACTCATTAAAGCCGTTCGCTAATTCCATATTTTTATAATAAAGCTCAAAGCGACCAGCTACGCGTGCATCATGTTCACAAATTTGTGCAAGTGCCGCTTGAGATGCTGGAAAGTGATATACAAAACATGGGTTAGTTTGCCCAATAGTTGGCTCTACTTTCATACAAAATAACAGCTGCAATAAGGTGTCTTTATTTGTTTCGTTTTTGGCTATATCGGCAAAGCCGTGTTCGCTGGCAAGTGCTTGTAATTGCGTAAGCGTAGCTGTTAATGGATCAAGCGCTAACACTTGCTCAAACGCTTGCTGGTAAGTCAATCGCTCTGCAGGCTCTACATTTAAAATGAGCTGCATTAGCTCATCCATTTCATCCATTAATGCAAACTCATCAAACCCAGGGCGATACCATTCAAGCATAGTAAACTCAGGGTTATGATGGCTCCCCGCTTCTTCGTTTCTAAATGCCTTACAAAGCTGAAATATTGGCCCAGAGCCTGCTGCTAGTAAACGTTTCATTGCAAATTCAGGCGATGTTTGCAAATAAAGCGGCAAGCCACCAGCGTGGCCAGGGCCTACAAAAGTAGTATAAAAACTCGCTAAATGCACATCGGTGACGCTTGCACCGCTTAAGCTAGGTGTTTCTACTTCCATTACATTACGCGTATAAAAAAACTCACGAATAGTACGTAATATTGCCGCGCGCTGTTTAAGTGTTTCTATGCTTGCGCTTGGGGCCCAAAGTGTTGCTGACATATTTTCTCCAAAAAAAATCCCAGCTTAAGCCGGGATTTATTTAGCTGAGTTAAGTATTACTTAACACGGCCTACGTATTCACCGCTACGAGTGTCTACTTTAATAACTTCGCCAATTTGTACGAATAATGGAACACGTACTACTGCACCTGTTGTAAGCGTTGCAGGTTTTCCACCTGTGCCCGCTGTATCACCTTTAAGGCCTGGATCGGTTTCAGTGATCTCAAGCTCAACAAAGTTAGGTGGAGTAACCGCAATTGGGCTGCCGTTCCATAATGTAATTGTACATACATCGTTTTCAACTAACCATTTAACTGCATCACCTAGTGCTTTTTCGTCAGCGGCAATTTGTTCAAATGTTTCGTTGTTCATGAAATGCCAAAACTCACCGTCTGTGTATAGGTACGCTAAGTCGGTATCCATTACATCGGCGCCTTCAACTGATTCACCCGATTTAAAGGTTTTTTCAAGCACCTTACCAGAGATAAGTTTACGGATACGAACACGGTTAAACGCTTGGCCTTTACCAGGTTTTACCATTTCATTTTCTAAAATACTGCAAGGTTCGCCGTCCATCATAATTTTTAGGCCGCCCTTGAACTCGTTGGTGCTATAATTCGCCATCGTTTCCTCTATTTATATTTTTTCGAGTAATCTACGTGCCAATGATACAAAGAAATGAAGCAAATTTGCATAAAAACTGGCAAAAAGAATTAGCAAATGTAGTTACCTGCCCAAAAACCTTGCTTGAAATGGTCGGTTTATCGAGCCAAGCCCATGAAAACGACCTAAAAGCTCGCAGTTTATTTGCGGTGCGCGTGCCAGTCCCTTTTATAAAAAAAATGCGCAAAGGTGATGCAAACGATCCCTTATTACTACAAGTTATGCCGCGCCACCAAGAATTTATGACTAAATCCGGTTTTAATAAAGACCCACTGCTTGAGCAAGACAACTCCCAACCAGGGCTTTTACATAAGTATAAATCCCGTGTTTTAGTGATGTTTAAAACTGGCTGTGCGGTAAATTGCCGTTACTGTTTTAGGCGCCACTTTCCGTATCAAGAAAACCAACTTAATAAAAAAAGTCTTCTTGACGCACTGAGTTATATAAAATCAGATACCAACATAAACGAAGTGATTTTAAGTGGTGGCGACCCACTCATGGCCAAAGACGATGCCATTAGCTGGTTTTTAGATGAGCTTGAGCAGTTACCACAGATTAAGCGTATGCGAATACATAGCCGTTTACCCGTTGTAATACCTGCGCGTATTACCAATGAGCTATGCGCGAGGCTACAACAATCACCGCTAAAAATTGTATTTATTAACCATATAAATCACGCCAACGAAATAGACGACGAGTTTAAAGCCGCCATGCAAAAGCTTAAGCAAGCAGGCGTTATATTATTAAACCAAGCGGTTATTTTAAAAGATGTGAATGATACCGTTGATGCTCAAATAAATTTAAGCGAGGCGTTATTTGATGCCGACGTACTACCCTATTATTTGTATTTGTTAGATAAGGTTGAAGGCGCAAGCCACTTTGATATTAACGAAGAGCAAGCCATAAAAATAATGGCAGAGCTATTAAAAGCTCTACCTGGATTTTTAGTGCCTAAAATAGTAAGAGAAATAGGTGGTCAAAAAAGCAAAACACCTATCGACCTTAAGCTAATTTAAACGTACACGTTTATATTATTGCCAAGCGTTGCAGTGACCGACTGAGCCGGTGTTTGCGCGCTTGTTCATTGTGCAGCACCTTCAATAAGTGCAAGTGCTGCTGCGCCATCAGCTAACTGCTGCTTTTTAGATAAAGCTGCTGTATAAACTTCACCACCTTGGCCAGAGCTAGACATAGCGGGTAGGTTTCCACCTGATATATTCATGTTATAAGCCTTAATCAACCTGACATTTTAATGTAATCCAAGTACTATATCGGCAATGCAGTACATAGCTTTAGGAAATCCATGGATTCAATAATTGAACAACTCAACGCTAACTTAAAAATTGTTTATCGCCAAGCACTTGATGCAGACAAAAAACTAGATGAGCTACAGCAACAAGGCCATGGTAAATTTAAAGCCTTGTTCCCAGCTGATGCCGGATTTAGTTTTGAAGCTAAACGCTTTAAACCATACGTACTTGATGTAGCAGCCGATGTAGAAAGCTTAAGCACTGATGGTTTTAATGAAGAAAAGCTTAAAACAACAGTACTTAAATTACAGCAGTTACTAACGCTGTTAGCGACGTTTAAGTAAAGCGCAGAAAAAATGCCGCTATTTAGCGGCATTATTATTTAATCTAAGTTTGGTAATATTTGCTCGCCAAACCACTCTGTAATTAAGCGCTTTTCGTAATAAAATGACTCATCACGACCCATTTTTATTTTATCCATAAAGCCCATATCTTTAAGCTCTACATCGTTTGCTTCGCTTATTACGCTACCGTCTTTATCGGTTAGCGAGTAATTAAGCTTTAAGCGCGGAAAATAAATAGGTTTTACGACACGTATTTCATCCACACCGCCAAAGCGTACATCACCAGCTAGGTCAATATCCTTTATTTCTATGTTTAGCTTATAATCTTTTGGAAGTTGCTCCACCAATTTAGAAAAATGCTTTTCAAACTGTGTTTTTATCTGTTTATGATACGACGATTTACCTTGGTTAGAAGCGCGTACATCACGATAATCTTTAAAATCTTGCCACTTAACAACAGACTCTCCAGCGTTAGCAAATACAGGTAAAGTGAGACACATTACCATAGCTATTTTTTTTACTGAATTCATAACACTCTCCAAAGGGGCTGTTGCTAATTATTTAGACTAAGCCCTGCAATAATATACTAAAGTTTAGCAGTCACTTATTAACTATAACTTAATGATTGAACTAATTGAACGTTACGCAACCAAACTCAATTCCCCCCTCACTATGACCGCTATAAACGATAAAAGTTATAAATAAAGCATGTAAATTATCAGTATTTATGGTGAAATTAAGGTAATTGAAAAAGGTATCCACGGAGTATTCATGGCAATTTTAGTAACAGGTGGAGCAGGCTACATTGGCTCACATACCGTTTTAGAGCTTTTACAGCAAGGCAGCGACGTAATTGTCGTTGATAACTTAAGCAACGCATCAAAAGAATCGCTTGCACGTGTAAGACAAATTACTGGTAAAGCAGCCACATTTTACCAAGGCGACATGCTCGATAAGTTTTTTTTAGACTCAATATTTAAAAAGCACTCAATAGATAGCGTTATACACTTTGCGGGCTTAAAGTCAGTTGGCCAGTCAGTTGCTCAACCTATAGAGTATTACCAAAACAACGTACAAGGTACGCTAACGCTTGTAGATGCAATGCGTGATGCGGGCGTATTTAAATTAGTATTTAGCTCTTCAGCAACTGTTTACGGCGACCCTGCAAGCTTACCGATTAAAGAAGATTTCCCCGTGGGTGGCACAACAAACCCATACGGTACGTCAAAGTTAATGGTTGAAATGATGCTACAAGATATCGCTAAATCAGATGAGCGCTTTGCATTTGCTATTTTGCGTTACTTTAACCCTGTTGGTGCCCATGAGTCAGGTTTAATTGGCGAAGATCCTAACGGTATCCCAAATAATCTTTTACCGTTTATTGCACAGGTTGCTGTGGGTAAATTAAAGCAACTTGCCGTATTTGGCGATGACTATGACACAGTTGATGGCACAGGTGTGCGCGACTATATACACGTTGTAGATTTAGCTATTGGCCACTTAAAAGCGCTTGATAAAATTGCCAACAGCACGGGTGCATTAGTTTATAACCTAGGTACTGGTAACGGTTACTCTGTACTACAAATGGTTAATGCATTTATTAAAGCAAGCGATCAGGCTGTGCCTTATCAGGTTTCCCCTCGTCGCCCTGGTGATATTGCAGCGTGTTATGCCGCGCCTGAAAAAGCCCTTAATGAACTAGGTTGGGAAGCAGTACGCGGAATTGATGTAATGATGGAAGATACATGGCGCTGGCAGTCAAATAACCCAAATGGTTATAAAGGCTAGTCACCTTCACGCCTACAATACCTCGTGAATGTATTGTAGGCGCCTGGCTTTTTCATGCTAAAAGCAAAGCTCTAATCTTTAATACATTACGCATCTTGCGCGTCGCGCCAACAAGTTGTGCGCCTACGAGTTCATCAAACAACAATGTTAAACTTTGCCGGTAGGTGAAGAGCTTGCTCACGCGAAAAGCGACGCTTTAAATTACTTACATCTAATATCTAACATCAAATATTTTTATGTCTGCGCCCATTGCCTTAACAGGTTATGGTACACACCTGTTAATTGAATAATTTCTGGGCTGTCTTCTACTTTACTGCGCAAGCTTTGAATCGACATATCTAAATCAAATAATAATCCGCGCTTTTCATCGCTGTTTACCATGCTTTGCAGCCAAAAGAACGAAGCTAATCTACGCCCGCGAGTTACAGGCATCACGCGGTGCAAACTCGTCGATGGGTAAAGTACCATGCTACCTGCGGGTAATTTTACACTGTGCGAGCCGTAGGTATCTTCCACAACGAGTTCGCCGCCATCGTAATCTTCAGGTTCGTTAAAAAACAGAGTCATAGATACATCTGTACGAATTTTTACAGGCGTGCCAGGTACTTGTCTAATTGCATTATCTACATGTACACCAAACGATTGGCCGCCTTGATAGCAATTAAATAACGGCGGAAAAATTTTTGCAGGCAGCGCTGCCGACATAAATAAATTATTACGCGCTAATGCCCCCATTATAATTTCACCCAGTTCTTGTGCTTCAGGGCTACTTTCTGGCAATTGTAAGTTATTTTTTGCTTTGGTTGACTGATGCCCTGCAGTAACGCTGCCATTAGCCCACTGCGCCGCCAGTAATTTATCACGGCAATAAGCCACTTCGTCTTTAGTTAGTAGTTCTGGAATTTTAACTAGCATGTGCGCCCTCTCACATTTTCATCAAATAATTAAGGGCAGAGCTAACTCTGCCCTTTTATGCCGTACTTATTTTACTCTTAGAAAGAGTAGCTTGCTGTTAAGCTAAACTTACGACCATCACCTGGTACAAAGTGCCCACCACCTAACTGATCAACGTAATCTTTATCACCTAGGTTTTCACCATTAAACTGCAGGCTCAAATCCTTTGATATCTCATACGCAACCATCAAATCAAAAATAGTGTAACCCGGCGCGCGTGAACGCGTTGCAGTTGTGCCATTGTAACGCTCACCTACATATTGCGCGCCTAAACCAAACGATAATTTATCCGACATATCGTAAGTAGTCCAAACACTTGCGCTGTTTTCTGGTGTACGTGCAAGCTTGTTACCAATTTGTGATGCGTCGTCACCTAGTGCTTTAGTTACTTCACTGTCTTGGTAAGTGTATGAAGCAATTACAGTCCACTCTTTCGTAATTAAACCGGTTGCTGAAAGCTCTAAACCTTGTACGCGCTGCTCACCACCGAGTATTTCGTCACTTGAGCTATCTGCAAATGGGTCATCAGTCCGGGCATTGGTTTTTTCAGTGCGGAAAAGTGCTGCATTAGTTTGCAAACGACCATCCATTAGGTTCCACTTAGTACCTAGTTCGTAGCTGCGGCTTTCTTCAGCGTCTAAATCAGCTGCATTTGAACGCGTAGACACAGTTAGGCTTTCAGCTGATGGATTAAATGAATTACCTGCGCCTAGATATACACTGCCGTTTTCTGTAGGTTTATATACTACAGCTGCATTCCAGCTAAATAAATCGTCACTTGTAGAAATTAAAGCGCTTGGGTCGTCGTAATCGTTATGGTAATCGGTTGTGAAGCTATCAAAGCGAATGCCACCTGTTACTTCCCACTGCTTGTTAAGTGTTACTGTATCAAATGCGTAAATTGCTTGGTTTTTAGCTTTTGCTTCAATGCTTGTGCCATCACGGCCATACACACCTGTAAATGCAATTGTGGCATCAGGGTTGTATAAGTCGTTACGAATTTCGTCTTCAATTAGGTTATCTGGCGTAGTTGCTACAAAGTTGTGGCGTGTAAATGTTTCGTTAGCTAGTTCAACACCTACTACAACATCGTGAGTAAAACCTGCAAACTCGTAATTACCAATTAAATCAACTTGTATTGCTGCAAGTGAGTTTTGTGTATCACGTGTTTTTTCATCAGCAAAAGTTATGTCTGTATCGGTAGTAATTGAGAAATAACGTGGTGCAGTGGTTACTGACTCACGCTTAACTTCACCTAAACGGCCTTGTACACGTAGCATTGTGTTTTGAGAAAAGTCATACTCGTAACGAGCAGTTGTTGAGTAGGCTTCAATGTCTTCGTAATCACGGTAAATGTTACCGTAAAAGTTATCGTAATCTACCGGAGAAGGACTACGCGCGCTATCTGCAAGCTCAGCTACTGGTGTGTCGCTGTATACCCATGCAATACCGTAATCAGGTAGGTTATCTTGGCGTTGGTATTCTAAATTCAAATCAAAGCGGCTATTAGTACCTAAACCCGTTGCAAACGCTACAGCGACTGCATTTGTTTCGTTTTCAACGTAATCACGTCCAGCAACATCACCTTTATCGGCAAGTAAGTTAATACGCAAAGCACTGGTTTCGTTTACTTGAATGTTAGTATCAAAACGACCACGGTAATCGTTTTCAGTGCCTAAACGAAGCGACACGTCATTAAAGCTATCAAGCTTTGCTTTTTTGCTTTCTAGGTTAACACTACCACCGGTTGCACCACGGCCAGACACAGCAGAGCCAGGGCCTTTTGCCACTTCAACCGCTTCAATATTGTAAATATCACGTGTGTAACCTGCCACATCACGAATACCATCTACAAAAATGTCGTTTGTTGCGCTAAAGCCACGAATAGACATGCTATCGCCAGTCGGTGCGCCGCCTTCACCAGCAGCTAAAGAAATACCCGATACGTTACGTAAAGCATCACGAAGGCTATCTACGTTTCTGTCTTTCATTACTGCTTGGTTAATTACCGTTACAGTTTTTGCAGTCTCTAAAAGTGGCTGAGTATATTTATGCGATGTAGACTCTTCTACAACATAGCTAGACTCAGTTTTAGTCTCAGCTTTAGTTACCGACAGCTCTTGAACATCTTGCGCATTTGCCCAAGTTGAAAGAGTGGCAGTGACTACTGCTGCAATTGGCTTTACGTAGGCATTTCCTTTATTCGATGGCTTACTCATGTTTACTCCGTGGTTATTTTTTTGCCTTTAAGTAAGCAAGAAGTGACTGACTTAAAGGTGCTATGTGTGATTTCGGGCAAAATCCTACCACCGCAACAAAATAATGTAAACGATAATTGTTATCAGTTGTGTTGTTATGTGAATTCCTATATTGTATACATACTCAAAATTTAACAAGTAATGCCAATAAACTTAATTAAAAAAAGCTATTTTGAGGCTCAAAACCTTATCGCCAGCAGAAAAATCCCTCTATTTAGTTGTTATAAATAAGAAATTTTAATGTCGCTAACATCGGGTTTCCCTCTGAAAATGATTGAGTTTGTTGTAAATCAGTATATTTACTTGTTGTCGTAACTTTCAGGATTGTTGTTAAGTAATGCGAAGCTTAATTAAACCAGTATGTGCGGTAGTTGCACTATGTAGCACTATGGCTGTAAAAGCAGATACCGTTAGCGAGTTAGAGCAACTCGTTGATAAATGGCTAAAAATAGAAAACCAAACAAGTGAATTAAATACACATTGGCTTGAACAAAAAAGCAGTATGAAACAAACTCTTACGCTATTAAAAGCTGAACAAGAGCAGCTTAGTACCCTTAATAAAAACCGCGAAAAAAACTCGAGCGATCTTAGTAAAAAACGCGAACAGCTCGTTACTCAGCAAGGTGAGCTTGAAAAAGATCAACAAAATTTAAACAGCCAGTTAAAACAAATCAGCCAGCAGTTACTTTCGTTGCAAGTCCAGCTGCCACCTCCACTGCTAAACAGCTGGAAAAATGCAGGCGATTTAGCCGACCCACAACTAAGCACCACTGATAAATTACAAACAGCGCTAAAAATGCTGACCTTACTAAATGAGTTTCAGCAACGTATTTCAATTCACGAAATGGCAATTAAGCACCCCGACGGCCAAGAAGTATGGGTTAAACAGCTATATTTAGGCGCCGCACAAGCATGGTTTGTTAGTGAAGATTTAAGTTATGCAGGTATTGGCTTTCCTAGTGACCTAGGTTGGCAGTGGGAATTTGATAACAGTATTAACGCAGAGCAAGTAGCGCTAGGTATTGCAGTGCAACAAAAAAAACGCGCTGCTGATTGGGTAACGCTTCCGATGCTAAGTTATAAAAATAACGCACAGCAAGGAGCTAAGTAATGACTTTCTCTCAAAAAATTAAAGCTTTTAGCGCTATTATCTTATTTACTAGCTGCAATTTAGCGTTAGCAGCAACAAGTGAGCAAGCCAAACAAAGCGTATTAAACGATATAAAAACCGCACAACGTAGCTTAAGTAGTACTCAAAAGAGCATTGCTAAAGAGCAAGCGAGCCTTGCAAAGCAAATATTTACCAAGCAGCAGTCGCTTAGCAAATTACGCGAACAAGCCGCTGTTAATCGCCGTTTAGCTGACGAAAACACTTTAAGCCTTAATCAGTTACAAACACGGTTAGACACCTGGCAGCAGCAACAGCAGTACCAATTAAACTTACTTAGCCGATTTGTTCGCCAAAATAGCAATAAAGCTTTAAATAACGAGCAAACAAGTAATAATCAAAACGAATTATTAAGCCAAGTAGCCTCTTTTATTAATGACCAAGAGCAAGCGCTTTACCCTCGCTTTAAAAAACAAGCGGTGGTACTTAGCAATGGCGAGCTTACTCAAGCTAATACACTACAAATAGGCCCTGTTGCCTGGTTTAGTACGCAAACACCTAAGCTAATGGGTTTATTAAATTTAGACGATGAATCAAACGCATTAAAAGTGGCATTGGTACAATCAAGCAGTGACGACAACCCGCTTGATAACACTTTAAAGCAAAACGGTGTAGGTGAAACGTTATTTAGCTTTGATCCGAGCTTAACGCATTTAGTAACCAGCCAAGCTCAGCAAGAAAGTCCTTTAGAACACTTAGAAAAAGGCGGTTTATGGGCTATTCCTATTATTTTATTTGCCTGTTTTGCACTAACCATTGCACTAATAAAAGCGGCTCAACTTCTGCGTTTAAGCAAAATTAAAATGCACTCGCAAATGCAGTTACAAACGCTCTTTAAAAGTAAAAATAGCAGCGAGTTTTCAGGCATGCAGCAGCAATTATTTAACCTAACGCTACAAAGCGAGAAAGGCCAAGTACGAGACGATCAATTGTTTAACCAGCTAATACACGATAAGCACAAGCTAGATAACTTTATAGGCGCTATAGCGGTAACAGCAGCCGTAGCTCCCCTATTAGGCTTATTAGGTACTGTAAGCGGCATGATCGAAACCTTTAAAATGATGACCTTATTTGGCTCGGGCGATCCGGAGGTTGTATCGGGCGGTATTGCACAAGCACTTATTACTACCGAGTTAGGTTTAGTTGTTGCTATACCAGCACTCGTTTTAAATGCACTGCTATCGCGCAAAGCAAAAGCGTATTACAGCCAGCTTGAAGGGTTTGCATTACAACTAAGCCAGCTATAACAAGGAGATAACAATGTTTGAGCAAATCGTTAGCAACCCTATTTGTTGGTGTATTTTATTATTAGCTTTGGTTGTGTACCAACTGACTTTTCATGATTTATTGCACCTTAAGCAGTATCAGGCAAACCGAAACGGCTACTGGCAAGAAGTTAGCTCTATATTAACCGCAGCGCTTCCTTTGCTAGGCTTGCTGGGCACCATTGTTGGTTTACTTGATACCTTTAAAGTTATGGCGCTTGGTCATAACGAACTAATGAGCGATGCCATAGGAGATGCACTATTAACCACTCAACTTGGCCTTGTGTGCGCTATACCGGCGTGGTTAATACAGGCTTATTTAGCCTACTCGCAACGTAATCCTAAATTACATACATTAGTAAACAATTAGAGTAAAACCATGCAGTCACGTTTAAAACACAAGCTAGAACAAGAAGCTGGGCAGCATATTGATATGTCGCCACTGCTTGATGTTGTATTTATATTGCTTATATTTTTTATAGTAACCACTGTATTTGTTCGTGAAAGCGGCGTTGAGGTAGATAAACCACAAGCTGTATCGGCCAGTCGTCTTGAGCAACAAGTTATATTTTTAGCAATAACCGACTCCCAACAAGTATTTTTTGATGGCAGCCAAATTGGCGTAGCAGGTGTACGCACAAGTGTAGAGCAAATGCTAAAACAGCAGCAACGCTCTGTGGTTATTCAAGCAGATAAAACAGTACCTACAGAGCTATTAGTGCAAGTAATTGACGAAGCAAAACTTGCCGGCGCCTCGCAAGTTAATTTAGCGACCAAGCAATAATATGCACACGTTTAGCTCAACTAATAAAACAAAAAATAACCGCCATCCGCTTTTTGCGTTTGGCCTTAGTTTAATGGTACTTAGCGCAGCATTGTTATTATTGTGGTTAGGGCAAATGGCTGAGCATCACATGCAAGACAAAGTAGTTGTGCGCGAAATAGCGATGGTTGCCCTACCTCCTCCTCCACCGCCTTCGGTATCGCAGCAGCAAAGTAGCGAGCCAATGCAAAGCTTAAAAGTGCAAGGAGCAGGCGCGTCAATTCAAGCAGTAGACGTTAAAATTAAAAGCAACCTAAGTATTGTAAAACCCGATACTCCAAGCATCAAAGTGAGCACACCGCAGCTACAGTCAATCAGTGTAAATTGGGATGCCTTTAGCTTAAACCAGCTCGATGGGCTGCCAACGCTACTTACCCCTGTTAAGGCCGTTTTACCAAAAAGTTTAACTCGCCAAGGTGTCGATGTATTTACGGTAAAGCTTGATGTATTTATAGACGAAAGCGGTAGAGTAAGCTTAATAGAGGTTGTACAAAACCCTTACCCTGAGCTTAAACCCGCCATTGATAAAATTATAAAGCAAAGCCGTTTTAGCGCACCAAAAAAAGAAGGTGAAACAGTACGAGCTCGCTTTATTTGGCCAATAGAATTTAAACCTTAAGCACCAATAAAATGAAAAATATGAACGCAATTAAACTGCCTAAATCACTTACTCGCACCCTTTATACTTCGCTTATGTGCTCTTTGCCTTTATTAGGTATTACTAACGCATATGCAAGCCAAGAAAGTGCACCGCTTAAAGTCACGCTATCGCCAAGCGATCCTACTTGGCAGTTAGCTATAAATAATAAGCTTTTAGGTCCAACCGAGGTGCTAATTGAACCTACAGAGCGTGGCTTTGCTCGCCAAGTACAGCCATTATTACAAGAAGGCAAATACCAAGAAGTTGCCGCCCTTTTTAAAAGCCGCGATATAAACAGCGACAGCACAGCACTTAACTTATTACGCGCGCAGGTTTTACTCACTTTAAAAGAGTTTAGTAGCGCAGAAACGGCTTACCTAGCGTGTTTAAAAGCCGCCCCCGATTTAGTAAAGGCTCACCAAGGTTTAAGCCTTTTATACATGCAGCAGGCAAATTACACTAAAGCACAAACCCACCTAGTACATAGCATTGAACTTGGCCAAGCTGATGCACAAAGCTATGCGCAACTTGCTTATATTCATGTACAACATAGTCAACCTTGGAGTGCAGTGGCCGCATACCGCCAAGCACTTATGCTTGAACCCGAAACAGCGCAGTACCAAAAAGGCTTGCTGTTTGCACTAATTGAGTCGGGCGATTTAAGCCAAGCAAATGCATTATTAAAAGAGTTATTAAATAAAACGCCTGATAACGCAGAACTTTGGTTACAGCGTGCGCAAATTGCTTTGCAACTTGAGCAAAATAAACAGGCGCTTTCGGCCATTGAGATCGCTTTAAAACTTAACCCAAAAGATACCAGTAACCAGATACTTGCTGCGCAATTACATTTAAGTGAAGGTAGCAGTAAACGCGCCGTTTCGCTTTTAAAACAAGGTTTAAAGCATGCCACTAAAGCGCAGCAAACCGACGTAATTAACACCTCAATGCAAACACTAGGCTGGCTTGTATCGCAGCAACAATGGGATCTAGCAAAAGAGCTAATACGCAGCGCAAAAAGATTAACAAAGCGCCTTCCAAATGAAGAACAAGCACAGTTCTCGGTATACAGTGCCCAGCTAGCTATGCAGCAAGGTAATATCAAACGTGCGGTGAAAAGTTTAAATAATGCACTTAAAATAAACCCTAACTTGGGTGATGCGCTACTAAGCCTTGCCAGTATTTATCGCGATAAAAACCAGCTTACTCAAGCCAAACTAATGTATGTACGCGCACAAGCACTGCCTAAATATCAGCTTTCGGCTTGGCTTGGTTTATCACAAATAGCGATTGATTCAAAAAATTACCCAGAGGCACTTAAGCACCTTAAAAAGGCGTATCAGGCAAACCCACAGCGCCAAGATTTAATAACCAATATTCGCGCGTTAGAGAATATAGTTAGACAAGAAGGGTAAGTTTATAAACGCAGTTTTTAAATCGCTTAATAATTAGAAGCTGCGCTTCTCACGTGAGCAAGCTCGTTTACAGCACATATCAAATTAAAGTACTACCAATTTTGCATTTCGACTATGCGCGACTGTGTTCGCGCATATTCAAAACTTAATTTTTTACCTTCATAAAGCGTTTCTATCTGCGCTTGTGCATTAATTACTAACAACTTATGGCAATCGTAAAACTCATCAACCAATGCAATAAAACGCCGCGCTTCGTCATCTAAATAATGCTCATCAAGCGTTTGCTTTTCTCGTTGATAGCTATCTTCAATCCCGTGCACTATTACCTTACCTGTAGCCCCTACCCCCATTTTTGGCACGTTTGCTATATACAAAACATCAAACTGTTTGGCTAAATACATATAATCGTGAGCACTTCTAGGGCCTGAGCACAGCGCCATAAAATCAATCATCAGCGCATTATTCGCTTTAAATAAATATGGCAAAGCGCGCGAATGCACCTGTAAGCTTTGGTTTTTAGTCGCTTGAGGATACCGCTTAGTAAATAGTTTATTAAACTCATCATTGGGTAAATTAATAAAATAATGGCGGTTATTTTTACCATATCTAAAGCGGTGATCTTCCTGCCCGGCCACACTCACTATGTGGCAGTGGTTGTTAATTAAATCGATTGTAGGTAAAAATCGTGCGCGTTGCAGGCCGTTATAATAAAGCTGCGTTGGTTTTACATTTGAGGTTGCCACCAGCACGACACCATAATCAAACAAGGCGTTAAATAACCTAGCCATAATCATTGCATCGCCAATATCGCTTACAAAAAATTCATCAAAGCACAGAACTTTTATATTTTTAGCCCACTGCTTGGCAATCAGCGTAAGCGGATTTTTTTGCCCTTGTAGCTGGGCAAGTTGGCCATGTACTTGCGCCATAAAATGATGAAAATGCAGCCTTTGTTTTTTAGTAGTTGGTAAGTTTTTATAAAATAAATCCATTAACATAGATTTACCGCGCCCTACTGGCCCATGTAAATAGACCCCTTTAATTAAAGGTGCTTTTTGCCACCAAGGTGTATTAACTTGCAGCTGTATAGCCAAGTTATTTAACGCGTTAACCGCATTTTGCTGAGCGCTGTCAACACACAGTTCTCCCGCCTCTATCTTTGCTGTATAAAGGCTTAATATTTGTGGGCTGTGTACTGTCATGGTATTTCACTATCAGCTATAATCGCGCCCATTGTAGCCGACTAAAAATGTGAACCAAAATGAAATTCCCTTGCCGCTTAGATAAATTTGTTAGCCATTTAGCAGAACTTCCTCGCTCAAAAGCACGCGCCGCAATTAAGCGCCAGGCTGCAACTGTAAATGGCGAAGTAGTTACTGCGTTCGACTTTCAAGTAAAGCAACAAGACGAAATAATGTTTGAAGGTGAGCAACTCGTATATTTAGGTAAACGTTACTACATGCTAAATAAGCCCGTGGGTTACGTATGCGCAAATAGTGATGAATTACACAGAACGGTTTTTGACTTACTAGATGAGCCTAATATGGCCGACTTTCATGTAGCAGGCCGCCTTGATATAGACACTACAGGTTTAGTGATTATTACCAACGATGGTGATTGGTCTCATAAAATCACTTCGCCAAAAAATAATAAATTTAAAACCTACCTAGTAGAAACCCAAGAACCCATTACCGACGAGTCGCTTGAGCAACTACGAACAGGCGTGCAACTGCATAACGAAAAAGACTTAACTCGTCCGGCAAAAGCACAGAGGCTCGCCAACTTTGGGCTACGTTTATCTATTTGTGAAGGTAAGTACCATCAAGTTAAACGCATGTTAGCCGCTGTAGACAACAAAGTGGTAGAGCTACATCGTGAGCAGATTGCGGGTATTAAATTAGATGAAAGCCTAGCCAGCGGTGAATATCGCCAGCTCACCGCTGAAGAAATTAAATTATAATTCAGCACACCTTATCTCATAATTTTAACCTTAAATAGCACTACATTTTTAAATAAAATGCTTTGCATAGCGCCACATAATCAGCCGTGTAAGTGTTGTTTTCATCTTTTATGCAAAGCACCGAATGTTCAGGCTCTGTTTTTATTGTACTAAAGGTCATTAAGCTACGGCTAAATGCTTTAGTTGGTGTGGTTTTTACTTGGCAATGCGCGTTTAAATACAGCCCCCTTTGCTTTGCAAGCTCTATAAATAGACACGCCTCTGCACTTGGTAAAATGACGCTAAAGCGCGAACGTTTATGGCTTAAACGTTTATAGGCATTTATTAACTCTTCAAAGCTTAGGCCATCAGTATGACGAGCAGTGTTACGGGCATTACTTTGACCTTTTAAGCTCTGATTAAAATAGGGCGGGTTTGAAATGACAACATCAAATGGCTGGGTGTATTCAAACGCTTGAATTGTTGTATGCACTACGTTGATATTAGGCCATGGGCTATTAGCACTGTTTTGCAGTGCTTGATTGTAAGCAGCTTCATCAACTTCTACAGCGGTTATTGCAAGATCATTACTTCGCTGCTGGCACATTAATGCTAGTAACCCCGTGCCGGTGCCTATATCGAGTAGTGACTTTGCATCACTTAAATTAGCCCACGCGCCAAGCAAAATACCGTCGGTTGAGACCTTCATTGCACACCTGTCGTGCTCAACCTTAAATTGTTTAAACGTAAACCCTGACATTTTTTCACCTTTTCGTTCACCAACTGGCGTATAGCGCGTATAATTGCAGGTAATTGTCCCTTATTTTAGACACTCTATGCAATTTTCTGAATTTGATCTTGATACCAAGTTACTCGACGCCATTGATAAAATGGGTTACGAAACGCCAACTAGCATTCAACAACAAGCTATTCCTGAGGCATTACAGGGGCGCGATATTTTAGCATCTGCACCTACTGGCACAGGTAAAACAGCGGCATTTTTAATTCCTGCCATTCAATACTTATTGGATTTTCCACGTCGTGAACCTGGTTTTGCCCGCGTATTAATAATGACTCCAACACGTGAGCTGGCATATCAAATTCATGAACAATGCGAACTACTTGCTAAACGTACACACCTAAAAATTGGCGTGGTAACGGGCGGCATTAACTACGGTACTCACAAAGAGATTTTTGAAAAAAATAACGATGTATTAATTGCCACTCCAGGGCGATTAATGGAATACCTAGAAACTGAAAACTTCCATGCTGAACATGTAGAAATGCTTATTATTGATGAAGCAGATCGCATGTTAGACATGGGTTTCAAAAAAGAAATGAGCCGTATTTGTGACGAAGCTAAAAACCGTCGTCAGTGCTTTTTATTCTCGGCAACGCTTGAAGGCGACAGTGTAGAAAGATTTGCAGAAACAACGCTAAACGACCCTGCTCTACTTGAAGCTGAATCGTCACGCAAAGAAAAAGCTAAAATTCACCAGTGGGTTCACCTTGCAGATGATTACCACCATAAACTAGAACTTTTAGTAAACACCCTAAACGGCCCTGATGTCACTAAAGCCATTGTGTTTGTTAAAACGCGTGAGCGCCTTGAAACGCTCATTGGTGAGCTTACTAATAATGGCGTAAAAGCGGCGTGGTTACGCGGCGAAATGCCACAAGATAAACGCATGAAAGCCATGGAAAACTTTCACAGTGGCCGTACTAAAATACTTATCGCTACTGATGTTGCAGCGCGTGGTATAGATGTATCAGACATCAGCCATGTAATTAACTTTGACCTACCGCGCACCGCAGATGTATACGTACACCGAATTGGTCGTACAGGCCGTGCTGGTAAAAAAGGGGTAGCAATATCGCTTATTGAAGCACACGACATTGGCATTTTATATAAAGTAGAGCGCTACATTGAGCAAAAACTTAAACGCCGTGTAATTAAAGGTATTGAGCCGCAGCATAAAGAAGCTAAGCCACCGGCTAAAAAGCGTAAAGATCCAGCAAAAATGAAAGCTAAGAAAAAAGCGAAGGTTAAAAAGAAAAAGTAACCTAAAACACTTTATATTAAAGCCGGCATTAGCCGGCTTTTTAACGAAACCCTTATAGGCTCTGCCCTTTGTACCCGTTACAAATGTAACCCAAGCATGTAACTCATACCCAGTAAAATGTAATTATTGCCCACCTGAATTCTCACTTAATAAAATATCCTTATATTTCAATGTATTAATTTTGGCACTGAAATTGTAACTGTAAGAATAACTCAGCAAACAATTGCTGCACTATTCACCGTAATGTAAGGATAAAGTTATGAACCGCTTCAAGTTAACTATCGCTTTAGTATCATTTTGTTGTTTATTTTTATTAGCTTGCGCTACAAAGGTAAGTGCAGCAACCAACATGGCCGTAGTAAGCAGTGTAGCCACTCAACCTAACTTACAGCAATCAATAACGAATACACTACGCACTAACCCTAATTTAGAGCTAAACGATATTCGAGTGCAGGTAAAAAATGGTGAAGTTGATTTATACGGTGAAGCGCAAACTGGTTTTCAACGTGCACTAGCTCAAAAGTTTTTAGAAAATATGGATGGGGTTAAAATCATTCGTAACAAAATTAGCGTTATTTAATACGTTAGCTGTAACCCAATTTATAAACTCCCCATAAGCGCAGCTTGTTACTCCAACACAAGCTGCGCTTCTTTATTACAATATAAATTTTCGTGTTTTGTCGTGTAACCTATTAGCTATTGTAGAAAGTTCCACACTTGAGTCCGCAATGTGTTTCACTGCTTGTTCCGTCTCGGAAATCCCTGTGTTTATACCCTCAATATTTCGGGCTATTTCGTCTATTGTCGTCGTTTGCTCTTCCGTGGCCGTGGCAATTTGCACTACCATGTCGAAAATACCATCAACTTCTTTTGCTACGTCTCTATTTATTTCATTTGCTTTACTTGCGACGTCTTTCACTAACATTGTTTGCTCAACGTTAGTAGCCATCGTGTCAACCGCAGCATTACTGCTGGTTAATACAGCATCAATAATCACCTCAATTTCTCTGGTAGATTCCTGCGTTGATTTGGCCAAGCTACGCACTTCATCAGCAACGACTGCAAACCCTCTTCCTTGCTCACCAGCTCTTGCAGCCTCGATGGCTGCATTTAGCGCTAATAAATTTGTTTGATCTGCAATTGATTTTATTACGCCTAGCACGTCCACTATTTTCTCAGAATTTTCGCGTAAGTTACTTACCTCACCTGCAGTCGTGCGCGTTGCATCACCAAGTTCAATAAGTGCATTGTATGTATTTTCATTATTTTCAGCGCTCTCTCTTGCCATTTTTTTTATGTCTTCACATACCAGGGAAGCACTTGCTGTAGTGGAAGCGATCTCTTTAATAGTAGAACTCATTTGCGTGCTTGCTGTGGAGACTTGGATGGTTTGAGCTTGTTGTTCATTAACAGATTGGCTTGTCTGCTCAGTTAAAGATGCAAGCTCAGTTGCCGTACTACCTTGCTGCGCCGCAACATCACTCAACTCACTGATAATATTTCGTAAATTCTTAAGCATAGTATGCAAAGCTTCTTGAAGCATACCTACTTCGTCATGGCGATTTACTTCTATATTTTCACTCAGGTTGCCTGTTGCAATACGATCTGCAAATCGCGAAGCTATAATGATAGGGTTAGCTATCTTTTGTGAACATAAAAATCCGATCGCAACCACGACAATCATAGTGATACCTATTAATAAGGCACTTACAAGTATGGTTTTTTCAACTAAACTAAAAGCCTCAGCTTCATCTATTTCGCTAAGAACCGCCCATTTAAATCGGCCGACATTAATACTATTGTAAGCGGATAATACATTATTACCGTTATAATCTACGATTACTTTTACGCCATTTTGACCATTCAATGCATAACTAACCGCCTCTGTATCGGCACCATTGTCTGTTACGTTACCAGCAAAGCTGGCCTTCAATGAATGCCCTATAGGGTCTAAATATGAATCTGAACGCATCAGTTTATCTTCACCTACAAGGTAACTCTCACCAGTTTCGCCCATCCCTTCGCGTAAAGACATAATTTCGTTAATGTCATCACTAGAGAGCTGTAATGCAACTATTTCATCACTATTAGGAATTGGCATAGCAATGAATGCAGCTGGTTCATAATTACTTGGGGCATAAGGCTGATAATCGACAATTTCGAATCTATTTGAGCGTTTTACCTGTTTGATTAAATCACCTAAGTTAGACGTCGAATACTCACCATGGAGAATATTGGTACGATAATCAGACTCTTTAGCTTGAGTATAATAAATTAGACCCGCTTTATTAATTATAAAAATATCATAGTATCTGTACTCTTTAATATAACGCGTGAAAAAGTCATCGTATTGGCTTGGCTCAAGCTGAGGTACTATATGCGCTAACATTTTAATATCAGCTTCTTTTTTCTCAAAGTAACCTTCTATTTGCGCAAGTTTTATATGGTTAATAGCTTTAAGTGACTGAGACACATTGTACTCAGTATTCACTTTAGAGTTCAGTGTAAGTACCACTGTGGAAATAATAGCTGGTAAAATACCCACGCATAAAAAAAGCAAGGTGAGCTTTGTTTTAAGTGTCCAATGACCTACCGTCTGGACTAAATTATTATGGTGCATGAAAATGTGTTTGCTCGTTAAATTCAAAAAGTTAGCTTTAAATGTTACCAAAACAGAAACACACATGTAAACAAGTTTGATTCAAAGGGGGGTTTATGTAGTTTAATTGTTAAAATTGATTTATTTAATTGAAATTTAGTTGTTATTGGTTTAAATACATGCAGGAGAAAGCTGTAGTAAATAAAATAACCAAATAGGTACTGCTCTTATCACCAAAATAGCTATATTTACGCTGGATATATTGTATAAAAATGTAAAATTTATGCATAGAACAGTAATTTTTTCTCACCTTACCTGTCAAGCTTACAAACGCACTCTGTAAATTCAATTCATTTAATTAGCCCTCAAATCATGAGATACACACCTATTTTTGTTCAGAACTGAGCTATGAACCATACTTGGATTGTCGGGTGTATCTCACATGCTTTAAGCCTACATTCTTAGCTTCGGTGATAAATACTACGCTGTACTTAATAACTTCCAAAATACAGAGCTTAACCCTTACCCTGAGATGAAGGTTTCACATGATCACCTATCATGGCATCGAGTTTTTCGCCGCCTTTAATACCAAAATCTAAAGTACGAATTGGAAAAGGAATACTAATATCAGCCTCGTCTAGTGCTTGCTTAACGGCAACAACACCTTTGTGGCGTACCGTCATAAAATCAGGCTCGCCTGGGTATTTAATCCAAAACCACACCAACAAGTTAATGCTGCTGTCGCCAAAACCTTCTGCGTATACAGCGGTTTCGTCTTTGCGTATAACAAAGTCAAATTCGTTAATTTTATCAACTATAACGTCTTTGGCCTTTTCAATATCGTCGCCATACGAAATGCCGACCGGTACTTCTATGCGCCTAACGCCTAACGTGGTGTAATTTTTTAGTATATTTCTAAATAAGACTTTATTTGGTACGAGTATTAGCTGCCCGTAAAAGCTCTCTATTAGCGTGTTACGCAGGTTTATAGAATGTATTGAACCGAAAACATCGTCGGTTTCAATTACATCACCCGCTTTAAATGGTTTGCGTATTCCCATCGCTATACCGGCTATTAGATTTTCGGTCATGTCTTGAAATGCAAAACCAATAGCTAAACCCACAATACCGGCACCGGCAAGTAGCGAGGTAACAGTGCCCTTTAGCCCAACAAAATCGAGCGCTATAAATAAGCCAATACAAAGTACAATAACTTTAAATATAGAAGCCATTAAGTCAGCTATTTGTGTTGAGTCGAGCGAGCGGCGCAATACGTTTTTCATCAATTTACCGGCATAGCGCGCTAATATAGAAAATACGAGTGCGATAACAATAGCGACAATAAAGTTAGGAATGTGACTTATTACTACATCAAACCAGCCACCAAGTTTTTCTTCTATCAGTTTTTCGGCTTCGCCAACGGTTGGCATATTCATCATAATGCTGTACCTGCTTGTTAGTCGTTAGTTAATTTTAGACAATGTTTGCAAGTTTAGCGCCAGCATAAAAAAAGCCATGTAATGCATGGCTTTTTTGTAATTATGAGACGTAAGATAAACCCGTTAGTTTTGCTCGTCGCGCATAAATACTGGTTCAAGATCTTTAGTTGTTGCCTCGGGGCTAAAGTAATAACCCGCAACAGTAAACTCTTTTAATTGGCTGAGCTGCGTTATTTGGTTTTCTATAATGTAACGGGCCATCATGCCGCGTGCTTTTTTAGCGTAAAAACTAATAACTTTATACTGACCATTTTTGCAGTCTTTAAAATGTGGCGTGATAACTTGTGCATTAAGCGCTTTTTTATCTACCGCTTTAAAGTACTCGTTTGAGGCAAGGTTAACGAGGTATTGTGCGTCTTGTGCTTTTGTTACTTCGTTTAGCTTGTTAGCAATAATACTACCCCAAAACTCATACAAATTTTTACCACGAGGGTTTTCAAGCTTGGTACCCATTTCTAGGCGGTAAGCTTGCATTAAATCAAGTGGTTTTAATAACCCATATAAACCAGAAAGAATACGTAAATGGCTTTGTGCGTACTCTAGGTTACTCGCGGTAAGCGTGGCGGCATTTAAACCACCGTAAACATCGCCGTTAAAGGCAAGCACTGCTTGTTTAGCATTGCTTTGTGTAAACGGCTGCGCCCACTCACTAAAGCGTGCTGCGTTAAGCCCAGAGAGCTTATCGCTAATTTTCATTAGGCTGCCAATTTGCGCTGGTGTTAGTTCTCGGCATACTTTCATGAGCTCTTCGCTGTGCTCTAGTAATTCAGGCTGAGTGAACTTGTCTGTTGCGGGTGGCGTGTCGTAATCAAGATTTTTTGCTGGTGAAATAACAGTGATCATAGTTAGCTATTGACTTGTAATTTATTTAATGTCAATTTCAACATTAAATGAAACGAAAAGCACGTTTTGTTTAAATAAATCCTCCCTTAAATAACTCATACATCGCCGTTATTCTATTGATAAGGACATAAGACCTATCAAGCATTGTCACACTGTTGCAGTATGGATTGTATATATTAAGGGTGTTTAGATTTTCTTTTAACTTGCTTGGAATGAGGAAAGCAAATGACTTCAGCTCTACAAAGGCTCAAACAACATTCATCTATCGTAGCCGACACTGGCGATATTGAAGCGATCAAAAAGCATCAACCAGAAGATGCAACAACAAACCCATCGCTTTTGTTAAAAGCGAGCGAGATTGAAGCTTATAAGCCTTACCTTGATAAAGCTTGGAGCTATGCAAAAGAAACCGAGCAAGATGCAGCTAAACAACTAGAACTTGCATGTGATTACTTTGCAGTATTGCTTGGTAAAGAAATTAGTGAAATTGTACCGGGTTACATTTCTACAGAAGTAGATGCTCGTCTATCGTTTAATACTCAAGCTACAATTGACAAAGCCCATACGCTACTTAGCCTTTACGAAAAAGAAGGCGTAAGCAAAGACAAGATTTTAATTAAAGTTGCGTCTACGTGGGAAGGCATTAAAGCCGCTGAGCAGCTAGAAAAAGAAGGGACTAAATGTAACCTTACTTTATTATTTAGCGATGCCCAAGCTCGCGCATGTGCCGATGCAAACGTATTTTTAATCTCACCATTTGTTGGCCGTATTTTAGATTGGCACGTTGCTAACGGTATGGAAAAACCAACTGATCCATTACAAGATCCTGGTGTTCAGTCGGTTCGCAGCATTTTTGAATTTTACAAACGTCATGATTATAAAACCGTTGTTATGGGCGCAAGCTTTCGTAACACGGGCGAAATTATTGCCCTTACAGGTTGTGACAAGCTAACTATTAGCCCTAACCTTTTAGAAGATTTAGGTAATTTAGAAGGCGCAGAGGAATACCTATTAGAGACAGATATTCCTAAAGAGCCAAAACCTGAACCGCTTACAGAGGCTCAGTTCCGTTGGTTACATAACCAAGATGCAATGGCAACTGAAAAGCTAGCAGAAGGTATTCGCTCTTTTGCTGATGCACAAGAACAACTAGAAGCACGTTTTAAAGCAATGTAATTGGTTTAAAACGTACTTTAAAAAACGTCGCAATTGCGACGTTTTTTTATGCCTAAAATAATATAAGACCTGTATAAACCTTCATCAAGCTATCACATATTTGCAACATTACTGTCACTTTTTTATTCTATTTTAGCTAGGCCTGTGGTATAGGTATTCTTGAGGTCAATAAAATCAATAGGAGAAGTACATGGATAGCCTAAACGATATATTAGAGATATTAGAAGGTCCTGATACAACACGGAAAACCTCTCAGAAAAATAAAAAAAGGAAGTGGCGGGAAATAGAAGCAATAAAAGACAAACACCGTTTACGTAAAGAACTAGAAGAATACGATTACTTAACAGACAGCATTTCAATTGACGAGCTAGACTTTTAATCCTTTACAACCAACTAAGCAAAAAGGCTTTCACTATATGAAAGCCTTTTTAATGCGTTGCTTTTAGTTAGACCTGCCAATTAATGGGTTCATTACCTTGTGATTGTAATAACTCATTTGTTTTTGAAAAGTGCTGACAGCCAAAAAAGCCACGATGCGCCGAAAGCGGCGAAGGGTGCGGTCCTTTTAAAATACGATGGCGTGCACTGTTAATACTTTTACCTTTTTTTTGTGCGTGTGCACCCCATAAAATAAATACCACGCCTTCGCAGTGCTCGTTTATATGCGCAATTACATTATCTGTAAACTGCTCCCAACCTAAGTGCTTATGAGAATGCGCTTGCCCTTGCTCAACAGTAAGTACAGTATTAAGTAAAAACACACCTTGCTCTGCCCAACTTTGCAGGTAACCGTGTTCTGGAATAGTAAAACCAGCAATGTCGGTAGCTAACTCTTTATACATATTTTTAAGCGACGGTGGCACTTTTTTAACCTCAGGCAATACCGAAAAACACAAGCCATGTGCTTGCCCTTCGCCGTGATACGGGTCTTGCCCTAAAATAACAACGCGGATATTTTTGAGTTCTGTAGCATCAAAAGCGTTAAATACTTGCTGTTCTGGCGGATAAACTGCAACGCCTTCTTCTCTGCGCTTAGTGACATAATCTAAGGTTTTCAGCATATAGGGCTGCTGTAATTCCCTTTGTAAAAAGCCTGACCAATCGCTCATTGTGTGCTCTTAATTTGTTTACGAGATGCATCTATTTTATCACACATATCAGCAAGCCCATCGAGCATACGCGGCGAAAAACGATGTAATAAATCAGCATTTACACTAATAAAATGATTATTTTTAACCGCAGGCACTTCTGGCCACTTTTGCCAATTGACGACCGGTTGTGGTGTTTTTGATTTTTCATCAGGGGTAATAATAATTTGCGGCTTAGTCACAACAACATTTTCGATACTAATCTGTGGGTAGTCGGTATCGCTTTGTGCAAACACATTACTTACATGACATGTTTCAATAAGCTGGTTTATCCATGTATTTTTACTTACCGTCATCATTGGCTCTGGCCATAGTTGATAAAAACCAGTTAATATTTTTTTGCTTTGCTGCTGTTTTTTAATTTTTTTGAGCTTAATAATAAATGCGTTTGCTACTTGCTCGCTTTGCTCAATACGCCCAGTAAATTTACCAAAAGTAATCAGCTCGTTTGCAACTTCTTCTATTTTTTTGGGATCACTTAAATGTACTTTTATACCTAGGCGTTTAATTTGTTCTAAATCTTCACTTTGATTACCACTTTTCCAACCAATTACTAAATCAGGTTTTAGCGCTAATAACTTTTCAAGGGAAATACCATAGTAACCACCAATGCGCTCAATACTTTTAGCCTCAGCTGGGTAATCGGCGTAATCAACGGTGCCGACAATATTACTCCCCGCACCTATAGCGAACAGGTTTTCTACTATATGCGGCGCAAGTGCCACTACACGTATCTTATTAGGATTTGTTACTTCATTTGCAGCTGCATTGCCTAATAAGCTGCATAGCCCAAGCCCAACTAAAAGCGCTTTGTACATTAATAATCAAACCCTTCTAGTGCTTTTATTCCTGAGTCGAACGCATGTTTTACATTACGTACTTCACTTACTGTGTCTGCAAGCTCGGTTAAAGTGCGATGTGCTGCACGACCGGTAATAATAACCGACTGCATAAGTGGGCGGTTATTAAGCGCACTGACCACTTCGTCTAGATCGATGTAGCCGTAAGTCACCATGTACGTAAGTTCATCAAGCAATACTAAATCAATACTGCTATCTGCAAGCATACGTTTAGATTCTTGCCATGTTGCTTGCGCAGCAGCAGTGTCGGCCTCTTTGTTTTGCGTATCCCATGTAAACCCTGTATTCATTACTGCAAATTCAACGCCTGCACCTTGCAATAAGTTACGCTCGCCACATTCCCACGTACCTTTAATAAACTGACATACTGCGGCTTTTTTACCATGACCAACGCAACGCGCAACCACACCAAAGCCCGAGGTTGATTTACCTTTACCATTTCCTGTAATTACTTGGAATATACCTTTTACATCTTGCGCAGCAGCAACAAGCGCATCGACTTGCTCTTTTACTTTTTGCTGGCGCTGCTGGTGCTTATCGTTGCTTTTATCTGTCATTATTGTGCCCTTCATAAATCGATATAATTTGTTGTATGTTTAAGTGCGCCTCGCACATAGTTGCTAAGCGTTCTAATTGCTGTTCGCGGTGCTGGACAATACTAATTGGCTTTATTGTGGCCTCTGGTTTTACCCAGTTTAAAATTTGCGATGTGGCGTTTGCTTCATCAAATAAACCATGTAAGTAAGTACCTGCTATAGCATTGTCATCACTAATAAAGCCATCGTTTACAAACCCATTAGGATGCTCATTAAAAGTTAAAAATGGCTTATTAAGCGCTGTGCCTTTACTAATACCTGCATGTATTTCGTAGCCGCTGCACGGTGTTTGTAAATCATTTAACTGCATCGTCGCTGATAATTTAGAGAGTACTTTTTGCGTGCTCAATGTGGTTTCAAAATCGCACAGGGCAAGCCCCGTTATTTGCTTTAATGACGACTCAACTCCATCTGGATCGTTGATTGTATTGCCCAACATTTGCATCCCTCCACAAATACCAAGTACTTTGCCACCATAGCGTAAGTGTTGCTTTATTTGTGTATCCCAACCTTCGCTTTTTAAAAAGGTTAAATCCCCAAGCACATTTTTACTACCCGGTACAATGATCAGATCAACTGCTGGGATCGTTTGCGTGTAGCGTACATACGCTATATTAATATTGGGATGCAAACGCAGTGCATCAAAGTCGGTATGGTTACTAATATGAGGCAATAAAAGTACTGCAATATTAATGGTGGCACTCGTCACTTTGTTATCTATCGCAACGGCATCTTCAGCATCAAGGGATAAATCGTGCAAATACGGAAGTACACCAAGCACGGGCTTATTTGTGTATTGTTCAAGCCAATCAAGCCCACCTTGTAGCAAACTCAAATCGCCTCTAAAACGATTTATAACAAACCCTTTTATGCGCGCTTGTTCTGATTCGCTTAGTAGCGCTAATGTACCCACTAAGTGTGCAAACACGCCGCCTTTGTCAATATCAGCAATGATAATGACCGGGCAATCTACTGCTTCTGCGTATCCCATATTTGCTATATCGTTTTCACGTAAATTAATTTCAGCCGGGCTACCAGCACCTTCAACCAATAATAAATCAAAACGTTTAGCTAAGCGGTTATGCGAGGTAAGCACGGCATCCATTGCCACTTTTTTATAGTCGTGATATTTGCCCGCTTCCATATTACTAATAGCTTTGCCATGAATAATAACTTGTGCGCCAGTGTCACTATTAGGTTTAAGTAATATGGGGTTAAAGTCTATCTCTGGCTCTACCTTTGCAGCTATTGCTTGAAGAGCTTGGGCACGGCCAATTTCGCCGCCATCTTTTGTTACTGCACTATTAAGTGCCATATTTTGTGGCTTAAACGGGGCAACATTTACTCCTCGCTTTGCAAACACTCTGCAAAGCGCCGCTACTAACGTGCTTTTACCCGCATCTGATGTAGTGCCTTGAACCATTAGGGTTTTCATTGGGCTACACCTTCGATTTTCTAAAAAACAATAAGCTTAAAAAAAACACACTACCTATTGCAGCAGTAATAACACCGACAGGTAGCTCTTGGTTTTTTAATAATGAGCGTGAAAACACATCAACCCACACCATAAACGTGCCGCCAACTAAGCTAGTCACTAATAGGCCAGCCACACTACCTTGTGATATAAAAAAGCGCACAATATGCGGTACCATTAAACCTACAAAGCCTATACCACCACACATTGCCACCAGCACTGCGGTTATTAACGAACTTAAAACAAGCATTAAAATTCTAAATCGATGTACCCGTACACCTAGCGTTATGGCGCTTTCATCGCCCAATAGCATGGCATTAAGCTGCCTTCTAAAGCTCAGCAAAAAACCAATACACACAACAATAACGACTAACGGCAACCAAAGCGTTGCCCATTGCGCACGTGCAAAGCTACCTAGCGTCCAAAACAAAATAGCCGCAACAGCCTGGGGATCGCTCCAATAAAGTAATAAGCTAGTAAATGCGCTAAATAAAAACGACAATGCAACACCTGCCAACAACATAGACTCAACTTGAGCACTTTGCTGCCTACCGGCTATAAGTATTAATAAACTCATTGCAGCCAAACTACCTAAAAGCGCCGCAGTAGATAACATAAAACCAGCGCTAATACCTGTAACAGCCATAAGCACTACCACACCAAACGAAGCCCCCGATGATATACCGAATAAATACGGATCGGCGAGTGGATTACGCGTAACAGTTTGTAAAATAAGCCCTGCAATTGCTAATCCTGCGCCTGCCATAAATGCAAGTAAGGTACGCGGCATTCTCAGCTCGTAAATAATACGCGTATTGAGGGATGCATCATTTGACAGTAAAAAACTAGTTAGCACATCCTCAAGGGAAGTATCTGCTGCGCCAAAACTAAGTGCTGCAAATAAGCTAAATAACGCAGCTAAAATACTTATAAATAACGCAAGTGAGTGGCGAGTATTAACTGCGCTCATATTATTCATAACCATAAAAGTAAGTGATGTGCGGAATGCTATTTCCTGATTTCGATAGTTGTGGATGGCTATTGACTTGAGCACACACACCAAAAACGTCGTCTAGCATATTTTCGGTTAATACCTGCGTTGGCGTGCCCGAATGCGTAATTTCACCGTTTTTAATAACGACTAGTTCGTCACACATTGCTGCAGCTAGGTTTAAATCGTGAAACGATGCAAACACCGTTACCCCGAGCGATTTAGCTAGCTCCATAACTTGTATTTGGTATTTAACATCTAAATGGCTGGTTGGTTCGTCCATAATTAATAACTGAGGCTGCTGCACAATAGCGCGAGCTATTAAAGCGCGCTGCTTTTCGCCGCCAGAGAGCGATTCGAAACTTTGATCACTATGATCTGCCAACCCTACAGTGTTGATAGCTTGGATGATTTTTTGTTTATCGCTGCCGGTAACTGAACTGAATATCGATTTATGAGGAGTAAACCCAAGTGCAATAACATCAAATACACTTAGGTTAAATTGCGAAGGCGTTTCTTGGAGTACCACAGCAACTTGCTTTGCATAATCTTCACTTTTAAGTTGCCAAATATCGTGATTATTAAAAGTAATCTGCCCTGATGTTGGCTGATTAAAACGATATAAGCAACGAAGCAAACTCGACTTACCTGCGCCGTTTGGGCCTATTAAGCCCACAAACTTACCTGGCGTTATTTGCAAATTAATATTATTTAAAATGTTTTTATTGGCAATCCCCCACGAAACATTATTAACATTAAGTAAAGGCGTGTTTGGCGCTGATTTAGTGTGCAACAGTGAGTCCTTGGTAGGCGCGTACCCACTAACAATACAACTAACAATACCTAGTGCATTAAAAAAAATGAGTAAACCCGCTCGTTAAAAAATTTTTACCGATCTGCTTAGATACAAAAACTATTAAGCGATAAAATTTAATTCGTTAAATGCTCAAATATTTATGCTGATTGGTATTACTCATTTGTATCTGACTTAAAGCTTTATGCTAATTACAGTTACGGGAATAGTTGAGGGTTTACACCTCATTCCAAATGAGGGTCTATTATGGGCGGGTAAAGAATTTAAAGCAAAAAAAACCGCGCTCAAAGGAGCGCGGTTAAAAAGGGAGTGTTTTAACTAATTTAGCGAATAGTTAAAACTTGTATTCCATACCTAAGCCTACATAATCTTGGTCAACGTTGTTGTCCATGTCGAAGCTTGAGTAAAAACCAAACACTTTAATGTTTTTGTTCAACTTGTGATCAACACCTACCGATACCGCTGTTTTATCATCGCTATCGTCAAAGTCCATTGCTTGGTACTGTACTTTGAAGGTGTTTTTACCCATGCTGTAAGCTGCATTTAATAAGTAACCATCCGCTTCTGCACTGCCATCTACAGTTTCTTGCGTTTGGTACATTGCGCCTAGTTTAAAGTTTTCAACTTTACCTTGGATTGACGCACGTACAACATCGTAGCCATTTACTTCGCTATCGGCTGCAACTGACGCATAAATAGCGCTCTTTTTAAGTGCTACATCGCCATAAGTAACCGCTAATGAGTAACCGTTATCTGCATCTACGTCATCTTCAGCAATAAAAGTAGCAAGTAACTTAAAGCCTTCGTATGTTTTAGATGTATAAGTAATTGAATCACCTAAACGGTTTTCACCTTTAAATACGTTTTTAATATCGCCTTCAAGGTCGTTAAATAAATCTAATTTGCCTTGTGATTGTTTAAGGGCTGTATCGTTGCGACCCACAACTACCTGACCATATGCGCCTTTTAAGCCCACATATTGGTTACGAGCAGAAATATTATCGTCGTTATCACCTTTTGAGTCAGCATCAGACACGTCTACTTGAAACTCAAACTTATAAACCGCTTCTAGGCCATCTGTTATTTTTTCAGAACCTTTTAGACCAAAGCGAGATGCGTTACTTTTAATTTCAGTGAAAGACCCTTCACCATCATCAGACGACTGCACAGTCACATTCGCTTTACCGTAAACATCAACGCCTGCGAGCGCATTAAAAGACAAACCACTTAATAAAGCGACACATAAGCTCGATTTTACAAATTTCATGTTATTTCCTCGATAATCACAAAAGACTAATTTTTAAAACAGGTGCAGTTTGGCACCAATAAATGACAAAAATATTACAAATGAAATATTTTTGTCTTTTAAAGTTAATGAAATTGCATTGTTTATGAAATTAAAAGTACATGAACAGTCATTGGGTACTTAGTACCAAATAAAAAATACCTATTAAGTTAGCTCAACTTTAGGTAGTAAGTTTATTAAGGTTTCTATTAATTCCTTTTGTTCATTGTCTCTATGATAGGCTACAAAAATGCCTCTTGAGGTATTTTCTACATCTTTAACATGAAACAGCTCACCCTTATCAAGATGATCTTGCACAAGTACCTGAGGTATAAAGGCACTGCCACCACATTGTAATATTAAATCAAGCGCAATACGCCCAGTACTCGTTCTAAAATAAGGTGGGGTATTCCCCGTAAATTGACGAGCATGCCAAAGCGAAAACGTCGTACCCCAATCAACATATACATACTGGTTATCAAAAAAGTTTTCGTTTGTTGCAGTATCGTAGCCACTCACTGGAATAATAGGTAACTCACATATACGCTCAACCACTAGTTCGTCTACCTTTGGCGGATCAAACAAAATAGCTAAATCGAGTGTGCGCTCTAAAAGTAGTCGCGTACTTTCTTGCTGCGCTTTAACCTCTGCTACAAGCGACACCCCAGGCATCGCCGACACTATATTAGTAATACCAAACTGTAAAAATGCATCCCATATATTTGGTGTGCCAGCCAAACTTATTTGTTTGTGCATATTATCAGCCAACGCCACATCTACTTTTGCGCGCTGCATGCCCGTAATAATCATTTTTGCATGAGGTAATAAACGCTCACCAGGTGCCGTTAATTGGATATTATTTCGTTGGCGTATAAATAAATTAACACCAAGCCCTTGCTCGAGCTGGCGAATCCTAAAACTGACCGCAGATTGTGTTATATAAAGGTTCTCGGCTGCTTTACCAAAGTGGCGAGTACGCACGACTTCTACAAATGTTTTTAATAAATCTATATCCAATTTTTTATCCTCACGATAAAAATAATTTGTTTAATAAATTACCAAACTTGCATCATACTCCAACTAATTAATAGGGCATGAGGATAAAGTTATGAGCAATAATATTTCACTACTACGCCAAGCATTTGTTAGCCAACGTCAATTTTATGATGATCAAAACTTTCCACGTGGCTTTAGCCGCAGCGGAAACTTCACCTTGTTAGAAGCAAGCATACTAGAGCAACATGGGGTGATTTTAAAAGATCTATACTCTAAAACTATAGCGCCACAAAATGAGCATCAAAAACAATTTGTAGCTGTGGTAACCGGTTCTTTAGAGCCAACAAACCCGATTGAGCGTGCTTGGGTTAAATACTTAAAACTTACAACCTGTAAATCTAAATTCCACACATTATTTGGTCGCTCTAAAATATCGGGTCCAGCCCCCATTAGCCAAGAATATTATTCAGAAGCAGATAGCTTGTAAGCCACTAAGTTATTTGCTTTTTTGCGTTTTAGCAGTTACAACTTGTATTAGCAAATACTTTTGCAAAATATTAAACAAGGTAGCTACGTGACGCGAAAAATATTAATAATTGAAGATACGCCGACTATAGCGCGAGTGCAAAAGCACATTGCGCTAAAGTCTGGCTACGAAGTTGATATAGCTGAGTCGTTAGCTCAAGCCAAAGAGTTGTTGAGTAAAAGCACTTATTTTTGTGCTGTAGTAGATTTTATTTTGCCTGACGCACCAAAAGGTGAAGCTGTCCCTTGTACTATAGCAGCTGAAATTCCTACCATAGTAATGACTGGCAATATCGATCAGCAAACACGCGACACGGTAGAAAAGTACCCAATAATTGATTACATAACCAAAGAAAATAAACAAGCCTACCAATACCTAGAAAAACAATTAATGCGTCTTCCCCGTAACGAAAGCGTAAAAGTGCTCGTGGTTGACGATTCAACCTCAACTCGCCGTTATATTTGCAGCCTACTTGTTCGTCACAAGTACCAAACAATAGAAGCTAAAGATGGTATTGAAGCACTTAAAATGCTCGAAGATTCACCTGATATCACGGTAATAATTACCGATAACGAAATGCCAAATATGAACGGTGACGAATTATGTATACAAATTCGTAGGTTATATAGCAATGATGAAAAAGCGATTATAGGGATTTCTGGAGCAGACTCCTCTGTGCTTTCTAGCTTATTTTTGAAAAATGGCGCAAACGATTATCTGCATAAACCTTTTAATAGTGAGGAGTTTTACTGCCGCCTTAGTCAAAACGTCGACATGCTAGAGCAAATAGCCACTATTAAGCGCCAAGCTAATACAGATTACCTTACAGGCTTACCTAATCGCCGCTATTTCTTTGAGGAAGCCGAAAAGTCACTAAAACAAATTAAAGATGCCAAAGGCAATGGCGCCCTCGCTATGCTTGATATTGACCACTTTAAGTCGATTAATGATACACACGGGCACGACACAGGCGACGAGGTATTAAAAGGGCTTTCTATTTGTTTTAAAAAGTACTTTAAAAAGCACTTAGTAGCACGTTTGGGTGGCGAGGAGTTTGCGGTTTACTTTAAAGGTGTAGACAAACAAGAAGCACTCAAACGCCTTGAAGGATTTAGATACTTTATAGAAGCCAATAGCCATGAATTTAGTAGCGCTAAGATTAAGTTTACTATTTCAATTGGCTTTGAGTATGGCCCAATCTATCAAATTGATGAATTATTAAAGCTGGCCGATTTAAAGCTATACGATGCTAAAGAAACCGGCCGTAACAAAGTAGTAAATTAAACCTAACTTACTACTTTATACTTCAGCGGCTGTTATGGCCGCTTTTTTACGTTTACGTGATTGATGATAAGAATCCCACGTAAATATAGCCAAAGCGCTCCAAATACAGGCAAACGTAATCACCCGTTCGGCATCAAACACTTCATCGTAAAATACCACCGCTAGCATAAACATTAAGCTTGGCCCTATGTATTGGAAAAAGCCCAGTGTTGTGTACTGCAAGCGTTTAGCAGCGCCAGTAAAGCAAAGCAGTGGCAATGTGGTAATAATACCAGCACTAATTAGCAATACATTTGTATGCCAATCATTTACTACCAAATCCGAGGTTGCTGTAGGAGCCATTACCCACCAATAAATTAACGCGACAGGCAGTAAAATCAGTGCTTCGAGTAAAATACCAGGAAGTGCTTCAACTGGTAATTTTTTACGTAACAAGCCATAAATAGCGAATGAGGTAGCCAGTGAAAACGCTACCACAGGGAACGAGCCAAAGCTAACAAGCTGTAGTACCACGCCAGCAAATGCTAAAAATACCGCAAACCCTTGTAGTTTTCGTAAGCGCTCGCCTAAAAACAACATACCTAGTAACACATTAAGCAGCGGGTTTATGTAGTAACCTAAACTGGCGTCAAGCATGTGGTTGTTATTAACGGCCCAAATAAATAAGCCCCAGTTAAAGCCTAATATAGAAGACGTTATAACCAACATAAGCATAATTTTTGGCTGAACAACAATGCGCTTAACCTTATCCCAATATTTAAGCACACTCACTACAAGTACTAAAAATACGACCGACCAGACAACGCGGTGAGTTAAAATCTCAAAAGCAGAAACATGTTGAATTTGCTTAAAATAAATCGGTGCTAAGCCCCACATTAAAAAGGCTAAACAGGCAAAAATACCGCCCTTACGCTGCTCGTTTTCCATCGACATAAATACAACTTACTCATACTAAAAGGCCGACAGTTTATACCAATTCGCACTATTAAGTGATGTATTTTGAGGCGAGTAAACCTAAACGCAAGGCAAAGCTTTTTATTTAGCAGTACTTAATTAGTTGCTTTACCCTACTAAATACGTACCTGTGCCAAAAGCTATTTGTACTGACTTTTCATTATGCAGCTCCATTCTGCACACACATACTTTATTACCTGAACGAATAAGTGTGGCACTCGCTATAAAGTTCTCCCCTTTACCTGGGCGTAAATAGTCGGTGCGTAAATCAATAGTGCCTAATGTGGCAAGCTTTTGCTGCACACTTGGCATATCTATATTGGTTAGTTTGTCTATCACACTGGCTGCAGCGAGCATACCGCCGACATTATCAAGTACGGCTGAAATAATTCCACCGTGAAGAATTTTTTGCGCAGGGTTACCAACAAACACATCCTGCCAAGGAAAGCTTATTTTAGCTTGTTCAGGGCTTAGCGACTCCACTGATATGTTTAAAAACTGGTTAAATGGCATACCACTTACAAACAACGCGCCTACTTGTTCAATTAACATTTCTTTATTCATTATTATTCTCTATGTTTAAATCAACACTGGTACGATGAGTAAAACATAACTTGATCAAAACTACGAGACTCTGATCAAATCATTTACCTTTAAGCTAAAGACATCTTATAAAAAAAACACTAAAATACCCGCCGATGACTACATTAACGCAACCTTCTAGCACTCTTGTGCGCAAACCCGAAACTGTCCTCAAACAAGTGTTTGGCTACAGCGAATTCCGCGATGGCCAAAAAGCAGTGATTGATGCGGCTATTAGCGGTAAAGATTCTCTGGTATTGCTGCCTACAGGCGGTGGTAAATCAGTGTGCTACCAAGTTCCGGCCTTAGTACTTGATGGCGTTACTATTGTTATATCTCCACTTATATCGTTAATGCAAGATCAGGTTACGCAATTACAAGCATTAGGTGTTAAAGCTGCTTATGTAAATAACAGCCTAGGACGAGAAGAACAGCAATTAGTGTATCAACAGCTCCATCAGGGGTTAATTAAACTATTATACGTAGCCCCTGAAAAAGTATTGCAGCGTGACTTTTTAGAGCGCTTATCGCACCTAAATGTAAGCCTCTTTGCCATAGACGAAGCGCACTGTGTATCCCATTGGGGGCACGACTTTAGGCCCCATTACTTTAGATTAAACGAGCTTAAACAACGTTTTTCTCATGTACCGATGATGGCGCTTACTGCCACAGCCGATAAAGCCACTCGCTTTGATATAGTTGAACAATTAAAACTACAACAGCCCTATATCCATACTGGCAGCTTCGACAGGCCTAATATTCGCTACACAATAGAAGAAAAATTTAAGCCTATGGCGCAACTACTGCGCTATTTAAAAGAGCAAAAAAATCAAAGTGGTATTATTTACTGCACCAGCCGCAAACGCGTTGACGACATTGCCGAAAAGCTTGCCGATGCAGGCCTCAATGCCGCCGCCTATCATGCGGGTATGAGTAACGAGCAACGCCAATTTGTACAAACCGGCTTTGCCCGTGACGACATTCAAATAGTGGTCGCGACCGTTGCGTTTGGTATGGGAATAAATAAACCTAACGTGCGCTTTGTGCTGCATTACGATATCCCTAAAAGCATAGAAGCCTATTATCAAGAAACCGGGCGTGCTGGTCGTGACGGCTTAGCCGCAGAAGCCATAATGTATTTTGATCCGGCCGATATTGGCCGTGTTAGGCGCTTTTTTGAAGATATAGACGATGAGCAACGCCGCCGCGTAGAAGAACAACGCTTTAACGCTATGGCAAGTTTTGCAGAGGCACAAACCTGCAGGCGCCAAATACTCCTTAACTACTTTAGTGAATACAAGCGCGAACAATGCGGTAACTGCGATATCTGCATAAATCCACCAAAAAGCTTTGATGGAACCTTAGTAGCCCAACAAGCGCTTTCATGTGTATACAGAGCCGGGCAACGCTTTGGCTTAGGTTATATTGTTGAATTATTACGCGGGGCTAATACAAGCCGCATACGCGATAACAACCACCACGAATTAAGTACTTACGGCATAGGTAAAGATAAAAGCAGTGAATTTTGGCTCAGTATTTTACGCCAGCTTATTCATCAGGGTTTACTAAGCCAAGATATAACCCAAGGTGCGTCACTGCGTTTAACCGAAGCAGCACGCGCTATTTTAAAGAGTGAATATGCTTTGCAAATGGCTGAACCTCGCCTGCAAGCTAAACACGTATACCAAGATAAGCTAGCCCAATTTAATTACGATAAAAAACTGTTTGCCCGCTTACGTGCTCTACGTAAAGAACTCGCTGATGCAGACGATGTACCGCCTTACGTTGTATTTAACGACAAAACGTTAGCCGAAATGGCGCAGCTAATGCCTACTAACGACAGCGAATTTTTAAAAGTGTCGGGAGTTGGCTTTACCAAGCTAAACAAATATGGCGGCGAATTTTTAACTGCAATTCGCAATTACCTTGCGACCAATTAAGAACACTATGACCCAAATAGAATACGATCACGCCCATAAATGCATAATTGTTAATCCAACAGAGCCACCACACGATGAAGACTTTGAGCTGTGGAGCACTTTATTTTTACATTCAGATGAAATAACAATCAACGAATATTCTGGTGGTGCGGACCGTCATCAAGTACGTTTTAACTACCAACAACATACTTTTAATTTAAACTTTGAACACTATAGCGAAAGTATTTGGATTAACGGTGAAGGCCTAGAGGCCGAGCACTTATTGGCAGCCCTTGCCTTTTATTTAAGCTAAAACTGCAGTCATTAACAAAGGTGCATAACGGTAACAATTAATTAGTTTCAAAATCCATACCTTTTACTTACATTGTAATAACAATGATGTAAGCTGATATTATGATCGGCAGTTGCTACTAAGTAGTAAAGAGGTTTAATGGTGAATAAGAAATGGATTGCACAATGCTGTATTAGCTTAACCGCTTTAAGCTTTTTAATGCCTAGCGCGCTTGCCCAGCAAGTAGCAAAAAAAACAGATACTTGCCCACTGACTCAAGCCCATTTAGATAATAATAAAAATCTACGACGTGAAGTTGAAGATAAAGCAACACTCATCACCAGCCGAAGTGATGCGCAAATAGCCTCGATTACGCTTTCTCAACTTAATGTATTTAACACAGAGCTAGAAGAAGAAAATAACGCCCTTTTTCGCTTTGCTAACCGTGCTCATATACAAACAGAACCTGCTGTGATCAGTAATATTTTACTGTTTAAGCAAGGCGATAAATACAATGCTAAAAAGCTGGCTGAGTCAGAGCGCTTATTACGCCGCCAAAATTATTTATATGATGCGCAAATAAGCGCCACAGAAAACTGCGACGGTAATGTAGATGTAATCGTAGTAACCCGCGATTTATGGACCTTATTACCTGAAATCAGCTTTAGCCGTAGCGGCGGAGAAAATAAATCGAGTATAGGTTTTCGTGAATCAAATTTATTTGGATGGGGAAAGCGCTTATCGCTTGCACGCACAACCGACAGCGATCGTAATGGTTACTTATTTGTTTATGATGATCCTAATATTTTATCAACCCGCTACCGCGGCCGCTTAGAATATGCCGATAACAGCGATGGTAAACGCCACTTATTAGAACTCACCTACCCGTTTTATGCCATAGATACGCCTTATAGCTATGGTATTAAAAGCTTTTCTGAGCAAAGAGAAGAATCGTTGTATCGCCGTGGTGATGAATACAGCGAGTTTGATCAAACAACCGATCTATTTAGTGCATTTTTAGGCCACTCTACAGCACTCAGCGATAGCTGGACCCAGCGCCTAACCCTTGGTTATGTAGATCAACAAGACAGCTTCGAAGAAATAGACACCACCTTTGCCCCACTAGCACAAGACAGAAAGCTCAGTTACCCGTATGTTAGCGGGCACTGGTTTGAAGACAATTATATAAAAGTACGAAATTTTGACAGTATTTCGCGTACAGAAGATTTAAATTTGGGCTGGAACATAAAAGCATTATTAGGCTATTCAGACAAGTCACTAAGTAATGACGATACCCGCGCTATTTACTCTTTTAAAGCTAAAAAAGCACATTTTACCACCGATAGAACACTATGGCGCTTTAGCACTGAGCTTGATGGTTATTGGAATAAAGAACAAAAAAAGCTTGAAAACTTTTTAGCCACCGGCCAAATACAATACTACTTAAACACCAGCGAAAACCAATCTTGGTTTGTTAAAGCCCGTGCCCAGTATGCTAAAAACCTAACCGCCGATAAACAGCTAACACTTGGCGGCGAAACGGGTCTTCGTGGCTATCCTATGGATTACCAGCACGGCGACCGAAGCTTTTTAGTCAGCTTAGAAAAACGCTATTACTGGGAGTACGATTTACTGCAGCTATTTAAAGTAGGTGCAGCGGGCTTTGTTGATGTTGGCCGCGCTTGGTTTAACGATGAAGACAACGGCGAGAACGATCATGTTTTAAAAAATGTCGGTATTGGACTGCGCCTAGCCCCTAGCAGAGCAAACTCTGGCACCATGATTCACCTTGATATTGCCGCCCCGCTTGATAGCTACGACGATGTTGATTCGGTGCAGTGGCTCGTGAGTGTTAAAAATACCTTTTAAATAGCGGACAATATACTAAAGCGCTAAACTAGCGCTTTAAACTCGCTAAAAAATAGTACGGGATCACACTTTGGAATTGTTCGCGCTTTTAGAGCTAATGGGTACACAATATAAATTAGTTGTCACCCTTATTGCCATTTTACTTTTTCCACTGTTATTAAAAGCAACAAAAAAGCTGCTCGAAAAAGCCATAAAAGGAAAAGTAGATGTTCATCGTAAATTTAGAGCTGAGCTGTTATTAAAAATAATACTCGCGTTTGTAGTACTTTGCTTAGTGCTCATATTTTGGGGTATAGAGCTGCGTGGGTTATTAGTTCTAGGCTCATCACTGTTTGCAATGTTAGGGGTCGCTTTATTTGCAGCTTGGTCGTTACTAAGTAATCTTACCGCCTTTTTATTAATGTTTATTCAAAACGATTTTCATGTTGGCTACTGGGTGCGTATTGTTGATGGCGCAAACCACGTAGAAGGACGTATTGTTGAGCTAGGCTTAATGAATGTCGTGCTTGAGCATGTAGATGGGCACAGAGTTGTATACCCAAATAACCTGTTTGTGACACGCCCTGTAATGGTATTAAACAAAGAGCCTAAGCCCACAAAAGCGCCTGTAATTAAGCGTATTATTGGCCCTAATAAACGTTAAGCCGCAGTAAGAAAAACCTTACTGCGGCTTTTTAATAGCTATTAGTTATTTAGCTCAGCTGTTTTTAATTCATCATCTAAATCATTTATTTCGTCAATAAAGTGCTCTAGTTGCTGCTCTACTAAGCTGTTGTCATGTGCAAAGTAAGCAAGGTGGAATACCGCATCCCCTTCGTTTACTAATGGCATAGTTTGCTGACCAATTACAATACCGCCTTTAGGCGCTAAAAGTTCAAGCTCAGAGTCCCCTAAAGGACTACTTATATACGCCAGCACTTGGCCTTTTTCTACATGCTCACCAAGCGATACTTGCGCACGTACAATGCCGTCTACTTCAGCACGTATCCAACTTGTAGAGCCTGCAATAATAGGATCGGGTAGTTTTTTAGGGCGTTTGCCACGGATCATTTTTAAATGACGCATCACATAATCCACTCCCTGCACACCTGCTGCAATAGCAATAGGATCAAAACGTAGTGCTTCACCTGCTTCATAAGTAATAACCGGTATACCTAAATTAGCGGCTTCACTTCGTAGTGAGCCATTACGAAGGGATGCATTAATAACAGCAGGTGTGCCAAATGCTTTAGCCATATCAGCGGTTGCTTCATCTTCTAAATTAGCGCGTATTTGCGGCAAATTAGTTCTGTGAATCGCACCCGTATGTAAATCAATAATGTGAGTACAATGTACTGCCACCTGATTAAAAAACATGTGCGCCATACGCCCAGCTAGCGATCCGCGCTCAGACCCTGGAAAGCTGCGGTTCATATCGCGTCTATCGGGTAAATAACGCGATTTATGAATAAAGCCAAACACATTAACAATAGGCACTGCAATTATGGTTCCGCGCAACTGACTTGCATCTATTTTAGAGAGCAGCTGACGTACAACTTCTACACCATTTAGCTCATCACCATGAATAGCTGCACATACCATAAGCACAGGCCCCTCTAAAACACCATTTACTACCTCAATAGGAATATTAAGCGGTGAGTGGGTATAAAGCTTTGCTGCTTCTAAGGCCAACGTTTTGCGCTCGCCTACACCCACGCTTTTACCTAATAAGGTAAAAGGCCGGTTTATTTTAACCTTTGCCACGTGTTGCAGTTCCTTTAATAGCAGCATTTTTTTCGATAAATTCGATGACCATGCCCGCAATATCTTTACCTGTTGCTACTTCAATACCCTCAAGGCCTGGTGAAGAGTTAACTTCCATTACCAGTGGACCACGAGACGAGCGCAGTAAATCAACACCCGCAACATTTAAGCCCATAGCTTTAGCTGCGGCAACCGCTGTTTTTCGCTCCTCAGGTGTGATGCGAACAAGTGCAGCACTTCCCCCACGATGAAGGTTTGAACGAAACTCCCCTTCTTGCGCCTGGCGCTTCATGGCAGCTATCACTTTATCGCCTAATACAAAACAGCGAATATCAGCACCGCCCGCTTCTTTAATATATTCTTGAACCATAATATTGGCTTTTAAGCCCATAAACGCTTCAATTACACTTTCAGCCGCTTTGCGCGTTTCAGCAAGAACAACACCAATACCTTGCGTACCTTCAAGCAGCTTAATTACTACCGGTGCGCCGCCTACCATTTCTAGTAAGTCTTTTACGTCATCTGGCTTGCTAGCAAACCCTGTTACCGGCATGCCGACCCCTTTACGCGAAAGAAGCTGCAATGAGCGTAATTTATCGCGCGAGCGAGAAATAGCCACCGATTCGTTAACAGGGTAAACCCCCATCATTTCGAACTGGCGTAACACCGAGCAACCATAAAAAGTAACTGATGCACCAATGCGTGGAATGATAGCGTCAAATTCTTTTAAATTTTCACCGCGATAGTGAATTTCAGGCTGATCTGAGTTTATATTCATGTAACAACGTAGCGCATCAATTACTTTTACTTCATGACCACGTGCTTCTGCCGCTTCAATTAAGCGACGAGTTGAATACAAATTACTGCTGCGAGATAAAATACCGATTTTCATAGTTAAAACCTTAACTACCTAATAAATGTGATAAAGCCGGATTAACGACTAAGTGATTTTCCATGGCTGTACGGCCAAGTAACATCCTAAATTTCATTGTTGCCCTACTTGTTAACGTCACTTCAATAGGCCAGCTATGTTGGCCAGCATGTAATGTTGTTTCTATAAAATAGCGCATTTCTTTTTGCCCACTTGAACTGGTTACAGCTTTAATTTTTTTAACCTTAGCCTTGCAAGTGACGCGTGTTTGTTCATCGCCTTGTAGCGGTTGAGCTATAAATTTCACCCATTTTTCGCCATTTACTTCATACTCTTGAATATTAATTGCATGAATACACGAGGTACGGGCGCCGGTATCTACTTTTGCTTTTATTCTCTCAATACCAAGCTCTGGTAAGCTTAACCACTCACGCCAACCCACTGTGATATTTGTAGTCATAAATATGCCCTTAATAAAAAAGAGACTTATACGCTACGGGTCAAAAAACACCAACGAAATAAATTTATCTAGTCGATGAGTAAATTAAATTGATCTTTTATACAAACTGGTCACACAATGCGCACCTTGCTGGTGAGCTTGTGCATTGGTTTTGATTTATAAAAGCGCGCTGTTAGATTTTGAAGTAGGCTTAACTCATCAAAATAAAAGGTAAGTTTGTAGAAGAGACAGTAGATGCACTAAATTTAATCTGAACTCGAGATAGTAAAGCTCTTTAGAGTACAGGTTAGCTAACACGATCAAATACACAATTATACGGGTTTAAATATGATTAATGGTTTACTACATGCACTAGTACTTGACGAAAATGGCGGTGCGCGATCTATACAAAGTACACAGGATCTAAATAATTGGCAGCCAAGCCAAGGAAAACTATGGATTCATATGGATTACAGCCAAAAAGAAGCGGTAGCGTGGCTAAAAAGCCAATCCCATTTAACAGAATTTGAACTTGATTCGTTAATCGCTGATGAAACCCGCCCACGCATAACGCCTACTACAAACGGACACATGTTATTTTTACGTGGCGTAAACTTAAACCCAGCACAAAGTCCTGAAGACATGGTGTCTATACGTTTATTTATCAGTGAGTCTGTTGTCATAACAACTCGCAAACGTAGATTGCTATCAATTCAAGACATTCTTGAATTATTTAATATAAACAAAGGGCCGTGCTCTATTTCAGAGCTAGTGTGCACCATTACACATAAGCTTACCTCTCGTATGCAAACGGTGATTGACTCGCTTGATGAAACACTTGATGAATTTGAAGAGGAGATAGATGAGCCAAGTAAGAAGTTTGATAACCAAGGCTTATCACAACTACGTCGCCAAACCATTGCCTTAAAGCGCTACTTAAAGCCGCAAAAAGACGCGCTATCTTCAATGGTTAATAAACATTACCCGTGGCTTTTAGATGATGACAAAGCAAAATTAAACGAAACCACTAACCTACTGATTCGTTATTTAGAAGAATTAGACAGCTCAATCGAACGCGCACAAATTATTCAACAAACAATTACCAACCAAGTCTCTGAGCAACTAAATCAGCGTATGTATGTAATGTCGGTAGTGGCGGCTTTATTTTTGCCACTTGGCTTTTTAACAGGCTTATTAGGAGTGAATGTAGGCGGTATCCCTGGAACTGAAAACCCCTATGCATTTAGTGCTTTTGTTATATTTTTAATCGTTCTTACCGGCGGTATTGCAGTGTATTTTAAAAATAAAAAATGGCTATAATAAACAGCCATTTAAGTACATTTAATAATGTAAGTTTTAACACTATTTATATGGAACTAGTTAGTTTCTCGTGTGTAGCTAACTACGGTAAATCCATTGTTAGCGTCAGGTTTTACCCTTAAAATGATGAAATAGGATTGAGGGTTGGTATAAAACTATTTCAGACATAAAAAAACGAGTATTTATAATACTCGCTTTTAAAATACAAACCTAGACGTTAGATAGGTACATTACTCTTGAAAGTAAGTGCCCCAACCGTCGTATTCAACGTCGCACTCAACAGCTAAAGCTGCAAGTTTATCCACATCTTCCATTATTACGTCTACGTCTAGCTCAGCTTCGACTACTATATCGAAGCTCCAAATCTTGCTGCCGTCTTCAAGCTCGAGCTCTGCAGGCTCTTCAACATCGTAGCCTAATTTAAAAGCCGCTAATGCCGCTTGTTCTAATTTAGGGAAGTCTTCACATACAAAATGGTGTTCTACTTCGTAAAGTATTTCAGGATCTGATCCATCTTCAAGTAATGAACTTACGATGTCTTCACTTATTTCGCGCCAGTTTTCCATTATTTATCTCTCACTTGAGCATCTAATTCAGTTATTTTAGCAGCCATAATACTATGCACGCTTTTAGCATGCTCACGCGCGCTAATATTTTTATCAAGCGATACGGGCGCTAACATTTCAATGTAAATTGTACCATTATCCCATCGATTTAGCTTTATGGATTTATGCGTTGTATTCATACATACCGGAATAACGGGCACATCTGCGCTCATTGCGGTGTGAAATGCACCTGTTTTGAAAGGTAACAGCCCTCTTCCATAGCTTCTGGTGCCTTCAGGAAACATCCATACAGATAGACCATTACTTTTAATTTTTTCAGCGGCTTTTGAAATAGTTCCAGCCGCTTTTGAGCGGTTCGATCTATCGATTAATATATTACCCGATAGCCAGTAAAGCTGCCCAAAGAACGGGATCCACTTTAAACTTTTTTTACCTAAACTTACGCAGTTTTTTGGCACCATGGCTGGAATCGTAAATAAGTCATAGTTGTTTTGATGATTTGCTAAGTACACTGCTGGCCCTGCTTTTACGGCCTCTGGATGGCGTGTAAGCACAAGTTTTACACCCAACATTTTGGCCATTGAGCCAAACCAAGTTGCTATAACATATACATTATTTGCGTGAAATGGCCTTACTATTGAAAGCAATAAACCAAAAACACAGCTTAATAATATAAACAGCAACATAATAAAAATACGTATAACGGCTAACAAACTATCTCTCCAATTGTGTGTGCAGTGCGCCAAATGCTACGCACATTATAGTATTATAACGCTATTTTGTTACACACACGAGACATAGCGTACACTTGTGCGCTGAAATTATATGCACAAACAAAAACGGCCTACAAAAGCAGGCCGTTTAATGTATTACTATGTATTATTCACTAATCGTCTCATCGGGATCATCTGCAGGTGTAAACTCAACAACCGCCTCATCAACGCGTTGTAAACCACGCGGTAATTTGTTACCTCTGCGGCCGCGCTCGCCATGATAATGTTCTAAATCAGTAGGCTTAAGCGTTAACTTACGCTTACCTGCATGGAGCGTTACACTGCTGCCTTGTGGCACAACAGCTAATACTTTAACAAACTCTTCTCGCGCTTGTACCTTTGCTCCAGGTATAGAAATAATCTTATTCCCTTTACCTTTACCCAGTTTTGGTAAATCACGTAGCGGGAATAAAAGCATGCGCCCTTCGTTTGAAATGGCCATACAATAATCGGTTGCTACATCGTTGACTCTAATTGGAGAGAGTAGTATGCCGCCTTTTGGCACGCTCACTAAGGCTTTACCGTTTTTGTTTTTACTCACCAAATCTTTAAAGTCGGTTATAAAGCCGTAACCCGCATCCGATGCCATAAGCAGTACTTGATTGTCATCAGCCATCACCACATGTTCAAAATTAGCCCCTGTGGTTAGGTTAAATCGCCCTGTCATTGGCTCACCTTGGCTTCGCGCCGAAGGCAAGCTATGTGCATCAGTTGCAAAGGCACGGCCTGCTGTATCTAAAAATACTGCGGGCTGATTACTCTTTCCTCGAGCTGAGGCTTTATAGTTATCGCCTGAGCGATAATTAAGCCCTTCTACATCTAGATCATGACCTTTACCAACGCGTGCCCAGCCTTTATCAGAGAGTACAACCGTCACTGACTCTGATGGGATTAAATCTTTTTCGTTAAGCGCTTTAGCTTCCGAGCGCTCAATAACCGGCGAGCGACGATCGTCACCATACATTTCTGCGGCTTCTTGAATCTCTTTTTTAAGAAGCGTTGACATACGACGATCTGAACCCAGTGTTAGCTCTAGTTTGTCACGTTCTTTAGCTAGCTCATCTTGCTCACCACGAATTTTAAACTCTTCTAGTTTTGCTAAGTGGCGAAGTTTTAATTCTAAAATTGCTTCCGCTTGAATATTAGTTAAATCAAAGCGTTCCATAAGTACAGGCTTTGGCTTGTCTTCGGTGCGGATGATTTCAATGACTTCATCAATATTTAAAAAGGCAGCGAGTAAACCTTCTAAAATATGTAACCGCGCTAACACTTTATCTAAGCGATACTGTAAACGCCTACGAACAGTTTCACGTCTAAATGTAAGCCACTCAGATAAAATACTGCGTAAATCTTTTACCTGCGGGCGGCCATCTAGGCCTAGCATGTTTAAATTTACACGGTAATTTTTTTCAAGATCGGTAGTAGCAAACAAGTGCGCCATTAATGGCTCAGCTTTAATGCGGTTAGAACGCGGAATAATGACAATACGCGTTGGATTTTCGTGATCAGACTCATCACGTAAATCGGCAATCATAGGCAGCTTTTTAGCGTTCATTTGCGCTGCTATTTGCTCAAGCACTTTACCACCCGAACATTGATGCGGCAGTGCTGTAATTACAATATCGCCATGCTCTTCGGTATACACCGCACGCATTTTGATAGAGCCTCGACCCGTTTTATATATTTTATGGATATCGGCTTTTGGGGTAATTATTTCAGCATCAGTTGGGTAATCTGGTGCATGTACTAACTCAAGAATTTCCTCAAGTTCAGTTTTTGGCTTATCAAGTAACAAGCAACACGCACTGGCTAATTCGCGCACGTTATGTGGCGGAATATCTGTTGCCATACCTACGGCAATACCCGTTACGCCGTTTAGTAAAATATGCGGTAAACGCGATGGCAATACTAAAGGCTCATTCATGGTGCCATCAAAGTTTGGCGTCCAATCAACCGTGCCTTGGCCAAGCTCTTTTAGTAATACTTCAGAAAACTTAGATAAACGTGCTTCGGTATAACGCATTGCTGCAAACGATTTAGGATCATCTGCAGCACCCCAGTTACCTTGACCGTCAACCAGCGGATAACGATAAGAAAACGGCTGCGCCATAAGTACCATCGCTTCGTAACACGCACTGTCGCCGTGTGGGTGGTATTTACCTAGTACATCACCCACGGTACGAGCCGATTTTTTATATTTAGCAGCGGCCGATAACCCAAGCTCGCTCATCGCATAAATAATACGACGCTGAACCGGTTTTAATCCATCGCCAACATGTGGCAATGCTCGGTCCATAATTACGTACATAGAGTAGTTTAAATAGGCGTCTTCGGTAAAACGCCCCATTGTTTGTTGCTCAATTCCTTGCATCAGCAAGGTATCTGTATCACTCATTAAAGCTTACCTAGTTTTTCTTATAGCTTACACGGTAGATCACATTGGCGTAATCATCGCTTACCAACAGACTGCCGTCACCTAATTCTGCAAATGCAACAGGGCGTCCAAATGTGGCTTCGTCTTTCATAAAGCCCGTAATAAATGGCGTATATTTTGTGACTCGACCTTGCTCAATGGTAGCTAACGCTACTTTGTAACCTGATTTTTTAGAACGATTCCATGAGCCATGCTCAGCAACAAATAACTGCTGCTTATAATTTGCAGGAAATTGTTTACCGTTATAAAAATGAATACCTAAAGGCGCCACATGTGCAGCAAGTGCAAGCGCCGGAGAGGTATAATCGGCAATGTTTTTGCCTTTACCAAACTCAGGATCGATTATCGCGCCGGCGTGAACAAAAGGAAAACCAAAGTGCTCACCTTCTTTGCTTACACGGTTAATTTCATCTGGTGGGATATCATCGCCCATCATGTCGCGACCGTTATCGCTAAACCACAAAGCCTGTGTGCTCGGGTGAAAGTCAAAACCGACTGAGTTACGCACACCTTGCGCAATGGTTTTAATTTGCTTAGTTTCTACATTAAGTGAAAAAATACGACCAAAGCGCTCATCTTCGGCGCAAATATTACACGGCACACCGACCGGAATGAGTAACTCGCCTGTGGGTGTAAAACGTAAAAACTTCCAGCCGTGGTGGCGCTCTGATGGTAATGCATTATAAATTACATCAAACTTTGGATCTTTTAGTTCCGTGTCGATATTTTTAAAACGAATAATACGATGCACTTCACCAACGTATAAATCGCCATCTTTAATTGCCAGGCCCGAGGGCATATTTAAACCTTCAGCAATCACAATTTTTTTGTCCGCTACGCCATCACTATTATGATCGATAAGCGCATATACATTACCTGCTTTACGAGAGCCTGCGTACACAATACCTTTTTTTGACACTGCAATTTGGCGAGCATTTTCAACATCATCAGCAAATAAGCTTACTTCAAACCCTGGTGCAACGGTGAGTTTATCAAGTATGTTTTTCGCCATTGCTGGGACACTTGTCATCCCCAATAACAGCAAACTTCCTAGTAATTTATTCACTTGCTTCTCCTAGTATTATACAAAACACTTTATACCTGTGCTTTATTACCGTGATCTTCTAACCATTGACGACGATCTGGCGATCGTTTTTTTGCAAGTAACATATCCATCATTTCTAAGGTTTGCTCTTCTTCGTCCAGGGTTAACTGAACCAAACGACGCGTGTTTGGATCCATAGTCGTTTCACGAAGTTGCAGCGGGTTCATTTCACCCAAGCCTTTAAATCGCTGTACGTTTACTTTACCGCGTTTTTTCTCAGCTTCTATGCGTGCCAAAATACCAGTTTTTTCATCTTCATCGAGGGCGTAATATACTTCTTTGCCAATGTCGATTCTAAATAACGGCGGCATAGCAACATACACATGACCTGTTTTGACCAACTGTGGAAAATGGCGTACAAACAAAGCACACAACAGTGTAGCAATGTGTAGTCCATCCGAGTCAGCATCGGCTAATATACAAATTTTGTTGTAGCGAAGTCCCGATAAGTCGCTTGAATCTGGGTCTATGCCTAGTGCTACTGAAATATCGTGTACTTCTTGAGACGCAAGAATTTGCCCTGACTCAACTTCCCACGTATTTAAAATTTTACCGCGCAGCGGCATAATAGCCTGAAACTCACGATCGCGGGCTTGCTTTGCAGAGCCACCAGCAGAGTCACCCTCTACTAAAAACAGCTCTGTTCTGTCGTTATCGGCAGCGCTACAATCGGTCAATTTACCAGGTAAAGCTGGACCTGCAGTAACACGTTTACGAACCACTTTTTTAGCTGCTCGTAATCTACGCTGCGCATTGGAAATACATAATTCAGATAACAGTTCAGCTATGTCAGTATGCTCGTTTAGCCACAAGCTAAACGAATCTTTAACTACACCCGATACAAATGCCGCACATGAGCGTGATGAAAGCTTTTCTTTAGTTTGTCCTGCAAATTGTGGGTCTTGCATTTTTACCGATAAAACATAACTACAGCGCTCCCAAATATCATCTGGGGTAAGTTTTACGCCTCGCGGTAATAAGTTTCTAAATTCACAAAACTCACGCATAGCTTCCAGCAAGCCTTGGCGTAAACCATTAACATGTGTACCGCCTTGCGCGGTAGGAATTAAATTTACGTAACTTTCAGCAATCGACTCGCCCCCTTCAGGAAGCCAAACAACAGCCCAGTCAGCACCTTCAATAGCGCTTGAAAACTCACCTACAAACGGGTCTTGTGGTAGTATTTCGTAGCCTTTAACAGCCTCTATTAAGTAATCTTTTAAGCCGGTTTCGTAGTACCACTCTTGGCTTTCTTTGGTTTGTTTGTTTGTAAACTTAATACGCAAACCTGGGCACAAAACGGCTTTGGCTTTTAATAAGTGATTAAGCTTTGAAAGAGAAAAGTTTGCTGAGTCAAAGTAGCTGGCATCAGGCCAAAAACGAACGGTAGTACCCGTGTTGCGTTTACCAACAGTACCAATTACGTTTAAATCTTCTACCTTGTCGCCGTTTTCAAAAGCCATTCTAAATTGTTGAGCATCGCGCCTTACTGTCACTTCTACTCGTGTAGATAGGGCATTTACAACTGAAATACCTACCCCGTGTAAACCACCCGAAAATTGATAGTTTTTATTTGAAAACTTACCACCAGCGTGCAGTTTAGTAAAAATAAGCTCAACCCCAGGAATACCTTCTTCTGGGTGAATATCAATAGGCATACCACGGCCGTCATCACTTACTTCAAGTGAGTTATCTTCGTGTAAAATTACGTCAATTTTAGTGGCATGGCCAGCCATGGCTTCATCAACACTGTTGTCGATTACCTCTTGGCCTAGATGATTTGGGCGTACTGTGTCGGTGTACATCCCTGGGCGTCTTTTTACCGGGTCTAATCCATTGAGGACTTCAATGGCTTCGGCGTTATAGTTTTGCTCGCTCATAGTTTTTATCTTTGTATCCGCTAAGGCTTTAATATGTTTGACTAGTTTTATTTTTATATGCGCTAAGTTAACTAGTTTTACGTGATTTTAAGAAAATCTACAATACTTTCAAAGGTGCGTTCAAATTCAACATAGCTGTGATCGCCACCAAACTCTATTCGTTGTTTGCATTGTGAATAATATTTTACTGCGTGCTGATAATTCAGCACTTCATCGCCTGTTTGTTGAAGCAAGTACAACAGCTCAGGGTGCGTTAGCTTGTTTACAGTGAGTAACTTAAGCGCCTCACTATGAGTATTGTTTAACTCATAGTGATAATCCTGATACGGATTATAGTTAGGCCCAAGTAACGACTGTAATAAATTATAGGGTGCGACCGCAGGATTAATAACCACAGCAGGAATTTGATAACGCTGCGATAAATACGTGGCAAAAAAACCACCTAACGAGCTTCCTAATAAAACAGTATTAGGCGTTAGTAGTTGCTCAAGCTTAATGATGGCTTGTAAGGGCTCGTGGCTTAAACACGGTACACAATAATCAATGTCATAGTTTGCCATAAGCTCGCCAAACCTCACAGCTTTATATGATTTTTGTGAGCTATTAAATCCATGAATATAAATTACACGCTTAGCCATACCACATCCGTTTTTATATTTAGCTCACCTTGAACGCTACTTATTTTTAGCATTCTGTATGCGGGCCCTGAATTTTTTTGCTGCCAATTTGCTGTGTTTTTTACAAACTGTACAGAGCTTGCAGGCGTTGCATATACCGCTAGCTCCCTATAGTTTTGTGTATAGTCGTTATGCACATGGCCGTGAAAAAAAGCCGCTACGTTAGCGCTGTTAACTAAAATATTTAACAGCTGAGGGCCATTTTCCAACATATGTTTATCAAGGTAGCCATTTATAGGCAACGGGTTATGGTGACAAAAAATAACATTGCTTTTACTAGAGCTAATTAAGCTCTGGGTTATTTCATCTAAATGATTGCTCGTAACCCACCCTGCAGGCGTTGGACCTTTAGAATTGATAAGCAGCAAATCAAAGCCGTTGCCAGTAATGCGTTTAGCTGCATTTATTTGAGCGCCGCTAATACGATTTAGCATTGCTAACTCATCATGATTCCCTGGTACCCAAAATACCGGGCAAGTAAGTGCGCTTTCATTTATAAGGTCGCTAAATAGCAAGTACGATTCAAAGCTGTGATCTTGTGTTAAATCACCACCAAATATAACGCAGTCAGGCTGTTGCTTAGCTATATGCGCTAGTGATTGTTCAAAATGTTTGGCTGTATTTACACTAAAATACTCACCGTTTTTATCTGCAAATAAGTGACTGTCGGTAATATGAGCTATGTTTAAAGTTGATCTATCAAAATTATATACCTCATCAAACCAGGCCATTATTAACATCCCAGTTTAAAGTTGCTTGGCCGCGCTCAACACAGGCTACTAACCAGTCATATAAAAAAGCATTAAGCTGATATTTTTCATCTTTTTGATGCATTTTAGGGTTAGGGTAACCGTAAGACGGCTTTATACGCTGATGGTAATCGTGATGAATGATTTCAGCCACTTTAGCATCGTGATACAACCTTACCGTTAAATAAAGTGGCGTAATGCCTTTAACCATCCCTGTTAGCTGTTTGATTGAAATATCCATAGTGTACTTTGCGCTATCGTCTACTTTAATAGCAAACTCGCTGTTACCTAGTTTAACTTCGCGGGTGCTTCCAATATCCCGCTCGCTCGGTAACAACTTTAACAGTCGCAGGTAGTTATGCTCACAAAGTGTTAAATACTTTGGGAGGCTTTGAATATATCGCTTTGTTGCTAATAGTGCTGTCAAAGTAACGCCATTATGTTGTTAACCCTCTTTATAAGGTTAAGTTGTAGTTATGCCCATTTACGGGCCATTTTTTCGCGATTAAGCGCAAGCCATTGCATACAAATCACCGTTGCAGCATTGTCTATCTCACCGTTATTAAGACGCGTAAGCGCATCATCAACACTTAATACGTGAGTTTTTATATCTTCGCCTTCGCTTTCAAGGCCATAAACACCTGTTTGCACTTGGCTTAAATCGGCACGTGCTAAATATAAATATAAGCGCTCTGTAGTACCACCGGGACTAGATAAATACGACAACATAAACTCAAGTTCGTTTAACTCAAGCCCCGCCTCTTCAAATGCTTCTTTTTTTACCACCGATTCGTAATCTGTGCTGCCATCAGTCATGCCGGCTATACATTCTAGCAGCCACGGTGAATGTTTGCTTTTAATTGCACCTATACGTATTTGTTCGATTAAAAGCACAGTATCCGATATCGGATCGTACGGAAGTACTGCAATTGCATCGCCGCGTTCTAATATTTCGCGGCTAATCACCTCAGAAGTTCCACCAGCAAAAAGTGCATGCTCAAACTGGTATAAATCGACCTGAAAAAAACCCTTATAAAGATTTTTAACAGGCTTAACTGTGACATCTTTATGGGTGAATTTTATCAAGTTTTTACTCGCCATGCTTTTACTCCCTGCTTATCTAAACGGTTAAAATACGTTAATATATTCTGTTACACTTGAACATACTGTTTTACTAATTATTTTTTTTGTTATGGAGTAAAACAGGTTAACATGCTTTTAGTATAAAAATTGTCTAAGGACTGAACCTAACATGAAAAAGAACATCCTTGCAGCGCTGGTTAGCTTATCATGCGCACTAGGCGCAACAGCAGCCAACGCAGAAGATTTACTACAAGTTTTTGAAATTGCTACAGCTAACGATCCTACCGTTTTAAAAGCAAAAGCCCAAGCCGATGCGCAATCTTATCAAAGCGATTTAGCAATGAGTGCACTATTGCCTCAAATTGGTTTAACTGCGAGCTACACTAAAAGTGACTCAACGTCTTTTCAAAGTATTGGCGACTTATCTAATCAAGTTAAAGTTGAGTCTGAAACAGATGATTTCAGCCGAGGTGTTAGTTTAAGCCAAACTCTGTTTGATTTAGGTGCATGGAACACGTTAGACATTGCTGATAAACAAGCACTTCAAGCAAATGGTCAGTACGATGCAGCTAAGCAAAACTTAATTGTGCGCGTTGCAGAGGGCTATTTTAACGTATTAAGTGCAATTGATAACCTTGAATTTGTGCAAGCCGAAAAACGTGCCATTGAACGTCAACTGGAGCAAACAAAGCAGCGCTATGCAGTAGGCTTGACCGCAATTACCGATGTGCACGAAGCGCAAGCACAGTTTGATAACTCAGTAGCGCAAGAAATCATTGCAAGTAATGCGGTAGAAACTGCACGTGAAGAACTGCGTGAAATTACCGGTAAGTACCATGCTAAGTTAGATTTTTTAAACACTGAAACGTTTTCAACGACTAAGCCGGCTAAACAATCTAGTGATTTTGTAAAAATAGCTGAAGAAAATAATATTAACTTACAAGTGGCTAAAGTCACTGTTGATATAGCAAAAGATCAAATTGTACTTGCTAAAGCAGGTCATTATCCAAAGTTAACACTTAGTGCAAGCTACGGCGATTCACTCACTGACACTGAAGTAAATGGCGCTAATTTTGACGAACAACCTCGCTCAGACTCAAGCTCAGTAGCGCTGAACTTTAGCGTACCTTTGTACTCAGGTGGTGCAACGGTTGCAGCCACTAAACAGGCCCGTGCTTTTTATGTAGGCGCAAGCCAAGACTATGAAACAAACTACCGTGCAGTGACACGTACTGTTATTACCTCATACAATCAGGTGGTTTCAGATATCGCAACATATAAAGCGCTAGAGCAAGCTGTAGTATCGGCACAAAGTGCACTTAAAGCTACCGAAGCAGGTTTTGAAGTAGGTACTCGTACAATTGTTGACGTACTTATTAGCACACAAAATTTATACGATGCCAAACGCAATCTTGCTGACGTTCGTTACCGCTACGTGCTATCTACTCTTCGTTTAAAACAAGCCGCAGGTACACTTACAAGTAAAGATTTAGTTGCTATAAACCAAGGTTTAAAATCGGTTTAATTTAATACTAAAACTTACTTAATTTATTACAAAGCCAGCGCCTGCTGGCTTTTTGTATTTTATTACGCTTAGCGTTAAACTAGCGTTTTTATTTTCAGAGATTTTTTTGTGGTCACCTCATCTCCTTTTAAAATATCATTTTTAGGCCCTCGCTACTGGCTAACATGGATAGGCGTTTTATTTTTATACGTGATCTCTTGGCTACCACAAAAAGTTCAACTTGCATTAGGTAAATTACTAGGGCGCTTAGTACATAAATTTATGAAGCGTCGCCGCCATATAGCAGAAGTAAACATCAAGCTTTGCTTTCCAGATATGAGTGAAGCAGAACAAAGAAAACTGGTTTTAAAAAACATGGAAAATACCGGTATTGCCATGGTGGAAACGGGCATGGCATGGTGGTGGCCGCAGTGGCGTGTAAAAAATGTTTATGGGTCAATCAAAGGGCTTGAAAATTTTGAACGTGTGCAAGCACAAGGCAAAGGTATACTTTTGCTTGTACCGCATATTCTACATTTAGAAATGGCTAGCCGAATAATGGGGACTAAGTGCCAAGGGCTAGGGTTTTATCGCCCACACAACAATGCACTAATGGAATACTTTACCACTAATGGTCGTCTTCGCTCTAACGAGTATTTAATTGGCCGCAAAGATGTTAAAGGTCTATTAAAGTCACTTAAAGATAAGAAGGTCTGTTATTACTTGCCAGATCAAGATTATGGCCGAAACCGCTGCGAATTTGTGCCCTTTTATGCAGTACCAGATGCAGCAACAACCACTGGAACATTAATGTTTGCGGCCAGTAAATACTGCGAAACAATGAGCTTAATTAGCCGCAGAGACGATAACGGTAAGTACCATTTAGAAATAGTCCCAGAGCTTAAAAACTTCCCAAGTGGTGATGACAGAGCAGATGTAACTTGCGTTAACCAACGCATGGAGCGCTCAATTAATGCAGCACCCGAGCAATACATGTGGCTGCACCGTCGTTTTAAAACAAGACCTGATAAAAATACTCCTTCATTTTATAAAAAGTAGTGGTATAACAATATCAGTAACTTTAAATAGTAAACCTCTAAATGAGCGTGTTGCTAAATAACAAATAAAATGGGTAATTAAAATGTGGTTTTGGATTAAACATTTATCGTTTGCTGTTGTGTTAATTGTAGTTGCTGGGTATTTTTTGCTTGGCGATGGCCCGGTACTTGATATAAAAGAATCTAAAAATGCAGCCGCAGAGGGATTATCTCGCTTTTATTCATCTATACGTAATCAAGTAAAAAGTAATAAAGAGCGCGAGCAATTTGTACTACAACTTAAAACTCCTCAACAAAGCCTTGATAGAGTCCTTGTTGAGCGAGCACGTATTGTTGATCCCATGCCAGCGAGTTGGTCTGGAAAGGTTGAGCCGAGACGTTTTGAAAATGGTTCAACACTTAAAGATGTACTTAAAGAATATGCAAAAACTGAAGGCATAGAACTTTACTGGTACTTAAGTAAAGATTACGTAGTAAAGGATCACTTTAGGGTAGATAGCAACTTTACCTCGGCGCTTTACCAGGTAGGTAGAGCAATCAATGATGATTTTGAATACGAGGTTTATACTTATTTTTGCTACAAGCAAAGAGCTGCGGTTATTACCGAGCTCCCCTCTGAATTTGTTCGAAGTAACTGCTTAAAGCTAAACGTTTAACGGCCCGTATTATAAAAAACCAAATTTATATTTGGTTTTTTATAAGTAATTTAGTTGCCCGCTAACTCAAATACACTCTTCCAAATTTGTGTAATATTAATAATATCTTGTTCAAATTGCTCTCTTAACACTAAGCGGCCTTGCTGATCTAAGCTCAAAACATGATAGCGTGAACGATAATCAATGTAGGCTTGAATTAACTGCTGCTTTTGCTCTTTATTGATACAGCCAAGTTTAGCCGCATCACTTAAAATTCTCACGTTGTCTGAATACACTGTTAGGCTCTCAAACTCATTAGCGTGTTTGAGTACTAAATATTGGGTTATAAACTCAATATCGGCCATACCACCAATATCTTGCTTTAAATCAAATTGCTGTGTATTCCCTTTAGCTAGATGCTCGCGCATTTTTTCGCGCATTTTAATTACATCAGCTTTAAGTATGTTTGCATCTCGTGGTTGGCATAATATTTCTTTACGTATCTGTGCAAAGCGCTCTACTAATTCGTCTTGCCCTAATATTAATCGAGCACGTACAAGTGCTTGATGCTCCCACGTCCATGCTTGTGTTTGCTGATAATGATTAAAGCTTTCTAAGTTAATTGCTAACAAACCAGAGGCACCTTCTGGACGTAATCGCGTATCAAGCTCATACAAAATGCCTGAAGCTGTTCGCGTATTAAATAAATGCATTAAACGCTGCGCGAGCTTTAAATAAAACTGCCTAGAAGTAATTGATTTATCGCCATTGGTCGTACTATTTCCATCATGGTTATGCACAAAAACGAGATCTAAGTCAGAATCATACCCCACCTCAAAGCCGCCTGTTTTTCCATAAGCTATAACGGCAAAACCTTTATGTTCATCATCAGTGCCCGGCGGCATACCAAAACGTTTAACAGTATTATACCAAGCAATATTGACTGATTGTTCGACTATTGCCTCAGCAAGTGCTGTAAGGTGATCGCTTACCTTCATCACATCTATAACGCCAGTGGCATCAGCGGCTGCAATACGCAGTTGATGAGTTTGCTTAAATTGCCTGAGCGACTCCATTTGTAGTTCTAGGTCGTCATGCTCAATGCGTAAAAAATATTGTCTTATCTCGTCTTTGTACGCACTCAACGGTGTTGGCTTATAAAGTACTGCGGGGTCAATAAGCTCGTCTAGCAAAATAGGGTATCTAGAAATATGCTCCCCTATCCACTTGCTATGACAGCACAACAATACTAGTTGCTTTAATGCACCTTGGTTTTCGTAAAGTAGCTCTAAATAAGCGGTACGCGATATTATTTTATTTAGAATTTGGCAAACCATCGTGAAAGCAGCGGCACTGGCATTAAAATTATTTAGTTGCTCTAACAATACCGGCATTAACTTATCGAGCGTTTCACGCCCTCGATTACCAATATTGACCTTCGAAAGTCTTAATTTAAAATCATTGAGCGGTAACTGCCACTCATCTCTTTTGTCTTTTAAAAAGCTCAAATCACCGTGATCCCACGCGCTAATAAAAGCTCCTTCACAAGTATCTAATGGCGCCGTTTCTTCACCAATCACCAATGAAAACTCACTATTAACTTGCTTCATCACCTTTTCAATCGTGTGTAATGTAGTATTGAAATCGTCTTGCGCTAATAATAAATTTAAGCGCTGCTGATTTAGCTCATCATCAGGTAAAGTTTGTGTTTGTTGATCGTCAAATATCTGGAGGTACTGCTCAACTTTACGTAAATATAGGTAGTTACTTTTAAGCTCGATTGCTTCTTGCTCGTCTATAACTTGGCTAAGTGATAACTCATTTAATGCTTTAAGCAGTGATTGCGTTTGTAAATTAGCCTCTCGCCCACCTCTAACCATTTGCAGAGCTTGTACAATAAATTCAACTTCACGTATTCCCCCTGCACCTAATTTAATATTATTAGTGAGGCCTTTTCGGCGTACTTCTTGAGCAATCATTAACTTCATTTTACGCAGCGATTCAATTACCGAGAAATCGATATAGCGACGATAAACAAATGGCTTTAATAGCTTAATAAACTCATCCCAATATTTGTTGGGCGTGCCGATTAAACGCCCTTTTAACATGGCATAGCGTTCCCAATCGCGACCTTGCTCTTGGTAGTAGTCCTCAATAGCGTTAAAGCTCATAACTAAAGGGCCGCTTTCACCAAACGGGCGCAAGCGCATGTCTACTCTAAATACTTGCCCGTCACCTGTTACTTGGTTAAGCGCCGCAATAAGCTTTTGCGCCACTTTTGTATAAAACACTTGGGCTTCTAGGGTTCGTCGCCCGCCTTGTGTTTTTGTACTGCGCGGATAGGCAAAAATTAAATCGATATCTGATGAGTAATTAAGCTCTTTGCCACCGAGCTTTCCCATTCCTAACACCATCAACGGCATTGCTTGATTTTGCTCATCAAGAGGCTCGCCATTTACTTTAGCAACCTGTGCATGCGCCCACTGGTTAGCGCTATTAATTAGCATATCGGCTAATTGGCTAATGTAATTTATACTGTCGGCAATGGGGTTAGCGCAGCAGAGATCGAGGTATGCAACCTTGAGCCAGTACTTTTCTCGGTACTTTCGTAAAATTTGATTACACTTAGCCTCATCAATACAAGCAAGGTCTAGAGCATCAAAGGGGGATATAACATGCCTACCTTTAATTTCATCTTTACACAACAACCAATCTTTTAAATCAGGCTGAGACTCTAAACAGCGCCATGCAAAGTCACTCAATGCGAGTAATCTTACAATGCCACTTTCTTCGCTTTGCTGCGGATATAGCTGTTCAAAGCGCTCTAAGCCAAGTTTTTGTAATTGAATAGGAAGTTGCTTTAGATTACTCATCAATCCTCTCTTTTATATCGTCAATAACCATACTAGAATGACTAAAACCTAGAAAGGTTAACTTAATTAGGATCACCATGTCATATTTGTCTTTATCTAACACCAGTTTTATTGCGATTGCCATTAGTTTTGCGGTTATTTGCGTAACTATTTTTGGTTTGCGTACGGTAACTCAACTTAAGGCAAAACAAGCGCTTAAAGAAGAGTTAGCACAACACGATAACTTTGCCATGGGAATTAGTTTTGCATCTGAAATATCTGTAGTTATAGCCACTATGGCTTTTTTATTTGACGAAATAAGCGTAAGTACCGCGCAGTCGAATCCAGTAAAAGTAATTATTTTAATCGTTTTACTATTTACGTTTATAAAAGTTGGTCACTTAATCCACAGAAAATGGATATTGCACAGATTCAATGAAGAAGCCGCTATATTAAAACAAAATGTATGTGCCGCCTTGGTTGACTCTGGCATGCTAATAGCAAATTGTATTATTGCACTTGGCCTATATACATGGACCCACACTCAAGGATTTAGTAACTTACTTATTGCTTTCGTTAGCTTTTTTACCCTACAAGGAATGTTTGCTCTTGACAGTAAAATACGCGAACATCGCTTTGCTAAAGCTAATCAAGGTGCATCATTACAAAGTAACTTTAATCTAGAAAACACCTCTATTGGTATAAGATACGCAGGCAAATCAATAGGCTTGGCACTTGCCGTTTACGCTGGTTTATCGAGCGCCGCATTTCAAAACGGCAAAATGGTGGAAAATATATTTACACTCGTTATGCATTGCGGTGTAATGTGGCTGTTACTTTATTGTTTGACTGGTGTAATAAAAGTTATATCTTTACCAAATATTAATACTGCTTTAGAGGTCGATCACCAAGATAACATTGGGATTGCATGTATAGAGTTTGCTGTTTTTTGTGCTATAGGCTATTTGCTTATAAGCATGTTTTCTATCTAACTCCCCCCTTTGCTAACGCTTATGCAGTTACGCAAAGGTGGTAATGACTTTGCTTAACTGCAACGAGGCCCTATGCCAGCGGAAGTAACAAATTATTTGTTAATTGACATAGATAACGAATTTAGCCGTGCATTTGCGCAGTACAATCAAAAAAATAATAAAAGCGGCACGTCGTGCGAGCTTATCGCTGTGGGCAGTAATACACGCCAGCTTGTAAAGATGATGTTTGATGAGCAAATTAAAGATTACTGTTATTGCGACCTTGAAAACGAAATAAGCGTCGCTGAACTTATCCATTATTTAACTGAGCATCACAGTATTCATGGCGTTCTTTTTAATAGCGCCGATTACTTACTGGCAAGTGATAATCAGCGCTCAATATATAATTCATTAAACGAAAACCGCTTTTTAATAAACCTCGATGATACAGAATATACACTAAGCCGAATTACCGATGAGACTCTAACTGAGCCCTTAATTGCTGATCATGACATTGCACACAGCACACAAGAACTTATCTGCCAAACCGAGCAACTTATTAAAAATAAATAATTGCGCCTAGCTGCTTGCTTACTTACCATAGCGGTATCTATTTTTCGCTAATGAGTAAGTAACGTACCATGCGAGTTCCTCATATTTATCAGGCATCGGATATTGCCTTAAACACCCCTGTAACGTTAGATGATGACGCTGCTGGGCACATTGGCCGAGTACTGCGTATGAAAGTAGGCGAGCATGTGTCTATTTTTAATGGAGAAGGCGGCGAGTACCTTAGTGAAATAATTGAGGTAACTAAAAAAACAGTGGTAGTCATGCCATTAGAACTCAACCCACATGACGTAGAATCCCCGCTTAAAATACATTTAGGCCAATGTGTATCTCGTGGCGATAAGATGGATTTTACCATTCAAAAATCTGTAGAGCTTGGTATAACAGAGATCACACCACTTTTTAGCCAGCGCTGCGGCGTTAAACTCAGTGGCGATCGCTTAGAGAAAAAACATCAGCAATGGCAAAAAATTGCAATTGCTGCAGCTGAACAATCTGGACGTAACGTTGTACCAGTAATTCACCCTCCCGTTGATTTAAAACAGTGGCTAGAGCAGCAAACACAGGCAATAAAACTGACTTTGCATCCTCGTGCTGAGCACAGCATTAAAACCATTACAGTGCCCAAAGATGGTGTGCGCTTTTTAGTAGGTCCTGAAGGCGGTTTTACCGATGAAGAAATGGCACAAACTAAACAGCAAGATTTTGTAGATATTCGCTTAGGCCCGCGTGTTTTACGAACGGAAACCGCTGCTTTAACGGTCTTAAGTGCATTACAGTTACAATTTGGCGATTTAGCTAATTGAAATAACTAAAAGTACCCTCATATAAACATTAATATTTATAGTAAGGCACAGCGCATGGCAATTAAGTTAGGTATTATTTCAGATCCTATTAGCGGATTTAACATTAAAAAAGACACCGGTTTTGCAATGATGATGCAAGCGCAAGAGCGCGGCTACGAAATTTACTATATGGAGATGGATGACTTATCTCTGCGTAAAGGTAAATCTTATGCAACAGCGTCTAAAGCTCAAGTATTTAACAACACCGAAAAATGGTATGAGCTTGAAGAAAAAGCCACTATTGCTCTTGCTGACCTAGACGTTATTTTAATGCGTAAAGATCCACCGTTCGATACTGAATACATTTACGCAACCTATATTTTAGAGCGCGCTGAGCAAGAAGGTACGCTTATCATTAACAAGCCACAAAGCCTTCGTGACGCTAATGAAAAACTATTTACAGCGTGGTTTAGCGAACACACGCCTGATACCCTTGTAACGCGCAGTCAAGCGCAAATACGCGCATTTTTAGCCGAGCATAAAGATATTATTTTAAAGCCGCTTGATGGTATGGGTGGCGCATCAATTTTTCGTATTAAAGAAGATGATGCAAACATTGGTGTAATTTGCGAAACGCTAACCGAACACGGCAGCCGCTTTGCGATGGTGCAAAATTACATTCCAGAGATCAAACAAGGCGACAAGCGCGTATTGGTTATTGATGGTGAAGTGATTCCTTATTGTTTAGCGCGTATTCCTCAAAATGGCGAAACACGCGGTAACTTAGCAGCAGGGGGTCGCGGTGAAGCTCGCCCTCTTAGCGAATCTGATTTTAAAATAGCACAAGCTGTAGCACCAACGCTTAAAGAGAAAGGCTTAGTATTTGTAGGCTTAGATATTATTGGCGATAAACTAACTGAAATAAACGTAACAGCACCAACGTGTGTACGTGAAATTGAAGCCGCATACGATATTTCTATCACCGGTATTTTGTTTGATGCCATTGAGCGCAAACTTACAAAATAAACACCGTTAAAAAGCGTATTAATTTAATAATTTCATACAATTAATGCGCTTTTTATGTTCAATTTATAGAACTATGCCATACTAAAAGTTCAACTAATATCCATTAACTAAAGGGCGAAATCTATGCAATCATTAGAAAACCATTTTTTAATCGCTATGCCGTCGATGCAAGACCCTTTTTTTAAACGTGCCGTTACGTACATTTGTGAGCACAACGAAGATGGGGCTATGGGCTTGGTAATAAACCAACCTATTAATGTTACTGTTGGCGAGCTTTTAGATAAAATAGAAATTGATAACGACAAAACCCAAAATGCAGCAAAAGTAAATGTATTTGCAGGTGGGCCGGTTAAAACCGATCGAGGGTTTGTTTTGCACTCGCCAAAACCGGGATATTCTGCAAGTCAAAAGCTTAGCAGTGATATAATGATCACCACATCTAAAGACGTACTGGCAAGTTTAACCACCGCCCACGCACCTGATCAGTTTATTATCACGCTAGGTTATTCAGGCTGGGAGCAAGGCCAACTTGAGCAAGAGCTTTTAGATAATAGCTGGTTGATCATAAAGGCAGATCCGAAGATCATTTTTGACACACCCGTTGAAAAGCGCTGGGAAAAAGCGGTGTCTATGTTGGGCTTTGATATTAGCCAGCTTAGCCCTGAAGCGGGTCACGCATAATATAATTTAACCCTTAGCAAACTTAAACAAGATACACATGACAAAAAAAACGCTTAAACCGCAAGGTGAACGTACGGTAATGGGCTTTGACTTTGGTACTAAAAGTATTGGTATAGCCATTGGTCAAGAGCTTACAGGCAGTGCTTCTAGCCTTAAGGCTGTAAAAGCACAAGATGGCATTCCTAATTGGGATCATATCGCGGTACAGGTTAAAGAGTGGCAACCCGATTTAATGGTGGTGGGTTTGCCTCTTAATATGGATGGCACCTCTCAAGAGGTAACTTTTAAAGCTAAAAAGTTTGCTAATAGACTGCATAATCATTACGGCATTCCCGTGCAAACACAAGATGAGCGTTTAACAACAGCGGATGCAAAGGCTCGCTTATTTGAACACGGCGGCTATAAAAACTTAGGCAAAGGTAATGTAGATAATATGTCTGCGGTGATTATTTTAGAAAGTTTTTTTGAAGCCAGCTACGGCGAGTAAGAACGACTTTATACTAGTTCGCTTGGTAAAATATTGCTGTGGATTAATAAACAAATAAAAAGCGCCCATTGGCGCTTTTTTTATAGCTATTAGTTATTATTTTTTTTCATCAAGACCATCAATAGTAACGCCTTGCAAAAAGCCTGCGCCTTGCTGCTCGTTATTACGTAGCTTAATCATTAAACGTAAATCGTTTGGCGAATCAGCATGATGTAGTGCATCGGCGTAGTTAATACGTTGCTGTCTATAAAGCTCAAATAGCGCTTGATCAAAGGTTTGCATGCCCATTTCTTTAGATTTAGACATCGCTTCTTTAATTCCACCAATATCGCCGCTTTTAATTAACTCCGCCACCATAGGTGAATTAAGTAAAATTTCTATTGCAGCTACTCGACTTTCACCATCAGAGGTAGGTACAAGCTGCTGAGCAACTATAGCGCGTAGATTAAGCGCTAAGTCGTATTTAAGCTTGTCGTGCTTTTCTTTTGGTACCAAATGCATAATACGGTCAATCGCTTGGTTTGCATTATTAGCATGCAGCGTAGCAACACATAAATGGCCGGTTTCAGCAAAGCTAAGCGCATACTCCATGGTTTCTTGCGAACGTATTTCACCAATTAATATTACATCGGGAGCTTGTCGTAACGAGCTTTTAAGCGCCGATTCAAAACTTTCGGTATCAAGCCCTACTTCACGTTGCGTTATTATGCTCTTACGGTGCTCATGCACAAATTCAATCGGATCTTCAATCGTAAGTATATGACCGCGTTGATTACGGTTTCTGTAGCCAATTAGTGCAGCTAATGACGTTGATTTACCAGTACCTGTACCACCTACAAACAGCACTAAACCACGTTTTGCCATAATTACATCGGTAAGCGTAGAAGGTAAGCCAAGCTCAACCACGTCAGGTATTTGCGTCACAATACGGCGAATAACCATACCCGCTCTATCGCGTTGCCAAAAAGCAGAAATACGAAAGCGCCCTTCATCTGTGGCTATCGCAAAGTTACATTCTTTAGTGGTATGAAATTCGTTTTTTTGCTTTTCGCTCATTGCTGACTCAACAAGCTCTAAAGCCTGTTCATCAGTAAGTTTATCGTCACTTAGCGCGGTTAATTCACCATTAATTTTGGCGCTAACGGGCAATTGGCTCGATACAAATAAATCAGAGCCTTTTTTCTCAATCATAATGAGCAAAAAGTGGTTTAAAGATAAATTCATAAAGATTCCTTAACCGCCAAACTGTGTTTTATCTTGCGCTTTTTCTTGCGCGGCTTTATTTGTTACCAGTCCGTGATTTACTAAATTTGTTAAGCACTGATCCATGGTTTGCATACCGTGCGATGCACCTGTTTGAATTGATGAATACATTTGCGCAATTTTGTCTTCACGGATTAAGTTACGGATTGCGGGTACACCAATCATTATTTCGTGCGCAGCGACTCGCCCGCCACCAATTTTTTTAAGTAACGTTTGCGAAATTACCGCACGTAATGACTCAGAGAGCATTGAACGTACCATTGCCTTTTCTTCACCTGGGAATACATCAATAATACGGTCAATGGTTTTTGGCGCTGAGGTTGTATGTAGCGTACCAAAAACTAAGTGACCGGTTTCTGCTGCGGTCATTGCTAAGCGAATTGTTTCTAAATCACGAAGCTCACCAACCAATATTACATCAGGGTCTTCACGCAGTGCACTGCGCAGTGCATTTGAAAAGCTGTGCGTATCACGGTGAACTTCACGTTGGTTAATAAGGCTCAGTTTATTGTCGTGAACAAATTCGATAGGATCTTCTATAGTCAGAATATGGTGATGTTTATTTTGATTTATATAATCAACCATAGCCGCAAGCGTCGTTGATTTACCGGAACCCGTTGGCCCTGTAACCAGCACAAGTCCTCGCGGAGTATCTGAAATCTTTTTAAAAATATCAGGAGCGCCTAAATCATCAAGCGTTAATACCTCACTTGGGATGGTACGAAATACAGCTGCAGGTCCGCGATTAGAGTTAAATGCATTAACACGAAAGCGAGCAAGGTTAGGTACCTCAAACGAAAAATCCACTTCAAGGTTTTGTTCGTAGTCCTTACGTTGATTATCGTTCATAATATCGTAAACCAGACTGTTTACATCTTTGTCTTCAAGTGCTGGTATATTAATACGGCGAACATCACCATCTACGCGTATCATAGGTGAAACACCCGACGATAAGTGTAAATCGGATGCTTTGTGTTGCACACTAAACGCCAATAATTCGGTAATATCCATTTATGACTCCACAACTAACTGATAAATATATGGTTACAATAGCAGAACGACTCACATCCGCCTACGCTAGAATTGCAAATGCGGCAATAAAAGCACAACGTAATAGCGATAGCATTACGCTGCTAGCGGTATCAAAAACGAAACCAAGCGACGATATTATTGCTGCATACGAGCATGGCCAACGCCAATTTGGTGAGTCATATGTTCAAGAGGCTGTAGATAAAATAGCTCAACTGCACACATTTAGCGACATCACTTGGCACTTTATTGGCCCTATTCAATCAAATAAAAGCGCGTTGGTTGCACAACATTTTGATTGGGTGCAAAGTGTTGATCGCATAAAAATAGCTAAACGGTTAAACACCCAGCGCCCCGCTGATATGCCCCCTTTAAATGTGCTTATTCAAGTAAATATAAGTACAGAAGAGGCAAAGTCGGGCTGTAGCGTTGATCAAATACCTGAACTTGCAGAATTTATTAGTCAATGTGAGCAGTTAACTTTGCGTGGTTTAATGGCAATTCCGGCTAAAAGTGACGATCCTGCTGAGCAAATTCAATCTTTTGAGCAATTACAAACTTGCTTTGATAAACTAAAGGCCCAATATCCTCATATAGATACGTTGTCGATGGGTATGAGTGGAGATGTTGAAGCTGCCATAAGTGCAGGTTCGACCATGGTGAGGATCGGCACAGATATTTTTGGAACGCGAACTTAAAAGGTGATAACAGACATATGTCAGATAAAACAATCGCATTTATAGGCACAGGTAACATGAGCTATGCCATTATTGGTGGCATGGTAAAAAACGGTTTTAACGCAAACAACATCATTGCTACAAACCGCAACCAAGAAAAGCTTGCAAAGGTAGCAGACGATTTCAAGGTGAAAACCACCAGTGACAATAACGAAGCCCTACGCGATGCTGACGTCATTGTATTATCTGTTAAGCCTCAAATGATGGGCGATTTATGTAAATCGTTTCAAGAGTCAGGCGTAGACTTTAGTGATAAATTATTTATATCGGTTGCCGCAGGTCTAACCGTTAAGCGTTTACGTGAAATGCTAGGCCAAGACGTTAAAATGGTACGTTGTATGCCAAATACCCCATCGCTGCTTGGTCGTGGAGTATCGGGTTTATTTGGCGCAAACGAAACAGCCGATGAACACGCGTTTGTCCAACAAGTATTTGAATGTACCGGTATTGCAGTATGGGTTGAGCAAGAGTCACAAATTAACGATATTATTGCTGTGACTGGCTCCTCTCCTGCTTACTTTTTCTTATTTATGGAAGCCATTGAAGAAAAAGCTAAAGCACTTGGTTTTAACGATGAAGATGCCCGTCGCTTAGTACAACAGACAGCGCTTGGCGCGGCAGAAATGGCGCTTAGCCAACCAGATATTACTATTTCGCAATTGCGCTCGAATGTAACATCTAAAGGCGGTACTACACATGCCGCAGTTGAGCATTTAAAAGGCGAAGGCTTAACACAAACTGTTAGCGACGCGATGGATGCATGTATTGCCCGCGCAGAGCAAATGGAAAAAGAACTTTAAAATTACTTTTTATTGAAGGTTACATTATGAATGCCATGCAATTTTTGATCAGTACCCTGTTTGATTTATTTTTAATGGTGGTGCTACTGCGTTTTTGGCTACAGTGGGCAAAAGCCGACTTTTACAACCCAATGAGCCAATTTGTAGTTAAAGCAACGTCGTTTGCCGTTAAACCGCTACGTAAAATTATACCAGGGCTAGGCGGGCTCGATTTAGCGTCATTGTTGCTGGCATACCTTGTAGCCGTAGCTAAAATTAGTACCCTAATGCTTGTTATTTATGGCGCATGGGCACCGCAGCCGGTGTTTTTCCAAGCATTAATAACTGTATTAAAAGAAGGTTTAAACTTAGTATTTTGGGTGTTAATTATCCGTGCTATTTTAAGCTGGGTAAGCCAAGGCTATAACCCTATTGAAGCGGTTTTTCATCAGCTTACTGAGCCAATGCTTAAACCTATTCGTAAAATTCTTCCGCCAATGGGTGGTTTAGATTTATCAGTATTAGTACTTATTATTGGTATTCAGTTTTTACAAATGCTGTTTATGGACTTTTTAGCCTAAGCACTCAATTTTAAGTAAAAGAGGCCTTATGGCCTCTTTTTTATATAGGACACCATAATGAATCGTTTAATTAAGTTTTGTTTTATTGCTTGTTTAGCCTTTGCATTTAATGCACAAAGTGAAGAAATGCAAGGCGCTCAGTACAAAGAGCTTGGCCCTTGGCAAGTACATTACATTGCCTTTCCTTCTACGTTTATTCAGCCCCAAATAGCTAAAGCGTACAACCTTGAGCGCAGTGGCTACAAAGGGGTTGTAAACATTTCGATATTAAAAAATGATGCCGATAAAAAAGCACAAACAGCCACGTTAACTGGCACAGCTAAAAACTTACTGGGTAATAAACAAACCTTAACTTTTAAAGAAGTTAAAGAAGGTGACTCAATTTATTATCTTGCTCAAGTAAATTACACCAACGAAGAAATTTTACGTTTTGAAATTGAAATACAACAAAGTAACCAGTTTCAAAAATTACAATTTCAGCAAAAATTTTACGTAGATTAATATTATGACTAAAACCTTAGTACTTGCTACAGGTAACCCTGGCAAAGTAAATGAGCTGGCAAATATGCTAAGCCCACTTAACATTAACGTAGTGCCACAAAGTGACTTTAACGTAAGCGAAGTAGCCGAAACCGGCACCACCTTTGTAGAAAACGCCATCATAAAAGCCCGCCATGCGGCTAAAATTACAGGTATGCCAGCCATAGCTGATGATTCAGGCCTAGAAGTAGATGGCTTAAATGGCGCGCCGGGAGTTTACTCTGCTCGCTTTGCTGGTGAGAGCGCAAGCGATCAAGACAACATAGATAAACTACTTAATGATTTAGGTAGCAATCCAAACCGTAAAGCCCGCTTTTGGTGTGTACTGGTATTAATGCGCCACGCAGATGACCCTACCCCACTTATTTGCAGCGCAAGCTGGGAAGGCGAAATTACACAAACTCAAAATGGCGAAGGTGGTTTTGGTTACGACCCAATATTTTTTGTTGCTAAGCAAAACAGTACCAGTGCAGAGCTTACTAAAGAGCAAAAAAATGCAGTGAGCCATCGTGGCCAAGCACTTAAAAAATTACTACTAGAGCTTCAAAACAAAGGCGGCCTGTGAACCTTCCACCACTTAGTTTATATGTGCACGTACCTTGGTGCGTGCAAAAATGCCCTTACTGCGACTTTAATAGCCATGGGAAAAAAGGCGACATACCCGAAGCTGAATATATTCAGCACTTAATTGATGACTTAAAAGCTGATTTACATTTAGTGCAAGGGCGTAAAATACACAGTATTTTTATTGGTGGTGGAACGCCAAGCTTATTAACTGGCGATGCATATACCCGCTTATTAAACGAAGTCGATAATCTGATTGGCCTTAGCGATAACTGCGAAATAACCCTTGAAGCAAATCCTGGCACCGTAGAAACCGGACGCTTTAAAGAGTACGTTAAAGCGGGCATTAACCGTATTTCTATTGGCGTGCAAAGCATGCAAAACGACAAGTTAAAAGCACTTGGCCGTATTCATGGTGCCGATGAAGCAAACTATGCTGCAGAGCAAGCTAAGCAAGCCGGATTAAATAGCTTTAATCTTGATTTAATGCATGGTTTACCGGGGCAAAGCCTGGACGATGCACTGAGCGATTTAAAACACATTATTGCTTTAAATCCGCCGCACATATCGTGGTACCAACTTACTATTGAACCTAATACTCAGTTTGCTTCAAAACCACCTACACTGCCGCAAGATGAAACCCTATGGGACATTCAAGAGCAAGGCCAAGCGTTACTTGCTCAAGCTGGTTACATTCAATACGAAATATCAGGATATGCAAAGCCCGGTTATCAATGCCAACATAACTTGAATTATTGGCGTTTTGGCGATTATCTCGGTATTGGTTGTGGCGCTCATGGTAAAGTGACTGATGCAAAAACGGGTGTAATAACACGCACTGAAAAGGTTAAACACCCTCGCGGTTATATGGATTTAATTAAGCCATATATGTACAAAAACTGGGAAGTAGAACAAGACGATTTAGCCTTTGAATTTTTTATGAATCGTTTTCGCCTTGTTGAGCCTTGCCCAATTGAAGACTTCAGTGCGCTGACTAGTCAGCCGCTACAAAGCCAGCGAGCGGCTTTAACAAAAGCTATAAACGCAGGATTGTTAATACAAGAAAACGACCACTGGCAAGTAAGCCTTAAAGGGCATCGTTTTTTAAATGACCTGCTAGAATTGTTCGTGTAATGGTTTTTAACCACGCGCGATAAACATAAAAATACAAGCAAATAAATATAATACGCCCTAATGGGTTTCTAACAACAAAGGGAAAACAATGCGTAAACTTACCTTTATTGCAGCAGCCGTAAGCGTTGCACTTATTGCTGGTTGTCAGCAAACAACACAACAAACAACACCAGCACCTGCTGTACAAGCACAACCAGTGCAAAGCGAAATCGACAAAGCTAATGCGTTTTTTGAAGACACATTCAACCGCGACGTAATGAGCAGCCCTGTGTACCAAACTTACATGGGCATTAAAAAAGATTATGACAAATGGGATGACGGCAGCGAAGAGCAAAAATTAAAAGATTTAGCGCAAGCTAAAGCTGATTTAGTTGAGTTAAAAGCAATTAACCGCGACCTACTTGATGATGCAACAAAAGTAAGTTACGACTTAAAAAAACAAGACTTAGAAAGCTCAATTGCTGATTTTAAATGGCGTTACCATAACTACCCAGTGAATCAGATGTTTGGGACTCACTCTATGGTGCCTGCATTTTTAATTAACCAGCACTCAATTAGCAACGTTAAAGAAGCAAAAGACTATATTGCACGCTTAAACGGTGTACCTACTGTGTTTGATCAGCTAATTACTGATTTAGAAACGCGTGCTGATAAAGGTATTATTGCCCCTAAATTTGTGTTCCCACATGTTATTGATTCAAGCAAAAACATCATTCATGGTGCACCGTTTGAAAAAGGTGAAGACTCTACGCTTTTAGCCGACTTTAAACGCAAAGTAAGCGCGCTTGAAATTAGCCAAGATGAAAAAGATGCCTTAATTAGTGATGCAACTGATGCACTTAAATCAGCAGTTAAACCTTCTTACTCTAAGCTAATTAACTACTTAGCACAGCTTGAGAAACGTGCTGATAATCGTGATGGCGCGTGGAAACTGCCTGACGGTGAAGCGTTTTATAATAACGCCCTTAAACGCACTACCACAACCGATTTAACGGCTAAAGAGATTCATGCCATTGGTCTTGCTGAAGTTGAGCGCATTCATGACGAAATGCGTGAAATTAAAGATAAAGTGGGCTTTAAAGGTGATTTAAAAGCGTTTATGCAGTTTATGAAAACTGATAAACAATTTTATTATGCCAATGACGCACAAGGTAAACAGCGTTATTTAGATGAGGCAACTGGCCTAATTGATACCATGAAAACCCGTTTAGACGAGCTATTTATTGTTAAGCCAAAAGCAGACCTTAAAGTTAAAGCCGTTGAAGCATTTCGTGAAAAAGCAGCAGGTAAAGCATTTTATCAACAACCTGCGCCAGATGGCTCTCGCCCTGGTATTTACTACGCAAACCTTTACGACATGGAAGCGATGCCAACGTACCAAATGGAAGCATTAGCGTATCATGAGGGTATTCCGGGTCACCACATGCAAATTGCTATATCGCAAGAGCTTGAAGGTGTGCCTAAGTTCCGTAAGTTTGGTGGCTACACAGCATACATTGAAGGTTGGGGCTTATACTCAGAGTTCATCCCTAAAGAAATGGGCATGTACTCTGACCCTTACTCAGACTTTGGTCGCCTTTCAATGGAATTATGGCGCGCATGTCGCCTAGTGGTTGATACGGGTATTCACGCAATGAAGTGGACTCGCCAAGAAGGTATTGATTACTACGTAAATAACACGCCTAACGCAACATCAGACGGTGTTAAAATGGTTGAGCGTCACATTGTAATGCCATCGCAAGCAACAGCTTACAAAGTAGGTATGCTTAAGATTTTAGAACTACGTGAAGATGCTAAGAAGCAACTTGGTGATAAGTTTGATATTCGCCAATTCCACGATGTAGTACTTAAAAATGGCCCTGTACCACTTAATGTACTAGAGAACTTTGTGAACGAATGGGTAGCAAGCAAAAAAGCTTAAAACCAATTTAAAGCAACTGTTTAAATGTGAAAGGTCGCTTATGCGACCTTTTTTGTTTTATAGTAATAAAAACGTTGAGAGGTAGAGTGATAAAATGGATTTAAGCATACAGTTACTTAATGCGCGCATTGCTAAGCATCAGCTAGATGAGCTCGATAACGACTTTAAACAGCTAAGCCCTGCCCAGCAAACATTACAGCTTAATCACCTTTGTGAAACAGCTTTACGTATGGATATTAAATACGACTTTATGCAAAATATGGCAACACGTATTTTAACGACCAACGCACCACCAGCGCCTTTTGTAAACCAATTAACAACCACTGATGCATTAACGTTTTTTACGCCAGCATTAAAAGAAAACAAAGGCTTTTTAGCACAAGATACCCAAGGAAATAATGTGCTACATAACGTATTTAAATACGCCGATGCTCAAAAGCTGGCTTTTAACTACGTGCGATCTTTAATGTTGTTTGAATCAAACGATGATTTAGTCAAAGCCCTTGCACAAACCAATGCTCGCGGTCTCACGCCCGTTGCTTGTTATATTGCCTATGCCAATAAACCTAATACGCCCGTAAAACATGAATTCTCAGCACTGTTAGCGCTTATGGAAATAGAGCAAAAACAAAACCCTACAGCTAAACAGCAGCTGGCAAATATATTAAAAGGCGCAGCTATAAACGAAACCAGTATTTTACTTAGCGCTGCTTACCTGCAGCGCTCAACCGCGCAAATTGCCCACTTAATAAAAGCAATTTAGTCACTTAAGTAATATTCTACACTGGTTACTACCCTTACCTTTTTTATATGCGGCGTGTTTGAGTCACGATTAGTAATACTAAATTGGCCTTGGCGTGCGGTTTTAATTTTACCAAGCGTTGAATTAGAATCTTTAGCAAACTTATTCGCCACTTCTCGGGCTTTTTCGGTGGCCTCTTGCACCATGGCAGGCTTTATATTGTTAAGAGTAGTAAATAAGTACTCAATTTTAGTTTCATAATTACCCTGGGCGATAGCAATACCTTGTTTTGCCAATGTGCTTACTTTACTCAACGCATTTTGTACTTTATCTGGCGAATGCGAGTAAACAATAATGTTAGAGCGTACCAAGTACCTAAACTTTTGATTTTCGTTAGCGTATTCGCGGGCTTGCTTATCAATAATTGACTGACTTCCAGTGCTTATCTCCTCATCATCAAAGCCATGTAGCTTTAAAAAGGCGACAACCGCATCATTTTTTTGCTCAACCCGACTGACTAACTTTTCGAGGTTGTTGTCTGCATCACTGTACTGCAAAGGCCAAATTACGGTGTCTGCATTTACTTCTCGCTCGGCTAAGCCTTTAACTTGCACGCTGCGTTCCATCCCTTTTACATCAAGGGCTGCGCCTTTAAGTATAAATCCACATAAAATAAAGCCTATGCTTAAGCAAATTGATGCTATAACTGTATAAAAACCAGCGGTTTTGTTCACTAAAATCTCCTTGATTGATATCAATAATAAGCACTTAGACGCTCGAAATAACACACTAAACAGGGTACATTGTGAGTATAAATAACGCAAAATATAATCAGCCAAGGATACGCTATGAGCCTTAAACGTATTAGCAAATTTTTTAACCCCGCGTCAGTGGCTGTTATTGGCGCCTCAAACGTGCCAACTCGTGCGGGCTTTGTAGTAATGCGTAATTTACTACAAGGCGGTTTTAACGGGCCAATTATGCCCGTCACCCCCACCCACACAGCGGTGCATGGGGTACTCGCCTACCCAAGTATAGCTAAGCTACCTAAAGTGCCTGATCTTGCTGTTATTTGTACTAATAAAAATACCCTTTTAAGTATTATTGAACAGCTAGGTAAACTCGGTTGTAAAAGCGCGATATTAATTGCAGATGGCCTTTCAAATGAGCTAAAAGCAGCGTTAAAAAAATCGGCTCAAGCGCATAACGTTACGTTGCTTGGGCCAAACTGTTTAGGCTTACTTATTCCGCATATTGGTCTTAATGCCAGCTTTTCACACACTGTCGCAGCGCCGGGTAAACTAGCCTTTGTATCGCAATCGGCTGCTGTATGTTCAACTATCTTAGACTGGGCTCAAAACAAAGAGATTGGTTTTTCGTATTTTGTCTCGGTTGGCGATTGCCTAGATATAGACTTTGATGAACTACTCGACTTTTTAGGACGTGATGCTAAAACCAAAGCCATTTTGTTGTACATAGACAATATTGAAGACATTCGTGGTTTTATATCAGCTGCAAGGGCTGCTGCTTTTAGTAAGCCTGTCATAGCCATCAAAACAGGTAAAACTGGCGCGGGCGCGCTTGCTGCTGAAATTCATACCGGCGGCAAGCAAAGCTCAGATGAAGTGTACGATGCGCTTTTTCAACGTGCGGGTATGTTGCGCGTAAAAGATCTACGAGAGCTGTTTGCTGCAACGCAAACCCTTGCTATGCACCCAAAATTATTACAAGTAGAACAGCTTACCATTTTAACCAACGGGGGCGGCCCAGGCGTTATGGCCGTTGATGAGCTTATATTAAACTCTGGCAAGTTAGCCCAGTTAAGCGATGAAACTCGCGCGGCTCTCAATAAGGTGATCCCTCAATCAGACACTACATCAAACCCTGTTGATATATTTGGTGACTCAGCGCCTGCTCGTTACAAACAAGCACTTGATATTTTATTACGCGCTAAAGAAGTAAAAAATTTATTGATAATCCATACTCCGTCCGCACTTGCGCCAAGTGAAGATTACGCTGATATAATTGTGCAAACTCTACAAACTATTCCTAAAATGGCGCGCCCCTATGTTATTACAAATTTTATGGGAGAAGATGCCTCATATGCAGCACGAAGAGTTTGTTCGAATAATGCAATACCTACTTACAGAACCCCCGAAGGTGCAGTAGGCGCATTCATGCACTTAGTTAGTTACCGCCGAAACCAAAAGCATTTAACACAAACACCCGAGTCGAACACAGATGATGCAAAAATAAATAAATCAGCTGCAACGACATTAATAGATGAATTCTTACACGACGACCAAAGCTATTTACCCACCCACCAAGCAAGCCAAGTATTGAGCCATTATGGCGTTGAGTGTATTCAAACAGAGGTTGCTTACACCCCCACCGAAGCGCGTGAACAAGCAATAGAACTAGGGTTTCCTGTCGCATTAAAACTAATAAGCCCAAGTATTGCTTCAAAATCGGAAGTAGGCGGCGTGGTGCTAAACCTTAACGATGCAAATGAAGTAGAACAAACTGCTTTTGCAATGTTAATACGGATTAAAAATACTTACCCAGATGCAGTAATTGAAGGGTTTTCACTACAAAAAATGGCACCAAGAGCTGGTGCAAATGAGCTTAGAATAGCCATTAAAACAGAGCCCAATTTTGGGCCCGTTATTTTACTTGGTGAAGCCGGTAATGGCCTTGAATACGCACAAGCTGCTGTTGCACTTCCACCCCTTAACATGAACCTAGCTAAATACTTAATTGCGGCGGCCCACGACAAAGGCGTATTAAAAGAGCGTATATTGCCCGAAAAAGTTGATAAATATCGACTTTGCGCCCTACTCACACGTATTTCGCAATTAGTGATAGATCAGCCAGATATTAGCTCTATGGAGCTAAACCCTATACTTGCCAGTAACGGACAATTTTTAGTGCTCGATGCCACTATGACGCTTAATAAATATCAAACGCAAAGTAATCGCAAACGTTTATCTATTCGTCCTTACCCTATTGAACTTGTCGAAGTGGTGACACTTAAAAATAACACCCAAGCCACCCTTAGACCGATAAAACCAGAGGATGAAAAGGCCCACCAAGAGTTTGATCAATCTTTAAATAAAGAAGATCGTTACAAACGTTTTTTTGGGGAGCTCCCTCAGTTTAACCACGATCAGCTCGCTAAAATGACCCAAATTGATTACGACCGTGAAATGGCGTTTATTGTTTGCCAACGCTTTGAAGGCAAAACCCGCACGCTTGGTGTGGCACGAGTTATTATGGACCCTGATAATTTACATGCCGAATTTGCAACTGTAGTGCGCTCTGATTATCAAGGGCTAGGCCTTGGCACAATACTCATGACAGCAGCGATTGATCATTGCAAGCGACAAGGCGTAAAAACTGTCGAAGGGATCACACTTCCCGAGAACACCGGGATGATTGAACTTGCTCGCAAACTTGGCTTTAAAATAAGCCGCGATTTTGAAGAGGGCAGTATTAACATGGTGCTAAAACTTAACGAATGAATAAACCGCAAACTTTTAGACAAAAACTAGCCTGTTTGTTTGAAGGCACTGGGCAATACCATCGCGCTGGCCACCTTTTAGACATAGCTCTTATTAGCTTAATAATGATTAACGTGATAGCCATCGTTTTTGAATCAATTGCGAGCGTGGCACTGAAATATTATGATGAATTTTTAATTCTAGAAATTGTCTCTGTTAGTATTTTTGCTATTGAATATCTAGCAAGGCTTTGGGCCTGTGTTGATAAAACAAAGTACGCTGCCATTAACGGCAGTAATTCAAAGCGCAGGTTACATTATTTTTTATCGCCACTGGCGTTAATTGATTTAATTGCTATTTTGCCAAGTTTGCTAATGTTTTTATTTCCGCTCGATTTACGCTTTTTACGCGTACTCAGGCTATTAAGAGTATTTAAGCTTACTCGTTACTCTCGTGCTATGCAGCTACTTTTACAAGCATTTTTAGATGAAGGCAGCTCAATGCTTGCCGCTTTTTTTATTATGGCTGTGGTACTTATTTTAGCCTCTTGCGGTATATATTTAATTGAGCACGATATACAACCTGACAAATTTGGCTCTATTCCAGCAGCTATGTGGTGGGCAATGGCCACACTTACCACCGTTGGCTATGGCGATGTAGTACCTATAACCTCATTGGGTAAATTTTTTGGTGGGGTAATCACACTACTCAGCATGGGGATGGTAGCGATACCTACCGGTTTACTCGCGTCTAGTTTTTCAGAGCAAATACGTAAACGTCGCCAGTTTTTTGAAGACGCCGTTCACGAACAAATACATGATGGCACGCTTAACAAAGAGCAATTGGCCCATTTAGAAGAATTACGCTATAAGCTAGGTCTCAGTAAACTTGAGGCGAATAAAGCCATAAAAACGCAGCTAAGTGAGCGCAACAGCCATATTTATTGTCGCCACTGCGGTAAGCGCCCATAAATAAAGGCGCTTTGTTTTAAGGTACTATTGTTGATTAAATATATCGCTCCAGTCGCGATTAATAAGCCCCAACACTTCTTTGTTAGGCACTGGCTTAGAAAATAAGTAACCTTGAAAATGCTTGCATCCTCGAGCTTTTAAAAAGCTAAGTTGATGTAAGCTTTCTACTCCCTCTGCAACACACTCTTTTCCTAGGCTGTGCGCCAGCGCAAGCGTTGACTGAATAATTGCTTCATCGTCAGAATCAACTCCAATATCTTCAACAAAGCTTCTATCAATTTTTAATACATCGATAGGGAAGCGTTTTAAATAGGTCAGTGACGCATATCCAGTCCCAAAGTCATCCATATAAAGTCTGCATCCTAATTTTTTTAGCTGCTCCATACTCTTCAATGCTTGATGGGAGTCGCGCATAAGTACAGACTCTGTTATTTCAAAAACAATCGCTTCTGATGATACTTGAGCGCGGTTTAGGGCATTTCTGATCTCTGGCACTAAATCTTCAAATTCAAAATCAAGCGCCGATAAATTAATAGAAAGGTATAAATGAGGTGAGGCTTTTCGCCATTCTTTCAACTCTTGCAATGCACGAGCAAAGGTCTGCAGCATTATTTTTGTAATTAGCCCTATTCCTTCTGCCGCAACCGAAAACTCTTGAGTTTGTACTAGTTTGTTTTCTGGCCAACGCAACAGTACTTCAAAGCCTTCTGTTTTTTGGCTTTCAGCATTAATAATAGGTTGGTAATAGTTACAAAATTCCTCTTCTTGATATGCTTTAGTTAACTGCGACTCAAGATGAAGCGCTTTTTGAACATGTTGATTCATCTCTTGTTTATAAAACTGATAGCGCCCTCCTAAAGCGTCTTTTGCATGGTAAAGCGCTATGCTTGCCGCTTTTAAAAGTGCCGGCCCTGCCTGTGCGTCATCGGGCGATATAGCGACCCCAATACTCAAATTAACATTAACCACTTGGCCATTAATTGAAATATTTTGTTTTACACAATCCATCAATCTAGTACACATTATGAGTACTTCTTCGATTTGATAAATATCCTCAACTAGCACAACAAATTCGTCGCCTCCAAAGCGAGCAACACTGTCTGATGGGCGTAAAGCGCTCTTTAAACGCTCTGCAACTTCTTTAATAAGCCCATCGGCCGCTTCATGCCCTAATGAGTCATTAAAATATTTAAAACGCTTAATGTTAATATGTAATAAAGCCACTTTACACTTGTGTAGCTCAGCTTGCTCTAGCGCATGCTCTACTCGGTCGTTAAATAATGCTCGATTAGGTAACCCCGTAAGCCTGTCGTAATTGGCTAGTAAATGCAGCTCACTTTCGGCCGATTTTTGTGCATTAATATCAGTTAAAATAATTACATAGCTATTGAGTCGTTGTTCGCTATCGGCCACTGCACTTATTTTTACCAGCACATGATGCGATTCGCCATTGGCTAACACTACACGGTCTTCACACGTAAAGTGCTCCCCTACCGATAGCTTTTGCATTATGCGTAAATAATCAAAACGGTTACTACGCGATATACCTAAATCGAGCGCACGGCTCGATAAAGACTCAGCAGAAAAATTAAACGCTGTTTGCAGTGACTTATTGGAAGCACGAATATTGAAATTTTTATCCAAAATAAATACCCAATCGCGTGTTTGCTCAAACGCAGCTGTAAACAATAAAGCATGCTCTTCAAACACCATTTCTCGGGTCATGTTGGTATAAGTGCCCGCTACTTTTAGCGGCGTTCTATCATCCCACTCAACTACTTTGCCGAAGTCTTTGTACCAGCGCCAATAGCCTTTGGCATGGCGTAAACGGTAAGTGCAGTTAAAATAGCCTTTCTCAGTTGATAAGAATTCTAGCCACTCTAAGCGAAATAGTTGCTTATCTTGCGGGTGTATTTTAGATAAATACTCATCTAGGCTCACGGTTTCGTTTTCGTAGCCCAGCTCGCTTACTAAGCGTGGCTGATAAATACTTGGGCTACTTGATTTCCAATCCCAAACCCCAGATTCACTGCCTTCAAGCGCAAGCTTTAACCGCGCTTCGCTTTCTTTACTTTCTTTGTTTGCAGCTAATAAAATTCGCTGCACTTTGTTACGACGCATAACCCATATGGCAACGATGCCAATAAACAACATGGCATAAAGCACCATAAAATAGGGTGCTCGCCAAAGTGGATACTTCACTTTTATTTTTAAAACAGCGGGAGAGGTATACTCGCCGGTAAACGGATCTTTTGCCCATACTTTTAATTGATAATTGCCTGGATTTAATTTTGGAAACAACACTTGATTATTATTACGCGTATATGTTTTTTGGCCGTTATCGAGTTGGTATTCATAAATAATTCGCTCTTGGTTACTAAAAGCCATTGCCGAGAACGCAACTTCTAGCCCAATGTCATCATGATTAAGTACAATTTCATTAAGAGGCTGTTTTAAATCAAGCGATAAGTCTCGCGACATTAAATCAACTCGCGTGATGTTTACATGATTAATAAGCGATTGATAACTTTGGTTTTCCATGGGGTGAAAGTAGGTAAACCCTTTTAAGCTGCCATACGCAATACGGCCATCTTTGAGCTCAGCCATAGCATTACTGTTAAATTCAGCTGAGAGCAGCCCTTCTGAAGTACTAAACTGTTGAAAATGAAGTGTTTCAGGATTTAGTCGCCAAATACCTTTATGACTGCTCATCCAAATCATGCCATCGTCATCAAGCACCATATCGTAAAGCAATGTGCCCAATTTATTTTTTTCTAAATCAATAGTATGTACTAACTGATAAGTCGATGCATCAAGCCCAATCAAGCCAAAATTAGACAGTGATATCCATAAAATATTGTTATTATCGATTAAGTAAGACAGTACGCTAATAGCAACATTTTCATGCTGTTTTGGTACTTTATAAATCATTTTAAGAGTTAAATCGTTAGGGTTTACTTGGTATAGAATACCGGCATTGAAAAACAACGGCGAGTCAGGTTTATTGCTTAAAGCAGGTAAAAAGCCATGCGCTAAAAAAGGTTCAAACTGCGCAAGTTGCCCCCCTAAACGAGTAATAATTTGCGTATCTATATTGTATATAAATACCCCATGATCAGAGTGTACAAAATATAAATCGCCATTTGGCATTAAAGTAACACCATGTACCCGGCCAGTAATAAGTGCTTGGTTAGCAGAGTTGTGTGTTTTAGGCTCAGTAATTTGGTGCGTTACCGGATCAAAAATGAATAATCCACGGTTTGTGTAAAGCCATAAATTATCTTTATACGGTGTTATTTCATATACGGTAAATTCGGTAGTGAGTAAGTCTACTTTGTAATCTTTTAAATAGGCTTTGCCAATATTGGTTTTTAAGTCAACCTCGGTTATGCCGTTATGAGTAGCAAGCCAAAGCTTGTCTTTGTATTGCGTAATACCCCAAATAGAGTGGTGCGATAATCCATCACCGCCCAGTAAACTGCCATCGACATTATTAAAATAATAACTATCGTGAGATAAATAAAAGGCGCCATCTGTTTTAGTGGCAACCCATGTTCCACCCGACTTATCCTTGGCCATATCAATAATACTGGTGTCAGCAAGGGTATACTTGCTTTGCGTGATACGTGTATTTTTTACCATTTCGCCGCTATTTAAATCAAACTTAAACAGGCCTTTATCGGTCGCTAGATCTAATTTTCCGTGGGTATTGGTAATAGCCCACACATTTAAATCGGTAAGTAGTACTTTATTTTTAAACGGTATGTCAGGGCGTTCAAACATTTTTGATAAGTTACTAATATCAACTTCATATAAACCTTGTACCGCACCTACTAATAGCTGATTGTTTTCACCTAGAGCAAACGACTTTACATTGTTTTGATATATGTGATCAGCCTCACCTTTTAAGTGCTGTAAGGGCCTTACTTGCTCTGTAGCAATATCAAAAACATAAGCTCCGTGGCTTGTGCCTATAAATATGTAGCCATTGTAAGCAAATAGCTTTCTGACTAAGGTATTTTTAAATTTTTCAGGAAGCTCAAAAATTGTGGTAATTTTACCTGTAGCTATATCAAGCTTTGCAAAGTCTCGTCCTCGTCCAATCCAAAGCGTTTTTTTATCAACTGCAATCATGCTAAAAACAGACTGATTAATTATCTCTTCTTCACTGGTTGGTTTTTCTAAAAACTGCTGGTAAGAATCAGTAACGGGATCATATCGAAATAATCCTGCTAATAATGAGGCGATCCAAATATGATCTGCGGGATCTTGGTAAATGCGGTCAATTATGGCTTCTTCTAACTCGCCATTAGGCCCATTAATTGGAATAACTTGATAGCCATCGTAACGGTTAAGCCCTGCCTCAGTAGAAAGCCAAAGATAGCCGTTATTATCAATTAGCATTGTATTGACGTAGCTTTGTGACAAACCTTCGCTAGGAGATAAGCGTTTTACTTGTGCGCCAACTTGGCAACTCAAAATAGTCATAAAAACTATAAAGCAACTAATTATTCCATTAACGCATTTGCTCATGCTTATTCCATATTGTTATTTTATTGCTATAGGTACTCTAGCGCGATAATATTTCGATGTTTGTAAGTATCAAAAAGTACTTGTAAAGCAAGAGTATATGTTAACACTTGGTTAAATCCAATAGCACAATATAAATCGGTAAGGTTTTTATAAGCAAAGGTGTAAATTACTTTATTTTGCTGTTTTATAAGAGCAGATATTAACTGCTTAGCCACGCCTCTACCACGATGCTTTGGAGCGACAAAAACAGTAGATAAAAACAAAAAATCTACTTTATTTTGTAGCCTACATGCTGCGACTATTTCATTATTATAGTAAGTAACCCAGAGCTTATCTTGTTTGTTTGCGCGCCCTCTTACATTGTATTGTTTGTAAAACTTATTAACGAGTGGGGTTTTTAGCTCATCGAGCACACCAACGCTATACATCACTTAACCTAAGCGCTAACTAAGCATTAATGCTAAATATTGCTCAAACTTTTGCTTTAGCACCATTTGCTCAGCCATCGGACGGCTATGAATAGTATTGTATACTTGCTCACGTGTTTTTTTATTTCGCTTAATTTGATACGCCCAAAAAGACGCTTCGTAATCGAGCTGAATTTGGTATTTCTCTTCCCGTGGTAATAGGCATAAATTAAAACTCACAATACTTCCTTATTCACATATGAAATTGATAAACCCGCCCACTAAACTGGGCAAGCGGTAGTCGACTTGCTATTATACGCGTCTTATTTTATTTATCTCTGTAGTTATTGGAACTGGTAATGAACAGTCGTTTTAGTGTCTTGTTATTATTAGTAAATTTATTTTTCAGTGCATCTTGTTTTAGCCACCAGTATAGCCTGACCTTTAATCGCCCACAAAGCTCTCCACAAGCTGATTATGCATTAGCGCTATTAAAATTAGCGTACGCCGATATTGGCTTTAAAATTCATATTGTCGATTTTAGCCGAAAAAATGCATTACTAGCTGCAAATAATGGCGTATTAGATGGCCAATTAGGAAGGGATATAAGCGTTGAACAAAACTATAAAAATTTAGTTAGAGTTAATTACGAGCTATTTAAATTCGACTTAATACTTTATAAAACATGCTTGCCCAATAAGTTAGAACAACTCAATAGCATTGCTATTGTTGACGCTTACCCAGTACAAGAACGTTATTTAACAAACACTAAATTCTCCGGCTCTGTTATTAAAGTTAAAAGTATAAGTACTCAATTAAATTTACTCGCTCAACAAAAAGTTCAAGGTGCTTTAATGGTCGACTTTGCAGCGACTAATAGCGACGCGTTTGAGTCAAAAAGCTGCTTTCAAAAAGAAGTATTAGCCTCTTATCCGCTTTACCATTACTTAAATAAAAATAACAAAAACCTGATAGGTAAACTCGAGAAATCGTTAACCAATTTAACTAATAATGGCACCGTATACGCACTAAAAGCCAAATACGGTTTGCACTTTTAAAAGTCGAACCCTCTTTGTTCTACTCCCGTGCTTTGAGCTGCCGCTTGCTGCTGTTTCTGTAAATATCGTTTATAGCGCTGCTGGCATAAACTAAGCACCTTCTTTTTTTGTGCATTAGTGAGTGAGTTCCACGTAAAGCGCTCGTCACGACTACGATAACACCCCTTACAATATCCTCTGTTATTTACTAGGCAAATGCTTTTGCAAGGGCTTGGAATATCAAATATTTCAATTTGTTGCATTGCTCTCCCCTCGTAATATGATTAACCGTATCAGTATAGCGTTATTTTTGCACAAAAAAAAAGCAGCCTTATCGTTGCTGCTTTTATCTATTTGATCTGACGTTAGCTTAAAACATTACCAAAATAACGACCCTTAATGCTCGCAGCTATTAGTATTTATTTCTGCCTTACGATGAAACGGCTTAGCATACATAGCTAGTACTAACGGTTTCAGCTCTTGTGGAACCAATGCCAAGCGCTCCTCAAATTTAGCGGTATCTGGCGAGTCAATAACCGCTTTTTTGCAGCCACCAGCAATATAATTTCCCGGATGCAGGTAAAATGAATCAACTATTTGCTTATCAATTGTTTTAGCAAGCTCCTCTGCACTATCGCACTGCTCTTCTATTGGCTGACCAAATGCTAAATGCACATGCCCTTTAGCTGCGCTAAAGCCTTCAACAATACTTGCTATGTCTTCTCCCGCTGATTTTACGTATTCGCCATGCTGTTGCTTATGATAAAGCTCTTTGGCTTTGGCAATAGCACACGGCTCATACTGATACGAAATAGACACTGGAACAATTTTAAGTTCTTTAATGTACTCGCCAAACTCTTTCTTTTGCTTACGGCCATTTAACTGCAGCATTTTTAAAAGTGCCGGATCTGTCTGATCAAAGCCATCTTTTGCACGCCCTTCTTTTTGCGCAATCCAAATAGAATTACCGCCAGATAAAGAGTCGTAAATATAAGATGAAAGCTGCGTTAGTGCTTTAAGCATTTCTTTTGGCGCTTTTGCTGAGCGTTTTACTATAAAGCTTTTGTTTAAGCGCATTAGTTCAGTGATGTAAGGTATTTGCAATAAATTATCACCAATAGCAATGCGTACTGTTTTCATTTTATGCTGGTATAAACCCCAATTAACTAACGCAGGGTCGAGTACAATGTCGCGGTGATTTGAAATAAATAAATAAGCTTGGTTTGGATCTAATTGATCTAATCCGGAAAAAGTGACCTTTGAAGTCGTACGCTTTACTAGTTTATCTAAATATTGCGCCACTTCATTTTGTACGTCTTCAATGGTGCTAACTTTGCCCCATTTTTTACGTAGCTGGCTTTTTACCAGTGGGCGCGCAATAAAAGGCATTGCCGATAAAAAACCCGGTAAATTATATTTTGCTATTACATCAATAAACGCATTATCGTTAATTAAACGTGTTAGCGAAGCCGCAACTTCGCTGTCATTGTATGGGCGTATATCTGCGTATTTATCTTCTAATTCACTCATTACTACATCTATAATGTTAAAAAACGGCACGCCAAGGCGCACCGTTTATGTCTAAGTTCGATTATAACTCAGGCGATCTAAAATACGAAATAACCAAAAAGCGATTATGATCTTATCCATTCTGAGTTTAAATAATAAATCTCTTAACCTAATTTAGCTAAGTAGCGTCTCTTATGACCCTGCGCTGACGCATAAGTGCAAAATTTCTGTTTAGTTGGCCAAAATACCATGTTATCAATGCGCTAGTGGGCAGACCACTATACTCAACATATAACCTTTTTTGACTTTTTAATAATAAAATGCGCCTAAACTAATAACGCGCTAATTACAGCGCAGTAATAAATATACACTAAACAAAACTTGTGCAAACGGCTCACACTCAACAATTCACTCATATTGGCAATATAAGTATTTTTTGTCCTAATGTAAGCCCAAAATACCGTCATTTTTAATCAAAAAATCTAAACTGCCTCTAGTTATTTGGTAGTAATGCCATTTTCAAAGGCTTCCTTTCGTAGTACCTTAACTTCACATTTTAAGTTTCTATAAATCGTTTACACTGTCACGATTGAAACTATTTAAGATCCACTAATTAAAGGCTCATAATGAACATTACTATTTTAGATAACGCCACATTAGCTAAAACGTCTTTAGCCTGTATTGAAGCACTCGGCAATTTAAAAACATATGAACTGACCAGTCCAGGGCAAGTTATTGAGCATTGCCAAGGTGCAGATGTACTTATTACCAATAAAGCCGTACTAAATCGCGAAACAATCAGCCAGCTAAAACAACTTAAGCTTATATGCGTAAGTGCAACAGGCACAAATAATGTTGATTTAAACGCGGCAAAAGAGTTTGGTATTGCAGTGACTAATGTCGCTGGTTACTCTACACCTTCTGTTGTTCAACATACATTTTCGTTAGTGACTAACTTACTAGGAAATACACACCGCTATCAAGCCGATTGCCAACAAGGCGCTTGGCAAAAAAGTGAAATGTTTTGTCGCCTTGATTACGGTTTTAATGACCTTCAAGATAAAACGTTTGCCATTATAGGTGGTGGAACACTGGGTAAAGGCGTAGCAAAAGTGGCAGAAGCTTTTGGAGCAAAAGTAATTATTGCTGAGCGCAAAGGCGTAAAATGTAGAGATGGCCGTACCCCATTTGAAGAAGTACTAAAAACAGCAGATATAATTAGTGTTCATTGCCCGCTTACTGACGAAACACGCGATTTAATAGCACTTGATGAGCTAAAACTAATGAAGCCAAGCGCAATTATTATTAACACCGCGCGCGGTGGAATTATTAACGAAGCAGATTTAACAACAGCACTTGAGCAAAACTTAATCGCTGGCGCGGGTGTAGATGTTCTAACAAAAGAGCCTGCGGAGCTAACTAATCCGCTTGCTAATTACACTGGCAATAACTTGTTACTTACACCACACATTGCCTGGGCAAGTACTGAATCAATAGTACGACTAATCAATGAGGTCAGCCTAAATATTACTGCGTTCAATAACGGCGAATCGCGTAATCGCTTAGTATAAACACAATACAAAAAATAGTTAAAAAAGCTAAAATATGGCTGTTTTTACTAATTATGTTTGAAAATGATTAGTGAAACACAGCCACAAAAACCTAAGTAACTGAATTTAAATAACTTTTAAATTTGGTCTACTACTTGCCTTATATAATAAAAATACCAAAAACTCATTTAAGGAATACAACAATGAATAAATCTCTATTAGCAGCAGCCCTTATTGCACCATTTTTAACAGGCTGTGTTATTGCCGTATCTGATGGTGAAGCAGAGACTCATTGGTCAGGGAAAAACGCTTCAAGCTGGCAAGCACAACATAAAAATAATCGTGAAGCTATATCGGATCTAAAAATGGATAGCAGCTATCAATCCGTTTTAACGCAATTAAAAACGCCTAATTTCACAGAACTATTAAAAAAAGATGGCGATGTATACCAAGTGCTTTTTTATGCGACTCATAGTAAACATTCAGACTCTAAAACAACGAAAGATGAATGTACGCCACTTGTATTTAAAAACGATAAGTTGGTAGGTATTGGTGACACAGCTTTAGGTATGATTGCGCACTAAACAGCAAAAAGTCTAACCTCAAAAGTAATTAGATACTAAAAACGCCAATATAAATATTGGCGTTTTGCATTTAAAAATATTATTTTTAACGCGCTATTATTCTATCTCTACCTTCATCTTTGGCCGCATACAAGCCTAAATCAGCCTCTTCGAGTAGTGTCTGTTCGGCATATACTTTTCCGCTTTCGGTTGTTGCTATACCAATACTAATTGTTATGTGATCTGCGTTTAATGAAGCTTTATGCTCTATATCTAAACTATTTACTGCGTTGCGCAATTTATTAGCAAATTCAATTGCTTCAGCTTTACCAATTCCTGGTAGCACTGCAGCAAATTCTTCACCACCATAACGCGCTATAAAATCACTTCCTCGCTCGCATTGAGCTGCAAGAACTTGCGCAATTTTTTTCAAACACTCATCGCCAGCACGGTGCCCATAGCAGTCGTTGTAACGTTTAAAGTGGTCAATATCCATAAGTAATACCGACAATGGCGTTCCACTGCGTTTGCTTCTGCGCCACTCACGAGATAAATTTTCATCTAGATAACGTCTGTTAGGAATTTCAGTTAACCCATCAATAGAGGCCAACATTTCAAGCAAGTCATTCTTTTGCTTGATAAGTAGCTGGTTGCGAACCCTAACTCTTACAATGGATGGACTAAATGGCTTAGTTATATAATCCATTGCACCTAGCTCAAGGCCTTTAGCCTCATCGTCATGGCTACGGTTTGCTGATATAAATATAATAGGCACAGATTGAGTTATAGGGTTTTCTTTAAGCTGCACTAAAACTTCATAGCCATCAATACCAGGCATAATTATATCTAGGATAATTAAATCAACTTGTGTGGTTTTTATAAATGTCAGCGCTTTTTCACCACTATCAACTAAGAATACGTCGTGCTCGTCGTTAAGTGTTTTTTCAAGTACCAATCTGTTTAGCGGATCATCATCCACTATCAACACTTTAGCTCTTTTCGACATCCGTCTCCCCTAAACCATTTATAAAAACAATTACTTGCTCTAATTGCATAATAAGCTCTTTAAGTGTTGCTTCAACTGGCTTGTTAGTTGTTTTAAGGTTTCGCTCGCATACTAACGCACAATGCGATAATCGCCTAAAACCTAAATTACCAGCTACACCTTTAATGCTATGCACTAAGCGTACCAAATCATCTTTACTGGTGGTTTCTGCTATTTGCGCTAATTGAGCTTCGCACAAGGTAGCAAACTTACCGATCATAGTATTAAGTAATGTTTCATCAGAACTGAATTGAGCAAGTGCAAAAGAACGTTCAAAAAAGCTCGGTTTTGCTAAGTTTAAATCAGCTATTGCATCAATAAGCACTTTAGCAACTACAGGCTTAGTTAAATGTTTATTCATGCCGCATTGCAAAGAACGCTCAATATCAGCGGGCTCACAATGCGCGGTTAACGCAAAAATAGGTAACTGCTTTACGTCAAACTGTTGGCGAATCAACGTCGTTGCTTGGCAGCCATCTATGTGTGGCATCTGCACATCCATTAATATGAGATCCGGTTTTAATACTTGTAATAACTCCATGCCAATTGATGCGCTCAAAGCGGTGACTACGTTTATATTTGCTTGGCGAAGTACACAACTAATAACCTCTAAATTTAATTGGTTATCATCAATTGCTAATACAAGTAGACCTGATATATCGGCTTTTAATTCTGGAACATTGTGTAAAACAGTATTTAAATCTGCTTTAGGCTCAACTAAGGAGCTTAAGCTAAATAACCTTTGCCCAAGTGCAGAGGCTTTTACATGCTTAGCAGCTAAATACTCACTGTTGGGAAGATTAAGCGTGTGTTGATGATTCACTATGATCACTGATACTTCTTTCGCTGATAGTGCGTTATTAATCACTTCAACTTTTAATAACGCCGGTAAATCATTTGCATCCACTATTATTTGTTTAGTGTTAGATAGCTTAATTGGGTATTTTAATACCTCATCTAAACTAATATTAGCCAATTCACTATACGCGTTAGCAACGTACTCAAGCTCCTTACTTTGCTCTGATAAAATAGCGAGCGCATTACTTGGTAGCATTTTATTTTGACTCGTATCAACCAATAAGCTAATGCTGAAATAAAATTCACAGCCATAACCTTTTTTGCTTTTAAGCGCTACCTCACCACCCATTAACGACACTGCATGTTTAACAATCGCTAAACCAAGACCCACACCTTGGTGTATCCGTGTAGATGACTCATCGCCTTGCGTAAACGCATCAAATAAGCGCCTCTGATCGGCCTCATCTATTCCCATACCTGTATCAATGACTTTAAAACAAATATGTTGCTGCTCTGAGCTATCGCCTTCAACAAGCTCCATTTTTAGTGTAATAGAGCCTGTTTCAGTGAACTTAACAGCATTTGTAAGTAAATTACCTAATATTTGCTGCAGACGAATACTGTCGCAAATTAAATCGGGCGCTATTAGCGGATCAATATCAATAATAAACTCTATGCCTTTACCTTCACAGAGTGGTGCTGTCAGGCTTTCACAGATATCAACAAGCTCAATTACACTAAAAGGCGATAATTTCAAATCTGTTTGAGCGCTTTCTATACGTGCAAAATCAAGCATTCTGTTTAGCATTAATAATAAACTTTGCGCTGCATTTTTAGCTTGGTCTGTATGTTGTAATTGCTTTTGTGTTAAACCTTGTTCAATAAGCATATCGAGCAGGCCTAATACTGCATTTAGGGGAGTACGAATTTCGTGACTTAAATTAGCAATAAAACGGCTTTTAGCTAATGTTGCACGCTCTGCATCGTGCTTTGCCTTAGTTAAAGCGCTCACATCCTGAATGTGAATAACGTAATAAGCAGGGTCTCGGTTTTCATCCCAAACAAGCGACATACTCAGTTGCAGCCAGCTAGTTAATTTTCCTTGAGAAAGAGTTAAGTGATGCACCTTTTTTTTATCATCAAGCAGTTGCGCTAAAGCCTCTTTAATTTGCAGCCATTGTGATTCATCAAACAATGTTTTTAATGGCTCACCCACTAAGGTGTGCTGAACAGAAAATTGCTTTCTAGTGGCTCTATTTACTTGCACTATCGTATGCTCTAGCGAAAGTAGCACTACGCAGTTAGCGGCAAATTCAATAGCACTTCTGAATTTAGATTCTGAGGCTTTTAGTGCATGCAACGTTTGCTGTTGCTCAGTGATATCTCGTCCAATTCCCATTGTGCCTAATAAGTGCTGATGCTCATTGTAAAAAGGCGCAATTGTTAACTGGTATGATTTTGTATCCGTGTCTATTCGCTGCTCTAACGTATTTCTATTTTGTAGTACTTGTTTTTCTAGCGTATTTATTTGTTGAGCGTTTTCACCAAAATTATCTACATGCATTCCAACGAGTGAAGTTTGGTCTTTGCCTATATAAGCTTCAAATGCCCTGTTACAACCTAAAAATGTGCCATCAATATTTTTAAAGTAAATAAGATCAGGCACGCTATTTAACATAGTATTTAATAGAGCTAAATGGCGCTCTTTTGCCTCGTAACTACGGTTAAGCTTTTCTGATTGACGCTGTACTTGCTCATCAAGGGCTTTGTTAGCGTTTTGAAGCGAGTCGACTAATTGCTCATTTTTACTCAACACACTTTTTACTTTAGAAAACCAAGGTTGCCAGCTTAATGGCACTTTATAATTTAGTTTGTTGTGCTGCGTATTATTACTTTCCAAAAAATGCATTAAATGCGTCATGGGTTTTACAAAAATTCGTTGGCTCAACCAAAAAAACACAGCAAACATCATGCTTAAAAACAACGTTAAAAATACAAATTCTAGCAATATTTCGTATTTAATTGAGCTTACAAATTGCGGTTTTCCTTCGTAATATGCAGCATGAATGGGCAAGTCGCCCATAGGTTGCATGAAAAAGTTACTGTCGCTGCTCAATACTGTTGTTGCTTGTGAGTGCTCTGCCAAGTTAGGCCAATAAGACTTAGGCTGCACCGCTTTCTCAATTAGATTTTTTGAACTAGCAATAATTTGATGCGACTGATTCATAAATACATATTCACCTTTACTCGGTGAAACTTTACTTAACCAACCGGAGATAGCCTGAACGTCGTAAATCAAAATAATATAATCACTGGAACCTATATCTCGTTGACGGCCAACTGCAAAATAGGATTTATCTTTAATTTTAACTAGTGGGCCTGAAGTGAGTTTATTGCGAGAAAACAGAGGTTTAAATTTACCATTTAATATTTCACTAAGCATTAAGCTTTGGCTTTTATTACGCCTACTCACATAAGCAAAACCATTTTCATCTACATACGCTACGGCCGATAACGACGGCATAAGGGCAAGCGTTGTATTAAAAGATGGTCCAAGTGAAAATACCTGACGCCACTTTAAAAGAGCTTTGGTAGATAGCGAAAATTCCCCATTACCAATAATTTCAGTGCCTTGCTCCTTAAAATGGCGATAATAATAACCACTGAACTGATTAATATTCTCTAGCAACGTTTGATTTATTTCAGTAGATGTAGGCCGCTGATATAAGCTAAACATAGAGTTGAGCAAATCATTTACCGAGTTCATGCCATGGTCAACTTGAGCAGATACATTAGCAAAGTCAGCTTCACGTTTTTCGACCGCCCGTTCAAGCTTTATGTTGTATAAATGCAGGCATAATAGAAAAGCGACAATTAACGGTACTAACAGCGCAATAAATAAAGAACGATAATAATATTTCAGTGGTAAAAACTTCAACGTATTGCCTGTTATATGGCTCGAAAATCAATAGTTAGACTATCGAGCCAATTTGCTAAGCGCAAGCTATAAATTCTCTTCCGCAAAAGAGGCCAAACGGCTTCGTACTACGCCATTTAAATTAATCGTTGCACTGCCTTCAAAATCTTTAAAACGCTCAACGATATACGTCAGACCAGATGTTACGGGGGTTAAATAATTACTGTCTATCTGCGCTAAGTTACCACTACAAATCAGCTTTGTACCTTCTCCGCAGCGCGTAATAATCGTTTTAAGCTGAGAAGCGGTTAAATTTTGGCTTTCATCTAAAATTACCACCGCATTTTGGATGCTGCGCCCGCGCATAAAGTTTACCGACTTAAATTGTACATTGGCTTTTTCCATAATGTAGTTACGGCTAGAAATCGGGTTTTCATCGCCTTTATGTAATACCTCAAGCGTATCGGTGATAGCCGCTAACCATGGCGCCATTTTCTCCTCTTCAGTGCCAGGTAAAAAGCCAATAGATTCTGCAATTTCTGGCGTGTTACGCGTCACAATAACCTTATCGTAAATACCTTTTTCGATGACCATTTCAAGTGCACTTGCAAGCGCTAGCAACGTTTTGCCACACCCTGCGGGTCCGGTTAAAATAACAAGCTCAATACTTGAATCTAATAACGCATCAAGTGCCATACCTTGGTAAATATTTTTAGGCTTAACGCCCCATGCTTGTTGGTGCATTAGACGCTCAACGCCAATATCTTTTAACGTTATGTGCTCGTCATCGTACGATTTAACACGCGCCGCAAACTGATCCTCACCATCAAGTAAATATTCATTACAAAACACATCCGGTATTAAATTTTTAGGCACATGATGAAACGTATCCCGCCCGAGTTGCTCGGTATTACACTCACCTACATGCTGCCAAAAATCTCCTTCAATTTTTTTATAGCCACTGGTTAGTAATGCAATATCGTCAATCAGTTGGTCAGTGCGGTAATCCTCAACATATTTTAGACCAGCCCCTTTAGCTTTAAGGCGCATGTTTATATCTTTTGTTACCAATACAATTTTTGAATCGCTGTGCTGTTTTTGTAAGTACACAGCGCAATTAATAATGCGATGGTCATTTTCATCCCCCGGTAAACCAGAAATGGAGTCTGCAAAAAGGTGATCATTTACAATAATAAGCGTGCCAGTTGAATCGGCATTTGCCTTTTTATTGCTAGGCAGCGCCACACCTTGCAGCATTTGCTCTGGGGTTGCGTCCTTTAATACCTCATCCAAGCCACGAATAGCCACACGTGCATCGCGGCTTACGTCGTGTTTTCTGTCTTTAATGTGGTCGAGTTCTTCAAGTACCGTCATGGGGATTACAACGTTATGCTCTTGAAATGACAAATAAGCGAGGGGTTCGTGGAGTAGTACGTTGGTATCTAGCACATACATTTTACTTTCAAGGTTCGAAGCTTTTTCCATAGCACTTTCCTTACGTTTTATGATTTTTATGCTATACCAAAATAACTAAGTAAAACGGGCCTAAGTTCAAACCTACAATACTTAATTGCTAAGGCATAATGTAAGTTTAGTCTATTTGTCATAAAAGTCTGTTTTATTACAAGCATGATATAGTTTTTATTTACCCAAAAAAGAGCCATAAGCGAGCGGTTTTAATAGTAATAATTAACACTTACAAAATTAATTAAAAGTGAGCCAAATAGCGCCTTGCAGTGGTGTTATGTAACAGGTAACATAGCCGCCTTTTTCTTCATAGACGAGACATACATGAATTTTTCCTTAGGTCAGCGTTGGATCAGTGATACAGAGTCAGATTTAGGATTAGGCACCGTAGTTGCCATTGAGGGCCGTCAGGTCAGCATTTTATTTCCTGCCAGTGGTGAAAACCGTGTTTATTCTACAGCAGAAGCACCTGTTACCCGTGTGGCATTTAATCCTGGCGATGTGATCAAAAGCGTTGAAGAATGGGAATTAGAAGTAGAGTCTATTGAAGTTCAAGGTGAATTACTTTGCTATGTAGGGTCACGTGTTGATACCGGCGAAGAAGCAAAGTTAAAAGAAACCTTTCTAGATCATTTTATTAAGTTTAATAAACCACAAGATCGTTTATTTGCAGGCCAAATAGATCGCTTTGATCGTTATACACTTCGCTACCAAACTTGGCAGCACCAGTTTGAACGCCAGCAATCACCTATTAAGGGCTTAATTGGCCAACGCGCCAACCTTATTCCGCATCAGCTTTATATTGCCCAGGAAGTAGGTAAACGTTTTGCACCACGCGTATTACTGTCTGATGAAGTAGGCCTAGGTAAAACCATTGAAGCGGGCATGATTTTACACCAACAAATAATTAGTGGCCGTGCAAGCCGCGTACTTATTGTTGTGCCTGAAAACCTTCAACATCAATGGTTAGTAGAAATGCTACGTCGCTTTAACTTACGTTTTTCTATTTTTGATGAAGAGCGCTGTGACGAAGCCTTTGCCGATTCGCCAAACGTATTTGATACAGAGCAGCTAGTGCTTACAAGCCTTGAGTTTTTAACTAAGAAAAAACGTTGGTTTGAACAAGCAACACTTGCTGACTGGGACTTACTCGTTGTTGATGAAGCGCACCACTTAAGCATTAATAATGGAAAACCAAGTACTGAATATCAACGAATGGCTGAACTTAGCCAAGATATTCCAGGCCTTATTTTACTTACCGCTACACCTGATCAACTAGGTCATAGCAGTCACTTTGCGCGCTTACAACTACTCGACCCAGACCGTTTTTACGACTACGACGTATTTAAAGAAGAAGAAGCAAATTATAAAGACGTAGCAGAGGCTGCAAATCAGTTATTGCAAGAGCAAGCACTCGACGATGCCGCTAAAGCGACACTTATTGAGCTATTAAAAGAAACCGACATTACCGATATTCTTGCAAAAGCACAGCAAGGTGATTTACCAGCTCGTAAAGAAATACTCAACATGCTGCTCGATCGTCACGGTACTGGCCGTATATTATTTAGAAACAGTCGTAGTGGCATTGATGGCTACCCTAGTCGTAAATTACACGCCTACCCAATGGCATTACCAAAGCAGTACAAAACAGCTATGTCGGTACTAGGTAACATGGGTGGTATTCAAAACGCTGAACTAAGTGCACATCGCGCTCTTTTTCCAGAAAAAATATTTCAAGAGTTTGAGGGCGAAAGTGCAAGCTGGGGATTATTTGACCCACGTGTAGATTGGTTAATCGAAACACTTAAAACGCTTAAACACGAAAAAGTACTCCTTATTTGTGCCAAAGCCGAAACCGCCATTAGCCTTGAGCAAATATTGCGTGAACGCGAAGCGATTAAGGCCTCGGTTTTCCACGAAGGTATGTCGATTATAGAGCGTGACCGCGCAGCTGCATTTTTTGCCGACGAATACGACAACGCACAAATACTATTGTGTTCAGAAATTGGCTCAGAAGGTCGTAATTTTCAGTTCTCACATCATTTAGTGTTATTTGATTTACCACTAAACCCTGATTTACTTGAGCAACGTATTGGCCGACTTGACCGCATAGGTCAAACACAAGACGTGAATATTCACGTGCCATATTTTGAAAACACAGCTCAAGAAGTATTATTGCGTTGGTACAACGAAGGCCTAGATGCCTTTGAAACCACATCAACTACTGGTCAGTTATTGTATAAAGAGTTTCGCGAAGATTTACTTGAATACATTTCAGCGCATAACTGTGATGAAGACGAGCTAGATCCAATGCTAGAACAAGTATCGCAACAAAATGCCGTGCTACGTAAAAAAATGGAAAGTGGACGAGACCGTTTATTAGAGCTGCATTCTTCTGGCCAAGGTGCTGCCGACTCTTTGGTTACTGACATTGAAAAACTCGACAATCAGTTTGAGCTTCCAAGTTACATGATCAACGTATTCGACACCTTCGGCGTAAGCCAAGAAGACAAAGGCGAAAACACGATTATATTAAAGCCAACAGAGCATATGCTAAACGCCTCGTTCCCAAGCTTAAAAGAAGACGGTATGACAGTTACGTTTGACCGCGATACTGCACTTTCGCAAGAAGATGTACATTTCATTAGCTGGGATCACCCAATGGTGCAAGGCACTATGGACATGATTTGTGACGACGACTTTGGTAGCGCATCGGTTGCACTGCTTAAAAACAAAAAATTGCCACCGGGTACCTTTTTTGTTGAGTTGATATTTGTTGCCGAAGCAATGGCGCCAAAAGTATTGCAAGTGGGTCGCTTTTTACCGCCAACGCCTATTCGTATATTACTTGATAAAGCAGGTAATAACTTAGGTGAAAACGTAGCGTTTGATGGCTTTAACCAACAGCTTTCTGCTGTGGGCCGCCAAACTGCAAGTAAACTTGCTGGTGCACTGCAAAGTGCTATTCACCCAATGATCAGCAATGCAAAAGATATGGCGCAAGAAAAACTAGAAGTGATTCGTGAAGCCTCTTTAACTAAAATGCAAAGTACGCTAGGTGAAGAGCAATCTCGTTTAGAAGCCCTTAAACAAATTAACCCGAATATTCGCCAAGAGGAAATTACTTTCTTCGATAAGCAGCGCAGCGAGCTGACTACGCATATTGAAAAAGCGCAGTTACAACTTGATGCAATTCGCTTAATTGTAGTTTCGCACTAAGGTTTTTAAGTTTATAGCTGTCAGACGTTAGTAAAAAATTGAAAATGACAGCTTAATAAAGCGCGGTATTTATATCGCGCTTTTTTTATGCATTAGAAAACTGCATACAAGCTAGGAGCCTTTGTACAGGCTGTGAATGTTTTCCTTGAGCCTTTTCCTTTGCTCCCCTAAAATAGCGCCCTGCAAAATTACTGAGGTCGGCCGTGTTAGTTAATTACAATCCCCCAATGAGTCCGTATTTAACCATACTGTATCAAGATGACGACTTGCTCATTGTTAATAAGCCAAGTGAGTTATTAACGGTTCCGGGTAAAGATCCAAAACATGCCGATAGTTTAATTAACCGCGTTAATCGCGTTTTTCCCACAGCTAAAATAGTCCATCGTTTAGATATGGCGACCTCAGGTATATTGTGTTTAGCAATGAATAAAGCAGCGCATAGGCATTTAAGTATGCAATTTCAGGAACGCGAAACCGCAAAACGTTACATTGCACGTGTATATGGGCAGCTTGACCACCCTACAGGTTCAGTAGATTTACCGCTTATTTGCGACTGGCCTAATCGTCCTAAACAAATGGTTGACCATGAAAGGGGTAAACCTTCGCTTACACATTATAAAATACTTGAGCGCGAAGCTAATGCTACCCGCGTTGAGCTCACTCCAATAACAGGGCGTTCGCATCAATTGCGTGTGCATATGTTAAGCCTTGGCCACCCTATTTTAGGTGATAGGTTATACGCACATAAAGATGCACTCGCTGCTGCTCCTCGCTTACAATTACACGCGCAAATGCTTACATTAAAGCACCCTGTTACTGAGCAAGTACTTACTTTTGAGGCTGACCCTGAATTTTAATAAGCTCAATGACTAACTAAATTATTAAACTTTTAGTTAACTAGGCCGATACCCAACTAATGGCTTTTAATTGGGTGTGTTATGGTTTTTTTGCAATTATTTAAAAAGATTTTGTGTTGCTTAGCGTTTAGCTGCGCAGTTTTTTTAGCACCTGCAACTGCGGTTGAACATATTGCCCCTCCTGCACTTTCCAGTATTGAAAACAGCGATATTGAAAGCCTACTCCCCAGTACTGAAATAAAACCAATTCTTGCTGGCGATACCGAGTTTTTAAGCCTTTATAGCGAATATATGAGCAGTAACTTTAGAGGAGTCGTTTTACTTATTCCGGATTGGCATTCTGTGCCAACTAATAATTCTGGTATGAATTTTCTTCGTAAAGAGCTAAACAATTTAGGTTATACAACCTACGCCATGACTGTGCCAGATATAGATTGGCAAGCAAAAAAAATGAAGCCTGCTACGCCTACTGACGCTCCAGAGAAGCCAGCTGTAAACGAATCAAAAGATAATGCAAATGAGCCTGCCAAGCAAAGCGAAGAGCCACACTATGTAAGTGCAACTGAGCTTATAAATAACGACGTGCTTGATGACTATAAAACTAATTTAATACTGCGCTATGAAGCGCTCTATCAAACAGCGATGGCTGAGCCTAATAATATTGTTGTCATTGCGCAAGGAGCGAGTGCAGGCATGTTACTTGAGTATTATGCAGATTTCCCAGAGTCTAAAATCAATGCATTTATTAGCCTAAGCAGCTACTTACCGAATGCTCAACGCAATGAAGAATTAAGCCAAGCAACATCGCTAGTAACCCCTGCGTTACTTGATATTTACTACACAAACGACAGTACTGACATTTTACTTAGCCTTAAAAACCGCAAGCGCTGGGTTAACAGAAACGCTAAGTTTGATTATCGTCAGCGCCAGCTTTTTGGTATGCGAAACGCCCCACAGCAGCATGCACGTTTAAGCAAAGAAATAGACGGTTTTTTACGCCGCCTTTTTTAAGTACTCGTAAGCGGCCTGTATGTCTTGGCTTTTTTTAACCGCAACTTCCATCATATGCTTTGGTAACCCTTGCGACACAAGTTTATCAGGATGATGCTGCGCCATTAATTTTCGATATGCGACTTTAATCTCTCGCGCAGTTGCATCGCTATTTAACCCTAGTAGCGCAAGTGCTTGTGAGCGGTTCATACTATTATCTGGCGGCACATGGTGCCCAGAACCTTCACGGTAGCTACTACTTTGACCTTGTTGCTGCTGTTTATAACGCTGCTGTTGCTGTCTAAAATTAAACTCAGCTTGGTAGCGTTTTAAAACAAATGCAAAGTGAGGTTTAGAAATACCTAGCTGCTTACTTACCTGCGCTAATAACTGCTTTTCTTGTTCAGCTAATACACCATCAGAAAACGCCATTTGAATTTGTATTTCTAAAAACAGCTGCAATAAATCGTGGCGAGTAGTAAAGCGCTCCTTAAAATCGCTTACGGTTTCTTTTAAAGAGAAATCACTTTCTTTACCCGCTTGAAATGCATGTTGGGCTTCGCGGCGCTCATCACCTTTTAAGCCCATTTCATCCATAAATAAATTAGCTGCTTTTATATGTACTTCGCTTACACGACCATTCGATTTTGCAATGTGCCCCATAACCGCAAAGCAACTTGAAAAAAACAACGCTTGGCGTTCATGCACATCGTCGCCTTTAAATAAGCTTGAAAAGCCACCCGCTTTATCAAAATCGTTTTTAAGACTTTTATCAAATAAATGGCCTAGGTATAAACCTAATATGGCACCAAAAATTTTGCCAAACATAAAGCCAAAACAAAAACCGAGAATTTTTCCCCACATTTATAATACTGCCTTTTTTAAATTAATATTTACTGCGCTTTTAAACGTTTGTTTAATTCATCCAAACGCGCTGGCGTGCCAATGTCATCCCATTGACCAATATAGAGCTCAGTAGAGACTAAATGTTCATTTAACTTTTCACGTAATATTGGCCCTAAAGGCCGAACTCCATGGGCTAACCCTTTAAAAAAGTCAGCGTGATATCGACTGATCCCTGAAAACGTATATTTTTGGCTCTCATCCGATAAATGACTTAATGTAAAGTCGCCATCAGGGTTATGCGGCGGGTTTTCTATTAGTACTATATGCGCTTCGCCTGATTGTAAATGAAGCTGCTTGAGCGCACTTACATCGTAATCGGTGTATACATCGCCATTTATAACAATGAACGAATCACCTAACAGCGGTAACGCCTGAATAATTCCACCGGCTGTTTCAAGGCCGCCCTCAACCTCTTGGCTGTAATTTATAGACACACCAAATTGGCTGCCATCTTTAAAATAATCTTTAATTTTATCACCTTGCCAAGCGAGGTTTATTACAATGTCAGTAATACCCGCCGCCTTTAGATTATTTATATGGTGCTCAATAAGTGGTTTTTCAGCCACTTTTAACATGGGCTTTGGCATATTTTGCGTTAGCGGCATCATTCGCTTGCCGCGCCCTGCGGCTAAAATCATTGCTTTCATGTACGCTCCACAGCAAGTTGCTTTGTAACTTTTGGCACAATTGTATTCTTTATCCACTCACTTAAATCACTAAGCTCTGGGTAATGTGCGGCTACTTCAACAATGTAATCGAGTGTTGGTAGAATATTATCTAAATAACCTGTTTTTGAATCCCGTAAATATAGCCGACAAAATATACCCGCAGCTTTTAAATGGCGCTGAATACCGGTGAAATCAAACCAATATTTAAATTCACTAAAAGAGGCATTTTTTATTAACCCTTGAGCGATAAATTCTTTATAAGCAAAATCAAGTAAGCTTGATAACTCACTTTCAGGTAGTTTGTAGTAGCAATCGCGCAATAGCGATACTAGGTCATAGCAAAGTGGGCCTTGTACGGCGTCTTGATAATCAATAATGGCCCATTGGCCGTTGCTATGCATAATATTACGACTGTGATAATCGCGGTGAACTGTCACCGTTGGCTGTTTAAGCATGATGCTTGCAAGTAACTCGCAGCTTGAGTGCCACACAGCTAACTGCTCAGTAGTGAGTGATTCACTTATAAAATCACTCACTAACCATTGGCTAAATATGCCTAGCTCAAGTTGGATGAAATCTTTGCTATAAGCTTGCATGGCTGAAGCTGCAGGCGTTTTTGCCCACTGCGCACTTAAACTGATTAATGCTTGGTAATGCTCTATTTTATTTTTGTCATCGAGCATATCGGCTAAATGAGTAGACCCTAAATCACTTAATATAAAAAAGCCTTGGTGTTCGTCACTTGCAATTATGGAGGGAAGCAAAAAGCCTTGTTCAGTAAACACTTTATTTAACGAAATATACGGCTCGTTATTTACTTTTTTCGGTTCTGAGTCCATCACTATTAACTGTTTATTATTATGATTTAGACGGTAATAACGACGAAAGCTCGCATCTCCCGTAATGGCATTTAGAGTATGCGATTTGGCATTAAGCTGTACGTTTATAAATTGTTGTAAATTCTCAAAGCGTGTCATTTTATAGTGATATCTATTTTTATAGGTCAATTACTGTATTTGCCATTATTTTCCTTTATTATGTGTAGATTATATTTAATCACACAGCATTAAGGTTAATAAATGAGCAAAACCTGGGGCATATTGATGCTAAGCGTAGTTAGCGCACCATCGCTTGCCGAAACTGAACTTGCACACAACCTGTGTGGCATTTCAATGCAAACCAGAGCTTGGCAACCACTTGAAGGCCTTAACCTTGGTGAAGTTGACATTCAAGCTGATGATGTCGAGCTACTTGGCACTCAAAGCGCTGAATTTACCGGCAATGTTGATATTAACACCCTTAAGATGAGTTTGTCCGCACAAACTGCGCTGATAGACAAACAGCGTGGGTTACTAAATGCAACAGGGCCAATTACTTATCAAGATTATGTTAGTAAGGTAAACAGCACCGGCTTAAACGCCGATTTAAATAATTCAGAAGTGAGTTTATTAGGCGCCGATTACAGCCTGAGCGAACAACAAGGCAAAGGCGGCGCAGAAAAACTGACTGTTAATCAGTCTGGCTTATTGCTAATGAATGCAAGCTTTACTACTTGCCCTACTGATACACCAGTATGGGAAATAGAAGCCGACGAAATTAACCTCTCTCGCGAAGAAGGTTGGGGTGAAACCTACAATGCAGTTTTACGTATTTTAGATACACCTGTTTTATATTTACCGTATTTTACATTCCCATTAGATGAACGCCGTAAATCGGGACTGTTAACACCAACAATCTCAAGCTCTGATAAATATGGGGTTGAAGCCGTTACACCGTATTATTTAAATATTGCGCCTAATTTTGATGCCACCATCACACCGCGCTACATGTCTAACAAAGGTTTGCAATTACAAACTGAGTTTAGATACCTTACTGAGCAGCATGAAGGTTTAGTCGGTGTTGAATATTTAGATAGCGACGACTCAGAACCTGATTTAGAAGAACGCTACATATTTCATTGGCAGCAGCAAAGTTACTTAGGTGAAAACTGGCGTGCAAATGTTGATGTTACTAATGTAAGTGATGATAACTACATCACTGACTTAGGCTCAAATTATGCCAACAAAACGGACACTCAACTTTATCGTACAGGTTCACTAACCCATTTAGGTGAGACGTGGCGTACCGATATAAAAGTACAAAATTTCGAAGTGCTCGGTGCTCACTTAGAGTCTTATACCGCTGTACCACAAATTAACTTTACACAAACTGCACCGTGGCGTTTTGATAACTTTGACTTTACTTTATCAGGTGAAATTAGTCATTTTACTAACGACTCATCAGAAGTAGATATTGAAAGTGCAACACGTGTTCATATTGAGCCTAAAGCTCGCTATAACTACGCAACGCATGCGTGGTCTTTTTTATCTGAAGTGAGCTTATTACAAACTAACTATAAGCAAAGTGGTAACTTAACCGGTACGCAATATAGCGATACCGTATCGCGCACAATTCCTAAAGTACGTCTTTACTCACAGCTAAATTTTGAACGCGACGCATCTTACTTTTTTGAAGATGCAGTACAAACACTCGAGCCTCAAATTCAATATTTGTATACCTCCAATAAAGAACAGTCAGATATTGGGTTGTTTGATACCACCAAATTACAAGACGATTACTATGGCTTATTTAGGGACGTACGTTTTTCTGGGGTTGATCGAATAGCTGCCGCTAACCAATTTACGTTAGGTGCAACAACTCGCTTGTTTGATAAAAAACAAGAAGAAGTATTTAACTTTAGTGCAGGGCAAATCTTTTATTTAAGTGACGATGCCAAGCCTACCGAGCAAGGCCTAAACTCCGATACAAATTATAATGCACTGTTTGCAGCACAAACCATGTTACATTGGCATCGCCGCTGGTATCTTGCTGGGGGCATTCAGTACGATACAGATGGCAAGCAAATGGTACAGTCTAATGTCACGCTTGATTACAAAGGTGATAATAATCAGCTAGTACAATTGAACCATCGCTATGCAAATGATGTCTCAGGAAATACAATCGAGCAAGCAGGTGTATTTACAAGTGTTCCTATTAGTGACGAGTGGCAATTTATTGCGAGTTATCACCGAGACCTTGAAAATAATCGAAGCATCGAAGTATTGAGCGGATTTCAGTATGAATCATGCTGTTGGGCAATCCAAATTACTGGCCATCGCCAAATAGAAACTGATTTAAATCAGTTAATAGGGCAAGAACAAGCAACTTTTGATTCAGGTATTAGTTTGAATTTTGTATTAAAAGGACTTGGCAGTAAAAGCCGTTATGATGCACAAAAATTATTACAACAAGGTATTTTTGGCTATCGTAGACCGTATTTTCTTAATAACTAGTATCACAACAGTACTATTAGCAAGAGTAGTAAAAAGAATATGAATTTAAAAAAATTATTAACATCAGCAGTTTTAAGTATCAATCTTTGTCAAAGTGCAATGGCTGCACCAGTAGAAATTGATAAAGTTATAGGCGTTGTAAACCAAGGCGTAATTTTAAAAAGCGAAGTAGACACCATAATTAATCGTGTTAAAAAGCAAGCAGCAGAGCAAGGCCAACAGCTTCCAAAAGACGAAACGCTTCGTGTACAAGCTGTTGAACGTTTAGTAAACCAAGCGCTTATGATGCAAATGGCTGAGCGTATGGGCCTACAAATTTCAGACAGCCAACTGGATCAAACACTTGCCAATATGGCTAAAGAGCAAGGCGGTACTATTGCCGATTTGCGCCGTACTATTGAAGGTGCTGGTGAAAGCTTTCAAAGCTACCGTGAAGAAATTCGTAAAGAAATAACCACCCAACAAGTCACGCGTGCCAACGTTGATCGCCGTATTTATATCAGCGAGCAAGAAGTTGATAACCTTTTAAAAATTATGGAAACCCAAGGTCAAAATGCTGAAGAGTACGATATTGGCCATATTTTAATTGATATCCCTAACGATGCTACCGCTGAAGAGATTACTAGCGCTAAGACACGTGCAGATAAAGTTATTGAGCTATTAAACGACGGCCAAGAATTTAAACGTATTGCTATTTCATCATCAAGTGGTTCTCAAGCACTTGAAGGTGGTCAGCTTGGTTATATGGGTATTAATGAAATGCCATCGCTTTTTGCTGAAGCAGTAAAGGGTAAGAAAAAAGGCGCTATCGTTGGTCCTCTTCGCTCAGGCGCTGGTTTTCATATAATCAAAGTACAAGACATACGTGGCCTGCAAGTAGTAGAAACTACAGAGGTTCGTTCTCGTCACATTCTTATTAAGCCATCTATTATTTTAAGCGAAGAAAAAGCACGCTCTATGCTTGCCGGTTTTGCAAAAGACTTACGAGCTGGTAAAGCTGATTTTGCTGAGCTTGCTAAAGAATATTCTGAAGATCCAGGCTCAGCACTTAAAGGTGGTGAATACGACTGGACTGATCCTACGACCTACGTACCCGCGTTTAAAGATACGTTACTTTCTCTTGAGCAAGATGAAATAAGCGAGCCGTTCAGAACGCAATTTGGTTGGCACATTGTTCAGCTACTAGGAAAACGCGTAGCTGATAAAACAGAACTTGCTAAACGTAACCGTGCTCACGGCATGTTATTTAACCGTAAATTTAAGGAAGAAAGTTTCAACTGGCAGCAAGAAATGCGCGAGCAAGCTCACGTTGAAATTTTCCCAACAGAACAATAAATATGACCTTACGAATTGCTATTACCCCGGGTGAACCTGCCGGTATTGGCCCAGATTTGCTACTCACGCTTGCTCAGCAAGCGTGGGACGCTCAACTAGTAGCTATTGCTGATGGCAAACTATTAAAAGAGCGTGCTGAGCATTTAGGCTTAACAATAAACTTAATTGAATTTGATGAAAACGCGCCAGCAATGGTCGCCCCTGCGGGCAGTTTATACATTCATCAAGTTGACTTAGGTGTGGATGTAGAGCTTGGTGTACTTGATGACGGTAACGGCCAATACGTACTAGATACCTTGCGCATAGCAAGCGAGAAAAACATGGACGGTAGCTTCGACGCTGTTGTTACAGGTCCTGTTCACAAAGGTATTATAAATAAAGCGGGTATTTCGTTCAGTGGCCACACTGAATATTTTGCACAGCAATCAAATACCGCCGATGTAGTAATGATGCTAGCAACTGAAGGCTTACGTGTTGCCCTTGTAACTACTCATATTCCACTTGCCTATGTATCTCGCGCTATTACACCAGAGCGTTTAACTAAAGTAGCGAGTATTTTAAATCACGACTTACAAACTAAGTTTGGTATAGAAAAACCACGTATTTTAGTGTGTGGTTTAAACCCACATGCAGGTGAAGATGGACATTTAGGTACTGAGGAAATAGAAACAATTTCCCCAACGCTTGAACTGCTTAATAGCCAAGGCATGAACTTAATTGGCCCACTGCCAGCTGACACCCTATTTCAAGATAAATACTTATCTGAAGCCGATGCTGTGCTTGCTATGTATCACGATCAGGGATTACCTGTGCTAAAATACAAGGGATTTGGTAAATCGGTAAATATTACCTTAGGCTTACCATTTATCCGCACCTCAGTTGACCACGGTACTGCGCTAGATTTAGCAGGCACTGGAACCGCTGACGTTGGCAGTTTTGAATTAGCGATCCGCGAAGCAATTAAGCTCGCCCAAGAAAAAGCACAGAATCAATGACCGATAAAGTACATTTAGGACACCGCGCCCGTAAACGTTTTGGACAAAACTTTTTATTTGATGAATCTATCATCGATAAAATAGTCACCGCAATAGATCCTAAACCAGAAGACAACTTAGTAGAAATAGGCCCAGGCCTTGGCGCTATTACTGAGCCTGTGGCTGATTTAAGCGGCCATTTAACGGTTGTTGAATTAGACAAAGATTTAGCACAACGTTTAATTGAGCACCCATTTTTAGGTCCTAAGTTGACGGTAAACCAAGGCGATGCAATGAAGTTTGACTTTGCAAGCTTGGTACGTGATGACAAAAAATTAAAAGTGTTTGGTAACTTACCTTACAATATTTCTACGCCTTTGCTATTTCATCTTTTTGAATTTGCTGATCATATTGAGCACATGCACTTTATGCTGCAAAAAGAAGTCGTTAAGCGCATGGTCGCAGGTCCTGGCAGTAAAACATTTGGCCGTTTAAGTGTTATGACCCAGTATTACTGTAATGCAATGCCTGTAGTAGAAGTGCCGCCAGAGTGCTTTAAACCTGCTCCAAAGGTTGATTCTGCAGTTATTCGCTTAATCCCTAAAAAGGCAGAGCAACGCACAGCTAAAAGCGTGAAAATTTTAAACACAGTATGTTTAGAAGCGTTTAACCAGCGCCGCAAAACATTACGAAATAGCTTAGGCAACTTATTAACAGCCGATGAGCTTACAAGCATTGGTATAGATATTACTCTTCGTGCTGAAAGCCTATCGTTACAACAATTTATTGATATAGCTAACTGGATTTATGACAACAAGCAGTAATATAGGATCGCCTGTAAAGGTATCTGTAGAAACATTTTACGTAGAAGGCCAATCTCAACCTGAGCTTGAAAAATATGTATTTGCTTACTCAGTAACAATTAAAAATCATAGTCTTTGTAGTGCTAAGCTACTAAGTCGTTATTGGTTAATCACTGATGCAAATGGCAAAGAAGTCGAAGTTGAAGGTGAAGGTGTTGTAGGCGAAATGCCAGATATTGCCCCTGGTGAAAGTTATAAATACACCAGTGGTGCTATTTTAGATACGCCAGTGGGTACAATGCAGGGTCATTACACACTACGTAACGAGTTTGGCTCTGAGTTTCAGGCACCTATCAATGTGTTTCGTTTGGCCTGCCCTAACATTTTACATTAAGTGTATCGATGGCCGATTACGCAATAGGTGATTTACAAGGGTGTTTTAGTGAATTTAACACCCTTTTACAACGCGTTAATTTTAACCCAAGTCGAGATCACTTATATTTAGTTGGCGATGTTGTAGCCAGAGGGCCTGACTCTCTTGCTTGCCTAGACTTCATTTATAAACACCAAGATAGTATGACCATCACTTTAGGTAATCACGACCTTCATATGGTTGCCTGCCACTACCTTAATAAACCAATTAACCCTAAAGACAAGTTAAGCCCGATATTTGAAAGCCCTTACCTTGGTCGCTACATTTCTTTTTTACAAACTCAGCCATTAGCAATAGCGCTAGAGCAACACGATTGTTTTATTTCTCATGCAGGATTAAACCCTGATTGGACAATAAATAACGCGTTAAAGTACGCCGAATTTGCAAAAACCTGTTATCAATCAAGTAATGCCAAACTATTTTTTGAGCGTATGTATCAGCCCCACCCGAGTAAACTTTTAAGCGAACTTGATGATTTTGAAAAGTTTAGATACATAGTTAATTACTTTACTCGTATGCGTTTTTTAACGGCTAATAATCAATTAGAGCTTAATGCAAAAGGCGCAATAACTGATAGCCGCGAACTGACCCCTTGGTTTAAACACCCAAATATAGTAAATACAAAGCACGATATTATTTTTGGCCATTGGGCTGCGCTTAAGGGTAAAACAGAAACCCCCTCTATTCATGCCTTAGATACTGGCTGTGTGTGGGGGGGAAGTATGACCCTAATGGAGTTAAGTAGTAAAAAGTTAATTGTAGAAAAATCCCACCTTTTGCCTAAATAAACTGAAATAAAATAATACATCTGTTAGATTTATAAATTGAAAGTTAAAATTAATTGAAGTAATTGATTTTAATTACTTAACTTATTGCTACAAACGCCGATAAGATTTAATTAAAGTATTTTTGAGTGGAAGACTTATGAACCTAACAGTAAGCCAACGTATTTGGGGTGGTTTTATATTTATTACCCTGTTATTACTAATAATTGGCGGTAACTCCTTAATAAAAATAGCAAACATCGATCGCTCTACTCAAAAAGTGAATCAACTATCACTTCCAGCATTAAATAAAAGCTCAGAGTTACAAGCTGAATTTATTTTAATGAGTAAAGCCGCTCAAGCTAGCTTTTACACTTCATCAGCTAAAGAATTAGAACCAATAAAAAGACAAGTTGATGAACAAAAACAGCTATTCAATACACTACATCGAGAACTGCAAGAAGTAGTTAAAAACGACACTACACTTAATCAAAGCAGCCAAAACGTAGAAAAAACTTACTTAAGCTTTTTAAGTACAGTAGAAAGCTTACTAACAGACAAAAGCAAACAGCTTGCACTTAATAAAGCTTTAATCGCGCAACTTGAGGATATTGAGTTAAGCGCTGAAGATGCTAACTCCGTCGTATTAGACATTATTGATATTGATGGGTTTGAGCAAAACAACCCCCGTGCTTATCAAGCTGCAAACAACCTAGAAAACAACTTTATGTCGGTCGTAAGTAACAGCACCGATATGCTAACTGTAAAAACACTCAGTACGCTCGATATTGTTAAAAATGAGCAAACTTATTACCTTGATGAAGTTACCCGCACACTTGCTCTTATTAAACCAGCAATAGAACAAACACATAGTGACTTGTACATAAGCCTTAAAGAGTATGTCGATACGTTAGAGAGCAACATAAAAGGTAACAACGGATTAGCCGCTAATAAAAAGCGCTTAATTGATGCGATTACACTGACAGAATCAGAGCTTGCTCAATCAGAACAAGCAACCCAAATGGCACTTAACCAAATTGATGAGTTAGTAAAACAAGCCAGTGACGTTGCATTTCAATTGCAGCAAGGCGTGCGCAGCGATGTAGACTCAGCTAATTTATGGACATGGGTAGGTATGATTATTGCCACTTTAATTGCCATTGCTATTGCTATTATTACAGTGAGTCGTATTACTAAACCACTCGCTGAAGTTAACCGTATTTTAGACATTGTAGCCAGCGGCGATATGACCCAGCGTTTAGACGACAGTGCTAAAGATGAGTTTGGCGAACTATCTAAAAGCTGTAATACCTTAATAGACAGCCTACGTAGCTTAATTAAAGGCATTATTTCTCGCTCTACCCAACTTGCTGCTGCATCAGAGCAAACTTCTGCAATTACTGCAGAATCAAGCCAAGCAATTCGTAACCAGCAGGCACAAGTTGAACAAGCAGCTACGGCAACAACTGAAATGAGCAGCACTTCACAAACGGTAAGTGGCAGTGCTCAACAAGCGTTAAGCGAAATTAAAAATGCCGATAAAGAGGCGGAACGCGTTAAAGGCATTTCAAATCAAAATAAAGCAACTATTGAGCAGTTAGCACGCGAAGTAGATGACGCGTCGCAAGTTATAAATAAACTACACCAAGATAGTGCATCAATTGGTAGTATTTTAGATGTTATACGCGGTATTGCTGAGCAAACTAACTTACTGGCCCTCAATGCCGCTATTGAAGCTGCACGTGCGGGTGAATATGGCCGAGGCTTCGCGGTTGTAGCAGACGAAGTGCGTTCTTTAGCGAGTAAAACACAAGAATCTACTCAAGAGATACAATCGATGATTGAATCTTTACAGACAGGGGCTGAAGCCGCTGTAACAGCAATGGGGAAAGGTAAGCAACGAGCAGTATCGTGTGTTGAACAAACAGACCTCGCTAGTAGTGCGCTTGACTCAATTACATTTGCGGTTTCACAAGCGCACGATGTAAGTGAAGAAATATCAACTGCGGCACTAGAGCAACAACAAGTAGCACAAGAGATCAGCGAACGTTTAGAGTCAATTGTAGCGATTGCAGAACAAACGGCTGAAGGCGCAAGCCAAACAAACATTTCAAGCTCTGAAGTTGCAAAACTTGCTGAAGAACTACGTTTATCAGTAGACGAATTCAAAGTTTAATATCAATTGACTTAATTAAATGATCTATTTTGAGGCTGGAAAAGCGTGTTGATAGCTTGGCAAAACATTTGCTATTTAGTTGTTCTCGGCAATTGCTCCTGCATTGCTATACCTTCTGCATCCCTGCAGCCGTAAATGAGAGTTTTTTAACGCAGGTAGCAGCACGTTTAGCCCCGCAAAATGATTAAGTATTATTGTGTATTGGTATAAAACGCTTTATACATAATAAAAACCCCGTTAGCACTATGTGCTAACGGGGTTTTTCTTTATAGCACTAAAAATGCAAAGATGATTACTCTTGGCAGTTTGAACAAAAAACGGTACTACGCTGCCCAAGCCTTATTTCTTCCAGCTCATTACCACATGTTAAACAGGGCTTTCCTTTTCGCCCATACACTAATAACTCTTGTGCAAAATAGCCTGGCTTACCATCACTTTGCGCAAAGTCTTTAAGGGTTGTGCCGCCTTGAGTTATGGCGGCAGCAAGCGTGTCTTTTATTATAGGGATAAGCGCTTGATAGCGTTTAAGGGAAACCTTCCCAGCTTCGCGCTTTGGATGTATCCCAGCTTTAAACAATGACTCGTTAGCGTAAATATTTCCTACTCCAACAACCACAGCGTTATCCATAATAAACTGCTTAACAGGTACTTTTTTATTGCGTGACTGCTCGTATACCCGCTTTGCAAAAAAATCATCAGTCAATGGCTCAGGGCCAAGCTTAGAGAGCAACTTATGTACTTCACCAGGCTCTTGCCATAAGCAGCAACCAAATCGGCGTGGATCGTTTAATCGCAGCGCCTTATTATTTCCAAACACAAATTCTACATGGTCGTGCTTTTTTAAAGGCTCGCTTTTATCTACAACCCGCAAATTACCCGACATACCTAAATGTAAAATAGTGCTCCCAAGCTCACAGTGCAGTAATAAATACTTTGCACGGCGCTCAATACTAGTAACAGTTAACCCTTCTAGCTGGTAAACATCATCAGGGACTGGCCAGCGCATACTGGCATTATAAATATTGACCTTAGTTACAACCTGGTTTTTTATATGGGGGGTGATCCCCATACGGCTCACTTCTACCTCTGGTAATTCAGGCATTAATTAGACTCACTTTGTGAAAAATCAAAACTTGGAAACAACTGCTGTGCAGTACTTAAATCAAGAGCGAGTATTCGCTGGCTATTTTTTTCTAGCAAATAATATTGCCCTGCTCCTTTATATAGCAAGTAAACCCAAGGAAGACTCTCTCCCGCAAGCTCAAAGGTGGCAACATATAAAGGTGAATTAGGATTAAAAACTACTGACTCATTAACACCCATCAACTGCGCATTTTGCCAATAGTTAACTAAATCTTTAAGTTGCTGCTCAGTTGCCAGCCAAATAAGCGGGGCATCTTTTTGTAGTGGTGTTGTACGCCAGCTAGTACCTATACGTTCAATCTTTTGATCAACAAACTTAAGTGTTAATACAAAACTTTGCTTAGGAAGCACTGCTTGTAATGCTGGTTTATCCTCCCCTCCCAAAAATTGCTTATGCCAGCCATTTAAAAAGAAGATCATAATCAACATTGAAAAAATTATAACGTTGTTCCACCCTTTACGGCCCAGTCGCATATTTGTACACTCAGTAAATTCAAGATTTTAAAGTGTAACTAAAACTTAATTGCACTGTCTATATGTTAAAGGCCGCAGACTTTGTTAGAATATCGGCAAATTTAAAGGAGTTCCGTCAATGTCTATGTATGTAGTGGGCCATAAAATCCCAGATTCAGATTCTATTTGTGGTGCAATTGCACTGGCTTATTTAAAAAACCAAATTGATGAGCCGGCAATACCAACTCGTCTTGGTGAAGTTTCACCAGAAACTCAATTTATCCTTGATAAATTTGGCTTCGAAGCACCTGAGCTTAAATTAAGCTACGCGGGCGAAGATGTGTATATTGTGGATCACACAGAAAAAACACAAGCACCTGATGATATCGACCAAGCCCGTGTTGTTGGCGTGGTAGATCACCATAAATTAGGTGATTTAACATCATCTACTCCGCTTGAATGTTGGATCCGTCCTGTGGGCTGTTCAAACACGATTATTAAAATGATGTACGATTTTTACAGCGTAGAAATCCCTAAGGACATCGCAGGTATTATGATGTGTGCAATTTTAAGCGACACCGTAATATTTAAATCGCCTACATGTACCACTGCCGATATTAAATGTGTTGAAGCACTTGCTGAAATTGCGGGTGTTGAAGACTTTAAAGAACTAGGCATGGATATGTTCCGCGTTAAGTCTGCAGTAGAAGATACACCTGCACGTGACTTAGTTATGCGTGACTTTAAAGATTTCAACATGAACGGTAACCTAGTAGGTATTGGCCAACTAGAAGTAATCGACCTTGCTGTGTTTGACGATATTAAAGCTGACCTTGAAGCTGATATTGCAAAACTTAAAACTGAAGGTAATCGTCACTCTGTATTTTTACTGCTTACCGATATCATGAAAGAAGGCTCACAAATGCTAATTGTCTCAGACGATGCAAACCTAGTTGAGCAGGCTTACGGCGTAAAACCAGAAAATGATAAAGTGTGGTTAGATGGTGTATTAAGCCGTAAAAAGCAAGTAGTACCACCACTACAAGATGCGTTTGCTAAAGCTTAATAGCTTAAATAAATAACGCTAAAAAGCCGATATTGCATATGCATTATCGGCTTCTTTGTTTTTAAAGCTGTGCAATCTAAGCGCCATGAGCAACTATTCTCTGTTAAATATAACTACAAATCCGCTGTACACATTGAGAAATATTACATGCCACCTACACAGCGCGACATTAAAACTATAATAATAATTGTATATCAGTAATAATCCCTATAATAATAGTATACAAATATGGGTCACTTGTTATGTTAAGCTTTTGGTACAAAAATATTCCACAGTACCCTAAAGATCACAAAAACTTTTGGTGCACTCGCTTAATTGCCCACTCTTTACTCATTACAACTAGCTATTTTTTAATATTAACTTTGCTTAATCTCTTTTATTTTGCAAGTTACGAACTCGCGCTTATTGATGCTTTTGGCCTATTTGTATCGCTGGGAATTTATATTTGGTTTAATAAAACTGCCAATGTAAATATAGCGGCTTGGGCAGTCACATTTATGGTTGTTAGCTTGATTTTAATGTTTGTGATTTCTGTTCGAGGCCATGCCTATTCTTTATTTTGGGCTACGCTTATTCCGCCATTCACATTCTTTTTAGTGGGCAGAAATTGGGGGAGTATATTTAGTGCAGTCGCTTTTGGTGTTTGTGTATACCTGGTTTACTTACAACAGCAGCAAACCATAACAATTGGCTTAGGCTCTTTATTTAACCTTATTGAAGTAAGCCTTGCACATATTTTAATTTTTAGGTTTTATGAAAAAACCCGCTTTTCAGCATACCAACATTTAGCAACGCGTAATATAGAAGTACAACACTTAGCTGAAACAGACAAATTAACAGGGCTGTATAATAGACAAAAATTTGATTCTGAATTATTGCGGTTAATTGCTAAAGATGAAGATGTACAAAGCACAAATTATCTACTGATATGCGATATAGATCACTTTAAAAAAGTTAATGACACATACGGACACCTAGTCGGTGATCGTGTACTTAGCGAGTTTGCTAATATACTAAAAGATAAGCTACCACCTAACACATTAATAGCTAGGTGGGGTGGTGAAGAGTTTACTGTTATTTTAACAGGCGAGTCACTTGCTGATGTAACAACACAGGCTAATCAATTAAAAAAGTATATTAAGGAAAACCCTGTAGCAAACATTCCAATAACAATTAGTATTGGCGTAACCCACATTAAGTTTGGCAGCACCGTACTTAGTACTTTAGAACAAGCCGATAAAGCACTTTACACGGCTAAAAAGAATGGCCGAAACTTAGTGTATATAAGCGATAATAATAAAATTAGCGCTTACCAAGACTCTATAAAACAGCCAAATAAAAGCAATGTTAATGCTTAAGCATATTGCCCTGCAGCAAATCCACAGCTCCACGCATATTGAAAGTTGTAGCCCCCAAGCCAGCCCGTAACATCGGTTACTTCACCTATAAAATATAAGCCTTTCGCTTTTTTAGCTTCAAAGGTTTTAGAGCTAAGCTCGTCGGTATCAACGCCGCCCAAAGTTACCTCAGCCGTACGATAACCCTCTGTGCCATTAGGTTTAATTTGCCATGCGTGAATATAATTTACCAGCTCATCTATTTGAGTATGGGTAAGCTGATTAATATTACAATCAGGAATGGCTTTGCTGTCGTGTAGTATTTCTATAAAGCGTTTGGGTAAAATAGTCGCCAAGCTATTTTTTAATGACTTTTGAGGTTGTGTTTCTCGCCAATCAGCCAGTTGCTGTTTTAAATCGAGCTCAGGAAGTAAGTTTATGGCTACTGCCTGCCCTGCTCGCCAAAATGAGCTTATTTGCAATATGGCAGGCCCCGACAAACCACGGTGAGTAAATAAGATATTTTCTTTAAATATAGTGCCATCTTCGCTGGAAACTTCACACGATATACTAATGCCTGATAGCCCTTCAAAGCGCTCTTTATCGTATTGATGCAAAGTAAATGGCACAAGCGCCGCCATGGTAGGTAGTACTTTTAGGCCAAACTGATCTGCAATTTTGTAGCCTATGGGTGAAGCGCCAAGCTTGGGCATTGTTAAACCGCCCGATGCAATAACTAACGACTCGCATGTTAAGGTTTCTTGCTCTGTGGTTACGCTATAGCCAGAGTCAGTTTTAGTAACACTTAACACTTCGCTACGTAATTTAATATTAACACCCGCCCACTCGCACTCGGTTAATAGTATATCGACAATATCCTGCGCGCTGTTATCGCAAAAAAGCTGGCCTAAGGTTTTGTGGTGATAAGCTAAGCCATGACGGTCCACCAGCTCAATAAAATCATGTTGTGTGTAGCGGCTTAAGCACGATTTAACAAAATGAGAATTGCCGCATAAGTAGTTCTCTGGGCTGGCATTTTCGTTAGTAAAATTACAACGCCCCCCACCACTTATTAAAATTTTACGACCTGGCTTTTTCCCCATATCAAGTACTGTAACGCTTCGGCCCCGGTAGCCTGCTTGCGCAGCACACATTAACCCTGCAGCCCCAGCGCCTATTACAATTACATCTACTTGATTCATTACTTTGCCCTGCTAAAAAATTTGTTCAATTATAGCAAAGTTTCGTTAAACACCTTGAATAGAATTTATTATTGGAAATATAGCAACAAATGTAATCATAGTTAATTATGCCTTTTCAATAAAACGGCTAAAAATCAATACTAAATGCGTATTTTGTTATTTAATCACAAATACTATCAGACGGAAAAAGCGCGAATAACCTAAGTTATAACCAAATGAAATAGGTACATAAGTAATTAGTATTTTAAATAGGTTAACAGATCATTTACCTTTGTTTCTGTTTCGCAATCATTGATTACGAATTTACTAATAACAACTAGGGATAATTATGACAACAAGTAATAACTTTAAAAAATGTGCTATTGCACTTACGGTAAGTACGCTGTTTGCTGCTACCTCAAGCATGGCTCAACCTGTCTCAACCTCAATGGCAGAAACATCAGCAAAACTACAGACCCAAGCTGGTCTTGAAACTCAGTTCATTATTAAATACAAAGACAATAATAACGAGATGGCGAGTATTTCTAGTGCAAATGCAAGCCCTTCTAATATGAAAAAACGTGCGCAAAGCTTTGTAAAAACTTTCGCATCTAAAAAAGGGAAAGTAAAAGCAAAGTATATTCGTGCTATGGCACTTAACAACCATCACGTTATGCGTGCAGATAAAAAACTAAGCGCTGAAGAAGCACAAGAGTTTATGCAAGAAATGGTGGCTTCTGGCAATGTTGAATACATTGAAGTAGATCAAATGTTAAAGCCGTTTGCAACTCCTAACGACCCTCGCTATGGCGACCAATGGCACTACTACGAGCAAGCAGGTGGTTTAAATTTACCGACGGCTTGGGATACAGCAACAGGAGCTGGCGTAGTAGTTGCAGTACTTGATACTGGCTACCGACCGCATGCAGACTTAAACGCTAACATTTTACCTGGTTACGATATGATCTCTAACCTGTCGGTAGCAAATGATGGCGGCGGTCGTGATAGTGATGCGCGCGATCCTGGTGATGCAGTTGCGGCAAACGAATGTGGCAATAACGCAGCGCAAGGCTCTAGCTGGCATGGAACTCACGTTGCAGGTACCGTTGCTGCTGTTACTAACAATGGCGAAGGTGTAGCCGGTGTTGCTTACGATGCCAAAGTAGTCCCGGTACGTGTGCTTGGTAAGTGTGGTGGTTTAACATCAGATATTGCTGATGGTATTATTTGGGCATCGGGTGGAAGTGTCTCTGGTGTTCCGGCAAACTCAAACCCAGCTGATGTAATCAACATGAGCTTAGGTGGTAGCGGCTCATGTAGTTCTACTACTCAAAATGCGATTAATACAGCACGTAGTAATGGTACTGTGGTCGTTATTGCTGCAGGTAATGATAACGATAATTCAGCAAACTACAATCCTGGCAACTGTAGCGGTGTAGTAAACGTGGCATCGGTTGGTCGTAACGGCGGACGTGCATACTACTCAAACTACGGTAGTAATATTGATGTTGCCGCACCAGGTGGCGCGCAAAACTTTGCAAACGACTCTGAAGGTGTTCTATCGACTTACAACTCAGGCTCTTCTACACCGTCAAGCGATAGCTATGCTTTCTCTCAGGGCACATCAATGGCAGCCCCTCATGTTGCCGGTGTAGCTGCACTCATAAAGCAGGCCAAGCCAAGTGCCACCCCTGATGAAATAGAAAATATTTTAAAATCAACTACTCGCTCATTCTCAGCAACATGTACTAGTTGTGGTACGGGCATTGTTGATGCAGCAGCAGCAGTTGCTGCAGCAAGTGGCGATACGACTCCTCCTACTGGCGGCGATAATGAACTTGTTAGCGGTGAGGCTAAGACAGGCTTGGGTGGCTCAGCAAGTTCAGAAACATTTTACACAATGACCGTTCCAAGTGGCGCGACTAACGTCACGTTCACTATGAATGGTGGCACAGGCGATGCTGATTTATATGTACGTGCTGGTAGTCAGCCAACCACTACTAGTTATGATTGTCGTCCATATGAAGGCGGTAATAGCGAAGAGTGTTCAATCGATAACCCTGCAGCAGGTACATACCATGTGATGCTTCGTGGCTACTCGGCATACTCAGGCGTAAGTTTAGTCGGTAATATTACGGGTGGTTCTACTGGTGGCGGTTCAAGCTCGCCTGAAGCTGGTGGCGGTACAATAAGCGACGTTAGTGCGACTGCTGGTAACTGGAAACATTACACGTTAGATGTACCAGCAGGTATGAGTACGTTTACTGTAACAACTTCTGGCGGAAGCGGTGATGCCGATTTATTTGTTAAATACGGCAGCCAGCCTACAGACTCTAGCTACGATTGCCGTCCGTATAAAAATGGAAATGCTGAAACATGTACGTTTAGCAATCCACAAGCGGGTACTTGGCATTTAAGTGTTAAAGCTTACAGCACCTTCTCTGGCTTGACGCTTAGCGGACAATATCAACCATAGTATTCCCTTTCCTTGGGAGAAAAGGCCGAGCTAACTAGCTCGGCCTTTTTGTTTGTGCTCAAATTATAAAAACAAAAAACCCAGCATAAGCTGGGTTTTTACATTCTGAAAGAAAACTAAAATTACTTAATTTTAGCTTCTTTGAAAATCACATGTTTACGAGCCTTAGGATCGAACTTTTTGATTTCCATTTTTTCAGGCATGTTACGCTTGTTTTTGTCGGTAGTGTAGAAGAAACCAGTACCAGCAGTTGAAACTAAACGGATTTTATCGCGCATAATTCAATACCTTAAACTTTTTCGCCGCGAGCACGGATTTCTGTAAGAACCGCGTCGATGCCTTTTTTATCGATAATACGCATACCTTTAGTAGTAGTGCGTAATGTTACAAAACGTTTTTCACTTTCAACCCAAAAACGGTGTGTTTGTAGGTTAGGTAGGAAACGACGTCTAGTCGCGTTTCTCGCGTGTGAACGGTGATTACCAACCGCTGGACGCTTACCTGTAACTTGACATACTTTAGACATGTCTATATATCTCCAATAACTTCGCTCGAGCTTAATTTAACCTAAGGCCATGTATTTGTGCCCTAGATAAATCGAAGGGCGCTCTTTATACAGCTTTTACAGGCAAAGATCAAATACTGATCTATCCAACCAGCTCATATGTAAATTTGATAGCGGCTAATTATAAAGATCGAATGCCCTTAGGGAAAGTAAAAACTGCATTTAAATTAAACTATTTTGCTAAAACACCCCAAACCGCTCATTTTTAACACACTTCTTCATCAAGCAACATTAAATAAGACCTCTTTGCGCAAACGAAACACAGGTTTCACCGCCAACAATGATGTGATCAAGCACACTTATGTCGACCAATTGCAGTGCTTGTTGCAATTTATTCGTAATAAGTTTGTCAGCTTGGCTTGGCTCTGCAATTCCACTTGGGTGATTATGGGCAAAAATAACTGCGGCTGCATTATTTTTAAGTGCTGCTTTAACGACTTCTCTTGGGTAAACACTGGCCGAATTAATTGTTCCATAAAAAAGCACCTCATCTTTGAGTAGCCTATTTTGACTATCGAGATATAGCACCATAAAAACTTCCTGCTGCAAACCGCGCATTTGAATTGTGAGGTAGTCGTATACTGAGTCTGGAGAATTAAATACAGCATCTCGCTGACAGCGCTCCTGCATATAACGTTGACTTAGTTCAAGCACCGCTTGTAATTGTACATATTTAGCAGTACCAAGACCTTTTTGAGCACAAAACTCCTCTTGGCTGGCATTAAATAAATTATGTAACGTCTGATTTTCATTAAGCAGGTGTTGAGCCAACTCAATTACATTCATTCCTGGTAACCCTGTGCGTAAAAAGATAGCCAGTAACTCGGCATCACTTAGCGCTTTAGCTCCTTTTGCAATAAGTTTTTCGCGTGGGCGCAGTGAATTTGGTAGCGATGTTAATTGCATTATTCATCCTTGAGGAGCCAAAGTGTCTTTTAACTGTAATGCAAATTTTAAAATTAGCTCGATTATTTCAAATTAAAAACTTAGCTGTACGGGTCAAGATTTGTTATTTTAGCCACAACATTAAATAAGACTGATGAACAACCATGATTAACTTAACAAACAAAAAAATTGTACTTGGCATTAGCGGTGGTATTGCAGCTTACAAATGTGCAGAGCTCGTTAGGCGCTTGAAGGACGCAGGTTGTGAAGTAAAAGTAGTCATGAGCGAATCAGCTAAACATTTTATAACGCCACTGACCATGCAAGCAGTAAGTGGCGAAATCGTGTCTGATTCATTACTTGACCCATCAGCAGAGGCTGCAATGGGGCATATTGAATTTGCAAAGTGGGCAGACCTTATTTTGGTCGCACCTGCGACAAGCAACATTATTGCTAAAATGGCGGCTGGTATTGCAGATGACTTACTCACCACACTACTACTTGCCACCCCTGCAAAAGTAGCCGTCGCACCTGCAATGAACCAACAAATGTACGCACACCCAGCTACACAAGCAAATTTAGCCACCTTAAAAGCCCGTAACGTGCTTATTTGGGGGCCAGGTAAAGGTGAACAAGCGTGTGGCGATGTAGGCGCAGGGCGCATGCTAGAGCCTCACGAATTAGTTGCACTTTGTACAGCTAAAGAACAGCCACAAATACTCGCAGGTAAAACAATAACAATTACTGCAGGCCCCACAAGAGAGCCTCTTGATCCAGTGCGTTTTATATCAAACCACAGTTCAGGAAAAATGGGCTACGCCCTTGCACAAGCCGCATTAGAGCTTGGTGCTAAGGTTAATTTAATTTCAGGCCCGGTAACTATTAAAGCCCCTACCGGCGCTAATTTAATAAACATAGAAAGTGCTGAGCAACTTTTAAATGAGTCATTAACCTGTGCCGTACATTCTGATGCTTTTATTGGCTGCGCTGCCGTAGCTGATTACAGAGCAGCGAATGTCGCTACTCAAAAAATGAAAAAACAGGGCGATGAGCTCACCCTTACCCTTGTTAAAAACCCCGATGTTATTGCTGCCGTTGCAAGCTTAGAGCAAGGCCGCCCTTATACAGTAGGCTTTGCAGCCGAAACACAAAATGTAGAGAGCTACGCAAAGGGTAAACTTAAAAACAAAAACTTAGATATGATTTGCGCGAATGACGTATCAAAAAGTGGCTTGGGATTTAACTCTGATCATAATGCTTTAACATTATACTGGCACAATGAAAGCGTAGAATTACCAGCAACGAGTAAAACGCAAATCGCACATCAAGTGATCGAACAGCTCGCTAAACATCTATAAAAATGCTGGAAACAAACTGAATAAAACATTAACATAAGCGACTCATTTGAACAAAAAATGACTGGCCCCAGCTAAGAATAACTAATAAAAAAGGAAGGTTCATGCCTGCGACAAAAAGAAGTAATCGCAAAGAGCAGATACTGCAAGCACTCGCACAAATGTTAGAAACCAGCCCAGGACAACGAATTACCACAGCAAAGCTCGCTGCTGAAGTAGGCGTTTCTGAAGCAGCGCTTTACCGTCACTTCCCTAGTAAAGCACGTATGTTTGAAGGCCTAATTGAGTTTATTGAAGACACACTTTTGTCGCGCATTAACCTTATTTTAGAAAACGAAAAAGAAAGCCAGACACGTATTTACAATATTTTACTATTACTCCTCACCTTTGCTGAAAAAAATCCGGGCATTACTCGCATATTAACCGGCGATGCATTACAAGGGGAACAAGAGCGCCTGCGTGAACGTGTACAAGGTTTGTTTGAAAAACTAGAAACTCAGTTTAAACAAGTACTACGCGAGCGAAAACTGCGCGAAGGCAAAACCTTTCAAAGCGATGAGCTAACACTTGCTAACTTTTTGCTTGCGTACGTTGAGGGCAAAATGAATCAATTTGTACGAAGCGACTTTAAAGCAAAGCCAAGTGTACAATTTGAAAAACAATGGCCCGAATTACAAAAAATCTGGCTTTAGTTTTACTAAATTAAACACAAAAAAACGACCTACGGGTCGTTTTGTCGTATGGAGCTGCCATTTATCTGATCCGCTCGAATTGTGAGCCAAACTCGTTACAATGAAATAATGTCACAATACGAGAACCTATAATGAAAAAAAAGCTCACTTTACTAAGTTCAGCACTTGTTGCTAGCTTAGCCAGCACTGGTATTTACGCAAAAGAGTCACTGCAATTTAAAGATGTATTTGATTTTAAATCGGCTAAAAACACGCAGCTATCTGACGATGGCCGTATACTTACTTTTAGTGCAACGCCATATAGAGGTAATGCTACCGGCGAAGTTTATTCACTTCAAAATAATAAACTTATTGCACAAATAGAACGCGGCACAAAGCCCTACATCAACAAGACCGCAAATTGGGTAGCCTTTACTCAAATACCTACACTCCTTGAAAAAGAAACCACAAAGAAAAAAGAAACGCTGAAAAATAACTTAATACTCGTTAATACTCAAACAGCTGAGCAGCAAAGTTTTAATGATGTAAAAGATTATAAATTATCTGATGACGGCACTTGGCTTGCCTATCGCTTAAATAAAAAAGACGATGAGCCAAAGGTAGAGCAAAGCGATAATGAAGATAAAGATAAAAGTGCTATAACGCCTGATAAAAAAGATAAGGCCTATCCGCTCGTTATTGTTAATTTGGCCGATAAACGCAGCCACACTATAGATAACGTATTTAGCTACGCCATTAACTCTATGGGTAATCAACTACTCGTTAGCCAAAGCTACAGCGACGGTAATGATAACCAAGTTGCACTTGTTGAGTTAAATAACTTTACTATTAGCACACTAATTGATGAGCCCGGTGTTATTGCTAATACCATAGCATGGCACCCTACAAAAAATATTGCTGCATTTACATTGGGCAATTATGTAAATGATGATACTCGCCGTCGAACTTATAGCTTGCAGCTATATAATAATGAGCAGCTATCAACAATAGGTTCACGAAATAAAGAGTGGGTTATTGGTAAAACGGCATCGCTAGTGTGGTCAGAAAGCGGCGAACGCTTATATTTTGAAAACCACCCTAAGCTTGCAGTTAAAGTAAAAGATAAAGAATACACAGATGAAGCCTCACTTTACGACTTTGACACGATTCGTGAGCATAAAGGGCTGAATATTTGGCATAACAACGATCCGCAAATAAAGCCACGCGAAGAGCAACAGTGGAATGCAGTTAATAAAAACCGCCATTACAGTGCGGTATATCATGTTAACTCGCAAAAAGTTGTGCAGCTTAGTAATGAAACAATGCCAGAGCTTGCACTTAATCCTGAGCGAAGTGAATCGCTACTGGGCTCATCTAATATTCCTTACTTAGAAAAAATAATGTACGGAGGCTTCTTTGCTGATTACTTTGCTGTAAATATAAGTACAGGTAAACAAACACCAATTATTAGTAACTCTCCTTTTAGGCCAAGCCTTGCACCTAGCGGTAAATTCGCAGCTTACTTTAGTGATAGCCAAATTCAGCTAAAAGATTTGAAAAATAATAAAGTAACCGCGCTTACCAAAGCCATTCAGGCAACTTTTGCTGACGATAAACACGACTACCCTTCTACACAACCAGGGTATGGTTTTGCCGGTTGGATGAACGACAGCAGTAAAGTGCTCGCCTATAGCAAATATGATATTTGGGCATTTGATGTAAACACTCAACAGGCTGAGCGTTTAACCAATGGCAAGCAAAGTAATACTCAATACCGAGTTATTAAACTTGATAAAAACCAAGTCGGCTTTGAACAAAACGATACATTACTCGTATCCGCTATTAATTTACAAACAAAGCAAAGTGAAGTTGCTAAACTCAATTTAAGCTCAAATACAATTATCAACGTTCTTAATGGCCAAAAGCGCTTTGATATTGTAAAAAAAGCAAAACATGCCGATAAATATCTATTTACTGAGCAAAGCTACCACCAATACCCTGATTACTACCAAACTGATTTTAGCTTTTCAGCGCCTAAAAAGGTGACTAGCTTAAATCCACAAACAGCTGGTTTTGCATGGGGCGAAAAGCCAGAGCTAATAAGCTATAAAGGCTTTGATGGCGAAGATTTACAAGGAGTGTTAATCAAACCTGCAGGCTATAAAAAAGGAGATAAAGTACCGGTTGTTGTGTACTTTTACCGCTATATGAGCCAGCGCATGTATGATTTTCCTAAAATGGAGCTAAATCATCGCCCCAATTTCCCTATGTTTACCTCAAACGGTTACGCTGTATTTTTACCTGATATTCGCTTTGAAATAGGCCACCCGGGTAAATCGTCAACGCAGACCATGATTAACGCCACCCAAAAATTAATAGACCTAGGCATTGCCGATCCAGACAAAATAGGCCTACAAGGGCATTCGTGGGCGGGTTATCAAAGTGCATTTATGATCACTCAAACAGATATGTTTAAAGCGGTTGTATCCGGTGCGCCAGTATCAAATATGACCAGTGCTTACAGTGGCATACGTTTAAAGTCGGGCCTTGCTCGTCAATTTCAATATGAAACAGGGCAAAGCCGTATAGGTAAAAACTTATTTGAAGCACCCGAGCTATACATAGAAAACTCACCAGTATTTTTTGCTGATAAAGTAAATACCCCTATTTTAATTATGTTTGGCGATAAAGACGATGCAGTGCCGTGGCACGAAGGCGTACAGTACTACTTAGCACTAAGAAGAGCAGGTAAAGACGCTACCTTTTTACAATACGAAGGCGAACCACATCACCTGAAAAAATTTCCTAATCAGGTCGATTTTTCAATACGTATGATGCAGTACTTTGATCATTACTTAAAAGGCAAACCAGCTGCAAAGTGGATGAAAGAAGGCGAACCATTCATTGAAGAGTAAATAATAGCAATCTGCAATAAGACTTAATCAATTTGAGAGATTTAATCTATCGCTAACTACGTTAAAAATTTCTCATTTACGACTGCATGGATGCAGAAGGTAGAGCAATGCAGGAGCAATTGCCGAGAACAACTAAATAACGAAATTTTTGCCTTGTTACCGACACGATTTTCTTACCTAAAATAGATCACTTAATTAAGTTGATTGGTAAAAAACACACTAAAAAGCCGATATTGCATGAGCAATATCGGCTTTTAATATTTTGGCAATAAAAAACCGCGTACTAAACGCGGCTTTTAAAATAGTTTATTAAAGTCCTGCGCGGTCTTTAATTACAGCAATAAGAGGTGAACCAGCATGATTGCCTTCAGCCCACGAAATATCAGCACCATCAGAAAGCGAGCTCTTAGATAGGTTTTTAACTATATATTCGCCGGCATGAACTGCATTACTAGCTACTGCATGGCGAAGTAAGTTATTACCATTACACTGTATTGCATCATAAATATTACGGATTTTTACGCGAGAGCTTTTAAGCTTACTGCGTAATCGGTTTTTATCATCAGCAGCAATGTACTCACAAATAGATACCGCTAATTGATCTTCAGCCTTTACTGGTGCTGTATACGAAAACGAACTTACAGCTACAACAGCAGTAAGAACAGCTAGCTTTGGTAATTTAAACATGACAAACCCTTTATGGTACTTTTTTCTTATATCGACTGTTTAATATTGTACCAACACACTAAAATTTACGCAATAATGTTAACGTTTTTTGTATAAAGTTACGAATTTATAACTAGATTTATTCTTCTCATCTGGAAGGTTTTGAATCTCTTCTTCAACATTCCAGTTAGCCACTTTATTATAATCAGGAAACTGAGTATCCCCTTTTACATCTAAGTCTATAAAGGTTAAATACAAGCGTTCAGCTTTTTCTAAAAACTGCTGATAAATATTTCCGCCGCCAATAATCATTACTTCTTCAACGTCACTAACTAGGTTCAATGCAGCCTCTGGCGTAGTTACTGTTTCAATATCTGGTGCACTGTAGTCATTATTACGGGTAATAATAATATTACGACGACCTGGTAAAGGACGCCCAATTGACTCAAATGTTTTGCGCCCCATGATCACAGGTTTACCTGTTGTCACTTTTTTAAAATGCTGTAAATCCGCTGGCAAATGCCATGGCATTTTATTGTCGAGGCCAATTACACGATTGTTTGCCATTGCAGCGATCATAGAAATTATCATATTAAATACCTAGTACTTTATTCTTAAACAAAGAAAAAGGAGCATAAGCTCCTTTTTAGTAAATTCAGTTTTATTAACGCTCGTAGACAACTTCTACGTCGTAATCATCCTCATCCCAGTCATCCCAATCATCATCGTCGCCTTTACCTTTGGTGGCTTTTTCATGATAGGTATCCCACTTAAATTCAACTTCTTCATCTTCAACCTGTACAAATTTCTCTTTAGGCATACTATCTAGAAGCGTCATGATGTCGTGAATTAATGGTTGAGTATGTAGCTTATTAATTGCTGAAATATTATAAATATTTTCAGTTTCACCTAGCTCTTCTGCAATAGCTGTACACAACGCTTTTGCTTCGTCTTCTGGTAGCAAGTCAATCTTATTAAATACTAACCAGCGCGGCTTCTCAGCAAGTTTAGGGCTGTATTGGTGTAACTCATTAATAATGGCAAATGCATTATCTACAGGGTTAGAACCATCTACCGGCATTACATCAATAATATGCAATAACACACGACAACGCTCTAAATGCTTTAAGAAACGAATCCCTAAGCCAGCACCATCAGATGCCCCCTCAATTAACCCAGGTATATCAGCTATAACAAATGATTTATTTGCTTCTGGGCGCACAACACCTAAATTAGGAATAAGCGTCGTAAATGGATAATCAGCTACTTTAGGGCGCGCTGCCGATACACTACGAATAAACGTAGATTTACCCGCATTTGGCAAGCCAAGTAAGCCTACATCAGCTAATAGTAGTAACTCTAATTTTAAGTTACGTACTTCACCCGGTGTACCTAATGTTTTTTGACGAGGTGCTCGGTTAGTACTTGATTTAAAACGTGCATTCCCCAAGCCGTGGAAACCACCTTTTGCAACCAAAATTCTTTGACCATGTTGAGTTAAATCACCTAGCCCCTCTTGTGTATCAACATCCATGATACGTGTACCAACAGGTACCATAACAAATAAATCATCGGCTTTTTTACCTGTACAGTTACGGCTTCGACCGTTAGTACCACGTTCAGCTCTGTGAAAGCGTTCAAACTGATAATCAATGAGGGTATTCAAGTTTTCATCAGCTTGTAGATAAACACTACCACCGTCTCCACCGTCACCACCATCAGGTCCACCATCGGGTACATATTTTTCACGACGGAAAGACACAATGCCGCTGCCACCGTCTCCAGCTTCTGCACGGATTTCTACTTCATCTACAAACTTCATGATTACTCACTTTAGGGATTGGCTTGTTTAATAACTCTATTATATACCCAAGCCAACGCAAATGCAGGCTTGGGTATATATTTGACTGGACTACAAAACAAAAAACCCCGCAAAGGCGGGGTTTTTAACTACCTTACTGATTACTCAGCTACGATAGTTACGTATTTACGGTTTAAAGGACCTTTTTGTTCAAATTGAACTTTACCATCTGCTTTTGCGAAGATAGTGTGGTCTTTACCGATACCTACGTTTGCGCCAGGGTGGAAACGAGTTCCACGTTGACGAACAATGATGCTACCCGCTAGAACTGATTCGCCACCAAAACGCTTAACACCTAGGCGTTTGCTTTCTGAATCGCGACCGTTACGAGTACTACCAGCTGCTTTTTTATGTGCCATTTCTAAGTACCTCTAATTAAGCGCTAATGCCAGTGATTTTAACTTCAGTGAACCATTGACGATGGCCCATTTGCTTACGAGAATGCTTACGGCGTCTAAATTTAACAACCTTAATCTTCTCACCGCGACCATGTGAAACAACCTCAGCTGTTACTTTACCACCGTTTACGAACGGTACACCGATCTCGATTTTCTCACCATCAGCAACTAAAAGTACTGAATCAAATTCTACTGCCGCACCAGTTTCAACGTCTAATTTTTCAAGACGAATCGTTTGACCTTCAGTCACACGATGCTGTTTACCACCACTTTGGAAAACCGCGTACATAATTAACTCCGTCTGTGCGCCCTCAAATCGACGCAACTAAAATATTCTTCGATAGGGCGCGAAGTTTACGCTAACGCGAAATAACTAGCAAGCCTATTTTGTAATTAAAATGAATAAAAAGTAGCTGCATTGAGAGCAATTCAATATTTCCCCTATTTTATATTAATTAGGCCTTTTGCCAAGCGCTTTTTGGCCCTTGCTTAAAATTATTTTAAGTAGGCAAACAACCCGCCAACAGTACAATAACTAATCGTAACTGACACTACGATTTGGTTATCAATTAAACAGTTATCTTCGCTAATTCAGTCTAAATTAAGTACTTTAATAGTGTTTTTTCAATCAATCGTCACAAAATATCGAGCTAGTGCGTTTTTTGTTGTACAATCTGCGCCGTTCACACATAAAAATTGGCTCGGAGATCAATGGATATAAAAGCTATCCAGGCGTTAATCGAAAGCGATATGAATGACGTCAATCAACTTATACATGCGCAAATGCGCTCAGATGTGGCGTTAGTTAACCAACTAGGTTTATACATTGTAAACAGCGGTGGTAAGCGCGTGCGTCCGATGCTGGCTATATTAGCTGCCAGAGCGTTAGGCTATCAGGGCAAAGATCATATTACGCTTGCAACAATTGTTGAGTTTATTCATACCGCAACGCTGTTACACGATGACGTTGTAGATGAGTCTAACTTACGCCGTGGCACACCTACAGCAAACGCTGAATTTGGCAATGCTGCCAGCGTACTTGTGGGTGACTTTATTTACACTCGCTCTTTTCAGCTAATGGTTGGGCTTGGTAAAATGCAAGTTATGCAAGTCCTCGCGGATGCAACTAACATTATTGCTGAGGGCGAAGTACTGCAATTAATGAACTGCAACGATCCCGACACCACCGAAGCTAGCTACATGCAGGTTATTTATTCTAAAACAGCTAAGTTATTTGAAGCAGCTACAGGCCTAGCTGCAATTATTACCGAGCAGGATCAATCAACACTTGAAGCTCTTAATTTATACGGTATGCATTTAGGTACCGCTTTTCAGCTTGTTGATGACGTACTTGATTACAATGCAGATGCTGATCAATTAGGTAAAAATATAGGTGATGATTTAGCAGAAGGTAAGCCAACTTTGCCACTTATATATGCAATGCAACATGGCAATACACATCAAACACAATTAATTCGTGACGCTATTGAACACAGTAATGGTATGGAGCATTTAGAAGAGATTTTGTCTACGCTCAAACAAACCAATGCGCTTGAGTTTACAATGCAAAAAGCAGAGCTTGAAGCCGATAAAGCGATTGCTTGCTTAGACTTTTTACCTGAATCTGAATACAAACAAGCATTAGTTAGCTTAGCCCGCATAGCCGTTGACCGCGATCACTAACCTTAGTACGCCTCTTAATTTTGATTAAGAGTAAACAAATCTCGAGCAACAAAAAAGCCTGCAAATGCAGGCTTTTTTAATACTCAATTGGCTATTACGCCATGAAATCAACACCTTCTTTGATGTCTTTTTTCAGTGTTTCAAGCATATCGTTTTTAGCTTTTTCTTCAAATGCGCTTAGCTCGCCGTAAGAAAGAATTTCTTCTACGCCGTTTTTACCTAAACGTACTGGGTGAGCAAAGTACTCTGCATCGCCATTTTCAACAGCAACATATGCGTAATCTACAACGTCTTCACCTTGTAGGCCTTTAACTAAAGACATACAAAAACGTGCAGCAGCAGCACCCATAGATAATGTAGCAGAACCACCACCCGCTTTAGCATTTACAACCTCAGTACCTGCGTTTTGGATACGTGGAGTAAGTGCAGCAACTTCTTCATCTGTAAAGCTTACGCCTTCAACTTGAGAAAGTAGAGGAAGAATAGTTGTGCCTGAGTGACCGCCAATTACTGGTACTTTAACAGTTGCTACGTCTACGCCTTTAAGTTCAGCAACAAATGCTTCTGAACGAATCACGTCAAGTGTAGTAATACCAAATACGCGTTTAGCGTCGTAAGTACCTGCTTTTTTAAATACTTCAGCAACAATTGGTACAGTGCCGTTTACTGGGTTTGTAATAATACCTACAAACGCTTTAGGACAGCTTGCAACAATGCCTTCAGCTAATGTTTTGATGATGCCGGCATTTACGTTGAATAAATCCGCACGATCCATACCTGGTTTACGTGGCATACCCGCTGGGATAAGTACGATATCAGAACCTTCAAGCGCTTTATTTAAATCGTCTGCGCCAAAGCCTTCAACTTTTACATCTGTTGGGATGTGAGAAAGATCAACAGCAACACCTGGTACTACTGGTGCAACATCGTAAAGTGATAATTCAGAACCAGCTGGTAAGCCTGTTTTTAATAATAAAGACAACGCTTGACCGATACCGCCTGCAGCACCTAATACAGCAACTTTCATTGGAATTCTCCGTAATTTGAGGTAGGAAATATTTGTGGCTCTTAAGATAATGAAATTAGCGACTAAAAACAAATTTATCCTGCTTATTTCAGATATATTTTCGACCATAGTTGTAAACATTGCTCGTTTATCGCATCAAACTGGCAAGTTAACTAAACAACTGCTGCATAATTATTCATTTTTGTGTAGAATTTGCATTATAAATAACAAAAATGAATAAAGACTATGCAACCACAAGATAAACAAGAAGCGTTGGTTAAAGCGTTTAAATCCCTTTTAAAAGAAGAAAATTTTGGCTCTCAAGGCGAAATAGTCGATGCTCTAAAAGAACAAGGCTTTGACAACATAAGCCAAAGTAAAGTGTCGCGTATGTTAAGCAAGTTTGGCGCTGTACGTACACGTAACGCAAAGCAAGAAATGGTTTACTGCTTACCGGCCGAAATGGGTGTACCAACAGCTAAAAGCCCGCTGCGTCAGCTAGTAATTGATATTATGCATAATGAAATGATGATTATCATCACCACGAGTCCTGGCGCTGCACAATTAATTGCACGTTTGCTGGACTCATTAGGTAAAGCAGATGGTGTTTTAGGCACAATTGCAGGTGATGACACCATATTTATTGCGCCAGCAAAAATATCAGAAATAGACATTACGCTCGAGCGCGTCCGTATTTTATTTGATACGGTTTAAAGCTGCTTTAAAAACCCAATTGAGGGTGCAAAAAATGCAGAGCCCATATCGGCTTGAGTAAAATCGAGCCAATGGTCATAGCACTCTCCTTCCCCTAAGCGACTCATAAGTACTTTTTCAAACGCACTTCCCGACGCAGAGCAAGTGATACTTAGCATTCCTTGCTCATATACGTCGCCATACGGCATACTTTGGTTAAGTAATAGTGCATGACCATTTTCATCTTTTAATTCACTTCGCGTTGCATGGCTAGTGCTAATAGCGGGCTCAATGAGTGTATTATCTAAACGTGTACGCCCCATAATTTGCTCTTGCTCGCTCAGCGATAAATGCTGCCACACAGTTAAATCGTGCTTAAAACGCTGCACATGAATATAGCTGCCCTGATCTTCAAAGCTATTAGGTTTGTTAACCAGCGCCGTTGCACGCTTTTGCCTACCATGGGGTGTATCGCCTCCATAAATAAAACCGTTAAAGTCACGGCCATCTAAAAAGCGAAAGTTACGAATTTGCTCCACTAACTCAACATCAGGGGCAAATAGTTTTAAAATTTGTAGTGCAAATAAATGGTTAACGTCTTCTCGGTCTGAGCGTATTTGAATAAATAAGTCACATGGCTGGGCACTCATAACAAAATCACTATGGTTTATATTAGGAAAGCTTTGTAGTTCGCTAGGGATATATTCAGGCAAAATATGCGGCCAATACTGGGCGCCAATAGCCACCATGCACGAAAGCATAGACTCCGAAAACTGATCGCTAAACTCTTCCTCAATAGCGCTAACTCGTTTGAGCTTTGCACGCAACGATTCGTCCTGAGCGTCAAACACATTAAAAAATAGGTGCAAACCATGTAAGTTTGCTTCAGCACAAATCCCAGACTGCGCTTGCGCCATTGTTATTCCTTAGCTTTTTATATAACACAGCGAATAACACATTAATTATGATTCGAAGAAATTCACCGTGTGGGGTTTTATTTTTATAATAACCTGTTCATTTTTCTCAAATGATTGGCCATATTGTGCAGCAACTTCAATCTCTTGCTCTGCAATTACAACACTATAAATATAAGCAGAGCCAATAAATCGACGACTTAAAATAGTAATAGCTTGGCTATTTTCATCGCAATTTTTACACGCTAATTCTATTTGATGAGGGCGAATATACAATTGCCCATTTTTAGCTTTATGTGTATGCGCAACTTGTGATTTAACGACACCAAACGCCGTATTATATTCAGTTGCTGTTAATACCTGTGCGTCTAAGTATATGCCCTGACCCAGAAACTCTGCAACCTCCTTTGACTTTGGCATAGCAAAAAGCGCTTCTGGTGAGCCCTGCTGAGCAATTTTACCTCGATGCATAATGGCAAGCGTGTCTGAAAAAGCAAAGGCCTCTTCCTTTGAGTGTGTAACGAATACAGCTGACACTTGCTGCGTTTTAATAATGCGACGGATATCTGCAATAAGCTCAAAACGCACTTGCGTATCAATATTAGAAAAGGGCTCATCGAGCAATAATAAACTCGGTTTATAAGCCAGTGCCCGCGCTATAGCTACACGTTGCTGCTGCCCACCAGAGAGCTGATGTGGAAAACGTTTTGCACAGCCGGTTAAGTGCACCAACTTAAGCATTTCCTCAACACGCGCGTGCTTTTGCTCTTTATTTGTTTTGTTTAGCCCAAACGCAATATTATCGGCCACTGTAAGGTGCGGAAACAACGCATAATCTTGAAACATCATTCCTATATTACGATGCTCTGGTGAGATAAACGATTTCTCGTCGCTTACAAGTTTACCATCTATAAATATACTACCTTGATTAGTCTCAATTAACCCTGCAATTGCTTTTAATGTTGTTGTTTTGCCACAACCACTGGCGCCAAGTAAGCATACTATTTCGTCCTTACCCACCGTTAGATCTAAATTATGCAGCACTTGCGTAGCACTGTAGTGATAGCTCACGCCTTGTAAAATTAAACTACTCATTTAACTGCGCTGCTCCATAGAACGGTTAATAAAATACAAAGGTATAAACCCAACAATAACAATAAATAATGCAGATATAGACGCAAGCTCTAATTGCTCATCACTCACGTACTGAAAAACATGTGTCGCTAAACTTTCAAAGTTAAAAGGTCGCAATAATAAAGCTGCTGGCAGTTCTTTCATGCATTCAATAAACACTAATAACGCAGCGGTCAGTAACCCTCTTCGTAGCAAAGGTAAATGCACTAAACGCAGTGTTTGCCCTAAGCTTTTACCCATAGATTGGCTGGCCATATCAAGCGAGGGGCTGATCCGTACAAAGCTTGATTCTATAGCACCATGAGCAATCGCATAAAAACGCACAACATAAGCGAGTATGATAGTTAAAATACTGCCTGTAAGTAATAACCCTATATCTAAGTTATAAGGTTCTAGCGCTGTATTAATAGAGCTTTCTAGTAAAGTGAGTGGCAGTAGCACCGCAATTGCAAGCACAGTACCGGGTAGCGCATAGCCTGTACTTGCTAACCGACCTGGTACTAAAGGATATGTCTGTTTTGCTACGCGTTGATAAAACACCACAAAGATACTCAATACAATAGCCGCAACACTCACTATTGCTGCCACTTTTAAGCTTTGCCACGCGTAGCTAAAAAATTCGGCATTCCATGCCTTATCAAAGTATGTAATTGCATAACTTAAAAGCACAGCAATAGGAATAATAAACGCAAGGATTAAAATAGCACTACAAAATAATGTAGCTAACCATGCTGACTTACCTTTTAGAATATATAACGCCTCACTATTAACACTTGATTGGCGCTCAAACACAGCTTGCTTGCGGCGACTAAAGCGCTCGGCCATTAATGCTAAAAATAAAAGTAGCAGCATGACACCCGATATTTTGGCAGCTGCTGTTAATGAGTAGTAACCAAACCACGTATCGTAAACGGCAGTCGTTAATGTACTTACGGCAAAATAGCTAACAGTTGCAAAGTCAGCCATGGTTTCCATACTAATTAGTGCAAGCGCCGCAACTATAGCCCCGCGCGAAAGCACTAAACTTACCCTAAAAAAGCTTTGCCAAGGAGACAAGCCCATTAGTTGACTCGCTTGCACTAACTTAAATGACTGTTCACGAAGAGCTGTTTTAAAGATTAAAAACAAATATGGGTAAAGCACTAAGGCAATCATGACTATTGCACCAGGTAAAGTGCGTATATCAAAAAACCAATAATCGTTAGGGGATTGCCAGCCAAACCACTCTCTGAGGGCTATTTGAACAGGGCCTGCGTAATCAAGTAAGTCGGTATAAACATAAGCAATTATGTAGGTTGGCATGGCAAGAGGCAGCATAAGTGCCCATTCAAATTGCTTTTTACCAGGAAAGTGACAATACGCAGTGAGCCAACCAAGCGGCAGAGCAATAGCGCAGCTAAGTACACACACACCAAAAACAAGTAGTACCGTATTTAAAATATAATCCCACAGCACTGTATCCCAAAGGTGGGAAAATACCTCAGAGTCGCCTTGTAAGGATTCAAATAATAGGAAAAACAATGGGGCCGACAGCATTAAGCCTGTTACCCACGCAAATAGCTGCCATTTCGACAGCTTAAATTTAGCATTCATTAAAGGTCGAATTTCACCTCATCAATTAGCTTAAGTGCTAACGGGCGATATTTACTAATTTCATCAAGAGGTAAACTATCTTCTTTGAAGCTTCCCCAAGAGGCAACCAAGCTTGATAATTCAACACCTAGTTTTACCGGGTACTCCATATTAACCGAGGCATACATATTTTGTGCTTTAGTGTCGGTCATATATTCTATGAGTTTTAAAGCGCTTTTAGGGTTTTTAGCATACTTAGTAATAACCGCACCCGAGACATTTATGTGTGAGCCACGATTGGTTTGATTTGGGAAATTAATATTAACAGACTCAGCCCATGCTTTTTGTGCATCATCTTCTAACATTTTACCCAGGTAGTAACTGTTACCCAGCGCTAAATTACACAGACCTTCTTTAACCGCTTTTACTTGCGCGCGATCGTTACCTTGTGGTTTACGCGCTAAGTTAGCCTTAACACCTTCTAACCAAACTTTTGTATTTGCTTCCCCATGGTGTGCAATCATCGAAGCCACTAAACCCAAATTATACGGATGCTTACCAGAGCGTGTACAAATTTGTCCTTGGTATTTAGGATCTGCTAAATCTTCATAGCTCAGCTCCGGTAATGCCCCAAGTCGCTCTTTAGATGAATATACATTACGCACGCGCTTAGTAAGGGCAACCCACTGGCCGTCGCCATCGCGAAATGCAGCTGGGACATTAGTATCGATACGATCGCTTTTAATGGTTTGCGTTAACTTTAGGTCTTCGAGTTGTATAAGCGCACTAAAATTAGATGTTAATACTAAATCGGCTTTACTGTGCTTTCCTTCGCGCTTCACACGCTCAATTAGCCCTTTTTTAGCAAAAACAACGTTGGTTTTAATACCTGTTTGTTTTGTAAAATCGTTTAAAATTGGCTGGATTAAAAATGGCTGACGAAAAGAGTAAATATTAACCACATCGCTTGCCAAGGCTGGCATAGACGTAATTAACCCCAAACACAGTGCTAAAGCTTTCTTCATTACTTCACCTAAATAGCAATTATTATCAAAGAATTCTACCGCGACCAGCTAAAAAGTGCACACTTTAAATAAATGTAAATATTTAAATAACGCCCAAAAAGGAAATTGCGCGTAAGACATATCTCACGGATATGGCAGCTAATGAGTAAAAAACGTCATAAAAAAACAGAAACTCAAGATTAACATTATGTTTTAAATGGAATTTTCAAACTTTACGATTATGTGAAAGGGAGTTTAATGTAGTTTATATCCTACTTTACTTAGAGTTAGCCATTATAATTACTACATCAACCAAGCAGTGATGCTTATCGAGTAAAAGGAAATGGACTACTTACTCGAACAACCAATGATTAGGTTAATACGGACAACACGGAAATTAGGACAGGCTCAGGATGAGTATCGCAATGGATTGTTGCACAAAGGATAGTATCAGGATGGTACGTAAAGGAAGCAACTGAGGATTAAGTTGTTTAACAGGATGTAGGAATAAATGGACAGGCCTTTTTAGGTAACACAACGGATTGATTAACACATGGAAGCACAAGTATGTGCAGATAAGGACTGGTAATAGTTTTTACTATACAGGATGTTTAAGGATTTTAAGGAAATAGGCCCGGATAGCCTAAATTATATAGAACTAAAAAGTAATATAGTAATAAACATGGATTAGTGAATATTGGAGTTGATTAAGTTCAATTGCAGGATGCAGAAAATTAGAAGATTCCGCAAGCGCGCCTAGAGATAGAGCGCGCTTTTCTTTGCCCAAAATTCAGTAATTGTACCAATTCGCTTAATTAAGTGAGCTATTTTGAGGCTGGAAAAACGTGTTGATAGCGAAGCAAAAAATTCGCTATTTAGTTGTTCTCGGCAATTGCTCCTGCATTGCTTTACCTTCTGCATCCATGCAGTCGTAAATGAGAATTTTTTAACGCAGGTGCCGATACGTTTAGCCCTGCAGAATGATTAAGTATTATTGCACATTGGTATTATACTACTGGCCTACCTTTATTTCGCTTACCTAATAAGTATGCATCGCGAAACTTAATAAAGTGATTTTCTAATTTGTTAGAGGCTTCAGTCTCTCCCGCAAGGGCAAGCACCATAATGCCAACCTCAGCAGTACCAAGTTGATGCGCATGAGGCGCTACACGTAAGCGATAATCAGATAGTTTATCAGCAGTAACAGACAATACAGGCAAGTTATCTAGATATGGGCTTTTACGGATCATTTTTTTAGCTTCACGCCATGTACCATCTAAAAAAATAAATAGCGGCTTTTTGCCTTGCACAGTATTAACCTCTGTAACCGCTCTGCCCTGCTCAACATCTTCAGCAGGAAAAACAACCATAGGTTGATATTGCGGATCATTAATTAAAGCTAAAAGCGCAGGATCGGGATCTGTTCTATCCCATCTAAATGCGTGGTTATCTGGTATTATTTCAGCAATTAAACGCCCAGTATTTGAAGGCTTAAAGCTTTCATTATGATACATCAATAAACACACAGCAGCGCCGCACTCTGCTTGCTCTGCATCATCACAAATACAGTAATGCTTGGCTATTAAACATTGCTCACAACGGTTCATTTTACCGCCTCTGGCATTAAACTCACGACGTGATTCGCTAATTTGCTGAGCACGCAATGCCAGTACGGAGTTTTTAAAAGAGTTGGCCACAGTGATTAATTACCTTAAATTTGATCGGCGCGTATTGTAGCGCATTGCAAAGTGTAAACCCACGTCCGCAAAATAAAAAACCCAGCTAAGGCTGGGTTTTTATAAAACTAAATTAAAAAGTTAAATTACTTTTTCTTTTTAACTGCTTTTTTGTTTGGTAAATCAGTGATCGAACCTTCAAAAATTTCAGCTGCAAGGCCAATAGACTCGTTCAATGTTGGGTGAGCATGAATAGTAAGTGCTAAATCTTCACCGTCTGCGCCCATTTCAACTGCTAAGCCGATTTCGCCAAGCATTTCGCCTGCGTTAATACCCACCATAGCACCACCGATTACACGGCCACTGTCTTTATCAAAGATAAGCTTAGTAGAACCTTCAGTACGAGCAGATGCAATTGCGCGACCTGATGCTGCCCACGGGAATACCGCAGTTTCAATACTTAAGCCTTGCTCTTTTGCTTCTTTCTCAGTAACACCTACCCACGCGATTTCTGGGTCAGTGTAAGCAATTGAAGGAATACATTTAGGATCGAAGAAATGCTTCTGACCAGAAATAACTTCAGCAGCAACATGACCTTCATGAACCGCTTTATGCGCAAGCATAGGTTGGCCAACTAAGTCACCAATCGCAAAAATATGGTCTACGTTTGTTTTAAGTTGCTTATCAACATTAATAAAGCCACGTTCATCAACATTAACACCTGCTTTGTCAGCATCAAGCAAGTTACCGTTAGGCGTACGGCCTACTGCAACAAGTACTTTGTCGTAACGTACTGGTTCAGCTGGTGCATTTTTGCCTTCAAAAGTAACGTATAAGCCATCATCTTTCGCTTCAACGCCAACAACTTTAGTTGAAAGCATAACATTGAATTTCTTGCTTACGTATTTTTGGTAAATCTTGATGATATCTTTATCAGCAGCCGGTACTAATTGGTCTGCGAACTCAACAACATCAATGTCAGAACCCAATGCGCGGTAAACAGTACCCATTTCTAGACCGATGATACCACCGCCTAAAACAAGTAGCTTCTCTGGAATGTCTTTAAGTTCTAATGCACCCGTTGAATCAATTACGCGGTCATCTTCTGGGATGAACGGTAAACTTACAGGTTTAGAACCCGCAGCAATAATTGCATTATCAAATGTAATAGTTGTTGTGCCGTCAGCACCTTCAACGTCTAAAGTGTTGCTGCCAGTAAACTTACCGTAACCTGGTACAACTTTAACTTTACGCATCTTAGCCATGCCGTCTAAGCCACCAGTAAGCTGGCCAACAACCGACTCTTTCCAAGAGCGAATTTTGTCTAAATCAATTTGCGGAGCGCCAAAAGTAACACCGTGAGATGACATTTCTGCAGCGTCATCAATCACTTTAGCCACGTGTAAAAGTGCTTTTGAAGGAATACAACCAACATTAAGACATACGCCGCCTAATGTTTCACGCGATTCTACCAATGTAACTTCTAAGCCCAAGTCAGCAGCACGGAAAGCCGCAGAGTAACCACCAGGACCACCGCCTAGTACAACAACTTGAGTTTTTAATTCGTTGCTCATGCTATTACCTTAATTGTTTGAACGGGACACTGCCCTAAAATTTAACTGCCATGTTTCTGCATGGGCAGAAAATCAGAGCAATTCACAAATAGTGCAAAGATTGTATCATTGCATATAGTAAAAATCCCAGCTAAAAACAACTGGCTGGGATTTGATTTTGTTCATATTGTAGCGATTACATCACTAATTGACGAATATCGCTCATGTAGCTAGCAAGCGTTGCTGTAAAGCGTGCTGCTAGGGCACCGTCAATCACACGGTGATCGTACGACATAGACAGCGGAACCATTAGTTTTGGTTCAAAGTCTTTACCATTCCACTTAGGTTTCATTTCAGATTTAGATACACCTAAAATAGCAACCTCTGGTGCATTAACAATCGGCGTAAATGCCGTACCGCCAATGCCGCCTAAGCTTGAAATAGTAAAACAGCCACCTTGCATATCAGACGACGTCAATTTACCTTCACGCGCTTTTTTAGAAATATCCATTAGCTCGCGAGATAGTTCCATAATGCCTTTTTTGTCCACATCTTTAAATACAGGAACAACTAAGCCATTAGGTGTATCTACCGCAACACCAATGTTAATGTATTTCTTAAGAATTAAGCTTTCGCCATCCTCAGACAGTGACGAGTTAAATGTTGGGAATTCAGCAAGTACTTTTGCCGCTGCTTTCATCACAAACACAAGTGGTGTGATTTTAACACCCAGCTTTTTCTTCTCGCTAAGTACATTCTGCTCTTTACGGAATACTTCAAGGCTTGTGATATCAGCTTCGTCAAACTGTGTAACATGTGGGATTTGTACCCAGTTACGGTGTAAGTTTTTACCTGATAGCTTTTGAATGCGTGATAGTTTTTTCTCTTCAATTTCGCCAAATTTAGCAAAATCTACTTTTGGCCAAGGAATTAAACCAAGTTCACCACCGCCCGCATTACCTTTACCAGCAGGTAATTGGCCTGACTCAACTTGCTTAACTAAGTTTTTAACGTAGTTTTGCACGTCTTCTTTAACTACGCGGTTTTTACGGCCTGAGCCTTTAACGTTTGCTAAGTTAATACCAAACTCACGCGCTAAACGGCGAACAACAGGTGATGCATGTGCATACGCGCTGTTATTTTCAAAGCTTTCATTGCTCGCTTTCTCAGCTTTAGGAGCTGGCGCAGACTCTGCTTTTGCAGGTGCGGCAGCTGGCTTTTGCTCAGCAGGTGCTGAAGCCTGTGCAGGAGCACTACCCGCCACTTCAAATACAAACACAAGGGAGCCAGTTTTAACTTTGTCGCCAGCTGTTACTTTAATTTCTTTAACAGTGCCTGCAAACGGCGCTGGTACTTCCATTGCCGCTTTGTCGCCTTCAACGTTTAAGATAGATTGCTCTTCTTCAACTGTATCGCCAACAGCAACCATAATTTCAGTTACTTCAACTTCATCATCGCCAATATCAGGCACGTTTACTTCTTTTGTGCTTGGCTGTGTGCTTTGAGCAGCTTCTGCTGGTGCAGATTCTTGCTTAGGTGCATCTGATGCAGGAGCACTTGAACCGGCAACTTCAAAAACAAACACTAAAGAGCCTGTTTTTACTTTGTCGCCTTCGGTTACTTTAATTTCTTTTACAGTACCGGCAAAAGGTGCTGGTACTTCCATAGATGCTTTATCGCCTTCAACACTTAAAATTGACTGCTCTTCATCTACGCTGTCACCAACGGCAACCATGATTTCTGTTACTTCAACTTCGTCGTCACCAATATCTGGTACGGTTACTTCTTTAGTTGAAGAACCTGAAGCTTCTGCTGGTGCAGATGCTTCAGTTTTAGCTGGCGCTTCTGGCTCACTTTGTGAACCTGACTCTTCGCCTTCAAAAATCATGATTAACGAACCGGTAGTAACCGTGTCGCCTTCACTTACTTTAATTTCTTTTACTGTACCTGCTTGCGCAGCAGGTACTTCCATTGATGCTTTGTCGCCTTCAACGGTTAGTAGCGATTGGTCAACATCTACTTTGTCGCCAACGCTTACTAGGATTTCGGTTACTTCTACGTCATCGCCACCGATATCTGGTACTTTAATTTCAATACTCATTGCAAACCTCTTATGCGTACAGTGGATTTAGTTTGTTTGTGTCAATGTCGAACTTTTTAATTGCTTCAACAACCACTGACTTTTCAACATCACCGCGTTTAGCAAGTTCAGATAACGTAGCAACAACCACGTAGCTTGCATTAACTTCAAAGTGACGACGTAAGTTTTCACGGCTATCAGAACGTCCGTAACCATCTGTACCAAGCACTTTATAGTTGCTGCTTGGAATAAATGAACGCGCTTGCTCTGCGTAGTTTTTCATGTAATCGGTAGCAGCAACAGTTACTGAATCGTTTAATACGCTCGTAATGTACGGTGTTTTTTGCTCGCTTTCAGGGTTAAGCATGTTGAAACGCTCAACGTCTTGGCCATCACGTGTAAGCTCATTGAATGAGGTTACTGAGTAAACATCTGAGGCAATGCCGTAATCTTCGCTTAAAATGGCTGCCGCTTTACGTACTTCAGTCATGATAGTACCTGAGCTTAATAGCTGTACGTTGGCTTTTTTACCTTCGTAACTTTCAAGCTTGTAAATACCTTTACGAATACCTTCTTCAGCGCCTTCTGGCATAGCTGGCTGATGGTAGTTTTCGTTCATAAGCGTTAGGTAGTAGTAAATATTTTCTTGGTTTTCACCGTACATACGACGAATACCATCTTGAATAATTACCGCTACTTCAAATGCGTACGTTGGGTCGTAAGAAATACAGTTAGGAACCGTATTTGCAAGAATGTGGCTGTGACCATCTTCGTGCTGTAGACCTTCACCATTTAGCGTAGTACGACCTGCCGTTGCACCTAATAAGAAACCACGTGCTTGTTGATCCCCTGCCATCCATGCCATGTCGCCAACACGTTGGAAACCAAACATAGAGTAGTAAATATAGAATGGGATCATAGGTAAATCGTTCGTGCTGTAAGATGTTGCAGCAGCTACCCATGACGACATTGCACCTAGCTCGTTAATACCTTCTTGAAGTACTTGGCCTGATGTTGCTTCTTTGTAGTAAGAAACAATATCACGGTCTTGAGGGGTGTAGTTTTGGCCATGTGGATTGTAAATACCGATTTGACGGAATAAACCTTCCATACCAAATGTACGTGCTTCATCGGCAATAATTGGCACGATGTTTTTACCAATACCTTTGTCTTTTAGTAACACATTAAGTGCACGTACAAAGCCCATTGTGGTAGAAATATCACGTTTTTGCTCTTCAAGTAGCGGCTTAAATGCGTCTACTTCTGGCAGTTTTAGCTCTTCAGTAAACTTAGGAATACGTGTCGGTGTGTAACCTTTAAGTGCATCACGGCGTGCGTGTAAGTACTTGTATTCTTCTGAGCCTTCTTCAAGTGTTAAGTATGGAAGATCTTTAATTTGCTCTTCAGATACTAAATCTTGTAGGCCTAAACGATCACGTAAGTGTTCAACATGGCTCATGTCCATTTTCTTCACTTGGTGCGCAATGTTTTTACCTTCAGCTGCTTCACCCATGCCGTAACCTTTTACAGTTTTAGCAAGAATTACAGTAGGGCGGTCGTTTGTTTGCTCTGCCTTTTTAAATGCAGCATAAAGTTTAGATGGCTCATGACCACCACGCTTAAGCGCAAAAATTTCGTCATCCGTCATATCTGCAACAAGTGCAGCTGTTTCTGGGTAACGACCAAAGAAGTGCTCACGTACGTACGCGCCATCTTTTGCTTTATATGTTTGGTAATCACCATCAATTGTTTCGTTCATCAATTGTAGTAATTTACCTGTTGTATCTTTAGCAAGCAGGATATCCCAACCACTGCCCCATACAACTTTAATGACGTTCCAACCAGCGCCTTTAAATAAGCCTTCTAGTTCTTGAATAATTTTACCGTTACCCATAACTGGGCCATCTAAACGCTGTAAGTTACAGTTAATTAGGTAACAAAGGTTGTCTAGTTTTTCACGTGCAGCAAATGAGATTGCGCCGCGTGATTCTGGCTCATCCATTTCACCATCACCTAAAAACGCATATACACGTTGGTTTTTAGTGTCTTTTAAGCCACGGCCATCTAAGTATTTTAAGAAACGCGCTTGGTAAATAGATGCAATTGGACCTAAGCCCATAGATACCGTTGGGAACTGCCAAAATTCAGGCATTAATTTAGGATGAGGGTATGATGGTAAACCTTTGCCATCTACTTCTTGACGGAAGTTATCAAGTTGGTCTGCACTTAAGCGCCCTTCAACAAATGCACGCGCATAAATACCCGGAGAAATATGACCTTGGTAGTAAACTAAGTCACCGCCGTCTACATCATTTGGCGCTTTAAAAAAGTGGTTAAAACACACTTCGTAAAAAGCAGCAGATGATTGGTAAGACGCCATATGGCCGCCTAAGTCGAGATCTTTTTTCGATGCACGCAATACAATCATGATTGCATTCCAACGAATAATCGAACGAATTCGACGCTCAAGGTTTACATCCCCTGGGTAAGCCGGTTCTTGATCTACTGGAATAGTATTAACGTAGTTAGTTGTTGTGCCAGTTGGCATATCAACGCCGTCTAAACGGGCTTGCTCTAACACTTGCTCAAGTAAAAACTGAGCTCGTTCAACACCTTCTTCGCGCACAACTGATTCAAGAGCTTGTAACCACTCTTGTGTTTCTAGCGCGTCTACGTCAATTTTATTGACTTCAGACATATGGAGGTTTCCTTATGTTTAAAATACGAATGTTGTTAATTTAATACCACGTATACTTAATTTTGTGTGTTCTAAGTACAGCGTATTAGCTTAATTTTGTTTTGTGCGTCTTAAACTACGTTCAATTCGCGAATGTTCTTTACCCGCTTCAAGTAATGCTTCTTCAATAAATGCTAAATGGGCATTACTTGCTAAACGGGCTTGTTCTGGGTTGCCATCAATTACGGCATCCATTAATAAACGCCTGTGCTGTGCTAACTGATTGCTTATATCTGGTTTTTTTAATAAAACCGTTAAATTTTGCAATACATTTTGCTCAAGAAGCGCTTGCATGCCTCGCACTAAGTGAAGTAAAACCACGTTATGTGAGGCTTCGGCAACACTAAAGTGAAATGCATTAATTGCTTTGGCTTTTAGCTGTAAATCGTTATTCACTTGAGCAATTTTATCAAAGCTTTGTTTAACTTTGGTAAAATCAGTACTAGTACCACGAAGCGCTGCGTAATAAGCCGCGATCCCTTCAAGCGCATGACGAAATTCAAGTAAATCAAATTGTGATTCAGGATGCTTACTGATCAAATCAAACAGCGGATCGGTAAGGCCTTCTTCAAGCTGATTTTTTACAAATGTGCCCCCGCCTTGCCTACGTGTTACCAACCCTTTAGCTTCTAACTTTTGGATTGCTTCACGCAATGAAGGACGAGAAACCTCAAACTGTTTGGCTAATTCACGCTCTGGCGGCAGTTTTTCACCTGGCGCTAAAGAGCCTTCAAGAATCATGTTCTCGAGTTGCTGTAAAATAACATCAGATAATTTTGCTGCTTTAATCTTTAAAGACATTAATCAACGTCCACGTTGTATAAATACTAAAAAGCCTGATTTTTAAGGCCTAGAGCTTGACCACTTGCCCAAAAGGTAAATTGGTCATACCAAAAATTTTCAATACGGTATCAAAAAGGTAAATAGCTGTCAATTTACTGGTTATTTGAGCAATCAGCGTAGCGTAACGCATTTTGAACGAAGTTCAAATAATACGCTAGTTAGGTAAATTGGCCTAAACGTTAACAAGATGAAAACAAATGGTCTGACCAGAATAATTTAGAATAATAGCTCTAGTTGAATTAATTGAAAAAATTAATAGCCAAAGAGTTTGCACGCACAAAAACGCCCTACAATATATAGAGCGTTAATGAGTAAATAGAAATAAGTGAAAGTTTAAGAAAGCCCGCCAAATAAAGTAAGCAGCGCAATTAATACTAAATAAAATAAAACATTGCGTTTGACTAACTTAATCATACAGGTTGCCTCATAAGTGCAGCCATAATAACGTTTTTCCACTTGCTCGGCGGCAAGTGCAGTACATGTGACAACTTTGCGATTTGGTGATTTAAAATCAAGCGCGTAATGCATCCAACAACTTGTTCCCTTATTAAAGTTGCCTATTACTAAATAACCAAAACTTGCAACGCGCGCAGGTAACCAATCTAGCCAAAATAGGAGTTGATGAATAAGCTTAAAGCGCTTAGCAAACGCTACTTTATGGTTTTCTGCTACTAAGTCAGCAAAGGTACGCACTGTTGCATAAAGTACGGCCCCAGGTGCGCCAAGCACAACAAACCAAAAAATAACAGCACAGTAAAATCTAAAGTTTACCCACGCCAAGGTTTGCCCAAAGGTTTCGCCGCCTTCTTCACCCTTTAGATGCTTTTGACCCATTTGTAATGCATATAAAGAGGCCGCAGTTTGATCATCACGCGTTAACGCATTTAAATACGATTTATATAAAGCCCGCTGCTTAGCACACCCAAAACAAACTAAAAGCACAACAATGTTTACTACTAGCTGCCAAAGTACAAAATCAGAGAACGTATAAACGACTGCAATGGCTATAACAGGTAAAAAAAGCCAGATTAAAAAACCTATAGCGCTGCTAAATAAGCCTTTATTCGCCAGTAATTTAGTAGAGCGATTTAAATAACCATTAGCGTAATAGCTTATTTGCCAATAATGTGAGCGAGCCCCTAAACGCTCAAGAATTAGTGCAATTATTATAGAAACCAAAATCATGATAGCGACTCACTTAAATAACTTGTTCTAACCTACTAATATAAGCAGGCCAATTAAAACTATCACCAGGGTCTGTTTTTCGACCTGGTGCTATATCGCAATGCCCAACAATACGCTGCGTATTAATTAAAGGGTAACGCTTTAAAATAGCATTGGTGACATTATGTAAACTAGCATATTGAGCTTGAGTATAAGGTGTGGTGTCGGTGCCCTCAAGCTCAATACCTATACTAAAATTATTACATGCAACTTGCCCAGCAAATTCAGATTGCCCAGCATGCCAAGCCCGCTTATTAAAAGGCACATATTGAATAACCTCTCCTGTGCGCTTAATAAAGCAGTGAGCCGATACACGCAGCCCCTCTAAATCACAAAAACTTGGGTGCGCTTTACAGTCAACTGCCCCCATAAATAACGCATCAACGTAAGGCGTTCCAAACTGACCTGCTGGCAATGAAATATTATGAATCACTAATAACGATATGTCAGCCTCATCGGGGCGTTCATCAAAATGCGAACAAGGGCGCTGTAGCACATTTTCAATCATCCCATTTAAATCTATTTGCATAACATAAATACCAAGATGTACATATTATTGATGCTAAAGGATTTATAAAAAGAATGATAGCCATTAGCCTGATGCAAAACTGTTTTTAACTCTTTGCCGGTGTTTATGCTGAGTTAAAGCTTAGCGCCCTTCTTAATAGAGTCACCTTTTAAGAGTCTAAACCCTAAAGCACTTCTCATAGGTATACAAACATAGTAAAATTTGCTTAATTAATTAACACTTATGAGCCTTCATATGTCTATTTCGCACACGCTTATTACCCAACTTGTCACTCTCGCTTTAGATGAAGATCTAAATTATCAAACTGCGCAAGATGGCGATATAACCGCGCAACTTATCCCGCAAAACGAACAAGCCAATGCCAAAGTAATTACTCGTGAAGATTGCGTTTTTTGTGGTAAAGACATCATCCTTGAAGTTTTTAAGCAAGTAGACCCAAGCGTTGAGATAAACGTACTTATAAATGATGGCGACTTTGTATCGGCAAATAGTACTTTATTTACTGCCAAGGGGTCGGCTCGTGCAATATTAACAGCCGAACGTACCGCGCTTAACTTTGTGCAAACCTTATCAGGCACAGCCACAACTACCGCGCATTATGTAAAAGAGCTAAGCGGTACAACTACACAATTACTCGATACCCGTAAAACAATACCCGGCCTAAGAGCACTTCAAAAATACGCAGTTAAATGCGGCGGCGGTGCAAACCACCGTATAGGCCTATTTGATGCGTTTTTAATTAAAGAAAACCATATAGCAGCATGCGGCGGAATTAATAAAGCAGTAGCTCAAGCTAAACAAAACCACCCAACAAAACCTGTTGAGGTTGAGGTTGAAACACTTCCAGAGCTTAAACAAGCGATTGAAGCTGGCGCCAATATAATTATGCTCGACAACTTTAGCGTAGAACAAATTAAACAAGCTGTTGTTTTAACCAATAAGCGCGCTAAATTAGAAGTTTCAGGCAATATGACCCTAGAAACACTCAAAACTTACTCGCAAGCGGGAGTTGATTTTATATCAAGCGGCGCATTAACAAAAAACTTACAATCAATCGATTTATCAATGCGTTTTGAGTAATTTCGAGAATATGTAAAAAATTAAGAGCTCTAATCTATTGACAAGATAAGTAAAAAAACATTAAGCAATCCAAAAGGCTTAATATGTAACACTTTGTTAAATAAAATAGCTTTTGATAAAAAGTAACGTGCTAATTACCAAAATAAAATGATACACTAATTTTGTTGTAGTATTTTATTTTAAAAAACAACCATAAATAACTAGTTGTATAAGCTAACCTAAGCTTTTAAAAAGAATTAAAACTTATTAAGCAGCTAACCTGCTTATTTTATGTCTATACTGTTTGTTGTTGCAGCATTTAGCACCTCTTATGTAATGTTTAAATTATTAGTGCTAAACAGAGTGAATTCGGACCTAGCTTTTGTGTTTCATAAGCTAAAGTGCAATAAAAATTTATTTTAAGTAAAACTGTAAAGTAAATCCGATAAATTAAGTTTGGTTGTTATGACCGCTTACGTGATTTAACTTATAAAATCTATCCTTTAGGAGAGGAAACATGAAAACAATGACTCAAAAACAACAGGGTTTCACCCTAATTGAATTAATGATTGTTGTAGCAATCATCGGTATTTTAGCTGCGGTAGCATTACCTGCTTACCAAGATTATACACAGAAAGCTCAGGTTGCCTCTTCTCTAGCTGAAATATCTGGGGCTCGAAGTGCATATGATGTTGCCGTAGCTGAAGGTCGCCCGGGTACTTTTTATACTGCTACTAACTTAGGACTGGCTGCTAGCACTAGTCGCTGCAGTGCATTTACCGTAACAGAACCTGCAGCTGGGGTAGGCTCTGTAGCATGTACTATGACTGGTTCGGGGGACGTCGAGGGTGGAACAATTACCTTAGGTAGAACTGCAACTGGTACTTGGGCGTGCACAACAACTGTAGAAGCTAAATTAGCACCTGCAACTTGTACAACTGTTGCAAAATCTGAGTAATAAGACCATTAAAGATTGAACGATTATAAGGTAGCTATATGCTACCTTTTTAATTTTTAGGTGGTAATAAGGTAATGGCTAAAAAACAAGAAAATAAAAATTTGGTTACTTTTCAGTGGATTGGAGTAAGTGCTAGAGGTAAAAAATTAGAAGGCGAACTGACAGGACAAAGCATTGCTTTAATAAAAGCCCAATTACGCAAACAAGGTATCACACCTTCAAAAGTAAAGCGCAAAGCCAAACCTTTATTTGGTGTACACACAAAAAAAATAACCCCTAAAGATATAGCACTAGTCACTCGTCAAATTGCAACCATGCTCACAGCAGGTGTTCCATTAATACAATCAATTGAAATGATTGCTAGTGGCTCAAATAACAAAAGTGTCAGTAAGTTAATGAATGCAATTGGTGGTGATGTAAAAGCAGGGCAGACTCTTTCCTCAGCACTAAGAAAATACCCTCGATACTTTGATGATTTATATTGTGATTTAGTCGAGTCAGGTGAACAATCAGGGGCACTTGATAAAATATTTGACCGTGTTGCCCTATATAAAGAAAAATCTGAAGCGCTTAAATCTAAAATCAAAAAAGCCATGTTTTACCCTATCGCAGTTTTAGTTGTAGCGCTTATAGTTACCTCAATACTTTTAATCTTTGTAGTGCCACAGTTTCAAGATATATTTGCGGGCTTTGGCGCAGAGCTTCCCGCATTTACCTTATTTGTAATTGGTATATCTAACTTTATGCAAGCGTATTGGTGGATGATACTAATCGCTATTGTTGCATTTGGTTATGCATTTAAAGAAGCCAAGCTTAGAAGTTTAAAACTTAGAGATGCGACCGACCGAATCATATTAAAACTGCCAGTAATTGGTATGATTTTAAACAAAGCCGCTGTTGCGCGTTATGCCCGCACACTGTCGACTACTTTTGCTGCTGGTGTACCACTTGTTGATGCACTAAACTCTGCTGCAGGCGCCTCAGGTAATGCTGTTTACCGCTATGCTATTTTAGATATTAAAGCAGAAGTAAGCTCTGGTAATCAAATGAACTGGGCAATGCGTAGCTCTAAAATATTTCCTGATATGGTTATTCAAATGGTGGCTATTGGTGAGGAATCAGGTTCACTAGATGGCATGCTTGCCAAAGTAGCAACGATATATGAACAAGAAGTAGATGATGCAGTGGATGGCCTTTCAAGTTTATTAGAGCCGCTAATTATGGCTGTACTAGGCGTACTCGTTGGTGGCTTAATTGTGGCTATGTACTTGCCGATTTTCCAGTTAGGCTCTGTAATTTAATTAATAAAAATTTATAAGAATTAAAGAGAGCCTTATCTCTACAGGGTTGGCGGCTAATGTCATTCCATTTACTCTCTTCAACTTCTCTTTGTGATAATTATTTCACTTAATTTTTAGACTCTTAATTTTTAGAATAATTTTCAGGTAAATAAATGCAAAGTATTATTGAAGTAATGCAAAACCAACTGTGGTTTTATTTAACTACTGTTGGCTTAGTCAGTTTATGTGTAGGCAGTTTTTTAAATGTGGTTATTTATCGCTTACCACTTATGATGCAACGAGAATGGCAAAGCGAGTGCAGACTACTTTTAGAAGATGAACTAACAGCTAATAAACCTAAGCAAACCCAAACCTACGAGCCTTTTAACTTAGTAAAACCTAACTCTACCTGCCCAAAATGCAAAATGGCTATTAAGCCTTGGCAGAATATACCCATTATTAGTTGGCTTTTGCTAAAAGGTAAATGTGCGAACTGTAGTAACTCAATTTCTGTTCGTTACCCTGCTGTTGAGGCAATTACAACCATACTAAGCCTAATTATTGCTTATAGCTTTGGTGCTACAGAGCAAGCCCTTTTATATATTTTTATAACCTGGATTTTAGTCGCGCTAACTTTTATTGATATTGACCACATGCTGCTCCCCGATCAGCTCACTCTTCCACTTGTTTGGCTGGCACTTATTGCCGCTGTTGCCGGAATTACAATTACGCCAAGTGATGCAATTATGGGTGCCGCTTTTGGTTATCTAAGCTTATGGAGTGTATTTTGGTTATTTAAGCTATTAACCGGTAAAGAAGGTATGGGTTATGGGGACTTTAAATTACTAGCCGTATTTGGCGCACTTCTTGGTTGGCAATCACTTTTAACCATTATACTGCTTTCAAGCGTAGTAGGCGCCATTATTGGCATTGCTCTTTTGAGTATTCAAGGTAAAGACAAAGCAACGCCCATTCCATTTGGCCCTTATTTAGCCATAGCTGGTTGGATTACACTATTGTGGGGCAGTCAAATTCAAAATATGTATTTTAATTTAATTGGCTATTGATATGGGTGAGCAAACAACTAAAATAAATAACTGGGTGCTAGGCTTAACGGGCGGTATTGGCTGCGGCAAAACAGCCGTTAGCAATATGTTTGAAGAATTAGCGATTACTGTTGTTGATGCCGATATTATTGCGCGTGAAGTAGTAGCCCCCAATAGTACCGGCCTAAATGCGATTATTGCGCACTTTGGTAAAAATATTTTACTACCCAATGGCACATTAAATAGAGCAGTACTACGCACTAAAATATTTACAAATAATGCTGATAAAGAATGGCTAAACGCACTGCTTCACCCACTTATTCGTAAAAAAATATTGGCCGATTTAAATAATGCAACAAGCCCTTATGTTGTATTAGTAGCCCCTTTATTATTTGAAAATAACCTTGATAGATATTGCAACCATACATTACTTATTGATGTACCGGCCTCTGTACAAATTGAGCGTACGGCAAAACGCGATAATACAACAATTGAGCAAGTAAAAAGTATTATTGCAGCACAAATGTCTCGTGAAGATAAACAGCAAAAAGCAGATGACATTCTAAATAATGACCGCGATTTAACGCTCGTTCATGCAGAACTTGTTGTTCTTCATAAAAATTATCTACACTATGCTTTAAACAGTACAACTAAATCCCATTAATAGGGTCATAACTCACATAAATTTACATTTTAGTTAGTAAAATCGCTGCAAAGAACGAAAGATAATGTAATCCCCTTCTTGTTTCTGATAAATTGCTTACTATTGAAGGAATAAAGCAGGTGCGCAATGAATATTAACTCACCGTTATTGAGAAAATTTATTACCCTTGGCCGTATCGATGCCGATACAGTTAAAGCAAAACAAAACGAATTTGCCTCAACAGCTGAGCTTATTTCTAAATGTGGAAAAATCGACAGCTTAGACTTAGCAGAGCAATGTATTGATTTATTTCGCGTACCCTATTTTGATTTAAAAGACTTTGATCCTGCATCTATTCCAGCAGACCTTGTAAAAGAAAAGCTCATCCGCAAACATCATATTTTACCGCTTGTTCAAAAAGGTCGAAAAGTATACATTGCCGCCTCAGACCCAACCGACTACGGCGCTTTTGAAAACTTTGAATTTAGTACGGGTTTATCGTGTGAAGTGGTCGTGGTTGATTACGTTCAACTCGATAATAAAATAGAGCAATTATTAGATGCTACTGGTAGCTTAAATTTAAGTGATGATGAGTTTAAAGAGTTTGCCGATTTAGATACAGAAGGCCCAAAAGAAACCGCCCCTAAAGATGATGATAAAGACGATGCACCAATCATTGTTTATATCAATAAAATTTTAATGGATGCCATTAAAAAAGGCGCCTCGGATTTGCACTTTGAACCGTACGAGCACAAATACCGCATTCGCTTTCGAATAGACGGAATTTTGCACGAAGTAGCCAGCCCACCGAATACGCTTTCTACTAAGCTTTCTGCACGTATTAAAGTAATGTCTAGGCTCGATATAGCTGAAAAACGTAAACCGCAAGATGGCCGCATCAAATTAAAAATTACTGAACGAAAAAGTATCGATTTTCGTGTGAGCACGATGCCAACCCTTTGGGGTGAAAAAATAGTAATGCGTATATTAGATTCATCAAGCGCTATGCTAGGCATTGATGTCCTCGGCTATGAAGAAGAGCAGAAAAAGCTCTACATGGATGCCCTCGCTCAGCCACAAGGCATGATCCTGGTTACAGGCCCTACCGGCTCTGGTAAAACGGTATCACTTTATACAGGCTTAAATATTTTAAATCAGCCAGAGCGAAATATTAGTACCGCAGAAGATCCGGTAGAAATAAACCTTGAAGGGGTTAACCAAGTACAAATAAACCCTAAAGCCGAGATGACTTTTGCAAACGCCCTGCGTGCATTTTTACGTCAAGATCCAGATGTAGTAATGGTAGGTGAAATACGTGACCTTGAAACCGCTGAAATATCAATTAAAGCTGCGCAAACGGGTCACTTAGTGTTATCAACACTGCATACAAACTCTGCACCCGAAACCATTACTCGCTTATTAAATATGGGCGTCCCCGCTTATAACGTGGCAAGCTCTATTAGCTTAATTATAGCCCAGCGATTAGCACGTAGGTTATGTCCTAAGTGTAAAACACCAGAGCAACTACCTAGCGAAGAGCTGTCTCGCCAAGGGTTTACCACAGAGCAAATTGAAGATATGACACTCTACGCTCCTAAAGGCTGCGATAGTTGTACAGATGGTTATAAAGGCCGCGTAGGTATTTACGAAGTAATGCAAATTACCCCAGAAATAGCACAAATTATTATGCGTGGTGGTAACTCACTAGAAATAGCAGAGGTATCTCTTAAAGCTGGGTTTAATAATTTACGCCTGTCGGGTTTACGAAAAGCCGCTGATGGTTTAACGTCTCTGGCTGAGATAAATCGCGTAACTAATATGTAAGTGTATAGCTCTAATGATTCCCTTTAGCGCTATAAGCAAAAAATTTAGAGAGTAAAGTATGCCAACTATTGTTAACTGTCCAACGTGTAAAAACAACGTTGAATGGTCTGAGCAAAGCCCACACCGCCCTTTTTGTTCAAAGCGCTGCCAGCTTATTGATTTAGGTGAATGGTCGTTTGAGAATAACAAAATCTCTGCACCAATCACTTCGGCTGAGCAATTTAGCCAAGACATGATTGAAGATATTGAAGCCATGATGGCCAAAAATGAAGACGAATTTTTTAAATAAGCTTAAGTAATTATACTAATAGAAAAAGCCAGCATTAAGCTGGCTTTTTAGTATTTAATCTATAATTAAACGATTAGTCTTTTTGCTTACGCTGCTTTTTTTTGCCCATGCGTTTTTGCATTTTTTTGAACTTCTCTTGTTGCTCTGCATTAAGTACTTGCATTACTTGGTGCTGAGTTTTAAGTTTTATTAACCCAAACTCTATGCCTTTTTCATGACGTTCATTTAATAGCTCTTTTGCTGCATTTTCATCAAATGTTGCAGCTGAAAGTAGAGCGTCCATTTTTGCTTTATGCGCTTCACGCTCGGCTTTACGTGCTTCTTTATCATCGCCTCGTAATGCTTTCATTTGCGTTTTTTGCGCTTCAAAAATAGTTTTAAGCTTAGTTTGCTGCTCATCTGTTAAATTTAATTTATCGGCTGCACGCTCAGAAAGTAAAAAACGAGCTTGAGAGTGACCTTGCTTTTTATGCATATCACCTTTAGCTAATACGCTACCAGCGCCAAGAGTGGCTGTTGCTAGGCCGCAAATAAGTACTAATTTTGAAAGTGTATTTACTTTAGTCATAATCATCACCTTAATATTGGATGGATTTAATTTGGTTGTGACTGCTAAGCCAGTGAGTTAACTATACATAATTCAACGCAAAGTAACGCAAAGCAGTGTAAAGGTTGTGTAAAGATTCACTTTTGCACAATTTAAGACGTAAAATAACAATATAGAGAATTGCCTAAGGGTTTGAAATGAAACTATTAATGATTGATGACGACACTGGCCTTTGTGAGCTTTTAAGTGAGTACTTAGCTGCGCAAGGCTTTGAAATTCAAAGCGTACACGATGGTGCTCAGGGTCTAAAGTTAGCACAAACAAACGACTACGCACTTATATTATTAGATGTAATGCTACCTACGCTTGATGGTTTTGAAGTACTTAAACAACTTAGGCAAACAAAGCTCACACCGGTCATAATGCTTACCGCTAAAGGTGAGGACTTCGATCGTATTTTTGGCCTAGAGCTTGGCGCCGACGATTATATACCTAAACCTTTTAATCACCGTGAACTACTAGCCCGCGTTAAAGCAATAACCCGCCGTATAGAGCACATTAATAGCTTAAGCGCACCTACTACTAATAATAAGCTGCTTGTTAATGGGATTACCGTAAACCTTGCTGCGCGCGAAGCTTCAATTAATAACTCCACACTTACGCTTACAGGCACCGAGTACGAAATTTTGGCTTTGCTATGTAAAAATGCGGGCGAAGTGGTGAGTAAAGAGCAAATAAGTGAGGAAGTTTTAGGTAGGCGCTTAGCCTCATTTGATCGCTCTATAGATATGCATGTAAGTAATATACGTAAAAAAATAGCAGAGCATATACAAGCCGAGCGAATTAAGACTATGCGAGGTACGGGCTATGTCTTTATTCAAGGCGAATAATAGTATGTACTTTAGTTGGCTCAAGCACCCTAAACATTACTTATTTTTTAAAATATTTTTTTGGTTTTGGTTAACCATTATTGGTACGGTAGCGGCACTTGTATTTTTAAGTAACATAACCGCTATTAATGCAGTAACCAACGAGCCCTTATCTGGCCCGATGAAAAAGAACCTTATATACACGGCCAAAAATATAGAGCGCTCTGTAATAAAGCACAAACGTAGTTTAGACGATGTTTTAGTGCATCCAAGACTCACAAAGCGAAAGCTTTTATATTTAAGTGCCGCACAAGGCGAGGATGCTCATAGCAACAAAGAAGTCCCCGATAATATTGACTTGAGTTTATTAAACTTTACTCAAAATATGTCTCCGCAGATAATTTTCACAGAAAAATACCAAGCTTTTGGGCCAGTAAATATAAATATCCCACAGGGAAGTTTTTATCTATACGAAATAGATATAAATCATCAACCGCCGCTATTATTACGTTTTAAACTAATGCCTAATTGGATAAAAATATTTATCGCAATTGCTGCATCACTTGTGTTGAGCTTTGTATTTAGCCGTAACTTAATTGCTCCTATTAACAGCCTCAAAAAAGCGGCTATTAAATTATCTGCTGGCGACTTAACAGCCAGAGCCGATATTCCAACGAGTCGAAACGATGAGCTAGGAATACTTGGGCGCGACTTTAACAGTATGGCTAATCAGTTGGAGCTACTTATTAGCTCACAAAAGCGTTTACTTGCCGATATATCGCATGAACTTCGTTCACCTCTAACACGCCTAAAAATGGCTACAGGGCTTGCACAAATGCAAGCTAACGAACCTAGCCAATCGTATTTATTACGTATAGAAAAAGAAGCAAACCAGCTTGATAAAATGATAGCCGATGTATTACAGGTTTCTCGTTTAGAGGCTAAAAGCCAAGCACTTTCCCTGCAAAAACAGTCTTTACAAGTTATTGTCGATCACGTAATTAATGATGCTCAATTTGAAGCTAAACAAAATAATAAACAGCTAAAAGTTACGGGTAGTGTGGTTGTAAATATTAATTGCGATGAGGCACTGATAGCTAGCGCGCTTGAAAACTTACTTCGTAATGCGATTAAATATGCTCAACACACCATTAGCATAACCCTAAAGCATTCAAATGCCATTTATATAGAAATATGCGACGATGGGTCAGGTGTACCTAATGAGCAGCTAAGCAAGCTTTGTGAACCGTTTTTTAGGCAATCAGATGCTCGCGACCGCGTAAGTGGAGGGACTGGCCTAGGGCTTGCTATTGCTAAAAATGCCATTACCGCGCATGGCGGAAATTTAGTCTTATCGAATAAAGAACAAGGTGGCTTGTGTGCTAATATAACCTTGCCATTAATCAAAGAGTAAAACATGTTTTATAGTTCAGAAGCCCAGCTTGAGAACAATCAAGAGGCCATTAATGTTTTTTATACTTCCCTTTTAACTAAAAGCTACTTAGATACGCCATCAGGAAAGCTATTTTACGCATACGCAATCCCTGACAATGCTGCAACTGCTGTAGTAATAAGTACGGGGCGTGTTGAAGGCCTAGAAAAATATAAAGAACTGTTATGGGAGCTGTATTGTAATAATTTTGCTGTGTTTATTATGGATCATCAAGGTCAAGGGCGCTCTTACAGGCATCTTAAAAATAAGCATAAAGGCTTTGTAAAACATTATAATAACTACAGCAGTGATCTTAATAACTTTGATCAGCAAATAGTTTCAAAGCATTGGCAAGGTAAAAAAGTCATGCTGGCTCATTCAATGGGTAGCGCGATAGCGATTGATTACTTAGCAAAATTTGAAAACAGCTATAAAGGCGTGTTTTTGTCTGCGCCTATGTTTGATATTTTTACAAAAGACGTACCAAAAATACCAACGCAATTTATTGTTAAGTTAGCCACTTTGCTTGGCCTACACTCTTGTTATGCTTTTGGACAAGGCAACTATAATCCAATCCCATTTACTGAAAACGTACTTACTAGCAGCGAAGAGCGTTACACCTACTTTAGGCAAACCTATAAATTAGAACCTAACATACAATTAGGTGGCGTTACGTTTGGCTGGCTCGCAGCTACAATATCGTTTTTAAAGTCTATTGATAAGCTAAACGTACCAATCCCTTTGTTTATAGCAAGTGCAGCTAGCGATACAGTTGTTAACAATAAAGCGCAGTACAGCTTTGCAAAAAGACACGCTCATGCAACAATTGAGAGTTTTGAAGATGCAAAACACGAGCTACTTTTTGAACGTGACGAAATTCGAAAGCCGCTATTAACTAATTTTTATCAATTTTGTGAGTCTGTTACTTCTTGAGCGGTTTTAGAATTCACCAAAACAGAAAGCGGATCGAGGTGGATGAGTATATCTACCTCTGATTCAAAACGAGAACTTATCATGGCCTCTACTTCATCAGCCACATTATGAGCACGTATTAAACTTAAGTTATCATCCAGCTCTAAATGCATTTGAATAAACTTAATTTTCCCGCCTTGGCGAGTGCGAATACCGTGTACACCATGTACATCGGCATGCTCCTTAGCTATATCAAATATGCTTTGCTTTTCATCATCTGGGAGTTCTTTATCCATTAGATGATCAGCACTATCACGCGCTATATCCCAACTGTTATAAAGTAAGTAGCCCGCCACCCCAATTGCAAAAAGGGGATCGGCATAAAGTACGCCATAATAAGCTAATAAAATAGCCAATAGCACGGCAGCATTTAATATTAAATCGCCTTTGTAATGTACTGAATCGGCTTTTATAGCAATAGAGTCGGTATACTTAACTACTTTATTTTGTACAAATACAATTACCAGCGTACACACAATTGCAAAAATACTTACCCATACGCCCAATAAAGAATGCGTTAACTGTATTGGATTAAATAAGCGTTCAATACCATGAAATGCAAGTAAACAACCTGATCCTGCAATAAATGCTGCCTGCCCTAATCCTGCAAGTGCCTCAGCTTTACCATGCCCAAAACGGTGATCGTCATCGGCTGGTCGCAGTGCATAACCTAATACCAAAAAACTCATGGCTGTGGCTGTTATATCCATTAACGAATCAGTCAATGAGCCAAGCATTGAAGCAGAGCCTGACGCAAGCCATGCCCATGTTTTTGCCCCAATCATTAAACTCACCATAACCATGGTGACAATGCTTGAGGTTTTAACCCAAAATTCGTAGCTGCGGTTATGCACGTATATATCCGTTAATCACTGTATTCAATGCATTGAGTATATCATTTTTTTTAAAGGTTTCGTGTATACTGCTGCGCTCAACCGATTACTAAAAAGGCTCATTATGCTGGATATTGTTTTATACCAACCTGAAATACCACCTAATACAGGTAATATTATTCGCCTATGTGCAAATACAGGCTATGCACTGCATTTAATTGAGCCTTTAGGGTTTGAATGGGACGACAAACGCGTTAAACGTGCAGGCCTTGATTACCACGAATTTAGCCACGTACAACGCCATGCATCATTTGAAGCCTACCTAGAAAAGTGCAAGCCAAAAAAAGTGTACGCATGCACAACCAAAGGCAGTCAATTTCATCATGAGGCAAGTTACGAAGCGGGAGATTGTTTAGTCTTTGGTCCTGAAACACGTGGCCTGCCTGATGAAATGATTCAAGCATTACCAAACGATCAACGCGTGCGCATTCCTATGCAGCCTAATAGCCGCAGCATGAACTTATCTAACGCGGTAGCCGTATTTGTATATGAATCTTGGCGCCAGCTTGGCTTTCCTAACGCCCAATAAAAACCTTGTACCAAACAACCAAAAACCGACATAACGTCGGTTTTTTAGTTTTATAAACGCTTATAAAGTTATTCAGAACGCTGCTCTCGCCCTAAAAGAGCCATAGCGGCTTCTTTCATGTCTTTATTTTCATAAAGTACTTTATAAATTTGCTCAGTGATTGGCATTTCCACGCCAGCACGCTGCGCTAATAAATACACTTCTTTGGTATTTCTAAAGCCTTCGACTACTTGGCCAATAGACTCAATTGCAGCCTCTACACTTTCACCTTTGCCAAGTGCTAAACCGAATCGACGATTACGTGATTGATTATCTGTACAGGTTAAAATTAAATCGCCAAGGCCTGCCATTCCCATAAAGGTTTCTGGCTTTGCACCTAGAGCGCAGCCTAAGCGAGTTAACTCTGCAAGCCCACGCGTAATAAGTGCAGTTCGTGCATTAGCACCAAAGCCCACACCATCCGAAATACCGGCACCAATAGCAATTACATTTTTAACCGCACCACCTAGCTGTATCCCAATGAAGTCATCATTGTTATACACACGGAATGAGCGGCCACAATGCAATAAATCAGCTAATTGCTGAGCAAACTCAGGCGACGTAGACGAAACAGAAATAGCGGTAGGTAAACCCATTGCCATTTCTTTAGCAAATGTAGGGCCTGAAAGTACCGCTAGTGCAACTTCGTCACCTAATTCTTGTAAAGCCACTTCTTGCAATAAGCGCCCTGTATTTGGCTCAAGGCCTTTAGTTGCCCACGCAATTTCAGTCCCCGCTTGTAATGCAGGTTTAATTTGTTGAAGTGTATCGCCAAATGCATGACTTGGTACCACAACAAGTACAATTTTGCTGCTAGCAACGGCTTGTTGTAAGTCGGCTTCAAGAGAAAGAGTGTCTGGAAAAGGAGCATCAGGTAAGTAACGTTGATTTTTCCGCTCAGCTGCAAGCGTGGCAACGTCGTCGCTATTCCTACCCCAAAGAGTCACATTATGACCATTTCGGGCTAAGCAAATAGCAAGGGCGGTGCCGTAAGACCCCGCCCCTAATACAGTAACAGCTGTAGTTGCTGTACTCATAGGTTATGCGTCTGCTGTAACCTGGCCTGTTTGCGCAGTACGTTGTTGCATGTATTGTGCAAACAATGCGTCAAAATTAACTGGCGCAAGATTAAGCTGTGGGAAAGTACCGCGATTAACTAAATTTGATACCGCTTCACGAGCATACGGGAATAACACGTTAGGACAAAATGCACCTAGCATGTGTGCAAGTTGCACTTCTTCAACCTCAGCAATAGTAAAAATACCCGCTTGCTGAATTTCACATAAAAACGCAGTTTCTTCGCCAATAGATGCTGTTACAGTTAGTGCTAAAACAACTTCAAACACGCCTTCATCTAACTTGTTAGAGCGAGTGTCTAAGTCTAGCTTAACCTCAGGCGCCCATTCTTTTTGAAAAATAGCCGGTGAGTTTGGCGTCTCAAACGATACATCTTTAGTGTAAATGCGTTGAATAGTAAATTGTGCGCCGGCTTCTGCAGCTGCTGCGTTTTGAGTTTCTTCGTTCATTGTTTTTCCTAACTTGTTCGTTATTATAATTTAAGTTTAAGCGTTTAGCTTAGCGTCAAGTTTACCTTGCGCTTCTATTGCCATCATGTCGTCGCAGCCACCGATATGTTCATCATTAATAAAAATTTGCGGTACTGTGCTTGCACCACCTGCTTTGGCGATCATTTCATCGCGAAGTTCAGGCTGTACACCAATATCAATATTTGTATATTCCACGCCTTTGCTATTTAAAAGCGAAAGAGCGCGCTGACAAAATGGACAATACGCTTTGGTGTATAAAACAACATTACTCATAATAAATCCTCTATCGGTCTAGCTAAAATGATTAGCGACCTGTTGTAGTTGGTAGGCTCGCTGATTGCCACGCACCCATACCGCTTGCCAATACATAAACCTCTTCAAAACCAGCTTTATGCATCGCAGTTGCAGTACCTTGGGCAGTCATACCTGTGGTACATACCAATATAATGGGTTTGCTCTTGTACTTTTCAAGGCTTGAAAAGTCAGATTGTTTCGCTTTTTCAGGGCTCAAGTGCACAGAGTTAGCAATATGGCCTGCCGAAAACTCTTTTTGAGCGCGAATATCAACAACTTTACCGTCTTCACGATTAATTAAAAGCGTAAGCTGTTGAGGGTTAATTTGACGGATTGCTGAAAATTTACTTTTAATCAAACCGCTTACAATAAGAAAAACAAGACCAACCCAAGCAAGGCTTAAAACGGGATGATTTGTAATAAATTCAATATATTGATCCATTCTACTTCCACTATGAAATTATGTTCTAAACCTAATTTTTTAGGTGTTTTGCTTTTTAGCCCCGCAAGTATACCCAAACCAAGTTAAAATGCGAGTTTGGCACAGTTTAAAAAACGATAAAGCCCCCCATATTAAATAGTAGATAAAAATTTAATATCTTGTTTTCAGTGCTGATCCTATCGCTAAAACACGGTATGCTAAAACTAACCAGATAACCCTTTCGCTACTCAGTACCCATCAACAGGTGCTAATTTTCAGGAGCTATTATGACAGAGCATAAAAAACCACTGGTATTAATGATTTTAGACGGCTGGGGATACCGCGAAGATGAACAAAGTAACGCTATTCTTGCAGCAAACACACCGGTATTAGACGAATTATGGGCAACTCGTCCACACACATTAATATCAGCTTCGGGTTTAGATGTTGGTCTTCCTGACGGGCAAATGGGTAATTCAGAAGTGGGCCACGTTAATTTAGGCGCCGGTCGAATAGTTTATCAAGACTTTACTCGTATTACTAAAGCGATTGACGATGGTGAGTTTGACTCAACACCCGCATTAGTTGAAAACATAGATAAAGCAGTAAATGCAGGAAAAGCGGTTCATATTATGGGCCTATTGAGCCCAGGTGGCGTTCATAGCCATGAAGATCATATTGTTGCCAGCATTAAACTTGCAGCAAAACGCGGCGCGAAAGAAGTTTACTTCCACGGCTTTTTAGATGGTCGTGATACACCACCGCGCAGCGCTAAAGCATCAATTGAACGTATTGAAGCATTGTTTAGCGAACTTAAATGCGGTCGCTTAGCCTCACTTGTAGGGCGTTATTATGCAATGGACAGAGACAACCGCTGGAACCGAGTAGAAAAAGCATATGACGTAATGACTCTCGCGCAAGGCGATTTTAATTTTGATAACGGCGTAGATGCACTTAATGCCGCATACGAGCGCGACGAAAATGATGAGTTTGTAGCCGCTACAACAATTACTCCAGCAGGTACCGAGCCTGCGGCAATTAACGATGGCGATACTGTTATTTTTGCTAACTTTAGAGCCGACAGAGCCCGTGAAATAACGCGTGCATTCGTTGAGCCTGAATTTGACGGTTTCGCCAAGAAAAAATCTCCAAAACTTAGCGCTTTTGTAATGATGACAGAATACGCAGCCGATATTGATGCACCTGTTGCTTTTGGCTCGTCAGCACTTGTAAATGTGTTAGGTGAATGGCTAGAAAAAAATGACAAAACGCAGCTACGTATTTCTGAAACAGAAAAATACGCGCACGTTACGTTTTTCTTTAGTGGTGGTCGCGAAGATGAATTTAAAGGCGAAACACGTGAGCTAATTCCTTCACCACAGGTAGCAACTTACGATCTACAACCTGAAATGAATTCAGAAATGCTTACAGATAAGCTCGTAGAAGCAATTAAAAGTGGAAAATACGACGCTATTATTTGTAACTACCCTAATGGCGACATGGTAGGTCACTCTGGTGTGTTTGAAGCTGCTGTTAAAGCCTGTGAAGCCGTAGATACCTGTATCGGTCGAGTTGTTGATGCATTAGAAGAGTTTGGTGGTGAAGCATTAATTACTGCCGATCATGGTAACGCTGAGCAAATGGCTAACCTTAAAACAGGCCAAGCCCATACAGCTCATACTAGCGAGCCAGTTCCATTTATTTACGTAGGCCGCGACGCTGAGCCTATGCAAGGTAAAGCATTAAGCGATGTAGCACCAACAATGCTTCACTTAATGGGCATGGAGCAGCCTGACGAAATGACTGGCACACCTATTATGATGTTGAAATAGCACATGAATAGATGTGTTAACCGGTTAATACAGTGCGGATTAATACTTACTTCATTAGTAACTGCTTATGCAGTTGCTAATGAAGAGCGTACTAAAAAAGACTTATCAGAAGTACAAAATGCACTTCAGCAAAGCCAAGCTGAATATAACGCACAAAGAAAAAAAATAGCCTCATTACAAAAAAAACTCAAAAGCCATGAACTTGATATAGCTAAAAATGCAAAAGCACTCAACATGGCTGAACAATCCGTAACAGAAACCAAAACACAGCAAAAGCAATTACAAAATAAAGCTGATGAACTCGACAAACAACATGCAGAATTTCAAAATGTATTAGCCGCACAATTAAAAAGTGCTTATATGGCCGGTGGCGATGGCTACTCTAAAATGTTGCTAAACCAAGAAGACACCGCTAAATTTGAGCGTACACTTAGTTATTATAATTATTTGAATAAAGCCCGTATTGAACAAATTGAAGAGCTAAAGCAGCTTCAACAGCAAATAGCACAAAACCAACAAGAGCTTGTTAAAACACAACAAAAATTAGAGCTTTTATATGAAGAACAAAAAAGACGTCAAACCGCATTAGTAAATGCTCAAAGCGAGCGACAAACCAATCTAAAAAACCTACAAGCACAGCTCACAGGTACAAAAAACTCAATTAGCTATTTAAAAGAGAACCAGCAAACGCTGATCACTACGATTGAAGAGTTAGAGCAAGAAAAAAATCAAAAAATAGAGCTTATCGGGCTTAACAAAAGTAAAGGTAAGTTACCTTGGCCAAGTAAGGGTAAACTAGAGCATACATTTGGTCAGCGAAAACATGGCGGCATTGACTGGAAAGGCGTGCTAATTGGCGCTAAAGAAGGCACAAACGTAAACAGTATTCAAAATGGCCAAGTGGTATTTGCTGATTGGTTAAAAGGTTTTGGCTGGGTGATTGTAGTTGACCATGGCGAAGGATTTATGAGTCTATACGGCCATGCTCAAACGCTATTACGCGATGTTGGCGATATGGTACGCGAAGGCGAAACATTAGCATTAGTGGGCCAAAGCGGCGGACAGGCAAGTTCTGGTCTATACTTTGAAATACGCCACAAAGGACGCGCAGTAAATCCTGTAAAATGGTGCAGACGCATTTAATTGAATAAACCGCTGCACCGCATTAGGAGCAGCTGATGACAACCAAAAAAAACGCATCAAATACAGCGATTAAAAAAAACACAGGCTTTTTAAAAGGCCTGTGTTTGGTCATATTACTTACCTTATTAGCTTTTAATGCTCACGTATACGCAAGCTCTATAAAAAAGCTTAAAAGCAGACAAATAGATGAAATCCTCTTTAATATACACGCCTACTACGTAGATGATTTAGCGCTACAAAATAGCGACCATATCAACTATAACAACAAACAATTTGAACGTTTGTATTCAAAACTCGACCCCTACTCTAAATATTTAGATGAGCATGAACTTACGTCATTATTTGACAATACAAATGGCCGCTACACCGGTATTGGTATTGAAGTTAAAAGTGTTAATGAAATAATGACTATTGTTGACGTAGTCGATAACTCACCTGCCAAAATAGCGGGAGTTTTACCTGGCGATAAAGTAATAAGCGTAAATAATAACAGCGCACATAACCGTACGATCGACGAAGTGGCAACGTTAATACGCGAAAGTGAATTCGCAAATATAGACCTAACTATAAAGCGCGATAACACAAAAGAGTTAATTACCTTTCATGTCACACGCCGTGAAATAAATCTAGAAAGCGCAACTAGCGAGCTTTTAAACTCAGGCACTGGCTATTTAGCTATTAATAACTTTTCTAATCATACTTTACATGAGGTGGCCTTACAGGTTGCGGCTTTACAGCGTCACTTTGGCTCCCCGCTTAAAGGCTTAGTAATTGATTTGCGTGATAATCCAGGCGGTACATTAAAAAGTGCGGTTGCAGTATCTGACCTGTTTTTACAAAGTGGGACTATTGTTACTACAAAAGGACGCTTTTACGATGCTAACCAAGCCTTTTACGCTAAACGAGGTGATATTTTAAAAGGCGCGCCTATTGTTGTACTTATTAATGAAAACTCAGCCTCAGCTGCCGAAATACTCGCGGCTGCACTTAAAGACAACAAAAGAGCTACTATTGTGGGCAGCCAGTCATTTGGTAAAGGTTCTGTGCAATCGTTAATCCCTTTAGGCAATGGCAACACAGCACTTAAACTCACCACAGCTAAATACTATACACCCCTTGGTTATTCTATTGATGGAATAGGAATAACACCAGATGTGGTGATTAATCAAACAGGTCTTTCACAAACTAATAAAGCCGTTATAATAAAAAATGAGCAAACTAATAGTAATGCGCAATTACTCACGGGTAACTTAGCCGATCTACAATTAGTTAAAGCAAAACAATTACTCAGTATGCAATAAACTACTTTATTTAAAGCAACCTATTGAGATTTAAAAAAGATAATAAAAACCATAAACGTGAAAATAATAAAATGGCTAATACTGTTTATTTGCTTAGCCTGCACAAGCGTCAGCGCCAAGCAAATAGCAATAGTGATAGATGACATAGGTTATCATCAACGGGACTTAGAATTCCTTTCCTTACCTGGGCAATTGACGTATTCAATTTTGCCTCACACACCTTATTCTCAAATTTTTGCAACGCTTGCGAGTCAGTCAAATAAAGAACTGCTGTTACACGTTCCTATGCAAGCACTTAACGGCAAAAAGCTTGGCCCAGGCGCATTAACTCTAAATATGAATAAAGAACAATTACAACAAACTTTAGGAACTGCACTAGCCAGCTTGCCACAAGTTAAAGGCGTTAATAATCACATGGGTTCAGCACTTACACAAAAAAGCCAAGCCATGAAGTGGACCATGGAAGTGCTTAAAAAGCGTCACTTATACTTTTTAGATAGTCGCACCACTGATTTAAGCCAAGCACAAAATGCTGCAAACTTTTTAGGTGTAGAGAATATTGGCCGTCACGTATTTTTAGACAACATAACAACGCCCGAGCAATTGCAATTTAGGCTTGATGAATTAAAGCACAAAGCTACAAAACACAAATTTGCAATTGCAATTGCCCACCCCTACCCAGAAACAATTAAGTTTTTACGCCAGGCATTACCGCAGTTAACAGAGCAAGGGTTTGAACTTGTGCCCGTGTCGCAATTAGTAGAAAAAAAATATATACAGTTAGCGCAAGCTGAGAGCAAAGGAATAAGTGCTCGATAATAAGCACTTTAAAAAAGCCACCTGTATGTCAGCCAAAAAGAACTAATTTATAGAATAACTTAGCGCCTCTGGTAATAGTATTGACTTTATATACTATAAGTTTACCCACTTAAAAATATATATTCGCTGTTATTTGTCATCAAACAGCTTCTAATTGAAAATTGATAGCTATAAAGCAAAAAGCCCCGCATTTTCATGCAGGGCTTTGTCAATTTCATTCTTTAGAGCTATTAGCTCATAGCGCTTTGCAGCTTTTTCATTGCTGTTTTCTCTAGCTGGCGAACACGCTCAGCCGATACGCTGTATTTTTCAGCAAGCTCTTGTAATGTTGCTTTGTCGTCAGATAACCAACGAGCACTTACAATGTCTTGCGAACGCTCATCCAGCGTTTTAAGTGCGCTAAATAAACGAGTATGAGACTGTTCTTGCCACTGCTGTTGTTCGATATCGTCAGCTAAGTCAGCAGAACCATCCGTTAAATATTGTACTGGAGAGTAAGTACTTGTAGGCGCGTCATCATTGTCATCGCCTGTTAAATCAAAGCCCATGTCTTGGCCGCTCATGCGCGATTCCATTTCACGTACTTCTTTTTCGCTCACACCTAGCTCACTAGCAACAGTGCTAACCTCGGCTTGATTGAACCAGCCTAAACGCTTTTTGTTTTTACGTAGATTGAAAAACAATTTGCGTTGCGCCTTTGTTGTAGCAACTTTAACTATACGCCAGTTTTTTAGAACAAACTCATGGATTTCGGCTTTAATCCAATGCACAGCAAACGACACTAAACGTACACCTACTGAAGGGTCAAATCGTTTAACTGCCTTCATAAGGCCTATATTACCTTCTTGAATAAGGTCAGCTTGTGGTAAGCCGTATCCCGAGTAGCTTTTAGCTATATGTGCTACAAAGCGTAAGTGCGACATAATGAGTTGTTTTGCAGCGCTAAGATCGCCTTCTTCCTGAAGCTTTTTAGCAAGCTCTTGCTCTTGCTCCACTTTAAGCATAGGAATAGTGCTTACCGCTTGAAGGTAACCATCCATGCTTGCGCTTTGTTGTCCGACTGTAAGTGCCATTGCGTATAAATCTTTACTCATTTTTCACCTCGGTGATAAACATTTGAAACCATCTTAGCACTCTTTACTTAAGAGTGCTAACCCCAATTTAAAACTTTTTTAAAGTATAAATCAAGTAGTTTTTTGGTATGTATTTAGTCTACTACAAGCGACTGAATAAGTGATGAATTAAGGGTTTGCAAGCAATTCGCTCCGTCGCAACACGCTATTTACAACTCATTACTTTAAGGGAGGATAGTATATAAATATGACAGTTTTAATAAACCGAAAGCGTATCCAACTTGATACTCTACGTGTATCAAGTTGAATTGGTTCATTTATACTTTGTCGGGTTCTATTTCTTTAATATACCGATTTACAGATAGGTACGAGCCAATAAAGCCTAAGCTAGTGGCAAGTAATACTAAAAAGCCAAGCTCGCTAAGCGATAAGCCAATAAGTGAAAAGCTTGTTTGATATACGCCTGCAACGCTACTCACAGCACTCGAAAGCCACCACATCATTAATCCAACACATATAAAAGCAAATAAACCGCCTATTACGCCGTACCATATACCAGTCCATAAAAATGGGGCATGTATAAACGTATTGGTTGCCCCTACAAGTTTCATTACTTGAATTTCTTCTTTTTTGTCCATAATCGACAAGCGGATAGTATTGCCAATAATGAGAGTCACTGAGGTAAGTAATAATAGTGCGATAGTTATTACACTTTCTTTGAGTAAATCAAGCAGTGCATTTAAACGCTCTAACCATGCTATATCAAGCTTTCCAAAGTCAACTTCACGTTCGCTCTCAAGCTTTGTCAAAAGTACCTTAGCAGCATTTGGTTGCCTATTACGTTTTGTTGGCGTAACCAGTACTACATCTGGTAGTGGGTTCTTGTCTAAGTATTCTAAAGCCTGCCCAAAGCCAGAAACATCTTTAAACTCAGTAAGAGCTTGTTGTTTTGAAATAAACTCTATACTTTCAACCTCTGGGTATAACGCCAAACGCTTCACCAAAGTTTGTGTTTCTTGCTCACTCATACTCTCTTTTACAAACAAAGAGATTTCACTGGCTTCTTCAAAGCCACTACTTACTTGCTGTACGTTTTTAACAACTAAATACAGTGTAGCAGGTAAAGTTAGGCTCAGCCCAAGTACAGCAATAGTCATCATTGAAGCAAGCGGTGTACGCCACATTTCACCTAAGCTATGAACACCTTGGCGAAATATATTAAGTATAAAAAAATATCCACCCGCTAATATCGACTTTTGTTGCTTATCGTTACTATTTTGACGACCTTTAAAAAGTAAACTCATAATGCTCCCTCAGCAAGCGGATCTTCAAGCATACGGCCATCTTTCAAAGTTAGGCTTCGGTACTTCATACGCGACACTAAACCAAGATCATGTGTAGCAATAAGCACAGTTGTACCGTGCTTATTAAAGTCTTCGAACAACTTTAATATTTCCATTGAAAGCTCAGGGTCGAGATTACCAGTAGGTTCATCAGCTAATAATATTGGCGGGGAGTTTACAATAGCTCTGGCAATACCTACTCGCTGCTGTTCACCACCAGAGAGCATAGAAGGATGACATTTTATTTTATCTATCAGGCCCACTTTATCAAGCGCGCCATGCACTCGTTTAGCTATTTGCTTATGATGTGTACCCTCAATAATTAGAGGTAATGCTACATTATCAAAAACGGTATAGCGCTCTAATAAACGGTGGTTTTGAAAAATAATACCAATATCACGACGAGCATAAGGAATTTGACGCGAGTTAACTTTATTCAAATCAACCCCATTAATAAACACGTTACCCGCAGATGGGCGCTCCATTAAACTAATTAGCTTAAGTAGCGTACTTTTACCGGCGCCACTGTGGCCCGTTAAAAAAGCGAGTTCGCCAGGCTTAATATGAAAATTAACCTTTTCAAGTGCACGGTGCCCGCCAGGGTAAGTTTTACTTACTTGCTGAAAATTTATCATCTTTTTATTATGCCAACGCCATTAGCTTGTTAACAGCGTTAGTAATCCTCGCAATTAAAAAGGGAGCTAGCTCCCTCTTTTGGTAAATTAAACGTCGTCCTCATCTTGGCTAAATAGCGCATCAATAAAGTCATCGCTTTTAAAAGCGCGTAAATCATCAATACCTTCACCAACACCAATGTAACGAATTGGAATATTAAACTTATCGGCAACCGCAAAAATAACACCGCCTTTTGCAGTACCATCAAGTTTTGAAAGTGTAATACCAGTTAAACCAACACATTGATTAAATAAGTTTACTTGGCTAATAGCGTTTTGACCTGTACCAGCATCAATAGTAAGCATTACTTCGTGAGGTGCATCTGGGTCAATTTTTTTCATTACACGGGCTATTTTTTCAAGCTCTTGCATTAAATTATCTTTATTTTGCAAGCGCCCAGCTGTATCAGCAATTAATACATCAACATTACGCGCTTTCGCGGCTTGAAATGCATCAAATACTACCGACGCGCTATCTGCACCTGTGTGCTGTGCAATAACCGGAATACTGTTACGTTCACCCCAAACCTGTAACTGTTCTACAGCTGCGGCCCTAAACGTATCTCCTGCGGCAAGCATGACCGATTTACCTTCGTTTTGAAATTGCTTAGCTAGCTTACCAATCGTGGTTGTTTTACCAACTCCGTTCACACCGACCATTAAAATAACAAACGGCTTTTTATCTTTATTGATAACTAAAGGCTGCTCAGCAGTTTTTAGCATCGCAGCCATTTCTTGCTTCATTAGCTCATATAAGGCATCACCATCTTTAAGCTGCTTTCGATCAGCTGCATCAGTTAAACTATCGATTAACTTCATGGTGGTATCAACACCTAAATCGGCGGTAAGTAGCTGTGTTTCAAGATCTTCAAATAACTCGTCATCAATTTTTTTACCACTAAAGATTGAAGCAAAGCCAGAGCCTATATTTACACGAGTTTTTAATAAGCCTTTTTTAAGACGAGAGAAAAACCCTTCTTTTTTTGGTTTTTCTGCTTGTTTTGCTTCATCTTTTGCAAGCTCAGCAGTAAGACGTTCTTGCTCTAAGCGTTCATTCTCGATTTCTTCAGCTGCAATGCGTTCTTGCTCTAAACGTTCATTCTCGGCTTTTTCAGCTGCAATGCGTTCTTGCTCTAAACGCTCATTCTCAGCTTTTTCAGCTGCAAGTCGTTCTTGCTCTAAACGTTCACTCTCGACTTTTTCAGCTGCAAGCCGTTCTTGCTCTAAACGTTCATTCTCGGCTTTTTCAGCTGCAAGCCGTTCTTGCTCTAAACGTTCATTTTCGGCTTCTTCAGCGGCAAGTCGTTCTTGTTCTAAACGCTCATTCTCGGCTTTTTCAGCTGCAAGTCGTTCTTGTTCTAAACGCTCATTCTCGGCTTCTTCAGCGGCAAGTCGTTCTTTCTCTAAACGTTCACTCTTAACTTTTTCAGCCGCAATACGCTCTTGCTCTAAGCGTTCATTCTCAACTTTTTCAGCGGCTATACGTTCTTGCTCTAAACGCATTTGAGCTTCTTGCTCAGCTAGGCGCTGCTCTCGTTCTTGTCGTTGTATCTCAGCATCAGCCTGCTCTTTTGCAAGCAATTGTGCATTTGCTTTATCTATTGCAAGCTTTTCTGCATTTGCAGCTTCTTGCTCTTGGAGACGAACTCGCTCTAATCGCTCCGACTCTGCTTTTTCTGCAGCAATGCGCTCCTGCTCTAAGCGCATTTGTGTTTCTTGCTCAGCTAGCCGTTTAGCTTGTTCTTGCTTTTGCGCTGCTGCATCAGCATCTTGCTTTGCTAATAATTCGGCATTAGCTTGCTCTATAGCTCGTTTTTCGGCTTGTTCTGCTTCATATAGGCGTTCTTGCTCAAGCTTTTGTGCTTGCTCTTGTGCTAGCTTTTCTTGAGCTAAACGTTCAGCTTCAGCCTGCTCACTAGCTATACGCTCCTGCTCTAAACGCTCAGTCTCTGCTTCTGCTTGTAAACGCTCAGCCTCAGCCTGCTCTGCTGCTATACGTTCTTGCTCAGCTTTTTCGGCTTGCTCTTGCGCTAATGCTTGTTGTTTATCAGCTTCTGCTTTTTGCTCTGCTTCTTTTTTATCTGACTTGCCAAAACCGAACCACGACATGAATTTACTTTTTTTTGCCATACTTGCTAATAACCACTTATAAAAATCTGATAAACTAAAATTTGAAATAGCTTGGCGATGCCTAGCAATCGATGCTAGTAAAACAACCATTCAAAACGTAAGTGCTCCATAGTAACACTTTTCATACGGTTGAAAAATGAAGCTACACGTAATCTGCTGCAATATTATCTGAGCTAGATACCATATACCATTTTTTAGTGAGCTAAATGAGAAATAAAACGTCACAAAATAAAGCTATTAGCAAATCCAGCGATGGTTTTATAAGAGTTATAAGCGGCCAATTTAGAGGCCGTAAATTGCCAGTCAAAAATGTAGAAGGTTTACGCCCGACCACCGATAGAATTAAAGAAACGGTGTTTAACTGGTTAATGCAAGATACCCGCGACGCTAATGTACTTGATTGTTTTGCAGGTTCTGGCGGGCTCGGTTTTGAAGCGCTCTCACGTTTTGCAAAAAGCACCACCTTCATTGAACTAGATAAGTTTGCGGCTAAACAATTAGAACAAAACATCAGCACCTTAAAGCTTGAAAATGCACAGGTAAAACACACTAATTCTTTGAGTCATTTAGAACAAAAAAATACAAATGAGGCATTTAATTTAGTATTTGTTGACCCGCCGTTTCGCAAAGATTTAGCACAAACAACATGCGATTTATTAGAAAAAAACCAATGGCTAAGCAGCGAAGCACTCATTTATGTAGAAGTAGAAACCGAGTTAAGTACGTTTCAACAACCCAATAACTGGCTGTTAATAAAAGAAAAAAAGGCGGGGCAAGTGTTCTGCAGGCTATATCAACGTCAATCAAATTAATACTGTTTTAGATGATGCGTTTCTGTTAATATTATCCTTTACATGTGGTGTTGCTTCGGATTACAATACCGCACCATTTTTGAACCACTTGATCAATGTTTGATCAACTTGAGCAACGCTCATAATTTAGGTAGGTGAATTTTTAATGCCAGTAATTAAAGTAAGAGAGAACGAACCGTTTGACGTAGCACTTCGTCGCTTCAAGCGTTCATGTGAAAAAGCAGGTATCCTTTCAGAAGTTCGTCGTCGCGAGCACTATGAAAAGCCAACAGCTGAGCGTAAGCGTAAAAAAGCTGCTGCAGTTAAACGTCACATGAAAAAACTTTCTCGTGATAACGCACGTCGCGTTAAATTATACTAATATATTAGGTCTTGTATAAATGAGCCTTTTAATAACGCTAAAAGATGCGCAAAAAGATGCGATGCGAGCTAAAGACAAACAACGTCTTAACCCTATTCGTATGGTACTTGCTGCTATCAAGCAACGTGAAATTGACGAGCAAATTACACTAGACGACGCGGGTATTACCTCAGTTATAGTGAAGCTTGTTAAACAACGTCGTGACTCTTACACTCAGTACAAAGATGCTGGGCGTGATGATTTAGCTGATATTGAAGCCAATGAAATAGTAGCACTTGAAACTTTTTTACCTCAACAATTGAGTGAAGAAGAAATAATTGCTCTCATTGATGCGGCTATTGCTGATACTAACGCAGCAGGTATGCAAGACATGGGTAAAGTAATGGGTATAATCAAAAGCAAAGCTGAAGGTCGCGCCGATATGGGCAAAATCTCTGGTTTAATTAAGCAACGATTAACTGCCTAACATACGCCCACATACATTAAAGTATGATTGAAGCAAACCGAGCCTAGCGCTCGGTTTCTTTGTTTTTAGCTTTAATTAACCTAACAACAAGCTAATTAGATACGCTTACATGTTTCGATTTAACTATTGAAATTTATGTGTACTGCCCTATTTATTTACAGTATGTTTTGGTAAGTTAAATAGGCTTTATTTGGCACTAAACGTACATTTCGTTTTCGTTATTCTTCTTATTATCTCAGGACTTTATTTTACTAATGGCTGGAAAGATCCCACGTAATTTTATAGACGATTTACTTGCCAGAACCGACATTGTCGAACTCATCGACTCTAAAGTTGGCCTTAAAAAAGCCGGTAAAGATTATCAAGCCTGCTGTCCATTTCATAACGAAAAATCGCCCTCATTTACTGTATCGCAAGACAAGCAGTTTTATCATTGTTTTGGCTGTGGTGCGAATGGCAATGCAATATCGTTTGTTATGGAGTACGACAAACTAGAGTTTGTTGATGCCATTGAAGAACTTGCCAGTTTATTAAACTTAGATGTACCACGAGAACAAGGTAACAGCTCAGCTCCGGAGCGCACAGCAGCCCAAAAACGCTCAGACTACGATTTAATGCTGCACACTGCGCGATTTTATCAGCACCAATTAAAGCACCATAGTAACTCAGCAGCTGTAATTGAGTATGTTAAAGGCCGTGGTTTAAGCGGCGAAACTGTTAAAAAGTTTATGATTGGTTACGCCCCAAGTGAATGGGATGGATTATGTTTACAGCTTGGCCGTAACAAAGAACAAAAAGAGCAATTAGTAGAACTAAAACTTGCCTCTGAAAAAACGCCTGGTAGACAGTTTGATTTTTTCCGCGACCGGTTAATGTTCCCTATACGCGATAAACGTGGACGCGTTATTGCCTTTGGCGGACGTGTAATGCAGGCAGACCAAGGTCCAAAATACCTAAACTCTCCTGAAACTCGAATATTTCATAAAGGCTTTGAGCTATATGGGCTATATGAAGCAAAGCAAGCTCATAAAAAACTCGACCATGTAATGATTGTAGAAGGTTATATGGACGTCGTTGCGCTTGCAGAACAAGGAATTGAATACGCTGTTGCCGCACTAGGGACCGCAACCACAAGCGAACATATGCACACTTTGTTTAGAACCACAGACAAGGTAATTTGTTGTTACGATGGCGACAGAGCTGGCCGTGATGCTGCATGGCGAGCGCTTGAAAACGCACTCCCTTATTTAAACGACGGTAAAGCATTACAGTTTGCATTTTTACCTGACGGTGAAGACCCTGATTCCCTCGTACAAAAAGAAGGGAAAGAGCAATTTGAACAACGCCTTAGTCAAGCAGATGACTTTACCAAGGTACTATTTAACAAACTTAGCCAAGAAGTTGATTTAACACTCGACTCCGGTAAAGCTAAATTACTAAGTGCTGCGCTGCCTCTTATTGAAAAAATTCCGAGTGAGTTTTATCAAGAAAATATTTTGGAACAATTAGGGCGCTTGATTGGTCGAACTCGAGAGCAACTTAATAGCCGCTTAAAAACACCAAAGCAACAACACTCTATTGAACGAAAATTTAAAATAACGCCTATGCGTCAGGCAATCGGCATATTAATTCAGCACCCTGATTTAGCCAAAAGCGTGCCGTACTTACCAGAGCTTGCGCAAATGAATATTGCTGGCATTGGTTTATTACTTCGACTACAAGAGCAAGCTTTGCAAAAAGAAGAAGTAACTACCGCTCAGTTGCTCGAGTGTTTTAGAGATACGGATGACTACGAGCCATTAATTAAGCTTGCAACATGGCAACATCAAATAAATGAAGAGCGTTTAGAGACTGTTTTTAAAAATACTTTTAAATTTATTGAAGATCAGTGTTTAAATTATCGACTCGAGACCCTATTAATAAAGGACAAGACACAAGGTCTTAATAGCGACGAAAGACTTGAATGTCATTTGCTAATGACAGCGTTAAAAGCCACTAACAGCTAGTCAGATTTGATTTAAACTGTTATACTGTGCTATTCACTGCGTCACATTATTCTAGTTGGCTTTAATGCAAACTACATGATGGCGCCTGTTGTATCAACTTATCAGAGTGGAAGAAACAATCTCTATGGATCCAACTCCTCAGTCACAATTAAAACTTCTGATTCAAAAAGGTAAAGAGCAAGGCTACTTAACTTTTGCAGAAGTAAATGATCACCTTCCACAAGACATTATAGACTCAGATCAAGTAGAAGATATCATTAGCATGATTAATGACATGGGTATCAAGGTTAGCGAAAACGCGCCTGATGCCGATGAATTAATGATGCAAGAAACAACGACAGACGAAGACGCAGCAGAAGCTGCCGCTGCAGCACTTGCAACTGTAGAAAAAGAAATCGGCCGCACAACGGATCCGGTTCGCATGTACATGCGCGAAATGGGTACTGTTGAACTTCTAACACGTGAAGGCGAAATTGTAATCGCTAAGCGTATTGAAGAAGGTATCAACCAAGTACAGATTTCTGTTGCAGAGTACCCTGAAGCAATTACTTACCTGCTAGAGCAGTGGGATAAGTTTGAAGCTGAAGAAATGCGCTTAAGCGATATTATCGTTGGATTTATTGATCCTAACGAAGATGACGCGCCAATATCAGCGACTAACATCGGTTCAGAATTAAGTGAAAAACAACTTGATGACGATGATGACAACGATGACAAAGACAGTGACGATGATGAAGACGAAGAAGAAGTAGATACTGGCCCAGATCCTGAAGAGGCACGTGTACACTTTGAAAACTTACGTGATTTATATAACAAAGCACGTGATACGTTTGATTCTAAAGGTCGTTCACACCCTGAGTCTCAAGCTGCTATTTTCGAAATTGGCGAGTTGTTCAGAACATTCAAATTAGTACCTAAACAGTTTGATCGCATGGTTAATAACATGCGTGAAATGATGGACAGAGTTCGTATTCAAGAACGTCTTATCATGAAACAAGCGGTACAAATTGCTAAGTTACCTAAGAAAACGTTCATTAAGCACTTTGCTAATAATGAAACTGATGCTTCTTGGATTGACGTAGAAATCAGTGCTAATGAAAAGCATTCGACCAAGCTTGAAGAGGTTAAGCCTGAGATAATTCGTTGTATCAACAAATTATCTGTTATCGAGCAAACAACAGGTTTAAGCATAGAGCGTATTAAAGACATTAACCGTAGAATGAGCATTGGTGAAGCGAAAGCCCGCCGTGCGAAAAAAGAAATGGTTGAAGCTAACTTACGTCTTGTAATCTCAATTGCTAAAAAATACACAAACCGTGGCTTACAGTTCTTGGATTTAATCCAAGAAGGTAACATTGGCTTAATGAAAGCGGTAGATAAGTTTGAATACCGCCGTGGTTATAAGTTCTCAACTTATGCTACGTGGTGGATACGCCAAGCAATCACTCGCTCAATTGCTGACCAAGCAAGAACAATCCGTATTCCGGTACATATGATAGAAACGATTAATAAACTTAACCGTATTTCTCGTCAAATGTTACAAGAAATGGGTCGTGAGCCAAATCCAGAAGAATTAGCAGAACGCATGATGATGCCTGAGGATAAAATCCGTAAGGTACTTAAAATTGCCAAAGAGCCAATTTCAATGGAAACACCAATCGGTGATGATGAAGATTCGCACTTAGGTGACTTTATCGAAGATACCACTATTGATTCGCCAATTGACTCGGCAACAATGGAATCTCTTCGTGGCGCAACTAACGATGTACTAGCGGGCTTAACAGCGCGTGAAGCTAAAGTACTACGTATGCGTTTTGGTATTGATATGAATACCGACCACACCTTAGAAGAAGTAGGTAAGCAATTTGATGTAACACGTGAGCGTATTCGTCAAATAGAAGCGAAAGCGCTGCGTAAATTACGCCACCCTTCTCGCTCAGATTTACTGAAAAGCTTTTTAGACGCTAAATAATTTAGCGCTTCATATAAACTAAAAAGGCCGCTGTAGCGGCCTTTTTTCTATTTCAAGGAAACAACCATGGCTTGGATCCAAATCCGTATCAATGCCAACGCCGCAACCGCAGATGCTGTAAGCGACTTACTAATGGAAGCAGGCAGCGCCTCTGTTACTTTTATTGACGCAAAAGACACGCCTATTTATGAGCCTAAAATTGGCACTGTCGAGTTTTGGGCAGACACTACTGTAATTGGCCTGTTTGAAGCTAATCACGATATGAACGCTGTGGTTGCATTATTAAAGCGCCATGATGAAATTAAAGACTCGCTTGTATATAAAATTGAGCAACTCGAAGATAAAGACTGGGAGCGTGAATGGATGGATAATTTCCACCCTATTCAATTTGGCGAAAAACTATGGATATGCCCAAGCTGGCGCGACATTCCTGACCCTGATGCTGTTAATGTATTACTTGATCCAGGCCTTGCATTTGGTACCGGTACGCATGCAACAACAGCTCTATGTCTTAAATGGTTAGAAAGCCAAGACCTAACAGGTAAAACCGTAGTGGACTTTGGGTGTGGCTCAGGTATTTTAGGTATCGCTGCTATTAAACTTGGCGCTGAGCGCATGATTGGGATTGATATTGATCCGCAAGCACTTGAAGCAAGCTTAGATAATGCTAATCGTAACGGCGTTGCAGACAAGTTAGAAGTGTATCTTCCAGAAAACCAACCTGAGTTTACCGCCGATATAGTAGTGGCTAATATTTTAGCGCAACCACTTCGCGAATTGCACAGTGTGATTTTAGGTTTGCTAAAGCCAGGTGGCAAAATTGCCATGTCAGGTATTTTAGAAGAACAAGCTCAGTCAGTAGCTGATATTTATGCACCCTTTATTGAGCTAGATGATATTGCCATTGAAGGTGATTGGACGCGAGTTAGCGGCGCTAAAAAAGCCTAACAACTGATAAGAGCAAATTTAGAGTATTAACTCAAAACCCGCATGTAAAGCCTGTATTTAACAGGCTTTACTATTTTTTTACATATTATTTTTTTTCTAATTATTGTGTAAAAAATAAAACCTGTATAAATTTCAAACAAATCAACCTACTTGTCATGCGGTTATCAAATGTCAATACGAAAAGGGCAAAAAAAAGTCACTTTTGTTCAATTTATAGCCTTTGATTTTTCCTAAAAAAACCGTAAACTTAGCGCCCCTTGAAAAGAGGCCTATTGAATACAGTGCGTATCGGTTCATACCAACTTGAGAATAATGTAATAGTCGCGCCAATGGCAGGTATTACAGACAGACCATTTAGACAACTTTGTCGCCGTTTAGGTGCGGGGCTAGCTGTGTCTGAAATGCTATCGTCAAACCCTAAGGTTTGGAAAACTGAAAAGTCGATGAACCGTATGGATCACAGCGGTGAATCGGGTATACGCGCGGTGCAAATTGCAGGAGCAGATCCTGAGCTTATGGCGCAGGCCGCACAATTCAATGTTGCAAACGGTGCACAGATCATAGATATCAATATGGGGTGCCCAGCAAAAAAAGTGAACAAGAAACTCGCAGGCTCTGCCTTATTACAGTTTCCTGAACTTGTGGAAGAGATAGTTGATGCAGTGGTAAATGCTGTTGATATCCCAGTCACACTTAAAATCCGAACAGGATGGGATCAGGATAACCGTAATGGTGTAGAGATTGCGAGAATAGCTGAGCGTTATGGCATAGCCTCACTTGCCGTACATGGGCGCACACGCGCATGCATGTACAAAGGTGAAGCAGAATATGACACGATTAGGGATATAAAACGCTCAGTGTCGATACCTGTTGTTGCAAATGGCGATATTACATCACCAGAAAAAGCAAAGCAGGTTTTGGACTATACGGGTGCAGATGCCATTATGATTGGCCGAGCCGCCCAAGGTCGCCCTTGGATATTTAGGGAGATAGACCACTATTTGCGAACTGGAGAACACTTACAGCCGCCTGCTATTTCAGAGGTACGCAGTATTTTAATGGAGCATTTAGAAAACCTCCATGCGTTTTACGGTGAGCCAATGGGAGCGCGGATTGCTCGCAAACATGTATCTTGGTATTTGCAAACCCATGACAGTGATGGTCAGTTTAGGCGAGTATTTAATGCGCTCGACAACCCACAGGCACAGGTTGACGCATTAAAGCAATACTTTAAAACACTAGCAGCTAACTAAGAAAGAAAGAGATTAAATAATGTTCGAACAAAACGTGACTTCTCCATTTATCACAAACCCTCATGTTCAGTCACACGAGAAACCGCAGCCATTGCGTGATGCAGTAAAGAAAGCTGTTCACCACTATTTAAAGCAGCTTAACGGTCAAGATGTGCAAGACGTTTACGACCTTGTTCTTTCAGAGCTAGAAGCGCCATTACTTGAAGAAGTAATGACATACACACGTGGCAACCAAACTCGTGCGGCAATTTTACTAGGTATCAACCGTGGTACTTTACGTAAAAAGCTTAAAAAATACGGCATGAACTAATACCAATTATATTGAAAGCGTAAGCATTCTAACGAGCTAAACAAGCCCATAACGGCGTTAAAAATTTCTTATGTAGAATAACTACACTGTAAAATTTTTGCCTTGTTATAGACTTGTTTTTCTATCGTTATAACTGCTTACTAATCCAATACAATTGGTATCATGCAAAAAAAAGCACCTTTGGGTGCTTTTTTTATGCCTGCAATTTATTAACCAAATTGCAAAATGCTCACGCATATTGGCGCTTTATAAGTCGTTTTTTGAGTAGTAATCAGTTAAAATGCCCGCTTCTAAGCTAGCTCATTAACTGAGGAAATCAAACTACAATGGATACTCATCGTCCCATTCGTCGCGCACTATTAAGTGTGTCTGATAAAACCGGTATTGTTGAATTTGCCCGCGCACTTGAAGCGCAAGGTGTAGATATTTTATCAACTGGCGGTACGTGTAAACTCCTTGCTGATAACGGCATAAAAGTGACTGAAGTATCAGATCACACAGGTCATCCTGAAATCATGGATGGTCGCGTAAAAACCCTTCACCCTAAAATTCACGGCGGCATTTTAGCTCGTCGCGGACAAGATGAAAGCGTAATGGCAGATAACAACATCTCTGCTATCGATATTGTTGTAGTTAACTTATACCCCTTTGCGAATACTGTCGCTCAAGAAAACTGCAGCCTTGAAGATGCTATTGAAAACATTGATATTGGCGGTCCGACAATGGTTCGCGCAGCCGCAAAAAATCACAAAGACGTAACGATTGTGGTAAACGCAAGCGATTACGAGCGTGTGATTAGCGAAATGCAAAACAACAATGGCTCAACTACGTATAAAACACGTTTTGATTTAGCCATTGCAGCCTATGAGCACACAGCTCAATACGATGGCATGATTGCTAACTACTTTGGTAAAATGGTTCCTGATTACACTGAAGAAGCCGTTGAAGACACTAAATTCCCACGTACTATCAATATGCAATTCACTAAAAAGCAAGATATGCGTTACGGTGAAAACTCACACCAAGATGCTGCTTTTTACGTTGAAAACGATGTAAGTGAAGCATCCGTTGCAACAGCTACTCAGCTACAAGGTAAAGCGCTTTCGTTTAATAATATCGCAGATACCGATGCCGCACTTGAGTGTGTTAAAGAATTTGATGTACCTGCGTGTGTTATTGTTAAACACGCAAACCCATGTGGTGTTTCAATTGGCGACGATATCCTTAGCGCTTATGAACGTGCATTTAAAACAGACCCAACATCAGCGTTTGGCGGCATTATTGCCTTTAACCGTGAGCTTGATGCAGCCACAGCACAAGCCATTGTTGACCGCCAATTTGTTGAAGTGATTATTGCCCCTAGCATTTCAAGCGAAGCAGCAAAAATTGTTGAAGCTAAAAAGAACGTACGCTTATTAGAGTGTGGACAATGGACTGGCAAAGCAACGGGCCACGACATTAAACGCGTAAACGGCGGTGTTTTAGTACAAGATCGTGATTTAGGCATGGTTACCCAAGGCGACTTAAAAGTAGTGTCTAAGCGCCAGCCTTCTGAGCAAGAACTTAAAGATTTACTATTTTGCTGGAAAGTCGCTAAGTTTGTTAAATCAAATGCGATTGTTTATGCCCGCGACGGTATGACTATCGGCGTAGGCGCAGGCCAAATGAGCCGTGTTTACTCTGCAAAAATTGCAGGTATTAAGGCCGCTGATGAAAACCTAGAAGTGCCAGGTTCAGTAATGGCGTCGGATGCGTTTTTCCCATTCCGTGATGGTATTGATGCAGCAGCAGAGGCTGGTATTACCGCTGTAATCCAACCAGGTGGCTCAATGCGCGATGAAGAAGTTATCGCCGCAGCTGACGAAGCTGGTATGGCCATGGTGTTTACTGGCATGCGCCATTTCCGCCACTAATCACACAAAGGGTTAAACACAGCGTTTAACCCTTTTTGTTTGCAATCAATTCACGTATTCTGGTTATTCTATAACCTTAATTTTGATGTGAAGGAACAAACGATGAAATTTGCACTTAAGACCTTACTAGTAGCCTCGCTATCGCTCACTTCCACAGTGGCACTTAGCCACAATCATGAGTCGAGCCTTAGCCATGCAGTTCAATCAAGCGAACGTAGCGCTAAAAATAGCGCTCGTGATGAATATCGTCACCCTGAGCAAACATTGGCATTTTTTGGTTTTAAACCAACAATGACCGTTGTTGAAATTGCGCCAGGCGGTGGTTGGTACAGTGAAATTTTAGCGCCAGCGCTTAAAGAGCAAGGCCTGTATTATGCTGCGCATTTTCCTAGCGATTCATCTGTAGGTTACTACCAGCGCTCTCTAGCTGCCTTTAAGAAAAAAGTAGCCGAAGACGAGCGCTTTAGTAAAGTAGAAGTTTCTGAATTTGCCCCTTTAACACACACTGATATAGCCCCAGCGGGTACAGCCGATATGGTATTAACCTTTCGTAACGTACATAACTGGTACATGGGGAAAGACACTGAGGGCGCATTAAGTGCATTTAAGTCTTTTTACACAGCGCTAAAACCAGGTGGCACATTAGGTGTAGTTGAGCATCGCTTAGATGAAAGCCGTGCTGATGAGGATCAAAAATCAACAGGCTACATGAAGCAAAGCTACGTAGTCGACTTAGCTAAAAAAGCTGGGTTTGAACTGGTTGCAACAAGTGAGATTAACGCAAATCCAAAAGATACAGCCGACCACCCTAAGGGAGTGTGGACGCTACCACCTAGCTTACGTCTTGGCGAAAAAGACGCTGACAAATACAAAGCTATTGGTGAAAGTGACCGTATGACGCTGAAATTTAAAAAACCGCTTTAAATAGGAATAGTACGCCATGAATGTATTAGTCATTGGCAGCGGCGGCCGCGAACACGCACTTGCGTTTAAGGCCGCTCAAAACAGCAAAGTAAACACAGTTTTTGTAGCCCCAGGTAATGCAGGCACTGCGCTTGAGCCTAAATTAGAAAACGTTGCTATTAACGTTGAAGACCTAGATGGTTTATTAAACTTTGCACAGCAAAACAATGTGGAACTCACCATTGTTGGCCCTGAAATACCACTAGTATTAGGTGTTGTAGATAAGTTTCGTGAACATAACATGGCTATATTTGGTCCAACAGCGGGCGCAGCTCAGCTTGAGGGCTCTAAGTCGTTCACCAAAGACTTTTTAGCACGCCATGCTATACCAACCGCCGATTACCAAACGTTTGAACAAATTGACCCTGCCCTTGCTTATTTAAAAGAAAAAGGTGCGCCAATTGTAATTAAAGCTGACGGTTTAGCCGCAGGTAAAGGCGTTATTGTTGCAATGACGCAACAAGAAGCTGAAGATGCTATTCGCGATATGCTCGCCGGTAATGCCTTTGGTGATGCTGGTAGCCGTGTAGTAATTGAGGAGTTTTTAGAAGGCGAAGAAGCGTCGTTTATCGTAATGGTTGATGGCAAAAACGTTTTACCGTTTGCAACTAGCCAAGATCATAAACGTGCTTACAATGGCGATGCCGGTCCAAATACAGGTGGTATGGGTGCTTACTCTCCAGCCCCAGTTGTTACCGACGAAATCCACCAGCGCATTATGAACGAAGTGATCTTCCCTACGGTAGAAGGTATGGCAAGCGAAGGCCACCCGTACACTGGTTTTTTATACGCTGGTTTAATGATTGACGAAACGGGCACCCCTAAAGTTATTGAATACAACTGTCGATTTGGTGACCCTGAAACACAACCTATGATGTTACGCCTTCAATCAGATTTAGTTGAGTTAATTGAAGCTGCTAACCGTGTAGAGCTTGATAAAACCACTATCGAGTTTGATTCGCGTGCAGCAGTAGGTGTTGTACTTGCAGCAAAAGGCTACCCAGGTGACTACCCTAAAGGTGATGCTATTTCGGGCCTTAAAGTTAACTACCCTGCTGATGAAAAAGTATTTCATGCGGGTACTAAGCAAGATGGCGAAAATGTTGTTACCGCAGGCGGACGTGTATTATGTGCAACAGCACTTGGTAATACCGTAACTGAGGCTCAGCAGCGCGCATACGAGCTGGTAAAACAAATTAGCTGGGAAGGTATGGAATATCGTACTGATATTGCCTACCGAGCGATTGCTCGCGAGCAATAGTCTGTAACTAAGTTATTGGTTTAACTTAGGGCCTGTTTATCTTTCGAGGTTAAATTTGCAGCAGTGTGTTTGGTATTTAGGCAAGGCAGAGCCTATGTAGTGTGGTTATTCCCCATAAATAGGCGATAACGCAGTATAAATACCAAACACACGCTGCACGAAGGTTCGTCCTAGGGACGATTAACTCTTTGTTGCTCGGTTTTTACTTAGCCCACTAGGTTACAAACCTCGCGCCACGATTAAATCGTCCCTAGTTAGAACAAATTTTAATCCTGAAGGATAAGCAGGCCCTAAAAATTTAACTAAAAAAGCGCAGTTTATCTGCGCTTTTTTAGTGCTACACTTATGCAAATAGTTATTACAAGTGTACAGCGTTGGAAACAAAAACTTTACGTTATCACGGGGTGGCTGTAGCCATATTGGTTTTTATATTTTTTATTATTAGCACACTAGCGTCAAATCTAGTCGTGCCTACACGCTACACCGTCGGAAAAACTACACCTGTATATTTAGATTACGCCTATTATATTGATGAAAATAAAACAGGCTCCCTCAAAGATATTATTGCAAGCCCTAATCAACTGACTAATAAATCCTTCTCCGACATCCCTTGGAGTTTTAAACAGCAAAACTATTGGTTATTTATAGATTTAGAAAATAAAAGTTTATATGAACAAGACATTGTTGCTCATTTTGACAACCCAATGGTCGATCACTTAAGTATTTACCGTCTTACGCCAAACAATGAGCTTATTGAAACATACAAATTAGGCGATAAAGAAGAATCACTTTCTTTATTTCAATACAGTGTGCCTCACATCCGCTTTTCACTACCGAGTAAATCAATAGAACGCTTAGCGATTAAAATAGACACCATAGGTATTAGTAAAACGCCTGTAAATCTTTATCGTTACAAAGAATTTGTAGACTTAGTTCGTTCGCAAACAGGTATTTGGGGAATATTTGCCGGCGTATTGCTAATGGCTGCTCTTTATAACCTAGTGCTTTATTTTGGTATTAAAGACCGTGTTTACCTTATTTATATAGGTTACATAATGAGTGCTCTTTGTTTAATGGGCGTTGTTATGGGCTTTGGCTTTTATTTGTGGCCTCTAGAGCTTCAGTTGTTTTTACACGAAAAAGTTATTTTTACTAACTATGCAATGGCGTTTTTTACACTGGCATTTTGTACGATGTTTTTACGCTACCACAAAGATAAATGCTGGCGTTATAAACTGAGTAAAGCGCTATTGTTTTTAATATTTTTACTCTCAATAGCCACACTATTCTTACCCGAATACATAGCAGCTCCAGTCTTTTTTTGTGTGCTTAGCCTTTTATATGTTGTGTGTATTATTTTAATCTATAACAAATTACGTACAGGGTTTAGATGGGCTAAGTTTTATGTATTTTCGTGGATACCTTTGATTATAGGTGCTGCGATACAGCCGTTAGAACTAACCGGCTTTTTAGCGTATAGCTTTGCAATCCGACATGCTTTTTTAGTCGCTATTTTGTGTGAAGTTATTTTAATGGCTATGGCACTTGCCGATAGAGTTCGCTACCAGCGAGAGCGAGCGCTTTATCATGCAACACATACACAACAAACTAAGCTACTTAACAGTGCTAAGCTAAAGCAAGCTTTTATGGCCCTGCAATTACAGGGTAGAAACACGACCTTATGCTTAATTAAAATTCGCCATTTCAACTCCCTAAATACCATTATTACCCCTTCGCAGGGCTATACATTAATCAAGCATGTAGCCAAACAAATAGAGCTAGAACTTAGCCACGAACGTGAATTTGCGAATCTAGATATAGATTTTAATAACAGCCCTCGGTTAGCTGATTTAGGCAGTGGTGTATTTGCGTGTATTTCAACTAAAAATCAAAATCAGCAATCCCTTGAAGCAGCGCTCATTAAAATAATTAATAGCTTATCAAAGCAATATGAAATACAAGGGCTAAACCTGCAGCTTACTTATAATATTGGTATAAGCAACGCAGGTAAAAGTGACGACTTTGAGTATTGGCTAAAACGCGGATATCTAGCCCTTAAAAAGGCTAAAAACAATAACGACTTGGTTGTAAGCACCCCAAATGGAAGTAACCTTCTAATGGATGTATCGCTCGCAGCTAAATTACAAAATGCTATAAAATCAGATCAGCTAGCTTTGTATTATCAGCCTCAAATAGGATTGAATTTCAATCAAGTTAACGGTGCTGAGGCCCTACTTCGCTGGCCAGACCCAGCCTTTAAAAGGGTATCCATAGAAGAGCTAATTATACTTGCCGAACATACTGGTATTATTAATGAGTTAACGCTGTGGGTTATTGAGCGTGCCTGTAAAGATTTGCTCAAACTTACTCAAGAGGGTCACACCGTTCACCCCATTAGTGTAAATCTAAGCGCTAAAAATCTATCTATAAAAAATTTAGCCGAAAAAGTAGAAAACATACTTATAAAATATCAGGTTCCTGCGCATTTACTTAAATTTGAATTAACCGAATCTGCGCTTGTTGAAAGCCATGAAGCACTTATTTCATTAGTAAATGAGCTATCTGATTTAGGTGTACGCGTGGTACTTGATGACTTTGGTACAGGTTATTCTTCATTGAGCTATTTAGTTAACTATCGCTTTACCGAGTTAAAAGTAGATAAGTCATTTGTATTTGATTTAATTAATAATGCAGGGCACAAAGTCATTGTTCAAACTGCTATAGATATGGCGCATAACCTTGGTTTATCTATTACTATCGAGGGAATAGAAACCCAAGAGGTACATCACTTATTAAAAGAAATGGGTGCCGACCGCGCACAAGGCTACTTATATGCAAAACCCCTTCCCTTTGATGACTATTTGCATTTCTTAAAAAGCCAATATAGCTTAAAAATGTTAGACTCCTCTTTTTAACATCTTTAGGGGCCAAGTAAAGATGCAAGGCACTTTGCGTAAATTAAAATCGAGCTTAACAGAGCCGGTTCAGTATCACCTTCCGGTTGGCGACGAGCTAGTTGATTTAAATGCATACATAGGTAAAGAACTCACGCTTACTTTTAGCGGTACTATTTTATGCTCTAACTGCGGTAAAAAAACTAAAAAGAGTTACTCTCAGGGTCATTGCTTTGTATGTATGCGTAAGCTTGCTAGCTGCGACATGTGTATTATGAAGCCAGAAACCTGCCACTACGACCAAGGTACATGCCGAGAGCCACAGTGGGGCGAAGAAAACTGCATGATCCCACATTATGTTTATTTAGCTAATACTTCGGGGTTAAAAGTAGGCATTACGCGCCATACACAAATACCTACACGTTGGGTTGACCAAGGTGCTACTCAGGCTTTACCTATTTTTAAAGTGCAAACACGCTTGCAGTCGGGCTTGGTAGAGGTTGCATTAGCCGAGTTTATTGCCGATAAAACCAATTGGCGCAATATGTTAAAAGGCCAAAACGAAGCAATAGACTTAAAAGCCGCCGCCGCTGAACTTATTCCACAAATCAGCGATAAACTAAACGAGCTAAGTGAGCTATTTGGTGCAACCGCTATAGAGCAACTTGATGAAGACGTGGTTGATTTAAACTTTCCGGTAACAGAATACCCAACTAAAATAAGCTCGTTTAACTTTGATAAAAACCCGGTTGTAAGCGGTGTTTTACAAGGTATTAAAGGGCAATATTTAATTTTTGATAACGGCGTTATTAATATTCGTAAATTTACCTCTTACGAAGTAACTGTAGGCTAACACGCTATGCTAAACAGCTTCCCACAGATATTAGTTATTTATAATGAGCTTGAGATAGCGCATAACCAACAAGAGCAGCAGGAGTGCTTACACAGCGTTACGCAAAGTGAGCTAAACGTCGTACGCGTACTTAATAAACAAGGTAACTATCTTGATTTACAAGGCACTGCTTGCCCTGCACCATCTGGGGAGCAGCTTGCGCAGTTAGTTACAGCTTATTTATTAAATGAAGGCCAATGTTGCTTAGGTAAAATTAAAACGCTAAGCACTACGCAGGCATTTGATTTACTAGGGTTATAAGTTTTCTCTTTATTTAAAGCTCGGTGAGTACTTTAATATGCGCTACAGCACTTCTTCCTAAAGCTGATAGCGCATAACCGCCTTCAAGGTATGATATAACGCCCTTGCAACCACTGTCTTTAACAGCGTTACACAACTGCTGTGTTAGCCAAATATAATCATCTTCTACAAACTTTAAACTTGCCATGTCATCCTCTAAGTGTGCATCAAACCCCGCACTTATAAATAACAGCTCAGGTTTAAATGCTTTCAATTTGGGCAACCATTGGGTATTAAATACCTCTTTTAAACCTTCACCATTACTGGCTATCGGCAAAGGCGAGTTAACAATATGGTTATTATTTTTTACGGCTGTATTTGGGTAAAACGGATATTGAAATAACGAACAAAGTAATACGTTTTCATCGTCAATAAAAATGTCTTGCGTGCCATTGCCATGGTGTACATCAAAATCAGCAACAGCAATACGTTTAACCCCTTTGCTTTGGGCGTACTTAACAGCAATGGCTAAATTATTAAATACGCAAAAACCAGACGATGAATGTGCATTTGCATGATGCCCCGGCGGGCGAACAGAACAAAAAGCGGCATCGAGGTTATCTGCAAGTATTTCATCTACAGCTAACAGCCCAGCGCCAACAGCGCGCTCAATTGCTTTTAACGAATCAGGGCATAACCATGTGTCGCCATCGAGGTTATTTAATCCCTCTTGAGGAATTAAGCGCTCAACAAGGTTAACTAACGACTCATCATGCGCTAATAAATAATCTTCGCGTTTTGCTTTAGGTGCCTGAAGGTGAGTTAAGCCAACATCTACGCCGCTGGCGAGTAACCGGTCGGTAATAACATCTAAGCGCTCTGGGCACTCGGGGTGATCGTCAATCATTTTATGTTTACGGCAATGAGGGTGTGAAATAACTGCAGTACGCATAAAATGCTCCTAAGCAAACTAGTATGAGCGTTTAATATAACAAAGCCACCTAAGGGTGGCTTTGCGACTTTGGTGTATAGCATTAGGGCCAGTTGAACTTTCAGGTTAAACCCGCAAAGGTCAACAGACCTTAGTAAATTACTATTTTGCTTTTAAGTTTAAGTTTCTAAAATCAAAGCTAAAGTCGGTAACAGCGGTTGATACCGCCCGCATTTTGGCGCTATTTACACGGTTTTGTGGGCTCATTTCAAAACGAATAAACGCATCAGCCTCTAATAGTTTTTCATCCCACTTAACAATAAATGTATTACCCGTATAATGCTCAAGTGTGCCTTTTAAGCGTTTGGTATGCGTAAAATCAATGCGTAATTTGCCATCTAACTGCTCAACAATTACATCACCGTACCAGTCATCATGTAAGGTGCCGGTGTAATTAATATTAGGTAACTGTGGCTGGTAGTCTGCTGGTGCATCGGGCTTAGCATTCGCATAAGCTTTTTGTTTACCGGCAAAATGCTTATCAGCTAAATCTTCTACCCAGTCTTTATCTTCAAGTTCTAGGGCATCTTCAAGCACTTCATGAGTAACCGCCGAAAGCGCACTAAATGCTTGCTGATTAGATAAAATTACAATACCAAGCTTTTTTTCTGGTAGTAACGTGACTTGCGATACCATACCTAAAATACCACCACCGTGACCCAACTTTTTAAAGCCGTGGTAATCTTCAATGCTCCAACCCAGTCCATATCCTCTAAATTGCTGATGATACGCTTCAAATGCACTTTTAGATGCCATAGAGGTAATATGCGGATGCCACATTTGCGCTTGTTGCTTTTCGCTAAATAGTTGCTCGCCGTTTGGCATTTTACCACCCGCTAATTGCGTGCGTAGCCATTGGCTCATATCGCTTACGCTAGATGCAATAGCACCTGCACCTCTAAAGTCTTCTAAGTAATTAACAAAAAATGGGTTAAGCTTGCCATCCATAGGAATGTGCCCTATTGCCCAGTTTTTATTACTTTTAGGAATACGTGAAAAACCCGCGCGCGAGTTATCCATATGCAGCGGCTTTAATATATTGTTTTCGATGTAATCGTTCCAGCTCATACCCGACACACGCGCAACAACCTCACCTGCGGTGACAAACATTAAGTTGTTATAAGCATATTGGCTACGAAAGCTGCTTGCCGGTTTTAAATACTTTAGCCCTGCTAAAATATCCTCTATAGATTTATCGGTGCTTGGCCAAATCATTAAATCGCCTTGCCCAAGGCCTAATCCACTGCGGTGGCTTAATAAATCACGAATACGCATTTCACGGGTTACGTATGAGTCATATAATCTAAATTCAGGTAAGTGATCGATTACCCTGTCATCCCAGCTTAACTTGCCTTCATCAACTAATTTAGCAAGCGCTGCGCTGGTAAATGCCTTTGTGTTTGAAGCAATACCAAATAGCGTGTCTTTGTTTACTTGTGCGTTAGTATTTAAGTTACTAACACCAAAACCTTTAGCAAATACTACTTGGTCATCTTGCACTACCGCTACAGCCATACCGGGTACGTCAAAGCGCGCCATTGAAGTTTTAATTACCTCTTCTAAATTATTGGTATTTATTTGTGCCCAACTGCTAAAGGTGGCACTTGCAAGCAAGGCAAAGCTGGCTAATTTAGTTAATGTCATGGTTATCCTTATTATTTTTGATGGACTGCAAATTCAATATCGGCGCGCTCTTTATTAGTATCGCTTTTATGCGGCCGATTAAGTATTGCATCACTGTATTCTTTTGGTACGCCCGCCTCAAGTGCTCCGCGATGAACGTGCTGAATATACCAGTCATATGGCAGTACATCGTTATCGTGCGTATTGGCTATATAGCAATGCGCCTCTATTTGATCGCCATCTAAAAGTGTTGGCTTAATTGCAACGCAATCGTACCCTGGACCTTCAATAGTATCTAAAATTGCTTTTTCTGCTTCATTAACTTCATAAACAACACCATACACTAACGCGTTTTTATCATCGCTTTTTTGAATACTACATTTACCCGACCCATCTTTAAATAACATATTAAAGGTAAGCTCGTAGCCTTTTAATACCGCTGTACCAACACGTTTAGCTTGCGGTAAGCGTGCAAGTAAGCGGTTGGACGACATATTTGATCCAAACGAAAAATTATAAATAGGCATGTTTACTCCTGCTCTTATTAATTTAAATTACAACGCGAATAGCTAACGCTATTAAAATAACGCCAATACCGCGGTCAAACCAATAACCACTTTTTTGAAAAAAGCCCCGAACACCAGGCTTTGAAAGTATCAAAGAGAGCATTGAAAACCACACCCAGGTAGCCAATGCCATATAAACGCCATACGCTATTTGCACGCTAGTAGGGGTAGTTACGCTAATTACTAAGGTAAATAACGACATAAAAAAGAGTGTCGCTTTAGGGTTTAGCGCATTAGTTACAAAGCCACGCCTAAAGGCAAGCCACACACTTTCCTCAAGCACGGTTTTGTTTTCTATAGTATCGCTCGTATTTTCTGGCGGTTTTGCTGCTCTTAACGCTTGCACACCTAAATATGCCAAATAAGCTCCTGCGAGGTATTTAAGCGCCATAAATAAATTAGGTGATTGCGTTAAAATAAGTGCAACGCCTAATACGCAATAGCCAACGTGCAGCAAAATAGCGGCGCCAACGCCTGCACTCGTCCATAAAGCATTACGCCTACCTTGCTGTACACTTTGTTTAAGTACCACAGCAAAGTCTGGCCCAGGGCTCGCTACGGCAAAAAAGTGTGCAATAGCAATAAGCAAAAATTCATCTAAGTAATTCACAAGTATCCAATTTAATTTGGTGCATAGGCGAGTAATAACGGATTAGCTGAGTTGTCTACTAAGGCTTTAATTTCTTTCTGAGCTTTTTTAAATTGGCTTCGTAAATGCGGCTTTAAGTGCTTTTTAGACTCTTTATCGTTTTTAAAGTAGCTAATTAACGCGTGCATAAATACCGTATGTGTTTCGCTAAGTTTAGCCTCGCGATTAGCATAGGGGTTATAACACGAGCCACACCCTCCTTTAAATTGATACACTGTGTTGCTCATCATTACACCAAAACCTAAAAAGCATGCCAGTGCATCAGCAGCTTGTGGCAGGTAGCCTTTACCCCCTGGTGGTAGTACTGCAACATGGTGTATAAGTATGGTCGCTAACGTACCTGCAAAGCTTGCCACTAAATCTTGAGGCTGATTAATTTGATTAGGATTAAACGAGATATTAATCGCATGGCTTGGCGGTACTATAAGCTGGCTTGTATCACCTCGTAGTTGCTCACTAAATTCAAAGTGAGGAAATACTTGCGGCTGCAATTGCTGTGGTGCTACTAGTTGTATTGGCCATGCGCTCATACCAGCGTAATCGCGCACACGGGTAAATACATTTGTAGCCATCTCTTCAATACTCGACACCGAGTCAGGGAAGTATTTAGCCGTTGGCAATATTATTTGAGTGTGCTTTGTAAAAAAACTGGCATCAAAGTTTTCTACCGCCCAAATAAAGGTATCAATTAACCACTGCTGCTCTGCCTGCTCAAGCAGTGGCTTTGTTTTAAATAACGCTAACATAATGTGCTCTTATTCTTGTTTAAGCGCCCAATCCCACGCTTGGGTATTGTAAAGTGGTACAGTTGATAGCGCATGATGATGACTACCACTGGATTCTTTTGTTGAGTACGATAAGTACAGTAACGTACGGTTTTGTGCATCGTAAATACGGCGTACTTTTAATGATTTAAATAAAATACTTTTAGATGATTTAAATACCACCTCTCCCGACTTACTGCGATCTATAGCTTGTAATTGATCCTCCGTAATCGGCCCCGTTTGACGACACGCTATAGACATATCGGAGGGATCTGAAAAATCTAAATCGGCCTCAATATGACTAATATGACATGTAACACCTTTTACTAGCGGGTCTTGCTGCGAATTAACCACCACATCTTTAGTAGTAAATAGACCTAAGCTCACTGATGCAACATCGTCAGAGCAAGCACTTAATGTAACAACTGCACTTAGTAGCACAGCTAAACGTTTAAAATTTTGCGGTAATTTCATATTAATCCTTAATTTTGCTTTATAAGCTAAGCGAAGGTTCACGTGTCTGTTTTTATACTACCATCAAAAATAATTACTTTAGAGTAAAGATTTTCAATACCTCAGGGGTTAGCGCAGAACACTGTATTTGCTACAATTGCGCCCACACCCATGCAGTAACTTACAATAGGAAATGCTTAATGCCGCATATTATTATTGAACACTCAGAAGACCTTCCTGTTCTCCCTCAAGTACTCGTAGAAAAAGTACACAATGCAACTTTTCAAAGTGGCTTATTCGATTTAGAAACTATCAAAACCCGTGCCATTGCTTACCAGCAGTATCAACTAGGTGCAGGTAAAGAAGGATTTATTCATATTGCGGCACATATAATGTCAGGGCGCTCGATTGAGCAAAAGCAAATGCTTAGTGAAAGCCTGCTGGAGTGTTTAAAAACCTACTGTCGCGATTCAGACAGCTTAAGCGTTAATATTTACGATATTCAACACGAGATATACCGTAAAAATTAAACAAAAAAAGCGCGTTATAACTGAGTTACAACGCGCTTTATAGTTTAAAGCTTTAACTTTTTATAATGTAAATTTACCAAGCAAGTCTTTTAATATATTCGACTCCTTATTCAAGCCATTACATAGCTGCTCGGAATTTTTCATATTTTGCTTTGTTTGCTCTGCCGAGTCAGAAATCATCACCACATTTTGACTAATCTCTGAAGTCGCTAATGTTTGTTCACGTGTTGCTGTAGCAACCGAACTGTTTAGCTCACTTAAAGTCACTATTTCCTGCGATATACCTGTTAACGTACTGCCCGTTATTTTTAAGCGTTCTGCGTTTTCTAAGGTATTTTTACTACCAAGCTCAATGGCTGATACCGTCGTTGATGCTTTGTTATTTAGTGAATCAATCATTTCGTTTATTTGCTCAGTAGACTCAGCGGTACGCATAGCCAGCGTTCTTACCTCATCGGCAACTACAGCAAAACCTCGACCATGCTCCCCTGCACGCGCAGCCTCTATGGCAGCATTAAGCGCTAATAAATTGGTTTGCTCAGATATAGCCTTAATTACATCAAGCACTTGCGTAATAGATTTTATTTCACTAGAGAGCTCAGTAACGGAAGCAACCGAGGTGGCCATGGCCGTTTCTAACTGCTCCATGTGTTTTATGGTGCCATTAACAAATTCAACCCCTTTGTGAGTGGTTTCCTCTGTAGTAGTTGCTATATCAGAGGCATTACTAGCGCTGTTAGAAATATCTTGGACGGTTACTTCCATTTCATTAACCGCAGCTGCAACCGTTTGTGTGCTTGATGATTGCACTTCAGCCAAATTAGCTGCCCCTTGGACTTGCACTAGCACATTCTGCGAAATACTTTTTACATGATTAGCAGAATCTGACACTTGCTTAAACATACTATGCAATTGCTCTAAAAATAAATTAAAGTTTGCCGCCAACTCAGATATTTCATTGTTATCGTCTGTAGGTAACCTAGCAGTTAAATCACCATCTTTTTTAGTTAACGAATTAACCGCTGTGGTAATATTTTCAATAGGTTTAAATATTTGCGCAACTAATACCCTAGCTAGCACCAGGCCTATAACAGCAATAATAACCCCAAATAATAAATTACTATGAATCGCACTATTAATAGGCCCATAGAGTTGATCCTCAGGAATTTCGGCCACTAAATGCCAACCTAATGATTCTACAGGCGTGCTTGAAACAACATAATCTTCATCGCCAATTTGTTTATTTACAATAGCACCGTTTTTAATATCACGAATATTAATTTTCTGACCCATTTTATCTCTGTCGCTGTGAAGCATCACCTCACCATCATCAGAGACCAAATACACGACACCCGCCTCACCAATACGGTATTCATTAACTAAATTAATCATAGAATCGAGCGACCGCCCCACACCGGTAATCGCCGTACGCTCACCATCAATTTCTAATGCATGGTTAATAAATACCACCATACTATTCGAGCCTTTATCTATATCTAAAGCAATTTCGAATGATTTATTTGATGATAAAAACTGATCAAACCAGGCTTCGTCTGTTCTATCTATTTTTCTCGAAATGCCCGTATCGGTGTAATAGTTATTAGTATTTTTGGAAATAATATAAGTAATAACAGCTTTGTTATTCTTTTTAATACTCGCTAAATAATTTATATAGTCAGCTTGTGATTGCTCGGATTCACCGTTAGCTATCCACTGTTTAACAAATGAATTTTGCGCTATTTCTTTAGCAACAATAATGGGAGTAGAAAGCTCTAACTCAATTTTATTTTTCACTTCGCTAAGCGCTGTAGGTAAGTCTACTTTTGCGAGCTTATCGCCTATATGACTTTGGATACTATTTGAAAATAAAAATGTAGAAGCAGCTAAAGGCACAACAATGGCTAAAATGAGGCTAATATAGACTTTTTGTTTAAGTAACATACTATTCCTATAAATGTACAAGAGGTTGAACTAACATTCGCTCTTAATAAATATAGGATCAGCTAAGCAATAAGCCCAACAATTGAAAAAATTTAAAGTGATTTAAATTAAACACAAATAGCGGAATATAAATTTAAGAAACTGATTTTTAAACTTTAGAAGATACTTGGGTAAGAATATTTAAAAGTGGTGGCCCCTCCCAGACTCGAACTGGGGACCTAACGATTATGAGTCGTGTGCTCTAACCAACTGAGCTAAGGGGCCAACTTTATATAACTGCACGGCAGTTAATTTTTGAAGCGTTTAGCCACTAAGCGACTAAAGCGGGTTGCAGTATAAAAACTTTTTAAGGGCTTGTCACTAGCAAAAACCTTTATTTTAACAATCAATAAGCTAACTGCTTAAATAGTAATCTTTTCAGTGGGAAATAATATAAAAATGTGGGGATTTATAGTATGGAAGGCATGTAAGCCGTCTAACAGGTCGGCTTACATTACATAAAATGCGGCATTACTTTTTGGCAATTATATAAATTGCATGTATTAAGCCTGGGAAGTAACCCAGTAGTGTTAATAAAATATTTAGCCAAAAGTGCATACCTAAACCAACTTGTAAAAACACACCCAGTGGTGGCAATAAAATCGACAAAATAATACGAATGATATCCATGGTGTAACTCCTTAAAAATGACAAAGCAAAAAGCCCAGCAGTGCTGGGCTTTTAGTATAGTGTATTATTCAGCAACGATAGTTAATTCATCAACTACGTCACGAACATCTTCAGCGTTTTTAGCAATTTTTACAGCTAACTGCTTTTCAGCTTCAGATTCAACAGAACCTTTTAGCTTCACTACACCGTTGTCGGTATCAACATCGATATCTGTACCGTCAACCTCTGAATCGAATAAGAAGCGCGTAGTAATTACCGTGGTAATTTTAGCGTCTGTTAAATCGTTGTCATCAGTGTCCATATCGGTATCTGTAGTTTTTGCGTCCATATCTTTAACAACAGTTAAGTTATTATCTACGTCCGTTACGCCATCTAGGCTAATTACAAGTTCTTCAGCTAACTCTTTATCTAAGTCGCTGTTTACTTTACCTGTAAGTACTACCTTGCCATTTTTTACATCAGTGTTAATGTCAAAGTTGTTTAGATTAGTGTTCATCAGAAGCACTGTTTCTGCCTTACCATCAATCCAAGCATCTTTACTTTCGTTTTCCCAGCTGCTTGCTTGCGCACCCATTGCTGTAGTACCAAGAACTAACGCTGCAATCATAGACTTATTGAATGTTTTCATAATCTTTCTCCTTTTGATTAAAGACGAATTTATTAATGCGAGCTTTAGGCCAACTTTATTTATGTATAAAATTCAATTGGTTGAGGTTTAATTCGTATTTTTAGTCTCTGGGCCTCAAGTAAAGTTTTACAGGCTTATCGGTAAAACTTTCTCAAGTAGTGAAAATAACTAGATAATTGCAATTTTGATTAATCTATCGTTAATATAAACAACGCTTAAACATCGCTATAAAATAAACCACTGATATTTAAGTATTTTTAAATTGGTACGTTGATTGCTTTTCTATTGGTACTAACTAAATAAAAGGATTGATCCTAATGTCTGTAAAAATTGAAGACCGCCCAATAGAACACGTTCGTGAACAAGTGATTGATCAGCTAATTTATAATTACAGCCATGGGGTTATTTCTGTAGAGGCATTTGAACGACGTTTAGATGAAGCGATGGATGCGAGCTCAAACGAAGCATTAATGAACTTAGTGGAAGATTTAACACTTAACACCGATAACCAATATAAAGCACACAAACACACGCAGTTTTCTCCAAATTATAGTGCACAACAAAACAGCGATGACGACTTTACCTTGCGCAGCATATTAGGCTCTAATGAGCGAAGTGGCCAATGGGTTGTACCAAAAAACATATATCTACATAACTATATGGGCTCTGTAGTACTTGATTTTACCGATGCTATATTTACACATCAAAACGTAACTATTCACGTTAACTGTATTTTTGGTAGTGATGAAATATACGTGCCGGAGCATGTGAATGTAGTATCTAAAATGTTTTGTACATTAAGCAGCTTTGAAAATAAGTCGGTATCGCTTAATAAGCGCCAAGGCCCAACAATTCACATTGAAGGCAAGGCTATATTGGGTTCGGTAGAAGTAAAAGTTAAACGCACAATTAAAGAAAAATTTATAAGTTTTGCTAATGAACTAAAAGCCCAGCTTGGCGCTGGTAACAGTCGCTCATAACACACTATTTTAGCACCGCGCTTTGCGGTGTTAAAAATGGTTATAAGTCGTTATTTCGCTCACTGGGTATATCACTTAAATATTCTACAAACTCTATTTCAAAGCCTGCGGGATCAATATAATACACATTTTTTCTAAATGGATTAGCACTCCCATTTTTACTTATATTAAAGCCCGCTTTTTTTAAACGCGTTACTACTGCATTTATATTGCTAGTAACATAAGCAAAGTGAGCAAAACCAACTTGATGCCCAGACAAGTACCTGTTTTCTCCCTCACCATGGTCGCTTATGGCAATGTAATGGGTTTCATCACCAAAGTGTACCCAACGTCTTGGCTTACCATACCAATCGCCTTTTCCTTCACTCCTAATTGACCAATACGGAAATGCAGCTTGATAAAACTCAAGCATAGAATCGATATCGTTTGCGACTAAGTTTACGTGTTCTAAATACATAATTTTCCTTATTTGTTTAAGTTGAGGTCACGATAAAACCTCAAGCTAACTTTAGGTAAAGCATTATTTAAAATTAATTATGCTTTAAAACACAGGTACTTTTAGCGCTGTATAAAAAACATGCATATTTATTTAGGGTTTATTGTTTACTTTATGTCAAAAGTCGCTAAAATACGCCGGCTGAAATATACAAACGTTCTTTTACAACCCAAAGGTAACACCATGCATCCAATGTTAAACATTGCGGTTCGCGCTGCGCGTAACGCAGGCAAAATTTTACTTCGCGCAGGCGAAGATTTATCAAAAGTTGAAGTGCAACAAAAAGGCGCTAACGACTTAGTAACTAATATTGATAAAGAAGCCGAAGCCGTAATTCGCGACACAATTTTACAGTCTTACCCTACCCACTCTATTGTTGGTGAAGAACTAGGTGAGCACAAAGGCAAGGATGCAGATTACCAATGGATTGTAGATCCTATCGATGGAACAACTAACTTCATCAAAGGTATCCCTCATTACGCAATCTCTATTGCACTTAAAGTTAAGGGTCGTTTAGACCAAGCCGTGATTTATGATCCAATTCGTGGCGAGCTTTTCACAGCTTCTAAAGGTCAAGGCGCACAACTTAACAGCAAACGTCTTCGTGTAAGCAAAACAACAGTACTTGCGGGCACTGTACTTGCTACTGGTTTCCCTTTCAAAAACAAACACCACATGGATGCATACACTGAAGCATTTAAAGCATTGTTTGTGCATACAGCTGATATCCGCCGTGCAGGTTGTTCTGCTTTAGATATGGCATACGTTGCTGCTGGCCGTGTTGATGGCTTTTTTGAAATTGGTTTAAAACCTTGGCACTCTGCTGCAGGTGAGCTTATGGTTAAAGAAGCGGGCGGAATGGTAGTAGATTTTGCTGGTGGTAATAACTATAACCACAGTGGAAATATTATCTGTGGCGCACCAAAATTGACTCAAGCTATTATTCGTGAAATTCGTCCAGTGTTATCTGAGTCGTTACTTCGCTAATAAACTATTTATACCAGTCTAAATTGGTATGACTAAAAAGGAGCTTAGGCTCCTTTTTTTGTGCTTAATTTAAATCTCTTGTTAAAATTTACCAAAGTGCTTTTGCCACAACTTTGCTAATAACTTTTTACAAACGAAATGCAGTATGCGATGTACTTAGCAGCTTTACTGAATTTAAATTAAATACGCTCATAAAAAAACCGCTCATAAGAGCGGTTTTTTATTAACTGCAAACCTAGTTACGGCATAGCGTCTTGGTCTGCACCTTCTTTTTCTATCACTTCAGGTATTAAATCTTCTTTGCTTACGCCCATTGCTATAGCAACCGAACTTGCAACATAAACAGAAGAGTAAGTACCAATAAACACACCAAAGAGTAATGCAGTTGCAAAACCATGAATGGTTTGTCCGCCCCATGCAAACAAGGCAATCAATACTAAAATAGTAGTGATTGATGTTACAAGTGTACGATTAAGTGTTTGCGTTAAAGACAAATCAATAATTTCGATAGTGTCGTCAATGCGTACCTTGCGGAAGTTTTCACGAATACGGTCAGATACAACAATAGTATCGTTGAGCGAGTAACCTATTACCGCAAGAATTGCCGCTAGTATTGTTAAATCAAACTCTAACCCTAATACCGAAAACAAACCAACTGTAATAATAACGTCGTGTAGTAACGCACCCACCGCACCTACTGCAAAACGCCACTCAAAGCGAAATGCTACATAGATTAAGATACAAATAAGCGCAGTTAACATGGCAAGGCCACCCTGCTCTTTTAAGTCTTCACCTACGCTTGGGCCAACAAACTCAATGCGGCGCATTACTACGCTGTCGTCTGCTTGTTTTAATGCGGCAATTACTTGGTTACCAATAACTTCTGCTTTTACATCGCTTCCGCGAGGCGCTAGGCGTACTAAAATTTCTTGGCTTGAGCCAAATAATTGTACTGAAGCATCAGAAAAGCCATTTTCACCAAGTACATCACGTACCTTTTTTAGATCTGCAGGCTGTGAAAAGCCCACCTCTACTGCAGTACCGCCGGTAAAATCTAAGCCAAAGTTTAAACCTTTAACAAAAATTGACGCAAGCGACGCGATTATCAATAACGTCGAAAAGCCCATAGCCACTTTACGAAGAGACATGAAACGAAGGGTTCTGCTACCCAAACTTAAAATCTGCATGTCTGCTCCTTAAATTGAAAGTTTATCAACACGTTTACCGCCAATAATAAAGTTGATTACCGCGCGGGTACCAACAATAGCTGTAAACATTGAAGTTAAAATACCAATTGCTAATGTAACCGCAAAGCCTGCAATTGGGCCTGTGCCCACGGCAAACAATATAATGGCAGCAATTAGGGTGGTGATATTGGCATCAAATATAGTGCTAAAAGCGCTGTCATAACCAAAATGAACGGCTTGTTGAGGGCTACGGCCATCGGCCAGCTCTTCACGAATACGTTCAAAAATAAGTACGTTAGCATCTACTGCCATACCTACGGTTAATACAATACCAGCAATACCTGGCAGCGTTAATGTAGCGCCCGGAATAAGCGACATAATACCTACAATAAGCACTAAGTTAGCCGCGAGCGCTAAGTTAGCTACTAAGCCAAAGCCCTTGTAGTAAATAAGCATAAAGGCAAGTACAAACGCAAAACCAAGTGCAACAGCTGTCATACCTGCTTCAATGTTTTCTTGACCTAGGCTTGGCCCTACTGTGCGCTCTTCTACTATTTGAATTGGTGCTACAAGTGCACCCGCTCTAAGTAGTAAGCTTAAGTTATGCGCTTCAGCCGGGTTATCGATACCTGTAATGCGGAATGAGCGATCAAGTCGAGCTTGAATAGTCGCAACGTTAATAACTTCTTCTACCTTAATTGGTGGAAGCGCCTTACCGTTTTCATCCTTTTTACCTGATGGCTTGTATTCAATAAATACTGTGGCCATACGTTTACCAATAGCACGTTTGGTGAAGGCATTCATTTTTGCCCCACCTTTGCTATCTAAAGTAATACTTACTTGTGGACGTTGGTACTCATCACTACCTGATTGCGCGCCAGTAATATGGCTACCTTCAAGAATAATACGTTTTTTAAGTACAACAGGGTAACCGTCGCGGCTCATGATCATTTCAGTACCCGCTGGGATACGACCTTGAGCAGCTGCACTTGGATCGGCGTTTTCGTCTACTTCACGAAACTCAAGCGTTGCCGTAGCGCCTAAAATTTCTTTAGCGCGAGCGGTATCTTGAACACCTGGTAATTGCACAATAATACGCTCAGCACCTTGGCGCTGTACATTTGGCTCTGCAACACCAATTTGGTTGATACGGTTACGAATAATCGTTTCATTTTGCTTAATTGCGTAGTCACGAATTTCTTTAAGCTTTTGCTCACTCATGGTGGCAAAAAATGCTTTATCGTTGCTGCTATCATCAATGTAAACATTTAATGGGTAACGAGACTCTAATAAGCGCTCTGCAGCGTCTTTATCTTCTTCAGTACGCATTTCTACACGCATACGCTCAGAGCCAGCTACACGGCGAACACTACGATAACGTAGTTTTTCTTCGCGTAAATCGCTTCTAAAGTCTTGTTCCATTTGCTCAAGCTGGTTATCAACCGCAGTTGCCATGTCGATTTCCATGGTGAAATGTACGCCACCACTTAAATCAAGACCTAGCTTCATTGGGTTACCACCGAGTGATTTTAACCAAGTAGGTTGAGCCGGAGCCATATTAATAGCAGAAACGTAATCGTCACTTAATGAATCACGCAATAAGTCTTGCGCTTTAAGCTGCTCTTCAACATTTTTGAAACGAACAAGTATTTGTCCATCTTCAAGCTTAGTCGATTTAACAGTTACGTTATGTTTTTTGAGGGTTGCGTTTACTTTGTCTACAACAGCGAGGTCTACATCGGCACCTTTAGCACCCGAAACTTGAATGGCCGGATCGCGACCATACAAGTTTGGAGAAGCATATAAAACGCCAATAGCTACCACAGCTAAAACAAGTAAATACTTCCAAACTGGAAACTTGTTTAACACGGGGTCGTCCTTATTATTTTTATAGCGACTTCATTGTGCCTTTTGGCAATACTGCAGATACTGCAGATTTTTGTACTGTTACTTCAGCTTGCTCGTTTAATGAGATAACGATGAAATCTTTATCTTCAGTAATCTTCACAATTTTACCTACTAAACCACCTTGGGTAAGTACTTCATCTCCTTTAGCCATCGCGCTCATTAAGCTTTTGTGTTCTTTAACGCGCTTAGCTTGTGGGCGGTAGATTAAAAAGTAAAAAACTAAGCCGAAAATAGCTAACATTATTAGCATTTCCCAGCCACCGCCGGCTGCAGGTTGACCAGCTGCTGCGTGTGCATTTGAAATAAATAAACTCATGATACTTCCTCTTTAATTTTAAAGTTTAATTTGTTGTCTCTACAAGCTCTGGCACTTCTTGGCCTCGGCGAGCATAAAAATCTTGTACAAATTCTTCTAATTTACCTTCGCTAATTGCATTACGTAAACCTTCCATAACACGTTGATAGTAACGTAAGTTATGAATAGTGTTTAGTCGCGCACCTAAAATTTCGTTACATTTATCAAGGTGATGCAAGTATGCACGTGAGTAATTAGTACAGGTATGGCAATCACACTCAGGATCAAGCGGGCCTGTGTCTGTTTTGTGTACTGCGTTACGAATTTTAACAATACCAGTGGTAATAAATAAGTGGCCATTACGTGCATTACGCGTAGGCATTACACAGTCAAACATATCAATACCACGGCGAACCGACTCAACTAAGTCCTCTGGTTTGCCTACACCCATAAGGTAGCGTGGTTTGTCTTCAGGCATTTTGTATGCGCAATGATCAAGAATATTCATCATTTCGTTTTTAGGTTCACCTACTGATAAACCACCTAACGCGTAACCATCAAAACCAATTTCTTCTAAACCTGCTTGTGATTGTGCACGTAATTCTGGGTACATACCACCTTGAATAATACCAAATAACGCAGATGGGTTATCTCCATGGCCTTCTTTAGAGCGTTTAGCCCAGCGAAGAGATAGCTCCATTGAGTCTTTTGCTTCTTTTTCAGTAGCAGGGTATGGCGTACATTCGTCAAAAATCATAACGATATCTGAGCCTAAATCGCGCTGTACTTCCATCGACTTTTCTGGCGACATCATAATTTCATCACCATTTACAGGTGACTGAAATAAAACACCTTCTTCGGTAATTTTGCGCATTGCGCCAAGGCTGAATACTTGGAAACCGCCTGAATCTGTTAGAATTGGGAAATCCCAGTTCATAAAATCGTGTAAATCACCGTGTTGCTTGATGATTTCAGTACCTGGGCGAAGCATTAAATGAAAGGTATTACCTAAACAAATTTGTGCGCCAGTGGCTTTAACTTCATCTGGAGTCATACCTTTTACAGTACCGTATGTACCAACAGGCATAAATGCAGGTGTTTCTATTACACCACGGTCAAAAATCAAGCGGCCGCGGCGCGCTTTTCCGTCAGTACGGTCTAATTCAAATTTCATATCATCCTCAATGTCGGAAAAACAGTCCAACAAGCTATAATTTAACCGCTCGATTCTACCCTTTTTGCCTTGTTATTACTATTAACTGGACCAAATTCACTGTGTATTCTCATAGGTAAATAAAAACCCAACTAAGTAGTTGGGTTTTTATAAATAGTAATAGCTAAATTTGCATTTATTTTCGCGTTAAAAACATCGCATCGCCATAACTAAAAAAGCGATATTGCTGCTCTATTGCCGTATTGTAAGCGCCCATAATATTGTCTTGGCCGCTAAACGCGCTGACTAACATTATAAGCGTTGATTCAGGTAAGTGAAAATTAGTGACCATGGCATCAACAACATTAAACTGATAACCCGGAAAAATGAAAATATCAGTATCACCAAAGTAACTATCTAATTTGCCACCGTGAATTTTAGCCGCCGACTCAAGTGAACGTACTGAGGTTGTACCAACCGCAATTACACGTCCGCCATTTGCCTTCGTTTGCGCAACAGCTTGTACTACGTCGTCAGGCACTTCTATGTACTCCGAGTGCATAACATGTTCATCAACACTATCTACACGTACTGGCTGAAATGTTCCTGCACCTACGTGCAACGTAACAAAGGCCATATTCACGCCTTTATTTTTAAGCGCAGCCATAAGTTTATCATCAAAGTGTAAACCCGCTGTGGGTGCTGCTACTGCGCCTGGCTTTTCACCATATACAGTTTGGTAGCGTTCTCTATCGGCTTCGGTATCTGGGCGGTCAATGTATGGCGGTAATGGCATGTGGCCAATGTCGTTTAATATATCCAGTACATTTTGATCGCGGTCAAATTCAAGCTCAAATAAAGTATCGTGGCGTGCAATCATTGTTGCTTTTGCTTTGCCTTCTAAAATAACTTCGTTACCTGGCTTTAATGATTTACTTGCGCGAACATGGGCAAGTACTCTGTGCTCATCAACAACACGCTCTACAAGTACTTCTACTTTACCGCCTGACGCTTTTTGGCCAAACATACGCGCCGGAATAACGCGGGTATTGTTAAATACCAGTAAGTCACCTTCATTTACCAAATCAAGCACGTCACTAAATACTTTATGCTCAACCTGACCTGTTGGACCATCTAGAGTAAGTAAGCGGCTGCTGGTTCTATCCGCTTTTGGAAAACGTGCAATTAATTCATCGGGTAATTCAAAGCTAAAGTCAGCCACGCGCATAATTTAGTAATCCACATCATTTAAAATCGCGCCAAGTTTATATGTAACGGGTGTTAAGCTCAAGAAATCAGCCAAACTTATGGTACCTTAGTCGCATTTTAGTCGTTAAATTTTCTTGTTCTTATGATTAAATATCATTACTCTTGTTTGGTTAATTTATTGTTATTTATATTTGAGGGTTTAAAACGTGGCAAACCAGCTAAAATTGCTTATATTAAACGCAAGTAGTGCTGAACGCCATGCGATTAGAGCCACACTTGAAAGCCTAGATGTATTTACCTTTATTGATGCCCAAGATAGCCAACAAGCTTTAAGACTATTAAAACAACAACCTGTCGATATTATAATTACAGGTCTTAACGTTGGTAAAATTGATGGCTGGCGCTTTTCAAGAATGATTCGATCAGGGCTCTTAAAAACCCCAAAAAACACCCCTATTTTACTCATTCCGCCTATTTATTGTGAACGCATAGCAGAAACCACCGCTCGAAGTTACGGTATAGATGCAGTATTACCGTTTGAGCATAAAGATATGCTACCGCAAGTACTCGCGAATGTGCTCTCTACTCATTTAGAAAAAAGTAGCAGGCTAAACTTATTACTGTTAGAGCCAATTCAAGAAAATGCCGACAATATCAGCGAGCAACTAAAGTTAAACTTTGCTATTACGCATGTTACCACTGCTAAAGCCGCTCTTAGCGCTTATAACCAGCAGCAGTTTTCAATCGTGTTACTTGATGCAACCTCTTCTAGCGCTCAAAGCTCAAGCTTATTGGTTGAAGAAATCCTTCAGCATAATTCTAAACAGGCCATTGTAACAATTATTGAAAGCGACGATGCCGATTACGCAGAGCAGCTTTTACTCTCAGGTGTTACCGATTTTATTCGAGCACCCTACGACCCTTCATTCTTAAATAAAGTGTGCGATCATGCAGCGCGACGTGAAGATTTTATGGTCAGTTACGCAGAGTTTGCGCACAAAGTAGAACAGTTAAGTGTTAGTGAAGTGCGTTATAAAGAGTTGTTTTCAGCGCATCAGCGTATTTTACTGCACTTAAATACTGTAGTGCTTGAGCTTGATCAGCAGGGGTTGATCCGCTTTATTAATCCCGCGTGGGAGGCCTTAAGTGGCTTTGGTGTAAAATCAACGCTGCAAAAATCACTGAGTGATTACTGTAGTTTAGATGATCAACAAAAGCTTACCCATACCATTAGCGATATTTTAAATGGTGGCCAGCAGCAACAACAAATAGAAGTAAAGCTAAGCCATAAAAATGGCAACCTGATTTGGGTTGAGTGTCGTCTTCAACTAATTAAAAATAGCCGAAATAACGCAACAATAACGGCCACTATCGATAACATACATGAGCGAAAACAAGCAGAACTTCAGCTTCGTCATTTAGCGCATCACGACCCACTAACGGGCTTACACAATCGCTATTACTTCGATCAGCAACTCAACAAAATATGCCAAGATAAGTACACTTACGAAGGTGTAGAACACGCTGTTATATATATTGACCTTGATCACTTTAAAATAATTAATGACAGCAAAGGTCATCATCAGGGCGATATAGTACTAAAAGAAGTAGCGCAGTTATTTAAGGCTAATATTGGCGACGACCACTTAGTGTGCAGAATTGGCGGCGATGAATTTGCAGTGATCCTCTCAGATATGAATTTATTAGACGCTCACCTCATTGCTGAAGGTGTATGTAGTGCCATTGAAAAGCATTCATTTAAATCAGAAGATCAAATATACACCATTAGCTGCTCTATTGGCTTAACACAAATTACGCCACAAAATTGCGACCCTAACGAATGTCTAAAACAAGCAGATATCGCTTTATATATTGCTAAAAACCTAGGGCGTAATTTAGTGCATTGTTACTCAAAAGAAGATGCTCAAAATAATACTCTTCAAACAGGACTTGAATGGGGTCACGAAATTCGACAAGCTCTGCAACAAGATAATATTGAGCTACATTACCAACCTATTTGGGACTTTAAAGAAAATAAGGTTGCCTACTTTGAAGCACTACTTCGCTTAAAACATGATGGTGAATTGATTTACCCTAATCAATTTATCCCTTCATTAGAAATGCTAAACGATACATTTATGATGGACCAATGCGTTGTACGTAATGCAATTGCTTGCGTTGCAGAGCATCCTGAGCTCAATCAGGTTGCAATTAACTTATCGGCACAATCATTTTTAGATGAGCGATTACTACCATTAATCGAATCAAATTTAGAAAAGTACCAAGTACCACCAACGCGTATAATTTTTGAGATCACCGAGTCTGCCAGCATCAATAATTTAAAAGCAACGCGTAAAATGATAGAAAAGCTCAATACACTTGGCTGTCACTTCTCTATTGATGATTTTGGTACAGGCTTTAGCACCTTTAACTATTTAAAACAGTTACCAGCACAGCATGTAAAGATAGACGGATCGTTTGTGAGCGACATGCTTAACGATCCAATAGATTTAGCGCTTGTTAAAGCTATTAACGATATAAGTCGCTCTTTAGATAAGCGCTCTGTTGCTGAATATGTTGAAAATGAAGAGATATTTTTTGCACTAAAAGAAATAGGTGTCGATTACGGACAAGGCTACTTTATCGCCCGCCCAATACCTGTAGAAAAGATAAAAAATGAACTTGAAAAAATATCAAAAAATAAAACGTTTTACCAACAATAAGCTAGCTCTAAAATAAACATTATTGAACAATTTTAAGCATTTTATTACTACCAATTCTATCTTTCTTGCCTATACTTTTAACACCAGATAAATAATGTCGTGTTATTTTATGTATTTCACTTAAAAAACATGACATTACCTTTTGATGGCTAATACTATTGTTTATAGTCGCTTTTAAAGCGTTTAGCTTTTAAGGAGAAAGGTATGACACAGCTAGTTATATTATTACTAATTATACACTTTGCAATTGCGTATCAATGTTACCGTTACGCACATATCAAAGGTTATCCTGTTAAAGTATTTACTACGCTAGGCTGCGTTCCATACTTTAACTTAGTCGTGTGGATTTATTTATTGTTTTTACCCGAGCTTGAGCCCTTCGACAGCCACGTTCAAAGTCATAAGCAGCCCTTGTAGGCTGCTTTTTTTTATTTATGTTCTAAAGGCTCTAAACTACATTGGCGCTTTAAAAAAATCTCTAACTGCTGGCTAAATAGCTTAAAGTCACGTATGCGGCCTGTTGTTTTTCGCCATAAGATACCTATATCTCGATAAGCATCGCTTTGTGAAGGTGTTGCAACCATATCTTTATTTTCAAGTATGCCCGCGTTAATCGCCATTTGAGGCAAAAATGTTACGCCTAGCTGATGCTCAACCATACTTAGAAGCGTATGCAAGCTTGCAGCTTCAAAAGGGTTAATACAGCTTGCACGATTTAGATGGCACGCACTTAAGGCATGTCCCGTCATGCAATGCTCTCGCTCTAATAAAAACACACTTGCATCAGGTAATAGATTAAAGTCTTCCACGTCTTTCGCTTGCGTGTAATCTTTGTGGTGCACTAGACTGAAATGATCTTTTGCTAAAATTTGAGTATGAAATTTCTCAGTCTGATATGGCAATGCAAGTAGTGCTAAATCAATATGGCCGTGTTCTAGCTTATCGAGCAACTTATCACTGGTATCTTCTATTAATACCAGTTCCAGATCGCAAAATGTTTCCTTGCAAAAATGATACAATGGCGCCGCTATAAAGCTCGCTATAGTAGGTATAACGCCTACTATTAACTTACCACTAAGCGGTGTTAAAAAGCTTTTTGTCAGCTCTTTTAAGCTAATCGTATCGTTTATTATTTTACGAGAGCGTTCAACAACTTCTTCACCAATACTGGTAAACATTAGGCTGCGGTTTTCGCGCTCAATTAGCTGGCAACCCAGTGTTTCTTCAAGATTTTGAATTGCGCTACTTAGCGTAGATTGACCAATAAAGCAGGCGCTGGCAGCTCTGCCAAAGTGTTGATGTTGATGAACAGCTAATAAATATTGCAGCTGTTTAATACTTGGAAGATTAGTCATTTTTTCTTTCCACAAATAAAAAGACCCCAACACCTAGGGCGTTGAGATCTTTTCAAGCTAAAAGTCTTTGAGTACTTTTTTGTTAAACCCCAAACGCGGTTCTTAGTACGTAGAAAATAACAATAGCAAGGGCAGCGCCAACTGGCAATGTAATTACCCAAGAAACTACAATGTTTCTGATAACACCCATGTTAAGTGCACCAATACCACGTGCCATACCTACACCTAACACCGCACCCACTAAGGTTTGTGTAGTCGAGATAGGCATACCTGTACCCGATGCAATAACAACTGTAGAGGCAGCAGCTAATTCAGCAGCAAAACCACGGCTCGGTGTTAAATGTGTAATACCTTCACCAATCGTTTTAATTACTTTTTTACCTAAAATAGCAAGGCCCGCCACAATACCAAAACCACCTAGCGGTAAAATCCACCAAGCAATAGCAGCTTTCTTAGCTATTTCACCGTTGTTTTCAACAATATTTACAACAGCAGCTAGTGGACCGATTGCATTCGCTACATCGTTAGAGCCATGTGCAAATGCCATACAACAAGCAGTTAGTACCATTAATACCGCAAATACTTTTTCTACGTTGTTAAACTGCATTTGCTTGTCAGCTTTAGGATCGATATTTAATCGAGAAATAGCGATTTTACCAATAATAGCCACAATTACTGCAACAGCAATTGCAAGAGCATAGCCCTCTACAGAACCAATATTAATACCTACATGCTTTAAACCTTTTTTAATGGTTACAAGCGCCATAATGAAGCCCGCTAAGCCCATATAAAGTGGTACATAGCGTTTAGCATTTTTAAGTGGCGCATCGGTATCAAAAATTAGTTTTTGTGCGCTCATAAATATTAAGTATGCAATAAAGCCTGATATAGCCGGCGTTATAATCCAACTACCAACAATACCACCTACTTTGTCCCACTGAATTGCCTCAGTGCCTACTGCCACTAGTGCAAAACCAATAATAGCACCAATGATTGAGTGAGTAGTTGAAACAGGCCAACCTAAAAATGAAGCAATTAATAGCCAAGTACCCGCTGCAAATAACGCAGAGATCATACCTAAAACCATTAAATCAGGGAGTGCAGCAAATGGGGCGGCATCGATAATTCCTTTACGAATTGTTGATGTAACCTCACCACCGGCTAAATAAGCACCTGCGAATTCAAAAACCATCGCAATAAAAATTGCCTGTTTGATTGTTAGTGCTTTAGAACCTACTGAAGTACCCATCGCATTAGCAACGTCGTTCGCGCCAATACCATAAGCCATAAAAAAGCCGACTGCAGCGGCAATTAAAATTAATACCGTGCCGTAAGATGCAATGATATCCATTGTGTAACCTTAATCTTTCGTGTTTGAACTGATTTTAAATTAACGAGCTAACATCAGCTCAAGACGTGATCCTACGCGCTCTGCAATATCTGCAAGCTCGCCAACCCATTCGATGATTTTATATAAAAACATCACATCAATAGGGTTTAGCTCACCTTCTACTGCTCGTAGTTGGAGGCGTACTTTTATTTGCATTTCATCCGTGTCTTGTTCTATTGCATCCAATTCAACGAGCATTTTTTCTACTAAGGTCACTTCACGACCTTTAAAGCCCGTTTCTAGCAATTCTTCTAACTCATTAATCGCTTTAGATGCCTGTTTAGTAGCATCGACACAGCGAGTTAAATAAGCTAAAAAGTCTGCTTGCATTACTGTAGGAATGGTCATTTCACGACCAATCACTCGTCCAGCAATATCTTTTGCTTTATTGGCAATTTTATCTTGTTGAGTTACTAATTCGAGCAGATCTGTACGTTCTACCGGCATAAATAAACCGCGCGGTAACTGTAAACGTATATCTCTTTTCATATCATCAGCTTCACGCTCTAAATTACGAATAGTTAAACGAAGCTCTTCTGCTTGTTCCCACTCTTCTTTAAAAACGTGATTAAAGAAAGGTATCAAAGCTTTACTTGCTTGATGAACTTTCTTGATGTGTTCTTCCATTGGTTTGATAGGAGATTTTGCAAATACTCCTAAAAACGCGTTTGTAGGCATAACTGACCCTTTAATCAAATTGATATGCTTTGCAGCATGAATTTTACAGTATTAGCCACGATTGTGAACGCTTTTTATTATTTCACCATGGCTAACAATGCACAAAGCGACACTGAGTCGCTTTAATACAAAAGAATGATTAGTAAAAATTTATAAAGATTTTTCTATATCTTCTTGAGATGTATGACGAATATCTTTGCCGTTTACAAAATAAATGATGTATTCCGCAATATTTTGACACCTATCGCCAATGCGCTCTAATGAGCGAACTGACCACACCAAATCCATTATTTTAGGAATTGAACGTGGATCTTCCATCATATAAGTCATGATTTGACGTGTGATCGCTTCATATTCACGGTCAACTTTTGCATCTTCTTTGTGTACTTCAAATGCACGTTGCACATCCATACGCGCAAATGCATCAAGTACATCATGTAGCATTTTTAAAACTTGGCGACCCATGTTTTCAATATTTACTAATAAGTCTTGTTGATCTTTAGTAAATGAATCAAGTGCGACTTTAGCAATTCGCTCAGCTTCATCGCCAATACGCTCTAAATCTGCAATCGTTTTTGCAATAGCTATAACTAAGCGTAAATCGCTCGCGGCAGGTTGGCGACGCGCAATAATACGCGTACATTCTTCATCAATGCTTACTTCCATCGCATTAACTTTGTAATCGTTTTGGCGCACCTTTTGTGCAAGCTCAGCATCGTTACGGCTAACTGCATCAAGCGCACTATTAAGCTGCTGCTCAACTAAACCACCCATATTTAATACATGATTACGTACGTTTTCTAGCTCTTGGTTAAAGCGACCAGAGATATGCTTATTAATATTATGTTCCATAATTACCTTCTCTTAAATTCATCAACAACACGAAAGCGATAACTAGCCGTAACGGCCTGTAATGTAGTCTTCTGTTTTCTTTTTACTAGGTGTTGTAAATAAGGTATTTGTGTCTGAGTATTCAATCAGCTCACCCATGTACATAAAGGCGGTTTGATCAGATACACGCGCTGCTTGTTGCATATTATGTGTAACAATAACAACGGTAAATTTGTTCTTTAAATCGTTAATTAGCTCTTCAATAACTAACGTAGAAATTGGATCAAGTGCCGATGTTGGTTCATCTAGCAAAAGTACTTCTGGTTCAATTGCAATTGAACGGGCAATAACTAAACGTTGTTGCTGACCACCTGATAGGCCAAATGCGCTATCGTGTAATCGGTCTTTTACTTCATCCCATAAAGCAGCACCGCGAAGTGATTGCTCTACCACTTCATCTAATTTACGCTTTTCTTTAATGCCTTGTAAGCGTAGGCCATAAACCACATTTTCATAAATTGATTTAGGAAATGGATTAGGGCGCTGAAACACCATACCCACGTTGCGACGAAGCGCGGCAACATCTACACTTTTATCGTAAATATTTTGGCCATGAAGTAATATTTCACCTTCAATACGACAAATATCAACTAAATCGTTCATACGGTTAATACAACGAAGTAACGTTGATTTACCACAGCCCGATGGTCCGATAAATGCGGTTACCTGACCTTTCGGAATATTCATATTAACATTGCTTAATGCTTGTTTTTCACCGTAGTAAAGATCAAGGTTTTTAATCTCTAACGCTTTTTGGTCGTCAGTTAAGTTTTCTAGGTCTAATTTTTGACCTATATTAGCTTGGTTTACTTGTGGGGCGACTGTAATCATGTTTGTTACCTATAAAATCTTTACTAATTAGTGTTCAAGCGATCTAAATTTTTCACGTAAGTGATTACGTATACCAATCGCAGTTATGTTGAGGGTAATAATCACCGACACTAATAAAAAGGCCGTTGCATATACCAGCGGACGCGCTGCTTCAACATTAGGGCTTTGAAAGCCAACATCGTAAATATGAAAGCCTAAGTGCATGAACTTTCTATCTAAGTGAAAATATGGGAAGTTTCCATCAAGGGGTAATGTAGGTGCCATTTTTACAACGCCTACCAACATAAGTGGTGCAACTTCTCCGGCCGCTCGCGCAACTGCAAGTATTAAACCTGTCATTATTGCTGGGCTTGCCATAGGAATAATTATGCGCCATAACGTTTCAACTTTTGTTGCACCAAGCGCTAACGAACCATCACGTACTGTACTTGGAATACGAGATAAACCTTCTTCCGTTGATACAATAACAACCGGTAAAGTAAGAATAGCTAATGTAAGCGCAGACCACATAACACCCGGCGTACCAAATACGGGAGTAGGTGATGCTTCAGGGTAAAACAACTGATCTAAGCTGCCACCTAGCATATATACAAAAAAGCCTAGGCCAAATACGCCGTACACAATAGAAGGTACGCCCGCTAAGTTAATTACCGCGATACGGATCATCTTAGTCACTGCGTTTTTAGCTGCGTACTCATGTAAGTATATTGCAGCTACCACACCAAAAGGCGTTACAATTACAGCCATTAACATAACCATAAATACAGTACCAAATATAGCTGGGAATACACCGCCTTCGGTATTTGCTTCACGTGGGTCGTCTGATACAAACTTACCTAGTTGTACAAAGTAATGACCAAGCTTTGCAAAAAAACCCATATCGTTTGGAAACCAAACATCAAGTACTTGATACATCGGAATAGTAACCACTTCACCGCGCATATCTTTTACAGTGACATGGTCACGTTTTGCCTGCTTACGAAGTGCAAATAAATCTTTTTCAAGCACTGCATATTCTGCACGTAAATCTGCCCGTGCTTGAGCAAGCTCAGCTACACGTTCATCTGTTAATGCATCATCAAGCAAGTACCCTTTTTCTTTTAAACGAAGACGCTCAAGCTCATAGTTTATATGGCCAATGTCACCATTTTGTAAATCAAGCGCTTCATCGTTTAAATCTACAGCGCGATCTACAAGTTCATGCAGCGCTTCAATTTTATCGCCTTCAACTGGTTTACCATCTTTAATTACACTTTCAACGTAACCATAAAAGTTACCATTTTTACTACGCTCAAATACAGCAAGCGTTGCCGGCGTTGTTTTATTTGTAATGTCGGTTTCTAAAATCCAACGAAAGTCTAAATCTACGTATTCACGGTTACCCGTTTTGATAAGTAGGCGCTCTACTTCGTCTTTTTTGAACCCGCTTACATCAATACCGGTAGCCGCTAAGCGCGCTTTTGGTACTAATTCACGGTCGTAAATTTCGCCTATTACAGTTTGCTTTGAAATAGACCCTTCAAGCTCAAACTGTACAACTTCAGAAGGCCAGAAAAAGCTTAACCCTTTCCAGGCTATCATTGCTAATAAACCTAAAACCGAAATCAAGCTGATGCTGACTGCACCACCTGTCATCCAAATCCAAGGAGAACCAGACTTAAACCACTGCTTTACCATGTCGTGTCTCTCCGCTTACATTGAGCTGTATTTTTCACGCAGTTGCTGACGAACAAACTCAGCCACTGTGTTGAAAATAAAGGTGAATATGAATAGTACAAAGGCTGCTAAGAACAATATTCTATAGTGCGAGCTACCAACTTCTGACTCAGGCATTTCTACTGCAATGTTTGCTGCAAGCGTACGCATACCTTGAAAAATACTCCAATCCATAATAGGTGTGTTACCTGTAGCCATTAGTACAATCATGGTTTCACCCACTGCACGGCCAAGTCCCATCATTACTGCAGAGAAAATACCAGGGCTTGCTGTAAGAAGTACCACACGTACAAGTGTTTGCCACTGCGTGGCACCCAATGCAAGTGAGCCATTTGATAAGTGTTTAGGCACACTAAATACAGCATCTTCAGCAATCGAGAATATAGTAGGAATAACAGCAAACCCCATCGCTATACCAACTACTAATGAGTTACGTTGGTCAAACGTCATACCAAGCTCATTAGTTAAGTATTGACGTACATTGCCATCAAACATCCAAAGCTCTACTGTTTCGCTCATCGCGAATGAGAACCAACCAATTAATAGCACTACCGGAATCAATAGTATTGAATGTGAACCTTCAGGAATTTTATGACGAATACTCGACGGCAGCTTAGTCCAACCCAATGCGGTAGCTAAAATACCAAGCGGCAACAATACCAGCAGCCCAACAATAGCCGGCAAGTGCTCTTCAATTAATGGCGCTAACCACAGACCCGCTAAAAATCCCAAAATAACAGTAGGAAGAGCTTCCATTATTTCAACTGTAGGCTTAACTACTTTACGCAACTCGCTTGACATAAAATAAGCCGTATAAATAGCGGCAGAAAGCGCAATAGGTACTGCAAATAACATCGCGTAAAGCGCTGCTTTTAACGTACCAAACGAAATTGGCACTAATGAAAATTTAGATTCAAAGTCATCACTTGCAGAAGTTGACTGCCAAATATAACCCGGCTCAGGGTAACCTTCGTACCATACTTCTTGCCATAAAGCAGACCACGTCACTTCTGGGTGCTCATTATGAATTTCAAGTACGGATAATTTGTTATCAGCAAGTAAAAGCGCGGCGTTTGAACGCGGTGCAATTGCAAAGTTTTCTATAGCGCCTTCACTTACCTTACCTTGCCATAGTTTTGCTTCGCTGGTTGTGTAATAAACGCCTAGCTCACCATTACTGCTCGTAGTAAAGAAAGTACGACGGTAAAACTCGGTAAATACATTGAGCTTACTTTGCTTAGTCGTTTCAAACGAACGTATTTTTTGATACTCACGCCCAGCCTCTGTATTAACTTCAAACCACTGCGACACTTCACCATTGTCATTAGCAAGCATTAACGAGTTTGCACCCGCTAGAAGCTGTGCTGATACTATATTTGCATTTTCTTCATTAGCTGAAAGTAACTGTATCTGCTCTACGTCATCTGGGTAGCGCGTATCATAAACGTAAATTTGATTAGCTGAACGAATAAAAGTCCGTGTTGTATCTGGCGAAATTAATAGCTCGTCTACACGCCCATTTACATCAAGCTCTGTACGTTCAACAACCCATTCAACTTCGCCAGTAAACATATTTTCTTCAGCAACAAAGCTGCTAAATAGCACGCGCTTATCTTCGGTAAGTGCAACAACGGCTGTTTTGTCTTCGTAATGGCTAAATGCAAAGCGTTTAATAGCGGCACCTTGCTCATCAACTTCAAGTGCCATTTCCCCAAGCGGAAAATCTAAACGAGGTGTTAATTTTCGCTCGTTATTTGGAAAGGTAACTAAAAATTTAGGTGCAACAACCATTACGCTGCCGTTTTCTAAACCATACGCATAATGCCCCTGAAAGGGAGCGCTGGTTGCAAAACTTGTCGCATCGCTTGGTAATTGCGCATCAAGTGTTTTGAGCTTTTTACCAAAACTGTCGGTATCAACACTATAAAAATCAACTTGCCCTTGCTTGCTTAGTAGGTAAGCAACTTCAGTTTGTTCTTCAACACCTAAACCTGCAATTTGCTGCGAGTTAGTTACATTGAAGCTATCGCGTTTTTCTACTTTTGCTGATTCAAAAATTGGCTGAACTACATAAAGAAGGTAGAAAAATATCAATAGCAGCGCTATTAATACCATTACCCCACCTGCGGTTATACCAAACTTGGCAAACCGATCTTTAAATAGACGGCTTCGATCCGTATTAAAAGTCGGTTTATTCGGATTTGAAGTCATCAAAACACCCTTTAATCTTAACGTTGGCGAAATTATATTTCATCAAGATGACAGTAATGTTACAGCCGTAATATTTAAGCCACTCAAATAAAGGTATAAAGAGATAAACTAACCAAATGGTCAGCTTAATCAAAAATTAATTCTTACAGAGTGAACTAAATTACAAAATAATTGGACAAAGTATTTATCGGAGTCAATACTTAAAACGCACCAGATAAATAGCAATGGCAACGGGTTGAGCACTGCAAGTGCTGTATAAAGTAGTCGGTAAGTTTATATTTTATGCCTAGTGCTAATAGTAAATAACACATTTCGACCACACACTTTTTAACGTCACACATTAATGCCTATACGTATACTTTTTGGGGCTTAAATAAGAGAATTATTTATGAAGCAGTTGGTTATAACGATTTTAGGGCAAGACCGCCCTGGTTTAGTAGAGAATATCTCATCAGTCGTATTAGAAAATCATGGTAACTGGCTTAGTAGTAATTTAAGTCATTTACTTGGGCACTTTGCGGGTATTATACAACTTGAAGTAGCTGAGGAGCACTTTCAACCTTTGCAAAATGCACTTAATGCACTGCCAAAATTAGATGTAAGGATAGAGGCAGGTAATACCGAAGTAGAGCCAAGCGCACGTGAACAGCTTAACTTAGTTATTACGGGCAACGACCGTCCAGGTATTGTACAAGAACTCGCAAGTGTTATTCGCCACAAAGGCGCTAACATTACGCATTTAAATTCAAGGCAACAGAGTGCACCTAATTGGGGAGTGCCAATATTTAGTGCTGTTGCAACGGTAACCTTACCTGGTGGAATGGATAAAGACGAAGTAATTTACGCGCTTGAAGCAATTACTAGCGATTTAATTGTGGATGTAGAAGAGCCATAACCCCCCTCTTTGCGTGTCACAAATGTGACACGCATGTCATGTTAATGTCATTAATCTGCACTATATTTTATTCTGCATATAATTACGGAATAAAATATGAATGCCCATACCGAACAAACTCAAGCCCTCGAGTACTTTGCGAAAGAGCTAAGTTGGCTTTCGTTTAACGAACGCGTATTGCAAGAAGCAAAAGACAAAAATAACCCAATAATTGAACGCATGCGGTTTTTAGGTATTTTTTCTAATAATCTTGATGAGTTTTTTAGGGTGCGTGTTGCCGATGTTAAGCGTCGTATTTTATTAAATAAACTTCCCGATGCTAATTTTGAAGAAGATGAAGCACTCCTAAGCCAAATACAAAAAAAAGTATTGCAGCTTGGTAAAAAATTTAATCAAATTCATCAACAAATTTTAAACGACCTAACCACCCATAATATTCATGTCGATCGCCCCGAGAAGCTAACTGAGTTTCACTTAAATTGGCTAAAAAACTATTTTCACGACAATGTATTACAGCATATATCCCCAATTCTACTCGACGAAAATAAAGACTATTCTGATTATATAAACGACACAATGACCTACCTCTTTGTAGAAATGAGTGATGAGAAAAGTCACTTTGCTATGCTTGAGGTACCTACAGATCGGGTTCCGCGCTTTATAATTTTACCACCAGAAAAAACACGCCGTCGTAAAACAATAGTGATGCTAGATGACGTAATCTCGTACTTTTTAAATGATGTATTTAGTAACTTTTTTAACTTTGAAACCATTCAAGGGCACGCAATAAAATTAACCCGCGATGCCGAATATAATCTTGATGATGAATTAGAAGAAGGCTTGCTTGATAAAATATCAAAGGGCCTAAAGCAGCGTATTTATGCTGAACCTGTGCGCCTTGTATACGACGAAGCAATGCCTGAAAGCATGTTAAAAGTAATGAAAAAACGTCTAAATGTGACTCACCACGATGCACTTATTCCAGCCGGGCGCTATCGAAACTTTAGAGACTTTATAGCCTTTCCAAATGTTGGTCGCCAATACCTTGAAAACAAACAGCTACCTGCATTACCAAGCACTGCTTTCAATAAACACACCAGCGTATTTGACGCCATAACCGAGCAAGATATATTACTTTACTACCCATACCATACCTTTAATCATTTGCTAGAGTTTGTGCGCCAAGCCGCGTTTGACCCAGTAGTGACGCAAATTAAAGTAAATATTTACCGCGTTGCAAGTAAATCACGGCTTATATCTTCACTTATTAATGCAGCAAAAAATGGCAAAAAAGTTACCGTAATGGTTGAGCTTAAAGCCCGTTTTGATGAGCAAAATAATATTGAGTGGGCAAAAGTGTTAAGCAGTGCGGGCATAAAGGTAATTTTTGGTATTCCTGCACTAAAAGTGCACAGTAAGCTGTGTATTATTCATCGCAAAGAAAAAAATAAAATAGTGAAATATGCACACATAGGCACCGGAAATTTTCACGAAAAAACAGCAAAAATTTACACCGACTTTAGCCTTTTCACTAAGCACGCTGGTATTTGCGAGGAATGCGATAGTGTATTTAAATTTATTGAAAGCAGCTATAAGCCATTCAATTTTGAATACACTATGATCTCTCCCGTTAATGCGCGCGATATGCTGCTGGATTTAATCGATAAAGAAATCCAGCATGTAGAAAACGGCAACCCCGGTAAAATCACTGTAAAAATAAATAACTTAGTTGATAAACAGCTTGTTGATAAGCTTTATTACGCCGGCCGCAGAGGCGTTAAAATACGCATCATTATTCGTGGTATGTGCTCGTTAATACCTGGCCTTGCTAAGTTTAGCGACAATATAAGAGTAATAAGTATTGTTGATCGCTTTTTAGAGCATCCTAGAGTCATGGTGTTTGGTAATAACGGTGACGACAAAGTATATATTTCGTCCGCCGATTGGATGACACGTAACCTAGATCATCGCGTTGAAGTGGGCGTACCAATTTTAGATGCTAAATTAAAACAGCTCATTATTGATATTTTAGAGCTACAATTTAAAGACCGTACTAAAGCGCGGCTAATCGACAGCGAGCAAAAAAATACGTATGTAAGACGCGGAAACAGAAAAAAAATACGCTCGCAAATTGCAATTTACGACCATCTAAAAAAATGGGAACATAATTATAATAATGAATGATCATCCCTCAATAGCAGCCGTCGATTTAGGCTCAAATAGCTTTCATTTAGTGGTTGCTCGCGAAGTTGACGGCACACTACAAATTCTGCATAAAGAAAAGCAGCGTGTATATTTAGCAGACGGTCTAGATGATAAATTTAGGCTCAGCCAGCAAGCAATTGATCGCGCCTTAATTGTGCTTAAGCAGTTTGCAAAAACACTGCAAGACTTCCCTGCCTGCAACGTTAAAGTAGCAGCAACTTATACTTTTCGCAGAGCTAAAAATATTCATGCTTTTTTAACGCAGGCCAATAAAGTATTTCCTTTTCATATTGATGTAATTTCAGGACAAGAAGAGGCACGGCTGATTTATCAAGGGGTCGCTCATTATGTACATAACGAAAATAACCGTCTTGTTATTGATATAGGGGGGGGGAGTACAGAGCTTATAATTGGTAAGCATTTTAAACATAAACTACTTACAAGCCGTAATATGGGATGTGTTAGTTACACCAATCAATTTTTCAGTGACGGCATCATAAACGCTAAGCGCTTTAATAAAGCAGAAATAAAAGCAGAACAAGAAATAGAAGCTATTTTTGCCAATTATGTATCACAGGGCTGGAAATGCATTATTGGTACCTCAGGAACGATAAAATCGATATTGGCTATGGTGAGCGCTGAAAACCCTCATCAACATTGTATAACTTACGACGATTTATTAACTCTGAAACAACAATTTATAAAAGCAAAAAAAATTGATAATTTAGAAATTGAGGGACTAACACCAGAGCGTCAGCAAAGTATGTGTGGCGGGCTTGCCATATTAATTGCAATTTTTAGAGAGTTTACAATCACCGAGCTAACTTACAGTGATTTTTCACTGCGCGAGGGATTGCTTCATGAAATGCAGCAAAAGTTAGCCGACAAAGATATACGCAGTAATACCATAAATAATGTTAGCGATAGATACACGGTAGATAAAGCTCACGCGACACGAGTTTCAGATACCGCGATTTGGCTCTATGAGCGCTTAAAATCCCCTTGGCAACTTAACAATAAAGACGATGTTGCTTTACTCATTTGGGCAGCAAAACTACACGAAATTGGCTTATCTATTAACTCATCAGGTATTAATAAGCACAGTGCTTATATTGTAGCTAATAGCCAATTACCGGGCTTTACACAGCAAGAGCAGCTAATACTCAGCTCACTTATTCGTTTTTATCGTAAAAAAATAAAACTCGATGAACTTTCTGAATTTATAACTATTTCTCAGCAGCAGGTGCTTAAGCTTATTACTATTTTACGTTTAGCGATTTTATTTAATCAAAAACGACAAATTAGCCAAAAACCAAATATGGAAATTAGCGCAAATAACACTGGATTATTTATAAAGTTTTGCGATAACTATCTTCAAGAGCACACCCTGCTTCAAGCCGATTTAGCGCTAGAACAACGCTATTTAAAAAAGGTTGGTATCGCGTTTAACTGCTCTTAGATCAAAAAAGCAGGGGGCCAACACCCTGCTTTTTGTAACTACATATCCATATGGCGGTTTGTGCTTTGCATCATTTGCTTTAAGCCTTGCTCTTCCAGCTCTAATATTTGCTCAAGCTTTTCCTGACCGTTATCAGTTTCGGCGCGCTCTAATAAATATTTATATAGCTCAATCACCTTTTGATGCTGACTTGATAAGTAGTTTTGAATTACTTTTTCATCAAACTGCTGATCTTTACTAATATCTTCAAACGTGATCAGGTCAGGGTTTTCTGCAAAGTACTCATAACTATAAGTATCTAAAGTATTAATTTCGGTAATAGCTTTAAAACCCACTAAATCCTCAGCGAGCTTTTTTTCGTAATTTAGGTAATAGTCCACCAGCATCGCGTTATGTTCATCAAGTATGTCCTTTACACTATAAAAATTTGCCGCCATTTGTGTGTGAAATAAAACGGTCCAATCGTACACTTCTTTAATTGTTTTAACTTGCATGTGCGTTCCTTACTAAGTTGACTGTACTACTTTGTTGCGTAAAACATGCCAACTAAAAAAACAACTAAAAACAAAAGCTTAAAATTAAAATAAATAATAATGAATCATTTAATAGAACAACTTACAAATTATAGGTAATTTTTATAGAGCAATGCTTTAGTAACCTGAGCCTAGTTACAAGGCGCAGATCAGGTTAAAAAATGATACATTGCTCTGTTGTCTCGTTATTTAAGCCCTTGCTTGCGCCATAATAAGTAAACGGCTGGAATAACAACCAAAGTAAGGGCAATTGCGCTTATCATACCGCCAACCATAGGCGCTGCAATTCGGCTCATTACTTCGCTGCCAGTACCAGTACCATAAAGCACTGGTAGCAAACCAATAATGATAGTCGCTACCGTCATCATTACTGGGCGCACCCGTAGCCCTGCCCCTTCAATAATTGCTTGTTGTAACTGTATTAAACTAAGCGGCTTACCTATTAGCTCAGCTTCTAAGGATTTTTCTTGATAGGCTTGATTTAAATACACCAACATAATTACGCCAATTTCAACGGCAACACCGGCTAAGGCAATAAAGCCCACACCTACTGCTACTGAAAAATTAAATCCCTCTAAATACATTAACCATATGCCACCAATCATCGCCAGTGGCAACGTAGCCATAATAATAGTCACTTCAGCAAAGCTTCTAAAATTAAGGTAAAGCAATACAATAATAATCGCTAAAGTAAGTGGTAATACGTAAGTAAGTTTGTCTTTGGCTCGCTGCATGTATTCGTACTGCCCAGCCCATGTAATAGAATAACCAGCAGGCAATACTAAGTGCTTATTTAATACTTGCTGAGCATTTTGTACGTAAGTGCCAATATCAACACCGTCAATATCAATAAGCGCCCAACCATTTACACGTGCATTTTCACTTTTTATCCCGGGTGGGCCATTTTCAATAAATACATCGGCTACATCAGCAAGAGCTATACGCTGCCCAGAAGGCGTAACTATAGGAAGTAACATGAGCTCTTCTGGTGAGTCTCTGTATGCTTGCGGATAGCGTAAATTTACCGGGTAGCGCTCTTGCCCCTCTATTGTTTGTGTTACGTTCATTCCGCCAATAGCCGTCGCAACAACTTGCTGTACATCGCTGATATTTAAACTGTATCGAGCGGCTTTTTCACGGTTTATGTCTACTTTAATGTAGCGTCCACCTGCTACTCGCTCAGAGTAAACCGATGCAGTGCCTGGCACGTCTTTTAGTAACACTTCTATTTGTTGACCTATTTTTTGAATTTCACTCAACTTTGGCCCAGCCACTTTAATGCCTACCGGGGTTTTAATACCCGTTGCAAGCATATCAATACGCGTTTTAATTGGCATAACCCACGCATTAGTCAGCCCTGGAAACTTAACCAAATCGTCGAGTTCTTTTTTGAGCTTGTCGAGTGTCATTTCCTTGCGCCACTCATCTTTTGGCTTTAATTGAATGAAGGTTTCAATCATCGTAAGCGGCGCTGGGTCGGTCGCGGTTTCGGCGCGGCCCACTTTCCCAAATACCGTTTTAACCTCTGGCACAGTGGCAATTAACTTATCAGTTTGCTGCAAAATTTCGCGTGCTTTACCTATCGATAAACCAGGGTAAGTAGTGGGCATATACATTAAATCCCCCTCATCAAGTGGTGGTATAAACTCACTCCCCATTTTATCTAGCGGATAAGAGCCTATAACAGCAACCACGCAGGCAAGTAGCAAAGTTACTTTAGGAAACTTAAGCACTTTATTTAATAGCGGCTTATACGCCATAACTAATAAATGATTTACTGGATTCTCTTTCTCCTTAAGCACCTTTCCACGTATAAAGTAGCCCATTAAAACTGGCACAAGTGTAATCGCAAGCCCCGCAGAGGCGGCCATTGCATAGGTTTTAGTGTAAGCCAAAGGTGCAAACATACGCCCTTCTTGCGCTTCTAAAATAAATACCGGCATAAAGCTTACGGTTATAATAAGCAAACTAAAAAACAACGCAGGACCTACTTCACTAGCCGCTTTAACAACTATCTCCCAGCGGTTTTCGTTAGTTAATGGCGTTTTTTCCATATGCTTATGCATATTTTCAATCATGACTATCGCGCCGTCGGTCATTGCACCAATAGCAATAGCAATGCCTCCTAACGACATTATATTGGCGTTAATCCCTTGCCAATACATAATAATAAACGCAGTTAAAATACCTAGTGGCAAGGTAATAATAGCCACTAAAGATGAGCGCACATGAAACAAAAACACCACACACACTAATGCAACTACAATCAGCTCTTCAATTAATTTACTGGTTAGGTTATCAATTGCGTTATTTATTAGATTAGAGCGATCGTACACAGGGACTATTTCAACGCCCTCTGGTAATCCTCTTTTGAGCGATGCTAATTTTGCTTTTACCAATTCAATTGTTTTTTGTGCATTTTCGCCATAACGCATAATAACTATGCCGCCAGTTACTTCGCCTTCTCCATTTAACTCGGCTATACCGCGGCGCATTTGCGGCCCTAACCGTATGTCGGCTACATCTCGCAATTGCAGCGCAGTACCATTGGCGTTTACACCAAGGGGAATAGCCTCTAAATCGGCTACACTTTTTATATAGCCGGTGCTTGTTACCATGTATTCAGCTTCTGCCATTTCTACCACAGAGGCGCCCATTTCTTGATTGCCTTGCTTTATAGCCGTTTGAATTAGGCTTAGCGGAATACCATATGCGCGTAACTTATCGGGCTCTACATTTACTTGATATTGCTTAACCATGCCACCTACGGCTGCAACTTCTGACACCCCCGGCACGGTTTGTAACTCAAACTTTAAAAACCAATCTTGCAAGCTTCTTAATTGGCTAATGTCATGCTTATTTGTTTTATCAACCAGTGCATATAAGTAAATCCAACCAACACCCGTTGCATCGGGGCCAAGCTCTGCATTAGCCGTTTCAGGAAGGCGTTTTGCTACTTGACTTAAGTATTCTTGCACGCGGCTTCGTGCCCAATACAAATCGGTTTTTTCATCAAAAATAACGTAAACATACGAGTCGCCAAAAAACGAAAAGCCTCTTACTGTTTGCGTCCCTGGCACAGAAAGCATTGCCGAAGTCAGCGGGAATGTAACTTGGTCTTGCACGACTTGTGGGGCTTGCCCAGGATACGAGGTTTTAATAATCACCTGCACATCAGATAAATCAGGCAGCGCATCTACAGGAGTATTTTTTACTGCATATAACCCTCCCCCCATGAGTATTAATGTAAGCAACAACACAAAAAAGCGATTGCTAACAGACCAGCGAATAATGGCAGTTATCATAATGGCTCCTAGTGAGAACTGTGTTGCATAGTAGAGTGGCTATTTGGCTTTGCGATCTTTATCTCTGTAATCACAAATTCATCGTTAATAATGCTAAACGTAAAATTAATATACTGAGCATGTTTAAGCAGGCTGATATCTACCTCTGCCGATAATATAAAATCCATTGTGGCAGGCTCTCGATTCCATTTTGGTATGGCCTCACGACTGATATTAATGACACGATTTTGTAAGTTTATTGCATTAATAGTACCGTTAACTGTGGCTGTTTGTGGCTGCATAGTTGCCTTCATATCCATGCTCATACCCGAGTGTGAACTAGAGCCTAAATTAGGCATGTCCATTCGCTTAAAGTCAGAGCTTTTACTCGACTCAGAATCAATTAAAAACTGCGCCGAGGTAACAACCTTATCGCCCTCTAAAACACCCGATAGAATAACGGCTTCGGTACTATTAATATGCCCAACATCTACTTGCACCGATTTAAATCTCCCCTCCCCCTTTGCGATAACAACTCGGTTTTGGTGCTGAGTACGAATAACCGCTTCTTTTGGTACAGTGAGGTGAGCTTCACTCGCACTTGAATGAATACTTACTTGTGCAAACATATTAGGTTTTAAGCGGTGATCTTTATTATTAAATCTGAGTCTTACACGCAAAGTACGGTTTTTAGCGTCAAGCGCGGGGTAAATATAATCGACTTTGCCTTGCCACTTTTCTCCCTTTAAATAATCAAGGGTCATAGTAACGGGTAAGCCAACACTTACTTGCGCCGCTTGTCGCTCAAATACCTCCGCCTCTACCCACACTTCATCTAACTGAGCAATACTCATCATTGATGTACCTGGTTTTACAAAAAAACCTTCCCGTACATTTAGCTCATCAACCACGCCACTTTCACGGGCGTAAAATGTAATGTTTTGCATTACTTTTTTATTATTTTGAAGACGCTGTATAAACCCATCAGACACATTTAGCGATTCTAAACGTGCTTTTGCCGCCCTTATTAGCACCGTATTATTACGGTTTACTGCTAGTAAAAACTCTTCCTGAGCGTTCACCAACTGAGGGGAATATAAGGTATACAAAGACTCACCCGCTTTAACTTGTGCGCCTTGTGCTTTTACAAATAAAGTTTCTAACCACCCTTCTACTCGTGGATGAATATGAATTAACTGATCTTGGTTGTACTGTACATATCCCACGGTATTAATATCGCTTTGCAGAGTTTTTAGCTGTACCTTACTGGTTCTTACACCCAAGTTATTAACCACCTCTGGAGAAATAGTTACGGTACCTGGGCTATTGTTAGCATCATCTTTATAAACAGGTACTAAATCCATCCCCATAGGCGAAAGCCCCGGTTCATTGCGTTTATAATTACTATCCATTGGCGCAACCCAATAAAGTGGCTCTTTTGAGGCATGTTGCTGCTCACCTGCTCCTGAGCTATCTGTTAAAAATTGCTGTGTTATCGCCAAAACACCCGCCCCCACAGCGCCCGCTATAAGTAGTTTTAAATTAGTATTCATTAGTCTCTCCTACTTGCTCAGCCATTACTTGGGTATCTAAACTACTTGCATAGTAATTAAGGCGGGCAGTAATAATTTGCTGGTCGACGGTAATATTTAGGGCATCTATTTTGGCGTTTAGCTCACTAATACGCGCACGCATTACCTCAGAAAAATCACCATCATCGCGGGTATATGCATTTAGCGTAGCTTGGGCTTGCTCTGCTACTTGTGGTAATAATGTGTTTTTATAAAGCTGCTCACGTTTTTTTAGCCGTGCTAACTGGCTGTACTCTTTAAAATACATCCCTTTTAGTTTTTGAAGAGCAACCAACTTTTGCGTTTTAGTTGCCTCTGCGGTTGCAATAGCGGCTTTAACTTGCTGATCTTGTCTGTTATCGGTAAATAGTGGCAAGTCGATACTCAACCCTATTGAGAGTAAGTCAGCTCGCGATTCTCCCACAGGCGTATCATCTCGATATCCATAACCCACATTAACACCCACTTGAGGTTTGTAACTTTGCTTGGCAAGGGTAACTTCGGTTTGTTTAGCTGTGACTGTTTTTTCTATAGCAACAATTGCCGGATGAGCTATTAAAAGCTGTATTAACTGGTTAAATTCTAATTGTGAAAAGTCAATTAATGGGGTCGTTTTAATAAAATCACTATTAACTGGCTGCATTAACATATCCATAGGTAGCCACTGTGCAAGGCGACTTTTAGCACTTTCAAATTGCTGCTCAAGCGTAATAAGCTTATCTTCAAGGCGGGTAAGCTCTAATTGTGCTCGAATAATGTCTTGCTGACGGGTTTTACCTAAGGTGCTTGCGTAACTTGCCTCTGTTATTTCTATTAGCTGAGAAAACAAACCTTTGTCTTGCTCAATTAGGTCAATACTGCGTTGTGCCCTGTAAGCATTTAGCCATGACTCAATTACAATTGCTTTAACCTGAGCAAGCCTATCGGCGCGTTGCCAAGGATACTGCTGCGCTAATTGAGCTAACGCTTTTGTTTGTAAGGCTCGGCTATCACCACGACTAAATTTTTGGCTTAAATCTACTTTTAGCTGCGTCATTCCTTCTTGATCAAACGCATATCCATTCGTTGGTAAATTTAATAAACCAACGGTTAAAACGGGATCGGGTAGGCTGCCCGCAGCAATACCTTTTGACATAGTGGCCGCTTGCATTTCGCTGCTAGCTTTTAGCCATGGTTCATTTGTAAGTGCATAATTTAGCGCCTGCGCTAAGCTAAGCGTTTGGACTGAACGGGGTGAATTTTGTGTTTGAAAATCAAAGGTACTTTGCGCTTTAGCTACCGTACTTAAAAGCACAGTACTACATAATATTATTTTAAAGTTTATAACGAGGTTCATTACCTACTCCGGCCAAAATAAAGAAAACAAAAGTCTTATCTCAAGGCAGAAAAGGTGATTAGCAGCTGTTGAAGCTCAAATATCTAAATTTTAAATACACCTATCCTGCAATTAAGCAAACATAGGAGGTCGGTAAAGTGAGCGAGGTATCGTAATTTGTGTGGATGGGACGCTTAAGTTAACCTTCTCAGACTCAAGCAAGGTAATGCTAAATAAACTTTCTACGTTAAACATTGAATTTGTAGCGCAGCCGTTTATGGGGCACTTGCATTCATTTTTAGATGTGTTTTCGTTGTCACAACAATCCATTGCTGCCATGTTATGAGACATATTCTCATGCATTTGGGCATCACTTTGCGGCATATCCATTTCACTGTGCGTGAATGTTTTAGCGCCCTCATGCGGCATTTCACACACCATAGCTACAGACGCAACAGCTTGACCCACAAAAGTGAGTAACAAGGTGACGATAAGTAAGCTTGAATGAAAACGCTGCAATGTAGTGCCTTTAAAATAAATGTCGGTGTAATTATATGGCAACTCAGTTATTGCCACAAATTTTTAAGTCGTTATTTAGAAACTGTAATTGGTGTTTTTATTAAGTTACTCGCTAAAATTGCAAAAATACAATATGCGCAAAAATACCAAAAACCTTCGCCAAATTGAGCATTCATAATAAGTAACTCACCACTTTGCCCGTGTGCGTTTCCAGCAAGGTAGGTTACTATTAATGCAATAACAAATACATCAACCATACTCCATTTACTCAGTGCACATGTAACCAAACCGAGTTTTTGCTTAACACCTCCCACTGGTAGGCAACAATAAAGCAGCTGCATAAGTAGCTTTAAGCTAGGAATAACAATAGAAAATAACGCCACCAAAGCAGCTACAAATAAGTTGTTGTTATTAGCCAGCTCTTTAACCGTGCCTAAAATACTTTGTGTTTTGCTATAAGCGCTTATTTCGCCTTCTAACTTATCAAGCCCTAACATGTTCGAGAACATCATTAACATACTTCGGGTACGCCCATCACCTTCTTCGGCAAGCATTTCAATACCCGCTTGCGCTAGTTTTGATTTATCAATATTACCTTCAATGCTTAACACTGGTTTTGTAATACCAGGAAAAAGTAAACCTAGTGCAATTACTACACTTATAACCGATAACCAATTACGCATATTTATTCTGCTATCGCCTCAATAATGTCATCACTGTATAAAACAGCATCTAATACAAAGTTAAACATGTGGCCAATATGTAGCTCAGGATTTATTTTAGCCAATTTAATAATTGCTTCATCTGTATTATCTAATTCAAATTCTTTTATAAGCGACAAACAACTCCCTAAGATTCCGCTCTCTAAAAGTAATGCATCCGATATCGCTTCATCTAAAGTGAACTCATTAACCACGTCTTTTAAATCAGCATCTAAAATAGCATCAAGCACTGAGAATAAACCAACAAGATAACCCTGCTCGGTTAAGTCTTCATTATTTTTCTCCAATATAAGCGACATAAGCTGCGCACGCGTTAAAGCTAACTTAGTCAATTCTGTTGGCTTTTCAACGCCTAGTTCGCTTATTGCTAAAACACGTACAAATTGCCTTATAGTGTCTTCACCTAAATAAATAACGGCTTGTGAAATAGAGGTGATTTTTAAGTTTGCTTTACCCGAACGCGCATTTGCTAGTTTTAATACCCTAGCGGTAATAGCTACATCTTTTGCTACTCGTTGATGAACTTCTTTAAAGCAAAGCATTTTTTTAGCCGTAAAGCGCAGTAAGTCAAAAACGGTTAACTTCGATGGCTCTACGCCCTTGTAGGTAATCATTTCTGGGCGAGAAAAAAAGTACCCCTGAAATAAATCACACCCAGCGGCTTTTAATGCATTAAATTGCTCATACGTTTCAATCCTTTCTACAATTACTTTTGCGTGAGGATAGGCGCGTTTGATTTTTTTAATACGTATATTGGTTTTAATAACCGGTTCATCTATTTCTATTTTTATATAATCAACATGCGCCAATAAAGGCTCCCATTTAGCATCCCCATCGTAATCATCTAAAGCAAACACATACCCTTCTTCTTTTAACTCCTGCACACGTTTAGCAACAGCTGGAATGTTGCCTATACGCTCCACAATTTCAATTACACTGTTCTCTGGCAGTAAGAGCTTAGGAAAATTATCTAAAATAGTTTCTGACGATAAGTTTATAAACGCTAAATGATGTGCAGTTAGTCTATCTAGCCCTAATAGCATTAACGCATTGAAAAACAATCGACTAGTAGCGTGCATATCAGAAGTACCCGCAGGAAACGCATTATTAGCGGAGTCGCGATAAAGGAGCTCATAAGAGAACACATTTTGATCAACATCAAAAATAGGCTGCCTTGCAACAAACTGCGTTATTTTTTGTGCTTTGTCAGAGATATTTTGTAATTTCACTTCGCTCTAAACCTATAAGACGGTGGCTAAACAGCCAATAATTAAGTGTACTTTAAAGTAAGTAACACAAGATAAATATAGCAATCATTGCAAAACAACTGAAACTACATAACACTTAGATAAAATTTAACTATAAAGCGTGAAGGTTTGCCAAACTTAATTCGATTATTAGCGTTATGTCCTTTGCTATGTGTATTTTTTAGCTACGCTAGCACTAATGCGATCCCCCTTAAATATAATATTAGCGCGTCGGGTAGTCACTATCCATATTATACGAATAATCCCAAAAAGCCTGGCATACTCCCAGAAATTATCGAAAAAGTACTCGATGGTGCAAATATTGAGGCTTCTCATGTCGACTTACCTACAAAGCGTATTACCAAATACTTACAAAATGAAGTAATAGATTTTGATGTAATTTCATTGGAATGGCTCCCTAAGAGTGAAAGGAATGACCCTCGTTATGTTTTTTCAGAACCACTTATTTATGCCACAGAAATGATTGTTACTTTGCCTCAAAATGTTAATAACTGGCAAAGCGCTGATAACTTAAGGGGTAAAAATGTCGGAACGGTACTAGGCTACTATTACTATGATGACAACACCTTTGAACGTGTTGACTTTCCATCAGAGAAGGAACTTATGACAGCCCTATCAAGAAACCGTGTAGAAGCTGCACTCGTTGGTAAGCTAACAGCGCTTTATTGGGCCAAACAGCTAGATATGCGTATAGCGTTTGGTGCGCAGCACTCTCATGGTTTTTTAACTATTCGTTTGTTAAGTAAACACAAAAACCTATTACCGAAAATAAACCAAGCAATTAAAAACCTTCACAGCCAAGGCTATATAAAAAATATTGAAAATAAGTACATTCTCAACACTGGTTCGCTTAACTAAGCGCTCTATTTGAAGGAGCTAAACATTGTAGGTAGTAAGGTATGGCCTTGTTATTTGGTCTCTTTGACTAATAATTACTACCGCAAGGTTTTGGCTTGCGTATTTATGCAATCTTTTACAGTAGACTTCAAAGTGACTAGCGTCTGGTAAAGCACCTACAAATGATTAAGTCCTAGTATAGATTGATATACCCACACAAAATTAAGGGATTAATAGCGCGGACTTTATGTAATGGGGTATAATAGCAGCAAATGTTAACTCCATCAGAACCAGAAAGAGCCCCATGAGTATTGAAAAAGCCTTAATTGAACGTAGTAATAATCAATGTGAATTATGCGGTGCAACCGACAACTTATCTGTTTACGAAGTACCGCCCGTTACTGAAACTCATTCAGACAAATGCATTTACACATGCCAAACATGTAAAGATCAAATCGAGAATAACAGCGAACTCACTCCAACACATTGGCACTGTTTAAACGACAGCATGTGGAGCCAAACACCCGCTGTACAAGTTGTGGCTTACAGAATGTTATCGCGCTTAGCGCCTGAGAATAGCTGGGCACAAGACGCTTTGGATATGATTTATCTTGAAGAAGATACATTAGCATGGGCCAAAAAAGCATTAGCCGAAGACGATGACGTAAAGCACGTAGATAGTAACGGGGTTGTTTTGCAAGCAGGCGACACAGTAACACTTATTAAAGACTTAGACGTAAAAGGCAGCAGCCTGACCGCAAAACGTGGTACAGCGGTACGTAATATTGGCTTAACGAGTAACCCTGAACATATTGAAGGGCGAGTTGATGGGCAACGTATTGTTATTTTAACTAAGTTTGTTAAAAAATAATGGTATGTATTTAATTATTAAAGGCGCTGGAGCGCCTTTTTTTGTACCTAAAGCTCACCTGAACTCTGAGTAATTAAGTAATTATTAAGCAGCGAAGCACTACACTGTGCGAATAATATTGAGTAAGGATAACTAACATGACAAAGCATCAGGCAGTATTTTCACGTAAAAAAACATTAACAGGCTTAAGTATATTGGCACTCAGCGCTTTTACATTAACAGGCTGCGACCAACAAACTACGCATACTGAAAAAGCCGAGCAAGCCGAGAGTGTATCGAGTTTGACTACACTCGTTACGTATAAAGATCGCAGTATGCTTCGCCCTGATTCACAGTTAATAGTCACGCTTTCTGATGTGTCTAAAATGGATGTTAAAGCCGACATAATCGCACAAGAAGTAATAGATATAACCCAAGCGCCACCTTTCACTGTTGAGATGGTATATGACGCTGACAAAATTAACGACCAAGACAGTTATAACTTAACAGCCAGAATTATTAATAAAGACAACGTACTTTATAAAAGTGACGCACAATACAACCCATTTAAAAGCACACTGTCGGGTGTGCCGCACGAGATAGAAGTTGTTAGAGTTAAAGTACAAAAGCCAAATGTTACTCTCGCTAACACTTATTGGAAGGCGGTAACAGTAAATGCAAAAGCTGTGAGCGTTAAAACTAAAGAGCCATTTATTAAGTTTGATAAAGACAACCGAGTTAATGGCTTTTTAGGCTGTAATAATTTCAGTGGAAGCTACAACACTAAGCAGCAATCTATATCATTTAGCCAGTTAGCAAGTACAAAGAAAATGTGCTCAGAAAACATGGATCAAGAAGCCGCCATGTCAGACGTACTCAGTAAAGCTAAAAAGTGGGAAATCACAGGTGAGTCTTTAAAACTTAAAGACACTAACGCCAGTACTCTAGCGACGTTTAACGCTGTATATTTTAATTAAGCACCGCTGATTAACCTAGCTATACTTTATTTTAATAAAAAACGCCCAGATGAGTCTGGGCGTTTTTTATAGAACTTAACTTATTCGTCGACAAGCTGCTCGCTTCTATAAAAGCCACTTGATTTACTTAAAAGCTCAACTAATTCTGGCATTACCGCATCCATAGTTTGTTTTAGTTTCCATGGTGGGTTAATAACTATCATGCCTGATGCCGTCATTCCGTGAACGTCAGTATCAGCTTCGGTACCTAGCTCAAACAATTGTATGTTTCGCATACCTGAGTTAATTAAGCCTTGCTCCATATTATCAATACGTTCTCTATCCACTACCGGGTACCAAATCATATAGGTACCTGTAGCAAAACGTTGGTGAGCTTTAACGAGTGTACTTACAACTGTTTCGTAATCGTCTTTAATTTCATATGGAGGGTCAATTAACACACACGCTCTGCGAGATGCTGGTGGCAGTAAGCCAACTAACCCTGCAAAACCGTTTTCTCCGCGCACTCGAATAGAGCGTTTACCTTGCATGTTTTCTTCAAGTAACAATAAATCGCGCGGGTGCAGCTCAAAAAACCAACCCTTATCTTGACGACGTAAATAATGCTCAGCAATTTTTGGCGAACCTGGGTAAAACGCTAATTCGCTTGTCTCGTTAAACGATTTTATTAAATCAATGTAATCGTTTAATGCTTCATGCTTACTTGTGTGGGTCCAAAGCTTTTCAATACCATCTTGATACTCTTGTGTTTTTTGCGCATCTGCAGCGGCAAGTTCAAAAAAACCAGCCCCCGAATGAGTATCAATATAATCAAGCGGTTTATCTTTAATTGTTTGATAATTTAACACCTGAGCCAGTACTAAATGTTTAAGTACATCGGCTGGATTACCCGCGTGAAAAGAGTGTCTGTAACTAAGCATTATTTATTTTCGCCATACGCAATTTAATATCGCAAGTGAACCATAAGCACAGGGCTTTGGCAACTTGCACCAACATAAGAGAGTGTTTAAGTGAACCGTTTCTGAACAAAAAAGCACATATACTGAATTATCCCTTAATGAAGAAGAAAAATCAGCTAAAACCACCGTAAATGCTGGCAAATCAACACGCTTTGCTTTACATTTGCATGACATTAATTACAGTTTTATGAGCGCCTTTATGAATAACACTACTCTTCAACAACTCGAACAACTGATCGACTCTTTAATCGAACGTAATAATCAATTACAAGCTGACGTTACAAGCTTAAAAGAACAAAACGCTAAATTAAGCGATGACAACGAATTACTACAGCTTGAAGCGCTAGAAAATGAAGAAAAGCAAAAAGATGCCAGCACTACGTTATCTGGTCTTCTTGATAAGTTACAAAGCGCACAACAGGCTAGCTAATGTCTGAGCTGCAAAACCAGCGGGTCACTGTTGAGTTGCTAGGTAAAGAGCAGCAATTTGCTTGTCCCGAAGGGCAGGAAGATGCATTAATAGCAGCAGCTAAAAATTTAAACGATCTTGTTGAGCAAATGAAACAACGCTCAACCGTAAGAAACGATCAAAAAGCCCTACTAATGGCAGCATTAAACTTAAGCCACGAATTGCTAGAAGCAAAAACACAGGCTACAGTTGAGCAGCAGCATCAAGACCAACTGATTGATAAGCTCAGTCAGCAATTGACAAATGACCCCAAACACAAAAAATAAAAAGCGCACACTGCGCTTTTTATTTATTATAAAGTACTTAAATATTAGCGTAGAGATAATAAATGAAGTTAAAAATTTCAAAAATCACCTCTTTATGTAAGCACTTACTATTAGGCTTTACTTTATTATCATTAGCCCAAAATGCCTATGCAGCTGTCACTTGGAATACAATTAACCCTCATATTCAATTTTTAAAGCAACAAGATGACCTTCGATTTTACGACTCAAATCAGGTTCTCATTGAAGGTGACAAATGCGCTCTACTAGTTGATACCAGCGCCAACTTTGCTGCAGTTGAACAACTTGCCGAAGATTTAAAAAAGCGCCTTAAAACGCCTTTGTGTTATTTAGTCGCGACTCATTACCATGACGACCACTTATTAGGCATGGCGGTTATGCAAAGCTTTTTCCCTGACGCCAAACTTATCGTTCATCAGCAAGTAAATACTAACTTTAGCCAATATCAAAAAGCATATACTGACAAGTTAGACACCTATGAAAAAAGTATTGAGCTGAGTTACCAGCGCTTAGCAAACGTAGATAAAGACGAGCAAGCTCTGTGGCGTAATAAGCTGGAGCTTGCTAAAAGTAGATTATTTCGTTGGCAAGAGTACCAACTCAATAATCCGCAAATAACAATAAAGGCGCCTAAAAAAATTAATCTTGGTGGTTTTGAAATTATGATTGCTCCACAGCAAGCTCATACCAATGGTGATTTAACAATTAGCACTAATAACGCCACTGTACTTATTGGTGGCGATATCGTTGACTGGCTGCCATATCCTGGGCATGGGGAATTAAAAAAGTGGCAAACATTACTTACGCAATATATTAACGATGAAAATCTCAGCGTAATTATTCCAGGGCACGGCGACGTTTTAACAAAGGAGCAGCTTAAACAACCACTCTCTTTTTTAACGGCCATAACCGAGCATGTAAAAAATAACGACGGCCAAACTGTAGAGCAACTAATGCAGTCTTTTCCTGAGTCAGTTATTAAGCCTTACAAACAAGAAGCGCTTAATATAAAATCCAGCAACTTTTTTTTACAAGCTGGGCTTAACCGCGCTAAGAAACAGTAAATAACTCAACACAACGGATTGTGTTAAAATTGTAAAAGGAATTTATAAAAGTGATTACTATGCGCAGTTTGGTTATATTTTTTCTGGGTGTTTTTTTATTTGGCTGTGAGACGACGGAGCCTGAAGTTCAAGAAGCACCACAAATATTTACTCATTTTGAGCCTAGCTACGAACGCCAAAAGCAACTTGCAAAAACGCCAGGTGATACTGAGCCTAAAGCTACGCACACCACATCACAAGCCCCAAAAAAAGTTATCGTAAAAAAGCGACCACCCAAAACAACTGATTTATGGGTGCACATAGCAAATAACCTGCATTTTACCATTTACCAAAATCGCGCTTTAAATAAGCGTATTGACTGGTATTTAAAGCAGCCAAACTATTTACGCACAGTGAGTAAGCGTGCAGCTCCTTATTTATATCATATCGTAAAAAAGATAGAGCAAAAGCAACTCCCTATGGAGCTTGCTTTGCTACCTTTTGTTGAAAGTGACTTTAGGCCTACTGTTACCTCCTCGCAGCAAGCCGTTGGGGTTTGGCAATTGGTAGGCGCAACTGCGCATCATTTTGGGGTTAAGTCAGATCAATGGTACGACGGACGCCAAGATGTATTGGCATCAACCGATGCTGCACTTGATTACTTAAGCTATTTGCATAAACGCTTTGATGGTAACTGGCTGCATGCGCTTGCTGCATACAACAGCGGTGAAGGACGTGTTAAGCGAGCAATCGAAAAAAATAAAAAACGCGGTAAAAGCACGGATTATTGGTCGCTTAAGCTACCTAAAGAAACGGCCGATTACGTCCCAAAATTGCTTGCTTTAAGTTACTTAGTAAAACACCCGCAAAAAGGAATTAACCGGCCAAAACTTTCGAACAAACCAATTACTACGCAAATGAATGTAGGCCAACAATTTGATTTTTCGGTTATTGCTAAGCTCTCTGGCGTGGGTTCAAAACAACTACACTCTTTAAACCAAGGTTATTTAAAAAACCAAAGCTCACCTAATGGGCCTCACGCTTTACTCTTACCAATAGGGCAAGAAGCATTATTAAAAAGCCAGTTTTTTAAATCTAACTTTGCTGGCGAATACATAGTTAAACAAAACGATACGCTGTATGGCATAGCTAAACGTTTTAGTATGTCTGTCAGTGCGCTTAAACAGCTTAACGACAAACAAACTAACCTTATTGGAGTTGGTGAAAAACTCTTAGTTGGGCAACCTAAAACGTTACCTAAATCACTTATAGTAGATTACAAAATAAGCCCTTACCTTGAGCCAAAAGAAGTTGTGATCCCAACAATTGAAATAGACTACGAAGTTAAACAAGGCGACACGCTTTGGAGTATTAGCCAGCTCTACGATGTACCTCATAGTGACTTAGCTAAGTGGAACAAGTTATCAGCTTCAAGTGTATTAAAGCCAGGCAAACAGCTAATACTATTTATACCTCAAGCCGAACAGCCAAAATCAGCCCCGATAAAAAAAAACTTACTGCTCGATTTACAAAAAACACTAAATCAACCTTGGTAAGTTTCTAAAGTACTATATTTCGCGTAAAATCACGCCTTACAACAGTAAAATTTAAAGAGACAAGCATGCAAATTAGTAAAAATTCAGCAGTTGAATTTCATTACACCCTAAGCGAAGCGGGCGAACAAATTGAAAGCAGCGTAAACGATGCGCCACTGAGCTACATACACGGCAGCGAAGGCATGCTTCCTGGTTTAGAAAAATCACTTGAAGGCAAAGTAGCTGGCGATAAGTTTAGTGTTACGTTAGAGCCAAGCGAATCATACGGCGAGCGTGTTGATGACTTAATTCAACGCATTCCTCTTAAGCACCTACAAGGTGATGTAAAAGTATGGAAGCCAGGTATGACGGCAATGGTGCAGTCTAACCAAGGTCGCCACCAAGTAACGATTGTTAAGGTTGGCCGTTTTAACGCAGACTGTGATTTAAACCACCCATTTGCAGGTAAAACCTTAACGTTTGATGTTGAAGTTGTGTCAGTACGTGAAGCGACAAGTGAAGAAGTGTCTCATGGGCATGTTCACGCTGAAGGTGGCTGTGGCCACTCTCACTAAGCATTTTAGTTGTAAATAAAGGAGCAGGTATGTCGAAGGTTGCTATTGTTACAGGCGGAACAAAAGGTATTGGTTTAGCCGTAGTAAAACGCTTTATTGAACGTGGTTTTACTGTACATAACCTTGATATTGAGCCAAGTGAGTTTGGCGAATTTCATCAATGTGATGTAAGTAACGTAAGCGCAGTGCAAACATGTATAAATACAATTTGCCAGCAAAACCCTAAGATTGACATACTTGTATCTAATGCCGGTAAACATTTAAGTGCAAATATAGAGCATACCGATGAGGAAACTCTCGATGCACTTTTTGCACTTAACGTTAAAGGCGCATACGCGGCAGTACAAAGTGTACTGCCAAGTATGAAAGCACAAAACAGCGGTGCTATTATTTTAGTTGCCTCAGATCAAGCAATTATAGGTAAGCAAAATTCGTTTGCTTATAACCTTACTAAGCACGCCCTTGCGTCAATGGCTAAAACTACAGCACTTGATTACGCAAGCTTTAACATTCGTGCAAATGCAGTATGCCCAGGCACTATAGAAACCCCGTTATTTCATAATGCTATTGATGCCTACTGTAAAAAAAGTGGTGCTGATAAAAACAAAATAGTCGCAGAAGAGGCCAGCCTACAACCGCTAAACCGCTTAGGGCAAGCCGATGAAGTAGCTGCACTGATTAGCTTTTTGGCAAGTGATGATGCAAGCTTTATATCAGGCAGCCTGCAAAGTATTGATGGTGGTTACACAGCGCAATGAGCATGCAAATTATTGACCCTCACGTGCATTTTTTTAATCTTGTTGAGGGGCAATATACTTGGCTACAAGGCGAAACCCCACCAGCATGGCCTAATCTAGAAAGAATAAAACAACCAGTAAGTGCAGAGCAACTTATTAAAAGTACTGATTTTGAACTTGCGGGTATTGTGCACATTGAGGCTGGGTTTGATAATCAATCACCTATAAACGAGCTAAATTGGCTAAGCTCGCATTTAAAAAAACTGCCTTTTAAAGCCGTTAGTTATAACCAAATTGACTCACCTACAGAGCAGTTTAAAAGCGCCTTAAACGCTCAAGCTCACCCAAGTTTATGTGGTATCAGAGATATAACCGAAGGGACTGATGCAAAGCGTTTATTAAGCGCTAATAGCTTTAAAAACTTAGCGATGCTCTCAAACAACCAACTGCATTTTGACGCACAATTTAATATTGAAAATAGCGATATTACTAAACAAGTCGCTTACTACGCTAAGCAGCTACCGCAACTTCAGATTATAATTAATCACGCAGGGCTACCTAGCGATTTAGCTACATGGCAGCAAGGTGTTAAGTTACTTGCTCAACACAACAATATCGCCATCAAATTTTCTGGCTTTGAATTACTACACTTTACCAAACAGCAGCAGGTTACTTGTTTTACTTTTCTTTTAAATCACTTTGGTGAGCAGCGCGTTATATTTGCTAGTAACTTCCCTGTGTGTCAAATAAATACAAGCTACAACAACTTGTGGCACAGCTACAAAAGTATGTGTTTAAACAATAGCATATGGCATAACCTTAGCTATACAAACGCTAAGCACTACTATCAAGTGTAACTAAAAATCGTTATATTAAGCTCTCTTTTGCTAATAATTCGGCCAACTTATGAAAGCATACTTTTTAGTAATCGTTGTATTTTCGGCACTTTTTCTCAATGGCTGTATATCACAAAGCCCAGACCCTACACCTAAGCTGCAACACGCTTTACTGGTTGAGCCAAATAAAGCAGCCGTTGGCAAAGCTATTAAAGCACTTGTCCACATTCAAGAGGCCCAATTAGCTAACGATGTATTTACTACTAGCAGCACTGTAATTCTCAATAATGTAAAAGGTAATAATATTATCGATACACAAAGTCGTAATACCGCAGATCAGTTTGAGCTGATGATAAAAGGCACGCAGTGTTATATTCGCCATCTTAATAGTAAAGCCACTATTGAGCTTAAAGAGGCCAAATGTAAAATTAACGAGTTATAACTAACTACAACTTTCATAAAAAGAAAAGCCGGTAAGTGAATAATCACTTACCGGCTTTTTGTAACTTAAAAAGTTACTTTATTTCTACGCGTTGTGAGCGCATAACAATTTCATCATTTAATTCAATACCCAGCCCAGGCTCTTCTGATACTTCAAAGAAGCCATTTTTAGGTTGTGGATCTTGTAAACACAATTCACGGTTCCACTTTTTAATCGCATAAGTATGGTGCTCATGAATCAAAAAGTTAGGTATCGCCGTTTCTAAATGAAGCGATGCCGCTGTTGCAACTGGCCCGCCACATACGTGAGCCTGAATTCGCACATCAAAAATATCAGCGTAGTCACACACTTTCTTAGTTTCAGTAAAGCCGCCACATAAACCAATGTCTGGCTGTAGCACATCAATACTTTGATCTTCTAAATACGGGCGCACACCCCAACGGTTGTATAAACGCTCGCCACCAGCAATAGGCACAGCTACTTTGTCGGCTACTTTGGCATGCAATGAGTGGTTTAAGTAGTTAACCGGTTCTTCGTAATACATACAGTCAAACTCTTGTGCTATTTCGCCAATCTGAATTGCCGATGTAGCACCAGGTAAACTGTGGCACTCAAAAATAATGTCAACTTCATCGCCTACCGCTTCACGTATTGCTTGCATACGCGCACGGTATAGTTTCATTTCTGTACGAGAAATAATATTTGTACGGTCGTAATAAGTATTGCCATCTTTATCGTACTGAATCGGGTCAACTTTTACTGCATCGTAACCTTCAGCAACCGCTTTTAAAGCTGCTTCTGCGTATTCTTGTGGTTGTACTAACGCTTTAAACTCGCTATCCCAGTCAAACTGTAATTGCGATGCGTAAGTGCGTAGTTTGTCGTTAACTTTACCGCCAAGAAGTTGATATACAGGTAAACCAAGTGCTTTACCTTTAATATCCCAAAGCGCGGTATCAATAGCGCTCATTGCAGCATATACAACTGGACCGCCACCTAAGCCCCAAAAGCTTTCTCGTAGCATACGCGACCATAATTTTTCAGTTTGAAATGGGTCATGACCAATTAAAAACGCATCAGCCATTTCTTTAATCATGGCTGCGGCTGCACTGTGCCCTAAATCGTAGGCAAGACCTGCTTCGCCTACGCCGCTAATACCTTCATCGGTATGAATACGCACAAACACAGGTGTCCACGATGGTCTGTCAGGGCAATGAATATCAAATACTTCTACGCGATTTACTTTCATTTAAATTCCTTAATTAGCAAAACTGGGATCAAGTCGGTAGGCTTTACGCAACATAGCTGGCCACGCAAGTTGACCACCTGTAATACCGCTGTGCACCACGTTAGCTTGGTTATAAATATTGTCGATTATTGGCTGTGGCACTTCAATAGCTTCTTGTGAGCTGGCTTGCAATGCTAATTGTATTTCACAAGCACGCTGTAAATCGTAAAAACGCATAAACGCATCACCCACAGTGGGCCCTACCGTTAAGCCGCCATGGTTTACTAACAGCATATGATTGGTTGTGCCTAAATCATTTTGTAGCACTTTGCGTTCATCGTCGTTTACGGCAAGCCCTTCGTAGCCATGGTACGAAAGTGATGGCAGTGAAAACATTGAATATTGGCTCAGCGGTAACAAGCCATTTTTTTGAGTCGCAACGGCAATTGTTTCTTTGGTGTGTAAGTGAATAACACAATGTGCATCTTCACGTACCTCATGAATAGCACTGTGTATTGTAAAGCCCGCTGGGTTAATCTTAAACGGCGTGTCATCAATAATATTACCGTTTAAATCTACCTTCACTAAATTAGACGCGGTTACTTCATCAAACGTTAAACCAAAGGCATTTACAAGGTAATGATCGGTACCGGGTAATCGAGCCGACAAGTGCGTGTATATTAAATCTCCCCAACGAAAGTGATCAACCAGTCTATAGCAAGCAGCTAAATCAACACGTAGTTGCCACTCTTGTTCTGATACTTTATTTTTTAAATCGAGTTGGGGTAAATCAAACATAATAAGCCTTTTAAAAGACGCACCAAAACAAGATGCGAATAGATGTTTAGAAGTCTAAAGCAGTATTAATTTTATAGCAAACACAAACAAAACAGCCACACTATTGTGTGGCTGTTTTAAAGCTTAGCTATTGCTGCAAGTTATTTTACTTTAGATAGGTAATCTGCAATTGCATCAAACTCTTCATCAGTTACTGTAGCAACCATTGCTTTCATTGCCATAGTCATACCGTTGTTACGCGCACCTGACTTAATGTCTTTCATTTGCGCTACTAAGTAGTCTTTGTTTTGACCGTTTAGTTTTGGGTATGCGCCCATAATAGGTGCTTTACCTTCCGCACCATGACATGTTTGACAATTTTTAGCGGTATATAATGCAGCGCCATCAGCAGCTGCTGCATTAAACGAAAAACTTGCGGCTAAACTAATACCCGCGCCTACTAGTAGTGTTTTCATCTTGCTCATTGTATTTTCTCTTCTTTTTGACGGTTAGAAAAACTTCTTCAATGATTGTAGTAAACAATCAAATAAAAAGCATACGTACCAAGTCGCCCTTGACGATCAAACAAAACAGCGCGACTAATAAGTTTATGCTCACTCTTGTATACCTTAGCAAATAAAAATGAGCGACAACTTAATTAACCTAAACATGCTCTATGTATAAGCAAAATTTAGAGAAGATTTACCAAACAATATCATCTGGTACTTCAAAGTCTGCGTATGGATCGTCTTCATCTTTAGGCTTGTTTTCAGGCTCAACATGAAAAACAATATACTTTTCGTCTACTTCCGCCACTTTACGTGCCGGTTCGTCTTCAAGTACAAAAAACTGTCCTTCAAGCACACAAATAGCTAAACGGCCACCCGATAACGCTTTTTGAGTTTTTTCGTTTACGTCTAAACCTTTAACTTTATTTTGATAAGTAAAATTAAAGGTACGCTCGCCACGAATAGTGTCTTGGTTATGATGCTCTAAAATTTGCTTAACACGTGCCTCTTGCTCACGCTGTTTTAATTCATCTTGGCGAGACTGGTTAAGTTCTTCCGCCTTTTTTTGCTGCTCAAGCTTGGTTTGTTGAATATGCTTTTGCAGATCGCTAGGGTTACTTGTTGCCCCTTTTTTTTGCTTTTTTTGTTGCTTACGTTTTTCTGACTTAGCAACTTTAGCTTTGTGCGAAGTTGTTAAACCTGCTTGCAGCAATTGGTCTTGTAATGAACCCATGGCTTTATTCCACTAAAAACTTATATTAAGGTCATTTTAATCACCAACGACTACAAATAATAGTGCTATCGGTATTAATCTATCATACGAATGATTACTAACCATGATTTGGCGCAAATGCTGCTCATTTAACATATGAAATATAAGCCATTTTTAATATACTTTGATTAACTTATCTCCCCATATTCTAAGTTTCACAATGCGTCTATTTCATTTATTAGCATGCTCTGTGTTTATATTTTTTGTGCTTTACGCCCCGCAGCCTCTACTTAGCTTGTTTGCTAATGAATTTAATGTTCTGCCTGCACTTGCAGGCAGTTTAATGACCGTAACCATGTTGCCTTTAGCTATTGCACCACTTGTGTATGGATTAGTGTTGGCTAAGCATAACCCGCTTTTAATTCTTCGCATTGCCATGATTGTTTTAGGTTTTAGCTGCATACTCTTTATTTACGCGCCAAGCTTTGAGCTACTGTTGCTTGTTCGCTTTTTACAAGGCTTAACGCTTCCCGCAGCACTCACCGCAATGACCAGCTATATAGGAATGAGCTATACCGCTGATAGCTTGCAAAAAAACATGACGCTATACATAAGCAGTAGCATAATAGGTGGTTATTTTGGTCGCGTATTAGCAGCTATATTTAGTGACCTATGGCATTGGCAAAGTTTTTACTATGTAATTGCCTTTGCATTAATTTCTTTGGCTTTGAGCATTAACCACTCACGCTTTATTAAGCCGCCTATCAGCGAGGCGCTCTCACCTCTTGGTTACATTAAACAACTTAAAGAAGGGCCTGTGCTAAAAGTATATGGCGCAGTCTTTTGTATGTTTTTTTGTTTTGCAGCGCTTTTAAACTATTTACCCTTTATTTTGCAGCAAACCTTTAAAATAACAAATACGCGGGATATTGGCTTAGTGTATAGCGGCTACTTAATTGGCGCACTAGCATCTATTACAGCACCTTGGTTACTTAAAAAAGCTTCTACCCCTTGGCATCTATTAATTGCAATTTTTATTTTTTATAACATCAGTATTTTATTACTAATGAGCCAGCAGCTAGTGGTGTTTTTAATTGCGTTTACCTTATTTTGTGGCGCTATGTTTGTTATTCACTCTACAGCGGCGCCACTCGTTAATAAAATAAGTAAAGCTCCGCCAAGTGTAACAAATGGTGGCTATGTATCGTTTTACTACAGTGGAGGAGCGCTTGGGTCTTTATTACCAGGAGTGGTGTATCAGCATTATGGGCAAACAGCGTTTATGTTTAGCTTATTGTGTATTTGCCTATGTGGATTTATGCTCATTGTTTGGGCTTACCGAGATGGTAAAAAAACCACCCGTGGCTGATGCTGGGTATAATTAAAAAAGCTTTCTAAATCAGGCTTTTTTAACAACCATGTTTGAGTGTTTTCAAACGGGTGGCAATGAAATAAATCTCCAAACCAAATATCCTGATCTAACCATAAACTAACATTGTTTTGTTTGTCGTTAAACAGTGCCAACATAGACACACAACCAGGCTCAACCTTTAAGTAACGCGCTAAGCGCTCATTTGATGCAAACCCTAATCGCGACAAACCTTGCTGTTTAGCCAAGGTTTTTAAATCGAGCTGTTTATCGTGCGCTGTAATAACTAAAAAGTGACGCTTCCCTTCGTTATCGCGTAAAAATAGATTTTTTAGTCGAGTACCAGGGCGCTCTATCATAAAGGCATCTGCATCAAGACTTGTGTGCAATGGCGGGTGCTCTATTACATCGTAATTTATATTTAGCTGAGTCAGTGCTTCAGCTAGCTTTGCTTTATCCGCTAACATGTTACAAACAACGCCCTCGAAGCTGCACACTTAAATCGCGCCAAAGCACTTCATTCACTTCGTGTTTGTCTGGGCAATAGTTACGCGATGCTAGCTCTTCATTTAAAAGCTCTACAGCTTGATCTTCTAACTGCAGTTTTAATACACTCGACTCTTCAAAATGCTCTTGTTCAATATAACGCTGCACATCCGAACGATTAGGTCTTTTTTTACCGCCTCGTCCACCACCATCATCTAAATTAATATTACTGCGGTGCTTTGCCTTAACCGACACAACATATGCAAACAACTTATTGCCTTGCTCATCTTGCTTTTCGTGGAATTGTTTATTATTTATTTCAAAAGGAGGCTCGTCATTTGTGGCGCAACCCGCGAGTAAAACCATAAGCGCTAGAACAGATTTTTTCATTGTTTTTATCGTTTTAGTGTTGAATTAAGCTGAGTCTATCAAAAATTAGTGTAAACAGTGAAAAATTACGAAAAAATACTTGACCAATTTTATAAAAAAACTTAAAGTTCGTCCCGCTTGGAACTCAGCAGCCAAGTAGTTACGAAATACGTAATTTAGGAATGTGGGGCTATAGCTCAGCTGGGAGAGCGCCTGCCTTGCACGCAGGAGGTCAGCAGTTCGATCCTGCTTAGCTCCACCACTTTCCTACCCCTTCTTTTATACCTTTAGTAACTTTCTAAAAATACTCAAATATCAGTCTGTTTTATTATTTAATCCTATACTCTTTTTTATTAATTATAATTTTTATATTGTGCTGTTAACTTGTGTCTTTGCATGTTGTTGGCTATACATAATGTCAAACATATTAATACTTTAGGCTTAACATGGATTTGCATAAACGCTCCTCATTAAAAAAGTTAGCAACCATAGGGCTAACCGCAGGTGCTATTACACATGTTCCGTATGTATTTGCCCGAAAAAAAGTAACTTTAAGAGTGTTAGGTACCCACGTAACTCTGCAAGAAGCCATTCGTAAACAAGCCATGAGCGACTTAGGTATTAATATAGAGTTCTCCCCTGCAGGTAGCGCAACGGTGCTACAAAAAGCGTCAATGAATCCAGGCTCTTTTGATTTATACGAGCAATGGTCTAACAGTATTAATGTACTTTGGAATGCGGGCTCTATACAGCCAATAGCGAAAAATCGCCTATCTCACTTTAACGAAATAAACTCGCTAACGAAAACTGGTAAACTCACTGAAAATGCAAATATAGGCGCAGGAGATGCTCCTTATAAATTACTTAACGTGCAAGAAGACGGTACGTTAAGTGCACAAGAAAGCGATTCCATTAGCTTTTTACCCTATGTACATAATGTTGACTCCTTTGGCTATAACACTGAATTTATAAAGCCCGGTATTGCTTACGAAACCGAGAGCTGGAGCTGGTTACTAGATGAAGCCAACAGAGGAAAAGTTGCGATAGTAAATGCCCCCACCATTGGGTTGTTTGACCTTGCTTTAGCTGCCCAAAGCAAAGGGCTAATTAAATTTAAAAATATAGGTTCAATGACACGCTCAGAGCTCGACAGGCTATTCAGCATTCTTTTAGATTATAAACGCCAAGGCCACTTTAGTGGCTATTGGAACTCAGTACCTGAGTCTGTTGAATTTATGAAAAGTAATCGAGCTCATATAGAAAGCATGTTTTCCCCAGCTGTTTCAGCCCTAAATAGTCAAAATGTTAATGTTCGCTTTGCGGCGCCAAAAGAAGGTTATAGGGGCTGGCACGGGGTTATGTGTTTATCATCACAAACACAAGGTAGCGTTAAAGACGCAGCTTACGATTATATGAATTGGTGGCTTTCTGGCTGGCCAGGCGCATTTATTGCTCGACAAGGTTATTACATTAGTAACCCTGAGCGATCTAAGAGCCTTTTATCTCAAGCTGAATGGGACTTTTGGTATGATGGTAAAAAAACGCCTGTCGATCTTTTAAATACCAATGGAGATATAGCAATTAAAGCAGGAGAAAGCAGAAACGGTGGCAGCTATGTTAAACGCTTTAGTAATGTTGCAGTTTGGAACTCAGTGATGCCTACCTACGACTACAGCTTACAAAAATGGTATGAGTTAATTAGCCGATAATGTTAACTCGCTCAATAAAGTCAAAAATAACATTAGCGCTATTTGTGCTAATCAGTTTACTGATCATTCAAAGCTATTTATTTAACTACTCACAAAACACCTTGCTGTCTTTGCAAAAAGCGCAGCAACAGGCACTAGTTCAAAGTGGTAACGTAACACAACTTGAAAACGAGGTGATTTCTCTACAAAGCCAAGCAATTGCTTTTATAGATAAAGCAAATAAAAGTACAATTGATAAGTTTAATTTGTATTTCAATCACGCCAATATAAGCTTAGGAAAACTAAAAAATAGCATCTCACAACGCTCACCTGATTATCAAAATATATTAATACGCCTTGATGAGTACCTACACAATTATAAAGAAACTTTTGATCAGACTGTACTTAACAGAAATAAAAGAGAGCGTCTTTATTCAGAACAATTCCAAAAGCCAATAGAATCATTAATACTTGAAATTGAACAACTACAAATAGACGCAACTCAGCAAACTATCTACGCAGATACTTTACTCACAATTAGTAACCTAGAGCATGCTGTAGTGAGCTATTTATACCAGCCAAACTTTGACGAAGCTCAAAATGTGAAGCAAAATTTAAATCACTTACAAACAAAGTTAACTAGTATCACCAGCGATAATCACTCATTTTTAACAAAAGTTGATGAATTAAAAAAAGCATACAACCAACTTATTTTGCTTACTCGCAGTTATACTTTTTCAACCAATGTAGTGCTAACAGGCATAGAAAACGAACTACTCTACCTAGCCACTCAAATAAAAAATATTGAACATGAAAAACTGTCTGAAACAGAAAAAAAACTGAGTTCACAACTAGAAAGTAATACAGATCAAGCAAACGTATTTGCTGCTTTAATTACCATAATTATTATTTTAGCAAGCTACTTTATTTTTAATGCTGTCATTAAACCTATTACTCAGTTAACCACGCTATTGAATGGTATGAGTAACGAGAAGAAAATTACATTAAATAATAGTAACCAAAACCAAAGTGAAATAGCCTCAGTTATTAGAGCAGCCAATACACTTTATGAAAAAAACAAACAAACTAAAGAGTTACTAATAGAAACCCAAGCTTTAAACATACAAATGGAGTCAATGAATAAAGATTTAACGGTGGCTATTTCACAAGCCAAAAGCGCGAATAAAATGAAGAGTGATTTTGTAGCAAATATGAGTCATGAGTTACGCACTCCCATGAACGGTATATTAGGTATGCTGCAATTATTAAGAGACGGTGATTTAGCAACTAAACAACAGCATTATGCTGATAAAGCCTACTCTAGTGCTCATAATTTACTGCATATATTAAATAATATTTTAGATTTTTCTAAACTTGAGTCAGATAAAATAAAAGTAGAGAAAATCCCTTTTACTCTCGATTCGATTATTAAAAATACGACAAACCTTTTTAAAGACAGTGCTAATCAAAAGGGATTAAATTTAGAATTTAACTTGCATGCAGACCCTAACCTTGAGCTTATTGGCGACCCTTTTCACCTAAATCAAATAATCAATAATTGCATTGGAAATGCGATTAAGTTTACTAAATATGGAAAAATTCAATTAATTATTGAAACTATTGCACAACAAAAAAACATAATTAATCTGCGTTTTTGTATCAAAGACACTGGTATAGGCATGGATGCAGAACAGCAAAAGCAAATATTTAATTCTTTCTATCAAGGTGACGCTTCAACCACTCGCAAGTACGGCGGAACGGGCTTAGGTCTTACAATAAGCCAAGAATTTACAAAGGTATTAGGTGGGGAAATACAAACAAGAAGCGAGAAAGGTAAAGGAAGTGAGTTTTATTTTACTCTTCCATTTGAAATTGCACCTCAGCACAAATTAAAAAAACGCGCGCTGTTAATTACACAGCATAAAGAACAAACAGAGCAGCTGCTTTCTCTACTAACTAGTATAAATATAATTCCAGAGACAACCCAAGAGCCACTTAGAGCGCTGGCAAAAGTCTCTCAGCCAAGTTCCCCTTTCGACATTGTTATTTTGACGCTTTGCGAGGAAGAAACTAAAAACAGTATTATTTTGCAAAAGCTTATTGAGAGTGCTCAGACAGGTACTCAAAAGCTAAAAATAATTGCGATTATAACTGACACCGATACCCCTAATTTAAGTAACATCCCACATGATGTTCATATCATAACTAAAAGCTACCGTAATTCTGAACTTTTAAAATTACTAGCTCCAAATGGCTCTCCTAAACAAGTTATACATGAAAATCTTATTCAGTTTACAGGTAATAAAGCACTGATTGTTGATGACAGCCCACTCAATATTGAGGTGACAACTGTCATGCTAGAAAAACTAGGTTTAGAAGTATTTAGTGCATTAAACGGCCAACAGGCCATTGAAGCAGTGGAAATGCACGTTTTTGATATTATTTTTATGGATATTCAAATGCCAGTAATGGACGGCATAACAGCAACACGAATTCTAAGAGAGAATCAGGAGCAACTCCCTATTGTTGCATTAACTGCCGCAGTTCTTCCTGAGGATAAAAAAGCCGCGATAAATGCAGGGATGAATGATTTTTTAACTAAACCTCTTATTTTTGACTCGCTTTATGAATGTATAAAAAAACATTTAACTACAAATAAAAATAGAATGGTGCTGAATATTCCCGTAGCCTTAGAGAACTTAGAACAGAATAGAAAACTTATTAATAAGCTTTTGGAGCAATTTGCAGCAGATTACAGAAGCTTTAGTGTTACATTCAAAAAGCACTTAGATGCTAACAACAGCGCTGAACTGGCTAGAAACACACACGCGCTTAAAGGCTTAGCAGGTACGTTAGGGCTCGAAAAGCTAGAACTAATAGCAAAGGAAATAGAGCGGCAAATAAATAATAAGGAGCCTATTTTATTTTCACAGTTAGATGGGCAGTTAATACTCACATTTCATGCAATTAAACAATATTTGCTCACACAGCAGTTAAGTGAAAAAGAGCCTATGGGCGAGATTCATAACCTTGATGAATCTATAGATGCTATTTACGAATTAGCTGTGAGTGCTAAACCGATTCCAAATGATTTATTAAAAAATTTAAACAGCTCTACCTTAGAAACATCACATCCATTACACCAGCTTAAATCCGCAGTAAATCAATTTAACTATCAACTTGTTATTGAACTTATAACTCAGTATCGAAATGGTGATTTTAATTAGCCAATATTAAAAAATTAAGCTAAGTTATATTAGTTAATATATCTAAAAGGATTGAATGTGCACGCGATGTATTCGGCTGAAAAAAACAATGATTATCATAATCAAAAACACAAACCATTAGTTTTAATTGTTGATGATGAGCCTAACAATCTACACGTTCTGGTTGAAGGTCTGCTAACCGATTATGATGTTAGGATTGCAACTAGTGGTGAGCAAGCGCTTGTATTTATAGAATCGATAAAACCTGATTTGATCTTGCTTGATATTATGATGCCTGGCATGGACGGCTATGAGGTATGCAAAACACTAAAATCTCGACAGAATACTAAAGGTATCCCGATCATTTTTGTTACTGCGATGACCAATGAAGACTCTGAAGAGCATGGGTTTGCATTAGGTGCCATTGATTATATACATAAACCCTACAAACTTGCGCTAGTAAGGGCTCGTATTCGCACACACATCACCTCTCAAGGTATGCTTGATAGGCTTATAGAAAAAAACTTCGACCTACACGATAAATTATTAGAAATAGAATCTTTAGCACAAGAATTAAGTGCAAGAGAAGAAGAGCTAAAGCAACTATCCTCCAAACAAAAGCTTTTTTATCAAGCACTTACAAGCACAGCTGACGGCGTTGTAATTACAGACTCTCAAGGTGAAATAATTGCTGTTAACCCGTCGTTTTGCCGAATTACAGGCTTTTGTGAAGCGGAGGCACTTGGCACTCAGCTGCATAAACTAAAACAAAATAACCAACCTGGCATTAGCTTTAATAACGTATGGCAACATGCAAATAAGGCGGGATATTGGAGTGGTGAACTAGTTACAAGGCGCAAAAACGGTGAGCTATACCCTGAACTTTTAACACTAAGCATGGTTAAGGGCGATCAAGATACCAATATACATTTTATTGGTGTATTTAGTGACATATCGAGCATAAAAGTTACCCAAGAAAGAATAGACTATTTAACTTGGCATGATGAGCTCACAGCCTTACCAAATAGAAACGGCTTTTTAAAACAGCTTGAACAACAATTACAAAATTGCTCCAATGAAAACAGTTATGCCTATATTTATATTATCGATATAGATAGCTTTCATTCTATAAACGATGGCCTAGGTTTATTAGCTGGCGATAAAGTATTAAAAGAGCTCGCCAACCGAATTCACAAAAAACTTGATAAAAAAGATGTAATAGCTCGCCTAGGTAGTGATGAATTTGCAGCGTTAAGCAGTGTGGATAAGGGCGTAGGAAGGCTTAGAACACAAGAAATAGCAGAACGAAAAGCGCAAGAGCTATTAAGAGTCATTAATGCCCCCTTCATGATTGAAGACCAAGAGATTAGTATCACCATAAGTATAGGAACTTATATATTCCCTCGTGAAGATCAATGGGAAAACGCTATTGAAACAATAAGGAACTGTGAGGCAGCTTGTTATAAAGCAAAAGAAAAAGGTGGTAACAGAGTTACTTTTTTTGATAATTCGTTTGGGGAGCAAGCAAGGCGCAGATTTGAAATAGAACAAGATTTACGCAAAGCTATTTCACAAAATGAGCTGTCGCTTTATGTACAATCACAATTTGATGGTAAACAGCAGCTAAAAGGTGGCGAAATTTTACTACGGTGGACTCACCCACAAAAAGGCTTTATTAGTCCCGCTGAATTTATTCCGGTAGCTGAAGAGTCGGACATCATTTATGACCTGGATTGCTGGGTACTCTCTAATGGACTTAAACTTATTGAGAGCTTAGATGAGCGTCACCGAGATTTAAGTCTTTCGATAAATATAAGTGGAAGGCATTTTCACGAATCACGCTTTTTATCTCAAATACAAACCGAAATTGAAAAATATAATATACAACCAAATCAACTAACAATAGAAATTATTGAAGGCACATTACTTAATCATATGGAAGCAGCTGTTGAGGCGGTACGTTTTCTTAAAAACTTGGGTGTGCGCGTATCAATTGATGATTTTGGTACTGGGTATTCAAGCTTAACCTACTTAAAACAGTTGCCGATACAAGAGCTAAAAATTGATCGCTCGTTCGTTTTTGATGCACCGACTGATAATAACGATAAATTAATAATTGATATGATAGTAAGTTTAGGTCGTGTATTTGAATTAGAAGTGATTGCTGAGGGGGTAGAAAACCAATCTCATTTTGATTTATTAAAAGAGTACCCTGAAGTAATTTTGCAGGGCTATTACTTACATAAGCCAGAGCCTGCAAATGACTGGTTAGAAAAACTAAAGTAAAACTAAAAAGCCGAGCAGTTTAACGACTCGGCTTTTTTGACTAACCCGCAGCTATTATTCGCGAACTTGCCCGACACCATTAACTAAGTATTTTTCAGTCGTTAATGATTCTAAGCCCATAGGACCATATGCATGCAGCTTAGTGGTAGCAATACCAATCTCTGCGCCTAGGCCAAGTTGAGAGCCATCTGAAAATCGAGAAGATGCATTTACCATAACTACTGATGCATCAACACTGCGTTGAAACAGCTCTGCTGTCGTGTCGTTTTTAGTACATATTACTTCGGTATGGTTAGAACCAAACTGAGCGATATGATCAACTGCAGCGCTGAAAGTTGGCACGACGCGAATAGCTATCTCAAGATCTAAGTATTCTTCACCAAATTCGTTATCGGCTAGTACGGTTGCATTATCAAAATACTTTGCTGCAGTGCTATCGGCATTAATTTTTACGCCTTCTTGGCGTAATACTACGGCACATAAATTTAAAAATTCATCAGCAACATCTTGGTGAACTACTAAACCTTCAAGTGCATTACAAACGCCGGTACGTTGTGTTTTACCATTAAGTAGTAAGTTAAGTGCAATCTCTAGATCAGCATCTTTATCTACGTATAAATGACACACACCTTTAAAGTGCTGAATAACAGGAATAGTGCTATTCTCAGTTACAAAGTTAATTAAACCTTCGCCGCCGCGAGGAATAATCAAATCGATGCTTTCGCGTTGCTGCATTAATTCCATCAATAAAGCACGGTCAGGATCAGGAATAACAGAAATAAGCGAAGTTGGTAGATTATGCTTATCAAGCACACTGTGCATTACACTTGCGATGGCTTGTGAGCTTTTAAGTGCTTCCTTACCACCACGTAAAATAACACCATTGCCTGATTTGAAACAAAGTGCACCCGCGTCTGCTGTTACATTAGGGCGAGCTTCGTAAATCATACATACAACGCCTAGAGGTACGCGCATTTTGCGAATTTTAATACCGTTTGGTCGCTCAGTGATGTCACGTAACTGACCAACAGGATCATCTAAACTCACAATTACCTCAATACCTTCGGCCATTGCCTCGATACGTTCATCATTTAAAGTTAGACGGTCGATCATAGAGGCTGCTAAATTATTATCACGCGCTGCACTCAAGTCACTTTCATTTTCTTTAATGATAAACGCTTTTTGAGCGCGTAGCGCTTGAGCCATTTCTGTTAATACTTGGTTTTTAGTCTCGGTGTCGAGTAAAGCAAGTGTTGTCGCAGCTTTTGCTGCCTGGCGTGATATATCCGTAATTAAACTCATGACTTCTCCAATAATGCGATATCTTTTTCAGAAATTACAGGACCAATTGAATCCTGCATTTTTTCACTAAATTCACTCTGCTCGTTATCTGCAATAAAGTTTAACAAACAGCTACTATAATTTGCGGTCGCTTTGGCTAAACGCGTACCGTCTTCACTTCGTACTAAAATGGTGTCGCCAACGGCAAATTCACCATGTACTTCCATAATTTCATCACCACGGATACAGCCGCTTTCACCTTCTAGAGACTCATCAAATGAGCCATCGACTACTACTTCACCTTGCTCATTTGCTGTATGCGTCATCCAGTGAACTGAATCTTGCATTGGTTTTTCATATGGTGAGAATACTGTTCCAGGGTTGTCACCGGCTAACAAACGAGTAAATGTTTCTTCTTTAAAACCGTTAATAATATAAGTAGCAATACCATGTGATGTTGCTTTTTCAGCGGCCTCAATTTTTGTTTTCATGCCGCCCGTGCCTACTGAACTTGTAGCACATCCTGCCATAGCATAAATAGACTCATCAATTGATTTAATTTCAGGTAATAAAATAGCATCATCATGCAAATTAGGATTTTTATCGTACAACCCATCAACGTCTGAAAATATTAATAGCGCGTCTGCATCAGCGGCAGCTGCCACCATGGCTGATAAGTTGTCATTATCACCGACTTTTAAATCATCCGTTGTGACTGCATCATTCTCGTTGATAATTGGTAGGATCCCATGTTCAAGCAGAGTAAAAACAGTTTCTCGAATACTTTGGTAACGCTCACGATCACGCAAATCGCCGTGTGTTAATAATAATTGTGCTGAAGGAAAATCAAAAAAGCGGTCCCACATAGCAATCATTTCTGTTTGACCTGCAGCCGCCATTGCCTTTTTCATAACAACTGAACGAGGTTTATCTGAAGGAAATAAGTGCGACCCTGCCGCCACCGAGCCTGACGAAACTAAAATAACCTCAATACCACGGGCACGACAACGAACAATAAACTGTGCGATGGTTAATATGTAGCGCGAACGACAGCCATCTTGATCTGGTGCTATCAGAGCACTACCAACTTTAAGTACGATACGTCGCCAATTTAACTTTTGCATAAATGTTCCACTTTCCATTTTATTTGTGCTCAGCTTTCGTGAGCTAAAACTTAGTAGCCACGTTTATAAACATAGCTGCGAATTTATTTAATCATTTAAAACACTTTTTTGCGCACACACAAAAACCATATCTAAAGCCTTAGCTTTAAATTTGAGGTCATATAAAAATAGCAACAACTCAAAACCTGAGCGGCACTAATTAAAAAATTTAAAAGTGTTGTTTATGCATCGCTGTAAAAAGCTGTGTGTGGCTTTTTTATTAACAACATACATAGAGCCTCTAAAGTCTGATACACCAACAGATAGGGTGAAGACCAAAGGACCGAGATTTAACCGCCACGATGGGGGTAAAATATTGAAAGTAATAGTTCAACTCAAACCTTTGTTTATTTAAAAAATTAAATAAACGTGTTTAGTAAAACCATACCAATAGTTCAGTAAATGATTTTTTATAGCGTTCTAATGCCTGATTAGTCGTTAACAACTGATTATAATGATTAAAAATGACGTTATGATTAACAACGCAATTTTTATTAAATAAACATAATTAGATAACTAATTATTAGAACACGAAGTATATTACGCTATTTTATGCTTTAAAATCAAGGTTAAAATTCGTGCTAAGTAAATACAAAATGATCCTTGAAGGTTATTTTTGATTAAAATTCAATAAATTGAATTGATACAGCTCAACAAAATAAGCTAGTCACCCTCTCGCAAAAACCCGAATGCCGACTAAAATTCCTTAAGTAATTAAAATTAAATTAGTAAATATAAACTTTCGCGTGTATACCCCTGTATTAATAACTAACAAAAGTTATACTTTTAAATAACGTCATCAATAAGGAATTTTTATTCTATGTCAGCAATTTATATAGCCGGTATCGCACTTTGCTCCGTACTTGCCCAATGGGTAGCGTGGGCGTTTAGGGTACCCGCTATTCTCTTTTTATTGCTTACTGGTCTTTTACTCGGGCCATTTAGTGGTGTTTTAGACCCTGATGCACTCTTGGGTGACTTGTTATTTCCTGTTGTGTCGCTAAGTGTAGCGGTGATTTTATTTGAAGGTTCTCTCACCTTGCACTTCAGAGAACTTAAAGGGATAAGCAAGGTGGTGCGCAATTTATGTTCTATAGGAATGCTAACTACCTGTATTATCATTAGTCTCAGCGCTTATTGGTTATTAGAGCTGAATTGGCGTGTGGCTGCAGTGTTAGGCGCCGTTTTGGTTGTTACAGGCCCTACCGTTATAGCACCGTTACTGAATTCAATGCGCCCTACACAAGATATAGATCGCATTTTGCGCTGGGAAGGTATTGTTATTGACCCAATAGGCGCGTTATTTGCGGTTTTAGTATTTGAAGCGGTAATGCTTGTAGGCCAAGGCGAAGTACTTAGCCACACTATTATTGCTTTATTCAAAACACTGGGTGTTGGACTAAGTATAGGTGTCGTAGCAGGCTGGGTGACAACGCAACTTATGCGCCGTGAATGGCTGCCATTTGAGCTCCATAAGTTTGGTATTTTGGCACTTGTACTAATTAGTTTTTCTGTATCAAACTATTTAAGCCACGAATCTGGCTTATTAGCAGTCACCGTATTTGGTATATGGCTGGCAAACCAAAATGATTTGGAAATAGATTCAGTACTAGAATTTAAAGAAGATTTGTCGATGATTTTAATATCGACACTGTTTATTTTACTTGCCGCCCGATTACAACTCTCTGATTTAATGATGCTTGATAGCGATGTTTTCATCTTTTTAGCCGTCGTATTATTTATTGCGCGCCCACTGTGTATTGCAATATCCACTTTTGGAACTGATCTGCCCATGAAGTCTTGCTTGGTACTCTCTTGGATTGCCCCTAGAGGTATTGTTGCTGCGGCAGTAGGCTCTGTATTTGCGTTAAGTATGATGGAAGCTGGCGTGGCAGATGCTGAAAAAATGGTGCCGTTAATATTTACTGTAATTATTATCACTGTCGTATTACAAAGTTTAACAGCCATACCTGTGGCTAAATTGTTAGGTGTGCGCCAACCATCACCTAATACTATTTTAATTATTGGTGCTAACCATGTATCACGGGCTATTGGTCGAGGCTTAAAAGAGCAAAACATACCCGTTCACTTATCAGATCCAGCTTGGGAAAACTGTAGAATGGCGCGCATGGATGGATTACCTTGTTATTATGGTAATCCGCAGTCGGAGCATGCTGAGCGCTATTTACCATTAACCACCATTCGAAGTGTATTAGCATTGTCGCCTAACAGGCATCACAATGCACTCGGCGTTCAGTATTTTTCTCATTTGTTAAATGAGAAAAATGTGTTTTCTTTGCGCTCATCTACCTCACATGCTAAAGCAAACAAAGACAGTGCCACGTTTTTATCAAGACAGATACTATTTGGTGATGATGGCTCATACGCACGTTTGAGTAGCATTATAGCTAAAGGCGGTAAAGTCAGTGCAACCCGTATTTCAGAAGAGTTTAGCTGGGAGCAATATCAAGAAATGAATTCTGAGGCTATCCCGTTATTTATATTGAAAGGTGATAAAGATAGCGATGACGATACACCTGTAAAACTAAGGCCATTTACAATAAATATGGAAAAGCCGCCTCAAGAGGGCGAACGTATCGTCGCATTACAGCCTCCTAAAATGTCAGTTTTGAAAGACCCACAAAACAAGACTAAAGAAGAAAGTTAAGTCGCTTAAATTAATCTTAAAACACAAAACCCTAGCTCAAAAAGCTAGGGTTTCTTTTTATCTCAATTAATCAAAATTCTATTTAATTACATTGGCATGCGAGCCCGCGCTACAACACTGTCTGGCATCTTTTGCGCTAACTTGCTCAGAGCGCGTTCAATTTTTTTATGTGTTGCTTTATCAGCCACCATTGAATTAAACAACCACCTATAAGCATCCTCAAAGTCACGCGGGCTACCATAACCATTGTTAAACAACGTCACTAAACGTAGCTGCGCCTTTAAATTTCCTTGCGATGATGCCTCTCGTAAATATGTAATGGCCATCGCTTTATCTTGCTGCACTAATCGACCCGTGTCGTAATAGCGCCCTAATTGCTCTAATGCAGCCGCTAAGCCTTGCTCAGCCGCTTTACGCATGTAATACACGCCTAACTCTACATTTCGTTCAACACACACACTATAAGCCAGCATGTCGCCATATAAGAACTGATATGAAGGCAGCGCCATTTTATTGGCTCGCGCTTCAATATCTTGCACTAACTGGCAATCATCTGCCTTTACACGCTGCAAATGTGTATTTTTATTTATAAGTGCAATAAGCTCTGATTCAGTATATAGCGGTACTGCAGCAGGAGATTCATCTGCTAACGCATTGGTATTTATAAATAAAGATAACGACACTAACGGTAAAGCTAGTACTGAACTTTTAAAAAATTGGCGCATGTTCACCACGTACAAAAATAGACTTACTAAATAATATACAAAGATCGTTCCAAGGTGAATTTTAGACACAAAAAAAGCTGCATTAAGCAGCTTTTTTTACATCATTGGCCATTATGCAAACGGGTTGCGAAGTACCATAGTTTCTACACGATCTGGGCCTGTAGAAATAATATCAACAGGTACACCTGTGATTTCTTCAATGCGCTTAATGTAGTCAATCGCTGCTTTTGGCAAACCTTCAAGGCTTGTTACACCAACAGTGTTTTCAGACCAACCAGGCATTTCTTCGTATACTGGCGTTACTTTCTCGTAACCTTCGGCAGCTAATGGCGTTACGTTTGTAACTGTGCCATCTTCAAGCTGGTAACCAGTACAGATTTTAAGTGTTTCTAAGCCATCTAAAACGTCAAGCTTAGTTAAACAAAAACCTGAGATGCTGTTGATTTGAACTGCACGGCGCATTGCTACTGCATCTAACCAACCAGTGCGACGAAGGCGACCTGTAGTAGCACCAAACTCATGACCTTTATCACCTAAGTGCTTACCTACAGGGTCTTGCTTATCAAGACCATCGTAAAGCTCTGTAGGGAAAGGACCTGAGCCAACACGTGTTGTGTACGCTTTAATAATACCTAAAACGTAATCAAGGTTTAACGGACCAAAACCTGCACCTGTAGCAACGCCACCAGCAGTTGTATTTGAAGACGTTACATAAGGGTAAGTACCGTGATCGATATCAAGTAATGTACCTTGTGCACCTTCAAATAAAATGTGCTCGCCTGCTAAACGTGTTTGATCTAAAAGCTCAGTTACATCAACAACCATTGCTTTTAAGATATCTGCAACAGCCATTGCATCATCAAACGTTTTTTGGAAATCTACAGCGTCTACTTTGTAGTAGTTAACTAATGTGAAGTTGTGGTACTCAAGTACTTCTTTTAATTTAGCTGCAAATAATTCAGGATTAAATAAGTCACCTACGCGTAAACCACGGCGTGCCACTTTATCTTCGTATGCTGGACCGATACCACGGCCAGTTGTACCAATTGGCTTGTCGCCACGAGCAGTTTCGCGAGCTACATCTAATGCAACATGGAAAGGCAGGATCAACGGACATGCTTCGCTTATTAAAAGACGCTCGCGTACTGGTACGCCGCGCTCTTCTAGCATGCCAATTTCTCTCATTAGCGCTTCTGGTGATAAAACAACACCATTACCAATCACACATTTAACATTGTCACGTAATACACCCGATGGAATAAGGTGTAGAACTGTCTTTTCACCGTCGATAACTAAAGTATGACCCGCATTGTGGCCACCTTGATATCGAACTACTAAAGATGCTTTGTCTGTAAGGAGATCAACAACCTTACCCTTACCTTCGTCACCCCATTGGGTGCCTAATACAACAACGTTTTTACCCATCGTAAATTCACTTAGAGAAAATTAGGACGAGATTTTACCAGAAAACCAAACGAAAGATCACCCCTGTTCAGCTTATTTTTTCTGCGGATAATATTTAGAAGTAAAACAGAGGCTAATAACCACATAAATAACAGTGATTTAAACAACTAAAACGCATTAAACAAAAAGCCCCGCAAATGCGAGGCTTTATAACTTTTTAAATATTAGGGCTAAGCTTATTGCACTTTAGCGCCTTTCATATATTTAAAGAAGTCACTGTCTGGTGAAAGCACCATAACGTCTTGCTTATCTTTAAAGGTCTTTTTATACGCCTCTAAAGAACGTACAAAACCAAAAAACTCAGGATCTTTGTTGTACGCTTCAGCATATATTGCAGCAGCATCAGCATCACCTTGACCTCGTACAGAACGCGCATTACGCTCTGCATCAGCAAGCATTACCGTTACACGACGATCAACACCCGCACGAATAGTCTCGGCTTTTTCTTGACCCTCAGAACGATGCTCTTTTGCAACTGCAGTACGCTCAGCGCGCATACGTTGGTAAATAGAGCTACTAACTTCTTGTGGTAAGTTAATTTGCTTAACACGAACATCAAGTACTTCAATACCAAGTTCACGTGCGCTTTCAGAAGCTTGAACTAATGCTTCTTCCATTAATTCACTACGTTCACCTGACACAATTTCGCGAATTGTACGAGTACCAAAGTTAGTACGCAGACCATTGTTTACTTTTTGCTTAAGTAACGTTTCAGCATATTGCTTATCGCCTCGAGCACGTAAGTAAAAAGCGCTAAAGTCGTTTACACGCCATTTAACAAACGAGTCAACAATTAAGTCTTTTTTCTCGCTTGTAACAAAACGATCTGGCGTACCATCTAGCGTTTGAATACGTGCATCAATACGGCGTACTTGGCTAAAAAACGGCACTTTAAATTGTAGGCCTGGGCCATATACAATCGCTTTGTCGTCACTGTCTTTTTGCACCTTGCTGAATAACATTACAATCGCTTTTTGTCCTTCAGGTACTACAAATACCGATGAAAAAGACATAACAATGGCAGCTAATAGTATTACTAAACTAAAGTTTTTCATTATGATTATCTCCCATCATTAAAGCGGTCATTGTTAAAGCGGTCATTACCACTGTTAACAGAGCTATTGCGTGACGTATTAACTTTATTACGTAAGTCTTGAATATCACTTGAGCTAGGAAGTGCTACGCGAGTTGCAGTGCCTTGCTTGTCCATGATTTTATCAAGAGGTAAATACATCATGTTGTTGCCGCCTTTCACATCAACTAACACTTTAGAGCTGCTACCTAGCACCTCTTCCATTGCGTCAATGTATAAACGTTCACGAGTAACTTGCTTAGCCGCTTGATACTCAGGTAAGAGCTTTTCGAAACGTGCCACTTCACCTTGTGCTTCAAGTGTAATGCGTTCTTGATAACCCTCAGCTTCTTGCGTCATACGTGTTACTTGACCACGAGCACGTGGTTCAATTTCACGCGCATAAGCCTCGGCTTCGCGGATAAAACGTTCTTCATCTTCTTGCGCAGCAATTGCATCATCAAAAGCATCTTTAACTTCTGTTGGTGGGCGTGAGTCTTTAAAGTTAACGTCTGTTACGATTAAACCTAAATTATAAGGTTCGATGATTTTATTAAGCTCATCCCACGTATTTTGACGAACAACTTCACGTCCATTCGTTAGTACTTGATCCATTTTTGCATGACCAACCACATAACGAAGCGCGCTATCCAGTGCTTCTTCTAAGCTGTTATCAGCATTAGTGACACTAAACTTATATAGGTATGGGTCAATAACACGGTACTGTACTTCAAACTCAACGCTTACCACGTTTTCATCTTCAGTTAGCATAAAGCCCGAGGCCGATAATGAGCGAACTGCTTCAATATCAACAGGAATAACAGTTTCAATAAACGTCATTTTCCAGCGTAAACCTGGATCTGCAATTCGGTCGTATTTACCAAATTGAAGTACCACTCCGCGCTCAGCTTCTTTTACCGTATAAATACCACTTAACGCCCATACAATAACGGCGATAATAAGGATAAATGAAATACCGGCTCCGCCAAGTCCACCACCGCTACCATTGCCGGATTTTTTTCCGCCAAATAAGCCGCCTAACTTGTTACTAAACTTACGGAACACCTCGTCTAAATCAGGTGGGCCTTGATCACGTCCGCCTTTATTATTCCACGGATCTTTGTCATTGCCATTATTACCCGGTTCATTCCAGGCCATAGCTATACTCCATTGTTATCTAAATAAATTAGGAAATTGTGTTAAATCTAACAAATCTACCGCGTTTCTCATACTAAAACCGACGTTAATGCGTCAATTTTTAATTACGGCTGATAAAACCAGCAATTTCAGGACCAAATTCTTTAATTAAACGATTCCACTCAACCATTGGCATTCTAACATCTAATAACCAATTGCCTTGCTCATCAAAGCGTTCTTCGTGAACTGCATTTAACGTAAACAATGAAGCTCTCAAACGCCCGTACATAGGCGCTAGCAGTAACGTTTCGCTAAACATTTGCTTAGCTAATAGGTCGCTAATTGCTTCACTTAATAACTCACAACCTTCACCAGTTTGTGCACTTAGCCATACTCTTATAGGTTGGCCTTCGTCATCCCGATCAATTCTTGGGCTAACATCATCAAGTGCATCAATTTTATTGTATATAAGTAATTGCGGAACTTCATCGGCTTCAATTTCTTTAAGCACCGACTGAACTTGTTCAATGTTTTCTTTACGACGAGGGTCAGCCACATCAATAACATGTAACTGTAAGTCTGCCTCTCGCGTTTCTGTAAGTGTTGCTTTAAAGGCTGCGACTAAATCATGCGGTAAATGGCGTATAAACCCTACAGTATCAGCTAAAATTACTGAGCCTACATCGCCTATATCAAGCTTACGTAGTGTTGGGTCAAGTGTTGCAAATAATTGGTCAGCTGCATACACGTCAGAATCAGTGATTCGGTTAAATAATGTTGATTTACCCGCATTTGTATAACCAACCAACGACACAGTCGGAATTTCGTTGCGCGTACGCGCACGCCTGCCCTGTTCACGTTGCACGGCTACTTTAGCCAATCGAGCGCGAATGTTTTTAATTCTCGCACGTAGTAAACGTCTATCGGTTTCAAGCTGTGTTTCACCCGGTCCGCGTAAACCTATGCCACCTTTTTGTCTTTCAAGATGGGTCCAACCGCGAATAAGTCGGGTCGACATATGGCGTAACTGTGCAAGCTCAACTTGAAGCTTACCTTCATGGGTACGAGCTCTTTGAGCAAAAATATCGAGAATAAGTGTCGTTCTATCAAGTACACGGCATTGGCAAACGCGCTCTAAATTGCGTTCCTGAGACGGACTTAATTGATGATTAAATATGACGACATCTGCATTGTGGATTTTGACAATTTCAGCTATTTCTTCTGCTTTACCGGTACCGACGAATAGTTTCGGATGTGGTGCTTGACGGCTGCCTTGCACAACCGCCAAACTACTAACACCAGCAGAAGATACCAACATTTCTAATTCATGAAGATCTTCACGATCGCCATCTTTAGGTAAGTCGATATGAACTAAAATTGCCTGTTCGCCGGATTCATAGCGGTCAAACAAGCATTACGCTCCTAATTAAAAGTTTCCAGCTTCTGGTTCTTCAGTGCTCTCATCCCCTTGAACACCTTGGAAGTTGACTGCGCGAGCAGGTACAACTGTAGAAATTGCATGTTTATACACCATTTGATTTACGGTGTTTTCAAGTAAAATAACAAATTGGTCGAATGACTGAATTTTACCTTGTAATTTTATGCCATTTACCAAAAAGATTGATACTGGAATGCGCTCACGACGTAGTGCATTCAAAAATGGGTCTTGTAACGATTGGCCTTTTGCCATGTTATTATTCCTTCGTTCTAGGTGTTATTATAATTAAGTGGCTGAACTTATTTAAATAAACTAAATAATTTTCAACTACTACTAGCTTAGCGAACTTACTACACGATGCAAGTTTTCTTCATCACCTGTTGTTAACCAAGTAACATCAGGCCAACTGCGTAGCCACGTTAACTGACGTTTAGCCAATTGGCGTGTTGCTGCAATGCCGCGAAAAACCATTTCATCATGGCTTGTTTCACCCGCAAGGTAATCCCACATTTGTCTATAACCTACACAACGAATAGAAGGCATATTGGGATGTAAATCCTTACGTAGATATAGGGACGAAACTTCATTTTCAAACCCCTGATCAATCATTATTTTAAACCTTTCTTCAATTCGCTTATGCAATTCACTGCGCTGCTGTGGCGCAATGGCAAATTGATGAAAAGTATAGGGTAAAGATGGCTGCTTTTGCTTTTGCAACTCAGTCATTGTTTTACCTGATATACGGTAAACTTCTAAAGCGCGATTAATTCTTTGTGAATCGTTTTCACTTATTTTTTCGGCAGCTTCAGGGTCAACTTTAACTAGCTCTTTATATAAGTAAGGCCAACCATGCTCATTAGCTTGTGCTTCAAGCTCTGCTCGTATAGTTGCATCAGCCTCTGGCAATGGTGATAAGCCATCAATTAATGCCTTAAAGTACATCATTGTACCGCCAACAAGTACAGGCACTTTACCTTGTTTATGAAATTCATCAATTTTTTGTACCGCATCTCGCCTAAAATCGGCCACCGAGTAGGTTTCACTCGGATCCAGTAAATTAATTAAATGATGCGGAGCACGTGCGAGTTCTTCAGCGTCGGGTTTTGCAGTGCCAATATCCATACCTTTATACACTAACGCTGAATCGACGCTGATAATTTCAGTATTTAAATGCTCACACAACGAAATTGCCAATGCTGTTTTGCCAGCAGCGGTTGGGCCCATTAAAAATATGACCGGTAAATTACTCAACACGAACACCTTAGTTTAATTGCGTTAAATAGCTATTTAGCTCTATTTTAACTGCTTTCTCTTGCAAACGTTCAATTGTTTGCGGATTATTTTGTAAGCGAATTTGTTGCTCTAAAAATACATTACTTGAATAAAAGCGAGTAGGTACACACGCTAACTGCCATTCAAGCCAACTTTCAATATTTTCAAACTCTAACTTACATGCATTCAGTAAATGTTCTATTGCATTAGATACATCGAGTAAATACAAACAAGCAGGTAACTTTTTAACCATAACGAATTGTTTTTCTATAACAAGTTCAAAGCCAAGTAAGGTAAACCATGATTGTTGCGCTGCTATTATTACGCAATCTTCTTTTGATAAATTGACTCTTACTGGTAATAAAAGCGCTTTACCTTCAAGGCTCCCTAACTCTTTTATTTGGTTATGCCAATCATCAGGCAATGCATATTTAAAGTGCGAGCAATAAAGTTGCTGCTGTAAACTGAATACGCATAAGCCTTCGGTTACACTTAATATTGCAACTTCGTTTAGCTTTGCGGGCTGTTCATTACTAAAAGTATTGCTCGCAGTGCTTGTAACATTGTCAAAATGCGCCGCATGTTGCTCACTTACACCTTGATAAAACGCATTTACGTCGTGATGATTAGTCGCTTCATTGCTACGATAAGCATTACCGCTCCCACCACTTGAAGAACGTGAGGTAGAGCCGCCACCAAAGCCTGAGTTAGATGGCTGTAATTGCGATTTGGGGTAATCAAAAACACCTGCCGACTGTGTTATTTCATTACCTGTATACAAAGACTCAGAACCAGCTGTTATAGCCTGTTGCGCATTGTCTATTGATTCACTAACAAACTCACCTTGTAAAGGTACTACAACTTGTTTAATAGCCTGTAAAATAAAGTCATGTACTAAGCGACCTTGATGAAAACGCACTTCGTGCTTTGCAGGATGTACGTTTACATCAACCTGGCGAGGACCTATATCAATATAAATAACAAAACCAGGTAACTCTTGTGCACCGCTCACTTCTTCAAATGCTTGGCGTATAGCATGCAATATAAGCTTATCGCGCATCATTCGATTATTTACATACGTGTACTGCGTTGTATTAGCTGAGCCGACAGGTAAAACCCAGCCATGCAATTGCAAACCGCCCTCACCCGATTGAATATGTAAACCTTGTTCTGCAAATGCTTTACCAGCTACTTGCGCCACGCGAGTAATAGCTTGAGCAGGGTCTGTTTTAGCGCGATATTGCCTTACAACCTTTTGATTGTGAGTTAGCGTTATAGAAACATCAAAGCGACTAAGTGCAATACGTTTTATAAGCTCATCAATATGAGTAAATTCGGTTTTTTCGGTGCGTAAAAATTTACGCCGTGCAGGGGTATTAAAAAATAAATCTTTAACTTCTATTGTAGTTCCATCGGGGTGGGCAACAGGTTTAACTTGCACCGCCATATCGCGCCCTTCTGCAAATGCTTGCCACGCAGCTTCTTGTTCCTTCGGTTTTGAACTAAGCGTTAAACGCGATACAGAGCTTATGGATGCCAGCGCCTCACCTCTAAAACCTAATGAACAAATATTCTCTAAATCATCAAGCGATTTTAATTTGCTCGTCGCATGGCGAGAAAGCGCAAGTGTTAGCTCATCTTTACCTATACCCGAGCCGTTATCACGAATACGAATAAGCTTATGGCCGCCACGTTCAATGTCTATTTGAATACGCGTAGCGCCCGCATCTAAGCTATTTTCTACTAACTCTTTTACTACCGACGCGGGGCGCTCTACCACTTCGCCTGCGGCAATTTGGTTGGCTAAACGCGCGGGTAATATTTCAATACTCATGAACGTCCTAACAAATATTTTTACTGAGGATTTAACTTTGCGGTATATCGAGTTCTTGACCAATAAACAGCGTGTTTGAGCTAAGCTTATTAGCCTGTTTTAATTTACTAACTGTTACCCCATAACGACTTGCAAGCATACTCAAAGACTCACCAGGGCGGACTTTATGCTTAGTAGGATATTGCGATTTAAGTTTTGCAAATAACGAGTCATCAGGCGGGTTTTTTAAATAATAATTTTTAATAGACGTAAATATCGCTTTAGCTAAGCGCTCTTGATGATTAGCACTTTTAAGCAGGCGCTCCTCTCTCGGGTTAGATATAAACCCTGTCTCAACCAAAATAGAAGGAATATCTGGCGACTTTAAAACAGCAAGGCTTGCATGTTGAGGATCTTTTTTATGCAGTTTAGCCACTTTTTTAAGCTCTTTAACTACCTCGTCGGCCACACTTAGACCGGTCTTCATTGAGTGATCCATCGACATATCAAGCAATGCTTGCGCTAAGTATTTTTCGTTAGCAGCATCTTTAATTACATCTGCAGCTCCCCCTAAAAGCTCAGAGTGTTTTTCTTTATCTTCTATCCATTTACCTATCTCAGAGTTAGCTCTACGTAACGACAATACCCACACAGAAGCGCCATTAGGACCTGGGCTTGTAAATGCGTCAGCATGAATAGAAACAAAAAAGTCCGCCTTTTTTTGACGAGCACGATTAGTGCGAGTATTAAGTTTTACAAAGTAGTCACCACTTCGCACCATACGCGAAATCATTCCCCGCTCGCCATCTATCATGCGCTCTAAGCGCTTAGCAATTTGTAAAGTAATCGTTTTTTCATATGTACCTGATGGACCAATAGAGCCTGGATCTTCACCACCATGCCCCGCATCAATAGCAATAACAATATCGCGCTCTTGGCTTAGCTGACGGTTTTTAGCTGCTGTTTGCGCAGGAGACGCGACGGTTTGCTTTTGAGCTTTATTGTATAAATCGACCACTAATCTATTTTTATAAGGGCCTGCGGGTGCTAGTGCGAAAATAACCGGTTTAACAGGAGAGCTTAATTCGAACACTAACCTAACACTTTTCTTATTTTTAGGTTTAGAGTAGCGAAGTTTACTAACTATTTGATGCTTTGACGGTATACCGGGTAATATTTTCAGCTCGTTAGTATTGTCTAAATCAACAACTAAACGGCTCGGATTTTTAAGCATAAAATAGCTAAAATCTGGCTTTTCATCTAAATCAAATACAACGCGAGTGCTATCTGGTGATGGCCAAACTCGGGCACTGTTAATCGTATTTTGCGCCCACAGTGGCAAGCTCACAGCAAATACCATAAGGGTAAAAAGAAATTTAGTTATACCTCGAGTCATTTTAATAACCACTGCCTTAACTATTTTTTATTATAAGAGCTAGCTTTATGTATCTTAGCTATTTAGTTTTTCGACAATTGCTACACCGCGCTCACTTGCACTATTAATAACAATTTTTCGCTCATCGCCTACATAGCTTAGAGTAATATCTAAATCAGGCACAGGAATAAATTCACCACCTTTTTCGGGCCATTCAACTACGCATATAGCATCAGCAGAAAAATAATCTCGTATTCCCATGTATTCAAGCTCTTCAGGGTCACCTAAACGATACAAGTCAAAGTGATAAACGTTAGCTCGCTCAAGTTCGTAAGGTTCTACCAGTGTATATGTTGGGCTTTTCACCTTACCTGTATGGCCAAAACCTTGCACCACACCTCGCGTAAATGTTGTTTTACCAGCACCTAAATCACCATGTAAATATATAACCGCACCTTGCTCTACAATAGCAGCAACCTGATTACCCATTGCTACTGTGGCTATTTCATCATTTAAGTGAGATTGGAAACTACGCGTCATTACTACCTCAAAAATTTACTTAAAAGCGCATGTTTGCTAATCATACCAGAATATTTATTTAAGGCGATAAATTGCCGTTTTAGGCATAAAAAAACCGGCCTAAGCCGGTTTTTAAAAACAGGGAAATTATAACCCTAATTTCTTCTCAAGATAGTGGATATTCGTTCCACCATTTTGGAAATGCTCATCTGCAAGAATACGTTTATGCAAAGGAGTATTCGTTTTAATGCCGTCAATCACTAGCTCGTTAAGTGCATTACGCGCACGTGCTATAGCAACATCACGGTTTTCGCCGTAAGTGATTAACTTACCAACCATTGAATCGTAATGTGGTGGTACTGTGTAGTCAGCGTAAATATGGCTGTCCCAACGAATACCTAAACCACCCGCTGGGTGAAAACGTGTAATTTTACCCGGTGAAGGAATAAACGTTTCAGGATCCTCAGCATTAATACGACACTCAACAGCATGTCCGCGAATAACCACGTCATCTTGAGTGAAAGATAATGGCTGACCCGCAGCAATTTTTAACTGTTCTTTAACCAAGTCAATACCAGTAACCATCTCAGTTACAGGATGCTCTACTTGAATACGTGTATTCATTTCAATGAAGTAAAACTCGCCGTTTTCGTATAAAAACTCAAACGTACCTGCACCACGGTACCCAATTTCGATACACGCTCGAGTACAGCGTTCACCAATAAATTTACGCGTTTCAGCAGTAATGCCTGGCGCCGGTGCTTCTTCAACTACTTTTTGGTGACGACGTTGCATAGAACAATCGCGCTCACCTAAATGCACAGCATTACCTTGACCATCTGCAAGTACTTGAACTTCGATATGACGTGGATTTTCAAGGAATTTTTCCATGTAAACCATACCATTACCAAAGAACTGCTTAGCTTCTTGTTGAGTCAATGAAATTGAATCAATCAGTTCAGCTTCGCTGCGTACTACACGCATACCACGGCCACCACCGCCACCAGCGGCTTTAATAATTACTGGATAACCGATACGCTTAGCGATTTGCATATTGCGTTCTTTATCGTCTGACACTGGGCCATCAGAACCCGGTACACACGGAACACCTGCTTTACGCATTGCTGCAATTGCAGACACTTTATCGCCCATCAAGCGGATTGTATCGCCTTTAGGACCAATAAATACAAAGCCACTTTGCTCAACTTGGTCGGCAAAATCAGCATTTTCAGCAAGGAAACCATAACCTGGGTGAATCGCTACTGCGTCTGTTATTTCTGCCGCTGCAATAATGCGCGGAATATCTAAATAACTTTCAGTTGCTGATGGTTTACCAATACAGATGGTTTCATCTGCAAGCAATACATGCTTAAGATCGCGATCTGCCGTTGAATGCACAGCAACCGTTTTGATCCCAAGCTCTTTGCAGGCGCGCAATATACGAAGTGCAATTTCACCTCGGTTTGCAATGACTACTTTATCTAACATTAGAGTTGGCCTTTTAGGTTGCGCTATTATTCAATGATGAATAGAGGTTGATCAAATTCTATTGGCTCGCCATTTTCAGCTAGGATAGCTTTTATAGTACCGGCTTTATCCGCTTCAATTTGGTTCATCATCTTCATAGCTTCGATAATACAAAGCGTGTCACCCACTTTAACTTGTGAGCCCACTTCTACATATGCTGGTGCTTCTGGAGATGCAGCAGAGTAAAAAGAACCAACCATAGGTGATTTAACTTGATGACCCGTAGGTGCTGCTGGAGCTGCGTCAGCTTCAACTGCAACAGGAGCCGCTGCGGCAACTGGTGTTGCAGGCGCTGGAGCATACTGCTGTGGAGCAAATTGTGCGTAACCTGGGCCCGCGCTCATGTTGTTACGGTTAATACGTACTGACTCTTCACCTTCAGTGATTTCTAGCTCAGCAATACCCGATTCTTCTACTAATTCGATAAGTTTTTTTATCTTGCGAATATCCATTTTACGACCCGCCTGTTAGTTTGTGTGTTAATTTAAAATTAAATTGCGTTTTGCAATCGGCCCACTGCACAGTTTAGTGCCGCGTGGTAACCCATTGCGCCTAATCCACATATCACGCCTTGCGCCACATCAGAAAAATAAGAATGGTGACGAAACGCTTCACGTGCGTGCACATTGCTTAAATGCACTTCAAAAAACGGTATATCAACACTTAGCAATGCATCACGTAATGCGACGCTTGTATGCGTAAATGCAGCAGGGTTAATTATTATATAATCAACCGCTTGCCAAGCACTGTGTATGCGTTCAATGAGCGCTTGCTCGCTATTACTTTGAAAATGCGTTAACTCAACATCCAGACTATCAGCGGCACTTGTTAGTTCGCTCATAATTTCACTTAGCGTTTGAAAACCGTATTTATCCGGTTCACGTTTGCCCAGCATGTTTAAATTTGGACCATTAACAACTAAAATGTTAAATTTTGCAGCCATAATACGCGATATATCCTATAAGTAATGAGTTAAGCGGTTACTAACGATTTTTTACTATAACATCTGTATAAAAAACCAAGATAGCAACAATTTCTCACGTTAACCAACTATTATAGTGAGTTCGATGTAAATAGCAGCAAAATACTGGTCTAATCTCTATGATGGGAACAAATTTTTGGGAGGGAAATAGTAAGCCGCTCGGTTTATACAAGCGGCTTAATTGCACTATTATTGTGCGCTGGCGCGCACTGCAGCTAAGTGAGTAGCAAAATCATCAGCATTTAAAAAGCCAGTAACTCGTTGTGTACTTAACTCTTCGCCTTGGGCATTAAAAAACAAAATGCTGGGTAAACCAAACACAGTGTACTCTTCCATCAACTCAATTGTGCTGTTATCGCTACTGGTTAGATCAACCTGAATGAGCTGAAAGTGGTTAAACTCACTTTGCACTTTTGCATCGGGAAATGTGTAATGCTCAAACTCTTTACACGCCACACACCAGTCGGCGTATAAGTCGACCATAACCATTCGGCCTTCATCGCTAGCTTGCGCTACAGCTTCTTTTAGCTCAGCTAAATCGGCTACCTTTTTAAACTCATTAGTTTGAGTGTTGAAATGAATAGTTTGATTTTGCTGCGGCCAAATATAGTTTTTAGTGAGTGTAAACCCAGTTAAAACAAGCAAAATGGCACTAAACCATAATGCTGTTTTTAATTTACTCTGCACCTGAGCGCTTTGCCAATAATGCAAATACAACGCGGTTGCTAAAGCAAGTAGACCAGCCATGAGTAAAATAATATCAGCGTCTACTATGCGCTCTAATAAAATAAGTGGTACTACAAGCATTATAAAACCAAACAAGGTTTTAACTTGCTCCATCCAGCCGCCAGCTTTTGGGAGTAACTTTCCGCCAGATGTACCTAATAACAATAACGGCAAACCCATACCAAGGCTTAATACATAAAGCGTTAAACCACCAACTAGGTAATCACCGCTTTGCGCTACAAATAATAAAGCTGCCGACAATGGCGCTGTAGTACAAGGAGATGCAATAAGCCCCGACAAAACCCCCATAAAAAATACGCCAACGTAATTGCCGCCTTTTTGGTTGTTACTTACCTGAGTTAACTTGCTCATCATGCTGCTTGGTAGTTTTATTTCGTACCAGCCAAACATCGACATAGCTAATAAGACAAACAATAAACTAAAGCTAATAAGTACAAACGGATGTTGTAAGTACCCTTGAACTTGCCCACCTAAAGCTGCAACAACAAGCCCAAGCGCTGCATAGGTAACGGCCATACCCTGTATATACACAAACGATAATGCAAATGCTTTTTTAGTTGAAAGATTTTGTTGCCCTGCAATTAAACTCGACAAAATAGGAAACATAGGAAAAACGCACGGTGTAAATGCAAGTCCCACACCCACTACAAAAAATATTAATAAATTAGTAATTAGACCCTGACTTGCTAATTGCTCAGTTAACGAAAGCTCTTTTTCAGGCTCACTAGAATTTACTTGTTTAGACTTTGTAGGTTTTTCGTTAAGTGCCGCAAACGTACTTTGTGCTGTAGCTACGTCATCATTTGAATTAGCTTGATTAACAGTGTTAGGCTCTTCGGCATTAATCACACTAAGCGGAATACTTATTACTTCTGGCGGGTAACAGAGCCCTGCTTTAGCACAGCCTTGGTAACGTACCTTAACCATAGCCCCTTCAGTAATATCACTCAGTTTGCTGACAACACTTACAGCATTAAAAAATACTTCAGTTTTACCAAAAAACTCATCTTCAATAATTTCGCCACTGCCAGAGTCGCCTACTTGAATGTTGGCTCCCTTGGCTACTATTTCTATTTTCTTTTTATATAGGTAGTAGCCTGGTGCAATATCCCAACCAACAAATAATGTACTTCCTTGCTGATCAAAATCAAATACAAAGGCTTGCTCTACCGGTAAAAATGTTTGCTGAGGCGGCCCAAGCAAATCACCAAGTAGGTTATTATTCTCCGCTTTTACAGGAAGCGTTAATAACGTTACCAGCAATAAAAAGAAAAAACGCATTAATTCAACACCTCGTCCATCCAATTAAAATACGCCAAATTACCAGTTGACACTTCTACAACCTGAATCTCTGGCACTTCATAACTATGCAGCTCTTTTATAGTTAAAAAAACATCGTTCATTTTATCTAGTTTGGTTTTGATCAGTAACTTTGTTTCGGTTGCCTCGGCAATTTCACCTTCCCACATATATATTGAACTAATGTTTGGTATGATATTCACACATGCGGCTAACTTTTTTTCTACCAACGCTTTTGCCAATGCGCGAGCTTCTGGCTCATCTTTGCAGGTTGTAAAAATCAGTTTAAATTGCGTATTCATAATGAACCTTTACTTATTTGACGTTGTTTAACCTCATAGTATCCGATAGCAAGTTCAATGTGTAGGCGCTAAAACATCTACAAAGTAACGATACGTAACCAGTAACCTTGAAAATAGACCCCCTCACCCTCACTTATATTTCATCAACTCTTTTGAGTGTCATTATTTAGAGAGCGTTATGTTTAGATTTTTATTTGTGCTGTTTATCATCATTCCTATTATTGAAATTGCACTACTTATACAAGTAAGTGATGTAATAGGTGGATTTGCGACCATTGCGTTGGTTGTTATTACCGCGATTTTAGGTGCTAAAATGGTGAAGCAACAAGGCATGGGTGCACTGCAAAATGTGCAGACACAAATGGCACAAGGGCAAATGCCAGCCAAAGAGTTATTTACCGGAATTTGCGTGGTAATTGCAGGTGTATTACTTTTAACGCCTGGCATTATGACTGATGTATTTGGCTTACTGTTATTAACCCCTGCAATTCGTAATAAATTAGCTGCAGGCCTTGCTAGCCAAGCAACGGTTAGAATGAGTGCGGGTATGCAGCAAGGTCCATCTCCATTCGCTGGGCAGCAACAAACAAAGCAAGAACAGCCACAAATGGAACAACCAACAACTATTGATGGAGAATATGAAAGAAAAGATTAAAAATTTATCGTTTTTTCTCTTGGAATTTTTTACTCCACCCCCATTAATGATTGCAAATTAGAAAAGCTTTTTTCTGTACTGTTCAGAAACTGTTAGGAGAACTAAAAAATGAACATTCGTCCTTTACAAGATCGCGTAATCGTTAAGCGTCTAGAAGAAGAAACCAAGTCTGCTGGCGGTATTGTATTAACTGGCTCTGCAGCTGAAAAATCAACTCGCGGAGAAGTTATTGCCGTTGGTAATGGTCGCGTTCTAGAAAACGGTGACGTTAGAGCTTTAGAAGTAAAAGCCGGTGACACAGTGTTATTTGGCTCATATGTTGAAAAAACTGAAAAGATCGAAGGTCAAGAGTACCTGATCATGCGTGAAGACAACATTTTAGGCATTGTAGGCTAACCCTACTTTTCGTTTAACAAACATTTAAGAATTTAGAGGAATTTAAACATGGCAGCAAAAGAAGTACTTTTTGCAGGTGACGCACGCGCTAAAATGCTAACTGGCGTAAACATCCTAGCAAACGCAGTTAAAGTTACATTAGGTCCTAAAGGCCGTAACGTTGTACTAGACAAATCATTTGGCTCACCAGTAATCACTAAAGATGGTGTATCTGTAGCAAAAGAGATCGAACTTGAAGACAAGTTTGAAAACATGGGTGCACAAATGGTGAAAGAAGTTGCATCTAAAGCAAATGATGCAGCGGGCGATGGTACAACTACCGCAACAGTACTTGCACAGTCTATTGTTAATGAAGGCCTTAAAGCAGTTGCAGCGGGTATGAACCCAATGGATCTTAAGCGCGGTATTGATAAAGCAATTATCGCAGCTGTTGCTGAGCTTAAAGAACTTTCAGTTCCTTGTGCAGATACTAAAGCAATTGCACAGGTAGGTACTATTTCAGCAAACTCTGATAAAGAAATTGGTGAAATCATTGCAGATGCAATGGAAAAAGTAGGCCGTAATACAGGTGTTATCACTGTTGAAGAAGGTCAATCACTTGAAAACGAACTAGATGTTGTTGAAGGCATGCAGTTTGACCGTGGTTACCTATCGCCTTACTTTATCAACAACGCTGAAAAAGGCGCCGTTGAATTAGACAACCCGTTCATTCTACTTGTAGACAAAAAAGTATCTAACATTCGTGAGTTACTACCTACATTAGAAGCAGTTGCTAAAGCAAGCAAGCCACTACTCATTATTGCTGAGGACCTTGAAGGTGAAGCGCTAGCTACACTAGTTGTGAATAACATGCGTGGTATTGTTAAAGTATCAGCAGTTAAAGCGCCTGGTTTTGGCGATCGTCGTAAAGCAATGCTACAAGACATCGCAGTATTAACTGGCGGTACCGTTATTTCTGAAGAGATTGGTCTTGAACTTGAAAAAGCTACAATCGAAGATTTAGGTACTGCTAAACGCGTAGTTATCACTAAAGATGATACAACTATCATTGATGGCGCAGGTGAAGAAGACGGCATTAACGGCCGTGTTGCACAAATTAAAGCGCAAATTGAAGAAGCAACGTCTGACTACGATAAAGAAAAACTACAAGAGCGTATGGCTAAACTTGCCGGCGGTGTTGCAGTAATCAAAGTAGGCGCAGCAACTGAAATTGAAATGAAAGAGAAAAAAGACCGTGTTGAAGATGCATTACATGCAACTCGCGCAGCGGTTGAAGAAGGCGTAGTACCTGGTGGCGGTGTTGCATTAGTACGTGCTGCAAGTAAGCTTGTAGAACTACTTGGTGATAACGAAGATCAAAACCACGGTATTAAAGTTGCACTTCGTGCGATGGAAGCACCACTTCGCCAAATCGTAACTAACGCAGGTGACGAAGCGTCTGTTGTAATCAACGCAGTTAAAGGCGGTGAAGGTAACTACGGTTACAATGCCGCTTCTGGTGAATACAGCGACATGCTTGAGATGGGTATCCTAGATCCAACTAAAGTAACGCGCTCTGCACTACAATTTGCAGGTTCGATTGCGGGTCTGATGATCACAACTGAAGCAATGGTAGCTGAAATTCCTAAAGAAGAAGCAGCTGGTGCCCCTGATATGGGTGGCATGGGCGGAATGGGTGGCATGGGCGGAATGATGTGATAAACATCACCGCTTAAGCACCTTGCTTATATAAAAACCCAGCTTTTGCTGGGTTTTTGCTTTTTAGCAGCCTTCAATTCTATGTGTTGCAATTTATGCCAATTCGCAATAAGACTTAACCTGAACTCTGCTTAAAAAACTTGTTAATACGTTGAATTAATGTGATATTTAAATTTATTTTTTCTAGCCAGAGATTTTTAATGAGAACGAAGCGAATTTACCCGTCAATAGCTGGCCTATAATGCGGTTAGCGCTGAAAGTAGCGGCTCAAGATAGATTTACTATCCACAGTTCGGGTTACTTAACCAATTTTGGGGGTTCAATATAACGTGAACAGAATTAAAAGCTTCTGATATACGGATGCATGGATGTAGGTGGTAGTGCAATGCAAGAGCAATTAGTAATAACAACTAAGTAACGAAGTTTTTGCCTTATTATCGACACGATTTTCTCACCTAAAATAGATCTCTTAATTAAGCGAATTGGTATTAAGCGTATTCGAAGAACTAATTACCGTAACAAAATACTTTCGCTCCCCCCAATATATATTGGAGCACACACAGTGCTATTTATTATATTCGTATGCTTACCTTTTAATTCGCTTCGTTAGCGAGTTAAACAGCCAAGCGTAATCACATAGGAGATTTTATAAAATGATAGCTTTTAATATATATTTTTCACTAAAAAAGCCGATTACTTGCAAAGGCAATCGGCTTAATTAAAGCGCAGTATAAATCGTGCGTTACACGCTAACTGTTATTGTGCTTTTGTGCCAACATCATTTGGTGTTAATGGCGTTGGAACAGACACTGAAGGCGAAGTCGTTAATACTTTCAATTGAGCACTCGTTAATATAGTGCCTCCATTTACCACGGCAGACCCTGTTGCATAGGCAGTATTATTAGAAAAAATATTTGTATCGCTAGCAGCACTATTATTGAACAGTAATCCTTCGCTACCAATTACAACATTGCCAATAATCGAGATATCCGTTGGTTTATTTTTATACTTGCTGTCTTCACGGCCAATATAAATACCACCACCAATACTATTCACAATTGTATTGTTAGTAATAGTGACATCAGTAGGGGTTTGGTGGTTATCACCATTTGAACTGTCAGATGTATCACCATTATCAACTAATAGAGGTAGTCTCCAGCTTGTACCAGATAAACCTTCCATGTAGTTATCATAAATACTATGGCCTGCACCATAGACACGAATACCACCCGTTTGATAGTTATCATCACTTATAGTATCGCTTGCACCAGTTCCGTAAAAATAGTTTCCGTATACTTCATTACTATGTCCTAGACGCAGTGATAATGATCCCATAGAGTTTTTAAAGGTATTATAACGAAACGTATTTTCTGACGTTTTAATGGTTAAAATTTCATTTTCACCATCACAGTTTTCAAACAAGTTATATTCAACCACGTTATTTGTCACAATATCCTGAGATGAAGAGATCCCCATTACTATTGCTTCACGATCTGAATCACCCGCTGGAACACCATCGATAAGATAAGGAGCAATGTTGTTAAAATAGTTATGATGGATATGTGCATTCTTTGTCATTTGTCCATCGTCATACTGTAGCTTAATGTAGCTACCAGTGTTTTTTTCACCATCAACAACGCTGATATTTTTATCATGGAATTCATTGTAGCCAATCTCTATATATTGACTTGACTGGGTGATCACTAAAGAACTTTGCCCTTCTGTTACATCTAAGTGGTCAAAGTAATTACGTAAGATTTTAATATTGGTCGAATTTTCAATTTTAACTAAGGTACTTACATCATTTGATGGGCCAAAAAGGAACCCTTGTAGCGTAATATTATTTGAATTATTAATAGTCGCATTTTCTAATTTAAGGGCTCCAATGGATTCTGCACGAATTAAAACTGGACTATCGAAACTAATATTTTTAATTGAAATTTCACCACTGTTTGTAATGATAATTTCATCACCTCCTGCAGCCTCTGCTAACGTATCATTAAGATCATCCGCACTTGTATAATAAGTAGTCCCTGTTACAGGCGTTGGCTCTACTGGTGTTGGCTCTACTGGAGCAGGCTCTACTGGAGCAGGCTCTA